>NZ_FNYS01000037.1 GCF_900109075.1 Myroides marinus | reverse complement strand
AATAGAGCTATTAAAGGATTACAAACCTCTTCTACATACAATCACTTCTGATAATGGAAAAGAGTTTGCAAACCATCAAAATATAGCTAATGCGTTACAGATTGCCTATTATTTTGCAAAACCTTATCACAGTTGGGAAAGAGGCGCTAATGAAAATTTAAATGGTTTAGTCAGACAATATTTCCCGAAAATGAGTAACTTCGATTTAATTACACAACAACAAATAGATAGAGTTGTAAATATTTTAAACAATAGACCAAGAAAGAGATTTGGTTTTAAATCGCCTAATGAAGTTTTTGCAGATAAATTAGACAAAATAGCAACTGTTGCATTTATAACTTGAATTCACGAGAGTTATTGTATCTGATTTTATTTATGCTAGTAAAGTAAAAGATTTATTAAGATTAGAAGACTATATGTCTGTGGTTAAGAAAGGGATAAACTATAATCATTCATTGATTAATACAATCTCTTTGAGTACAGCCGAGTTAAGTAACAGCTTGTTATTTACCAGAGGATTGTATTTTTATATAGCAGCAGGAATCTTCCTTATATTCTCATTAGCATTATTTACTTTTTTGATACGTAAGATTGAGAAAAGAACAATAAACTATTTAAGTGTTAATCAGTTGTCTTTTGTCCTAGACTCATTACTTACCATAGATACTAATCCAGACTGCGATACCGATTTAATGTCTATAGAGACTAAGATACGCCTTATTGAGTATATAGAGAAGTTTGAGAGAGAGCACGGTTATAAAGATCCATTAGTTTCGCTCACTACTTTATCCACCAGTTTTGGAACCAACCGCAGTTATTTATCCGCTATTTTAAAAGAGAGAAACAATGAAAACTTTAATACTTATATCAATCGGTTAAGAGTAGAGTATGTATTAGAGTTATTGAGAAGTGAAGGAGATTTGAAATTTTGCAAGGTAGCCTATATTTCATCATTAGCAGGTTTCTCTTCCCATAGTCAATTTTCTACTGTTTTTAAACGAGTGAAGGGAGTAACATTCACAAAGTATATAAAAGAGGAGTCTTTTTAGTTTTTGGATTCGTCAAATCCAGGTGTTTTGTGAAATTCAAAAGAGTTTTGTTATTGATTTTTGTGTTTTACAAAATTAAATTTATTGTGAAATACATAAAAGTAATGGTGTTTTTTTAACTATTATTTATTTTTTTAGTTTTCAATTTGTATAAACTTTAAAACCTAAGTTATGAAAAAAAGATTACTTACAGTAGCATTATTAGTTAGTGGTTTAACTGGTGCTTATAGCCAAGTAGGTGTTGGAACTTCTGCACCTATATCGTCATCTCAGTTAGAAGTAAAAGCGACAGATAAAGGGGTTTTGATACCTCGTATAGAACTTACCTCATTAACTAGTTTTAGCCCAATAGATGGTACTCAAGCTGAGAGCTTATTAATTTATAATACAGCAACATCAGGAACTGGAAATACAGCCATTACACCAGGTTTTTATTACTGGGTTTCGGCAGTTACAGGATCTAATCCTGTCGCAGCACACTGGGAGCGTATTGTTAATCAAGCTCAATTAGATACAGCTATTGGCAATATCAGTAACTTTCAGACTAGTTTAGATAAAGTAATAGCCTTATTAAGAACAGCCTTTCCAGCCAATAACTTAATAGATCTAACTAAGACCGGAGACACTTATGGAGGAGGTATGATCTTCACACCAGGAGCTAATCCAGTTGTAGAGTACCTTTACTTTGATACTGCTAGTTCTAGCTATGTGAAAAAGAATATTACCAGTGATATTATAAGTCTGTTAAATGGTAGTGAACCTAAGACATTATTAGTAAAAACTACAGATAAGACTAAGCAGTATTACATATCAGAGACTTATTTAATAGCTAATAATAACACAGAGCCTACTCAGCAGGTCATAGATGGTTGGACCACTTTACCAGCAGGAGTATACCAAGTTGATGTTATCGGTGGGGTGGTAAACAATATTAAAGAGATTATTAAAGCTCCTATTAATATTACAGAAGGCTCTAACACATTTACCACTGTTGAGCAGTACATTCAGCATATAGCCTCTCTGATAGAAGGCAATGTGATTTATAAGAACACAGGATCTGTTGCAGCTCCAGTATGGGAATTTCAGTATTGGGATGGTACACAGTACAAAACAATTTTATTAAGTGATTTAATAGGTGCTTCTGAGTCAAAAACCACTTTTGTACAGACCACAGATAAGAGCAAGCAATATTATATTTCAGAGGCATATTTAGTGGCAAATAACCAGGTGTTGCCTACTGAGCAAGTCGTAAATGGATGGAATCCAACAAGCCTTCCTAGTGGGGTATATTACCTTGATGTACCTAATGGAGTAGTTCATAATTTTAATACAATTGTAAATAGTCCTGTGACTGTAAATAGCGTTAATTATACTACACTAGAAAAGTATATTCAGGAAGTCACTAAGAATCTGCAAGACGGGATGACTAAGATTATTTATGATGGAACAACTGGCGATGTAGTTTTCCAAACGTGGAATCAAACTACCAGTCAATGGGATACAGTAGATAACACTAAGTTTAAAACCATTGTAAAGGCGAGTGAATCTCAGACTCAAGTAGGAAAAAGTGTAGCTAATGCTGCTTATACTCCAGTGCTAGTTGATAGTAAATCTGCTGAGAAAATTGTGTATGAATACATAACAGAAAATGCACAGGTTAAGAACTATATTGATTTAACAGCAGATATTAAATGGTCTATTGACAATAATACAGAAGTTAAAAATGCAATATCTAATATCTTAAGTGCAGGAGGCAATGTGTATTTTACCCGTACAGATATAGCAGCAGGTACCCCATCGGGGCAGTTAGCTATACCAGCGTTCTCTTTTTATACCATCAATGAGACCACTAAATTAAAAGAAATAGTAGATATTTCTCAGGTTGTTGTCAATGCGATTACCAATGCTACTGCTGAGCAAAAACAAGATATTAAAAATCAGCTAGGAGATACTTATAGTAGTACAACTATTGTCAATACAGGTGATACTTGGATCGATGGAGGCAAAATATACAAAGGAGTATTTAACGCTACAGTGGCAAAAGGAACTGCCGATGTATCGGCTATTACCCTAAGTGTACCTGCTGGTAAATCAGTAGGAAATGTCATCGGTATAAAGCTGTTAAACGCTGCCACGAATCAACTTATCAATACAAGTACAACAGATGTTCTAGTCAATGTAAATGCGCTTACTTTTAAAATTGGTGTTGGTAATTGGTATGCTCTTTTACCAGAAGTGATTACACAGGATTTTTCTATTAAAGTAATTGCAGAATACTCTGTTAAGTAAAAATAAAGTGCTATTGAGTCATACCCCTAATAGTAGGGAAGGATTATTAGGGGTAATTGTAATTATTTAAAATCTAGGAGTATGAAAAGTCACTATTTATTAATTTTTGTTTTTGGTGTTTTTAGTGTTTTCACAGTAAAGGCACAAAATGGTATTGGAACATCTAAACCTAATGGTTCTGCTCAATTAGAGGTAACAGCTCTTGATAAAGGCGTTTTACTTCCTAGAGTAGCACTGAGTTCAGTGACACAGCAATTACAGACTAACGTGGCTAATGCGAATTCGTTGATGATATACAATACCACTAATCTTGTCTCTTCAGGGCTTGTACCAGGATATTATTACTGGCTAGAGGATACGGTAACTCCGTCTAAGAGTAAATGGACAAGAGTAATTAACTCTGATGATAAACTTGTTAAGTCAAGGTTTTTTTATATGCCATCCATTGTGATAAATACATCAGCAGTGGGAGCATTTAAGCGAAATCTACATGCAGAGTATCTAGCGCAGTTTACCGGTAAGACATTTGTTATGGATGCAAATGGGGGAACTATTAATTCAAGTTTGCCTAGTGTTAAGTTTATTAAAAGTACAGGAGGTACCCCTGAGACTACAGCTCCTGCTGAGATACCTAATTTGCCATTAGCTACAGATATGTGGTATTATATTACAGATTATGACACCTCTGCTTTAGAGAATTTAAGTATTGATCAGAATGGTGTATTAAGCTATACAGTTAAGGGAACAGGGACTGATTACTCTTTTGTCAATGTTGTTTTTGTAATTAAGTAGTTGTCTAATATTTAAAACTAGAGAACATGGTGAAATATTACAAAATATACAAAAGCCTTTTATTGATTTTGTTTTTCTTGATGCAGACTAGCTTGCTTGGACAACCCGTTAATTCTGCAGGGGTTAAAAGTAGACCTACGAGTTCTGGTAGTAATCCTAAACCATTAGGAGGTGGGGACTATATGCCATTAGCCGAGAGACAAAAAGCTTATGATACAAACGAAGATAGTTTTACTCAGGTAAAGTCATCAACATTAGAATCATATATTTTAACGCTAACGCATCCTAGTGCGATAGATGGGACTAAGCATGTGTATTACATAAAGTTAAGTAGCTCAGAGAATGAAACCTTAGATTATATATTAGGTGGATATGTAGGTACTCTTTTGAAAGATATTTTAGGTGGACTACTTGGGGGACTTCACGAGACAACTTTTACCTTTAATCAAGGTACAACTCCTGTTTATAAAGTTGGATTACGTGATTATAAGGATACTGATGAGTCTAAAATACGTTTTGTAAAGGATGCAAAAGGCAACTACTATGCTAGGGTTACTGCAGGGGCAAATTTTAATCAGATTGTTATACAAGACCAGACTTCAGGATTAGGAGGTAGTAATTATATGAATATTTATGATTCGTTCTATTATTCTACTTTGCCATCTTGTCCAGAGATACTTACTAATTACAAGGCTACTGGTGAGGTTTTAACACTATTAGGTAGTACTACGCGTCCTATTACTAATGAGCATTTTGCTATTGATAGTGATTTGCAGAGTTTTACCACTATAGGTAGTTCTAAGTTATTATCTGTTGGATTGAATAATCAGATAGAACAGTTTTTCTATTTGCCAGAGGAGACTAATAAGAAAGTAGTACGCTTAAAGATGCAGATGCCTTCTGGGCTTTTAAAAGCTGATGTAGCCTCGGGAGTAGAAGTTCTTTTTTATAGTAATAATGCTGTAGTCAGTACAGTTAAAGTGAATCAAAGTGTTTTAAAGGCTGATGTCTTAGGAATTATAAATGGTGGAGGTAATATCCCTTTTAGCTTTTTAGCAACGCCAGATAAAGACGTCAATGGCAATTTTGTAAAATACGACAAAGTTTCCATTAGGGTTAAGAAGCCTATTTCGGTAGGAGTTTTAGCCTCTAGTGGAGATTTACAGCTATATGATGTTGCTTTTGTTGATGCTAGTCCTAAGATAGTTAATAGATGCTCAAGAGAGTTTATAAATGCAGGTATACGAGAGCGCAAGTTTGATTTAACTCAGATGATCCCTAGTTATGATGCTAGTCATGAATATGTTATTGTCAATCAACAACAGAAAGAAATTCCCTTTAAGACTGCAGCAGAGAAAGAAGCCAATAAGTGGCAACCTTTGGGAACCTATTATATAAAAGGGATAAATACCTCAGAGTATTGCCCTAATGTATATGCGAGTTTTAATGTTCAAGATCAGCAGGATTATAAGATTACAGGTAAGTCTTCTATAAGTGTAAAGTTAGATGCAGATAATAATGGACAGCCAGATGCTTCGGTGCTTTTTAGCAGTGCATTATATCAATCTAATTTGCCAGGAGCTTCGGGAGTTCAAATCTTCGATGAGAGAACAAATCAAGACGTTACAGGACAGGCCATATCCTTTAATCAAATAGGAACGTATAACTATTATGTAAAGGCCAAAAATGCTGCACTGGATGCCAATGTGACTTGTGATATTATAAAGCGTATAACTGTTTATGTATACGATAAACAAGAGTGTGAGTATAAGTATAAACAAAGAGTAGCAACTCAGGTAAGTAAAGGAAATGTCCTAACAGGTGCTGTACTTAACGAAGCTAATGCAGCAGATCAGGATTTATCTACTTATGCGACAATCTCTAATCCTATAAATGTACTAGGAATAGGCACAGCTTGGGTTAATTTAATGTTTGACAATGTAGTGAATACACCTATTGCTGCAGGTACACCTGTTACCATTAAATTAGGGCAACAGTTTAGTTTAGTAGAACTCATAGGGGGGACTACGGTTCAGGCTTTAGATAAAAACGGAGCAACCATAGGTCCACTTATCTCCATTGGAGAGTTAGCACTAGTAAATTTACTTGCAGGAGACAATACTTTTGAATACAGTTTTATACCTAAGGACAGCGGGGGTAATGCCGTAGCCTATGGTGGCGTACGAGTATTAAATGGAGGTCTGTTAGGGGTAGCTACATCAGCTAGAGTATATGGTGCTTATATAGACGAGCGCATCGCTATAAATGCCTCTTTGGTTTGTGATACTAATACAGTTATAAAAGGAGTTAATCCCAACCTTGTGCTAAACGCTACCACTAAAGATGTTCTTTACGGAGTAGAAGATGCAGGTTTAGGTGTAGCTACGAGTTTATCAGGAGTTTTAAATCCATATTATGCTGTAGATGCAGTAGAGGGTTCTACTAGTTTAAGCGGAACACCTAATTATAATACAGCAGCTGTTTTTAATAGTTCGGCAGCCGTTTTAAATCGCCAGAAGTTAGTAGTCAAATTTAAAGAAATAGCACGTCCAGGTGATAAAGTTCAAATTGTAATGAGTGCGGAAGGAGGGATTTTATTGGATCTTAATCTGTTAAAGAATTTTACTATACAGCGTTTTATGGGAAATAACCCTATAGGCGATCCAGTACACTCAGAAGCATTTGAGATTATACGCTTAGATTTATTAAAGTTAATTAGCGATCAGGCCAAAGATAAATATGTAGTAAGTCTACCAGCTATAGGAGCGCCATTTGATCGCATAGAGATAAAAATGGACAATGTAGTTTCTGTTAACCTACTTGGAGTGAAAACCTATGTTTGGGATGTCTCTGTAGTGCCGACATTTACATTAGAGATAGACAGTAATAACCTATGTGTCACAGCTCCTTTAGAGATAGAGAAATTAGATGTTTGTACTACTTATGATCTTTCTTTTGCATCTGCAGAATACAGCTCGGTAATCAACCCTGTGACTAATCAGTACGATATTATAGGCTGGAAGGATATACCTAATTCATCACTGCATGAGATCACTAGTAATTCCAATGCTGATAAGCAGGTATTTGAATTAAAGAAGACCTATTCAAGTTATAGTAAAACAGATAATCTCTACTTAAAGATCACCACTAAACGCCAAGGCTGTCGTTATGGGAACGTGCAATATTTAAAAGTTATCGTCAAAAATTGCGGATCCATTGTCAACCCTTTAATACGCACTAGATTAGAGAGTAACTAACTTTAAAAGATAGAACTATGATAAGAAGTATTACGCATTTATTATGGCTATTGATAGTAGCCTTAATACCTAGTAAGTCTATTTATGCTCAATCTAGTGAATCTATTACTGTTAATAATGGGCAATTGTACATCATGCCTAATACACTAATTAGTACGTATTTTGACTTTAAAAATAGCAATTTAGCAACGGTCTTTAACAATGGAGAATTCCAATTTTATAAAGACTTATATAACGATGGATTGTTTACCTATAGCACAGGTAGCACTTCGAGTTTATCCAGTTTTAAGGGTATTGAAGTACAAGAATTACTAGGTTCTAAACCCATACAATACTTTAATGTATTGTTTGATAATAGTACTAAAACATACGCTTTTGACTTAAAGAATGATATCTCAATAGATGGAACAGCTGATTTTAACAAAGGAATTGTTAGAGTTAATCAAGACAATACCTCAGGAGTACTATTTGGCGCTAAAGGCAAACATATTCACACTAGTGATTTAAGCTATATTGACGGAGCAGTAGACAAGGTAGGAGATGCCTCTTTTATCTTTCCTATTGGCAAGAAAGGGTTGTATCGCAGAGCAGTAATATCAGCCTTAGAAGAGGTGCTTACGGCTTATTCTAGTGAGTACTTTTTTGAGCCAACAGATGCTGTTTATCCACATCAGAACAAACAACCTTCTATTACAGAAATTAATAAAGAAGAGTATTGGATTGTAAAGCAGGTTCAGGGCAAAGAAGATTCAGCTATAATCACCTTGTCTTGGGATGAGCGCAGTACCCCGAAAGAGCTTTTGGTCAATCCAGAGAAACAGCTTCACATTGTTAGTTGGGATGATAAGCAGAAGCTATGGATAGATCTGGGTGGGGTAGTTGATTTAGTTAATAAACAAGTTAGCACGCCTATTGAAGTAAAAGGGATGAGTGTTTTTACTCTAGGACTTGTGGCACAAGAGGATCCACCAGAGCAAGATATTGTTATTTATAATGCTGTATCGCCTAATGGTGATGGTAAGAACGACTATTTTTTTATTGAGAATATCAACAGATTTCCCAATAATACAGTAGAGATTTATAACCGTTGGGGAGTTAAAGTATACGATACGAAAAACTATGATAGTGCAGGCAATGTATTTAGAGGATATTCAAACGGGCGCGCAACTTTAAATAAGTCTGATAGACTTGCTACGGGTACTTATTATTATGTTGTAACCTATCAGTACAGCGATAATAGAGGAACGCAAATGAAAAAGAAAACAGGCTATTTACATTTGGAAAATCAATAAAGTCATGAAATTGAAAAAGAGAATTATATTATTAGGAGTGAGCCTATTATTAATAGGCTCCACTTCTATGCTTTATGCCCAGCAAGATCCGCAGTACACCCAGTATATGTATAATACCAATATGGTTAATCCCGCCTATGTAGGTAGCCGCGAGAACCTAAATATATTTGGTATCTACAGAGCACAGTGGGTAGGGCTAGATGGAGCACCTAAGACTGCTAATATATCAGTTACTACTCCACTTGGACAAAATGGGTTAGCCCTGGGAGTGAGCTTCACTAATGACCGTATTGGAGCGATGGATGAGAATAATATCTCTGTTGACTTGGCCTATACCATTGATTTAAACGAGGACTATAGATTAGCTTTTGGTCTTAAAACAACCGCTAATTTATTAAGCGTAGATTATACTAAGCTAAATATATACGACCCTACAGATCCCACTACACAGGTAAATATT
This sequence comes from Myroides marinus, assembly GCF_900109075.1. Taxonomy (GTDB): domain Bacteria; phylum Bacteroidota; class Bacteroidia; order Flavobacteriales; family Flavobacteriaceae; genus Flavobacterium; species Flavobacterium marinum_A. The sequence continues at coordinate 3,273 of NZ_FNYS01000037.1, read as the reverse complement.
AAAAATAAGTTTAACCCTAATATTGGAGCAGGTCTTTATATGTATTCTGACAAAGCCTATGTAGGAGTATCTGTTCCCAACTTTTTGACAACCGATAGATACAACGATAACGATCTCACTACGATGAGACAAAAGATGCACTTCTATCTAATGGGAGGTTATGTATTTGATCTAAGCCGCGATGTATTATTTAAACCCGCTGCTTTAGTAAAAGCAGTAAGTGGAGCCCCTTTACAAGTGGATCTAACTGCTAATTTCTTATTGTATGAGAAATTCACTCTAGGAGCTGCATACCGCTGGGATGCCTCAGTTAGCGCCCTGGCTGGATTCCAAATCAATAATAGTTTATTTATCGGATATAGTTATGATTTTGAAACAACCAAATTGCACCATTACAACTCAGGATCCCACGAGGTATTTATGAGATTTGAATTATTTAAGCGAACAAGTAAGGTTAATACACCTCGATTCTTCTAAAATACTACTTAAGAATGAGGTAAGTACAAGAATCTTTTTAAATATCAATTTTAGCAACCGCTCAATAGAGCAACAAAACAACAAACAATTTTTTTTTTCAACCGATCCCGCTGTTAGATCTAAAATGACAGATTATCCCAAAATAGCCACTTGAAAGAGTGGCTTTTTTTTTGGGGAGAAGGGAGAAGAGGGGTTACGGTAATCGGTTGACTGTTTACGGGTTTTGCCTTACTGGTATTATGTACACACAGCACGTCAATGTAGAGACGATTTATCAACCGTGTCACACAGATAACATCCACAGTAGTATAGGTGTAAGGTGTTACGCCCATATGATTGTGTGCTGATCACATCCGTAAACAACAAAAGCACAAAAAAAAAATTAATACAATAATCCAAATTGCCATAAAGGAATAACATTCAGAAAGCCAGTTTCTATATCATCTTTTACAACATAACTGTTCTCAATATTTTTAATTTGTTTTTGGCTTTTGTTTTTGCCTCCTATTTCAAAGGTTATATTCTCAATTAAGAAATCTGAGTCAGCAGAAGATATAACATTATGTTTTACTCGTGTCTGATTTAAGAAGAATGTTTCACGAATATTTCCAATATTTGAAGAATCACTTGCTAGGTTGTAGATCAAATTGGTATTGTCTAGATAGATTTTATCTACCTTGCCTAATCCTCTAATTCCCCCAGTATTGTCACGTAGTTGAGTGATTAGCCCAGCTTCTTCAATGTACAGACAATAGTCAGCAATATTATTTCTACTTACAGATAGCATTTCAGCTATTTTACTCATATTAGGTTTAAAAGGAGCACTTTGAGAAACGATAGCTAATAATTGTTTTAATTTTCTACCTGTAGCCACATTCATATTAGCATACATTGGAATATCATTCTCTAAAGTCTGATTAATTATCTGAGCCAAACGAATATCAAAGTCTTGTTCTAAGGCAAAAGGATAATAACCTTTCTTTAAGTAATCAGCATAGTATAATAAAGGTCTTTCTATCTCTGGAATATTAACCTTATGCTGTAGTACTTCTTGTAATGTGTATGTTTTAGAAGAAATGTTATGAAATAGTTTCAGATACTCTCGAAAAGACAAACCTTGCATATTATAGATAATAGCTCTACGACTTAAATCAGAAGCTCCCTTTTTAATATCAAGTACAGATGAGCCCGTAAATACAACTTTTAAATTTTTATGGTAATCATAAATCAGTTTGAGGTCTTTTGCCCAATCGGGGTATTTATGAATTTCATCAATAAATAAATACTTGCCTCCAAACTTGACAAAGGTATCAACTAACTCAATGATTTTATTATCCACAAAATAAAAGTCCTCTGCGGTAATGTAAAGTGTTTCTGTAGGACTTAAATTCTGTTTGATATATTGCAGGACAAGAGTAGTCTTACCTACACCACGGGGACCAATTAGACCTATCATTCGATTTTCCCAATTGATTTGATTATATATGTAGCGAAAGAAATCTGTGTTAGTCTGATTGATTAACTTGTTTGAATACTCAAATAACCGTTCCATACTGTTTATTTTATTACAAATATAAGTATAAATGCACTCACATAGTGCATTTATTTCAAATAAATGCACTATGTGAGTGCGATTTTATCTTTTTTTTGTTGTTACGGATTGTAAATCTGAGCCATCGGGAGTTAATCGAGCCTTGAAAAGCGATAAGTAAATAAATTATATAAATGAATTAGGATTGCAAAGCAACCTTATAGCTTTTAATAAGTACGCTATTCTTTTGCTTTTTTATGATATTAAAAAGTAATAGATAATTCCCCATATAACAATAAAGAATATGAGGTCAGTAGTTAGTTACCTACTAAACTTTTGATAGTTATAGGACTATGATTAATCATTCTCTTAAGAAGATTATTGAATATAGTATTTTTAGATTGAGATCTATTAATTCTAAAACAATACTCATCTAAGTATCTGTTTATATTTGAAGGAGATACCCATGAATAAGTTGTTCTAATCCATGATTTTACTTGATGAATCATGTTGTGTAACGCAATAAAATTCTTCCCTTTATTACTTAATATCTGTTTGATATTGTATTGTTTAGCAATAGGTCTATATCCTTTCCAAAGATCAGTGACTACCTTAGCTTGTTTATCGATATGGTTTTTAAATATTGAAACAAGTGATTTAGAAGAATAATCGTCTATTTTATTGGCATAAAAACGCTTTACTTGACCTAGATCATCAAGTTCTACGCAGCATACTATCTTCTTTTTTTTTACATCATAACTTCTACCTACTTTCCCTTCTTCATATCCTCCAATAGTAAACTCATCTACATGGATTTCTCCCTGCATAAGGTCTTTATTACTTGATTCCATGGCAATTCTCGCTTTATGCATAAACATTCTTGCTGTAGTTTCTGTTATGCCAAAGCGCACAGAAGTTTGTGAGGCTGATAAGGATTTAGTTGTCGTTGACATCTCAAAACAAATGAAAAACGCTTTACGTAAACTAAACTTAAGTTTATGAAATAAAGTCCCTGCAGTAGGGCTTTCAGTATGGCTACAAATATTACATGTACGAGATAAATTCTTTCGAATTTGACTCTTGGTATGACCACATCTTCTACATATATAGCCTTCTGACCACTTCATTTGAGATAGGTAAATCTTACAATCTTCATCTGTTTTAAAGCGATCGCTAAACTCTATAAGATTTTGTCCCTTAAAAATATCCATATAATTACCTGTTTTCAATACTTTAAAGATATGCATTTATCTGTTGACCTCATT
>NZ_FNYS01000024.1 GCF_900109075.1 Myroides marinus | reverse complement strand
TTTGCTACTAGATTCCAATCACGTTGTACTAATTCACGAGTTGTTTTATCTAACCAACGACGACGTTTTACGTGTAAATAAACACTATTTCCTCGTAAAGGAAAGTCTTGTATTGTTATCTCATTATGGAAGCCATGAGCGATAAGGATACGGTCTTTTGCTTCGGAAGGAACTACATTTAGTTCCTCAAAATACAGATGCATAGTCTCTCCTTGTTTTACTGTTTTGATTAAATTAAAATGTTCTACCAAGAACTCTGGTAAGATCATCTTTACAAACTCAATATAGTTGTCCATCATTATTATTTATTATCAACAAAGATCTACTCTTTTTAATTCACACACAACTTTTAGGATTGATCCTTTATTTGCTACTATTTTATTGCTCATTCCCACTATCTTCTTTACTTTTGAAGCTAACGGCAATAAAACTTACCATAAATGATTACAGCGATTCAAGATTGTACCTTAGTCAACCAAAAGAATGTCTTTTATAAACTTTTCTCTTATCAAGGAAAGAGTAACTATACCTTAGTATTACTTCACGATTCATTGGGATGTGTTACCCTTTGGAGAGATTGGCCAGAATTATTAGCAGAACAGTTGCAGTGTGATGTTTTGGTTTATGACAGAGTTGGGTATGGACTGTCTGACAAGATGGATACGACTAAGAGAGGACAAGATTATCTAAAGCAAGAAGCTGTATTCTTAAAAGCGTTTCTAGAAGAATTAGAATTGGATAAAGTAGCCTTGTTTGGGCATAGTGATGGAGCATCCATAGCATTATTATTTGCAGCTATGTATCCTGAGCAGACTTTAGCGCTAGTAGCAGAGGCTGGTCATATATTCGTAGAGCAAGTTACTTTAGATGGAGTACAGGCAGCTAAGACAGCTTATGAGACTACAGACCTAGGAGAGCGTTTAGTCAAGTATCACGGTACTAAAGTAGATGACGTAGTTAGAGCTTGGGTTGATACATGGCTTTCACCAGAATTTAAAGATTGGACAGTAGAGGAGGAGATGAAAGGTATCGTGTCACCACTATTATTTATACAAGGTGATCAAGACGAATATGGCAGTCTAGATCAAGTAGAAAAAACAATAAGTAACGCACAGGGAATAGCAGAGAAAGTAATCTTCGCTAATATCGGACACACTCCTCATAAAGAGATAAAAGAACCAACGTTAGAAGCTATCGTTTCATTCTTTAAGGCACACATATAGTTTAGAGTGCCTTAAGAGCTTCTATTTTATCGTGAAATAGTTTTTCTATCCTTGGGTCAATACTATTTAAGTAGGCTGATTTAAGACTGTTTAAATACTTTTCTAAATCAGGTACTTTACTTCCAGGGTCAAGATTAAAAGGAGTAGCTAAGTTTTTAGCTCTTATGATTTCGAATGCAGAAGTAATGTATTGTTGTTTGTCCATAAGGTATATGTTTCTTGAGAATGTTTTCTTCTAAGGCAAATGTACATAGAAATGCATAGACATAAAAACAAAAGAGGTAGCACTTACTAGTACTACCTCTTTTGTATTCACTCAAATTACTTAATAGATCAATTCATAAGTATTGATCTAATGTGTTATCTAGAGTTAATTAGATTCCTTGAGTAGGTATTTCGATATCATATACTCTACCATTTACTTTTAAGCTAGTGTTTACTAACCAAGGATTATAAAGCTTTAATAATTTATAATTGATACCTTGCTCTTTAGCGAATAATGCTAGATCTGCAATATCGTAATCCACAGTTACTTTCTTAGTAGGAACTAATGGATATTTCTCTGCCTCAGGTACATCAAAACCATATTTTATAGGGTTAGACATAATCTCTTTTAACGCTATAATTCTAAATACATATCTAGAAGTCTCTTGGTTTAAGAATAAGTCATAATAATCATTTACATACTGACTATCCATAGCACGTGACATACCTGCCATTCCTCTGTTATAAGAAGCAGCTGCCATAGTCCAGTTTCCAAATCTATTTTTAGCATTATTGAAGTACTTACATGCAGCTTCTGTTACTTTCACTAGGTCATATCTCTCATCTACATATTCATCCTGATATAGGTTGAACTCTTTACCTGTTCCTTTCATGAATTGCCAGAATCCACTAGCTCCTGCAGATGATACAGCATTAGCTAATCCACTTTCTATTACGCATAGGTATTTAAAATCATCAGGAATACCATTTTTCTTTAAGATAGGCTCGATAATTGGGAAAAATCGATGTGCTCTTTTGATAGATGTTATTGTACTACTGTGTAGGTTAGTATTGATAATAAGTTCTCTGTCATATCGCTCTTTTACATCTATTTTGTGTAATGGAACTTCTTCACCAGCGAAGTTAGCTGATTTCGGAAGAGGATGTGAGTGTAATGCAGAAGCATCGCTATCTCCTATAGAGTTAGTCGCCGAAGTAGCAAAGATAAATGTCGATGCCACAGCTAGTATAGCAGTTAAAGCTATTACGGATCTAAGAGTCTTTTTCATTGTCGTTTTTTAAATAAGCGTTTCTAAATTGTTGTTAAACCATTTGTATTTGGTGATGATCATAGCGTGTGTTCCTCCTTCTATTGTTATAGCAGATTTGATATTTTTAAATGGAAATATCTCATCCCTAGTACCATGTATATGTACCACATTGTCCAGAGCGTAATCTTGTTTCCACTTTAGTACTTCTCTGATAGCCCAATCTAGATATTTTTTATCTCTAAGGGGTAAGTATCTATCGTATAGTTCTAATCTCTTTTTTCGCTTGGCAGAAGCAGTCTTTTTTATCCATCCAAAAATGGTATTGACCATCGATGTAGGAAGACATTTATACAAACCAGTTTTGCGGGCAAAGTGGAATAGTTTTGGGAACTCTTTATTAGAACGTACACTCGAAATAATAATTGTCTTTTTTACAGAAATTAATTTACTTATTTCTTGCGCTAGAATACCGCCAAAAGACACTCCTATCAACACTGGATTTTCGTGTTTGATTAACGGGAGGTATCTCTGTGTATATTGGTCTAAGTTCTCCTTTTTTTCTACAGGTAACCATTCTAAAAAGACTAACTCATACTTGGACTCATCAAAAAAAATGTGTTCAAATATCAAGCTAGTAGAGGACATACCAGGGAAGAAATAAAGAGGTATTTTGCTCATTATAAATATTTTAAAACAGTTTTGTAAGGTTATGTGGAAAAAAATGCCGAACTTTGCTAAATATAGAGATTATAGTAAATCTAAAAAAGAAATACTAAATAATTTATTTCTTACTCGTATTCGACGAGAGCCTAATCAACTAAGAGAGATTTTAAAGCAGGGCATATAACAGTGTAAATGACATTACATATAGGTCATATAAGCTGTTGTAGCAGTTTGTGTTTTACTATCTGATCATTTTATTCGACTACCGCTGTATGTGAGCTTTTCTTAAGAGAGAATTTTAATAGAAAGGAGTATTTACTATAATTTGTTTTGTAATCATAAAACTTGGAGATATAATGGAAATTAAAGACAATGAGTTACTGCGTCAGTTCGAGTATGAGACTGAATCAGGGTTACTTAGTGTAGAGTATTCACTACAAGAAAGAAAAATTTTTCTTACAAAACTAACAGGGTTAGAAGAAGTATTACCTACTCAGGCATCTGATTTCTTAAAAGGGATATTGGAGATGTTGAGAGAGAAAAGACTGAGAGTAGTACCTACACACCCAAAGATTGTTTCTTTCTTTAGAAAGAACCCTGTTTATAAAGAGATGCTACCTCCTGGTATCCGCATCTAATGGTTTAAGATTGCCGTAAAGACAACACCGTATCACGATAATCTAACCGTTATCGACTAGAGTATAACATATAGAGGTAAATAGCATATAAGAGAATATGCATGTAATAAACAATAGTACCTATAAGATTTACTAAGTTAATACGACCTATTATAAAAAAGCCTGTTTTGGAATATTCCGAAACAGGCTTTTTTGTATTATAGCGTTATCGCGATTATATAAATTCTAATCTTACGATACCGTCTTCATCTATTTTAGTTAATTTCACTGGGTGTAAAGTGTTTACTAACGCTGGATCCCAAGGAGTTTTTACTTTAACGTAGTTCTCAGTAAATCCGTGGATATATCCCTCTTTATTCTCACTTTCGAATAGAACAGTCTTTTCTTTACCTAATTGTGATTCGTAGAATGCACGACGTTTCTTTACAGAAAGCCCTCTTAGCATTTTACTTCTCTTATTACGCACATTCATAGGTACTACTTCATCCATATCTACAGCTTCAGTATTATCACGCTCAGAGTATGTAAATACGTGTAAGTAAGAAATGTCTAACTCGTTTAAGAAATTATAAGTATCTAAGAACTTCTCATCAGACTCACCAGGGAATCCTACGATCACGTCTACACCTATACAGCAGTCAGGCATTACCTCTCTAATCTTCTCTACACGTTCTACATATAGTTCGCGTAGGTAACGACGTTTCATTTTTTTCAGAATGTCGTTACATCCAGACTGTAGTGGAATGTGGAAGTGAGGAACGAAAGTTCTACTCTTAGAAACGAAATCAATAGTTTCATTCTTTAATAAGTTAGGCTCTATAGACGAGATACGAAGTCTCTCTATTCCCTCTACTTTATCTAACTCTTGTACTAATTCTAAGAAAGTGTGTTCGTGTTTTTTATTCCCAAACTCTCCTTTACCGTAGTCACCAATGTTAACCCCAGTTAGTACAATCTCTTTAATATCTTGAGCAGAGATTTCAGCTGCATTCTTTAATACATTATCCATTGTATCACTACGAGAAATACCACGAGCTAATGGAATAGTACAGTATGTACACTTATAGTCACATCCGTCTTGTACTTTTAAGAATGCACGAGTACGGTCACCTATAGAGTAACTACCTACATAAAAATCTGCTTCTGATATCTCACACGAGTGCACTTGTCCCATATCATTCTTAGACAAGTCATTGATATAATCTGTTATTTTAAACTTCTCAGTAGCACCTAATACTAAATCTACACCATCTACAGACGCTAGTTCTTCTGGTTTTAATTGAGCATAACAACCTACTGCTGCTACGAAAGCTTTATCGTTTTTCTTTTGAGCCTTTTTTACTATTTGTTTAAACTGTTTGTCTGCATTTTCAGTTACAGAACACGTATTGATAACATAGATATCAGCTACCTCTTCGAAATCCACTCTATCGAATCCTTCTTCAGCAAAATTTCTAGCGATAGTGGAAGTTTCTGAGAAGTTAAGCTTACATCCTAATGTATAAAAAGCTACTTTTTTTCTATTTTCCATAATGATTACTTACTAAGTAGTAACTTTGAATTATATTTACTTTTTCAATATTGAAAAGGTTTGCAAATTTACGTACAAAAATCGGTTTGATGAAATCAATAATTCATTACGTTTCAATATTTTGTGTCTGTGCACTGACGTTTTCTTGTCAGAAAAAAACAGCTAATCAAGATAAAGATTTAGTTTTTAGATATAACGAGAATGCTAATATTCAAACATTAGACCCAGCTTTCGCAAGAAATATGGCTATTATCTGGCCGTGTAATCAACTTTTTAACGGGTTAGTACAGCTAGATGACAGCTTACATATACAACCTGATATCGCTAAGCAATGGACCATCAGTCAAGATGGATTACAATACGACTTTACACTTAGACCTAATGTCTATTTTCACAAGCATACTAACTTTGGAGCTGACAGTACCAGAGCTGTGGTAGCGAGTGATTTTGAGTACAGCTTTAATAGGATATTAGACACAGATGTAGTCTCTCCTGGTGCGTGGATATTTCAGAAAGTAAAACAATTTAAAGCTGTTAATGACAGTGTATTTCGCATTGAGTTAAAAGAAGCTTTCCCAGCATTTTTAGGATTATTATCGATGAGGTATGCCTCAGTAGTACCTAGAGAAATAGTAGAAGATAAGACTATAGACTTTCGTTCGCACCCTATCGGTACAGGGCCATTCTACTTCAAGTTTTGGGAAGAGAACGTAAAGTTAGTTCTTCGCAAAAATCCTTCTTACTTTGAGAAAGATGAAAACGGAAAAGCCTTACCTTACTTAGAGGCAGTATCTATTACCTTCTTACCAGATAAGCAGAGTGGTTTCTTACAGTTTTTACAAGGTAACTTAGATTTTGTTTCTGGATTAGATCCATCTTATAAGGATGATATCATCACAGAGAATGGACAGCTAAACCCGAAGTATAGCGATAAGTTACAGATGGAGACAGGTCCTTATCTGAATACAGAATACTTAGGATTTAACCTACAATCTCCTGGAGCAGTTCAAGATGTCCGTGTCAGAAGAGCTTTAAATATGGGGTTTGATCGCAATAAGATGTTGTTATATCTACGCAGCGGTTTAGGTGATGGTAATGTAGGCGGTATTATACCGACAGGTCTAGGCGGTCACTTTAGTACAGATAAGTTATATGATCCTATAAAAGCAAAGGCTTTTATAGATGAGTATAAGACAGAGAAGAAAACAAATAAGGTAGAAGTAGTCTTATCAACTAATGCTAACTACTTAGATATAGCAGAGTATTTACAGCGTGAGTGGAAGAAGATAGGGATAGAGGTAATCGTAGATGTGACACCACCCGCTTCACTACGTCAAGGTATGGCTTCTGGTAAAGTAGCATTCTTTAGAGGAAGTTGGATAGCCGATTATCCTGATGCAGAGAATTACTTGTCTTTATTCTACTCAAAAAATAAAGCTCCTAATGGGCCTAATTATACCCGATTTGAGAACAAACAGTTTGATCGTTTATATGAACAGGCTTTTAAAGAAGTATCAGTAGAGAAACGAAATGAGTTATACCAGCAGATGGATCAGCTTATAGCAAGTGAAGTGCCTGCAATAATCTTGTTCTATGATAGAGCAGCGAGGTTCTCTCATCAAAATGTAAAAGGATTAGGAATTAACCCTATGAATAATCTATTCTTAAAGAGAGTATATAAAGAGTAACAAATATCTATACTAAGATATCCTATTAATCAGGAAACAAAACAGCCAGCTAATACAACCAGGTATTAGCTGGCTGTTTTTGTTTGGTATAGAGATAGAATGTTTTGATACACTTTAATTATTACTTGAGACATAAAGGGAATGGAAAGGATTAAATTTTATAAGAAACCAATTGTCATGTGAAGAGCGTTCTAAACCTAGAGGATTGGAGAATAAGTAGAGAATAGTTGGAGCATTCTTGGACAAATGGCCTCTTTTGCCCACTATTCTCTTGTTATTGTCCATGAATTGTCCAAGGAGTATGATTGAGGGCTTGTATTTACTGGCCTTATAGGGGATACTTAATAAAAGGTATTTATATATTTTTTATTTAAGTTGTTGTATATTAATTGTTTGACTTTTTTGTGAATAAAAAAAGTTACTGTAAGTTTTTTTATTTTTAGGTGAATTACCTCAGTTTTAGTCTCAAAAAGAAAAAAATACTTAAAAATGTGACTTATTTATGTCCTAAAAGTCTATATAGTAGGCGAAAAACAAAAAAGTGATATCAGTTTTTTGAGAAGTAGTGATGAAGAGGTGGAGTATAATGTAGAGACGGATTATTATCCGTGTCACCCAAAGTATAATGTGTTTAAACTGTTTCTATGTATTGTGGGGGCGAATAGTAATTCGCCCGTACTATTGTGGTTACACTGTGTGTGATTGTTTAATTGCTACGAAGTCAGGAGACTTCGCAGAGCAGGAGTAATAATGAAGAGGTGGAGTATAATGTAGAGACGGATTATTATCTGTGTCACTCAAAGTATAATGTGTATAGACTGTTTCTATGTATTGTGGGGGCGAATAGTAATTCGCCCGTACTATTGTGGTTACACTGTGTGTGATTGTTTAATTGCTACGAAGTTAGGAGACTTCGCAGAGCAGGAGTAATAATGAAGAGGTGGAGTATAAAGTAGAGACGGATTATTATCTGTGTCACTCAAAGTATAATTTAAGGTAATAAATGTGATTACATATATGCTCATTAAACATTGATTATACTTAAAAAAAGCACAGGAATTACAAGGAGAATAATATTGTCTATTTATATCAGTGAAGTGTTAAAAATAGGGATGTATTGTTTATTTTTGCGTTAACCACCATACTGTAGATTTAAATACCTTATTAACATGTTAAATGAATTAGTAGTCTTAGTAGTAGATGATGAGCCAAAAGTGGCTGAAGTATTAAAAACTATTATTGAGAAAAAAGTTAATTATCAAGATCGTATTATCGTTCATACTGCGGCTTCTGTACAAGAGGCTGTTAAGCAGGTACAAGCATTTCTTCCAGACATTGTGTTTTTAGATATACACATGCCAGAAGAGGATGGTTTTGAGCTGTTTAATTATGTGGATAAGAATACCTTTGAGGTAGTATTTACTACTGCGTATGATCAGTATGCTATAGAAGCTATTAATAAATATGACTGTTTGAAGTATCTGCTTAAACCGATAGGGATACAGGATGTACAAAATGTATTTGACAAGTATAAGGAATTAGAAGGGTATCAATACTTCTATAAAGTAATTAAGAATAATCAGAAGAGATATATGGTGCGCGTAGATGATATTGTGTACTGTAAGGCTGCTGATAACTACTGTGAGATCTACTTAAAAGATCAAAAATACTTAATATCTAAGACGCTTAAGAATGTAGAAGATAAGATTAAGCACAAGAACTTTATACGTGTTAATCGCTCTTATTTAGTCAACGTAGATTATATTGATTATATCGATAAGGAGACGAATATAATCCATTTTAAAGAGATCATCACGGTGAACAATGAAGAAACTGATAATGTTATAACAGTTGCTGCGTCTGTGATGAAAGACCTCAATAATCTTAATCTATGAGGTATTTACTAACTGTATTTTTATGGCTGTGTGTTTCTGTAGTATTTGGACAAGGAGTTGTCACTAAACAATATACTATAGAGAACGGGCTAATGGCTAATGATGTGCGCGCATTATGTGTAGACTCTAAAGGGGTGTTATGGATAGGGTCTCGCTCTGGGTTAGCTCAAAAAATACAAGGTGTAGTAAAACCTAATGAAGATGCTGCTAGATATAGATATACCAATATCACTGATATTATCGAGGATGATCAAAAGACAATCTGGGTAGGTAGTTATGGTCAGGGGATTTTGTATAGAGCGAAGGGAGAGGTGCGTGTTATCAGTACACAGCAAGGTTTAATCTCTAATAGAATACGAAGACTATTCGATCATGAGGGAGCTATCTATGTAGCGACTTCAGATGGGGTGTCTATTATCTCTAAAAAAGATTTATCTGTCAAGAACCCTACGTTTAAGTCAAGTAAAAATAACCCTTTTGAAGTTAGTGATTTCTTTGAGTATAAAGGAGAGGTGTATGTAGCTACTATTAATGATGGTATCTTTAAGATAGTAGGGGATAAACTAGAGTTTATAGAAAAGGTAGGACGTGTATTTGCGGCTATTAATTTAGATGGCTTAGTATTTTATGGCTGTCAAGACGGATTGATTATAAAGGATATTGCTACAAATAAAGTTGTAAAGCATTATAATATACCTGCAGTTAAGGATATTAAGAGGGCTAATAATCAACTGTATGTAGTAAGTGGTAGTGTAGATGAGAATAATGGGCATATCTATAGATGGGATGGAGTTTCGTTAAACAATATCACAGAGTATTTAGGAACTAAAAAGACAGATTACTATTCGATTAGTTACGATGAGAGAAATGACTTTTTATATTTAGGAACTAAGTCAGAAGGAGTGTTTCAGGTAGACTTATTTTCTCCTTTGAGTTTTGATTCTTCGTATGGGAGTGTTTCTGTGGTTAAGGGGCTAAATGATAGAATATTCGTATTTAGCAGTAAAGGGTTGTCTATTCAGGATAAAGATAAAGAGCTATTAACGATGCCTCTTCAAAGGTTTAAATACTTTCAGGAGCAACAGTATAAAAAATATGCTGATTATACGACTAAAGCTAACCACTTCTATGAAATAGATTATACGACACCTGCGAATAGAATTGTGTTTTATTCTGCTGTTCCTTATGGGAATTCAATGTGGGTGAGTAGTAATGTTGGAGTGTTTCAGATAGCCTATAATGGTTATTTATTGTCATATCATTCTATACATACTTATCGATTTGGGTTTTATAAAAATCGCTTTATAGAGACTAATCCTTATGGAGGAGTACGTATTTATAACGATTTGGCTAATATGGATTATCGCTACTATTTTAGAGTAGATAGTGAAGATATTCCCAGGGATGTTGTAGATATTACTTACGTTGATGATAAGATGTATTTCGCTGGAGCTTTGGATGGTCTATATGTATTAGACAACAAAGAGTTTACTTCTCTTGCTGCTAAGAATCTTTTTGCAGAGCATAGGATAAAGAAGATTACTAATGGTGATAAGAATACATTATATGTATCCACTGACTTTAATGATATCTATTTGTTAGAGGTTAAAAGTGGTAAGTATACAGTGAAAGACTTTATCTCTAATAAAGATATTGAAGGTACTAATATTACACTACTGAAGTATGTAGATGGCAAATTGTTTATCGGTACGAGCAAAGGACTTACTGTTATAGATAAGAATAATAAGTTTTATTTTAATAAAGAGCAGGGGTTCGGTAGAGGAGAGATCTTGTCTAGTACTGTAAAGGATAATTTGATGTATATCGGTACTTCAGAGGGACTTCATATTTTAGATATTACTTATTTTAAACAAAGAGTAGTACAATACCAGGTCAATATCTCTCAAATAGAGGTTAATGGACAGGAGTTAGATAAAAAAGGAGAGATATATCACAATATTAGAGAACTACACTTAAAGAGCAAGGAGAATAACTTACAAATTGGCTTTGAGGTATTAGGTACCAAATTTCCAGATAAACTAAACTTTCAATATCGCCTTAAGCTCGGTGAGACGTGGATGAATGTGAAGGAGAATAAACTGGAACTTCACTACTTAGAGCCAGGTGTATATCCAATAGATATTAAGATTATGGATTATGACAGTGGTAATGAATTAATATATCCACTGCTGTTCTTAGAGATAGAGAAACCATTTTATGCCAAGACATGGTTTATCGTATTATGTATAGGGTTATTAGCTGCTAGCTTTTATATTATCTATGTTATACGTGTTAGACAACTTAGAAAGTTGCAGCGTATGGAGAATAAGAAGTTAGAATATGAGAAGCGCTTGGCTGAAGTGCAGTTACAGTTTGTACGTAGTCAGATGAACTCTCACTTTATCTTTAATGTACTTAGTTCTATACAATATTATATTATTAAGGAGGAAGTAGATGATGCTTTATTCTATCTAGAGCGTTTCGCTAAACTTATTAGAACTACGCTAGAGATGTCTACTAAAGAACGCATCACGTTAAAAGAAGAATGTGAGTATCTTAAGATTTATGTAGATATAGAAAATATGCGTCTAGATGGACGTGTGACTTTTAAAATAGAGAAGGGTAATGTAGATTTGGCAGCTGTTAATATACCTCCATTACTTCTACAACCTTTCGTAGAGAATGCTTTAGTACATGCTTTTCCTAGTTCTATAGAGCACCCATTATTAGTCATTGCTACAGAACGACTGTCAGATAATAGTCTAGTGATCGAAATAACCGATAATGGAATTGGTGAAATGTCTATTAGAGAGAAAAAACATGAGTCAAAAGGGCTCTCAATAGTGAAAGAAAGAATGTCTCTGTTACAGCAATATTTAGATGAAGATTTAATAATAGATCATCATACTAAAGGGACAACAGTGCGATTAATATTAAGAAATGTGTTTAAGTAAATGAAGAGATATCTATTTTTAGGAATCTTTATTCTGTATATGTTAGCTAATGCCTATGTGTTTTATAACTATAGTGCTTTAGTCAGAGACAGTGATTATAGTGTGAAGGTGTTTTTCGGAGGGATGATGACGTTAATGTCTTTAAGTGTGATTATATTTTATGGTGTAGGTAAGCGATTGCCAGTATATATTGCCTCGTATTTATATAAGATTGGTACAGGATGGTTAATGCTGAGTATATATGCTTTTATGTTATGCTTATTATTTGATATAGGATGGTTGATTAATACATTGACTGTAAAGTCGGACTTATTTATCTATAATCACCATTCTTCTGCTAGAGGGTCTCTGTTAATACTGATCACTTTAGCTATCGCGTTTATAGGTCATTTTACCTATTTAAAGAAGAAGAGAAGAGAGATCGTAATTAAGGTGGATAAGAAATTGCCAAAAGAGCTTCGTTTTGTTTTACTTACCGATATGCATTTGGGGTATGCTATAGAGCATAAAGAATTGAATAGATGGGTCAAGTGTGTTAATGATGAACAGGCAGATGCTGTATTAATAGCAGGTGATGTGATAGATGTAAGCCTTATACCATTACAATATTATAAATTAGATGAGGTACTAAAACAGTTTAATAGTAAATATGGTACCTATGCATGCTTAGGTAATCACGAGTATTTAGCTGGGACAGAAGGAAGTATGAAGTTCTTAAAAGAGTCAGGCATTAAGGTGTTGAGAGATGAGGTAATGTCTATAGATGAGCTGAATATTAATATTATCGGTAGAGATGATAAGACTAATAGACACCGAAAAGAGTTATCAGAGTTGATGATGCCTTTGGATGATAATAAGGTTAGTATTTTATTAGATCACCAACCTTATGCTTTAGAACAGGCTGTGAATAATAAGATAGACTTACAGTGTTCTGGGCATACGCATAGAGGTCAGATGTGGCCTATATCGTGGATTACGGATAGACTATTTGAGAATTCGCATGGATATTTAAAGAAAGAGAATACTCATATCTATGTTAGTTCAGGTGTAGGTATATGGGGTGGTAGATATCGCATAGGGACAGTGTCAGAATATATCGTCATTAGAGTACAAGGAGTACAATAAAATAAAGTGTAATTAATAGCCTTTTTTCTTATCAAGAATAAAAGGCTATTTTTGTAAAAAATTAGAGATTGTGAACTATTTATCGGTTGAAAATATATCAAAGTCCTTTGGAGCAAGAACCTTGTTCGAGGACTTGTCATTTGGGATTAATAAAGATCAGAAGATTGCCTTCGTAGCAAAGAACGGAACAGGTAAGACTACTATACTTCGTATCTTAACAGGTGAGGACTTCCCAGATAGTGGGCAAGTAGTAATGCGCAAGGGGATTCGTATGGCTTTCTTATCTCAAGAGCCAGCGTTGCAAGATGAGTTGACTGTAGAGGAGAGTATCTTCGCTTCTGATAATGACACACTAAAAATTATAGAAGAATACGAAAAGGCTTTAGAGAATCCAGAAGATGTAGAGGCATATCAAAAAGCATTTGAAAAAATGGATGCTCATAATGCTTGGGATTTTGAGACGCAGTATAAACAGATTTTGTTTAAACTGAAATTAGAAGACTTAAAGCTGAAAGTAAAGACTTTATCAGGAGGACAGAAAAAAAGGTTAGCGCTAGCTATTATCTTGATTAATAGACCTGATTTATTGATTTTAGATGAGCCTACTAACCACTTAGATCTAGAAATGATCGAATGGTTAGAGAATTACTTTGCTAAAGAGAATATTACGTTATTTATGGTAACGCACGACCGTTTCTTCTTAGAACGTGTGTGTAATGAGATTATAGAACTAGATAATGGTAAGATTTATCAGTATAAAGGAAACTATTCTTACTACTTAGAAAAGAAAGAAGAGCGTATAGCAATAGAGAATGCTAGTATAGATAAGGCTCAGAACTTATTTGTTAAGGAGTTGTCATGGATGAGAAGACAACCTAAAGCCCGTACGACTAAGTCTAAGTCGCGTATCGATGATTTCTATGTTATTAAAGAGAAAGCGCATAGTAGAAGACGTGAGCATCAAGTAGAGTTAGAGATTAATATGGAGCGCATGGGAAGTAAGATAGTAGAACTTCACAAGCTACATAAGAAGTTTAAAGATAAAACGATCTTAAATGACTTTAGCTATAATTTTAATAAGGGGGAACGTATCGGTATTATCGGTAAGAATGGTAGTGGTAAGTCTACATTCCTAAACATACTAACTCAAGGACTACAACCTGATGCAGGAAAAGTAGTAGTAGGAGAGACTATTAAAATAGGATATTATACTCAGGGAGGTATTCATATTAAACCAGAACAGAAGGTAATTGATGTTATTAAGGAGTTCGGTGAATACATTCCGTTAGCTAAAGGTAGATCTATATCTGCAGGGCAGCTTTTAGAGCGCTTCTTATTCGATAGAAAGAAACAACATGATTATGTAGAGAAACTAAGTGGAGGAGAGCTTAAACGTCTTTATTTATGTACTGTACTTATACAGAACCCTAATTTCTTGATTCTGGATGAGCCTACGAATGATTTAGATATTGTTACTCTTAATGTATTAGAGAGTTTCTTATTAGATTATCCTGGTTGTTTAGTAGTAGTATCTCACGATAGATACTTTATGGATAAAATCGTAGATCACTTATTCGTCTTTAGAGGAGAGGGAGAAATAGAGGATTTCCCAGGGAACTATTCTGACTTTAGAACATATGAAGATAGTATCGAACCTGTGAAGGATGATGCTCCTAAAGAAAAGGTGAATTGGAAAGAGAACCAAGTGAAAAAAGGTTTAACATTTCAAGAGCAAAAAGAGTTTCAAAAAGTAGAAAGAGAAATCGCAAATCTTGAACAAAAAAAAATAGAGATAGAAGCATTGTTTTCTGAAGGAAAAGTCGGAGATGACAAGATAGAAACAAAAGCAAATGAGCTTCAAAAAATACTTCAAGAATTAGAAGAAAAAGAGGAGAAATGGTTTGAACTTTCTTCCAAAATGGAGGAATAAAAAATGCCATTTTAACAGAAATGAAAAGAGGTGTAATATTAGGCAATATTACACCTCTTTTTTCGTTCATAAGCGATATTTACTGATGTGGGCTCCTTTAATTTATGATTTTTTTATGTTTTAAGCAAGTTTATTTTTGTTAATCTGAATATTTTTAATAAACTGACTTTTAAATAGTTGCATGTGTTTTTGCTGTTAAAGTTTGAAAAGTGACATTAAAAAAATAGGAGTTTTTGAAAAATGAAGTATCTTTGTCAACAGAAATTTCAAGTGGTGACAGGGCTTGAGAAATTAGTTTTAATGAGAAAAAAATGTTCTTTTTTTATTGGTGTTGTCCTATTAACAGGAGGGGTAGTTTCAGGTTTTAAACAGTATGAAACTATGCTTTTAGAGGAGTATAAAATAGTCCCTGAAGGACCCTTATCTTATGAGTTTCCAAACAGCGATATCGCTATGGAAGAGTCAGGAGAGTTATTAGCAATACCATTTATCGGAAAGACTTATGTCGGTTTTAAACAGGCATTGGCAGTTCGCGAATCGTATGGATTATACAGAATAGTTAACTCATACGGTTATATGGGCAAATACCAGTTTGGTAAAGTAGCACTACGTTCAATAGGTGTAACAGACACGAGTAGTTTCTTACATGATCCTTTAATGCAAGAGAAAGCTTTCGATGCTTTAGTTGCAAAGAATAAATGGATCTTGAGAAAAGAGATTGAAAAATTTGATGGTAAACGTATCGGAGGTATCCAAATTACTGAATCAGGAATTTTAGCTGCAGCTCACTTAGGTGGAGCAGGATCAGTAAAGAAATTCTTAAACAGTAATGGTGCAAACGGATTCCAAGATGGATATGGAACTTCGATTCGTACATATTTAAAAAGTTTTAGCGGATACGATGTATCTGATATTACAGCAGAAAAAGATGCAGTAGTAGTACTATAACTCTTTAAGAAAGAAAAGCTTAAAGGATATCGTTTTTAAAATGATATCCTTTTTTTATTGTTTATTGAAAATAAGTTTCTACATTTGCAATTCAATAAGTAGAAAAACGAAATGAATTTAATTCTTACAAATACTTGGTGGTGGACTAAACTTACGTCGAATGTCGTGAGCAGTCCTTGCTATGTATATATGAATTAAGAGAAATAATATATAATACCTAGAAGAGGCTTGTCATACGACAAGCCTCTTTTTTTTGTGCCTAATCGAAAGTAAAAATTAAAACAAATTATACAATGAAATATCAAGTAAATCAAGACGGTTATTACGGGAATTATGGTGGAGCATTTATTCCTGAAGCATTAGCTCCAATTATTGGGCAGTTACAAAGGGAGTATATCTCTATTATAGAACAAGAGGACTTTCAGAAAGAGATGGCTCAGTTATTAGAAGATTACGTGGGGCGTCCAACTCCTTTATACTTTGCTAAAGGATTGTCTGAGAAGTATAATACTAAAGTATATTTAAAAAGAGAGGATCTATGTCATACTGGAGCGCATAAGATTAATAATACTATTGGACAGATATTATTAGCTAAGCGATTAGGAAAGAATAAAATAGTAGCTGAGACAGGGGCAGGACAACATGGTGTAGCTACTGCTACTGTGTGTGCACTTATGGGAATGGAGTGTATCGTATATATGGGGGCTTTAGACATCGAAAGACAAGCGCCAAATGTGGCTCGTATGAAAATGTTAGGAGCTGAGGTGAGACCTGCTGAATCTGGAGCTAAGACTCTGAAAGAGGCTGTAGATGAAGCTTTACTATATTGGATAGAAAATCCAGATGATACATTTTATCTAATAGGTTCGGCAGTAGGTCCACACCCTTATCCTGATATGGTAAGTAGATTTCAATCTATTATTTCTAAAGAAATCAGAAAACAGTTATTGGCAAAAGAAGGACGTGAAGAACCTGACTATGTAGTAGCTTGTGTAGGTGGAGGAAGTAATGCAGTAGGAGCATTCTATCATTTCTTAGAAGATGAACAAGTTAAACTTATTGTAGCAGAAGGTGGAGGAGAAGGAGCTGATAGTCCTAAGACAGCTGCTACATCATTTGTAGGTAAAGAAGGAGTATTACACGGTAGTAAGACTTTATTTATGCAAGATGAACAAGGTGAGCCTTTAGAAGCTTATTCTGTATCAGCAGGATTAGACTATCCAGGTTTTGGACCTTTATATGCGCATATGAAAGAGTTAGGTAGAGCTGAGTTCTTTGCGATTAAAGATGATGAAGCTATGAATGCAGGGTTAGCATTGTGTAAAGTAGAAGGTATTATCCCTGCTATTGAAAGTTCACATGCATTAGCTGTGTTAGATCAGCGCAAGTTTAAACCTAAGGATGTTGTGGTAATAAATCTGTCAGGAAGAGGAGATAAAGACCTTGATAATTACCGTAGTTACTTTAACTTCTAATTTCTAGAGTATGTATCACAGATCTATAAAGTGAAGAGGGACTTCTATAAAGTAAAAAGCCAATACATCAGATTGTTGTATTGGCTTTTTTAGTTATAAAGTAGGATGAAAAAGTTCTAATTTATTCTAGGTTTCCGATCATCAATTTAGGATCTACCCATTTGTCGAAATCTTCAGGTGTAACATACCCTAAACGCACAGCTTCTTCTTTTAGAGTTGTGCCATTAGCGTGAGCTGTTTGAGCAATCTCAGCTGATTTGTAATACCCTATTTTTGTATTTAAGGCTGTAACAAGCATTAGTGAATTATCTAATAATTCTTTTATGCGCTTATCATTAGCTTCTATTCCTTGAGCACAATGTTCGTCAAATGAAATACATGCTTCACCTAGTAATCTCGCTGACTGTAAGAAGTTAGCAGCCATAACTGGTTTAAATACGTTTAATTCAAAGTGACCTTGTGTTCCTGCAAATGAGATTGTAGTATCATTCCCAATAACTTGAGCAACTACCATTGTTAGTGCTTCACACTGTGTAGGGTTAACTTTACCTGGCATAATAGAAGAACCAGGTTCATTAGCAGGTATAATTAATTCACCTATTCCTGAACGTGGTCCGGATGCTAGTAAGCGAATATCATTGGCAATTTTATATAAAGAAACAGCTAGTTGCTTTAAAGCTCCATGAGTTTCGACAATAGCATCATGTGCAGCAAGAGCTTCGAATTTATTAGGTGCAGTTACAAATGGAAGGTTTGTGAACTTAGCAATGTATTCTGCTACTTTCACATCATATCCTTTAGGTGTATTTAATCCTGTACCTACCGCGGTACCACCTAGTGCTAATTCTGAAAGATGAGGTAAAGTATGGTTTAATGCTTTTAGTCCATAATCAAGTTGTGCTACATACCCAGATATTTCTTGTCCAAGTGTAAGAGGAGTAGCATCCATAAGGTGTGTACGTCCAATCTTAACTACGTCTTTTAGATCTTTTGCCTTTTTGTCCAAAGTGTTTCTCAATTGAGTAACACCAGGGATTGTATATTCAACAATAGCTTTATAAGCAGCTATATGCATAGCTGTAGGATAAGTATCGTTAGAAGATTGTGATTTATTTACATCATCATTTGCTTTTAAGACAGGCTCTCCTTCTCCGATTTGAAGCCCTGCTAATACCTGAGCACGATTAGCGATAACTTCATTTACATTCATATTAGATTGAGTTCCCGAACCAGTTTGCCAAATAACTAATGGAAAGTGTTCATTAAGTTTTCCTGCTAGTATTTCGTCGCATACTTGTGAGATATAATCTCTTTTCTCTGTAGATAAGACATTTAGGTCTGCATTGGTAAAAGCAGCAGCTTTTTTTAGATAAGCAAAAGCTTCTATGATTTCGTGAGGCATAGATGCCTCAGGACCTATTTTAAAGTTGTTTTTAGAGCGTTCAGTTTGTGCTCCCCAGTATTTGTCTTGTGCAACTTTTATCTCTCCTATGGTGTCTTTTTCTATTCTATAGTCCATTGTTGTTTTATTTAGAATGATTATACTATAAAGATAAGGTAAATTATTTAGTTTGATTCTAAAGAAAGATTAAAAATTATTATCAGTTAGGTAGAAACGAGAAAAGTGAGTATATTTACGGCGTATATACAAAATATTAATCCGGAGAAAATATGTTTGAATTTCAACAGTATTTAGGTTTCATTGTTGCCATGACTGTAATTACCATGGCATTTTGGCTTTTAATATTCTTAGTTGGTTTTGCATCTTACTGGGCAGTAGGTGGAGCTAGAGAATTATTAAAAGAAAAGAAAGCTAATAGACAGCAATTAGAAGACAATCAGATCTAGTATTTGGTTTAAGAAATAAAGAGTCATAATAATTATTATGACTCTTTTTTTATGCCCTTTTGTGAGGGTAGTATAGTATCGAAGGATTAGTTAAATAAAAAAGGGATGATCATTCGATCACCCCTTTCAACAAATAAATAATTTATAATAGTTTAGTAAAAGTTGCAGTTTTAAATTACATCATTTCCATTTCTCCACCACCTTGTTCACCATCACCATTTCCTGGTTTTTGTTGTTTTTGTCTATTCATTTTAGACTGGTTAAAACGGTAAGTAAATGACAAATTGATTTGTCTTCCTCTCCATTGCATTTCACTGTGTGAAATAGATTGAGGAAGGTAAGTGTCAGATTCTCTTTTTCTAGAGTTAAATATATCACTTACGTTGAATGTAATAGTAGCTTTGTCTTTTAAGATATCTTTACTCAACGATGTGTTCGCTGATAAGTTTCCTTTTGCTCTTCCTTGAGATGTATCATAAGGAGCTCTATACATTCCATTTACTTGCCAATCAATTTTGTATGGCAATGTTATTTTAGAAGTAATTCTAGTGAACCAAGCATAAGTATTTTGATCAAAGTTTTCTTTTTCAACTGTTCCATCAAAATTAGTGAATGTGTAATCTCCATTTATTTCAGATCTATAGAAGTTGAAGTTACCATTAAGTTTCCACCATTTGAATGGAGTATAGTTTAATGTAAAGTCAAATCCATATCTGTATTCAGTAGCTAAGTTGATAGGTGAACTAACTGTAATAGGTGTTCCACTAGCATTAGTACCGGCAATTCTCTTTACGAATTGGAATGTATCATCTGTTTTGTTTAAGTAAGCCGAAGCACTTAACGTAAAGCCACTCCATCTTTTTAAGTATCCTAAATCGAAAGCATTTGTTTTAGCTGGATCAAGATTTGGGTTACCTTGGAAGAAGTTAATATCACTTGTATAGTTAGAGAACGGGTTTAAGAAATGTCCTCTAGGACGCATGATACGTTTACTATAACTAACGCTTAAGCTACTAGAATCATCTAACTCATAGTTTAAGAATAAACTAGGGAAGAAATCATCATATTTTTTATTATTAAAGTCTTTGCTTACTAATTGGTTTACATCAATATTACTTTTTTCCCAACGAAGTCCAACCATAAAGTTTAACTTATCAGTAATCTTATCTCCATATTGAGCATAGAAAGCATTTACTTGTTCTTTGTACTCTAAAATATTAGATACTTTAGTATTAGTTACCCATTGGTTACCTGTTAGGTTAGCAAGACTGAAGTTATTTGTTGTAGTTTTAAAAGTACCTAAATAACCAGCTTCAAAGTTTCCGTTTTTACCAATAGGTAAAGTATAATCTACCTTAACTAATCCGTTTTTATACTTGTCATTGTTGCTATTTCTTTCATAAGACATTTTGTTTAAGTGATCATTAATGTCTGAAATATTAGCCATATCATTACTTCTATCTTGAGAGATAGTTGCTTCAACAGTAAGTTTGTGATCTTCTTTTTTGAATTTCTTTTCAAAAGAAGTACTGTATTCAACACTGTTATAGTCTGACTTACGGTTTTCTATTCTATCTCTATTGTATTGTAGAACATAAGAAGGGTCATAGTATTGGTAATCAACTGTGTTATATGCTGATCCATTAGTTCTTCTAACAGTTACATTATTAGACCATGTTAATGAAGGTGTAAGGTAATAGTCTAATCCAAAAGTACCATCGTAGCTTTCTCTGTCTCTGTTATTGTCTTTGTATTCATTAATGAATTGAGTAGTATTACCTTTAGCGTCTAAGTATTGGTTGTTATTTCTTCCATACCCTTTTACTTTACCATCTCTATAAGATAAAGTAGTATAGAAGTTATATTTTTCTCCTCTGATATTTACGTTACCGCTTAAACCATAGTTACGAGGATCACCCACAGTAGCTGTTACGTTACCATTAATACCTTGAGCTTTACCTTTTTTAAGAACGATATTGATAATACCTGCTCCACCTTCTGCCTCATAACGAGCAGATGGATTAGTGATAACTTCTACTTTATCAATTGATTCAGCAGAAAGAATACGCATAGCTTCTTGAATATTATTAGCAAGACCAGTAGGCTTACCATCAATAAGTACTTTTACGTTCTCATTACCACGTAAACTAACGGCACCTTCGCTATCAACTGTAACAGATGGAACATTGTCTAGGACATCCCCAGCAGTACCACCTTTTACGATCATATCTTGTCCTACATTGTACACTTTTTTATCTAGTTTGATATCTACAGTTGATTTTTCTGCGATAACTAATACTTCATCAAGCATTTGGTTATCATCAGCAACTTTTTTAACACCTAGATTAGTGTCTCCATTTACTGCTACTTTGTGTAGTTCGATAGTTTTGTAACCAAGGAATTCTATTTTGATATAGTATGAACCATTAGGAACCTCAAAAGAGTAATGTCCTTTTGAGTCAGTCATACCACCTGAAACAATATTAGCATTGTTTTCATTTTGTGCGAATATACTAGCATATTCTAAAGGAAGATTTGTAGCAGTTTCTACTACAGTACCAGATACGATACTTTTTTTAGAGTTCTGCGCTAATGCTGTTATCCCAAACATTAAGGTTAACAGCATTAGGAGAACTTTTGTAGTTTTTAATCTTTTCATTATAGTCGTTAGTTTTATACCAATTAGACTATAATTTGTGGTGAAGGTTTAAAAAACAATAGTTAATAAATTGTTAATTTAATCTACAAGATTTCGTGTATTTTTTCTGTAGGTCTTGCAATAACAGCTTTAGGGCCATTAACTACAATAGGTCTTTCAATTAGCTTAGGGTTTAGTACCATTGCCTGAATAATCTCCTCGTCACTTAATGTATTACTCTCGAAAGTTTCTTTCCAGAAAGCATCTTTCGTACGAACTAAATCAATTGGATTGTAATTCAGTTTGCTAAGAATAGTTTTAACATCAGTTTCAGTAAGGTCAGCATCCAAATATTTTATAATTTTGTAAGCTACACCTTGTTCCTCCATGAAAGCTATGCTTTCACGAGATTTGCTACAACGCGGATTGTGATAAATTGTGATCATAAATAAGGAATTTTATACCAAATATAGTACATTTTTTGAAATATGGGAATTATTGAACAGTTATTGAGAATAAACAAAAATCAGAAACTTTGGTATTATTTACCTTTTTCGTTGTTTTTTTTAGGAATTATGTTCCTGAATTGGATTTATTTAAGATATTCAGCCGTATCTACTAATGAAATCATAAAAATGAATATCACAAAATATGGTAAAAATGTTAACTTCTTGATAACTATAGGACCACTTGTTTTTATGTTGATATTCCTAATTGGTTGGGTATTATTTGTTCACAAGCAAAGCTTACTAAGTCTTACTACCTCTAGGTCTACGGTTGATTGGAAGCGTTTTTTATTTTCTTTCGGACTGTGGAGTTTCGTTATTATAGGCTTTTTTATTTACGGATATCTAAAAGATCCACAAGACTACGTTTTGTCATTTAAACTAGGACCTTTTATCGTTTTCTTCATTTTTGCAGTCATATTAATTCCTTTACAGACTAGTTTTGAAGAGTATTTTATGCGCGGCTATTTAATGCAAGGAATAGGATTGGCTACTAGAAGTAGGGCAGTAGCTTTACTAAGTACTTCTATTATTTTCGGGTTAATGCATTTAGCCAACCCAGAAGTAGAGAAAGTAGGAGCAACTATTATGATATACTATATAGGTACTGGTTTATTCTTGGGGATTATTACGTTAATGGACGATGGTTTAGAATTAGCATTAGGATTTCATGCAGCTAATAATTTAGTAGGAGTACTATTAGTTACTTCGGACTGGACTGCTTTTCAAACTAATTCAATATTTACCAATATAAACTCAGATAGTGGTATTTCTCCTTGGGAATATATTGTACAAGTAGGGATTGTATTACCATTAATCATATTTGTATTTGCTAAGAAGTATGGTTGGAAGAACTGGAAACATCAACTATTAGGTAGAGTTAAATAATTATAGAGAAGATGGAATTGAATTATATACATCCTAGTTTTGAGCTTAACGGAGTTTCTTATTCAGTAGAAGAATTAGTGGCTGTAGCTCACGATTGGAGCACAGGTAAAGAGGAATATTTAGTTGATTTAGGGACTCTTATTTTACAGTGGTTTAATACTAATGATTATGTTAGTTTGACTACATCAGGTACTACAGGGCCTCCTAAGATTATTCAATTAAAGAAAGAAACTATGCTTTACTCTGCTAAAGCTACTGGAGCTTTCTTTGATGTACAGACAGGAAGTAATGCTCTACTGTGTATGTCTACTAAATTTGTTGGAGGTAAGCTAATGTTTATTCGCGCATTAATACTTGGATGGAAGCTTGATGTAATGGCTCCTACTGCCAGACCACTTGCAGATAATAGTAAAGTATATGACTTTGTAGCTATGGTACCAATGCAAGTAGAAAACTCCTTGGTTGAATTAGTGAATGTGAAGAAACTAATTATCGGCGGGGCTAAAGTGAATAAGAGTTTAGTAGAGAAGCTTCAGCTATTAGATACATTGGTATATGAAACTTATGGAATGACCGAGACGATTACACATATAGCTGCTAAATTAGTAGGTACAGATATATTTTCTGTACTACCACATGCGAATGTTAGTCAAGATGACAGAGGATGTTTAGTTATATCAGCACCAACAGTAAACCCAGACTTAGTAGTGACTAATGATTTAGTGGAAGTGATTAGTGATAAGGAGTTTAAGTGGTTAGGC
This sequence comes from Myroides marinus, assembly GCF_900109075.1. Taxonomy (GTDB): domain Bacteria; phylum Bacteroidota; class Bacteroidia; order Flavobacteriales; family Flavobacteriaceae; genus Flavobacterium; species Flavobacterium marinum_A. Next base: position 27,246 of record NZ_FNYS01000024.1, on the reverse strand, counting down.
AGAGTAGATAATGTTGTGAACAGTGGAGGTGTCAAACTTTTTCCTGAGCAAATAGAAGAAAAGTTGTCAAAGAGGATTCCTTATCGTTTCTTTGTATCGAGCAAAGAGGATGAGTATCTAGGAAATAAGTTAGTCTTAGTTATCGAGAACACACCTTATCAGTTACCTGAAGACTTGTTTGAAGACTTGGGAAAATACGAGAAACCTAAAGAGGTACAGTTCGTACAGAAGTTTGTAGAGACAGAGACAGGTAAGATCATTAGAAGAAAGAATATTCAGTAAAGTAGATTAATAACATGAAGAAGAATAGTGTAAGTAACATTATCCTTAGTTGGGTTGTAGCATGTCTAGTTTCTTTTGGAGGAACTGCTTATGCTAAGAAGATAATTAGAAGTGGAGATAGTTCTAATCTAATTACAAATGAGATGTTAGAGCGTATTTTAGAGAAAAATAGAATACACATAGGTGAAGGTAAAGTCGCTGATTACATCCCAGAGCTTAGTAAGGCTAATGCTAATGCAGTAGCGTTTTCTGTAGTAAAGCAGAATGGAGAAGTTGTTAATGTAGGTGATGTATCACAGAAATTTACAATTCAAAGTATTTCTAAAGTAATCGCATTGATGGTTGCAGTAGAAGAGTTAGGAGAGAAAGAAGTGTTCTCTAAAGCAGGTTATTATGGTACAGATAAGCCATTTAATCACTATGCTAATTTAGAGACAAAAGGAAAGCCATTAAACCCATTAATGAATGCAGGAGCGATACTTACTACTGCTTTATTAGGAGGAGAGAATGATGAGGCTTTTCAGAAGATATTAGGTATGGTTCGTTATATTACTAATAACGAAGCTATCGGATACAGTCATTCTGTATATATGTCTGAGAGAGAAACAGGACATAGAAACAGAGGTATATTTCACCTATTAAAGAACAATGGTTTAATCGAAGGAGAAGAGAATAGATTAGACAATTACTTTAAGCAATGTTCTATTGAAATTACAGCAGAAGATTTAGCTAAGATAGGTTATTTCTTTGCTAATCAATGTACACGTTTTGACGGGGATACTAAGTATAAGAATTCAGAAATGTCTAAGTTAGTACAGTCTCAGATGTTGATAGCAGGTATGTATGAGTTCAGTGGAGAGTATGCACGTACTGTAGGTCTACCTAGTAAGTCTGGTGTAGGAGGAGGTATCGTAGTATCTGTACCTAATAAGATAGGTATCGGAACATTTAGCCCAGGGTTAGATGCACAAGGTAACTCAGTAGTAGGATATCACATGATATTAGACTTAGTGAACGAACTTAACTTAAGCTTGTTTTAGTCTGTGAATAGAACAAGTGATATAGAGATAAAGAAAAAGCCAACTTATAAAGTTGGCTTTTTTTATGAATTATCTATTCGCTAATTCTTAGAATTGCTCTCTTCCTGAGAAGTGGAAAGCAGACTCGATAGCAGCGTTCTCGTCGCTGTCAGATCCGTGTACTGCGTTTTCACCGATAGATTTAGCATATCTTTTACGGATAGTACCTTCAGCAGCATCAGCTGGGTTAGTAGCTCCGATTAATTTTCTAAAATCTTCTACAGCGTTATCTTTTTCTAAGATAGCTGCTACGATTGGACCTCTAGACATGAATTCAACTAATTCTCCGTAGAAAGGTCTCTCACTGTGTACTTCGTAGAATTTTTGAGCGTCTCTTACAGTTAATTGAGTTAACTTCATTGAAACGATTTTAAATCCACCTTCAGTAATCATGTTGATGATTCCACCGATGTTACCTGCCTCTACAGCATCAGGTTTGATCATTGTAAAAGTTCTGTTCGTTGCCATTATTCTTGAATTTAATTTATTGCAAAAATAGTCTTTTAAGTCTTACAAAAGTGATAATATTTATAAAATAATATAGATTAAATCACTTTTATTTAGAAACAGGAATATCAAGTAATCTCTGAGCTAGTTCTATCATTTCTGGAGTACCCGTATGTTTTTTAGGCTCATCCGAAAGTTTAACAACATCAGTCCAGTATCCTCCTTCAGGAAGCGCCTGTGACATCTTGATTACAATATTCATGGCATCTAGACCTACATCATTTGTAAAGTCAGTACCAATGCCAAATGACATACCTATACGTCCTTTACAGTGCTTAGCGATACGTTCTACTTTCTCAGGGTTTAGTCCATCAGAGAATATAATAGTCTTCTGAGTAGGGTCGATATTTAATGATTTGTAATGAGCGATAACTTGATCAGCGAAGTCTAGTGGATCACCACTGTCATGTCTTACACCATCAAATAACTTAGCAAATTTCTTGTCAAATTGTTCAAAGAAAACTTTACTTGTATATGTATCTGTCAACGCTATTCCTAGATCACCTCTGTATGTATCTACCCAATGCTCTAATCCCATAGAGTTAGCCATCTTGAAGCCATACTTAGCAGCGTGGAACATAAACCATTCGTGAGCATGTGTACCAATAGGTTTAGTGTTATACTTCATCGCTAAGTGTACATTACTAGTACCGATGAAGCTACCATCACCATATTTTTTTAGTGTATCTACTACTAACTGATGCACTGCATAAGAATGTCTTCTACGCGTACCGAACTCCGCTATGGTGATACCTAATTCTTTATATTTCTCAATTTTCTTACGTGTATTCGCTATTACTTCATCAGAAGAATCTCTCTCTGAGTTCGTCATTCTGTAGTAAAGCTCACAGATTAATGACATCAATGGTACTTCCCATAAGATAGTTCTATACCAGTATCCTTTGATGTGCACTTCTAAGTCATGACCATCTTGAGAAATCTCTATTTCAGAAGGATCATAATGATATCCTTGAAGGAAATCTAAGTAAGTGGGATCTAAGTAAGGACAAGTCTTTTCTAAGAATATTTTCTCGGCTTTAGTTAGTTTTAGCTTAGCCATTTCGTCTACAGCAGCACGTAGTGCCTCTGCAAAACCAGGAGGGTATTTATGCTTACCTCTATTGATAAAGATGTAAGAAGCCTTAGCATAAGGGAATTGTTTAATAGCAGCGTACTGCATCGTAAACTTATAGAAATCGTTGTCTAATATAGACACGATCACTTGGTTAGTATTCGCTGTTTCCATAGTTTTTTTAGATTAAAATATCACTTTCTAAGTCAGACTTTTCTACGTCAAATTTGAAGTTGAGCTTTTGCATAAGTTCTAGTACTAGATTTTTATACCAATTCTCTGACTTAGGGTGAATATATATTTTTTCTATTAATTGTTCGACATCCACATGAATCTTAATGCCTTCGTTAACTTCTATATTTAACGGAGTAACATCTGTAATTATGCGAATCTCTTTTTCATATTGAAAACTTTTTCTTTTGAACAAGAAAGGGAAGAACTGATCTTCAAAGGGAATAAACTCCTTTTTATAATCGATATAGTTTACCTCACCGATGTATTGATCTACTCTCTGCTCCACATGTAGTGCTTTTTGTAATCGATCTACAGTAGATTGTATCGCTATACCCTCATTGTTCTTAGTGAATATCTGCCACATAGCGAATGACTCATACTCATTGATATGCCAACTGCTGATGACGATATTCTTTCTTTTTTGTTTATAGTAATGTAAGAAATCAGGATTGTTTTTACTTATCTTTTTGATTTCTTCAAAAGTAGGCTCACTAAACGTACCTTCATATTGATCTTCGAACTTGTCAGATCGAGACATAAATAGTTTGTTAGACAGTAATAAGTCTAAGAATTTAGACAAATCTAAGTACTTCCATACGATAGTTTCTGGATCAGTAGGTAGCGTGATATTTTTACTGTCTTGATACATCTATTCTAACGATTGTAATGTAACTAATTTAGAGTATGTACCATTTAATTGGATTAACTCCTCATGTGTTCCTTGTTCTACGATAACACCTTTTTGCATTACTACGATTAAGTCTGCTTTTTGGATAGTAGATAGACGGTGAGCGATGACTATAGATGTTCTGTTTTTCATCATATTGTCTAGAGCTACCTGTACTAATTTTTCGCTTTCTGTATCTAGTGCAGATGTAGCCTCATCTAATATCATAATAGGAGGATTCTTTAGTACTGCACGAGCGATAGATAGACGTTGCTTTTGACCACCAGATAGTTTATTACCAGCATCCCCGATATTCGTATCTATACCATTAGGTAAGTCTTTAACGAACTCATAAGCATTTGCTATTTTTAGAGCATTGATGATTTGTTCATCAGTAGCATCTTGATTACCTAATTTAAGGTTGTTTTTAATCGTGTCGTTAAACAGGATACTATCTTGAGTCACTAGTCCGATTAAACCTCTTAGATCATCTAGCTTTACGTCTCTGATATCTTGATTATCTATTTTGATCACACCTTCGTTGATATCCCAGAATCTAGTCAATAGATTAGCGATAGTACTCTTACCACTACCAGATTGTCCTACTAAGGCTACAGTTTTTCCTTTAGGTACAGTAAGGTTGAAGTCTTTTAGTACATATTCATCTTCGTATTTAAATGAAATATTCTCTACAACTATTTCTTTTTCGAAGTCCGCTTTAGCGATAGCATTTTCTTTACTTACGATAGGGTTTTCTTCTTCTAATACCTGTAGTACACGTTCAGCAGCAGCATTACCACGTTTAAGAGAGTAAGAAGCTTTAGACATCGCCTTAGCAGGCGTAAGGATATTATAAGCCATACCGATGTATGCTATAAACGAAGCACTAGTTAAAGTTCCTTCTCCTAGTACTAGGTGACCACCATATACTAATAACACAGCAATAGTCACAATACCTAAAAACTCACTTAGTGGAGAAGAAAGGTTCTGACGGTTAAGAATTTTATTGTTTAAGTCGTAGAATGACATTGTAGAATCTTGAAACTTATCATTAAATGTCTTCTCAGAGTTAAAACTCTTGATCACCTTTAATCCTGATAAAGACTCTTCTATGATAGATAAGAAATATCCTTGCTCTTCAGAAGCTTTCTGAGAACTTTTCTTTAATGATTTACCAACTTTAGAAATGATAATCCCTGATATAGGAACGAATATAAATACGAATATCGTCAATTCAGTACTGATTCCAAACATAACTACAATAGTAAACACGATAGTTAACGGCTCTCTAACTAGTACCTCTAAGATAGATAAGAATGAGTGTTGTATCTCTAATACATCAGAAGTAATTCTAGAGATAATATCTCCTTTTCTTTTTTCAGAGAAGAATGATAGAGGTAATTCTAAAGACTTTTTGAACATTGCATTACGAATGTCTTTAAGTACCCCGTTACGCAAGAATGTAATGAAGTACATCGCCCAATAGTTAAACAAGTTCTTAAGTAAGAACAATGAGATAATAAGTGCAGCCATTACCATCAACGTATTCTGAGCACCGTGCTCATCTGAATACATCGTGATGAAGTAAGACATATATTGTTCTAAATAATCTTTGGCAGATGTTATTCCTTGATAAACTGGCTTTTCAGTTATTTTTTCACCAGTGTGAAAAAGTACTGTAAGCATTGGAATCAATGCTACAAATGACAATGCACTAAACAGGGCATATAGGATATTAAAAAAAATGTTTAGATACGCATAAGACTTGTATGGCTTAGCGAAGTATATTATTTTCTTGAAATATTCGTTCATATTTTATTAAATGTAAAAAGCAAAAATAAAGAAAAAAGACTGGTATTACTACCAGTCTTTCTTTATTGTTTAATTCAATTTCATTTCGTCAATGATTGCTTGAATTTTTTGATCTAAAACTTTCTCTGTATTCTTTACTTCAGATAAGTCATGTAGCGGTTCGTTTACGCTAAAGTAAAACTTAATCTTTGGCTCAGTACCACTTGGACGAGCAGCTATCTTAGTACCATCTTCTAGGTAGTAGATAAGTACGTTAGACTTAGGTACATTTATAGGTTCTACCTCATTAGTGATAAGATTTTTAGCCTCACTAGATTGGTAATCTTCTACACATACTACTCTCTGACCGATAATCTCTGTAAGAGGGTTTTGTCTTAAGTCTATCATCATTTGCTTAATTTCTTCAGCACCCGAGATACCTTTTTTCACTAGAGAGATAAGGTGTTCTTTATAGAATCTATTATCGATGTATAAGTTCATTAATTCTGTAAAGAATGAACTACCAGCTGCTTTAGCGATAGCTGCTATCTCACATACTAATAAAGCAGAAGCTACAGCATCCTTATCACGTACAGCATCACCTACCATGTATCCGAAACTCTCTTCACCACCACCGATGAACTTTTGGTCTGGACATTCTTTGATAAACTTAGCAATCCATTTAAATCCTGTCAATCCCACTTTACACTCTACACCATAACTCTCTGCTAAGTCTAGCATCATAGGAGTAGATACGATAGTCGAACCGATAAATTCGTTTCCTTTAAATCCTCTATTTCGTTTGTATTGTTCTAATAAGAATCCAGTCATCATCACCATAGTCTGGTTACCATTAAGTAATCTCATGTTACCATCTAGATCACGTACAGCGATACCGATACGGTCAGAGTCAGGGTCAGTACCGATTACGATATCTGCACCAGTCTCATCAGCTAACTTAAGAGCCATCGTTAATGCTTCTGGTTCTTCTGGGTTAGGTGATTTTACAGTAGGGAAGTCCCCATCTGGTTCGGCTTGCTCTTTTACGATAAATACATTCTTATATCCTGCCTCTTCTAAAGTTCTAGGAATAAGTTTGATAGAAGTACCGTGTAGAGAAGTATAAGCGATTTTTAATTGGTCTTTTACACTTTGAGGAGTGTCAAAGCTCGCATTTTCTAAAGTAGACTTAATGAATGCAGCATCTAATTCTTCACCTACATAAGTGATAAGGCTGTCATTTCCTTTAAAGTTAACTTCGTTATATGTTAATTTGTTTATTTCGTCGATTACAGCACCATCCTGAGGAGGTACGATTTGCCCACCATCATTCCAGTATACTTTATATCCGTTGTATTCAGGAGGGTTGTGAGAAGCAGTTAATACAATACCTGCATTACATCCATAGTGTCTCACCGCAAAAGATAACTCTGGAGTAGGACGCATCTCACCGAATAAGTATACTTTAATACCATTAGCAGTGAATACATCAGCTACTACTTTAGCTAACTCTTGACTATTATGACGACAGTCAAAGTTGATAGCTACTTTCCACTCTTGATTAGGGAAAGATTGTTTAATATAGTTAGATAATCCTTGTGTGTTTTTTCCTAACGTGTATTTGTTGATACGGTTAGTACCTATTCCCATTATACCGCGCATACCGCCCGTACCGAACTCTAGATTTTTATAAAAACTATCTTTTAGAGTTGCTGGATCAGTATCCAACATTTTTTGAACAGAAGCCTGTGTCTCAGCGTCGAAAGGTTCTTTTAACCACAACTCTGCTTTTGCTACAATTTCTTTTTCTACTTGCATAATATTGAAATTTAGTGTGGATTATAAACCGCGATTTTCCGCGATTTTATATCTACTAATGTTTGTCTTTGTTTTTAAAATAAGCTCGCCTAAAAAGCCAGCCAAAAATAATTGTGTTCCTATTACCATTGTTGCTAATGATATGTAGAACCAAGGATCTTGTGTTACTCTTATTGCTTGTAATCCGTGGTATAACTTATACAGCTTACTCGCTCCGATGAAGAAAGCAGCACAGAAGCCTATACCGAAGGTAATCACTCCTAAACTACCGAATAAGTGCATTGGTCTTTTGCCAAATTTAGATAAGAACCATATTGTGATCAGGTCTAAAAAGCCATAGATAAATCTACTCATACCGAACTTAGTAGTTCCGTATTTACGAGCTTGATGTTGCACTACTTTTTCACCTATCTTATCATAGCCCTCATTCTTAGCTAGCACAGGTATATATCTGTGCATTTCGCCAGATACTTCTATGTTCTTAACTACTTCGTTTTTATAAGCTTTAAGCCCACAGTTAAAGTCGTTTAGGTGTACACCAGAAGTCTTTCTAGCCGCCCAGTTAAACAGTTTAGAAGGAAGGTTCTTAGAGATGACAGAGTCATATCGTTTTTTCTTCCATCCAGAGACCATGTCATAGCCTTCTTTTATAATCATATTATACAGACCTGGTATTTCGTCAGGGCTGTCCTGTAAATCAGCATCCATCGTGATAACTACATCACCAGCCGCCTGAGCAAATCCTGCGTGTAACGCTTGAGATTTACCGAAGTTGCGTTGAAAGCGGATACCTTTTACATTTGTATTCTCTATACTTAAATCAGAAATAATCTTCCACGAATCATCTTTACTACCGTCATCTATAAATAGAATCTCATACGTAAAGTTATTCTCCTGCATCACTTTAGTGATCCAGGCGTGTAATTCTGGCAAAGACTCTGCTTCATTCAGTAGAGGTATTACTATAGATAGATTCATCTGTTTATTTGTGATCTTTATTAAAGTCTGTATCTACATCGTGATTTACCTCAGGATGTGGTTGTGCGAATTCAGACTTATTTTTAAATATTGCAGCTAATAATAATCCTAAGATAGAGTATCTCAAGATGCTACCTGCCCATAAAAATAACTGTGATTGTAGTGCAAAAGGATTAGATTCTTTAGCTTTCTTTAGCTGTTCTGCTATTTGTTCAGGAGCTAACCCTGATCCATCTAATGTTTTGACTAGCATTTCGTATAATTGTTTACCTAAAACTTCTTTTGCAGAAGGATCTACTACGTTAAATAGGATGTTATACAAGACGTAATTAACCGTCAAACCGATTACAATAGCGATAAAGTAAGGTGTGAAAGCTTCTCTAAACGTAACATATCCACCTGCCTTCTTACGAGCGTTATAGATAGTAATTACTCCAAAAATGATAATGATAGCTATATTGAAAAAACCAGCGAAGGTATTAGCTAATAATGTTTTATCTGTAAAGAACAATACACAATTAAAGAGTGTGAAGTATATAGCTAATACTATTCCAAAAGTAACCCCTACTTTATTTACTGCGTTTTTCATGTGTAATCTTTAAATATTAAATACAAATATAATAAAATAACCCTTTCTGAATGGTATATAAAGGGACTTTGTTAACATATTATATTTGAATTACTAAATTATTTTTTGGCTGTAGTTATTGATAATCTCTAATGTTAATTAGAGGAGGTACACAGGTCACTCAGAATAGAGATTGGTTTAGGATGCTCCCATGGTTCTTTTATAGTTCCTTTACAAAAAGGCTTCTGTGTAGAGTAAAATGGGAGAATCTTAGGAGAACTGTGAAAGGAATTATCACGAGTGCCCTATTTTAGGGGCTTTATGGTGCGTTTTAAATTATTCTCAATTCGAGTTTTATTTTTGTAATGTATTGTATTTTAATTATTTACTTGTTTTTTTGTAGCATTTTTGGAGAAAAAAAGTGAGTGACTTTTTTAGTTTTTTAAGGTCAAAATTGATAGATATGCATAAAAAAGAGATGATTTATAGGTAAAAGAGCTCAAGTTAGAGGCGCTTTTTGATGTGAAAATGAAAAAAGGAGAGGTTTTATGGGCAGATTTTGTAGTTCTGTGGTTTTGTTAAAATGCTGTATATTTATAAGGAGCTAATTATGTGTTGTTTAATAGAAAGGAACTATCGAAGTATCACTATTATTAAGGATACAATGGAAGTGATATTTTCTCTAATATTTTAATTAATTCAGTTGATGAGAGTAATCGTAAATAAGTATTGGTAATATGAGATGTATAGTATTAATTCTATTTGTATTAATGTCTTATGTGTCTTGGTCACAGAAGTCATTTTTTGAGTATGTTCCAAAGAATTGGAAGATAGTAAGCACCGCTAAAGGTGATTTGAATAAAGACGGAATAGAAGATCTGGTATTGATAGTTAAAGATAACGATGCATCTAATAGAATTAAAAATGAGTCATTAGGACCAGGAATATTAGATGTTAACTCGAGAAATCTATTGATTTTGTTTAAGGATAAATCTGGCAACTATACTTTAGCAGATAGCAATTCTAATGGGTTTATACCTAGTGAAAATTTAGCAGAGGATCCGTGTTTAGAAGACCCTTTTAATGGAGTGAGTATTGTCAAGAATATTTTGATATTAGATTTTAATTATTGGTATAGTTGTGGAAGCTCTTCTAGTTCTAGTATTACTTATAAATTTAGGTATTAGAATAATAATTTTGAATTAATAGGGGCAGATTATTCGTCATATAGTAGATTTACAGGGGATCAATGGAATACAAGTATTAATTTCTCCATAAAGAAAAAAGAGGTAACAACAGGATTGAATGAGTTTCATGAAAGTAATCCTGTTACAACTAAGTCGTCTATTGAGATATCTGAATTATTTAAATTAAAGGACTGTTATTTTGATACATATTCAGAAGTGCTTTCTTTCTAGAATGGATGTTTTAAGAAAAATGTATAAATACGTTTTGTGATGCTAGGATTAGTAATCGTAAGTTGTAATCAAGGAAAATGGGTATAATATTCTATATTACTAGAGCACCATTAGAGGTAATACGATAATATAAGATATAAAAAAAGACACTTTTCTTATTTATCAGAAAAGTGTCTTTTTTATAGGTGTAGAGTTATTTCACAGGTTTTAGTCCAGTCATTTTCTCTAGAGTTGAGAAGAACTCACTTCTCATTTCTGGAGTCATGTTCTTTACTCTTGCTTGTCCGTGGTCTTTCTTAGGTAAGACATAAGACTTAGAGTTTACTTTAGGACTAGGAACTACCATAGAAGCACTCCAAGTGTCTGTCTCTCCATAAACATAGATGATGTTGTTCGCATCGTTCTCTAACCATGTTTTTACCTTTTGGATAAGTGCATCGTTAAAGCTATTATATGATGTACCAGGAGGCATAAAAGTCGCTAGAGGATTAGATGTAAAGCTCACGTATTTCTTAAACGGTGCAATGTCATAGCCATAGTATCCTAGTTGTGTTCCAGATTGGTAGTAGTGAGACTCATAGCGTTTGATCGTTTGATCACTAAAGAAGTCGATATTACTCACGCTTAGGAAGTGATCTGTTAGTGCATCAATATCCTTAACGTTAGGGAAGGTAGCACATGAGTGTCCGCTTTGCCAAAATCCGAAACTGTATTCTAATACTGCATATTCAAAAGCTTTGTCTAAAGAACCTAAATATTCAAAAGTAAGTCTAGCTCCTTTAGCATACCACTTTAGTTTCTCGATAATTTGAGCTTTATTTTCAAATAACTTTACTTGTATATCGTGTATTTTAGTTCTACAAGATTTGTCTCCTACATTGGCTAAGAAAGGATATATACGAGGCTCTTCTAATGCTTGATTAAACGGAGCAACGTAAGGAATAGCTACATCAACATCATTAGGGTAGAAGTACTTATAGTAGATACTTGTTTGTCCTCCCTTACTGATACCTGTACTAATCCATTTTTGTGTATAGATTTCTTTAAACAGTTGGTTGATCTCATGTAAGTCAGCTGTTACCTGTTCCATAGTAAGATACTGCCATGGTTTGCCTTCAGGGATAGACTCTCCGAAGAATCTGTGTTCTATATTTAAGTAGTTACTCTGTAGATAGTTTACCATTTCACTAGCTCTAACGTATAGGTCATAACCGTTAGTCTCCATAATCATAGGATGATTAAAATCCTTGTGATAGAAGTGTACTTTTTGATAAAAATAGCCTTTAGAAGGATCTGTGTGATCTACTTGTTGTCTCACTCTAAGTTCATACAATAGATAAGAGTCATCTTTAGACTCTAGTTGTTTGAATGTTACATTCTTTAAGTTGTACAGAGCCTGTTCTACTTTTTTCTGATCAGGGTGTGCGATTGCCAACACTGTAATCAATAAGAATACGAGTGTGATTAATTTTTTAAACATAATGTTTTAGTCTTAAATATGGTTAGTGTTCTCAAAGATAGGATTGTTAAAGCTTAGCTAAAATATAAAAGTGTTAAAATGCGAAATATTTTGTATATTTAGTTTCAAAATTAAAAGAGTTATGAGCGATCAAAGTATGAGTATTCGTGTTTTAGAGGTAGGCGGCTTTAAAGCTACTGGAGTGATTAATATGTCTTATGCTAACTTTAGTGATAAGGATAAATATCCTTATGCATTTGTTATAGAATTATCACTTGTAGAAACAGAGCGTGAGTACCCTACATGGGAAGAAAACGAACGATTAGAAGAGATAGAGAATAATATCATAGATATCTTAAGAAGAACTCAGTCAGATATACATTATGTAGGTAAAATGACTCGTAGAGGTGTAAGAGATATCTTTTGTTATCTAGCGAGTGATGATATAGATGGAGAGGCTATAGGAGCGTATTGTGATACTATAGAAGATACTATAGATATACATATAGAGATAGAAGAGGATAAGGATTGGGAGATAGTATCTAAGCTTATTAGTTGATAATTAATAGGATATTATAAGGGAATGATAAAATCAGTAAATAAAGTAAAATAGTTATTTGATTTTTAAAATTATATTGTACATTTGCAATCTGAAATAAAATACATAAGTATAACAAAAGTTATCGGAAGTTTACACCTTTCTTGGAATATAGGAAGCTTCGAAATGGACGGTAATTCACAATTTTAAATAGAATTTATCATGAAAAAAGGTATTCACCCAGAGAATTACAGATTAGTAGCATTCAAAGATATGTCAAATGAAGACGTATTCATCACAAAATCAACAGTAGAAACTAAAGAAACTATCGAAGTTGATGGAGTAGAATACCCAGTGTACAAAATGGAGATCTCTCGTACATCTCACCCATTCTACACAGGTAAATCTAAACTTATCGATACTGCAGGACGTATTGACAAATTCAAAAACAAATACGCTAAATTTGGTAAATAATTTTAGCTTATCATATACAAAAGCCTCTCAAGTAATTGAGAGGCTTTTTTTATGTTTAACCCATATTCCGCATTAGCCAAATACTACGAACTAATTCTACTTTATATCTCTTTCAGTTCTTCTAAAACTATACTATAGCATGCTTTTTTCATAAGTTTAGGGCTATTTTGTATAATTCACTCTCGTTAATTTGTCTCTCGCGGAATCTGGGTTTAAAATTTATTGATATCATCAGGAGTGATAAATTCATCTCTACTTAGTGTAAAGATAATTTGATCATGGGCAGACATTATGTATCCTATATTCTCATTCTTGGGGATAGGGAAGTGTACCTTTAGTTCTCGACCATCTTTACTCAATCTAATGCCATAAGTCACTACAGAGTTATGAGATTTATATGAATGCTGTGTGTATTCGTATGTCTCTGTGTTGCCTTGAGCATCAGTTACGATAAAGTTATCTCTGTCAAAAGCAATAAAGAATTCCTCCTTGTTATTATTTGTTGCTTTCCATTCGCCTTGGTATGCGTCAGAACCACTGCAACTAACAACAAGGAAGGATAAAAGAAGTCCGATAAATAAGAATAGTTTTTTCATAGTTTTTATTTTAAAGGTAATATCTTTATTTCTAATATAATAGCGGATTTAAGTAAAGAGATCTGAAATTATTGAATATTATTTAATTGATAGATATTATTATTTTTTACTGTAGATTCGTTAACTTTAAACCTTTAATTTAGAATTCACAAACTATGAACTATATCTTATTTGATGGTGATGTAAGAACAGCTTTATTGCCGTTTACATTTACTCGACCTGTGGCAGATATCCGTGTGGGTATATTAACTATTCGCGAGAAATGGGAAGATTACTTGCGCTATACAACTACTACATTAACTGAAGAGTACTTAGCTGCTAAATATCCTATGGTAGAGGTAGAGAACAATGTTATGATTAATGCTGCCTATTTACCTAATCAAGAGGTAGTAGATTTGATTAAAGAGCTACAACCAATGCAAGCAGTAGTGTATAACGAAGATATTGTAGCATTTTATACACAAGATAGTCAGGATGAGGTAGACTTTGATGAATATGAGTTAATCAACTGTACTAGTGAGTTAATTAAGATAGAACATAAGTGGGATATATTTCAAAAGAATGATGTTGCTATACGCGCTGATTTCGCTCGTATTACAGAAGATAGAATTTCTGAGGCTATCCCAAAGAGCGTTAATGTTATCGCAGCTGAAAATGTGTTTATAGAGGAAGGAGCTAAATTAGAGTTTGTAACTTTAAATGCTTCAACAGGCCCTATCTATATCGGTAAGAATGCTGAGATTATGGAAGGATCTGTTATTCGTGGGCCTTTTGCGTTATGTGAGGAAGCTCAAGTAAAACTAGCTACTAAGATTTATGGCGCTACTACAGTAGGACCACACTGTAGAGTAGGTGGAGAGGTGAGTAACTCTGTAATGTTTGGATATACTAATAAGGGACATGATGGTTTCTTAGGTAATTCTGTGTTAGGAGAGTGGTGTAATCTAGGTGCTGATACCAATAACTCTAACCTTAAGAATAACTATAGTTCAGTTAAGTTATGGAGTTATGAGACGCAGTCTAATGAAGATACTGGATTACAGTTCTGTGGATTAATGATGGGAGATCACAGTAAGAGCGGTATTAATACTATGTTTAATACTGGTACAGTAGTAGGTGTAGCATGTAGTATATTCGGAGGGGGATTCCCTAAGACATTCTTACCTAGTTTTACATGGGGTGGAGCAGGATCTAGTGAGACATATAAAGTAGATAAAGCTTTAGAGACAATGAAAATAGTAATGGCTAGACGTCATGTAGAATTAACTCCTATAGATGAGGAAATTATGCATAATGTGGCAGCTGAAACGGAGATTTATAGATTTCAACAACAATTAAAGAAGTATTAATCTTCTGTAAAAATAAACTAGGATAGTACATTAGATCTCTTTAAGAAGATATCTTGTTGGTTCTAGATAAAAAAAGGTGCTATGAGTAGCACCTTTTTTTATACATATATTTTAAAAGTAAGATACTGGACGTGGTCTGTCGTAGTTAAAGTCTGGCAGTGCCATATTGTACTGTCTAGAATTAGCACGTATAACACTCTGCCCTGTATCTGGCATGACAGGATAGAAGACTAAAGAAATAGCGAGTTTACTAAATACTAAATAGTCGTTATTAGCTACTATACCAATACTGAATTTAGAATACATTCTAGAGTCAAATAGTTTACTATCTTCATTAGAGATAAATGCTCCTTCAAAATTAAAGTATGGATTAAAACGGAACCCTTTCCATTCATAAGGTGCGTAAGACTGCCAGTGATAAGCAATAGCAAAGCGCTTAGATCCTGTGACTTTTTGAGCTCGTATTCCTTGGATTACGTTATCTAGTCTTAGTTCGTCTCCGATGTAATCAAATCTTTTATAACCATATATTAATTGTGGAGTGATAAAGTGTCTGAATCTCCAGTTGCCAAGCATAAACAGTTTGGTAAAGTATGTCCCTTCTATTCTCAAAGCTCCTTGTTCTGCTTTATCTTTATAAAAGTAGCTACCCCATTCTATATTTCCTGAGAAGTACCCTAATCTAGTGTATCCTCCCATCGCAAACTTAGCTCCGAAGTATGGTCTTTGTTTATCATATCTGTCTTGCATTCCACCTGTTAGAGCAAGTACTTTACCTACCTGTACGTCTTCTATTATGTTGTAATTAAAAATGTATTGATCTTGTACATAATTAATAGAACTTAAACTAATAGAACCTAGATAACTACGTTGATCTTTATAGTATCCATGCGGATCATATTGATCTTGAGGACGCTCTGTATAGGTCTGTCTGATGTATCTGAAAGAAGTACGTAAATTGGTTATTACAGGTTTGTTTTTATAGCTTTTAAACAGTGGAACAGAATAACCTGCCCATGAATCAAAAGTGTTGTATTTTAATGATTCGTAGCTGTATTTTTCATTTAGGTCTGGTAGAGAGTCTCTTCTGAAACGTTGTGATAAGCTGGCTCCTCCTGCCCATTTAGTATATGGTGAATAGAATGGCCTGTCTAGAGCAACTCCTTTAACATAGTTACCCCATACTTCTTGATTGTATACAACGTTAGCTCTTACGAAAGTATTTTGGATGTTGTTTACTGTATAATTAAAGTAAACTCCTTGCTTATTCTCTTTATATCGGCTAGTGTACTGAAGAGTTAAGTCATGTCCTAATCCAGCGAAGTTTCTATCTCTTAATTTGATACGATAAGATGAGGTAGATGCCGAACCAGTAGGATAGATACTCCAAGAGTCTAATTCGCGTATTAATACATCAACTGTATCAGGGTGAGCAGTAGGTATAGGATACATGGTGACTCTCCTAATAAAGTTTTGTGTACGCAAAAGACGTTCACTCTCTTTAACTTTAAGTGAATCAAATCGATCTCCTTCTTTAAAAATCAAGAAGTTCTTAATTGTAAACTTCTTGGTTTTTAAATGTAGTTTATTTCCTATTTTTTCGAGGTGTGTATTCGGAGCTCTTAATGAGTCAGAATCAGAGTAACCAAAAGGATCTAGAGTAACTATACGTATATTGCGTATTACTTTTCCTTCTCCTAGTTCGAAGTGTTGTGTGTTTTTAATCTCTGGCGCATTCGCCACTAATCGTTTATTGTTTTTATAAACCATCTTATTGAAGAAGCGGCCTAACTTTGATTTCTTGTTATTTTCTTCAAAGTTTTGGAATATACGCGTAGTGTCTCTTACGGCAATAGAAGGTACTTCTTCTTTGCTATAGTTTATTTTAATCTGTGAGATAGAGTCTCTCTTTTGAGGTAGCTTCTCTTGTGCATTAACTTGCGAAATGCATAGTAGAGATAACAGTATAAGTAAAGAGAGGTAGCGCATTAGTATTATATTAAAAACTTACAACGTTAAAATTACGTGTTTATTTCTAAATCTCTGATATAATCTTCGTACTCATAGAAAAACAATTCAAACAAATTCATCTTTTCATTAAAGAAATCATAGATTTCATTCCATGTTTTTCTATTATTGATACAAACATTAGGTTGTTCTATCCAAATACGACTGATTAATTTACCATTCTCTAAATAGAAGTTTCTTTCGAAAATAGCATCAGGTAGGTAATCTTCTAAAAGTATTGTCTTTAGAGATTCTATTTTTTCGAAGTATATTTTTCTTTTCTCTTCATCTTTGTGTTCAATGTCAAGAAGTACTTGTGCTTTTTTATTGTCAGCGTAGAATTTAAAGGCGAAATCCTTTATTTTAGTATTGTGTAATAGCCATTTGCGTGGATATTCATCCGCAAAAGTAATCCAGAATTCTTTTTTAATTCGTTGTGCCTCTTCTTTGCTAAACATAGATAATAAAGTTGTATTTTTAATAGTTGAAAATTATACTTGTGCAAAAATATGACTTTTGATTCTCTTTTACATAAAATACCTGAAATTAAAAGTGTTAATCTATTAGGTATAGAGGCTCAGGCACTAATGGTGCCAAAGGAAAGAAGGCCTTATTTAAAGGTTGATGACTTTATAAGCAATAACCCAAGGTATTCTGCTGTAATGATGTTGTTATATCCTAAAGAACAAGAAACGTCATTGTTGTTAATAGAAAGGAGTAATGGCGGAGGTGTTCACTCTGGGCAAGTAGGGTTTCCAGGAGGAAAGTATGAGGTAGAGGACCAGACTTTAGAAGTAACAGCCTTAAGAGAGACAGATGAAGAAGTTGGGATTAAAGCAAATCAAATAGAAATACTTAAAGCTTTTACAAGAGTGTATATTCCTCCTAGTAATTTTATTGTACAACCTTATTTGGGAATAATGGATACTACTCCTCATGTAGAATTAAGTGTAGATGAGGTGGCTAATATTATAGAGATGCCACTTAGCACTTTATTGGACGATACAATTATTAAAGAGGTTGGGTTACAGACTAGTTATGCCGAATTAATCGATGTACCTGCATATATATATAATGATTATACTATCTGGGGAGCTACGGCTATGATGTTAAGTGAGTTAAAAGAAACTCTAAAACAAGTGCTTTAGGCATAATAGTTCTTGCTTATTGTCTGATATCGCTCTTAAATATTGAGGATTACTACTTGATTTAGTGTTTTTTAGTAGATAAGATTAATAATTATGTAATTTATTTAACAAAGTTCCATGTCAAAAGTTGTAATTTTGTAGTTCGTATTAATGTGTGTGAATTATGGGATTATTTAAAAGAAATCCATTTGGACATATTCTTTTTTTAAAGAAGTGGATAATAAGAGTGTTCGGTTTTGCAACGCACCAACGCTTTCGTGGATTTAATAGTCTACAGATAGAGGGGTCAGAAGTGTTGAGAAATCTTCCGGATAAACACGTGTTGTTTATCTCGAATCATCAGACTTACTTTGCTGATGTGGTAGCAATGTACCATGTGTTTAATGCAAGCTTAAAAGGGCGTGAAGATTCTATTAAGAATATCTTTTATATCTGGAAACCGAAGTTAAATCTTTATTATGTCGCTGCAGCAGAAACGATGAAAGCAGGATGGCTACCTCGTATATTAGCTTATGTAGGAGCCGTGACAGTGGATAGAACGTGGAGAAGCCAAGGGAAAGAATTAGAGGAAAAAAGAGAGGTAAACCAGGATCAGGTAGAAAATATCAAGGTAGCGTTAGATGACGGTTGGGTAATTACGTTTCCTCAAGGAACAACAAAATCATTTAAACCTATTAGAAAAGGAACAGCTCATATCATTAAGAATTACAAGCCTATTGTAGTTCCTATTGTTATAGACGGTTTTAGACGTTCTTTTGATAAAAAGGGATTACACCTTAAGAAGAAAGGAATTCTTCAATCTATGGTCATAAAAGAGCCATTAGATATAGATTATGAGAATGATACAATAGAACAAATTGTAGAGAAAGTAGAAATGGCGATAGAACAGCATCCTTCTTTCTTAAAGGTTATTCCAGAGGAGTTTATAGAAGAACAAAAAGAATTAGATCACAAAAGAACTTATTCATATTACAAAAAAGACGAACGATAGTTCGTCTTTTTTTATGTAGTAAAGCGAGGTGAGCTTTTTATCCGATATGGAATTGTAGTATCTTTATCGTTTATATACAAAAGGATTGAAACTTTATGGTTTTAAAAGATAAAAGGATTGACGAGATAAAAGAGTTGTATGATCAACTTGTAATGGGAGATGAGTTAAACAATGCAGATGAAGAGAAAAAGATAGAACTGTATAATAAGAATCAAGATTTATCAGAGCAAATATTGTCTATTATAGAAGAGGTGTTAAGAGAGGATGCAACTAATAAGGATGCTTTATTCTGGAAAATACGTATTTATAATGGACCTTACTATGATGATGTATCTGTGATGATGTCTACAGCTCAAGAGGTAATAGATAAGTTACAAGAAGATAAAAAAGCAGTATTTAGTGCTTTTGATTGGTTGTCATGGATATATGAGAATAAATTAGAATTAAAAGAAAAGGCAATAGAGATACTACACGATAAATTGATTGAAGTATCGTTGCTTAAAGAAGATTTTAGCTTAAAAGATAAGGAGTTTGGAGAAACGTATTATATGATAGCTTATCTATATAGAGAGTTAGAAGATTATAGTACTGCTGTATCTTTTTATAAGTTAGCTTATGAGCACTCCCCAGATCATTATTATGCGACTTATCAAGGAGGAAATCTATGCCTTGAGAGAGGAGAGTATGAGGATGCTTATTTGCTATTAAACTCTTACTATGTTTTTCATGGAAATGAGTATAGTGCAAGTTTTGCTAAGGAGATAGATAAGTTATATAAAGCGGGTAAGATTGAGGGGAATTGGGATTTAATATCACTTATGTATCACGTGGGTATAGATTATCCAGAGGAGTTTGGGGCAAAGAATACGCGTGAGTATGGAATGAGATTTGTCAATGTGATAGAGGAGGAACTAAATACTAACCCTGATAACAAGGTGGTATTGCGTATGAAAATACGTTACTATCTAGTGGTAGAGAAAAATTCTAAAAAAGCATTCGAAACTTTACAGAAGTACTATGCCTTAAATAAAGAAGTAAATAGCTCAATGTACTTTACTTACTTTGAATTGGCAGAGAAGTATGGGGTAGAGTTAGAAGAGTATCCTGTGGTCTGTGATGGATTTTATGGATATAATTTAATGACTAGATTCTTAGAAAAAGGAGGAGAATTAAGAGGAGATGATGATGAGCGTTCATTAAAGTATTATGAATTTTCTAAAAAGGTAGGTTTATTAGTGTTGCCCCAGATTGAAGAATACTTTGATAAAGGGCTGGGTTCTAAAGTAAATAATAATGCTCATGGTTATGCGATGTTATGCAATAATCTTGGTATTGCTATCCGCAATGTAGTTTACCTTACTGATAAAGACTACGACAAAGAAATTTGTAAAGAAGCTCTATCTCTACATAAAAAAGGATATGAATATTCTCCATTTATTGAGAATTTAGAGAATGGGTTACAGCTAGCTGAGTTGTTAAATGCTTTTGAAGAGAAGAGTTATTTTGCTAATGAGTTACTTACTTATCACGATGAATTTAGTAGTGAGTGGATGTCTGTGCAAGGTAGGATACTAAAGAGCTTTATAGTTGCGGATAAGTACGATGATGCGAAAGACTATTATTACAAGATTAAGGAGAGTTTTGAAGCTAAAGAAATAGAAGACGAAGATATTGTGTCAGAAATGATTTATTTAGCATCAGATTTCTTTACATATTTGAGATATGGTAAAAACGATTTTGAAAAGACTATAGCCTTTACAGAAGAGTTTTTTAGTAATCCTATGTATTTTGATTTAGTAGAAGATGTAGCTAAAGTTAATTATTGGTTTAGTTTATCATGGGCTTACTACGGATTAAATAATAGAATAGAAGCGAATAAGTATTTTGATTTATTGATTAAGACTTACGATGGGAATTCTCGTTATCAAAGTACAGTAGATGAAATTCCTAAAGAGTTTAGATTGCCAGTAGAAGAACAAGAAGCTACTAATCGCTTATGGGAGATGTCTAAGATGGAATTAAAGCATATAGATACGTATGCTTTAATGGATAGACCCGAGAATGTTGATTATCTAAATGATATTGTTGATTATATCTTACAAGGAGGGCAGTTCGATGTGGAAGGATGGATTACTGATGACTGCCATTTAAAGGTATGTTATAGAGCGCTAAGAGAGAATGCTAGTACAGAGATATATGATACTTCATTAGACTTTTATTTTAAGAATGGAAATTTCACAATTCGTTTTAATATAGATGAGAGAGAAGAGAAAATAAAGAAGTTTATGGGACTTTTATCAAAGACGATTTGGGCAAAAGAGATGTATACTTATTATTACTTTTATAGTGAAGATGAAGAGGTGTCAAGTACTTATGATGTATATGGAAGTGGTAAGTATCCAGAATATGATGTATTAGCAGAGACACTTTGGAATACTTGGGTGAGTAAAATAAAGAGTTTGACAAAGTAGCTTTAATGTAGAGCAGTTTATTAATATATAGATTAAGCGAGAATGACTTAGGTTGTTCTCGCTTTTTTATTTGTATTACTAGTGATCTTGAAGTTCTTTTAAGAGCCTACGCCAGGTTATATACTGGTCTAATGCTATAACTAATTATGCTTTATATCTCTATGAGTATTTCAAAGTAGATACTATTGTATGCTTTTAGAAGGAGGTCAAGTCTATTTCGAATAATTCACTATTATCAATCGGTCTATCACATTTTGGATTGAAATTAAACTTTATGATTATTGTGAAATGTTTTGTTGTTTTTATTTATTGTTGTTTTTTATTTGTTTAATTAGGTTAATTGTGTTTTTTAATGATTGTTTTTAAAGATGTTTTATAACTGTAAACTCTTGTAATATGCGAATAATTAGAATTTTGAGTAATACATGATGTGACTTTTTAGTGGTGTTGTTGTCTTATTTACAGATAGTGTCACGAATGAGTACGATAGATTTAGTTATTAAGAGAATACGTACTTTAAAATGAATAGAAAATGATATTTATCATGTAGTAATATTTGACGTTCGAATTGCTTAAAATTCGAATTTTGCGATAATGTTTTTCGTATTTATTACAAAATAAGGGTAAATTGGTTTGTTATTTAGTTCGTTTAATGCTATTTATTAAATTAAGTTTAATTATATATGGTGTAATATTTGATTTTTGTTAGACATTTTAAGTTTATCTGTATGTTTTTCATAAATCTGATGTTGCCTTGTTAAAAAGTCTTTTTAAGTAAGAAATAAATAATAAATTTGCACTGCTTTAGAGAATAATAGGAATATGCGAGTATTTCTGTTTTAGTCCCCACTAATCTAGGCATTGCTACACATTAAGTGCATTAATGTGTGGTGTCTTGTCTTGTGCGTTGAGGGCTGCTTTCTAAGCAATGCTTTAACACCACCTAACGCATGAGAAATTTGAGTAATCCTTATAACGAAAAGAACGATAGAGCTATCTTTGAAAAAGTAGTTCTTCTAGCGATAATTCTAGTTATTTCACAATTAGTATTATCTCTTTTTGATATCAACATAACATTTGGATATTTTATTCTTCCAATTATGTATGTTATGATCAAGTTTGACCGTACTCAGGTTGATATTTTTGAAAAGATTATCCCACATTTTTTGTTTACAACAACAGTTGTTTTATTTGGCTTAAGTAGTTACCAAGTTTTCTATGAAGTTATCAATCTAATTTTCTTAGTTGGATACACTAGTGCTATTTACTTAAATAGACATGGTAAGATGTTTAAGCAGCTAAACTTTGAAACATTTAACTTCATTGGATTTTATAGCTTTTATATAGTAGCAGGAACAGCAGTATGTTTATTTTATTTTGTAATGAGTTTATTAGAAATAAAATGTAATGTACAGAGTAATTTCGTGTTTGCTAGTTTAGATTTCTTCGCTGTTCTTTTTTCTATGGTAACATTGAGTATTAGCCGTAGTAAAAGCCGTGATATGGTTATGGAACCAGTTGTAGAGTATAAAGCAATTAAAGAAGAAAAGACAGAGAAAGAATTAGTAGTATCTAATGCTACAGCTAAAAATATAGTTCAATACTTCGAAGAATCTGAAAACTATTTAGAGACAAGTTTTTCATTAGATCAATTAGCTGATGATTTAAACTTAAATAAACAAGTAGTTTCAGAAGTTATTAATCAAGATATGAATAGCAGCTTTTATCAATTAGTAGCAATGTATAGAATTAATCATGCTAAAAGACTAATCGGTAAAAATACAAACTTAACAATCGAAGCAATCGTTGACGAATGTGGATTTAGTAGTAAGTCTACATTTAATAAGTATTTTAAAATTTTTGTTGGACAAACACCTTCTGTATATAGAAACGCAGTAGCTTAAAAGTATAGTGGATGGGAGGATATTTATATATTTTAATATTGTCTGCTGCTATAGTTTTTAGTTGTATTTCTTATTTTATTAACGTTAGGTTAGTAAGTCCACGGAAATCACAAAGGATTCTTGCTAAGTTTTTACTTTTTATAGCAGTAAACTGTATAGCAGTTATTACGATCAGATTTTTCTTTGAAGAGTATGTATTTACTTATTTAGGTTTGCCATTTGGATTCTTTTATGCTCCTTATTTGTATTGTTGTTTTACAGCATTTATACAAGAGCACAAAGACAAAATAGGTCAAAATAGTAATAAGAGTGTTGGATTGCGCAATGCTTATATACATTTTATTCCTGGTATTGTATATTCTATAGGTTATGCAATTGCCTTGTTTAATATGTATGTATTAGATGTTGAGTTTTTAGTAAACTATTATCTAATATGTTATGTTTCATTGGGAGTGCAACTTATTTTATATGCTAGCTTCGGATATTTTACTATAAGTAAGTTGAATGTCTCGAAGCATATAAGACTTGTAGTTTTACGTATTATATGGATTATGATTTTTATTGGGATTGTTTCAATAGGATTAATCCTTTATAATGCAATTCCTAATAATGATGGAAATATTCTTTATCTAGGAATACTGGGTATTTCTATGACTTTATTTTTCTATTACGCAGAAAGACTTAAACACGATAAAGTATTAATTAGTCAAGGTGGAGTAGTAGTTCAACAAGTGGTTGAAGAAAGTGAACCAGAGGTTGTAAAATATGAGAAGTCAAAATTTACAGAAGAGTTTGCTAATGAATACAAAGAAAAAATAGAGAAAGTTATACTAAAAGATCAGTTGTATTTAAAGCCTACTTGTTCGCTAGAAGCAGTAGAAAAGTTGGCTAAAATACAAAAGCATCATTTATCTCAGTTTTTCTCGAGTGAGTATGGAAAGCATTTTAATGCTTATATCAACGAACTTAGAGTAGAATATGCTAAAAAACTACTAATAGAACGCAATTACGAGGTTTCTGTTAGTGAATTAGGAGAAGAGTGCGGATTTAATTCAAGAACTTCTTTTTTTAGAGCATTTAAAAAGTATGTTGGAGTTTCTCCTTCAGAATATATTTTGAATCAACAAGGTCAGAACGACAAACAACAATAATTGATTTCTGATTTTACATAGCCAGTGTAAAGTCACTAAAGTATTAAGTCACAGCATTTCGCCAATGTTTGTGACTTTTTTTTTGTGCCTAATTTAACCAGTGTATTATATGTAATCGTGATTTTCTTCTAGATACAGTGATAGACAGCAGTTATAAGTGCTAATTACAAAAAATAACTGAAGTATTGAGTAAAGTGTATTGTAGCATAGTTGTGAATTGAAAAAAGCGTGATAGTATGGGAGTGGCAGACAATACTTAACTATTTTAGTTTCTTAGTTTGATTAAAGTAGTGAAGCAATTGTGAGTATTAAAGTGATCTGTGCTATTTATCTAGTGAAGATAATGTTTAGAGAGTATGCTTCTAAAATGCTATTTTGTTCTCTTAATGTGATGCTTAAAACCTTTAAATATTCACAAAGTGATAGCTCTTTAACTCTTACTTTTCTATTTTATTCTACTTATTGTGATAGTAAGTTTCTTGTTTTTTCGCATTGCTTTCTCAGAGTAGTGTAAATTATTTATATGCTTTTTAGATAGAATTTCATCTTCTGAAAATTTGATAAAAAGCAGTCTGAATCTGCTTTTTTGATGTTTCAAAAAGACTGTTTTACACCTTTATATCATTTCTTTTCTTTCGACTACCTTAAGAGGTAGTAATACTTTTGTGTTATTATTGTAATTTATTGATTTAGTGAATGTTGTGTTCTTGGTGTTCCATGTTTCAATTCGTTGGATTGTATACCGTGCTAATGTTTTGCAACATATAACAGATGCTTTTGAGTGACATTTGTTGAAGAAAATAACACCTAATATACGCGTTGTGTGATTTGACTCACAAGACGTTTAAACAACAAAACAACAATCCCTTAGACGGAATTTATAATCATAGTTTCTCTAAGTCGTAATTAAAATATTAAGAATTATTGTTATGAAAAAAAGATTACTTCCTGTAGCGCTTTTATTTGGAACTTTAGCAGCTAATGCTCAAGTTGGTATTGGTACAGCTACTCCAAACAAATCAGCAGAGTTATTAATCGAATCAAGTAATAGAGGTTTATTAATTCCTAATGTTGCATTGACTAGTACAACTGATAGGAATACCATTACAAATGGTAATGTTCAGAGTTTAATGGTTTATGCTACAAAAACGCAAGGTGATATCACACCAGGTTATTACTACTGGGATATTAATAAATGGGTTCGTTTAACTGCGGATAAGGATATTCCTGGTATTGTAATCAATAAATTTGGAGATATTCTAAAAGGTGGTGATGTAACAAACTTAATTAAGAATATCGTTAAGACTACTGAAGGTAATGTTATTTATGAAGGTAACAAATTATACCATGTTACTAAAGAAGGTGACAAAGTTGAAATTAGTTTTGATGGAGTAGTTAAAGCTCATGAAACATTAACTGTTTTGGCTTTTGATAAAGCTACAGGGGTATTAACGTATTCTGATGAAAAAAATAAAGTAACAACAATAGATATTAAAGCAGCTGTTAAATCATTTGAGACAGTTACTAATATCGTAAATAATACTGATGCAGGAACGCTTACATTTAAAGATGAGGCTGGAAAAGAGACTGTGATTAGTATTAAAGACTTAGTTAAGAAACATGAAACTGTTACAACTTTAGTACGTGAGAAAGCTGGTAAGTATGTTTATACTAACGAAGCTGGTACACCTGCTAATATTACGGTTATCGGTGATATTACTGAAGTAATCAAAAACAAAACAGATCAAGATTTATACAATGTATTAAAGCAATTAGTAAGCGTTGAACAAACGTTAACGAAGTTAGTTTATAATACTACAAATAGACAATTAGCTTATACTGACGAGCAAAATACTACTCATAATATAGATGTAGATGCTTTAGTAAAAGAGAATCAAACAGTAACGACTTTAAATGGTGGAACTAATATTAAAGTAACAGAGGTAAAAGGTGCTAACTCTATCTCTTATACTTTAGATGTACCAACAGCATCTAAGGAAGTAGCCGGTGTTGTAAAACCAGGTAGTGGACTAGATATTGATGCAGCTGGTAATCTAACAGTTAATTTAGAAACAGCCTTAAACGGAAAAGACTTAACTGGTAACGACAAGATAGTTGTAACTGATGGTAAAGGAGCTGTATTAAAAACTACTAAGTTAGATATTAATGAGAAAGCTATTAAGTTAGAGAACTTAGGTGGTACACTTAATTTAACGCAACTTCAAAAAGGAAATGCTGGTGATGTATTAGTAGTAGATGCTACAGGTAATGTAGTATGGTCTGCTAAAGGTGCTATTACTACGAATAGTTTAGTATTGAATGGTACTGACTTAACTTCTACAGTTAATGGAGTGTCTTCTACACAAACATTAAAAGATAAATTAACTACTGAAATGCTTCAGAATGGATCAGTTACAGCTGAGAAGTTAGTAGCAGAAGGTAAAGATGCTGGAAAGGTAGCTACAGTAAATGCAGATGGAACAGTAACATATCAAACAATATCAGCTGGTTCATTAGTAGATTCTAAGAAAGTAACAACAGATGGTATTATCACTGTTAATGGAGGTAATGAATTACTAGAGTCAGTATTAGCGGATGCTTCATTAGCAATTGCAGATGAGTCAATCACTTCAGAAAAGATAAAAGATGGAGAAGTTAAGACTTCAGATTTAGCAGATAAGAATGTAACAGCTGAGAAGTTAGTAGCAGAAGGTAAAGATGCTGGAAAGGTAGCTACAGTAAAT
>NZ_FNYS01000016.1:58718-81641 GCF_900109075.1 Myroides marinus | reverse complement strand
GCTAGCGCAGATGGTACTGCTAACCAGTGGGAGAGTATGTCGCCGCCTTTCTTTAGAATCCCCAATCTCATTAGAGGTTGGGGATTTTTTGTTTTTATAAAGTACATCTTTTTTCATTAGTTATTGTTTTGATCTTTGTATCTTTAAACTCCAAAATGAGAAAATTATTTATTTCTTTGTACGCAATTTGAAGAATACTATGTTAAATAAAATGAAACGAATATTATTAAGATTAGGTATTGTAATTGTTGGGTTAGTAGGACTTGTTTTCCTATTAATGTATGTTGTACCTATTTTTTATGCAGATAAGATCAATATCAAGGTCAAGGAATTAATGAAAGAATCAATTAAAGGTGATGTTAACTTTGAAAGTATTGACTTATCTTTTTATAATAAGTTTCCTTCTTTAACAGCTACTATAAAGAAACCTAGTATTGAAGGAGTTCAAGTAGATTCTTTGCTTATTGGTAAGTTATTTGAAGCAGAGTCTGTTAGTTTAGGGGTTGATATAATGGCTCTACTAGATAGTAAGTTGTCGTTCAACAAAATTTATATTAATCAACCTGTTGTAAATGTAAATGTAAACGAAGTTGGTTTGGCTAACTATGATATATTTGTTCCATCTGATGAAAAGGAAGAGACAGATGAGAGTTTAGAGCTAAAGATTGAGGAATTACATATTGATAAAGCTGAGATTATATATAATGACTTAGCAAGTAAATTGAGTTTTGTAGCTTCTAGTTTTGATTATATAGGTCAAGGAAAAATGAGTGATGCTGTGTTTGATTTAATAAGTAAAGCGAGTATCGGATCATTTGATTTTAATTTTGATGGAGTACACTATGTAAAGGAAAAGCCTATTCTAGCTAAATTAGAAACTAAGGTAGATACAAAGTCTTTAACGTTTGTTTTTGCTAAGAATAATCTTCGTATAAAAGGATTACCAGTTGATTTTAAAGGACGTTTTGGTTTTGTTGAGAATGGTTATGATATGCTGTTTGATGTAAAGACAGAGGATGCAACATTAGAACAATTGTTATCTGTAATACCACCAGAATATCAATATTGGTTAGATGATACTAAGTTTGCTGGAGATGTGGATGGTAAGTTTCATTTAGAAGGTAAATATGTTGTAGCTGAGAACTTAGCGCCTAATGTTGATTTAGCACTTAAAATTAAGAATGGTTTTATTCAAAATAAACAAGTAGCTAAACCTTTAGAGAATCTTACTTTAGATTTTTCTTATTCAATGCCACGTTTAGATATTCAGAAAGGAATTGTAGATGTAAAGCAGTTGTCTTTTGACTTAGATGGTAAGCATAGTGATATGAACTTTAATGTTGAAGGACTTGAAGTAATTAAAGCGAAAGGAAAAATTAACTCAATTGTAAATCTTGATTTGTTCCAAAAAGCTATTGGGATTGATGGATTTGCAATGAAAGGAGAATTAGCTTTAGATGGTAGTTTTGATGGTACATATTCAAAAGGTGTAGTAGAGCGTAGAACATTACGAAAAGTTTATCGCGATAGTACAATAACAAGTATTCCAACTTTTGATCTTAAAGGATCTATTAAGGATGGATACTTTAAGATGAAAGAATTACCTGAAGCACTTGAGGCTATAAACTTTGGTTTTGATGTAGTAGCTAAGGATTCTAATTACAAGAATACTTCTCTAAGATTCTCTGATATATCATTATCTGCAATGGGTAATTTTATTAAAGGAAATATCTATCTGAAAAATCTAAAAGATTTCAACGTAGAAGCTGATGTTGATGCAAAAGTTGATTTAGAGAATATCAAGCAGTTTATTCCTATCGAAGATGTTGTATTAAGAGGAGTAATCGATGCTAAAGGAAGTATTAAGGGGACTTATGAACCAAAGCGTAAGTTATTCCCAGTTATTGATTCAGAGGTTAAGTTTGTAGATGGTTATATTCAATTTAAGAAGTTACCAGATCTACCTATTGAGGATATACAAATTCATACGATAATTAATAGTAAGCGAGGATCATTAAATGATTTAACAATAAAAGTATTACCTATTAATTTCAAGATTGCAGGTGAACCTTTTCAGTTAGCAGCTAGTTTGTATAACTTAAACAATCTTAATTACAACGTTAAGTCAAAAGGTACATTGAATATTGGGAATTTGTACAAGTTATTTAAGATAGATGGTATAGATGTAAGAGGACGTTTGTTGACAAGTTTGTTCTTAAGTGGATTACAAAGTGATGCTGTTAAAGGGAATTTCGATAAGTTAAATAACGGTGGTAAGTTTGAAGTTGATAACATCACAGTATCTTCAGATATGTTCCCTAAACCACTTCATATTAAGAAAGGAGTTTTCTCTTTCTATAAAGAAAAAATGAAGTTTGAGAAGTTTGAAGCAACATATGGTAGTTCTAAATTCTCTATGAATGGATACTTGACTAATGTGATAGGTTATATGCTTAAAGGAGATACATTAAGAGGAAACTTTGATTTGCAAACTCCTTATATGAATGTAGATGAATTTATGATGTTTGCTAATAATAAAACTAGTAAGTCAACTACAGTTAACACAGCTAATGCTGGAGTTATCCAAGTACCTAAAGATGTCAATATTACATTTAACGCTGTTGGTGATAAGATTAAGTACACAGAATATAATATAGAAAACTTTACAGGTAATCTAGTAGTTGCTAACGGAGGGATTGATTTAAAAGATACTAAATTCAACTTGATCGGAACTAATGTATCTATGAATGGAACATATAAGCCGACAGGATATAGAAGCGCACTGTTTAGTTATAACTTAAAAGCTTCTGAGTTTGATATTCAAAGAGCTTATAAAGAAATAACAATGTTTAGGGAAATGGTGAGTATGGCTAAAGACGCCTACGGAACAGTATCTCTAGATTATAGTTTAAAAGGAAAATTGAACAGTAGCATGTTCCCTGTGATGAAAAGTATTGAAGGGCAAGGAACGTTGTCATTAGCTAACATTAGTTTCAAAGGCTTTAAGCTTTTAGGAGCTATTGCAGATAAGACAGATGCGAAGTCATTAGAGAAAGGTACTTTGTCAGATGTTAATATTAAGTCATCTATTAAAGATAATGTGATGACTATTGAACGCACTAAAATGAAGATGGCTGGTTTTAGACCACGTTTTGAAGGACAAGTGAGTTTAGATGGAGATTTGAATATAGGATTCAGATTAGGATTACCACCTATGGGGATCATTGGTATACCAATGAGAATTACAGGTAATGCTGAAGACTTTGATATAAAATTAGGTAGATATAAGGCAAGTGATGTCTTTGGTAAAGGTGCAAAAGACGACGACGATGAGGATGAAGTTGATGGTTCAGATATAAAATCAGTTAATGATTCTGTACCGCCGGCACCTGTCGTACAACCCCTACCAACCACTAAACCTGATAGTCTTCCAAAATCAGCATAATAAAAAGCTCAGATATTATCTGAGCTTTTTTCATTTATATGTGATTTAAGTTATACTTTTGAAGTATAAAACATTATATAATGAGTACATATAGTAAGTTAAATGATATAGAGAACCTACTTATAAAACAGAATAGTGTAGATATACCTATGCACGTATTCCAAGTTGATAATCCTCAAGAAGAACAGGTTCTTCGTGCTATGTGTGAAGAGGTACTGCCTACTGATGAGAATTTAAAATATCTTATTGCTAGGATGTATAAGACAGTACAGAGTGAAGAGAAACCAGGTGTAGGTATAGCTGCTCCACAAGTGGGGATTAATAGGAGAGTTTTCTTGGTGCAACGTATGGATAAAGAAGGAGAACCTTTTGAGTTTTTTATCAATCCAGAAATTGTATGGTACTCTAAAATTCAACGCAGAGGAGATGAAGGGTGTTTGTCTATTGCAGATGCTTATGGGCAAGTACATAGAAGTTTAGCAATTCAGATTACTTATTACGATTTAAGTGGAGAGCATTTCCAGGAAGTAGTAGAAGGTTTTACAGCTGTAATTATGCAGCACGAGTTTGATCATCTGAATGGAGTCTTATTTACAGATCGCATGATAGAACAAGAGAATAATCAATATTATAATGCATCACCTACGAGCGAGATTGTATATCTACGATAAATGGAACAAAGTAATATTTGTTCTCGTTAGTCTGTTGTGTTGTATAAACTCTTATACATATGCTCAATCTAATGCATTAGAGTATAATTATGAGACGATAGAGCTAAGTTGTCCTTCTAACGATAACGAAGTAGCAGAATTATATAAAGCTGGTTTAAAAGCTTTAAATTCTCCTAAGTTTTACAATGTAGCAGGTAAGATATTTTTTAGTTTGATAGAACGTGATAAGACACTCTGCGATGCCTATTTTTATACAGGAGTATCCTTAACCAAACAAGATAAGCACGATGCAGCAGTAAGTTATTACTACTATGCGGATAGTTTAGCGACTAAGAGCAATTCTGTTTTTAAAGAAGAATTAGCAGAAGCAGCCTTACGCGTTGGCAATGTAGGATTAGCTAGGAAGAAGTATGAAGAATTAATTACAGACTTTCCTGATGACCCTGATGGTTATTATGGGATAGGACTTACTGCTACCTCATTAGGGGATATCGCTAATGGGCTTCAGAAGTTAAGTATAGCCGAAGGATTATATATTGCAGAGAATACTTGGACTCCGCAGCGTCAGCAAGAAGTTTATCTGATGAAAGGCATCCTGTTTATAGCAGATACACAGTATAGGTCAGGATTAGAATATTTAGATAAATGCTATAATGCGTTTAGTAAACTTGATGACTTTAATGCTAACTATGCTATAGCCTGTGATGAATTGTATAAAGAAACACGGGATGGAAATTATAAGATAAAAATACAAGAAGCTTTAAGTCGAATAAAAGATAAAGAGAAACTCAATGATGCTTTCTTAAAGCGGTTTGAACTAATAAAATAGAAAAGAGGTACTATAATATTCATATAGTACCTCTTTTCTATTTTATAGCTAGATTGATATCAAAGCCAATACCTCTTATACTTGTAATGCTAATTGCATCATCGTGTTGAAGGTATTTTCTCAGGCGAGTAACGAATACATCTAGACTACGGCCATTAAAGTAATCAGCAGAAGGCCATAGCTTCTGTAGTATATCTTCTCTAGGAATTACTTGTCCATTATAATTAATTAGCAATAGCAGCAAGTCACGCTCTCGTTCTGTTAGTCTAATGGTTTCTTTAGCGTGTGTAAGCTTTAATTGCACAGGATTAAAAACATAGCTTCCGAGTAAATACTGTTCTGTTTTAGGAACAGCAGTTCTCTTGAGGATATTTTCTATGCGAAGCTTTAACTCTTCCGGATCACACGTTTTAGAAATATAATCATCGGCTCCCAGTTTTAATCCCATTAGTCTATCTATATTCTGATTTTTAGCTGTTAAGAATAAGAAAGGGAGAGTAGGTACGATAGCATTAATCTCTTTAGATAAAGTAAATCCATCTTTTATAGGAAGCATAATATCCAGGATAGCCAAGTCAAAGTGTTCTTTACTTATTGTATCGATTACTTGTTCTGGAGTAGAAAACCACGTCACGTCAAATCCACAGATACCCAGATACTGTTGTATAACAGTACCATAGTCTAAATCATCTTCTACTAATAATAGTTTATACATAAGGTATTGTGATTATAAATGTAGTACCTTTTTGAGGCTTACTATTAATATTTATTTGCCCGTTTAGAGACTCTACTATTTGTTGTACTTGGTATAATCCTATACCTAGTCCAGTAGTATTGTGAATATTACCTTCCCTTATTCTATAGAATTTTTTGAATATATCCCTTTGTTGATCTTTAGCTATGCCTATTCCATTATCTAAGACTGAGAATATATAATGTTTATCATTAGTAGATATATTACACTGTATAGCTGTCCCTCCGTATTTAATACTATTTTCTATTAAATTTAATAGAATAGTCTCCATCTTCGTTTTATCTAGTAATACTTCTTCTTGAGCATCCCATTGTTCATAGAGTTTAACCTCTGGATATAATTGTCTTAAGTCATCCATCATCTGCGTTAAGTCCTTCACAGTGTAAGGATTATTATCACTTGTCATATAAGGAGTAAGGCTATTTTGTAATCTATCTAATCGATTCACTTGACGCATAAGTAGATCTATAGTAGGAGATTGATACTCTAGAGCTAGATTATTGCACCCATATTTAAGTGTGGCGATAGGGAGTTTAAACTCGTGAGTGACATTATCCACCATGTTATACAAGTTGTCCACTTCCTTTTCTTTTTGTTTAATTGTGCGATAGGCAATATAGTAAACGACTAAGAGTGATATAGCAACGATAGCAGTCAAAATAAGTAATGGCAATAGCGATAAAAGAGCTATACTTATAATGTTTTTAATATCAATGTATTGATTTTGATACAGAGAGAAGTGATGTTTATACTCTTTTTCTTCCTCTCTTACATCAGTTCGTTCACTACTTTCCTGTACCTCCCAATTAGAAGTATTGGTTTTATAGGATTTTTCTACTTTATGAGAGGTCTGAAGTAAAGTTATAGGAGCTTCTAAAAGCTCTTTTTTTTGATCATGTAACGTTAATTGAGACATATCATATCTGACAGCCACTTCATACTTTTCATTAACAAATAAGCTATCTATGAGATGGCTAAAATGTTCTTCTCTTGCTTTTAGTATTTTTTTATTAAACTCTTTAAACTCATCTAATGTTTTTTTTCCATGCACTATCTCTAAGAGCATTCTATATTGTTCATTCTCTTTTTTTATTGTGTATTTATTTAATATTCCAGATTCTTCTAGATTATCTATTCTTGTATGTACAGTAGTTACTATCTCTTTACATTTTAGTTGAAAAGCATGGTATATATATGCTCCCATTACCCCTATTAGTAGGATATAGAATACACAGAATATAATTAAATAGTATTTAGAATTAAGCTTTTTCATATATACAAAGATAATTTAAATGAGACTATAAAGGATACCCCTTCTTTCTGTTAACCCTTCATTAACCGTTCATTAACCACATTAGAGAAGAGGGAGTAGCATCTTTGTTTAAAATTAATCAAATTATGGGACGTATTATTATTCTATTATGTGCATTGTTGTTTGGAGCCTTAACACAAGCACAATCTATATCCTCAACTATCAAGGGAAAGGTAGTTGATAATAAGAAAGAGCTATTAGCTTTTGTGACTGTTGTAGCTAAGGATGCACAGGGTAACGTATTGCAATCTATGTATACTGATGAACAAGGTAATTATGAAATAACAAATACAGAAACTCAGCAATTAGAGTTTACTTACATAGGATTTAAATCTAAAGTAGTAACTGTAGGAAAAGAAGAGGTATCTGTAGTTGAGCTATTAGAAGATAATGCCATATTAGACGAAGTAGTTATTAAAGCGAAGCGCCCAACAATAAAGAGAGAAATAGACAGATTAGTATTTAATGTTCAGGATACCCCACTTGCTACTACTAATGCTTGGGATATTATCAAGCAAACACCAGGGGTTACTTCTATAGGGGATAATCTTAGTATCAGAGGTAGTCAGAGTATTTTAGTCACAATAAATGATAAGAAGGTAATGCTGACAGGTGATCAACTAAAAGACATGCTAGAAGGAACTGATGGTACTCAAGTAGAGGCGGTAGAGGTAATCACTAATCCACCAGCTAAGTATGAGGCACAAGGGAATGCTGTCTTAAATATTAAACTAAAGAAAAATGTAAACTTAGGGTACAAAGGAAGTGTAACGGATCGTTATAAGCAGGCTACTTATGCAGTGAATACTTTAAGTACACAACATTCTTATACAGGTGAAAAGATTAATCTATCAGGAAGTTATTCTTTTACCAATGGGACATCAGCACGATATAATGAAGATAATGTAATTTATGAAAATGGAGAGCGATGGAGTACAGATCTAACACGTATCAATAAATACAGAGGAAGACATAGTTTTCAGTCAGAGCTAGACGTGAAGATAGATAGTACACTTACGTTGACAATAGGAGGGAATGGATATATCAATGAGCAAACCAAAGGAGACTTCGTGATACCAACTCTGATCTACAACAAGGATAATAATGTTGAGTCTAATTACACTACTTTTAATAAGAAACGTGCTAATATGGAAACTTATACAGGGTATCTGATGTTAGATAAGAAGTTTAGTACAGACAAGAAATTATTGTGGTCATCTTATTTTACATATGAATATCAAGAGGATAATCAGGATGTATTGACTCATCTTAATTTTAAGGGAAAACCTAAAGAAGAACGTTTTTTTGCAACAGAAAATAATCAACACACTCGATTAGCAGTTTCTGGATTAGACTATAGTGTAGATAAGGAAACAATTAAATGGGAATTAGGAGGGAAGTATAGTATTGTGAAAGCACAGTATGGCTTAGACTTTTTTGATTATAAACTAGATGGATTGAATAAAGACAAGAGTAATATTTTTGATTACCAAGAAATCAATTGGGCAGGTTATACATCCTTTACTAAGAATTGGGATAAGTGGCAAGTAAAAGGAGGGTTAAGAGGTGAGTATACAGGTATTCAAACTAAGAGTAACGGAGATAATAATACACAGTCTTACTTTAAGCTGTTTCCTACAGCCTATGTGAAGTATGATGTAACAGAAGACCAACATTTAACTTTATCGTACGGGAAACGTATAGATAGACCTTCTTATTCTTGGATGAATCCTGCAAAGAGCTATTATAACTTATTTTCTTATTTTCAAGGAGACCCTGATTTAAAACCAATGATCAGTCATAACTTTAGTTTAGGATATGATTATAAAGAATGGAGTATTGAAGCTGTATATAAGAGGGAAATAAATCCTTCTATGGAAATCTCTTACCAAGAAGATGACACGAATACACTTATCTATCATTATACAAATATTGATAAGAGACAACAAGTAGGTATTGTATTGAATACACCATATAAGATAGGAGAGTGGTTAGTACTGAATAGTTATTTAACAGCTGGATATCAAGAAGACTATTTCTATGGTGTAGATAATAAATTATATAAGAATGATGTATTTGGTATATATGGGCGATTATTCGCTTCAGTAGATTTACACAAGAAGAGCAATTGGAAAGTAATGATGACTTATTCTTATTCATCACCAAGTGTACAAGGGACTTTTAGAATCAGCAGTTACCAACGTACAGACTTTATTATGAGTAGAGATTTTTTACAGAAGAAAATATCAGCCAATCTATATGTGTATAATATATTCGGAAGTGATAGACAGATTATCAGTACCAATTATGCTAATCAAAACAATTACTTTAAAGACTATAGTGATACACAAGGATTTGCTATTTCTGTAAAGTATAATTTTGGAAACCAAAAGGCAAAATACAGCAGTAAAGAAATTGATATGGCAGAGAAAGACAGGCTGTAGTCATAAGATTACAGTCTGTTAACTTCCCGTTAAAGAACGTTCGCGTTTTGTGCTTTATTAATGACAATTTATTTACGTACTCAAAATCAATAGGTAATACTAGTGAAATAGTTTTGACACAATCAATCAAACAAGTAGTATCGTAAATGAAGAAAAAATTACACTTAGCAGGATTTGTGTGTGCAGCATTGTTCTCAGCACAAGTTTTAGCACAAACCACACAAGCTTCTATTCAAGGGATAGTATTACAGGATAATGCTATCCAACAAGGTAAAGAAGTATTGATTAAAAACACTTCTACAGGGTTTACCACTCGTACTAAAACGAATGCAAATGGAGAGTTTGTATTTAAAGAAATCCCATTGGGAGGACCATATATAGTAGTGACCACAGATGAAGCAGGGGCTGAATTTAAAAAAACAGGATATTATGTAAATCAAGGAGATAATGTATTTGTCGATTTAATGATTGGTGTGGAAGATCAACATTTAGACGAAATCGTTATTGACGGTAAGAGTTTAAAGAATCAGAAAGAATCTTTAGGAGCAGCTACTACGTTTACAGCGAGTTCTATTAAGAACTTACCTATTAATGGTCGTAATTTCTCTAATCTTACAGATTTATCTCCTCTGTCTAATGGAGGATCTATTGGAGGACAATTAGGTTCTTCGACTAACTTTACTATTGATGGTACTACTGCTAAAAACCCTACTTCTGCAGGGGCTACTACTAGTAGAAGTGGCGCACCATATTCTGTATCTATGGAAGCTGTACGTGAGTTTCAGGTAGTGACTAATCAGTATGATGTGACATTAGGAAGAAGTGGGGGAGGTACAGTAAGTGCGGTGACTAAAGCAGGTACTAATGAGTTTACAGGATCTATGTTCTCTTATATGCGTGCAGATTGGTTATCAAGCCCTTATGATATCAACGGTAATAAGAAAGGAAAAATGGATTACTCTACTTACCAATATGGAGTGTCATTAGGAGGACCTATTATTAAAGATAAGCTTCATTACTTCGTGGCTTGGGATCACCAGTTAGATACTAGATCTCTCATGATAGCTGATATAAAAGGACCACAAGATGAAGATAGATACGGTATCACTAACCAGACTTTAGATAAGTTCGTTGGGATAGCACGTGATAAGTATGGAGTATCAGATGCTCCACAATATGGAACATTTGATAAGAGAAGAAACTCTGATGCAGCTTTCTTGCGTTTAGACTGGCAGATTAATGAGAACAACTTATTAACAGTTAGAAATAACTTAACGTATGATTATAATCCATTAGGGCTAGGTGATAATACTCAGATTAATTTATACGAGTCTTATGGGACAGATAAGAGTATTGAC
Source organism: Myroides marinus (assembly GCF_900109075.1). Taxonomy (GTDB): domain Bacteria; phylum Bacteroidota; class Bacteroidia; order Flavobacteriales; family Flavobacteriaceae; genus Flavobacterium; species Flavobacterium marinum_A. The sequence goes on along the minus strand of NZ_FNYS01000016.1, from coordinate 70,828 downwards.
AATAGTATATTAGCTACATTGAGATCAAATATTAGTCCTAAGGTAACGAATGAGTTAAAAGTACAGTATTTATATACTAATCAAGACAGTTATCAGAATGAGCAATTGCCGAGTTGGTACATTCCTCGTGCTATTGTAGAAAATGTTACTTCCAATGTAGGAGGAGGAGTGCGCTCTGCCAATATTCAGTTTGGAGGACATCGCTTTGCTCAAGAGAAGTTTTCTAATAATGTATTCCAGATAGTTAATAATCTATATTATAACACGGATAAGGTTAACTATACCTTTGGTGTTGACTTAATGCAGACCAACTCTAAGTCTGTATATGGAAGTGAAGTAAATGGTCGTTTCCATTTTAATACTGATCCAGCTTTAGGATATTCATCTATGGACAGTTTTGAGAATATGAGACCTTATAAGTACTACAGAGAAGTTCCACTAGTAGATGATCTTACAGTAGATGGTAACATCTTAAATGCAGGTATCTATGGACAGATGCAGACTGTGTTATCACCTGGATTAGATATGACATTAGGACTACGCATGGATTATGCTAAGTATCCGACAGCTAAGTTTAACCAGTTGGTGTATGATGAGCTAGGATTGAGAACAGATAATAAATTCAAATCATTGATTGTTCAGCCTCGTATTCAATTTAATTGGAATATCAATGAGAATAATACAGATTATATCCGTTTAGGAGGAGGTATATTTGGTTCGGATATCAATAACTATGCTCTGATTAATAACCTTACTTTCGATGGTAGTAAGTTAGCTACTGTTGACGTAATGGGGACAGATGTACCAATGCCAGACTTCGAAGCATATAGGAGAGATAAGAGCACTATACCTTCATTAGAACAACATCAGTTAAGTACCATCAACTTTACTGGTAAAGATGCAAAAGTACCAATGGTATATAAAGCTAACTTATCATATACACACTTCTTCAGCAGTAGATTTAAAGTAAGTGTAACAGGGTATATGAACTTAGCGCGTAACAACTACTTCTATAAAGATAGAAATATGGTAGACACACCATTCTTTACTTTAGATAATGAAGGAGGTAGAGGGGTATTCGTACCAGCAGAAACTATTTTAGCTAATGGAGCTTCTGATTGGAAACAAGGAAGAAAGACAGATAAGTTAGGACGTGTATTAGAATTAGTAAGCGAAGGAAAAGTGAATAACTATGCCTTAGTTTTTGATACGAACTATAACTATTATAGAGATGGTCAGATAGCGGTTAGTTATACTTGGAACTCTACTAAAGACAATACTTCTTATAATGGTAACGTCGCTAACTCAGCTACCTTAGGATTACCAGTCGCATCAGATCCTAGAGACCTAAGTAAGATGAGTTATTCTGATAGCCATTTCAGACATAAGTTAGTAATTTATGGTAATGCACCTAGTTTCTATGGAGTGAATGTAGGAGTTCGTTTCTCAGGAATAGGAGGTACTAGATACAGTTTGTTATCAGGAGGTAATACGAACGGAGATTTCGTAAGTGGAAGTAATGATTTAGCTTATGTGTTTGATATTAATGATCCTAAAACACCACAACATATAAAAGATGGGTTACAGGCAATCATAGATAATCCAGAAGTAAGTACTAGTCTTAAGAATTATTTAGAAGATAGCTATGGTAAAGTAGCAGAAAGAAATGGTGGTAAGAATGGTTTCTTTGGAGTATTTGATTTGCGTATTGCAAAGACATTTAAAGTAAAAGGAAAGCATAAGTTTGAATTATCAGCAGATATCTTTAACGTTGCTAACTTGTTAAATAAAGATTGGGGAGTGAATAAATCTATGCGTAATCAATCATTATATGCTTTAGGTGTTCCTAAAAAAGGAGATGTAGCAGCACTACCAGGGTTTGATAAAGATAAGCAAGAATTTAACTATAGAGTAAATACAAAAGGGACTCCTGTAAAAAGAGGAACACCTTATCAGATACAAATAGGATTAAAGTATAGTTTTAACTAAAAGTCTTATATATAGAGTTTTACATATTTCAATTAGGTAATTAAGGAAGATAGCCGAAAGGCTATCTTTTTTTGTTTCCTTATACTTCTCGTAAAAGTGGCATTTTGCACTTAAAAGTCGTAATTTTAACAGTTAAATGTTTGAATATGGAATTTGATTACTTTGACAAGATTAGAAAGATTAGAACAGGTATTCGTTTCTATAGTGAGCTTTTGATAGAAGCTTCTTGGAATGTATGGAATATCAAAACGAGAGTAGGAATCTTCTTCTTTTCATTAGTTGCAGCTTTATTAGGGACATACTTTTTGTCTCCAGATGTTTTTACAGAAGCACAGCGTTACACGATGTTTATTCTGATCTTTTCAATTTTGTTATGGGCGACAGAAGCTATTCCGCCTTTCGCAGTTGGAATTATGATTATAGGTTTCCTCGTCTATACGATGGGCAATATGCAAGGAGCTACTATCTCCCCTCAAGAGATTTCGGCCACCTGGTCTGATAGTGTTATCTGGATATTTTTAGGAGGGTTCTTTTTGAGTGAAGGGATGCGTAAGACTAACCTCGATTTATCCTTGTTTAAAAAGACTATTTCTGTATTTGGCTCTAACCCTAACACACTAGTATTAGGTATTATCATAGTTACTTCAGTATTATCACTTATTATATCTAATACAGCTACTGCAGCTATGGTATTAGCATCAGTGATGCCACTTATCGATAGGGAAGGTAAGGATTCTCATATGTCTAAGGCTATTCTAATCAGTATACCTGCAGCAGCTACATTTGCAGGGATGATGAGTATGGTATCTACACCACCTAACTTAATTGTAGTAAACGTATTAAAGTCAAAAGGTTTTGACGTTACATTCTCTCAGTGGTTACTATTAGGATTTATACCTGCTGTGGTATTATTAGGAGGATTCTGGTATGCTGTAGTACGCAAGTATACCTCTAAAGTAAAAGGACTAGATGTATCTTTTGCTAACAAGGCTTTAGATATGACTAATAATATGAGACTACAGCGATTAGCTGTTATCGTTATCCTTGTTGTAACTGTATTGATGTGGATGCTAGGTAGTAGATTACATATTCCTACAGCTGGAGCAGCTATGGTGCCGATTATGTTCTTACCGATGCTAGGTATTATCACAGCAGAGGACGTACGTAGATTACCATGGGATACACTGATGTTAGTAGCAGGAGGTCTATCTCTAGGGATGGCCATTAAAGAGTTGCTAGCACCTTATTACTCACAGTTCTTAGCAGGTATGGAGTTTAATATGATCGTGATGATGATCATCTTTGCTGTCGTTACAGTGTTATTCTCTAATATTATGAGTAGTACAGCTACAGCTACTATTGTGATTAATATAGCAGCTATCGTATTACCTCCAGACCAATTATTGCCAGTAGGGCTAGTAGTAGGGTTGTGTTCATCATGTGGATTGTTCTTACCTGTATCTACACCACCTAATGCCATCGTATTTGGTACAGGGATGTTAAAGCAGAAAGACTTTGTCCTCGGTGGACTCTTTGGAGCAATATTAGGTACTACCATTATCATATTATGGGTACTATTCTTACAGCATTTTACAGGCTTCTTTGAAGCAATTTAATAGAACATATAGTATAAGCAAAAAGGCGTATTCAATCTGAATACGCCTTTTTGCTTAAAACTGTTATTTAACCCAGATTCCGCTTTATCCCAATACTACGAGTTAATTAGTTTATTGCTGAATCTGGGTTTAAATAAATTATATTCTTTCAGGGAAGTTAGTAATGATACCGTCTACCTTTAATTCCTTTAGATGCTCAATGTCTTTTGGTTCATTAGCAGTATAAGGATATATCTTTAGGTTAGCCTGTTTGATCTTACTTACATTCTCTTGGTTTAGCGTTTTATAGTAAGGGTTGATTGCTACGGCTTTTACTTTATGAGCGAACTCTATAGCATCAGCAGGCTCACTACCTGTAAGTACAGCGATGTCAATATTGTTATTGTTTTTGCGCATAATTTCTAATTCATCCCATTTAAAACTAGAGATGATGAAGTCAGCATCTGTCCATCCTTTCTTTTTATATGCTTCTATTACTTTAGCTGTAGGTTCAGCCGTTTTAGCTCCTTTTAGTTCTATGTTTAAGACTGCTTTTCTGTCGATAGCATCTATGATCTCTTCTAAAGTAGGTATTGAATATTTTTCAGTTACTAATAATTTTTTTAGTTCTGCTTTAGTGTAATCTTCTATTTTTCCTTTTCCATTCGTTAGACGTTCTAACTTGTCATCATGATGTACCATAAGAAAACCATCCTTAACTGTAAAAACGTCTATCTCTATTACGTCACAGTTCATCTCCACAGCTTTCTTGATAGACTCTACAGTGTTTTCTGTAATGTGTCCCATAGCACCTCTGTGTCCTATTCTTAATGGATTATATTCTTGAGCAAATGCTGTTGCTGTCATGCTTAATATTATGGCTAATAGTTGTGTTTTTAGTTTCATGGTATGTTTTCTAATTGTTTAGACAAATATGACTGTTTAATGTATTCTATGTTTTACCTCAATATTATCAAAGTGTAAATAATAGGATAGAACATCAATGCCTTATTAGAAAACGCGGTATGATCAGTGTTAGTGATGATCACATATAAAGATAAAAAAAGCTGCTCATCTCTGAACAGCTTTAGTTTATTATTTTACAGGTGTACCAAATAAGTCAAACTCATAAGCACTATCAATGTGAATATTTGCAAACTCACCTATCTTAAGATAGTGTTGTGTAGCGTCTATTCTCACTTCGTTATCTACATCAGGACTATCGAATTCTGTACGTCCGATAAACTCAGTACCTTCTTTTCTGTCAATGATACAACGTAGTGTTTGTCCCACTTTCTCTTGGTTAAGATCAAAAGAAATCTGAGCTTGTAACTCCATAATCTCATTTGCACGTTGTTGTTTTACCTCTTCAGGTACATCGTCTACTAAAGAGTAAGCATGTGTATTCTCCTCGTGAGAGTATGTAAAACATCCTAAACGCTCAAACTTCATCTCTTGTACCCAATCTTTCATAATCTGGAAGTCTTCTTCAGTCTCTCCAGGGTATCCTACGATTAATGTAGTACGGATAGTCATACCAGGTACGGCTTCTCTAAATTCTTTTAATAATTTAGTAGTTTTAGCTTGTGTAGTACCACGACGCATTGACTTTAAAATATTGTCAGAGATATGTTGTAATGGAATATCTAAGTAATTACAGATCTTAGGTTCTCTCTTCATTAATTCTAATACATCCATAGGGAATCCTGTAGGGAATGCATAGTGAAGACGGATCCATTCGATACCTTCTACTTTAGCAAGGTTCTCTAGTAACTCTGCTAAGTTTCTCTTTTTGTATAAATCTAATCCGTAGTAAGTCAAATCTTGAGCAATCAAGATTAATTCTTTTACTCCGTTTTTAGCTAATCCTTCTGCTTCTTTTACTAATTTCTCAATAGGTTGAGATACGTGTTTTCCACGCATTAATGGAATAGCACAGAAACTACAAGGGCGATCACATCCTTCTGCGATCTTAAGGTAAGCATAGTTCTTAGGAGTAGTAGTTAAACGTTCTCCTAATAATTCGTGTTTATAGTCAGCTCCTAATGCTTTAAGTAATAAAGGAAGATCTGTAGTACCGAAGTATTGATCTACATTAGGGATTTCAGCTTCTAAATCAGGTCTATATCGCTCAGATAAACATCCAGTAACGAAGACTTTGTCAACAATACCTTGCTCTTTTTTATCTACGTATTCTAAGATTGTGTTTACAGATTCTGCTTTAGCATTATTGATAAAACCACAAGTATTGATTACTACAATATTCGCTTCATCAGTAGCAGCTTCATGTGTTACATCTTTTCCGCTAGCTTTTAATTGTCCCATTAACACTTCACTATCGTAAACGTTTTTAGAACAACCTAAAGTTACTACGTTGATTTTATTCTTTTTTAAAGTTTTGGTTCTCATTGATTTAAAAAATTGGACTGCAAAATTACATTTTTTTTAGCTACAAAACATAGGCTTTAGTATAATTATATGAAACGCCCTCCTAATTATAAGCATTCTGTTTTAGTATATGTATTGTTATTGAATAGGATAGAGGTGCAAAAGTAGCTTTATGTATATGAAGACTGTATGAAATGATTTGATTTATTTTAATAAAAGTTAGAGGATGTGATATCTAGATACAGAAACAAAATACACAGGCAATAGTGATGTCACTTTAGTCTAGGATAGTTCTAAGGTACTTTTATAGTTCTTCTATAAAAAGGCTTCTACGTAGAGCATTTTCGAGGAATCCTAGAAGAATTGTAAAAGGAATGCCCCAGAGTACACGTGGTTATTGGCTTTAAGGCCTTATTTGTTTTTGTTTATAGGAAAAACTGTTTTTGTTTAATGTTTTGATTTATAGTGTCTTGTTGTTGTTTATTCTTATTATGAGAATAAAAAAAACAAGGTACTTTTTTGTAAAAAGGAGCTTTTTAGAGCAGTATTAAGACGTATTTTTTAAAAAAGTATCCCAAAAGAACCTTTTGAGGCTTTAAAAAGTGAAGATGTTGAGGTGTAAATTAGAAAAAGGAGTTAAAAAAATGAACTAATAACTAAAATAGTACTTATTCATATAATGAACTATTAATAGGAGTTATGTCATGAATAAGTATTAATATAGAGAGTAAAGTTGGTATTGTGTGAATTGTGAGAACAAAAAAAGAGGCTGACAATTTAATGTCAGCCTCTTACTATATTTAAAGTCTATGACTTAGTATTATAATTTGAAGATACCTCCGAATGCGATAACTGTTTGTGCAAACCAGAAGTTGTGCATAGCTCTATCTGCTTTGTCTGCAGTAGTACGTACGTCATACATATCGATATATCCACCTTTTAACTCTGCCTGAACAAAGAAGTGTTTGAAGAACGTTACGTTAAGACCTGCTTTAGCAGAAAAACCAAAACCAGAAACGTGGAATTCGTCATATCTTTCTTTTCCTAATAGTGTTGTGTTTGTTTTTGGTAATACGATACCTGTTCCAATACCTTCAGTTAAGTTGATCTGAACTTTATCAGTATCCCATACTCCAAATAACTTAGAGATATCATCTACACGGTTTAGCTCTACGTTGATATAGTTTAACCCATCTGTGTGTTCGAATTGTAAGAACTCATCTGTAAGTTTTACTCGGTTTGGTTGCCCAGGAATTGTTTCTCCAAAGCTACCTTGCCCAGGATAGTATCCTAAGATACCTACAGTTTGGTTCTGATCCATTACATATTTCATGTGGTCAACACCAATAGAAACGTTGTACTTATCACTAACGAAGTAACCTACTCTAAAGTTAGTTTGAGGAATAGTCATACGAGCTGGATTGATGTAGTCAATATGCCATCCTTTAGGTTTGTCTGATGCTTCTACGCTTTGTAGTACGAAATCGTAATCATCTCCTCTAAATCTGATGTCAGAGTTACTGAAATAACCACGGTTACCTCCCCAGTAAACATAGAATTTACCTTTGTTAGAATCTGTGTAACGCAAAGGTGTAGTCACTGCTTCTTGAGCGAAACTTGTTGCTGTAGCAAACAAGCATAATGCAGAGAATAATTTAAAAATACCCTTCATATATATGTTTTTATTATTGTTAAAAAAAATCGAATGGCAAAGGTATAATAAAAAAATCTCTTTATCAGTTTATCTGATAAAGAGATTAAGTACTCTAACTTCTAAAAAGTGTTAGAAGCTGATATTGTATGTTAAACTTACGAAGTTATTTGTGTTTTTGATATCTGCTGCAGCATAAGCACTTGGGCCTACTGTGTCTACTAAGTGCGTTTTATAAGTCTGATGAGATCTAGAGTAAGATAAGTCTAATCTAGAACTACCAAATGTATATCCTACACCAGCAGAGAAACTGTTTAGATCTCCATACATTTTAAACTCATCTTTATAAGGACTTTGTTCAAAACGGTATCCAGCTCTTAAGCTAACTTGATTAATTAAATATTCTCCTCCGATACGCACTTCACTAGTACCAGTCATCATAGCATTGATTCCTTCGTTTAGCCCATAATAAGTATCATCACTAGTAGGTTTAAACTTGTTATTGCTATAATCTTTATATGTATAGTCAACACTAATTAACCCTTTTTTATTAATCACATAAGCTAAACTCCCCGTAAAATGTGAAGGAGTCTTTACTCTATAGCTCCCCGATAGGTTAACTACTCTTGGGTAAAAATTTACTGGGGATTCTCCAACAATTGAATTACTCATTCCTTGTATTAATTCATCTTTTAATGAATACCAAGTAGGAGATTGATAAGAAAGCCCTGCTCTTAATGATTCTGTAAGTTGTCCAATCGCACCGATATTAAATGAGAACCCTGTACCATATGTGTACATCTCATTAAAATAATTCATTGTGTGAATAGAACCTTTAGAGCCAGGATTCTCAATAACTTCTGAAGCCATACTGCTTTGAGTATGATCTATAACGTGTAAGTTAAGATTAGCTCCCACATAGAATTTTTTACCTAACTGAGCAGCGAAGTTACCAGAGAACTTACTAGAGAAACCACTAGTGCTAAGTCTTCTAGCTTGGTCATATCTACTGTTTTGATTGTAGTTAGCCGTATAAGAACCATTTCCTTGTCCTTGATTAAGGATATAGCTTTGATAAGCTAAGAAACTTTGTTGTCCAACATAACCACCATAATAAGCGGCATCACTATATCCTTGATCATAATTAAAATTATTGTTTAGATCTTCTCTAATCCCTTGTGGATTCGAAATATTATGATCTACTTTAGCATTATTAGCCATATTTAGGAAGTAATCACCTAAACTATTACCATTACTCATACCTCTAAAGAATACGTCATTTCTCATATTCTTAGTACTTTCGTAGTTAAGTCCAATAGTGAACTTCTTCATAGTAGCATTCTCATTGTAGTTGTTAAATACAAAAGCTGCTCCCATCTGTCCTAAATCTAGTCCATTATAGTTCTCTTTTTCTTTATTACCATAATATGTAGACTTATTACTTCTATCTAAGTATGATAAACTGAATGCTGCAGTGTTATGATTAAAGATAGCACCACCTGCAGGGTTAATACTTAAAGAAGATAAATCTCCTCCTACTGCACCGAATGCACCACTCATACCTCTAAAACGGGCTGTACCGTTTAAGTCTGACTGATTATACCTCATGATATCAGTAGGGGTAGGCTCTTGTCCATAAGTAGCCGCTGCTGTAAGTAAAATAGAACTTACTAGTGTATAAAAATGTTTATTCATTTTAGTTATCATGTTTACTTATATATTATCTGCTGTAACTGCTACGTGAACTACCTCCTCCTGAAGAGCTTCTAGAACCTCCACTATAACTGCTTCCTCCACGAGAATATGAAGATGAAGAAGATGGAGTAGAGTAGCTACTTCTCGAATAAGAACTTCTAGAACTGTTGTTATAGTTGTTATAGTTGTTATTATTAGATGTATTATTATAACGAGAGCTATTAGAAGAATTAGTTCCATAAGAAGAACGTGAGTATGAACTTCTAGAGCTATTGTTATAAGAATTGTTATTATTATAAGAGTTGCTACCGTTATTATATGAAGATCTAGAGTATGAAGATCTACTAGAGTTCGAATAATTGTTACTACCTGAATAGTTACTTCTAGAGTAAGAGCTTCTCGAACTATTATAAGAACTTCCTCCATTATTATATGAAGATCTAGAATAGCTAGAGCGTCCATTAGAAGGATATCTTACAGTAGAGTAGTATGAGTTATGGTATGGGTAGTATCCTCCGTAATAAGGATATCCGTATCCGTAGTATGGATAACCATAGTATCCACCCCATGGGTGTCCATAGTATCCGCCTCCCCAGCCCCAACCGAAGCCAAAGCTTAGACCAAAACCACCACCCCAATAAGGGTCATAGTATCCTCCATAATATGGGTAGCCATATCTGTAACCATAATAAGGAGATCCGTAACCGTAGTATCCATTGTTATAAAAATTAATAGATACACTGCTAGGTTCTGTTCCCCAAGAACCGTAAGAAACAGCTTGTTTAGGTTTGTGTTGAACTACACTGTCATTTACTGGAGATGTATATTGATTTACATCTGTGAAGTATTCTAAATCTTCACTCTTAGACTTAAAGTACTCCTCATAGTAATTTCTGTCAGGATTTTGGTTGCTGCGATATTGTTGAGTGTTTCCACTTTGACTATATACACCATCATTATATGATGTGTTATAATACGAACCACAAGAAACAGTTAATCCTCCTATAAGTAAAAACATTCCGATTTTACTTAATATTCTAGAAGTTTGGATAATTGTTTTCATTTCGTTGTTTTTTTAATTGTCGGTCAAAACAAATTTAGTTAGTTTTGTGGAATTATTATAGTTAATTAAGAGTTAAACAATTTTAACTGCTAATATATTAAAAATGAGCAAGAATATTACTAAAAGAAGTGAGGACTACTCTAAATGGTACAATGAATTAGTTGTCAAAGCAGATTTGGCAGAGAATTCAGGTGTACGTGGATGTATGGTTATCAAGCCTTACGGATATGCTATCTGGGAGAAGATGCAAGCAGAGTTAGACAAGAAATTTAAAGAAACTGGTCACCAAAATGCTTATTTCCCCTTGTTTATCCCCAAATCTTATTTTAGTAAGGAAGCAAGTCACGTAGATGGATTTGCTAAGGAATGTGCAGTTGTAACTCATTACCGATTAAAAACAGCAGAAGATGGAAAGACTATTGAAGTAGATCCAGATGCTAAATTAGAGGAGGAGTTAATCGTACGTCCTACATCAGAAACAATTATTTGGGATACATATAGAAAGTGGATTGAGTCATACCGTGACTTACCAATCTTAGTGAATCAATGGGCGAACGTAGTTCGTTGGGAAATGAGAACTCGTCTATTCTTAAGAACAGCTGAGTTTTTATGGCAAGAAGGTCATACAGCGCACGCAACTGAAAAAGAAGCTATCGCTGAGGCAGAACAAATGTTAGATGTATATGCTGATTTCGCTGAGAACTTTATGGCTATTCCGGTAGTTAAAGGTTTTAAAACAGAGAATGAGCGTTTCGCTGGTGCTATCGAAACTTACTGTATCGAAGCATTAATGCAAGATGGTAAAGCGTTACAAGCTGGTACATCACACTTCTTAGGACAAAACTTTGCAAAAGCATTTGATGTGAAGTTTACATCTCAAGAAGGAAAACAAGAGCATGTATGGGCTACATCATGGGGTGTTAGTACACGATTAATGGGAGCATTAATTATGACTCACTCTGATGACAATGGATTGGTATTACCTCCAAACTTAGCGCCTATACAAGTAGTAATCGTGCCTATTCATAAAACTGACGAGCAGTTAGAAGCTATTCGTGAGGAAGTGAAAAAGATTACAGATAGATTTAAGAAGTTAAATATTTCTTTCAAATTTGACGACCGTACTTCATTCAAACCAGGATGGAAGTTCGCTGAGTACGAATTAAAAGGAGTGCCTGTACGTATAGCTGTAGGACCAAAAGATTTAGAGAATGGTACTTTTGAGGTAGCACGTCGTGATACATTGACAAAAGAGGTAGTGTCTAAAGATGGTATCGTGGAGTATATCCAAGATCTATTAGAGACTATCCAAGCTAACTTATATAAGAAAGCATACGATTATAGAGCAGAACATATCACAGAAGTAAATTCTTTTGAAGAATTTAAAGAAGTGTTAGAAGGTAAAGGTGGATTTATTTCTGCACACTGGGATGGTACCGGAGAAACAGAAGAAAAGATCAAAGACCTTACTAAAGCTACAATTCGCTGTATTCCAATTGATAGAAAAGAGGAAGAGGGAATATGTGTGCTAACAGGCAAGCCTTCTAAGGGTAGAGTGTTATTTGCTAAAGCATATTAATTTCAATTTTTTTTTGTTTTTCTCTTGCGGGATAAAAAAATTATTGTAGTTTTGCATCCGCATTAGAGAAACAAATGGTCCGTTCGTCTAGGGGTTAGGACGCCAGGTTTTCATCCTGGTAACAGGGGTTCGATTCCCCTACGGACTACA
>NZ_FNYS01000016.1:40037-58588 GCF_900109075.1 Myroides marinus | reverse complement strand
GGTCCGTTCGTCTAGGGGTTAGGACGCCAGGTTTTCATCCTGGTAACAGGGGTTCGATTCCCCTACGGACTACAAAAGAAAAATAGTATAGACTTAATAAAATATTTAAGAAATGGCAAATCATAAGTCAGCTTTAAAAAGAATTAGAAGTAACGAAAAGAAAAGAGTGTTAAACAGATATCAGCATAAAACAACTCGTAATGCTATCAAAGCTTTACGTTTGATCGAAGATCAAAAAGATGCTGCTGCTAAATTACCTGTTGTAGTTTCTATGATCGATAAATTAGCTAAGAAAAATATCATTCACGATAACAAAGCTTCTAACTTGAAATCAAAATTAACAAAACACGTTGCTGCTTTATAGTAGTATAGAGACAACGATTTGGTTTGTAAGTAAAAAATATCAAGCTCTCAATACTGAGAGCTTTTTTTGTTGATACTATTCATTTTTAAATGAATATATTTGCAACGAGAAAGAAATTTTAATTTTAAAATCCCTATATGACACCAATTAGGAATATTGCTATTATAGCACACGTTGACCACGGTAAAACTACTATGGTTGATAAAATTTTACACCACTGTCAATTATTTCGTGAGAATGAAACATCAGGAGAGTTGATTTTAGACAACGAAGATATCGAGAGAGAAAGAGGTATTACTATTACTTCTAAGAACGTTTCGGTAAGCTATAAAGGAACAAAAATTAATATTATCGATACTCCAGGCCACGCGGATTTTGGAGGAGAGGTAGAACGTGTTTTAAATATGGCTGATGGTGTTCTTTTGATCGTAGATGCTTTTGAGGGACCAATGCCTCAAACTCGTTTCGTACTTCAAAAGGCGATTAGTTTAGGTTTAAAACCATGTGTGGTAGTTAACAAAGTTGACAAAGAGAACTGTACTCCAGAAGAAGTACACGAAAAAGTGTTTGACTTAATGTTTGAACTTGGAGCAGAAGAATGGCAGATGGATTTCCCAGCTGTATATGGTTCTGCTAAGAACAACTGGATGTCTAATGATTGGAAACAACCAACAGACTCTTTCGAACCATTATTAGATATGGTTTTAGAGCACATTCCAGCTGCTGAGATGAAAGAAGGTACTCCTCAGATGTTAATTACATCTTTAGATTACTCTACATTTACAGGACGTATTGCTATTGGTCGTTTACATAGAGGTATTTTAAAAGAAGGAATGAATATTTCTTTAATTAAGAGAGACGGTAAAACTGTTAAATCTAAAATTAAAGAAGTACATACTTTTGAAGGATTAGGTCGTAAAAAAGTAACTGAAGTACACGCAGGTGATATCTGTGCTGTAGTAGGTATTGAAGGATTTGAAATCGGTGACGTTATCGCTGACTTCGAAAACCCAGAAGCATTACCAACTATTACTATCGATGAGCCAACAATGAGTATGTTATTTACTATTAATGACTCTCCATTCTTTGGTAAAGAAGGTAAATATGTTACATCTAGACACATTAAAGATCGTTTAACTAAAGAGTTAGAGAAAAACTTAGCTCTACGTGTAAACGAAACTGATAGTGCTGATAAATTTATGGTATTCGGACGTGGTGTATTGCACTTATCTGTATTGATCGAGACAATGCGTCGTGAAGGATATGAGTTACAAATCGGACAGCCACAGGTAATCATCAAAGAAGTTGATGGTGTTAAATGTGAGCCAGTAGAGGAATTAACTATCGACATCCCTGAGAACTTATCTGGACGTGCTGTAGAGTATGTTTCTTTAAGAAAAGGAGAAATGTTAAGTATGGAGCCTAAAGGTGAGCGTATGATTATTAAATTCTTAATCCCTTCTAGAGGTATTATCGGTTTAAGAAATCAATTACTTACGGCTACTGCTGGTGAGGCTATTATGTCACACCGTTTCTTAGAGTACCAACCATACAAAGGAGAAATCGCTGGACGTAACAATGGTTCATTAATTTCTATGGAGAATGGTAAAGCTATTCCTTACTCTATCGATAAATTACAAGACCGTGGTAGATTCTTCGTTGATCCTAACGATGATATCTATGAAGGACAAGTAATCGGTGAGAATACTCGTAGTGATGATATGACTGTTAACGTTACTAAAACGAAAAAACTTTCTAACGTTCGTTCTTCTGGAGCTGATGATAAAGCTAGAATTATTCCTGCTATCAAGTTCTCATTAGAAGAAGCTTTAGAGTACATCCAAAAAGATGAGTACGTTGAGGTAACTCCTAAATCGTTACGTATCAGAAAAATCTTCTTAAAAGAGACAGATCGTAAACGTAATACTATCAAATAATAATATTGTTATTTTATATATTTAGAAAAGCTGACCAGTGATGGTCAGCTTTTTTTGTTTTACCCTAGGGTAAAAGTTTTTAGTTAGTTGCCTAAGTTTTTTGTATATTTCACCATCTATCACTTATAGAAGTCTTTTTTTGACTCATTTCGGCATTTACATGTTAAAAAGTAAATTGCGTAGTTTGAAATAAAATTCAAAAGAAAATATGTAAAAAAACAGTATTTAAATAGATGTAATGAGAGAAATGGGGAAAGAGAAGTATAGTTTTTGAGAGAATGATAATTTTATAATTAGCTATTAAAAGTCTGAAATATTATTAAATTTGTAATTTAAATAAGAAAACACAACCTTAGGTTATATATATGGCAAAGTTCGAATTGAAATTACCCAAAATGGGAGAGAGTGTTGCAGAGGCAACAATTACAAACTGGTTGAAGAATGTAGGGGATCATATTGACGCTGATGAAACAGTATTAGAAATTGCTACTGATAAAGTGGATAGCGAGGTTCCATCAGAAGTTGAAGGAACTTTGGTTGAGATATTATTTCAAGTAGACGATGTTGTTCAAGTTGGACAAACTATCGCTATTATAGAAACTGAAGGTGGTGCAGCTGCTCCAGCTCCAACAAAAGCTAGTGCACCTGCAGAAGCAAAAGTTGTAGCAGAAACTGTAGCAGTAGCACAAGAAACTGTATCTGCTTCTGTTGATTTTTCTGATTCAGATAAATTCTTTTCTCCTTTAGTAAAGAATATTGCTAAAGAAGAAGGTATTTCTGTAGCAGAATTAGAGGCTATCGCTGGAACAGGTAAAGATGGAAGAGTAACTAAGAATGATATCTTAGAATACGTTAAAAATAGAGGTAATCAACCTCAACAAGTTGCTGCAAAAGTAGAAGCACCTAAAGCTGCTGCTCCTGCATCAACTGCAACGGCTACTAAAGCTGCTCCAGTATCTGTAAACGGTGCTGACGAGATTGTAGAGATGGATCGTATGCGTAAGCTTATCTCTGGATATATGGTTAAGTCTGTTCAGACTTCTGCTCACGTACAATCATTTATCGAAGTGGACGTTACTAATATCGTTAACTGGAGAAATAAAGTTAAGAACTCATTCGAGAAGAGAGAAGGAGAGAAGTTAACATTCACACCTATCTTTATGGAAGCTGTAGCGAAAGCGTTAAAAGACTTCCCAGGAATGAATATCTCTGTAGAAGGTGATTATATCATTAAGAAGAAAAATATTAACTTAGGTATGGCTGCTGCATTGCCAAACGGAAACTTAATTGTACCAGTTATCAAGAATGCTGATCAATTGAACTTAGTTGGAATGGCTAAAGCGGTAAATGACTTAGGTAACCGTGCTAAAGCTGGTAAATTAAAACCAGACGATACTCAAGGTAGTACTTATACAGTAACTAACGTTGGTACTTTTGGAAGTGTATTCGGTACGCCAATTATCAACCAACCTGAAGTAGGTATCTTAGCATTAGGAGCTATCCGTAAAGTACCTGCAGTTATCGAAACCCCAGAAGGAGACTTTATCGGTATCCGTCAGAAAATGTTCTTATCTCACAGCTACGACCACAGAGTAGTAGATGGAGCTTTAGGAGGACAGTTCGTACAAAGAGTTGCTCAAATCTTAGAAGCATTTGATCCAAATAGAGAAGTATAATTTTCGATGACATAAATTAATAAAGACGGTTTCACAGTAGTGAGACCGTTTTTTTTATATCTTGTTTGAACAATAGATAAGAAGAAAAATGAGACAAGCTTTTTTAAATTGGAGTAGTGGTAAGGATGCCGCTTATGCATTGTATCAACTGCAAAAAGATGATGATATTGAGGTGACTCGCTTAATGACAACTGTAAACGAACACTTCGGACGTGTATCTATGCATGGCATAAGAAGTGAAGTATTAGAACGTCAAGCAGAGTGTTTGGGATTGCCATTAGATATTGTTTATCTCAATGAGAAGTTAAACTTACAGGAATACGAAGCTATTATAACGGCTCAGCTTACTAAATACAATGATTTAGGAATAAGAGATAGTGTGTATGGAGATATCCTCTTAGAAGACTTAAAAACATTTAGAGAGGCACAGTTAGCTAGATTAAATATACGTGGAGTATTTCCATTGTGGAATAGGAATACAACAGAGCTTATCCATGAGATGTTAGATAGCGGTCTAAAGACAATTGTAGTCTGTGTGAATGAGCAGTATTTAGACAAAAGCTTTGTAGGTAGAACTATTGATAAACAGTTTATAGAAGATTTGCCAGAAGGGGTTGATCCTTGTGGAGAGAATGGAGAGTTCCACACCTTTGTGTATGATGGACCAATGTTTAAACAACCAGTTCCCTTTGAGTTAGGAGAGATAGTTTATAAAACCTATGATGCACCTAAACAGTGTAACCAAAAGGAGATATTACACTACGGTTTTTGGTTCTTAGATATTCTGTAATTACTTAGCTTTTTTCTTCTGTTGGATTAAAAAGATTATTGATAAAAATAAAAAAACTAAGAAACCACTTGTTGAGGCAACAATTTTCCATGTCTGTTCATTGTCTAAGTTTTTTATGAATACAAAGAAACTAATGATCAAAGGCGTTAATACGAGAAGATAAAGTACAAAGTTATTTTTCATATATCATTGATTTTAATATCTCTAAGGTAATAAAAAAGTCAGTAACACTGTTACTGACTTGATATGAATTATAATTTATAAGATAAATTGACAAAGAAGTTTCTACCAGGATTAGGTATCTTATTCCAATCCGCATAGGTAGAGTAGTATGTGTCAAGAATATTCTCAACTCCGATACCTACATTCAAAGATTGTTTTTTAATATGGAATTCGTAGTTTGCGTTCCAGTCTACTATTGCATAAGAAGGTGTTCTAACTTCTCCATAAGCTTCTGCTGCATTATTTTTTACAGCATTACCTTTTAAACTTAATTGCGTTCTAAAAGCATTGTATTTATAATCAACCGAAGTTCTATAAGCAAGTGGAGCTATAAAAGGTAAAGTGTTTTTATTGCTGTCCTCACCATAACTGTAGGTCAATCCTCCCGATAATTTCCAATTAGAGTCAATGTTATACGTGAAGTTCCAGTCTAGTGTACCTTGGATAGCATAATCTATATTAGTATATTTCTTTACTCCAAGTCCTCCATAAGTCATCGCGTTATAAATAGGATCTATTACTCCAATGATATAATTGTCTAAGTAGAATATAGAACCTGATAATTTAGTAGAGAACGCTGGTGTAGCATATTTAAGAAAGAAGTTCCCCTCATAAGAAGATTCGTTCTTAAGATTTGGGTTACCTATGTAATCATATCTATCCCCACTGTTAAATAGATAATATCCATACCCTTCAGAAACAGAAGGAGCGCGATTACCATAACCTACACCTATACCATAGAACCAAACATTTTCTGCGCGTTCATAATTAATCGCAAAGTTACCTACTGTACGCGTTTTGTTTTGTTTAAAGGTATTGTCATTTAAAAATATTCCTAATTGATCAACTCCTTTTTGACTAACGTGATTGAAGTTAATTCCTAAAGTACCAGATAGCATTAAGCTGTTTTTATCATCTATTTGCCAATGATCTTTAATAGTTAATCCTCCATAGTTTGTTTTGACATTAGGCCAAGTGTAAGCAAACATATTTGAAGAGCCTGGTGTGCTGGATAGCATAGTCATCTCAGCTAAAGACTTATTGTAATAAGTATTGGCATTGATACTAACATGGTGTTTTTCCTTAATCGTAGTCGATAGCGTAGAATAAGCACCATAAGTATCAGACCACCCTGGCATATCCATACGAATAGGTACAATAGGACGGTTGGTATCGTCCATTCTATGGGTGATTGTATTGTAGTATAATTTAGTCTCCCATTTATCTATCCAAGACTCAGTAGGGGCATAAGTATGTTTTACAGAGGTAATAATGGCTTCGGCTAATGATACATCCATTGGTAAAGCTGGGTAGCCAATATCTGTTGCCTTGTCATAAATTACTGCAGCCTCAATACTATTAGAGGTATTGATAGCGTATCCTATAATACCAGAAGCATTAAGTTTTCTGAATTGAGAATACTGTATTTCTTTGTTACCACCAGCCTTATAGTTATCAGCATCTCTAAACATGATAGAACCACTGGCATAAAACTTTTTAGAAGTGAAGTCAAAATTACCTCCTACTATTTTTTGCTTGTTGATACTTTCAAAACCTGTTTGAACTTGACCTTTTAGTTCTTTCTGTTCTGTGAATGTAAGTTTACGTGTACGCAAGTCTATACTACCACCAAGAGTAGCTCCAAACATAGAACCTTGCGAACCAGAAGTAATGTCCATCCCGTCCAAATTGTTTACTTCAACATAAGAAGTAATAGGATCCATCTTGTCTGTACAGGCATGAAAGATTTGCATACCATCAATTGTTTGTCGTGTACGCTCGATAGCCATATTGTTTATCATTGGCTCCCATGCATAAGCTCCTCTACGTACAAGTGTGATGTTTTCTTGTTTAGATAAGTAGTCATCTACAGAAGCTAAAGGCTTTTTATCTACTAGGTTTTTACTTTTAGAGAAGTGTGTTACTACTACCTCTTCTAAAGCTTTATTGGTTAAAGTATCTTGATTATTCTGTGCCAATACAAGTGTAGGAAGAGTTAACAATATACTAGTAATATACTGGTTTTTTAAAATCATGGTAATAAGAAACTAAGTGAAAGTTATAGTTAATGCTTTATTAGGAAGTAATACTATTAGAAGATAAGATCAAGGAATTTATCTCCGTTTACTGTTTCTTTTCCATCGCTATCTTTTCCTACAGGTTGTCCTGCTATTATTTCTCCAGCAGCATTTTTAATTACTAAGTTTAAAAACCAATATCCAGTCATACTTAATGGCAATTTTCCTTCGTACTGTTTTGTGTTCGTATTGTATTTCAAAGTGATAATTCCTTCTAATACACCGTGATTAACCATATCAGGCATTCTTGGGTCTATAGTAACGATTAAATTATCTACTTCAGGGAATGTCATTCCCATATTATCTCCTTTTTTGTATAGAGATACAGCTATATCGTTATTTCCAACTTTATATTTATTTGATAGGTGAAAAGCTGCAAAATGTTTTACCCCATCAACATTGAAAGTTTCTAATGTTTTTCTATCACTACCTTGAATAGAGTCGATATTATTTCTGTCATAGAATATACCATTCTTAACCGTAGTCTTCACTTTAGTAGCTATTTTAACTTCTTTGTTTTTAGCATTTAATGTTATTTCCCAGTAGTTTTTCTCTAAATCCATACCCGCCATTGAGAACATGATTTCTCCTTGAAACTTATTAGTAGATCCTTTTACTGGTGTTAATTGTAACATAGGAGCAGAATGACTCATCTTATGACCATTATTCATAGTCATGTGCATTAAGATACTCATTGCTGCATCTGAAAAATCTTTGTTATTTGGATTGTCAACATCTGTAAACTCTACAAGAATTGGCGTAGTAGATGGCGCATAGAATTCTTTTACATTGCTATAGATAACAATATTGTAGTTGTCAACTTTCTGTTCTAATACTTTTGTTTTTAATTCTGAAGTATCTGGATTAGTAGTTGTCCCTTTATCCATAGCATTATCATCTGATGTACATGATGTAGTTAATCCTAAAGAGATGATTGTTAATGCGAAGTATATTAATTTTTTCATTTGTGTAATCTTATAAATATTTAAAATAGGTGAGAGCACATCTATTGAGTATATGAATACTATAGATGTATAAAGCTTTACCGTATTGTTTATACAGTATAGCTATTCCGATAAATAAAATAAGATTATACGAGGGGTGGTTTCACCAAGTCTAATGTAGGTAGATAGTAATAGTCAGAGCTATAGCTATCAGCTACTTCTATAGAATAATTTTGTTGAATAACTTGAGCTAGTGACCAATCATATTGGTTAAAGAACAATACTTCTAATTGTGTTTGAAAAGTCTTTTTAGCAGAGAAAGGGTTCTCATCCTGGGCTGTTTTAGCTAATTCGTTCTTAAGGTGACAAGAACCATTACACTCCAACTCAGGTCTGTTCTTATTGACACAAAGCTCTTGTATAGCATCATAGTTAATCACAAAGTCCAATACTGGGAATATTGGCTTAGCGAAGAATAATAGCACTATGATTAGTATACAGTTTTTCATAGCACAAAGATACAGAAGGGGAGAGTATTATTTCTATGATTTAAATCACTTTTGTGTAAATAATCAACTCTTTGATTTAAATAATCAATCCTGTATTTATGTAATAAGCTAATAATGAACATTAGACCATAGGTATATTTATTTCTATAACTCTTCACATTCACTTTTTTATTAAACAATTTCTTTCTGGAGATGGAGTGACTCCGCTGTAAGTCCGTTATGAGTCCGTTATGAGTCCGTAGTGAGTCCGTTCTTTTACCTGTTTTTACGGACTGATAGCGGACTGATAACTCACATATTAGCGAGATATTCAATACCCAATAAGGCATAAATATAGATTGAAATAGAACTGTACAGAAACACAGAGGGCTAGATAATATCAATTACCTAGCCTTCTGTGTTATATAGTGTTATATAAAGAATTCTCCTGAGTCACTCATACCTAGCGGTAGAGCAGTTCTATCTTTCCATTCCTGATTTAGTAAACAAGGAATAGGTTCTGAATTCACTTTAGTATTAAAGTTCTCTTTTGCCTTCTCTATTATTTGTTCTTCAATATTAGAAGAGTTGTTCTCAAAGAACTCTACTGTGTCTTCAGGGATTTCTAATAGAAGGATTTGAGTTTTGTTTTCTACTTTTAGTATGTCTAGTACTTTAAAGAAAGATTGACTACTTAGCATTACTAATCCATACTCTTCCATCTGTGGTACTAGAGCAGCTACATCCTTAGCGTGTGCAGAAGCTATTAAGTAACGTAGGTTAGTAGCTAATCCTCCACCTTTATATGTGGCATCTGTAAAACCTCGTTCTTGTATGATTTGACCTACTTGATATTTGTCTATTAAGTTTTGACTTAGTTCACAGTCTCTATAGAATAGGGATAATCCAGCAAAGGTTCTATTAAAGATATCTTCTATTTGTTGTTGATCCATGTAATATGGGGTTTGTGTATTGTATTAAGAATGGTAAAGGTAGTCGTTTTTAGAAAGTACATCACAGAATAGTTTAGGTTTTATTCCTCCTGATCTGTGATATTATAGTGATTATACATCTGTTGTACGCGTTTCATTATTCTTTTTTGAAGATTGCGCGGAGCTAATACTTTCATTGATTCTCCGAATCCTAATATCTCTCTTTCCAATTCGAAGTTAAGCACTACATCAATTCTTATCTTCATACCATCGTGGTTTTCTTCTATTACCTGTTGGGATGGATGGATAGGTTTTGTTTTGACATACGGTATATTGTACGCATTGACCCATAGGATTACTTTTTGAGCTCTATCGCTTTCTGTTTTGGTTACCCCAAGCGTATCTTCATAATACCTATCAAAGTCAACACCTTCATATTCTTTATACGGTTCGTTAGCTATGGCGTATACATTGAGGATACGGTCTAAGGCTAAGGTAAGTAAATGCTTGTTTTTACTACTGCGCACTACTACGAACCACCTGTTACGATATTCCTTTAGTAGGTAAGGGTAGTAGAAGTTTTTAGAAGCCTCTTTAGATTTGAACGATTTATACTCTATTAATAAAGTCTGTTTGTTTTTGATAGCCTCATATAGAGGGCTGATAAACTTGATCCCCTTAAGTAGACTGTTGCCCTCCATCTGTATATAGTTAGGAGCTTTCGTACTACGGGTAAGCAAACTATTGTCCAGCTTAGCGATTACCTCACTCATCTCATCTACCTGACTAAATCCGTTGAGGTGCTTTAGGATAGCGACTACCTCTTTTAGTTTCTCCATATCTGCATCATTGATAGGAGAGTTCTTGATGCTGTAGTTAGCATCTTCGTAAGTGTAATATTTTCTATCTACTACGATAATCGGAGCATTGTACCCTAAACTATCACTACGCATAGATTGAATGTCAAGCTGTATAGTACGCTTGCTAATTCCAGAGTCTATACCTTCATATTCATATAGTCCATCAGCTACCTTTTCGATAAGGTCATTTAATGTCCACTTTCTGAATCTGTTCTGAAGACATTCATCAATAATTCGGTAGCGCAATAGTGCTAATTTATTCGTAGCCATAGGTTTTAAGTGTTTTTCCTTAGTCAAATATACGTATTCTTATCTTTAAGTGCGTAATGTATTTGCGTACTATTGTTTTTTGTAAATTATTTTTAATTGTAAAGTATTGATATATAGGGTTTATTAAAATTATTTGTAAATATTTATAACTGCGCATTTTGGTTGCGTAGTTAGGTGTGCATCTTTGTACTGTTCGAAAGATACAAACCTTGGAAGCGTTTCGGTATAGCGCAGAAGTGAGGGACAGTAGTTAACCTTATCCTGTTTGTAACCCTTGATGAACAACTAATATGGGATTAGTAATAAATGTTCGTGTCGTAGGTTCGAGTCCTACTATTATCTGAGGATAATATAGTTCAGTTGGTAGAATAGAACAATTGCCTTTTAAGCAATTTTGGAAGAAGCAGAGGAACTTCATTAAAAATCCTCTCCTATAAAAAGGTTCAGTCAAATAGTGTTTCTGTCTTTTCTTCTTTACAGTGTTAAACTAAAAGAACAAAAGACAACTTATCAAAGCCTGTAAAAACAAGCTATACTCTGAAAGAGGAATAAGGGATGATATAGAGTGGATGACTTGCTTAGTGAGTTGTTCTGGACTATACACAAACTATTCTATTTCTCAGTGTACTTCTTTTTCCGCCTGAGGTAAGGGAAACCTATTTAGACTGTTCTTTATGATAAAGACGTAAAACATTAAAAATATACAACTATGAAAAAGTTACAAGTAAAAACAAACCACGTTGCCTTAGTGTCTAAACAAGGAGAATTACAAAAAGTATATACTGCAGGTCAGTATTGGTTATGGGGTGAGAAGGAAGTGATGGAGTACAATATGGCTGAGGCATTCGGTATGCGTAGAGATATAGATGCCTTGTTACAAAATACTGAGTTGAATGCGATGTTGGAAGTAATCGATGTGATGGATAATGAAGTTGTATTGGTGTACAGAAATAAAGTGTTTAACAACGTATTAGGAGCAGGAAGACATATCTACTGGAAATCTGCTAAAGAGTATTCATTCGAGAGATATAATACTGAAGGGTTAGAAGTAGATAAGTCAATAGCAAGAAATATCACTGGTAAGTCTAATATGCCAAGCTATGTGCGTATGTACACAGTGGGGGCTAATGAGAAAGGATTGTTATTTGTAGATGGACAGTTTCAAGAGATCTTAAATGCAGGTGAGTATAGATATTGGAAAAATGATATCAAGGTACAAATCATCTTAGTAGATGTGCGTCAGCAAGTGATGGATATGAATGGGCAAGAGATCTTGACAAAAGACAAAGTACAGTTGCGTATCAACTTTAACTTGGTGTACCAAGTACAAGACTTGTTAAAAGCTTATGTGGATAACAAAGACGTGGAGAAGCAGATGTACAATGTAGTTCAGTTGATGTTGAGAGAGAAAGTAGGTAGAATGTCTTTTGACGAGTTGATGGAGAATAAGGAGAACTTGTCTGTTGAGATATTAGCTGGGGTAAGAGAAGAGATTGCTACATTAGGAATTGAGGTGAGAATGTGTGGTATCAAAGATATCATCTTACCAGGAGACATCAGGGAGATTATGAATCAGGTGTTAATCGCTGAGAAAAAAGCACAAGCCAATATGATTACTCGTAGAGAGGAAACTGCTGCAACACGTAGCTTGTTAAACACTGCGAAGTTGATGGAAGAGAACGAGATGTTGATGCGATTAAAAGAGATGGAATACATCGAAAAGATTGCTGATAAAGTAGGGGAAATCAGCTTGTCTGGTGGAGGTAATGTCTTGAAACAATTGAAAGAGGTGTTCTTGAGATAGTTAACGGTTAACGGTTCACAGTTTAAGGATTGTGAGCTGTTAATTACCTTTCCTCTGACTCATGGTAAATACCTTTTTCATTAATTTGACAACACCATTTCGCTATGTGATTAGGAAAAGGATTAGGGATGACGATGCCTTCTGCAAGTAGATTGTCAGGGTTACCTTCTTCATCAGTATCATCCATATAGATAGATACTATTTTTCCTTCATATAAATAAATAGAGTTTCCCACAGAGTCTGCTTTATAATCAGATTGAGAGAGAAGAACGAGGCTGTGATCTATCAATTCGTTAAAGTCTACGTATAAACGAGGTTCTTTCATAGTCTAAATATTGTGATAAGTAAAAGTAGGTGTTTTTATTGAATTATGTAATTAGCTCACAGTTTATGGATTGTCTGTTGTTAACAGAAAACTGTCAACTAATATAGCTATTTCACTACTTAGTGAATTGTGGAAAATAATATATTTGCAGCAGTTCAATAAATGCGAACTACTTCAAACAAAATAGATATGAAAAAACTCTTATTATCCTTAGCAAGCTTATTTGCATTCTTTGGTTGTCAGAACAAACAGACTGCAGAACCTACAGTAAAGGTTGCGCAACAAACGCTTATTTTTAGTAGTAATGGCAAAGTTATCAACTTTGACTTAGACAATAAAAAGGTAGCGTGGGAATATACCTCTGCAGTAGATGAAGCTGGAAACAGAAACAAGTTTACGTTTGACGAGACTACACTATACATGCCTTTTGAAAGTGGTAAGTTAGTAGCTTTAGATCTTCTTACAGGAAAAGAGAAGTGGAGCTATACTGCTGGACAAAGTGGGATGATGGATATGGCAGTAGGAGACGATGGGTCTTATACAGAAGAAAGAGGGGAGCCTTACTTTATGGGACAACCATTACAGTACAAGGACAAATTATATATGGTGAGTATAGGCGGAGGGAATGATCCTTACTTCTATGTAATCAATAAAGGTGATGGTACAGAGTTTAAGATAGAAGGGATAGAAACAAAGTATAATCTATCACAACCAGTGCTTTGTCAAGAGATGGTATTTGTGAATTCTGGTATTTACTTAAATAAGTATTCTCTACTTGGAACAGGTACAAGCTATGGTATGTATGATGGTATTACATTCGATAGCCCATTGTATGCACAGATGCAGAGTGATGGAGAAACGTTGTACTTTGGAGAAGAAAGTGGAATGTTCTATGCGATACCTTTTAATGAGGATGCTAATGTAAAGGGAGATAATGATGATATTATGGATCCTAAGAACAACTTTAAAGACAATTTATCTATTTATAAATGGAGATATCAGTCTAAGGAGTATCCTAAGTTAGCTACTAACTCAGATAGAAATACAGCATTGTACAACAATACTTTCGTTATACAAGTACGCAAAGGCGATAGTGATGAACAAGCATTGATAGGGGTAAACACTAAAGATGGTTCTGAGCAATGGAAGTATGGCTTGGGAGAGGAGATTGTCAATTGGCACAAATCAGGAGAACGCCTTATCGGATATACAACTAAGCAAATCTTTGTGTTAGACTTAAAAGGAAAAGAGTTAGAAACTTACGCAATCAATGAAGGATTTAAACCATTGACAAATATTGAAGAAACAAAAGATGGTCAATTGGTTTTCTTAACAACACAAGGAGTTGCAACATTAGACAAAACATCAAAACAAGCGAAGATACTTATTGCTTATGAAGTGAAAGAAGAGTATCACAATACCGCTTATTTAAAATATTTTAAAAATTAGTTATCAGTTTACAGTGGACAGCTAACGGTTCACCTTGTAAACTGTTAGCAGAAAACTGAAAACAATGAAAGATAATACACCAATTAATGGAAATGATTTATTGGCTTTAGGATACCCGCAGACTGAGTTATTAGGGATTGCTTTAAAAGCGAATAAGAAAAGAACTGGTCTGACTAAGGTAGAGATGTTAGCTCACTATAAAATGGTATTAGATAATGCGGAAGATTATGTGAACCATAAAGTATTTGGTAAGTTGGCAACTGCAATTGTAGAAGGAGTAGGTCTAAGAGTAGAAGAAGATATTATTCCTCTAAAAGAAGAAGCTGTTGCTTACAGTATTTATGGAGCAGACCATATAGAAGAAGGAGCTATTAAGCAGATGCAAGTAGCTGTGAAGTTGCCAGTGGCAGTAGCAGGTGCTTTAATGCCTGATGCGCATCAAGGATATGGATTGCCTATTGGCGGAGTATTAGCTACTGAAAATGCTGTTATTCCTTATGGTGTAGGTGTTGATATCGGGTGTAGAATGGCGCTGTCTATTTTTGATATTAAAGGAGTGGAGTTCTATGGAATGGAAGGTTTGTTAAAAGAACAATTGGTGAAACATACCAAGTTTGGAGCAGGTCAAGGATTTCAAGGACAGTATAAAACACAACACGATATCTTAGATAGAGGAGAGTTCAATCTAAATCCTTTTATTAAGATCCTACAAGATAAAGCTTGGGAACAGTTGGGATCATCAGGAGGAGGAAATCACTTTGTAGAGTGGGGATTAATGGAGTTTATGGAGCGAGATGAGGTCTTGAATATTGATAAAGGAACTTATTTAGCGCTATTAACACACTCTGGTTCTCGAGGTATGGGAGCGACTATTGCAGGTAGATATACTCAGATAGCTAAGGATATTTGTAAGTTACCCTATGAGGCGAAGAACTTAGCTTACCTTGATCTGAATTCAGAAGCAGGACAAGAGTACTGGGCAATGATGAACTTGGCTGGTGATTACGCTTCTGCTTGTCATGAAGTGATTCACGATAAGTTGACTAAAGCTATTGGTGCTGAGGTGTTAGCTAAGATAGAGAATCACCATAACTTCGCTTGGAAAGAGATGTACCAAGGTAAAGAAGTTATTGTACACCGTAAAGGAGCTACTCCTGCGAGTAAAGGTGTGATGGGGATTATACCAGGCTCGATGACTGCACCAGGATTCTTAGTGAGAGGTAAAGGAGAAGAAGAGGCTTTAAATTCTGCTTCACATGGAGCAGGACGACAAATGAGTAGAACACAAGCTATCAAGAATCTGAAAGCAGCTGATATAAAAGCGGTGTTATCAGATAATGGTGTTGAGTTAATAGGAGCAGGAAAAGATGAAGCTCCTATGGCTTATAAAGATATTCATCAGGTGATGGCTGCTCAAGGTGACTTAGTAGATGTAGTAGCGATGTTTACTCCTAAGATTGTCCGAATGGCTGATGATGGAAGTAGAGAAGATTAATAAGAAAAGCTGTGCAAGTAATTGTACAGCTTTTGAGTTTTGATTACTTATGAAACTAATAAACTACAGAAGGTTATGACAATATCATTATATACAACTGGAGATGTAAAACAATATACTGCACAAGAAATAGAAGCAGTGAAGGAGTTGAAAGAATATAGTATTCCTATTGATTATCTGTTGTTCTTAAAGACGTATGGTTTAGGAGAAATTAATAATCTGTTGATGTTTAATGCTCCAGATAAAGATTATGTAAAGAGCACGTTTAGTGAATACATGGATATATGGCAATGGGAAAAAGATGATGAACAGAAAGCATTAAATAGTATTTCTATTGGTTCTACTATAGATGGAGATGTTATTTGTTTGATTGATGCTGAGGCGCCTTATATGATTTTACCAAGACATAGTGAGCGACCTATTAAGTTGAATAGTTTAGCTGAGGTTATAGTACATTATGATAAGATGTATGGTTTGAAAGGAGATTACTACTTTGATTCATATGATGACTGGGAGAGATTGTCATTCGATGATTTCATTCAGTTTAAAGAAAGGAGAATGGAAGTTGTAGAACAAATGCATCAAGCTTTTTTAAAGGGGTACACTTTTGATAAAGCCTATCATACTGAGGAGCAACCATTGTATTTAATAAAAGAGATTGGTGGTTGGATACGTTTTGATTTAGTGTATGGACATAGTATTCAACTCAAATATCAAAAGAGGCATGCTGAGAAAGCAGTAGAAGTTTATGATTTCTTACAAGAGATAATGAAATTATATATAAGGTAGGGATATTTATTTATAAGATTTTGTAATTGAGAATGATAATTGGGATTGATAAGAATAAAGCTGTACAAGTGATTGTGCAACTTTATTGTTTTTAGCCCCTAAAAAAGTAGTAATTAGTACTAAAATCTTAAAAGGTTCTTTGCTTATGTTTTTAAAAAAGAATGTATTCGTGTGAGTATAGTGATGCTGCTGTGTAGCAGTGTTTTGTGAAATAAAATGACATGCTGTTATTTTTGTGTAATTGATATAAATGGCATAATAGTTAGTTTTTTTATTGTTAGATAATGTGTAATAGTTTTCTTATTTATTTAAAGTGTGTTTGTTTTTTGAATTATATTTTTGATATAAGTTATTGTATTGGTTTTAATTAATTAAATTATATCAATTTTTGATTATTTTCGTTGAAAATTATCATATTTTATGAAAATAAAACTAATAAGTACGTCCCTGCTTCCTTTTTTAGCATTAACGACTGCTGTTGCTTATACTGTTAAAGAGAACATAGATTTAGAGACCACCATAGGCAGTAATGCTGAACCTAATTCTAATGAAAACACTTTTTATGCAGAGGAGCCTAGTACAATAACATTTGCTGAAATAAAAGAGTTGTTTGAGAATGAGAGTGTTTATGATTATGATGGAACACCTAAACAGCCTAAGCTTAAAGAAGGTAAAGTATTACCACATGATATTAAAATAGAATATAGACCTGTTGGAGGTAAACCTGTTCCATGGCCAACAAATGCTGGTGATGAGAAAAAAGCTATTAATGTTTATCGTATTACTACTTCTGGAGGTCAAACTCTGTTAGGAGTAATGACTGATAAAAGTATTACGATTAATCAACTTCCTTTTCCAGTGACTTTACCCAATAAAATAGTGATTGGTATAGGAGCAGATGGTTTTGTTTATAATGTAATAGGAGATATTCCTCAAGAGATTTTAGATGATGGAGAAATAGAGTATGCAATAAATGGAGTACCTGCAATAGATAATATTCCCAAAATTACTGATTATGGACAATATGAAGTAGCTGGACAACATTGGGGATCTGTGAATTATATGCCGTTTGAAGCTACAAGTACAGTAAGTGTTATTCATAAAATTGGTAATATTGTGATTGATTATGATGGGAATGATAATTACAATAAAATACCTCAAGCAGATTTAAGTAATGTACCAGGAGTATCTATAGATAAAATAACAGTTAAAAATAGTCAGGGTACCATTGTAACAGAAATGATTAAAGCAGGTGTCTATACTATAGAAATAACGTATGCTTATAGTGATGCCGAATCTGTTACTGACACATCAACTTATACTATTAAGAAAGAAGTTTATGAAGCTAAAGCACAAATAAGTGAAGTAAAGTATAATGGCTCAGAACAAACTTTAGGTGTCGATCTTTCTCAATTACCAGCAGGAGTAAAGATTAAAGCAGGTTCACCTGTGGAAGTAAAAGGAAAAAATGTAGGAACTTATACTGCCACTATTCAAATGGATGGTGGAGATGTTTATGAGGACTTTGAAGTAAAAGTAACTTTAGAAGTTAAACAAGCGACTATTTCTTCGATTACTCTTAAGAGTAAGGAAGTTTTCTATAATGGAAATACTCATACTGTTGTTATAGAAGAAGTATTGCCTGAAGAGGTAAAAGTAACGTATAGTTATTCAAAAGATGGAACTCTTATACAAGGAGAGCCAACTGACGCAGGTGTGTATACAGTGATAGCTACTATAGTTACAGGAAATAATTATACTTATACAGGTGTGGTGCCACCTGTTACACTTACTATTAAAAAAGCAAAGATTGAAGGTTTAACACTACCAAGTAGCCCTGTAGTTTATGATGGGCAGCCTAAGTCTCTTGTTGTAGAGGGAACTGTACCAGCAGGAGTAAATTTAAAATATACTTATACAGATAAGGATGGTAATCCAATTCAAGGAGCACCAACTGAAGCGGGATTGTATAAAGTAACGGTTACTTTAGAAGATAAGAACTATAATCTTGAGCCAATAACACAAGACTTAGAGATTACTAAAGCAGCGATTCCTGGAGGAACACTAGATGGCAAAACAGTTATTTATGATGGAACCCCACAAGGAGTAATCGTTGAGGGAGTACCAG
>NZ_FNYS01000016.1:0-38981 GCF_900109075.1 Myroides marinus | reverse complement strand
ATTTTGAAGTTACTTATGTTTACTCAAAAGATGGTAACCCAATTCAAGGCGCACCAACAGAAGCTGGAGATTACACAGTAGAGGCAATTGTAAAAGGAGGTGCTAATTATGAAGATAAGAAGTTCGAAGCTAAAGTAACAATTGCTAAAGCAGTGATTCCTAATGGAACGCTAGAAGGTAAAACAGTTACTTATGATGGTAACCCGCAAGGTGTAACAGTTGAGGGAGTACCAAGTGATTTTGAAGTTACTTATGTTTACTCAAAAGACGGTAACCCACTTCAAGGAGCACCAACAGAAGCTGGAGAATACACAGTAGAGGCAATTGTAAAAGGAGGAACTAATTATGAAGATAAGAAGTTCGAAGCTACAGTAACAATCTCTAAATCAGTGATTCCTAATGGAACGCTAGAAGGTAAAACAGTTACTTATGATGGTAATCCACAAGAGGTGAAAGTAGAAGGAGTACCAAGTGATTTTGAAGTTACTTATGTTTACTCAAAAGACGGTAACCCAATTCAAGGAGCACCAACAGAAGCTGGAGAATACACAGTAGAGGCAATTGTAAAAGGAGGTAAGAACTATGAAGATAAGAAGTTCGAAGCTAAAGTAACAATCTCTAAAGCAGTAATTCCTAATGGAACACTAGAGGGTAAAACAGTTACTTATAACGGTAATCCACAAGAGGTGAAAGTAGAAGGAGTACCAACAGACTTAGTAGTAGAATATAATTACAAGGACAAAGAAGGTAAAACTTTAACAGGAGTGCCAACAGAAGCTGGAGATTACACAGTAGAAGCAATTGTAAAAGGAGGTAAGAACTATGAAGATAAGAAGTTCACAACTACTGTAAAGATTGCTAAAGCGGCTATTTCTGGAGTTACTTTTAAAGGGAAAGAGACTACTTATAATGGATTGACTCAACGAATTGAAATAGTAGGAGAGTTACCAAAAGAAGCTAGTGTATCTTACGAAAGTAATGAAGGAGTAAATGCAGGAGAATACTTAGCGAAAGCAATTATTAAAGGAGGTGATAACTATGAAGATTTAGTTTTAACTACAACTTTAAAAATTAATAAAGCTAATATTACAGGAGTGAGCTTCATTGACAAAGTAGTAGCATATAATAAGGCTGAACAGTTCATTGAAATTACAGGAGCATTACCAACAGGCGTGACTGTGGTTTATGAAAAAGCAAAACAAACAGAAGTAGGTATCTATGAAGCTGTTGCTAGAATTGTTGGGGGAACTAATTATAACGACTTGAGATTAACAGCGAGATTTGAGATTAAAGAAGATCGTACACCAAGTAAGGATGCAGAGATTTTTGAGCTTATTATTAATGGAGTAGTTTATAAAAAGCCAGGTCAAGTAATTGAACATATGCTTAGACCTACACCTTATGAGGATATCACAGATGTAGATATTGTGTCGTTCACAGACTATTCATCGTTAAACGTGCCTGAGGCATTTACTGTAGACACTCGTGATCCTAAAGTTTATTATAAGGATATCACAGTGACGTCAGAAGATGGTAAGACAAGTAAGACGTATACACTTAAACTAATCAAGCCAATAGAGGATAGGTTAATTATCTTACAGAAGTTCCAAAACACACTGTTGATAAACAATAACCCTTCTACTAATGGAGGTTATGCATTCGTAAGTTACCAGTGGTTTAGAAACGGAGTAGTAGTAAGTACTAAACAGAGTTATTCTGTAGGACAGGCAGGAGTCGATAAATTAAATCCTAATGATTATTACTATTTAATAGTAAAAACAACAACAGGAGAAGAGATTTATAGTACTCGTATTGACATCTATGAAGAACAGAGTAAAGAAATAAAACTTTATCCTAACCCAGTTTCGTCTAGCGATATGACAACTAATATTATGGTTGATTATAGCGCAGCGCAGTTTGAAAATGGAAGAGTTGAAATCTTAACTCCAGACGGTAGATTTATTTATAGACAAGAACTTAGTATAGGAGAAAACCGCGTAGTAATACCGACTCAATTAAGTGCAGGAATTTATCTAGCAGTTGTAGATATTAATGGTAAAAAACAAACAATTCGTTTCTCAGTAAAGTAATATGAATAAGAAAATAATATTTTTAAGTATGGTAGCTCTGATGGGCTACTATACTTCTCAAGCACAGGAAGTAGGAGTGTTTTTTGCACCACACTTTTCTAAGACTTATGGAGATAATAATGCAGGTACTTCAGCTGTTGTAGGTAATGGTTTTAATGTTGGAGTTGGCTATGGACAATACTTAAATAAGAACTTCAGTATTCACATAGAGCCTAGTTATTCTCAGTATTATACACAATCTAGAATGAAGAGTTTTAATGGAAACTTAAAAGCAGTAGACAGAGATAATGATGCTTTTATACTTAGGTATAAAGGAGGACAAGTAAAAGAAAAGGTAACTTTAAAACAGCTTAATATACCTTTGATGTTACAGTACGAAACAGCAGGTGAGTCTGTTCGTTTCTTTGTCAAATCAGGAGTTTCTTATAGTTTACATTTAGAAGATGCTGTAGCACGTACTAAGATGGGGTCTTTAAGTACATCAGGTTATTACTCAGAATATGATATCGAATTGCATGGACCTCATTTTGTTGGTTTTGGAGATTTTAGTGGGACAACTAAGAACAACGAGATTGAATTAAAGAATCGCTGGGCTTATGTAGCAGAGATAGGAGTTAAGCAATTGATGTCAGATAAGAGTTCTCTATATGTAGGAATGTACTTTGATATTGGGTTAAACAACCTAGCTAATGAAGGAACTGCTGAAGAGGGAGCATCTACATCCTTAGTGGGGTATGATAGAGATTTAGAAAATCCACTTATAATCAATTCTAACTTACAAAGTAATTTAGGTAAGATGACTTATAAGAACTATAACCTTGGTATTAAAGTGAAGTATTCGTTTAATATTAATAAAACAAAAAAGAGAAGTCATACTCTTGATTAAACTAAATAAGGCTGTCCGTAGACAGCCCTATTTGTTTTTTATCTATATTCAGCAGGAGAATGATTAATGAGAGAGAAAGGGATATAAAGTAAAATTAGCTCATAGTATTTGACTAATGTAGAATCTGGGTAAATAATGTATCCATAAAGGATAGTTTCTATTAAATACAGTGAAAAAATAGGGTTTTATATGTTTTACTCATCTGATTTACTTACTTTTACTAAGTTAGGAATACTAAAATTGGAGAACTATGAAGATGAGAAAATTTATTAAACACTATATCATAGCATTTCTATTGCTAAGTAATACAGGTATTTGGGCAAAAGACAAGACAAGTCTGGCATCACAAGATTGTAATACATTGTTGGCTCAGATTATGAAAAATAGTGACTTTGATTATCCTGGTAAAGACTACTATGTAAGAATAGAAGATACCACAGGTGGAACGGTTATCATTAAGGCTTATGTTAGAAATAATCTGTCTGATAATCCTAAGAAACCTCAGATGGTAGAGAGCGTAGTCTCTTGGTTAATTATTCAACCTCAACGAGATGGTATCTATCAATCACTTAATGCTCTTGATCCAGAAGAACCAGACTTTAAGAAACTAAAGATAGATAA
The DNA here is from genome assembly GCF_900109075.1 of Myroides marinus. Classification (GTDB taxonomy): domain Bacteria; phylum Bacteroidota; class Bacteroidia; order Flavobacteriales; family Flavobacteriaceae; genus Flavobacterium; species Flavobacterium marinum_A. Next base: position 35,384 of record NZ_FNYS01000016.1, on the reverse strand, counting down.
GAAAGCATTTGATACTTTAGTCAAATGCATTGATAAGAAGTAATATAGAAGCCCTCAATACTTTTGTACTGAGGGCTTTTTGTATTAATTGATAAACGTAATTACAGCTTCATCATTTTTAGCTGCAGTACTATAAATCTCTCTTATTGTATTGATGTTATCAGATAGGTATTCCCATATTTCATCTTCATCCGCTTCTGACCAAAACGAAGGATATATCTCTTCTTGTTCTAATTTTTCAGGAGAGAATCTCTTTCTCAACTCTTCATTTGACAATTGAGATAGTAATTCATTAATCTCTTTTACTTGTTCAGTAGTTACAAAGCGAGCAGGTCCATATCCAATATCCTGACTCTCATCTAATGTATGTGATCCAAATATAGCCTTAGCTAATGGACTTTCTAAATAATCATCTTCACCGTTCCCGAACAAGAAAGCAATGGTTTCCCAAGATTTATCTATATCAACCAGAGCTGTATCTATATTATTTTCATCGTAATCTTGATAAATTCTATCTTCAAATAAAGAGCTATCTTGTACGTAGCTAGTTAATTCTTCTTGGCTTACACGCAGTAAGTTACTAATCATTCCCATAGTTTGTGTTTTTTAGTTAATATGTTCAGACGCTCTTGTTGTATTCATAAAGATAAAACCGTCAAAGTGATCTCTTAGTTTTACATTAGGGATTGTCATGTATTTTGTCTGTTCTTCTTCAGTCATTTTTTTATACCCTATCCAATTCATTTTTTTAGGAGAATCGAATACACTTGATGGAGTATTTCTAAAGTCTACAAAGTAGTTTTTTTCAGGGTATTGCTCCATTTGTTGTTCTAGAGAATTGCCTAAAACTTTAGGTAATTCATAAGTACTGTATTTACTGACTTTTACATCTATATTATCTGTCATCGCACTGTAAGTACCATTAGCAGTAAAAGTTCCTAAAGAATAAAACTTAGTACCATACTGCTTTTTGATATACTCTCCCATAGGATCTATTAGAGATTGTGTCAGACCGATATGTCCATTATGAGCGATAATAATCATCTTCTGATTAAGTAAAGATTGTGTCTTTATTACTGTTTCAGCCATCATAAAATCACGAGTATAAGTCTCGTTTTGTTGACTAATCTCATAGAACATTCTAAAACCTAACTCGAGATTATATAATGCTATTTTAGCTGTAGTAGAGAGTTTATCACTATACTTAGTAGTCATTTCTTTCGTTAGTTGATAAGCTTCTGTACCAACTTTGATTAAGTTATTATAATCTGGTTCAAAATTAGGAGTATTAGAGTTTGCCCAATTGTAATCAATTGCTTTAGCTCCTTCAGATAGTTTTAAACAGTTTTCGTAATATGTTTTATTGCGTACTAAATCTTTTTCGTTTAGTAGAACAGAAGTAGCATTGTTTAGAAAGTTAGTGTCAACACCAGTTAGAGTGACCTTGTCTTTTGTTTTTTTATTATAAGATCTGATCCATGAGAATAAGTTCTCTATTTCTTTGGTTTGCCAAACAGACACTAAATTTTCTTTCATCGTTTTTTGTAAATCACCAGTAGAGTTGATGACTTGATTAATCATGTAAGTATCTCCATAGGCATTTTCAAAAGCAATAATTCTAAAGTTGTGATTAGTAATTAAGTCTTTAATTAACTCTATTCTTATGTCATTGAATTCTTTAGTACCATGTGTTCCTTCACCTAATGCTACTATTGTATTGTCTTTTAAAGCATTGATGATAGGAGTTAACCCTTTATATTGGTTTGTCTTTATATCATATGTGAATGGAATTATTTCTTTTTCTTGAGCAGTACTCGCCGTAGCTACAAAAAGAAATAAACCTAGTAACGTTTTTTTAATAGTCATAATATTTGGGTTGGTTATAGGATAAAGATAATTACATTGTCTCGTTGTACAAAATAGTTGTTCGGTTTAGAGTTCTATAAATCGCTCTATTACTTCAGCGTGTCTATCTTGATGTAGATCATGTCCCATATTAGCAATTAGTAATAGCTTAGAATTAGCAATAGATTGATGTAGATCTAAAGCGTGGTCTTTTGGGAATATAGGATCTATAGTACCGTGTATGATTAGAGTAGGACAAGTAATAGAAGCTGTAATCTCTCTGTTATAAGGCGTAAAACCTACTGCACAGACATGCATTAGCGTATTATTAGATCTCTCATTTCGGTTGTAGTCCTTCTCTATTAATGCTATTTCTTCTTGTTCATTAAAGGGCAAGTTAGTACTTGATATAAACTTTGTAAATACTAATCTTGCCTTGATATGATTCTCTCTGTCTGTCTGATAATTAGGCAGAGGAGCCATCATACGTCCCATTACCTCAGGAGAAGTTTGAGGAAGTATAGGATTAAGCGAAGAAGACATTATAATAGTTAGTGATAGTACACGTTCTTTATATTTGCTTGCTATGATTTGCCCAATGATACCTCCCATAGAGCGTCCCATGACATGTGCTTTTGAAATCTCCAAGTAATCTAATAATAATATAGCGTCTTTGGCTAAGTCATATAAGGAGTAGAAAGGAGGTTCTATGATGCCTTTACCCAAAACAGCGAATACTTCTTCAGGGGAATTAAACTTTTTGTCAGTGAATGTTGAGCATCCAGTATCTCTATTGTCATATCGGATAATATAGTAACCTTTAGTTGCGAGTAATTCACAGAAAGGAGTCGTCCATCTGGTCATTGATGTACCTAATCCAGAGATTAGTAATACAGCGGGATTAGACTTCGTTCCAAAAGTTTCATACTGTATGTTAATGCCGTTTATTAGTGCTTGATGTTCCATTGTTTTACAAGTTTTGAAGGGGAAGTAATCTTGAATCCGCAACAGCTGCTGTTCTATGACCTATTATCTTCATATATTCTGGGTTTTGTTCAAAGGCAAAGAAATCAGCCACACTATTTTGTTCGATTAACATACACAAGTCCCAACTTTCTTCTTGAGGACCTATTAAGAACTGATCTCCTGTGCCGATATACAATATTTTACCTCCACTCGCTTCTAAAAAAGGAAGGGTTAATGTTATGTATTTCTGATAAGCGTCAAAGCCACTTATTGTTTCTTTGCTTTGTAATTCTGGGTGCTCGGAATAGTCCGCTACTTCTTTCAATCGAATTAAATTAAGGTTGACTATTTTCCCTTGTAACTGTTTTAAGAATAATCTTTTTCCTGCTTCAAAATCTGCAGTTAAGTAAGTTTGTTTCATTTGTATTCATTGTATTTATTAAAAGTCATCCTCGTTGACATCAAATTGTTTAAACAATTCGAATATTGCATTGAGTTGATTTACTTTTACTTTAGGAAGAATATCCATGGCTACCGCTTCTGCTGTGACTTTAGCTTCTTCATACACGCGCTGACCTGTCTCTGTCAATATCACATAACTTACTCTGGCATCGCGAGCATTGCTTTTGCGACCGACTAAACCGTTCTTTTCTAAAGGGCTCAGTAGACGTGTAACACCTGAGGGTGTTAGCCCTATGCGGCTTGCCAAATCTATTCGTCTCATTTGTTGTTCTGTATCAGAAGCAAGTAAGTGAAGTAGCATAAAGTCTGTGTATCCCAAACCGTGAACACTTAGTCTATCAAACTTTCGATTGATGACAGATTGTGTTTTGGTAAGGCTAAATAATAGTTTTAATGATTCGTTTATCATTTGCAATATGTTTGAGTTGTCAAATACTTTGCAAATATAAAATAATCATTAAATGAATAAATACAGTGATTTAATTTTTTTTAAATAAATTTATTTTATACATAATCTACAGGTTTTATTAATCTTAAACTCCCAATTCAGACTATAATACCGTAGGCAAAAATTCCTAATTATTCATTTTTAATTCCTCATTGATTAAGACTGTCCCCAGTAATATTCACAGTTATCGAAATTGCGGTTTTTTAGATCCTCTTCTTTAATCAAAATACTAAATACCCCCTCATCATTAAAGTCGTTTTCACCTACTTGCCACAAGACTATTTTATCAGAGTTGATCACCTCTAAGATTTCATCTTTCCCCAATTGGCAATGTGTAAACATTCCGAATACCTTAGAAACTTCTGTACCTGCGAAGTAATCATAGAATAACCCGTCTTCATCTGCGTCATCTTCTTCGTCTTCATCCTCAGGAGCTCTATATCGTTCAGAGAAAGACTCCATACCAGCTTCTACTTTATCGATTAAGACACCAGAGTAGAAGTTGTCTTCATGCTCTACGATATGGCGAACTAATTCATCGTTAGCTACATCAGCATAAATAACTTTACCTGTATCTGTCATGATATCTGCAAAGAAGATCAGCTGTCCTGTCTTTGGCAATAGTCCTGTCTTGTCAAAAGGAGAGAATTTAGCTAAATCAATCTGACCTGCATAGCGCAAATTCTCAGGGTGTTCTACTCCGATAGGTAAGTCAATCACTGGCCCACCATAGCGAGATTGACCTAATGGAATATCTATATCTGTGTGTAGTATATAGTGGTCAGGCATCCAGTCTTCTATCCCAATAGAAGCAGGTATATATTGATGCTTATGTGCATAAAATTTGATTATGTCAAAAGTTTTATTGTACATTGTATGTAGTTTTTAAGACAAGGCAAGATATAAATACTTATTAATAGTTAGATGGACCAGATATTACAAAATAGAGTGAACAAGTGGATTAGTGTTATACTATATTGGTTGCTGTTTATAGGGTTGTCTTATATGCAGACGATAGCCTCTATGTATAGATTTAGAGATACTCCATCAGGTGATATCACTTTTGACTTTTATACAGATGCATGGGTAGGAGCTATTGTAGTAAGTGTATTTTACATATTGTGTACAGTCTTTATCATTCGTATTAAGAGGTTTGGTATCCAGCTTTTAGTACATAGTGCTTTAGTTTGTTTCTTGTGGTTCTTTGAAGACCTTAGCGTATTTATGGACAGAGAAGCGAGCTGGAGTACATACTCATTTAGTGAATCTGTTAGTTACACTTTTCTTTATAGTGTATTACCTATCTCAATTACTCTAATTGTTTTTGGAGCCTTATCAAGGATAATTCACAAGAGATTTCCTATTGTTTATAAGAAATAGTTTTTCAAAAAACTGTCTTATGCCAACTAGCTTTTTGTTATAAACCGATCTAATTCCATTGTTTTTGATAAGAGTAGTACTCTTGAATCATATTCTATTTACCTTATTTTTTGAATGTACATTGAGTTGTACACTTAGCGAATAAATGTTAAATAATTATTTAGCATAACACACATCTATCTCATTGAAAACGTATATATTTGTTAAATAGGTTAATATTTTTATTTTATTCTCTATTTTAAGTTAATGGGTTTGTTTAATCGTATTTATGTGATAGTGTTGTTTATGAGCATCAGCTGTACTTATGCAGGTGAGCGTATAAGTGATAGTTATAGTCATATTGGATATATCGCATCTAACGATTTACAGCGCAGTGTAGAATTAATTCTGGCTCAGGTAGATTTAGATAATTACTATCAATACGTTGACTTTGACAATGTAGCTTTAAAAGAAAGTCCACTTACTACACCTGGTATTGTTTACCTTATTCCTTTTCAGACTTCTGCTACATCAGACTGGAGTATTTGTCTTGCTATTCTCAATGATAGTGAAGAAGTAGTGATCTCTGGTATAGCGATGAATACTTGGAAGTATAATAAAGCAATTACTCATTATCCTATCATTGAATATGAAAAACCTTATCTGTACAGTAAAGAGGTACAGTTAAACATAGTTATAGATCTGCTAAAGACAGGTGAAGTAAATAATGCAGAGATTATCTCTCATGAGAAAATAATCTTCGTACCTAATAAAGCACAGACGAAACTGAACAAGATATTACAGTTTGAATACAATGCAGTAGTAAAGAGAGATGATGATCGAGGAGATAGTTATACCTTTAGTGTGAATAATAATGATAAGCTGATTATTGATAATTTACCCAATACTCAATTTCAGAATATTACGTTGTCTAGAGAACGCAATACAAGTATTAGTTTATTACCTCAACTAAAACAGAAATGTACTACAGCTAGTAAGTCTAGTAGTGCTTTCTTAATTAAAGAACAAAAAGAAGACTCTTTTACAACTTCTTATTTTATACAGCGATTTACAGAAGAATATATTTATTATACAGATGAAGAACAATATAAGAAATTGTCCTCTGCTATTCCTGTGACCAATGTATTAGGACTTTATGAAAAGTGTGTTATAGCAAGTAAATAAAAACAAAATGCCTCTTGGAGCGAGGCATTCTAATAGGCTACATCAGTTGTGTTTTGTTGAATAAGTTGTATTCTTTTGAAAGAAGTTTCTTATTTTTTGGAGCAATATTACTATTACTCTTGGGCGAATTTTATTGTCATTTTAGAAGTTGTACTTCTAACGGATGCAAATGTATTGTATATAAAAACATTAAATTGGTATTATTTAGACATTTAAAGGTGTTTTATGGACATTTGTAAGAGCTGTAAATGTTAATTTGTGATTTTTTGGTTATAAAAACTATTTAAAATCTCATATTTATTGATTTAAGTTTATTTTATTGGTAAAAAATAAACTATTTATGGTGTAATTACCTAGTGTGGTTGTTTATTCTTGATTCTGCCAAGGTTGAGCGGATTTCTGTTCTAGTGATTTCCATTCAGTCAATACAGCAAAAGCATTAATATTCTCAAAATGATGCATAGGTATAAGTTGTTCTGATTTGTCTTTTTGCATTTGTTCAAAAATAAAAGAGTCATCAAAGCCTACTTTTGCAGCATCTTCATTAGTACAAGCGTAATAAACAGTTTTGATCTTAGCCCAATAAATAGCACTAAAGCACATTGGACAGGGGTCTAATGTAGTATATAATTCACAATCTTCTAATAACAGATTATCTATAAAAAGGCAAGCCTTCTCTATAGCTACCATCTCTCCATGTGCAGTAGGGTTCTTTCGTTTAAAGATCTCGTTGTGACCTTCACTAATTATTTTGCCATTCTTTACGATTACACAGCCGATAGGTAAACCTTCTCCAGAGAGATAAGCATCTTTAGATAATTCTATGGCACGTTCCATAAAGTGAGGGTGATAAGTATTCATCAGTTACAGTGTTGATTTGAGAGGGTGAAATTACCAATCCCTTAAATATCTGATGTGTTAAATGATGTCAAGTATCAAAAATATGTACTGAATGAACTTATTACAGACGTGAATGAACTATTCATTAATTTAGTTTATGGAAATAGATAATTGCTTTGTGTTCTTTAGCTTCAGCTTTTGGATTCATTAACTCTAGCAAAACTTGTTTTGGAGATACCGAAGTAATCTTCATTGGTACCTCTAGTTGTTGTTTTTTGATAACAAGTGTGTTTTTACTCACAGACCAAGTATGCATATCAGAAAACCCATCGTTATTAATGACTTGATTTTCGATCAGTTTTATTTTATTATTCGATAACAATTCTATAGTCGTGTCTTTTAAACCTTTGTCAGTGATAGGAGTAATTGTCTTTTGTAACGAATCTTTGTTATCGTATAATTCTATTTTATCTAGTTTCCATTTGCCAATTAAGCTAGCCTCGTTTATCGGCATAGAAGGAAGTTTAGGGGACTGATATGGCTTAAAGGCCATTGTAAGTAGAATTAAAATAGGAATAATAAGTAGCGCCTTTTTCATAGAGGATGTTTATAAGTTGATTAAAGATACAGTTAATAAGAGAAGTAGATCAATTAAATAACAATATTCAGTAAAAATTAAGATATGTTATGATTCTTGAATCATTTATTATTGTATTTTTCTGCTTTATTAACTAACCATAATAGTCCCCCGATGTATCACACCACCAAATACTTAGGTGCCTTAATGTTTGTGCTTATTTCTACACTAACCTTGGCCAAAAATTCGAGTAGACCTTATTTAGATAAAGAACAAAAAAGTATCACTGGCAAATGGAAAGTAGAAACTGTAGTCTATGACAAAGATGGCAATATCTTAAAACAACGTCCTAGTGCTTATAACTCATCTAAAATGAATCAAGATTATACTGTATTTCACAAGAATGGAAGTTATGAGAAAGTTTATTTTATGGGAGAAAAACCTAGAAAAAAAGACAAGTCTCTAGTGATAGGTAATTGGGAATTATGTGAAGAGGTATCTGACTATGATTCAGCTAATGATACCATCTCCATGGATATGCAACTTATGATGACTGTGTTGATTAATAACTCTACAGATAAATGGCAAATAACTTCTATTACTTCTGATACTATAATGGGGGAAATGAATATAGAACCTAAATCTGGAGAGATAGAAGGAGCTCATAAAGCGATTTTGCGTATGACACGTATAAAGTAATATAATATAAATAAATGAAGGGCAGTAGTACTACTAAGTGTTACTGCCCTTTTTGGTTCTAAATTGTTTTATTATTCAGCTGCTTCTACATTTGCGTTATTATCTTCCTCTACACCTGTTTTATCAAGAACTAAAGAATAGTGATATATACTAGTGCTATGAATAGACTGATCTGCGGCTGTCCATACACTCCAGAAGTGGATATTTCCCTTTGTCCAATTTTCATTTAAGTTAAAGTGAGTGTATTTATCTTCTCGTTTCGCAACATTCTCTTCAATGTGAAAAGCGTCTAATTCATCATTGTATGCTATGACTATTAATTGGTCAGTAGGTTGAGTAAGTACATTGACGATGGTATCGTTCCATTGTACTTTTACTTTGTGATCTTTGAGAAAAGCTACTTTCTTTATAGCTGCTGGAGGTAATACGCCTATAGAGAGAAGTACTCTCTGAGGAATAATCTGTAGCGTATTATCTATAACCAATAATCCATCTTTCATGATTGTAGATCTGAGCTGATCAATGCCTATCTTTTGATCTCCATCAACTTCTATTATGGGATAATGTGCATTGACAAATTTTTGAATACCTTTTAGAAAAGCCATCACTATCTTAAACTTACTGCGTTGTAATATTTGAGCATCTGAAGCCGCTTTTGAAGAGCGTCTTGGCAGTGCTCGGATAATATTCTTACCTCTAAATTGATATCCTACTACTGTACCCACTTTACCACGTACACCACCTAGTATTCCTTCTTTAATTTCAGCCATGATTTTATTTTTTTTAGATAGTGGTAAAGTAAAGGAAGTTAGACTACCAATTGTAATATGAATCAAACAAGTTTTGGTTAATAATAACTTTATATCGTTGGATTTGCATATTATTCAGAGGATGTTCTAGAGATAATTTAGTCTAGGATAGTTCTATGATGATTTTACGGTTCTCTTACAAAAAGGCCTTTGTATAGAGCAAAATGGGAGAATCCTGGGAGAACTGTGAAAGGAATCGCCTCGATAGCCCATAAACACTGGCTTGAGAGTGTGTCGTGTTTTTTATGGTTTTATATAAGTAATTGACAATTAGTGTTTTGATTATTTTTGGTGTAAAAAAAAGTGATTCACTTTTTTATGTTTTTTAATCAAATGAAGGTAGATAGAGGAGAAAATGGGTGTTTTTTGGGGTATGGTGATGAAAAGTGAAGGAGGTTTTGAGTGATTACTAAGTAAAATAAGTGATTCAACTTTTTTAGTTTGAGCAGATATATAAAAGTGATATTTTTAGGGATTGTAGTTATAGGAAAAACAATAGACAGTCTATGCAAACAGGAATATATGAGAGTTTAATTACAGAGTCTCTGAAGAAGAGGTTAAGTGATTTGGCTCCGAATTATTTTATAGAGGATAAAAGATTAGATATAGAAGAGGCTACTTTCTATTTAGCTAAGCATTTTACTGATGCTTTATCAAAAGCATTTGATGTTATTAAAAGAGTAAAGAAAGAAGAGCAAGTATCTTATCAAATAGAAGTGATTAATAAATTACTCACTTATCTACATCAAGAAATAAATACATACGATTTTACTTCAGATATTATTGATGCAGATGGTCATATCTTAACAGGGGTAATAGATAAATTATCCTGTGACTATAAAGACATATCTACTTATCTAAAAGAGATAATTCCTACTTCAAGGTTGACGCAGAGTGATTTGTTTACTGGTGGTAATTTAGGGTTGTCATTAGATGGTGAGTTAAAAAAAGAGATATTGTCATCTGACAGAGTCGATTTATTAGTTTCATTTATTAAATGGAAAGCTATTGTATTATTACGTCCTGCATTAGAGACTTTTACAGCAAGAGGTGGAAAGCTACGTGTATTAACAACAACTTATATGGGAGCGACTGATGCTAAGGCAATAGAGGAATTAGCTAAGTTGCCTAATACAGAGATTAAGGTGTCTTATAATATTGGAAACGAAAGATTACATGCTAAAGCATATTTGTTCTATCGAAATACTGGATTCCATACTGCTTATATAGGATCTTCTAACTTTTCGAGATCAGCTTTGACTGATGGATTAGAGTGGAATGTAAAAGTTACTACACAAGAGATCCCACAAGTTATTAATAAGTTTCAGAAGACTTTTGAGACCTATTGGAATAGTGAAGAGTTTGAGAGTTATATTGTATCTAAAGATTACGAGAAAATATCAACTGCTTTAAATCAAAGTAAAATTGGAAAGAAAGATAGTGAAGAGCTAATGTCATTCTTTGATATAAAGCCCTATTATTATCAAAAAGAGATATTAGAGAAATTAAGAGTAGAACGATCAATACATCACTCGCATAAAAATCTGGTTATTGCAGCGACAGGGACTGGAAAGACTATGATTGCTGCTTTTGATTTTAAAAACTATCTAAAAGAACATCCCAATGCTACATTGTTATTTATAGCACATAGAATAGATATTTTAAAACAAGCAAGAACTAAATTTAGACAGGTATTAAGAGATCAAAATTTTGGAGAGTTACAAGGTGATGGCTATGAAGTATCGAATACAAAATATGTGTTTTCTACTATACAGACGCTGTACAATAGTATTCAAAGAGGTGAAGGTACAGCTGTAGATTATTATGATTATATTGTTTTTGATGAGGTTCATCATGCTAAAGCAAGTACATATCAGAAGGTATTAAGTTACTTTAAAAGTAAAGTTTTATTAGGACTAACAGCTACTCCAGAACGCATGGATGGTGGTAATATTTTGGAAGATTTTAATCATAGGATAGCTGCTGAAATACGCTTGCCTGATGCGTTAAATAATAAACTATTGTGTCCATTTCAGTATTTTGCTGTATCAGACAGTATTGATCTGAGCGAGGTAGTTTGGAAACAAGGTAAATATGATACATCAGAGTTAACTAAGATCTATACTAATAATGATATCAGAGTTGGAGAGATTATTACCAATATTGAAAAGTACACCAAAGGAATTGAAGAGGTAACAGCATTGGGATTCTGTACAAGTAAAGAACATGCAGAATACATGAATCAGAGGTTTCAAGCAAAGAATATTAAATCTGATATATTGACCTCAGATCAATCAGTGAGGAGAGAGGAGTTAATTAGTAAGCTTCGCAGAAAAGAGATTAATTATCTTTTTGTAGTTGATATTTTTAATGAAGGAATTGATGTACCTGAGATAGATACTGTTTTGTTTTTGAGACCAACCGAAAGTTTGACAATATTTTTACAACAGTTAGGACGTGGTTTACGACTAAATGATGGAAAAGAAGTGTTGACTGTGTTAGATTTTGTAGGGAATGCAAGTTCTGAATATGATTTTGAACAGAAGTTTAGGGCATTAATTGGAAAAACGAATACAACTGTATTACATGAATTAGAAAGAGACTTCCCTCATTTACCATTAGGCTGCGCTATAGTATTAGAAAAACAAGCTAAAGAGTATATTCTTAATAACATTAAACAGGCAACTAATTATCGAAAAAAGAATCTTGTTCAACGTATTCAAAGGTTTGCTAATGATACAGAACAACCATTAACAGTACAGAATTTCTGTAAACTGTATAATATAGATCTTTCGGTTTTATATAATAAATATATTTTTTCAGAATTAAAAGAAGAGGCATTTGGTCTTAATTATCAGTTTGATAATGATGAGTTAAAAAGGCATAGATCAATGATGACTAAAAAATGGGTAGTCACAGAATCATATTCATACTTTAAATTTATACTGGATTTAATAGAAGTAAAGTTCGATTTGAGTAAAGTGTCAGGAGATAAGGAAGAAAAAGGATTACTTGCTTTAATGTTACACTACGATTATTGGCAGAAAGCGACTTCTTTATTAACATTACAAAAGTCTTTATATATGATAGGTAGTAATGTTATTTTGGTAGAGGAGATGAAAGAGTTTTTAGAGTATAAGATAGAGTTGTTGAATTTTGAGGAGAAAAAATATGAGGGATTACCATACACTTTGCCATTAAGGTTACATGCACGCTATACAAGGGAACAGATTTTGGTAGCCTATGGTATAACTACTTTTGAGAAACAGTTTTCCAGTCAAGAGGGGGTTGCCTATAGTGAAGAGTTGAATACAGAACTTTTATTTATTAATTTAAAGAAGACTGAAGAGGACTTTTCTCCTACTACAATGTATGATGATTATGCGATTAATGAAGTGTTATTTCATTGGCAATCACAAAATGGTACAGGAGAGAATACAACTAAGGGAGTGTCTTATATTAATCAAAAAGGCAATGGGAAGAAGGTAGCTCTATTTGTGAGAGAGACACAGAAAAACGAATATAAACAAACCCAAGGCTATGTGTTTTTAGGTTATGCAGACTATGTAAAACATTATGGTTCTAAACCAATGTCTATTACATGGAAATTAGAAGAACCTATTCCAAGTTATATGTGGAAGGAAACATTAAAGATGAGAGTGGGATAAAATGATAAAAAATAACACCAACAAGAAGGATGCTTTACTAGGCATCCTTTTGTCTTTTTATGAGGTGTGAGAGGATAACATATTCTTCAATAAGCTGTATACTGTTATTTTGTTGTTATAATATCTGAATTGTATGTGATGTATGTTTTTTCGAATGAGGGATAATTATTACCTTCGCCTGCCGAAAAGGAATAGAGGATAGGAGGTACAGCGGGTGATGGGAAGAACCTAGAGTCTATTTTGACTATTGATATCTTATGTAAATAGAAATAGAGATAGTTAGGTTACAGATAGGAGTTGAGATAATTGACAGTGGGCTATCTGTAGTTTTTTAAAATACTAGTTAAGATGACTTATACAGAAGTAAAAATAAATATAGATAACTTACAGCAAGAGGTAGAGGCTCGCGGTGGACTAAATAGCGAGCAATTCGTGAAGTTATCTCAAAAATATAGATTAGAGTGTAACTACTTTTCTAATAGTACAGAGGGAAATACGCTGACTAAAGAGGAGGTACGCAGTATGATCGGTGGGATAGTGAATGTGGATAATAAACCTCTGAAGGATTTGATGGAGATCAAACAACATGATGAGGTGTTAAGAGATATGCTGGGTGGTGCTCTAGTAGAGGTACACTTGTCAGAGAAGTATATCAAGGAACTTCACGCTAAACTGATGTATGAAGAGAGTGTTGAGAAAAAGCTGACTTTAGGACAGTGGAAACAAATGCCGAATGCGATGATTACCTATAAGGAGGATAAATATCCTTATGTAGGTGTGGCTGAAGTAAAGGCAGAGATGAAGGAGTTGATCAACCGTACGAATGCTGCTATAGATTATATTCTAAAAGGGAAGAAGTATGCTCCACACCCTATAGATGTGGCATTAAACTTTCATATTGACTTTTTAAAGATTAGCCCTTTTGAGAAAGGGAATGGTATTGTTGCTCGTATGTTGAGTAATCAGATATTAATTGCTTTTGTGTATACTCCTTTCTGGATTACAGATAAAGAGAACAAAGCATATAACCAGTATATCGCAGACGTATTGTATTATGAAGGAGCTAAGGATGATTTGTTTGGATTGATTGGTCAACAGATTCTTCGTTCTCAACAAATGGTAGTGGATATACAAGAGGGTAAATCAATAGAAGAATCAGATAAGTTTTACAACCAAATTGAGATGCTTAAACGCCAGTTAAAAGCAAGAGAGGAGGAACAGAGTAAAGTGAAATCTGCTGAATGGTTAGAGAAAGTATTTGCACACTCTATTCAACCTTTATTTAAAGAGGTAGAGCAAAATGTAAAAGAGAGCTTTGGAGATTTATTTGACGATATCAAAGGTGTTTATACCCTGGGTATTGCAGAGGAAGAGCTAGTAGAGAGTATAGAAGAGGAATTAGTATCTGAGGAGACAGAAACAGAGGAAGGAGATGCTATAACAGAACAGGGAGAAGAAGAAGTTGTCTCTGAAGAAGAGGAGCAAATAGAAGCTACTGAAGAAGAGATTAAAACAGAAGAGGAAACAGTACTTGAAGAAGAGGAAGTATCTAATATAATCGATTTAGAGAATCCTAGTATTGTTTGGGATGGTGTAGAAGGAGTTCAAGCTAACTATAGTTTAGATGGGTTCAAATTGATCGAAGGAGCTGAAGCTATTCAAGTCGAGTTAGCATATTCATTTACTGAGTTAACTTATGTAATAGAATTAGGTAATGGTACAGTATTCGAAAAAGAGTACGATCAACAATTAGAAGCTACAGATATTAAGGCTATTAGTGATTATACTTGTGAAAGTATTGTCAAAGAAATTAATAATTTATAGTCTGTTAATAGCACTAAAATAAAGGGAAGCACTGTTGTAAGACAGTGCTTTTTTGTTTGTGAAAGTGTAGGTGAGGATAAATTTGGAATACTATTTGTTTGTGAATAAATGAGTTAATTATAAATCGTTTAGTTATGAATATAGAAATTAATTTACATCCTAATTATAGAATCTGTAGTATGTCACCTATAGAGATAACAGAAGAATTGTCTACTTGGACAAGGGATGAGATGATCGCGTGGCTGTGTTGGAGCAACCCAAAAGGGATTTATATAGATAGAGAAGCTATAGTAGAGTATGGAGATATTATCTGGAGAAATGAGGCTATTGATCTAATACTATATAAAATTGATTTGATGAATAAAGAAGGTTAGTTGATTATAAATGATTATTTTAGATAAACTATTTTAATCAATATTAGATGAAAAGGTATGTGTATATACTGTATGTATTGTTGTTTGTAAGCTGTCAGCAGGTTATTAAAGGACAAGATGTTGTAAAAGAAAGAGTACTTACAAAAGAACAACAGGTAAAACAAGATAGCATTATTGAAAAGTATGCTGTAAACGATGCACATAAGTATAGTTATGAAGCTGATTTAGATAAATGGCAAGAAGCTTTGGATAAGGGGTTAGAACAGGACAGTACTATCGCTTATCTATGGCAACAAAAAGCAATGCCTTATTTTAAAAGCAGAAAGTATGAAGTGGGGATGGAGTATGTAGATAAAGCAGTACAATATGATGTAAGACGTTATTTACCTTATAGGGCTTTTATAAAATGTGTGTTCTCGAAGAATTATAAAGCTGCAATTATTGACTTTGAAGAATGCTTAACGCGATGGGGAGATAGTTATGAGATGGATCATACTTATACTTTTTATATTGGACTTTCTTATTTACAGCTAAACGAGTTTGATAAAGCAGAGCAATATTTTTTGAGAGCAGTGGATAAACAAAAAGAAGTTTTTCAGGATATACATCACGTAGATTTATTTTATTTAGGTATTGTTTGTTTTGAACAGAAGCGATATCAAGAAGCAATAGCTTATTTTGACAAAGCAATAGCAGAGTATAAAGAATTCTCTGATGCTTATTATTACAAGGGAATTACTCAGTATAAAATGAAAGATATAGAAGCTGCCAGACAGTCGCTTGTTGAATTTGATAAGTATCAAAAAATGGGATACTCTATTAATGAAGCGAATGCTATCTATGAGCCTTACCCTTATCAAGTACGAAAAAATTAGTTGTTTTTAGGGATATTGTAAGTGGTAATAATTTCTACATTTGCCTAAAATGAATAGGATATGAAAAAAGCGTTGATGCTTATGTGTCTAGCAGCTGTGATGATGAGCTGTAAAGAGAATAATACTGCATCTGTAAAAGATGACGAGAAAGCAACTGTAGAGAAGGTTGCAGATCTTCCTAATAGTGAGAAGGTAAATCAACTGCTGAGCGAGATGCTTGTGCCAATGGAGATTGCTGATGAAGGGGCTAAGAAGCTTACAGATAAGTATGGTATTGACTTTGGAGGTACTTGCTATGCGTGTGATGTGGCAGAGATTATAGTGGATGGAGAAATGATCAACTTAATGAATGCATGTGATGTACAGACGCAAATCTCATATAAGATAACTAAAGTAGAAGAGAAGGGTAAAACGATTACAGTACACACTCCTCTAAACGAGTTTGTATTCGAGAGAATAGACGATTATCCGATGTATCAACTGACTGTAAAAGGGCAAGAGATTGATAAAGAACATTTCAGAACTGCTGGATTCTATACATTAAAAAGTAAGTTAGAGACGTTCACAGTACATGACTGTGGAGATTTTGAGGGATAAAATTGTTTACGGTTTTCAGTTAACAGTTAACAGTGTTTGCCTTCGGCATTAAGTACTTATTGCTACTCAAAGTCAGGAGACTTTGCGCAGCGAGTGAAAAATAAAATAATAGAAAAAGTCGAAGCATTGCTTCGACTTTTTTATTTAGCTGTTTTTAGATTGATAATAATAACGGCTAATAGAATAATACTTACACCGATCCATTGTATAGGTTCTACAGATTCGTGTAAGATGAGTACCGCTGAGGTTATAGATACAGGTATTTCTAAACTTGCGATAATATTACCAAGTGCTACTCCTGTTTTTGGGATTCCCATAGTAAAGAATATAGGTGCGATAACTGTTCCGAATAATGCTATTAGTAGTCCCCATGGAATGGCTTGTACCTGGAAGGTATCTATAATTTGACGATTCCAGAATAAGCATATCAATAATAGGCCACCAAGTACTAAATAGCGACTTCTCAATATACTTGGGAGTTGTGTCTCTATTCTACTTGATGCATATAGAGAAAAAGCATAACTAACACCTGCTCCAAAACCGTATAACAAACCTATAGGGTTTAGAACAATATCAGCCTGGATGAGATTAGTTGCCAAGACAGTTCCTACTAATACTGTGATTACTCCAAGTATTTTACTTTTACTAGGAAGTTGTTTATTGACTATAGCTTCTAGTACTAAACTTATCCATATCGATTGCATCAAGAGTATGATTCCAACGGATACAGGGATATATTGAATAGATAAGTAATATAATGTTGTAGTGAGGCCTAGTGTGCTTCCCCATAAGGTTAATTTAATTCTAGATTTGGCTGTTGTTGTAGTCTTTTCTTTTGTGTTCACTCTTCTTGTGAATTGAAGAACTGTGAGAATTAAAAAGCCAATAAAGAATTGTAAGAATGTCAAGGTGCTGGTATGTACACCTAATTCATTTGCATATTTGACTATAGTAGCAAGAAGACCATAGCTGATAGCTCCAAGAACTACATATATAACTGATTTATAATTGGCCATAGTTAAAATAGTTTTCAAATAGGCTTAGTTGATGACTTAGGGATTTGCTCCAGTAAGCAGGAGTGTGATCTCCTAGAGATTCTAAGTAAAGATGTGGGATACGACGCTCAGTAAGTGAGTTGTGAAACTTTCTGTTCATCTCAATCATTTGGTCATCTTCTGTACCACAATCAAGGATAAGCATTTGTTTAGATGTTTTGAAGATATCTATTGTGTTATAGGTAAGATATTGTTTGTTTAGTTTAGAGAAATTACCTAATACTTGATCAACTTGATATTCATTATATGCTGTTCCAAATTGATTAAAATCTAATGCTCCACAGCTACTACCGATTATAGAAAATGTCTTAGGATAATGTGTGCCAATGTGGATCGCTCCATAACCGCCCATACTCCAACCCAGTATACCTCTGCTGTTTTTGTCTTTTATAGTAGGGTAATGTGAATCGATGTAGCTTACTAGTTCTTCACCAATGAAAGTTTGATATTGGGAATCAGCTTTGATAGGACTATCTACATACCAACTGTTATAGTTACCATTAGCAAGGATATAGATAGTATTGTTTTCGACTGCTTTTTGTTTTAGATTAAGAATGTCCTGTTGATAAGTACGTGTGGGATTTCCGCTATATCCGTGTAAGATATAGACACTTTTGTAGGTCTTCCCTTGTTCTAACGTTGGAGTGATTATAACAGTTTCAATCTCTTTGTTCATTTTAGAGCTATATACTTTCTCTGACTTTAACTGTTGAGCATATAGTGTGATTGAACTAACTAAGAGAGTTATAACGGATAGAATTGTTGTTTTCATCTTTTCTTATTTTTTGAATTAACACTACAAAGGTGGTGGTGAAAAAGATGAAAAACATTTACATATGTTGATGTTTTATTAAAAGTTTAGTTCTTTGCGAATACGACTAAGTTGTGTAGGAGTAACACCTAGATATGAAGCTATCTGATGTTGTTTTAGTCGATTATATAGCTTTTGGTTCTCTACTAGTTTGATGTATCGTTGCTTAGCAGATTCCCATTTTAGGTTGATTTCAAGAGGTTCTTTTTTAACCACCCAGTTTTGTTCTAGGTAACTAATCTGGAAGAGTGCTAAATCGTGATATTGATGAACTAATGCTCTGAACTCTTTGGCAGGATAACTGATCAGAGTAGTGTCTTCTAAGGCTATAATACTGAAATCGCTTGGCTTGTTCTCAATGATGGCTGAGGTAGAAGCTACAAACGATTGTTCTTCAAAAAATATCTTGTAGATGGTGTTTCCAGCTTCGTCAAGATTGTAATATCCTAGTAAACCTTTTTGTACAAAGTAATAATACTTAGCTAGATCACCAGCGCGGAGTATTAATTCATTCTTAGAGTAATGTACTGTCTTACAAATTTGGAGCAAGGCTTGTTGTGTCTCTTCTGAAACAGGGTAGTATGAGTTGATTTGTTGTAAGAAGTCTTGCATTTTAGAATAGGTAGTTTATGATAATGCAAATTACTGATTTTGGAGATCAATCAAAAAGATAATTGCCTATCTTGTAGTACTATTAAATAGAAAGAATGTTATCTCTACTGAGTTACTTAATACAAATACGATTTAGGAAGTTTGTCTCTAAAGGAGATTATTTAGCAATGCTTTTAATTAGTGGACTGTATATTGGTACTGCAATTATTAGTTATGTTCATTATGAACAGATTCAAGGCTTCTTTTATTTCTTTTTTATAGATGCTGTTATGTATCATACCAGTAGAAATGATATTGAGCTACTACGTGTTTATAAATATTATAGATTCTTAATTTGGTTTGAGTATTTATTTTATAGCTTACCTTTTTTAATAGTTTTGATTTTAAAAGGAGATTACATTGGTTCCTTATCTGTTTTAATAGGCTATTTCTTGTTATCTTTTATTCCTAAGAAGAGAAGAGCCTTCATTATAAAATACCCATTTTCTTTAGCAACACCTTTTTGGCTTATTAGTTTTAGAAAGTGTAAATTAATAGGAGTTCTTCCTGTTGTATTTTTATTTTGTGTAATGGGATATCAACACAACAATGGCGGGTTAGTAGTTGCTAGCTTTGTTATATTGGGAATAATTGCTTGTTTACCTTCTTGTGAAAGAGAGCGTGATGTAGAGCTAAAAGTAAGTTATCTAAATGCGAAAGAATATTTACAACAGCAAATAAAACATGAGGTATTGAATACGCTGGTTTTATTGTTGCCTCTTGTTGTATTGATGTGTGTATTGGTTTTTGATTGGAGTTATGTTTTCTGGGCGTGTTTAATTCTAGGATTACCTATAGGGAATACGATAGTAAAATATGCTTTCTTTGAAAGTGAATTAAAACAACAATTATTCATAGCAAGTTGTTTCATAGGATTTGGAATACCATTGTTAAGCTTGCCTTTTCTTTATAATAGAGCAATTCGTCAATTAAATCAGGTTAAAAATGTTGAAAGTTAATATAGAACAAAAGGGATATGGAAATCATATTGTCTTAAAAAATGTACTGTTAGAAATAGATACACCTGGTATTTATGGAGTAATAGGAAAGAACGGGCAGGGCAAAACAACGTTGTTTAAATGTATTTTAGGACTAGAGAATTATATAGGAAAAAGTTGGTTAAATGGAAAGAGTGTAAATATGCAGACAACCGCTTGGTGTAGTGCTGAACCAGCAGTGTATGATGAACTTACCTCTAAAGAGTTTTATAGATTTTATAATCATTTGACTGGAGACAAAGAAAGTTCTGATACTTTGCTTTTTGAGTTACCTACTGATAAACTAATTAAAGAGTTTTCTACAGGAATGAAGAAGAAGGTATATCTCAATGCTGTTTTGCAAAAAGAGTATGATATGTATATTCTAGATGAACCTTTTAATGGATTAGATATTGAATCTAATTATTATCTGATGAAGTATTTAGAACAGTTAGCTAAACATAGTATAGTATTAATTTCATCTCATATTATAGATGTCTTGTATAAACACTGTGATGGGATTTTTATGGTGAAAAATCAGGAAGTAAAAAGGTATCTAAAAGAAGAATTTGATAAGATAGAAGAGGAGTTCTTTAAGTAAGCAAATTTTGCTAAAATATTAAGCAGAGTCTATAGGCTTTAAAGTAGCTTTTAAAGATATATTTACGATTAATAATTAAGAGGATAATACAATGATAAAATATAGTTATACAATAATGTATGTGCCAAATGTAGAGGCTACAGTGAAGTTTTATGAAGAGGCATTTGGGTTTATGAGAAAGTTCGTAACACCTGAAGAAGATTATGGAGAATTAATTTCAGGTGAGACTACAATAGCATTTGCTCATCTAGATTTAGCAACAAGTAATTTGTCAAAAGGGTATCAACAAGTAAATAATGAAAAACCTTTTGGAATAGAGTTAGGATTTGTGGTGGAGGATGTAACGAAAGCAATAGAACAGGTAGTACAAGCTGGAGGAAAGATCTATGAGGAACAAAAGATCAAACCTTGGGGACAGACAGTAGGATACGTTTTAGATAATAATGACTTCCTTATAGAGTTATGTACTGCGATGTAAAAACACAAGAAGGCACTTTATAAAGCGCCTTCATTGTTTATTGTTCAAGCTTGAGGTAGTTGTGTTCAAAGCTGATTATTACTTTCTTATACTGAGATAAGATATCCTGACCTATATTACCATAGTTATAAGCACCGTAAACATCTACATTCTCGGAATCAATTAGCATTTTAGGTAGATTAAGAGATTGATTGTTTAGTTTGAATGTTTGATTTTCTAGTTGGTATAATTCTATTGTTTTTTGTTGTGCTCCAGCACTACTTGTAGTATTGGTTGTCTTAGTAGCTTTAGCGGTAATGTCTTTTGAAAATAAATCAAATAACGGTTTGCTAAACATACTGTTTTGAGCTCCGGTATCTAAGTTAAAGGGAAGGTTTTTACCTCTATATTCTAACATTACGATTGGACGTAGGGATTCGAAGAATAAGTTCTTAGGTTCTTTAGTACTAGGTATGTTTTTAGAGAAAGTAAGTTTATCTGTCTCGAATGTTATTGTACCTAGTTCTTTAGCTACAGGAAAACCTATAATACCATTGATGATGTATAACCCTTCTGCAAAAGTAAAGGCATTGTCTGGAAATACTAAGAAAATAGTGTTCTCAACTATTAGTTCTCCTAGTGTTAGTTTAGGTGCTATAGCTATTTTAATTTCATTATTAGCTCCTGTAAAACTTTTAGCTTTGATCGTTTCTGATTCTATAATCTGAAACCCCATTTGCTTAGCTAGTGATGCAGTAATACAATTAAGACCAGCACCAGTGTCAAAGACAAAATTTGTAGTAATGTTATTCGCTGTAACATCTACATTCGTAAGATTGGCAAAGTCTTTTTGAACAGGGAGAATAATTGAGGTAAAAGGTTGTATACGCTGTACAGGTTTACTTTTGATAGCATTCCAGATGCGTAGGTTATTCTGTTCATCTTCATACTCTGTATCAGTAAGCTCATTTTTAAAATTGTCAACTAAGTATTTAGATGCTTTATATGCTTGATTAAAGTCAAATGTCCTTACACTGTTCTCATTAACTAGTTTCCAGTATTCTACATTTTTTAAAAACTCTTTGTCTTTAACTGCTAGTTGTTTTAGTAGATCATTAGACTGCTTAGGTTGATTAAGGCAACTGTAGTACAATGCGTCAAAATAGTATTTGTCTGTTGCTTTATTTGTTTTATTCTTTTCAAATAACTGAGTATACTGATGATTTTGAGCTAAGGTGTTTAGCTCTGTATTTAGCTTAACTTGAGCAACTAGTGAGGTACTGACTAAAGTACTTAAAAATAATAACGACTTTTTCATAACGATTTGATTTTATTACAATAGTAAGTCATTTTTTGGTAAGAGTAGGTACTTGATTTAAGTAATTTATTGTTTTTATTGTAGCTTTGGTGTAGATTATTAGATTATGATTTATAAAGGATTATATACACATAAAGGAAGAAATACATCTATAGAAATACACAGTGATGGTAAGGAGCTAAATGTAGAAATAGCAGGACTGGTGTTTAAAGGAACAGAGTTTACAGATTTGAGTTATGAAGAGGAGTTGGCAGAAGTAATGATAGATAATACATTGATTACGTTGGATGCTCACGCTGATAATTGTTTGACAGATTGTCAATTTGAATTTAAGGTACCTCAATATCTATTGACTTCAGAAGGTATAAAAGAGGCAATAGAATTAGAGATGTGCTTTAAACATGGGGGATATAACAAACAAAGCAAAGGTATAGAGTATGAAGAGGTAAGTATCACGTTACGATGGAATGGGGAAATACTTATTGGGAAAAGTGGTTTTGTAGAAATAGTTTTTGATCAATTAATGAAACAATTGCCTAAGGGGTATTCTTTTGTGAATTGCTATGGATGTCTGTATGGAGATTATAGTATATATGGGAATAGCTCTTTTGGGACAATGATGTGTTTTAGGAATATTAAGCAAAAGTATAAATTAGCAAACGGTAAATGTGAATATGACAGTTTATGTGTAGAGGAAATGGAGGAGCATATAGATAAAAAAAGGATGGACGAAAAACAACGCAAGAAGGAACTTAAAAAACAATGGCAATTAGAGCAACAAAGGAAGTTCGAAGAGAGTTTGCCAATGAGTAGAGAGCAGTTTATTCACTTGTTTGATGAATTAGATGGATGTTTAGAAGAACAAGGATGTAATCATACAAATACATTAACTGAGAGTATTCTAGATGATATGAAGGTGACAAATAAAGAAGAAGTTATAGAATGGTTGAGAGAACATGGTGGATATTGTGATTGTGAGGTGTTGTGGAATGTAGAAGAATGTTTTGAGTAATAAACAAATACAATAGAACTATAGAGAAATGATTGGTTAATATAGGTGTATATAGTATTAATTAAGATGATATTTGTAATAACCAATAGAGAAAAAGATGAATATACTAAGCATAAATATACAGACAAACAATCTAGAAGTAAGTAAACAATTCTATACTGAAGTATTTACAGTTGCCAATTATAGAATCGCTAGAAGAGAGTTTTACTCTACAGGTAGGGCAGTCTATCCTGACTTTCAAACAAACTGATGTTAATGTAGAGATCTACCATTATGCATTTAATATCTCTTCTAATCAAATAGAGAATGCATTAGTCTGGGCTAAGGCACACTTAAGCCTAATAGAGAATGTAGAAGGTAATCTTGTGACTACTTTCGAGACATGGAAAGCCAAGTCGATTTACTTTACGGATAACAATGGAAATATTCTTGAGTTTATTGCTCGTGAAGATATACAGGTAAATGTACAAGGTGACTTCTCTCCATCACAAATAATCAATATTAGTGAAATGGGTGTTGTTACTGAACAACCAATGGTACAAGCAGAAAAACTGATTGCTGATTATGGCTTAAGTTATTTTGAGAAAAATGAACCTACAGAGCAGTTTTTAGCTTTAGGAGATGATCATGGATTATTGATCATGGTGACTCCAAATAGAAATTGGTATCCTACAAGCATTGCTGCTCAATTTACACCAGCTGAGATAATGATAGAATCTAATGAATTAGTGGTATCGTTATTAAGTGAGGAGTTAAAATAAAATATTAGAAAGAATGAAAAAAGAGACTATACTTAGTCTCTTTTTTCATTTAATAGTGTTTCGCCCCAAGCATTTAATTTCCATAATACTTCGACTAATTGCTCTCCTAATGGAGTGAGGTAATACTCTACTCTAGGAGGTAGTTCATTATAACTTATTTTATACAAGATATTATCTTGTTCTAGTTCTTTTAATTGTTGATTAAGGACACGTCTATCCACTTTCATTATTCCTTTTAGCATTTCACTTGGCCTTCTATGCCCTTGGTTGATTTGCCAAACAATAGGTACTTTCCACTTTCCACTGATTGCATTTACGGCAAATTCAAGTGGACAAACTTTTTTTTCTATAGCTGGTGTCTTGGTATTCATAAAAGTGACTTTTTTATCCCTATGGGAGAAATATATGCGGTATTGTACAGTAATAAATGGATTATCACCTTTGCAAAAATAAGACTTTAAAATGAAAGATATAAAACAAGAATTAGAAGCAATCAGTGTAGGTATGCAATTGCAAGTACCTACTGAAACATTAAATGCATTTGGTCAATCTATAGCTGATTTGCAAACAAAAGAATTTGGTAAAACTTCTGAAGAAGGGATGCAATTCTCAGGAGTAGCTGTGCTATCTGAAGATGGAAGAGAAATTTCTGTGTTAGATTTGTTTCAGGGTAAACGAGTGTTGGTAAGTTTTGTAAGAGGAAGTTGGTGCCCGTTCTGTAATGTAGAGATGGCACATTTATTAGCTTATCATGAAGAATTAAAGGTAATGAATGTAGAGGTAATGGTGATATCTCCTATGAATATAGAAGCAATAAAACAATGGAAAGTAGATATGGGAATGCCATTCACTATTGCTCAGGATAAAGAACTTAAATTAAGTAAGTCTTTAGGTATTGATTTTGAGTTACAAGATTTTGTACAACCTCACTATGAAGCATTGGGGATAGATATAAGAGCTATAAATGATACAGAAAAAGCAGAGTTAGCGCTTCCTGCTGTATATCTGTTAGATGAAAACGGAAGTATTACCTATAGATATATGGATGTTAACTATGGAAATCGTTTAGATTTAAAAGAGGTAATAGCAAAATTATCATAAGAATTACTGCTAATTTTCTTATTTTCGAATGAAATAAAATTAGTATATGAATAAGTTATTTTTATCTATAGCTATCTTATCTGCTGTGGTTACAATGAGTTCTTGTAAAAAAGAATTAGCTGATAAGTCTGATGATGTAGAGGCAGTGAAAGATATTAGTGTTGTGGAAGAAGAATCTACTGAAGATCTATTGAATGTTTTGACTAATGAGGAAGATTTATTAGTTGGAGAGTATAATCAAACAGTAGCTAAAGAAAACATAGAAGTATTTAATCGCATTAATAGTTTTAGTGCTTGGTCTCAAGTTTCGACAATTGATTTTACAACAGAAAAAGGAACGGGTATTACCAAGCTTTATTACAATAAAGAATTGCAGGTAGATAAAATTGTGGTTAGAAAATACGATACAGAACAACAGTCATTAGATGTATATTATCTTAGTGACGGGAAGTTAGTGTTAGTTATCAATCAAGGTTTAGTATACAATGCCAATCCTAATAGTAAAGAATTCAATAAAGAAGAAAGTGAGTATACTAAAGACTGTAATTACTTTCTCGATGGTAAATTGTTTGCTATCATGAGTAATTTAGACTGTGGTGCTCCCTTTGCAGAAGACTATGTGCGAACAGTAGAGAAAGATATATTAGAAGAAGTGAAAAAATTAATACCTTAAAGGTTAATGTAAGTAAAGCTCTGATGAGCTTTATTTTTTTTAAATGGGTCAGATATGGAAAATAGAAAAGGTGCTAGAGCAATAAAGGATATCCCTGATGAGGTTTTAGAGTTGTTAAACAAAGGAAAGTTGTCTAGTGTGAATTTGACAGAATGGTTAGCAATTGATCAACGATTGCTAGTACACAATGTCTTAGCAGCTATCAATAGAACTGCTTATTTGCAAGTAGTGTTAGATGCTGTAGATGGGTTAAAGAAACCTACAGTTAATACTATTAACCAGAGTATAGGATATACATTATACCATTTGGCTAAAGAAAAAGAGGATAATGAATTATTTGAAATATTAAAGCAGCATAAGAGCGACTTAGTGCGTTGTTGGGCTACTTACTTTATAGGATATAATGACTCTCTTACTATAAAAGAGAAATTGGATGGTATTAAATACTTCGCTGCAGACAGTCATTTTGGTGTAAGGGAGATTTGTTGGATGGCTGTTAGAGCAGATATTACAGCTAGCTTAGAAGAAAGTATTAAGATGTTACTGACTTGGACAAAAGATGAGAATGAGTATGTACGTAGGTTTGCTACAGAGTCCACTCGTCCACGAGGTGTATGGTGTAAACATATCGATGTGCTTAAAGAAAACCCTGAATTAGGACTACCTTTATTGGAAGCTTTACATGAGGATACATCTAAGTATGTGAAAGATAGTGTTGGGAATTGGCTAAATGATGCAGCTAAGACTAGACCAGATTTTGTATTAGATCTTTGTTCGAAATGGGAAAGTAAGGGAATGAATAAAGACACAAAATATATTATTAGTAAAGCAAAACGTAGTATCTAAAATATTGTTTAATAATGCTTTTTTGTTCTAATTATATCATAATATGCTGTTTGTTAGAATTTTCGCAATTTATGATGTTGATGAAATGTATATTATTAATGTTGTTTTTTACTTATTTGTTAACTTATTTTAAGGGTATAGGATTGTGATGTTGTTAGTTAGGTAATGAATATTAATAAATTATCTTGTAAATTATTTGTTAGCTTTAATTAATATATAATTATTGTTTATTTTTTGATGGATTGATAAAAATGTGTAGTTGTGTTTTTTAAGTAGATTTTTAAATATTAAAAAAGTAAGTAAAATATGTTTATTTTATATTATAAATATGTTTTGTTTATTTTTTTATGTAAATATTTGATTATTATCTTTTAAAATATTGTTGAGATATGTAAGGTTTTAAAAAAGTCTATTCAATGTTGTGAGAGCTAATGTTTTAGTATCTTTATCAGTGAAAAGAAAAATTAATTTTGTTGTTTATGAAAGCAGAAGTACAATTCAATGACTTCACAGGAAGTATTGCAGCAGACATCTCGGATGTTATTGCAGCTAAAAAAGGAAATTATATCAGTAGTATTGGGGAGTACTTTGATGTTGACCAAAAAAGATTTAAAGTAGTAGGAATATCTTTAACAGGTATCGAAGACTTTAAAGTAACTTTAGTATGTGTGGATAATGAAAAAAGCACACAAGGTAAAGAACACATTGTGAATATGACCCTAGAGTTGGATGCGCAAGGACAAAAAGAAATGTTAGGTTTATTATTTAAACGTTTAAACATTGTTTTGTTTGATGCAGGCGAGAAGCATTATTCAGCACTAGAATGTGACGAAGAGGTTGCATTTGATGAATATCATACTTATGACTATTATGATATGAACTAAAAAAATATTAGTATATAATAAAACTAACCTTCAGTATTGTACTGGAGGTTTTTTTATTAATATTGTTTTGTGAAAGAATAAATAAGATTGTGTGAGGAACTTTTTAATCATTGTGTTTGTTTTTTGTTCAGTGCTTGGATTTGCTCAGGTAGATTCACTATATGTAAAAGAGCACAAGCAACCTTATGGCGTTAAAATAGCGTTTGGAAAAGATATATTAGCATTAGATTATACGTTAGAGGATGGAAAAAATAAACAAACTTATCAGTCTAATAAACCAACTAGTATTGGTTTAGGTTTTTTATGGAGAAGTTCTTCTTTAAGTTTTAGTTATGGTTTTTCTTTTATGCGTGACAAAGAGAAAGGAAAAACAAAAGCTACTGATTTTCAATATCATTATTATGGTGATAAATTTTTGATTGATTTATACTATAAACGCAATAAAGGTTTTTATAGTTATACAAATGATACTAAAGAGAACATTCCTAGCGATGACAATATATTTCCAGATTTTAAAATACATATGTACGGAGGTTTGTTTCAGTATGTGTGGAATAGTGAAAAGTATTCGTTAGGAGCTGCCTATGATTTTAATAAGACTCAGTTCAAATCGGCAGGATCATTATTATTAGGGGGAGGTGTGTTTTATTCTTCTCTACGTAATATTCCTGTAGCTTCGGATGCTATTGATGACTATGACAAAAAAACGTATCACTTTGGGCCTAATATAGGATACGGTTATAATTGGGTACCATTTAAGAAGGTCTTAGTAGCTGGGGCTATTACACTTGGAGTTAATGGGGCTGTAGAAGAGAATTTACTGACTCGTAAAACTGTTTTTATTGTTAACCCTTCAGTAATAGGTCGATTTTCTATTGGATATATTGGAGAGAATTGGATTGTGAGTGCTTCTACACTTTCTAATGGACTGTACTTAAACTTTAAGGAAACTTATCAATC
The DNA here is from genome assembly GCF_900109075.1 of Myroides marinus. Lineage (GTDB taxonomy): Bacteria > Bacteroidota > Bacteroidia > Flavobacteriales > Flavobacteriaceae > Flavobacterium > Flavobacterium marinum_A. Next base: position 6,749 of record NZ_FNYS01000016.1, on the reverse strand, counting down.
TAGTTTATTAACTAGTACATTTAGCTTTACAGTAATTAAACGTTTTAAACTAAAAAAAGAGATTCCTTTTTTGCAAAAGGATTATGATTGGAAAGAAGCTATATTTGGAAAGAAGAATAATGAGTTAGTTTCTGATATAGAATAGTGAAAAACTTTAGGTTTAGGATGTTTTTCTTATCTTGACGTTTCAAAAATATAGATAACACAATATGGAGTTTAATAGTAATAGTTTTAGATTTTACCATCCTTTAGAAATTAGATGGAGTGATATGGATGCTTTAGGGCACGTAAATAATGTTATGTATATCGATTATTTTCAGATAGGAAGAGGATATTATATGAACCAGGCTAGTAAGACTTGGGATTGGTTTAAGCATATGTTTGTAATTGCAAATATTTCTTGTAATTATATTAAAGAAATAAAATTGGATGTCAAACACCCTAGAATTGGTGTGAGGATTTCAAAAATGGGCAGCAAAAGTTTTGAGATTGAATATGCTATAGTAAGTGAAGGAGAGAATAGGGAGTTAATCTTACATGCTATCGGAACAAGTATACAGGTAATGATAGATATGAAAGAAAAGAAGACTATAGAATTGCCTTCATGGATGAGAGAAGAGATTACGTCTTACGAGCCAGAGTTATAAAAGAAGAAGCTACTTATGAAAATAAGTAGCTTCTTCTTTTATAGTAAGTTCTTGTTTTAGAAAATAATTTAGATAGTTAGTATCTGTCGTTTTTCCAAATAGAGCTATTTGCTAAGATACGGTGTGTGTCAGCATTTACTTCTTTAAGGTGATTAGAGGTGTATAGTGTATATCTGGCTCTATCTAACTGTAACCTAACTTCGTGGTCACTTATTATTTTGACTGTTATTTGTTTGCTTTTATCTATAAATTCTTGGTATCTCGTATTTTCTTTGTTTTCTGTAAGAGTTAGATAAATAGGAGTGCTGTCTTGATTTAATTTAGAATCTTGTTGATATACCAAAGTAGCTTCTCCGTCTTGGTAGGTGAAATAATAATTTTTAAACATAAAGGTCTTAGCAGAGTAAACTATAGACTTCTTCTTTTCAAGTTTGTAGGGAGAAGATACAATAGTCTCTGTGGTCTGACAGCTAACAATAAGTGTAGCTAAAGCTAGTGACAATAGGAGTGAGTAAATTGCTTTCATAGTGTTTAATCGTTGTTGGTTGTAGCCAAAATAGAATAAATATTCAATAAAACAAAATGAAATTTAAGCAATGTGTTTATTTTGAAAGTTTTTGTTGAGTATATGTTTATTTTGTAAGTATTAGTTTGATAAAGTGATAAAATAAGATGTGATAAATTAAAGTGACATATGTCATATTATGTGATTATTATAGTGGGTACCTTGATACTATAAATCAAAGTAGTATTAGTTATGAAAAAGCAAGTTGTTTTACTTACTGTTTTATTGACGTTTGTAAGTTGTAAAAAAGATCAAACAAATAACCCTGAAGGAAAAGAAGAAGTGAAGTCAGAATTACTAACTAAGGCTTCGGCTTATTTTCAACCACTATCATCCGTAGAGAATAGTGACTTAGATCCTGATAAGGTAGCTTTAGGGAAGTATCTATATTTTGATACACGCCTTTCTAAAGATGGGAATATAAGCTGTAATTCTTGTCACAATTTGAATACTTATGGAGTAGATAATTTAGCTTTCTCTCCAGGAGATGATGGTTCTTTAGGGGGGCGTAATTCCCCTACAGTATTTCACGCTGCCTTACACAGTATGCAGTTTTGGGATGGTAGAGCTAAGGATGTAGAAGAGCAGGCTGGGGGACCTATCTTAAACCCTGTAGAACACAATATTAAAGATGAGAAGGAATTAGAAAATAAACTTCGTAAGATAGATATGTACAAGGAGAAATTTGCTGTAGTATATAAGGAAGATAAACAACCTATCACATTTAAGAATATAACGAATGCAATAGGTGCCTTTGAACGTACTTTAATGCCAGAGAGTAGATTTGATAAGTTTTTGGATGGAGATGTAAAGGCATTATCAGCTCAAGAACAAAAAGGATTAGAGACATTTATCTCAGTAGGGTGTATTACTTGTCATAATGGTGTAGCTTTAGGAGGACAGATGTTCCAAAAATTTGGTGTATATGGAGATTATTGGCAAGAGACTAAATCTAGTAAAGTTGATAATGGATTAGCTGATTTGAGCAAAAAAGATGCTGAAAAATATATGTTTAAAGTACCTGGTTTGAGAAATATAGAGCATACAGGACCTTATTTTCACGATGGATCAGTTAAAGATTTGAAAGAAGCGGTACGTATAATGGCTAGTTTACAGACTAATGTAAAACTTAGTCAAGAACAAATAGATGATATAACTGTTTTCTTAGGTAGTTTATCTAGTGATATAGCGACAGAAGTTAAGAAATCACCTTTCGAGTCATAAGTTAAGTTAGATATGTTATTTTAATTGTTTTAGCAAAGGCTGTCCTAAATTGGGATAGCCTTTACTTTTTTATGGTAAAAGTTATTATCTTAGAGAGGATATAGAAGAAAATTTATAATTAGCAGATGGCAATGATAAAAAAGTTAGTAACGGATTTTAATTTGCTAAAGTTTACATTTGTTATATTTGTATTTAAATAAAAATAGAATAATGGAGTTGAAATTACATAGACCAATCTGTTTCTTCGATTTAGAAACGACTGGTATAGACGTAGCAAGAGACAGAATAGTAGAAATATCAATATTAAAAGTATTTCCTAATGGAAATAAAGAAAGTAAGACTTGGTTAGTAAATCCGGAGCGACCTATTCCTGCTCAGTCTACTGCAATACATGGTATTACTGATGAAAAAGTAGCTAATGAGCCAACGTTTAAAGAATTGGCACCATTAGTTTATAATATGATTAAAGATTCTGACTTGGCTGGATTTAATTCAGATCGATTTGATATTCCTTTATTAGCAGAAGAGCTATTAAGAGCTGGAGTAGATTTTGAGATGGGAAATCGTGTCTCTGTTGATATTCAAACTATATTTCACAAAAAAGAAGAACGTACATTAAGTGCTGCTTATAGATTCTATTGTAATGAAACTTTAGAAAACGCTCACTCTGCTTCTGCAGATACAAATGCGACTTATGAAATTTTAAAAGCACAGTTAGATCGATACGAAGATTTAGATAATGATATGAAATCATTATCTGAGTTTACTACTCGTAAAAAAAGTGTTGACTTTGCTGGTTTTATCGCTCTAAATGAAGAAGGGAAAGAGATTTTTACCTTTGGTAAGCATAAAGGAGCTTTAGTTGATGAGGTGTTGGAGAATGAACCAGGTTATTATGGTTGGATTCAGAATGCAGATTTTCCTCTATACACTAAAAAAGTATTGACAGGGTTAAAATTGAGAAAATTAAATAATAAGTTGTAATAAGTATCTTTATGAAGATAGTTTGTATTGGAAGAAATTATGTAGAGCATATTGAGGAGTTAAATAATGAAAGACCTTCAGAACCTGTATTATTTATAAAACCTGATTCTGCTTTATTAGGCAGAGAATGCCCTTTTGCAATTCCTGAATTCTCTAATGATATTCATTATGAAATTGAAGTTGTTGTAAAAATCACTAAAGTAGGAAAGTATATTGAGCCTAAGTTTGCACATAAGTATTACGATGAGGTAACAGTAGGTATTGATTTTACAGCTAGAGACATGCAAAGTAAGCTAAAAGAAAAAGGATTGCCTTGGGAGAAAGCAAAAGCTTTTGATGGGTCAGCTATGTTAGGTGAGTTTATAGATAAGAAAGAATTAGTTAATTTATATGATACTACATTCTCATTAATACAAAATGGTAATACTGTTCAAGAAGCTAGTACTTCCCAAATGATTTGGAATATAGATGAAACTATTGCTGAGGTTTCTAAATATTTTACTTTGAAAAAAGGAGATTTAATTTTTACAGGAACTCCTAAAGGAGTTGGAAAAGTTAATGATGGAGATATATTAGAAGGAGTGTTAGCAGGTAAAAAGTTGTTCCGTTTAAATGTAAAATAAGAGTATGGCACTTCACTACGACTTAGGACCAATATTGGTTACATATAATGATGATCAGGCAGTAGTAAAAGCTGGTTTAGTTGTTTTTGTAGATGAATCAAAAGATTGGTTAAAACAGATAAAGAAAGGAATTAATGACAAGGATTATGCTAGTGTAGCAGAAAGTACTAATCAACTAATGCCTTCTTTAGAGTTCTTAGGAATGGAACAAGCAATAGAAGATGCTTCTTTAATAGATAAATGGGCTAAAGAAAAAGGAAAAACTAAAGCTATAAAAGAAACTTTCAAAATATTTAAGGAGCGTGTTAAGTGTGCTCGAAAAGAGATAAAGAAAGATTTTAGTTTATAAGAGTAAAGAATGAGAGCAAGTATAATCACTATAGGGGATGAGATTCTTATTGGACAGATTGTAGATACTAATTCTACGTATTTGGCAAAAGAACTCGATGCTCTAGGATTTGAAGTTGTTGAAATTAAAACAATTTCAGATAAAAAAATATCTATAGAACAAGCTATGGCCTCACAAGTAGGGACTGTGGATTTAGTTATAATGACAGGAGGGTTAGGCCCCACTAAAGATGATGTGACTAAGAAGGTTTTCTGTGATTTTTTTGATGATCATTTAGTGATGAATGAAGAAGTCTTAGCTCATGTGACTGTACTATTAGAAAACTATTTTAAGAAACCAATATCTGAAATTAATAAACAACAAGGTTTAGTACCATCTACTTCTACTGTATTATTTAATAGTGTAGGGACTGCTCCAGGAATGTTAATGCAGAAAGAGAATACAGTATTTGTTTCTTTTCCTGGTGTTCCATTTGAAATGAAAACAATATTTCAAGAACAGTTAGTACCATATATAAAAGAACACTTTAAAGGTGTTTTTAATATCCATAAAACAATTATAACTTATGGAATAGGGGAGAGTTTATTGGCTGAATATTTAGAAGATTGGGAAAATAATTTACCTTCAGAGATAAAATTAGCTTACTTACCTAGTCCAGGAAAAGTAAGATTACGTTTGTCAAGTAGAGGTGCTAATCAAGATTATTTATTACAAAGTATTGAAATGCAGATTGATAGAATTCCTGAATCTGCAAGAAAGTATATTAGAGCTTACGAGGATATCGACTTTCCTGAAATTATTATAAAAGAGTTGCAAATTAGAAATAAAACTATTTCTTTTGCAGAAAGTTGTACAGGTGGACGTTTAGCAGTGATGTTCAATACTATGCCTGGTTCATCTAGCTACTTTAAAGGAGGAATAGTATGTTATGCTACCGAGAGTAAAGTAGATATGTTAGGAGTGAACTTAGATACAATTTATAAGCATACTGTAGTCAGTGAAGAAGTAGCTATAGAAATGGCTACCCAAGCACGATTAAAGTTTAAAAGCGATTATGCAATTTCTACTACAGGAAACGCTGGACCTTCTAAAGGAGATTCGGATGAAGAAGTTGGAATAGTGTGTATAGGTATCGCAACACCTAATGGAGTATTTGCAAAAAAATATCAATTAGGTCAACCTCGAGAAAAGGTTGTAAATAGTGCTATAGCAAAGGGTTTAGAATTGATATATAACGAAATATTAAAAAAATAACCTAAAAGAATTTGTATGATAATTTTCTTTTTCGTTACTTTGCACCCTGATTTTGAATATTGAAATAAAAGATAAGAAATAATGTCAAGAGTTTGTGAAATTACTGGTAAAAGAGCAATGGTTGGAAACAACGTTTCTCACGCGATGAATAAAACTAAGAGAAAGTTTTCTGTGAACTTAGTTAAAAAACGTTTCTACATTGCTGAAGAAGACAGATGGGTAACATTGAAATTATCAACGTCTGCATTAAAAACAATTAACAAAAAAGGTATTGTTGCTGTATTGAAAGATGCAAAAGCAAAAGGATTAGTAAAATAATTCGTACCATTAAAAAATAGAATACGATGGCAAAGAAAGGGAACAGAATTCAAGTAATCTTAGAATGTACTGAACACAAAGCATCTGGTTTACCAGGAACTTCAAGATACATCACGACTAAGAATAAGAAAAACACACCTGATAGATTGGAGATCAAAAAATTCAATCCTATCATGAAGAAAGTAACAGTTCACAAAGAAATTAAATAATTATTAGTCATGGCAAAGAAAACCGTAGCAACTTTAAGAACTTCTTCTAAAAAGTTGACTAAAGCAATCAAAATGGTTAAATCTCCTAAAACTGGAGCTTACACATTTGTTGAGTCTGTTATGGCTCCTGATTTTGTGGATGATTTCTTAAACAAGAAGTAATTTTACCATTATAAAAGATCTTGAAAAGCTGTCTTAATTAGACAGCTTTTTTTGTTTATTAAAATTAGGGTGATTTAGTATTAACGGATCAGTTGCAAAAGTTGGGGACTAAGCAAAAAGTTTAGTTAATCTAAAAAGAAAAAACTTCTTATCTCTAACCCCTCTATACATCATACGGAAGTATTTAATTTTCGCATTAAATGATTCAGCAGAAGCATTAGTACTTCTATTATTAAAGTAATTAATGATTTCGTTATAATGTACATTAAAAGTCTTTAAAACCGTATTAAAGTATTTGATTGAAGTCTTTTCAATGTCATTGAACCAATGGGCAAGCTTAGTCATCGCTATTTCTTTATCTATTTTTAAATTATATATGTTTCTGAGATTATTAGCTAGTAAATATGCTTGTTT
>NZ_FNYS01000003.1 GCF_900109075.1 Myroides marinus | reverse complement strand
ACGTTGTACTAATTCACGAGTTGTTTTATCTAACCAACGACGACGTTTTACGTGTAAATAAACACTATTTCCTCGTAAAGGAAAGTCTTGTATTGTTATCTCATTATGGAAGCCATGAGCGATAAGGATACGGTCTTTTGCTTCGGAAGGAACTACATTTAGTTCCTCAAAATACAGATGCATAGTCTCTCCTTGTTTTACTGTTTTGATTAAATTAAAATGTTCTACCAAGAACTCTGGTAAGATCATCTTTACAAACTCAATATAGTTGTCCATCATTATTATTTATTATCAACAAAGATCTACTCTTTTTAATTCACACACAACTTTTAGGATTGATCCAGCTTTTCTTGGATCAGTCTCAAAAGTTGTGTTTTAGTAGTAACAATTTTAAAGTATGTATATTCTTGTCTTTCCTTTTATTAATTCTAATCTATTTGGATCTTAATGTGCAACTTGAATTGCTTGACAATTGTTGGACAATAAGCAGTGTTTGCTTGATGAGAGCTCCCTTTTGTCCAACAAAACTCCTTCTATTGATAAGAGAGTCTCCACGTGTCTAAATTCTACATTAATAGTGAGAGTAATTAATTATGTTCACTAATCTAATTTTGATCCCCTTTTAGTGGTCCTTTATATTTTTAGTATTTTTGTTTTATAGACAAAGAACACGGCTTATAAATATATCTAAATAAAATGAAAGCATTACTCGTAGTAGACTTACAATATGATTTCTTACCAGGAGGCAGCCTAGCAGTTGCTCAAGGAGATGAAATAATTCCTATAATTAATAGAATACAAAAAGACTTTGATCTAGTTATAGCAACACAAGATTGGCACCCCGCTAATCACAAGAGTTTTGCTAGTCAGCATAGTGACAAGAATTTATTTGATTTAATAGAGCTCAATGGTATTCTACAAGTGCTATGGCCAGATCATTGTGTGCAAGGGAGCAGAGGGGCTGCATTCACAGAAGAATGGGAGAGTAATAATGTAGCTGCTATATTTAGAAAAGGAATGAATGTAGAAGTAGATTCTTACAGTGGTTTCTATGATAATGATCACCAAAACAGTACTGGATTGTTAGGATTCCTTAAAGATAAGAACGTAACTGAATTATATGTATGTGGATTAGCAGCAGAGTTCTGTGTTTACTTTAGCGCAAAGGATTCTCAGGAAGCGGGAATTAAGACCTTCTTTCTGGATTTTGCAACTAAACCAATTACAAAAGAAGGTTTAGATAAAATAAAGTTAGAAATGAGTGAGTTAGGAATAGTTATTGTGGTTAATGAAGAAGAGTTGTTCTTCAATAAGTCTAGAAATTAAGAATATAATGAAGAAATATAGTAGATATAATTTTTTTAAGCATACTTACTGTGAATGGGAAGAAATCCCAATGAGTATTATAGAAGGGAGAAAACCTGACTATAAAAGCAAGACAGGGAGTATGTATTACTATGATGAGAAAGGAGTCGCTAGATATGCAAATCACTGGGGAAGAGCCGCTAATTGTAGATGGAAGATAACTTCAGACAGCTATAAAAACAGTGTGTTTACCTTAGCTTATGCAACCTGGGACAGCTTCTTTCCAAACAATGAACAAGAGCCATTATATGCGATTATTATAGATTTTGAAAAAAAATATGTGACTTTTAAACATAAAGGTTGTCTTAATGATGTAAACCACGTGTTAAGAAATGCTTCTGATACATCTAAAAGAATAATTAAGATTAAAGAAGTATTAGAAACAGATATATGGTATAAATATTTAGATTTTATTGATATTGAGGAAGCTAGAATGTTTTTGATAGAGAATTTAGTTAACACTAACTTAGAATATCTTAAATTAAAGCAACAATTATTAAATAAACGATAATAATTTGAATTTATTTAATTAATTTAGTACTTGTTAAAACAAATAACATTTAGTCTAGTAAGAAAATTACAAATTAAACAGTAAAAATTATGAAAAAGATTACTTTATTGGCAGCATTATTAGTAGCTGGAATTACAACTGCTAATGCACAAGTTAATGTAGAAACTCCAAAATTATCTGCAAAAGTAGGTACTACTCCTATTAAAAAAGGAAACTGGATGGTAGGAGCTTCTGTTGGATCTATGGGGTACAGCTTTGAAGATAAAAGCTTTAACCTTAATATTAATCCAAGTGCTGGATATTTCATTTCTGATGGATTTGCAGTAGGATTAGAAGTAGGTGCAGGTGTAACAACTCATAAAAAACCTGTTAAAGATGATTGGAACTATAAAGTTATGCCATTCGCTCGTTACTACTTCCCGGAAGGAGCTAGTGCTACAGGAAGATTCTTTGGGCAAGGAGCTGTTGGTATTTCTGGTACAGAAAATGCGACTAGTAAAACATCATTTGCATTTGATATTAAAGGAGGTTACTCTCACTTCGTATCTCGCAACGTTGCTTTAGAAGCTACTGTAGGGTATAATTATAGTAAATCAAGCGTTGCTGATGCGAAATCACAAAATGGTATTGGTTTAGCTGTAGGATTCCAAATTTTCTTAGGAAAAAACTAATCATTTTAAATGATTAAAATAGATAATCAAAGCCAGAGCGAAAGCTCTGGCTTTTTTGTTTTAAAACAGTTTCAAATGTATTACTTAAGAGTTAGATCTAGAATTATAGAACTCTTATTTCTTTACTAATAGCCTTTTATCTACTTAATCTATTCTATTTCATTTTACTTTATTTAATAATAACTGTTTTTTTATCTAGTTCTAGTCTTATAGGGATATTAAAATAGTTTAAAAAGTATCTTTTTTGGATAAAATAGTAGGTGAACAACTAGAATATCTATTTTAAAAACTAAGTAATACTTTCCTTATAGTTCTTTTTATAATTTTAAATAACAGTGTTATTACATTATAATTATATTTTTATTGTTGTTTTTATTGTAAATTATGTTAAGAATAAAGTTTTTAAAACTAATATGTGTTATAAATATTTGTTTTGTATATCCATTTCTAAGTATACATTTGCAGCAATAAAAATAAATGCTATGAAAAAGATTTTTTTATTTGCAGCTATGGCTGTTATGGGATTAAGTACTGTTAGTTGCTCTAATAGTGATGATACTACATCAAATTATAAAGAAGCAATTAAAGCTTCTTGGGTAGAAAGTAAAATCCAGTTCTTAAACAAAGACAAAGGTTTTATCTCTGAAGAAGTTTCTGATGTTACTTCTGAATGTGGTGTAGATTATGTTACATTTACTGGAAAAGAGTATATAAAAACATCTAACTACAAGAGTTCTTCTACTAATAAATGTGAAGTAGAAACAGATGTGTATATTTATTCAATGGGTAGTAAGTTTTTAACTTTAACTGAAAAAGGAGAGAAGAAGTCTGAAATTCTTAACTGGGAAATTGTAGAACTTACTTCTAACAAATTAGTTATCATAGATACAGATAAAGTTAAATTTGCTAAAGAAAGAGGATATCCAGAAGGAACAGTGTATGTTCAAAAGGTATATGCTAAAAAATAAATAGCAGTAGCTATATAATATAAAACGCCATTTTGAACAATATCAAAATGGCGTTTGTTTTTTTATACTATTTCCATCGCTTATGAGACCATAACCATAGTGAGGGATTCTTATTTATGCTGTTCTCTAGTTTCTTAGCAAAAGTATTGGAGATGAAGCCTTTTGGTGTATTTTGGGCTTGGTTGCATATTGTCTCAATCGAAAATATCCACTTTGATTTACCATAAGAAGAGATTTCTCCATATAAAACATACGCATTTAGCTTATAGGCTATTTGCTCAGCTCCAGTATAAATTTGAGTCTGTTGATGGAGAAAATCTACATTAGCTCCATTATTCTTTCCTGGGAATTGATCTGCTATGAATACAGTAATACTTGGATTATCTTTCTCTTTGAGTAATATACGCAAGGCTTGTGAAGAAGGGATAAGGCGTACTCCATACTTTTCTCTTATAGATTTCATCTTTCTATTCCAATATTTGTTCTGCAAAGGTTTATACAGTGCTTGTACTTTAATATTAGTAGAGAGAGGTAGTTGTTTAATCAATTCCCAATTGCCATAATGCCCTAGTATTAGGATAATATTCTTGTTCTCACTGGCTATCTCAGCTAGCTGTTCTTTAGTCCCCCTAGTTAGGTATAATAACTGCTTCTTAACGAATAGACTCTCTATAAGAATACGACCTAAGTTCTGATAGAAACTTTTGTGATATTCTGAGACTTCCTGATAAGTAGCTCTTGGGAAGGAGCGGGCTATATTCTGAACAGATACTCTAAAGCGATAACGCAAGATCTGACTTAAGAGAAAACCTATAGAATTATAAATGAATTGCATACATATCTTATTTGAAAGCGCAAATATAGAAGGCTATGCTAATCCAAGTAATTGTATTTGACGATTGGTTAATTAGTTATGATGAAGTGGAAATTAGAGTAGGATTATGAATATTACTTCCTAAAATCCCCTAATTAGAGCAACCATAGCTTTAGTTTATTTATTGTGATTTATATAAATGGTTTTAGTACTCTATTAAACGACAGAATATATTTAATATATTCGTTATTAAACACCTAAACTATGAAACTAAAAACTCTATTGCCATTAATTACCTTGACGGCTCAAAGTGTATTTAGTCAGAATCTAGAGTATTCTCCTAGTACAATGAGTACCTACTTTAAAGAATTTGACTTAGCTGCTAAAGAAAATATATATCTATGGAATACTAATTTATATGGGCCTATCTTATTAATAGACCCTCAAACTAGAACTATCTATGCCAATGAAGGAGATATTGAACATACACTTATTCAACAGGAGGATATATATACAGGAGTATTATCTAAATCAGTTAATATAGCTAATACTGCAGTAGACTGGGGAGGAAAAAGATGGGCGATGGTAATGCTACCTTTGTCTGAAAATAGAAATAATAGAATAAATCTGTTAGCACATGAATCTTTTCATCGCGTACAGCCCACTTTAGGTTTTAAGCTAAATAACACTGATAACAATCACCTTGACTTAAAAGAAGGACGAGTTACTCTACGATTAGAGTTAGAAGCTTTAAAGCAAGCATTACTAGCTAAGAATATAAAAGATGTAAATAAACATCTTACAGCAGCATTAACTTTTAGATCATACAGATATGGCCTATATCCCAATGCGGCTAATTCAGAAAATGGATTGGAATTAAATGAAGGTATAGCTGAGTTTACAGGATTTATGGTAAGTAATCGTTCAGAAAAAGAAGGGATTGATTATATACTAAAGGGAATAGATGATTTCTTTAAAAATCCTACCTATATACGTTCATTTGCATATCATACTACACCCGTTTATGGCTACTTATTGTCTAAAAGAAGAAAAGAGTGGAATAAAGAGATAACAGATCAAACTTTATTATCTGATTATTTTATAAAAGCCTTTGCAATTGCATTATCAACTGATTTAGAGAAAGCTGCTACTAGTTTAAAAAGTTCTTATAATAGTAAATTAATAGAATCAGAAGAGGAGATAAGAGAAGCTCAAATTAAAGAGGTCATAGCTAATTACAAGCGATTACTTATAGAACAACCTCATTTAGAGATTGTATTTGAGAAAATGAGTGTATCTTTTAATCCTTCTAATATTGTAGCTTTAGAAGATAAGGGAACTGTTTATCCTACTATGAGGATAACAGATAAATGGGGAGTATTAGTGGTAGAACAAGGTGCCCTTATGAGTCCAAATTGGGATAGGGTTTCTGTATCTGAACCCATAGTAATAGAGGGGAATAAAATATCTGGAAAGGGTTGGACATTAGAATTAAAAGAATCTTACAGTATAGAACAAGATAAAACGACTCTTAACTATAAAATAGTTAGAGAGTAATCATTAATTATAAATAAAAACAGCTCCCTAGTGGAGCTGTTTTCATTTATAATTACTTAATTCGATAAGATTGTTATCTGGATCTCTTATATATATTGATTTTATTAAACCATTTGCACCAGTTCTATCTACAATGCCTTCTACAATAGGGACGCCTTTTGCTTTTAGTTCTAATAGAACTTCTTCTACAGGTGTAGTTGTAATAAAGCATAAGTCAGCAGAACCTGTTGTAGGATGTAGAGCTTTAGGTTCAAATTCGTTTCCTTTTTGGTGAAGGTTTATCTTCTGAGTTCCGAACTTTAAAGCTTTTCTATTCTCTTTAAAAGTCTCTAGCTCTAATCCTAATACTGTAGTATAAAACTCAATTGTTTTAGCAATATCTGCTACTGTTAATACGATGTGATCTATATTTTTAATTTGCATTAGAAGAATATTTTAAGGATTAATACTATTTAATCTTCTCTATAAACTCATCTACAATATTCTCTCTTGTTGCCCAAGAAGTGATTAGTCTAATAGCAGCGTGTTGATCATCTATTGCTTTCCATGTAAAGAAATCATAGTGTTCATTTAACTCTTTAATCAGTGTTAAGGGAAGAATAGGGAAGATCTGATTCGTAGTAGATTCTACTAAGAATGAATATCCTTTAGCTTTAAAAGCTTTAGTTAGTTTAGCTGCCATTGTATTGGCGTGCTTTGCTAGGTAGAAGTAAAGATTGTTCTCAAATAAACATTGAAACTGAATACCTAATAGTCTTCCTTTAGCTAATAATGCTCCACGTTGTTTTAGATTATAGTCAAAGTAAGTTGCTAATTCTTTATTATTAAATATAATAGCTTCACCTAATAACCCTCCATTTTTAGTAGCTCCGATGTAGAATACATCTGTAAGTCTAGCTATATCTTTTAGAGTAAGAGTATTATCAGATGCTGTTAAAGCATGACCTAAGCGAGCCCCATCGATGAACAAGTAAAGACCTAACTGTTTACATATAGAAGAGATAGCCTCTAGTTCTACTTTAGTATAGATAGTTCCTAATTCGGTAGAGTTAGAGATGTAGACCATCTTAGGCTCTACTACGTGTGGTCTAAGCCCGTATTGGCTTACTGTAGTTTCTATATCTGTAGCTGTAAGTTTACCATTGGTAGTAGGTACTCCGATTACTTTATGACCTGTTGCTTCTATCGCTCCAGTTTCGTTAGCAAATATATGTCCAGTCTGTGGGCTGATAACGGCTTGATGTGTGCGTAAGATAGACGAGATTACTAACAAATTGGCTTGTGTACCACCTGAGACAAAGAAAATATCTGCTTCAGGATTGTCTATTTCGTTTTTAATTAAGGCTTTAGCTTGTTTAGTGTAGTCGTCCTCTCCATAACCCGCTTGTTGAACCTCATTAGTCTGTATTAATTTATTTAATATACTTTGGTGAGCACCTTCTGCATAATCATTTTTAAAGCTGTACATAGTTTGTCTTTTTGATTGAAAAGTAAAGGTAAGAATTGAAATATATCTTTAAACTGTTTTTTAGAAACAAATTTGGGTGAATAGAAAAAGCCATTGATTATTAATCAATGGCTTTTTCTATATTTTCTCTAATCATGACATTCCATCATCAGTAATGTACCTTTATCATAAGTAACTGTGACTAGTCCATCTTCTGCTACTGCATTACTACTTCCTGTGCGTTCTCCTAATATCAGGGATTCATTAGTCAGAGTATACATTAGATTAGTCGTAGTTATATTGGTGACTTCTCCTATTGGTATTAGCGAGATAATAGTATCTTTCTCATACCATTTTTTAAAGTTTTTAGGCAAAGGATAGATACGAGAATAATCATCATACATGGTAATTTTAAGCGTATCTTTATATTTGCTCAGATTAGTGATATTAGTGATTGTATGATCAGCACGTTTACCCGTTGCCCAGATAATATTAGCAGCTGGAATACCTCTTTTTATAAGATAATCACATGCTTTCTCTAAATCTGTAGAGTCTTGATCAGCGATATGGACAATCTCTATAGGATATTGTTTCTCTCTATAAACATCTGCGTTGAAGTCTTTATCAAAGTCTCCGATAAGCACATCTACTTTTATTCCTAATTCTATAACTCGCTCTATGGCAGAATCTAGCACTACTACTAAGGGAGACCACTCTAGTAGTTGTCCCATTAATTCTTGGCTACAAGCAGCCCCATTAGCTATTATTAAAGCAGGTTCTTGATCATCTCTGACGATGTGATGTGAAGACATATTCGTTGTTTTAGATAGGCAAATTAAGGTATAATGTAGGATATAGACTCAATTTATTTTAAAAAAATTTCAAATGAAATAGAATAACTTTATATTTGACCCAATTACTAAATAAACAAACAATGACAAACTTATCACAAGAGCAATGGTGGGAAAAAGCACAAGCTGACGCTAATGCTATTATACTAGATGTACGTACTGAAGAAGAAGTAGAAGAAAAAGCGATCCCAGGATCTATTAATATAGATATCTATAAAGGACAAGGATTCTTAGACGAAATCGCTGGATTAGATAAAAGTAAAGCATACTATATCTACTGTAAATCAGGTGGTAGAAGTAGTCAAGCATGTCATGTGATGGAGTCTTTAGGATTTGAAGAAACTCATAACCTATTAGGTGGTATCACTGAATGGGAAGGACCTATTAAATAAGAATATTTTAAAGCCAGCTGAATAGTTGGCTTTTTTTGTATCCTATAGCTGTTTCTTTTTCTGTTTTTATCCCTTTATTCTTAGAAATGAATATAAAATAGCTTTGTATATTTGCCTAATCACAGTTGGGCTTATCGATAGTTAAACTAATTAACTTAAGGTGTTTAAAATCTGTGATTTATTGATATTTATAATATGAAAAAAATCTATTTTATTGTTAATCCTATTTCAGGAAAGGGAAAACACAGTATAACTTTAGAATATATAAAAAGTTTCTTTGACGAATCTAAATACGATATACATGTTTTAAATTCGACATATAAACGACATGCTATAACCTTAACTCAAGAGGCTTTAGATGCTAATGCAGATATCATTGTAGCTTGTGGAGGAGATGGCACGATTCATGAAGTAGCTACTCAAGTCGTAGATAAGAATGTTCTATTTGGAATAGTTCCTGTAGGATCTGGTAATGGGTTAGCATCTAATCTATCAATACCTAAAGATATAGAGCAGGCTATAATACGTGTACGTGATGGTCAAGTACTTAAAATGGATGTAGGAGTTGTGAATGGGGAGTACTTCTTTAGCAATATGGGATTTGGTATAGATGCAACTATTATAGATAACTATGAGAAATCTGGTAAAAGAAAATTAGGAGCATATATTAAAGCAGCACTGAACTCTGCTCAGCATTATACAGCTAAAAAGATGTATGTAACATATAAAGGACAAACTAAAGAGGTCAATCCTTTGTTGTTATTTATTTCTAACTCGAATGAGATGGGATATAATATGTCTTTAACACCAAAGGCTAGTCTAACAGATGGATTATTAGATTATTTAATGGTTCCAAAGATTAATATCTTTAAACAGCTAACTTTTGGTCTTTATGTACTGCTAAAGAAAACAGAAAAATTTAGAAAGACAGACTATGTACAGACAGATCATATCACAGTAGAGATTGTAGGGGAACAAAAGAATGGTTTTCAGATGGATGGAGAGTACTATGAATATGATACAAACAAATTTGAAATTAAAATGGTTAAAGGCGGCTTGCAAGTTTTATACTAAATAGCTGTATTTATTAATAAAAAGAGAGAAACTTTAAAGTTTACTTTTAGAGAAATTACTTAAAAAGTGTAACTTTGTGACTCGTATAAAAACAACATATAAGTAAAATATATTATGAATTCATTTGATGTAGTTGTAATTGGTTCAGGACCTGGAGGATATGTGGCAGCAATTCGTTGTGCACAATTAGGATTTAAAACTGCTATTGTAGAGAAATACTCTACTTTAGGAGGAACTTGTCTTAATGTAGGATGTATTCCTTCTAAGGCATTATTAGCATCATCTCACCACGTAGAAGAGATGGCTCATTTTGCAGATCACGGAATAGAAATCGCTGGAGAAGTGAAGTTCGATTTATCAAAAATGATTGCAAGAAAACAAGCAGTAGTTGATCAAACTAGTTCAGGAGTTAAGTACTTAATGGACAAAAACAAAATTACTGTATTCGAAGGAGTTGGATCATTTGAAAACGCAACTACTATCAATGTAACTAAAGCTGATGGAAGTGTAGAGTCATTTGAAGCAAAACATTCAATCATTGCTACAGGATCTAAACCATCTACTTTACCATTCATTACTTTAGATAAAGAAAGAATCATTACTTCAACTGAAGCTTTAAAATTACCTGAAGTTCCTAAACACTTAATCATCATCGGTGGTGGAGTTATCGGATTAGAATTAGGTCAAGTTTATATGAGATTAGGTGCTCAAGTATCTGTAGTAGAATTCGCTGATAGAATTTTACCTACTATGGATAGCGCTGTATCTAAAGAGTTAACTAAAGTTCTTAAAAAACAAGGAATGAAGTTCTATGTTTCTCACAAAGTACAAGGTGTTGTACGTGAAGGAGATGTAGTTAAAGTTTCTGCTGAAGATAAAAAAGGAGAAATCATCACTTTAGAAGGAGATTACACTTTAGTAGCTGTTGGTCGTCGTCCATATACTGATGGATTAAACGCTGATAAAGCTGGAGTTAAATTAACAGATAGAGGACAAGTAGAGGTAAATGATCACTTACAAACTTCTGCTTCTAACATCTACGCTATTGGAGACGTAGTACGTGGAGCAATGTTAGCTCACAAAGCTGAAGAAGAAGGTGTAATGGTAGCTGAGTACTTAGCTGGACAAAGACCTCACATTGATTATAACTTAATCCCTGGAGTAGTTTATACTTGGCCAGAAGTTGCTTGTGTTGGTAAAACAGAAGAGCAATTAAAAGCTGATGGAGTAGAGTACAAATCAGGAAGCTTCCCATTCAAAGCATTAGGACGTGCTAGAGCAAGTGCTGAAACTGATGGATTCGTTAAAATCTTAGCTGATAAAAATACAGATGAGATCTTAGGAGTGCACATGGTAGGAGCTCGTGCTGCTGACTTAATCGCTGAAGCTGTGGTAGCTATGGAATACAGAGCATCTGCCGAGGATATCTCTAGAATGTCTCATGCTCACCCTACATTTGCAGAAGCTATCAAAGAAGCTGCTTTAGCTGCTACTGATAATAGAGCATTACACGTATAATAAGATTATACATTATCATAAAATGAAAAGCCTGAGTATTAATACTCAGGCTTTTTTGTTTCAAGATAACTAATGCTCTCTATCAATTGTTCTAATTTTTAGCAAATAGATAATACTAACATTATCTTAGCTTTTAGTAAACTATTTTATTAGTAGATTTGTTCTAATTAGAAAAAAGAGACAAATGATTAAGTTTAATAAAGAAACTCAGCAATTAGAAATAAATGACAATTATAAAGGAAGACTTACTTCTTCTAGAATTATGTCTACATCTATTCTAGTACTAGGAGCTGTGAGATTATATACTGCCAATTGGCAAATGCCTAATGAGATGGACTATGTCTTCTGTATTGTTGTAGCTACGTTTTTATATATTACAGTAAAGAATTTTTTAATCAATACTTCTATTGATAAGATAGATAAGCACAATATTAAGTATGTCAAAATGCCGAAAGGACTAGCTACTAAAGCTGTAGTGCGTCTTAATAATAGAAAGGTGAGAGACGTTTATGGACTTAAGACTGTTGAGGCTAAGAACGCTTTTAGAAAGGTTTTAAGCGATGCTAAGATTAAAGTAGTTAATTAGTATATGGCAGATAAGAAACACTACTGTGACTTCTGTAATGAAATGCCAGCTGACTCTGATAATCCTAATAAGTATTATCACGATTATGAATATGGTTTTGAGATAGAGAATGACAATGAATTATTTGAGCGCTTAGTATTAGAAATTAATCAAGCAGGACTAAGTTGGAATACCATTCTGCAAAAGAGAAAAAACTTCCAAGAGGCTTACGCTAGATTTGATATAAATACAGTAGCAGGCTTTGGAGAGAAAGATATTGAGGCTTTGTTGCAGAACAGTGGAATTATTCGCAATAAACTAAAGGTTAATGCTGCTATATATAATGCTAATAAAATCATTGAATTACAACAGGAGTTTGGAAGTTTTAAACAGTGGTTGGACTTACATAAAGAATATGATTTAATTGCTTGGGTTAAGTTGTTTAAGAAGCATTTTAAATTCGTAGGAGGTGAGATTGTCAATGAGTTTCTAATGAGTACAGCTTACTTACCTGGATCACATCGCCATGATTGCCCCATACACAAAAAGACAATCTTTTATGAGAAGTAATAAATACTTCTCTAATCATATAAGTCTTCGAAAGAAGGAGAACTAAAATTTAACTCTCAAAGTAAGTTACTTTGGGGGTTTTTTAGTTAATATTGCACAATATTTCTGATATAAATTAAATGGAGAATAATATAAGTTTAAGGACTGTAACCGTTACTAGGTATATTATGCCGCTTAGAGAAGGAGGGTCACTACCTGCTTTAGCGGATGCAGATGACGGGTTTAAGTATGTACTAAAATTTAGAGGAGCAGGCCATGGAGTTAAAGCACTTATTGCTGAATTACTTGGTGGATTAATAGCTAAGAAGTTAGGACTTAATGTACCTGAGCTAGTATTTGCAGAATTAGATGAAGCTTTTGGTAGAACTGAAGCTGATGAAGAAATACAGGACTTACTTCAATTTAGTAAAGGACTAAACTTAGGTTTACACTTTTTATCAGGAGCCTTGACTTATGATCCTTCTGCACTAGAGATAGATAGTAAATTAGCCTCTCAGATTGTTTGGCTAGATGCTTTTATTACTAATGTAGATCGTACTTTTAGAAATACGAATATGCTTGTTTGGCATAAAGAACTTTGGTTAATAGATCACGGAGCTTCTTTTTATTTCCACCATTCTTTTACTAATTGGGAAAAAGGAGCACTTACTCCGTTCTCATTTATAAAAGATCACGTGCTATTACCAGTGGCAAATGATATCGATTTAGTAGATAAAGAATTTAAAGCTTTACTTAAAGAAGAAGACCTTAAGTGTATTACAGATCAAATACCTACCAACTGGTTAGAATGGGAAGAAAGCGATTTGACTAGTGAAGAAATTAGAGCTATTTACTTTGAGTTTTTAAAGAGTAGATTGGCCAACTCTCATGTATTTGTTAACGAAGCAAAAAAACATCGCGATGCAAGTATATGAGTATGCAATTATTAGGTATACACCTAAAGTAGAGAGAGAGGAGTTTATTAATATTGGGGTTTTAGTCTTCTGTAAATCCAAGAGAATTCTTCTGTCTTCTTTTTATTTAGATGAGAAGAAGATCAGTTGCTATGAAAGTGAATTAGACTTTGAAACACTAAAGCTTCACGTTGATGCTTTTGAACATATCGCGAAGGGGATTTGTAAAGTATCTCCTATAGCAACACTTGACGCTGCAGAACGCTTTAGATGGCTTACAGCTGTTAAGAGTTCTTGTATTCAATCTTCTCGTCCACACCCTGGAATGGCTGAGGATATGGAGGGGGTATTAAATAAACTGTTTAAAGAATTAGTCCTATAAAATGCCACTGTATTATCTTAAAGACCATTTGATTAAACAATTAAAGTTTGTATTAGTCCGTCTTCCTTTTTGGATAAGCTTTATTACCTTATTTACATTGATATATGATTTAGGGTTTAATACGCTTAACGATTATCACTATCACTTAAATATTATGTATAACATATGTTTAAGTATTGGAATGGTAGCTATTGCGATGCGATATCTCAATAAAGGAAACCACGAAACAACAGGAGTCAAGATTTTTGACATATTTAGTATCCTTCTATTCTTGACTTTAATTATAGCCAGGATCTTACCTGAACATACTATCCGTTTCTTTGACAGCAATGCTGTTATTTTCTTTGGGGTGTTCTTAATGGTTGTGAGAGAATTCTCTGTACTTCAATTAAACTTAAGACAGACTAGAATGAATCCAGCCCAATTATTTGTAGTCAGTTTCTTACTGATTATTTTTATTGGAGCTTTTATGCTTTCATTTCCCAAGGCTACTAATACACCAGGTAGTCTGCGTTATATTGATGCTTTATTTACAGCTACTAGTGCTGTGTGTGTAACAGGATTATCTACAGTAGACATAGGAGCACAGTTTACTATATTTGGAAAGACTGTCATGATCTTCTTAATGGAATGTGGAGGATTAGGAATTATGACTATTGCTAGTTACTTTAGTTTCTTTTTTAGAGGTAAAGCATCTTATGGCAATCAATTAGTTCTAAAAGATATGTCTTATATCGACAAACTAGGAGATGTGTTTGCGACATTAAAGCGAATCATCCTTATCTCTGGAGTAATCCAGTTTATAGGTATGATAGCTATATTTATAAGTATTCGCCATCAGGAGTTTAACTCTCTATTTGATAGAGTGTTTTTCTCTATATTTCATGCAGTATCTGCATTTTGTAATGCCGGATTCTCTACTTTACCTGAGAATTTATACACGTTTGAATACAGGTTTAACTATCCATTACACTTAATAATAGCAGGGTTATTTATCATGGGAGGACTTGGTTTTCCTATCGTATTTAATATCTATAAGTATGTACAGCACTTAATCATTAATAGATTGCTGCCTTTTAGTATGAAAGAGGCTAAAGTGTATGTACCTAGAGTAATTAACTTAAGCACGCGTATTATCTTAATTACGACTATAGCTTTAATCGTTGGAGGAACATTCTTAGTTTATGTTTTAGAGTACAATAACACCCTAGCAGAACATGAGGGAATAGGTAAGTTAGTCACTGCGTTCTTTACTGCGACTTCACCACGTACAGCAGGTTTTGCATCAGTAGATAACAATTTGTTTAGCGTATCAACATTTTTACTTATTATACTATTAATGTGGATTGGAGCATCACCAGTATCAACTGGAGGAGGGATTAAGACCAGTACTTTCGCTATCGCTATATTAAATATATGGGCGTTGATGAAAGGAAAGTCTCGTATTGAAGTTTATAGAAGAGAGGTAGATCAGTTATCTATACAACGTGCTTTTGCTATTATCTTCTTATCTTTATTTGTAATTGGATGTGCTATTTTTGCACTGTCCTTTTTTGAACCAAATATTGATTTATTAAGACTAGCATACGAAGCTTTCTCTGCATATAGTACTTCTGGATTAAGTGCAGGTATAACCGCTAAACTAACTGATCCTAGTAAAGTCACGCTTATCATGCTTATGTTTATAGGTAGGGTAAGTATGCTTACGATACTTATAGCTATTAGCAAAAAAGAAACACTTACAAATTATAGATATCCAACAGAGGAAATTCTTATTAACTAAAAAGAAAGATGAAATATATTATTATAGGTTTAGGAAACTTTGGAGCGTCACTAGCTCAAAAACTAACAGAACAAGGTAATGAAGTTATCGGTGTTGATAAGAATATGGCTAGAGTAGATGCTAATAAGGATAAGATATCTCATACCATCTGTTTGGACTCTACCGACCAGTATATAATGTCAGGATTACCATTAGCTAATACAGATATCGTCATAGTAGCTATTGGTGAAGATCAAGGGGCTAATATTATGACTACTGCTGTTCTTAAAAATCTAAATGTAAAACGCCTTATAAGCAGAGCTATCACTCCCGTACACGAGAATGTATTACAAGCTATCGGAGTAGATGAAATCGTTCACCCTGAAGAGGAAACTGCAGAGAGATGGGCTAAGAAACTATGTATAAAAGGGGTAGTGGACTCTTATGAAATTAATGGTCGTTATAGTATCGTAGAGATTACAGTATCTGATCGTTTTGCAGGAAGGACTCTAGGAGAAATAGGTTTTAGAACAAACTATAATTTAGTTGTATTAACTACTCTTAAGATTAAAGAAGAGAAGAGTTTTATCGGTTTACATAAGAAGATTCATGAAGTACAAGGAATTGCGTCTTATGAAACTGTGCTTAATAAAGGTGATATCATGGTTATCTATGGAGATAATAGAGATATCAAAAAAATACTAGCCGAATAGTATTAACACATAAAGTATAAGCTATGCAACATCAGGTTTTAAATGATTTATTTTGGTTAAAAGATAGAGCAGAGGAGATGCCAGTCCTTTTTATAGGGCATGGTTCTCCTATGAACGCTATAGAAGATAATGAGTTTTCTAATTATTGGAAAAACTTAGGAAAACAATTACCAAAACCTGAAGCTATACTTGTAGTCTCTGCTCACTGGCTAACAAAAGGAACTTTAGTGACAGCTAACTCAACACTAGAGACTATACATGATTTTAGAGGATTTCCTCAACCTTTATTTGATGTTAACTATGATGTACAAGGGAGTCCTGAATTAGCTAAAGATATAGTCAAGCTTAGTCTAGACCAACATGAGATTCATGAAGACTTGACATGGGGATTAGATCATGGTGCATGGTCTATATTATGCCATCTATTTCCGGAAGCTAATATACCTGTACTTCAATTAAGTATTGATTATTATAAAGGAAGTGATTATCACCTAGAAATAGGCCGTCAATTAAAAGCACTAAGAAAAAAAGGCGTAATAATTATAGGTAGTGGAAATATAGTACATAACTTATCTGCTATTGATTGGAAGAATATGAATACTGATAATTACGCCTATGATTGGGCAATAGAGAGTAATGAAATCATAAAGAATGCTGTCTTAACAGGTGACTATAAATCCCTTATAGATTATAAAAATAAAGGTGTTAGTCTGCAATATGCAATACCAACACCTGATCATTATTTTCCGTTATTATATACTTTAGGTCTAGTTAACAAAAATGACAATGTACATATCTTTAATGATAAATATGTAGGAGGGTCATTAAGTATGACTTCTTTTCTATTTGGTTAGTCTAGATACATTTCCATTTCTACCTGTTCTAGATAAGGTTCACCGCCTATAGATTTAAAGAAAGAGTGTATTCCGAAGTTTTGACCATCGATATTAGTTATAGTGAAGTTTTTATCATTTCCTATTAACTCTTTTACCATAAAAGAAGCAATACCTTTACGTCTATAGCTTTCTTTTACCCAGATCTGTAATATCTTATTATATCTAGGATCAAATATTAGATACCCAACTGTTGTGTTTCCGTTGATTGTCGCTTTGCGAATAGTTAATGTTGTTTCAAAATTATGAATACAAAATTCATTATTCTCCCATGTAGGTATAATATCTTTTTCTGCAAAAGAGATAAGATATTCATAGTATGGTAGATTATTAATCTGAAGGCCTTCTATCTCTTCTGATTTAGAGCTCTTCACATTCGTAATCCCCTTTACACAATTAACAACTCTCCATTTTTTAAAACCAATTTTGCGATAAGATTTAGATGCAGTCTCATTTGAACTTACTACTTCTAAATTTATTTTACGCATATTAAAGCTCTTAAATAGAGGTATAGCATAATCATACATCTTATTAGTTAGATTATTTCCTCTAAATGAAGGTAATACTCCTGTAGCAGAATTATATAAATAATTATTATTCTTAGCGTGTAATATAAAACCAACAAGCTCTTTATTACAAAAAGCTCCTACAGAAATGGTAAGATCTATTCCTTCTGCTTTAATTTTATCTTTTAATTGTTCCATTGTCAGTTTTACTGGGACTGTATGGTCAGAGAAAGATTTATTAAATACAAGCAGTAGCTCCTCTAAATTTACATTCTTTAAAAAACGATATTGAAAACTATAAGTCATATACTTCTTTAATCAATTTATTGGTAATATTAAACGATGATTCTTTTCTAGCATAGTGGGCATTAGTACCGCACCAAAGAGAATTAAAGTTATGAATTTTTTTTTGTTTTGCAAAACTTCTTAGTTTTTGTGTTAAAATGTTTTGAATAGGGAAGTAAGGTATAGAATTGTTAGAATTATCTATATAATTTATGTATTCATTAAGAATTCCTCTAGCAAACTTGCCAGAAAATGATTTGGTTAATTTGGTTTCTACAGGCTTTCCTTGATTTAAAAGTTCTTTTTGATAGTCCATAGCCGCACCTTCGTCTGATCCAATATATAAAGAACCATAGCAAATCATAGCAGCCCCTTTGTCTAAATACTTCTTGCCGATCTGACCACTATAAAGTCCACCTGCTACAAATATTGGTTTATTAACTAAAGGAAATACTCTATCAAATAGGTCTTCTAATGGGAGGTTGTCTTCTAGAGAATCTTTAAGGAATGAGCCTCTATGTCCACCTGCTTCGATGCCTTGAAGTAAGATAGCATCGATACCTTTGTTATCTAAAAAGACAGCTTCCTCAACTGTGGTAGCTGTCCCAATTAGATAAATATTATGATGATGTAATTCTTCTATCTCTTGATCATTAAAACAACCAAAAGTAAAAGCTAAATATTTTAGTCCAAGACGTTTAACAAGTTCTAAATTCTGTGTATATCCATCTTGTTCAAATGTTTCTATTCTTTGGTGAGTATAACCAATTTGCTTTCCTAAATTAGTTAACTCATCTTGCATATTATCTATTTCTTCTTTATTAATATCCACTACAGGATTAAGAAATAGATTAACTATAAAAGGCTTATTAGTCAACGACTTAGTCTTTAATATTAATTGCTCATTTAAGCTAGTAGGTAAACCTCCTAATGGGAGCGTACCTATACAGCCTGTATTGCTCACTGCAGCTACCATCTCTGGTGTTGCAACTCCTAACATAGGAGCTTGACAAATAGCGTATTTAATACCGAAGATATCATTAGCCTTTTTCATATTCTTATATTTTATAGTTCCATATTTCCAACTGGATAGTCACCAAAATGGTGAGATAAACTAACTGTCTTATAAGTAGCACTAGAATATTTATTAGAAAATAGAATAATACATACATTATCTTTGGCTAATCTGATATAAGAAGAAGTGTTTCCTCTCCACCAGCCATTGTGATATGTGTAATTATCTCCATTATCCATTTCTATTAATCTAAGTCCTAAACCATAGTTTCTCTTTCCTTTACTTTCATAACTATAACCTTTAGTCATCTCTTGTTTAAGATCTGCACTTAAAAAGTTATCTGAATATAATGCTGTATCTAACTTTAAGAAATCTCGTGGAGTAGTGTATATATTCTTATCTCCATAAGTTCCATCTAGATAATCCCAGCGTTGTAATTTACTATTGTTATAAAATGACTGCGTAACTTGATTCTTTTTAGATAAATCATCAAATACAAAGCTGTGCTCCATCTGTAGAGGTTCAAAAATAAGTTCTCTTAAGGCTTCTTTGAAGGTCTTATTTGTCACTCTTTCTACGATAGATGCTAATAATACATAGTTAGTATTGCTATAAGTAAACTTGCTGTTAGGTCTAAAATCTAAACTAACTTTCTTAGTATTTATAGCGTTAATAACATCCTCATTATTTACAGTCTTTTTAACGTCCCATACGTTCTTATAATATCCGTAATATCCTAAACCACTTCTGTGACTTAATAAAGTTCTGACTGTAATCTCTGGATAAGGAAAACCATCTATAATATCAGAGACGCTCTGATCTAAATCAATCTTCCCTGCGTCAACTAATCTAAGAACAGAAACAGCAGTAACTACTTTTCCTACAGAAGCTACGTGCATTGGAGTTTCACTATTTATAGAATCATTGCCATATCGGTCAGCTACACCAGAATAGTTCTCATATATTATCTGTCCGTTTTTAGCGACTAAAAAGCTACCTGTATAACCAGCTTTATTAATATTATCGTTATAAAAATTTTCTATTATATGTGCCTTCTCAAGGATATACTCAGTAGGAACAGTAGGAAACTCTACTTTATAAGGGTTGTCTACTAATACATTGCGTTCCTTAACTAAAGGCATATTAGATGCTAGATCTTTATTTTCTTTTTGTTGGCATGCATTAAATGCTAATGCAGTAATTAGCGATAATGCTATATATCTTTTGTTAATCATTCTTTCTCTAATAGAAGACCAGTCTAGATAGATTAGATAGGCTGGCCTCATTTAATTGTCTTTACTACTATTTTATCCCCAGTTTTTCTCTAGTAGATTTCTGTAATCCATCCTTGTGTAATAACACCGAAATAGACTTTAATCTCATATATGAAATACTCATGTAAATATAACCATCATTTCCTACACGATCACTATTTGCACCCCATGAATTTTTTACTTTGTAGTAAAAATTACCATTTTGGTCCTTAACTTTACCAACGATATGCATTAAGTGATCATCTTGAGTATTAAAGTTGTAAAATTCCTGTAATCTATATTCAGGGCTAATTACTTTTTCTGGTATAATTTCTGTTAATCCCTTTTCATTATCAGCATTATTGTCAGCTATAAAAGCTACTCCATACTTACCAGAGAAGGTCTTCTCAGATACATCACAGTCTAATGATAATGAATATCCATTTTTTAATGCATTATCTATATTAGTTATATATTCATCTAATGGTAAATTATACATACTTCCGTTCGAGAAATTATCTGGAATATTCAGAATAAACGCAGAATACTCTTTTTTATTTTGAAACGAAGTAATTGTTACATAATCATCTGGATTTAGAGTAGTCATTTTCAAAAAGCTCTCTGGAGTATATTTCTTGCCTTGGTAAGTAAATTCATTAATATTCTTACCCATATACATATCTAATACATTCTCTGTTATTTCTTTCCAGTTACTTGAAATAGGAGAATCACTCTTAGCATAAGCTTCTATAATTCCTTTAAGTACTTTAAAAAGTTCGCTGTGATCATAAGTTTCTTTCCCCACTAGACCCGAATATGCTTCAATAGGTACAAGTCCGTACGTTCTAATACTATTAATAACATCGTGTGCTAAACCTCCTTGACCAAACTGTGTTTTACCTTGTCTCAATATATAATTCTCTATCTTCTCAGGGTATATATTTCTCACTGTATACATTTCTGATAGATCTATATGTTTATTAGTCTTACGCATTATTTCAGACTCTAAAAATGAAGATGTACTAAAACTCCAACATGTTCCTGTCTTTCCTTGGCTAACAACAGGAGTTGCATCAAGGTCTATAAGGGTTTGAAATTCATACTTTTGAGCATATGAACTCATAGTAGCAAATATGATACTAAGTGATAAGATTGTTTTTTTCATGGATTATAATGTTTTGGAATGGCAATATAATGTAAAAAATAGGTTATTTTTACGGTAAATTCAAAAACATTATGAGTAAGATTCAATGGGAAACAGCTATCGAGTTTGAGGACATTACATATAAAAAATGTAATGGTGTAGCTCGTATTGCTTTTAACAGACCTGAGGTTCGCAATGCTTTTAGACCTAAAACAACTAGTGAACTATATCGTGCTTTCTATGATGCACAAGAAGATACATCAATAGGAGTAGTATTATTATCTGCAGAGGGGCCATCACCTAAAGATGGTATATACTCTTTCTGTAGTGGTGGAGACCAAAAGGCTAGGGGACACCAAGGATATGTAGGGGATGATGGTATGCACCGTCTAAATATCTTAGAGGTACAACGTCTTATTAGATTTATGCCTAAAGTAGTTATCGCTGTGGTGCCTGGATGGGCAGTAGGTGGAGGACACAGTCTTCACGTAGTATGTGATATGACATTAGCTAGTAAAGAGCACGCTATCTTTAAACAAACTGATGCTGATGTTACTAGTTTTGATGGAGGTTATGGTTCTGCTTATTTAGCTAAGATGGTTGGTCAAAAGAAAGCTAGAGAGATTTTCTTCTTAGGTAGAAACTATTCAGCTCAAGAAGCATTCGAAATGGGAATGGTAAACGCTGTTATTCCTCATGATGAACTAGAAGATACTGCTTATCAATGGGCTCAAGAGGTATTAGAAAAGTCTCCTACTTCTATTAAGATGCTTAAATTTGCAATGAATTTAACTGATGACGGAATGGTAGGTCAACAAGTATTCGCTGGAGAAGCTACTCGTCTTGCATATATGACTGATGAAGCTATAGAAGGACGTAATGCATTCTTAGAAAAGAGAAAGCCTAACTTTCCTAAAAAATGGATTCCATAATAGACACCTGTTCTATTTAAATATTATACCAAGCCACTCTAGTTTTAGAGTGGCTTTTTTATTTAGCAAAAAACACGTTGGAATGAGTCCATAGTGCGTCCATGATGTGTCCATAGCACCTCTATTAAAATGAATGTTTTAATAGAGGTGCTATAGATTTATTATTGATTAATTATTCTGGCATTCGTACTAAATAGTACTTTAATTTATTCTCTTATGAGTATCTATTATAATAGATCTGCACATTTAAATAACAGTTTCACATAAACTAATTGACTTAAATTATTACTTTACATAACATCTAATATGCACTAACAATCAGTGTATTATATTTAATATAATACATACTATAATAAAAAGTTATGACTTGTTTTTAGCCTATTATCCAGCTTTTTAAAGGTCTCTTAGAAGAATAAAAAACTTTTAAAAATAAGTTCTTTTTATATGGTTGCTAATTGAATAAGATTTAACTTTACTACAAACAAGTTGAAATACTAACATGGCAAAAATAATCTTAAGAAGAAAAAAAGCTTTCGTCGAAAGATTTAGAAATTATAAAGTTTTTTTAGATGGAGAGAAGATAGGCTCTATTGCTAATAATACTGAAATATCTTTTGAGGTAGAAGAAGGTAAACATATACTTAGTACAAAGATTGACTGGAATACGTCTAATGCTATTATCTTCGAGATTGCAGAAGATCAGATATTGACTTTCTCTGTAAAGGGGGCTAATCCTTTATATGCACTATATTACACCTTTGCGAAACCACATAAGTATCTAAAGCTTAAACTTATTGGTTAATACAATATGTAATCTTCTTTTGAATGTATTTAATACTATATGAAGAATAGCTTATTATGTCATAATTTCTCTTTAATTTTGAGGTTTTAATACTCTCTACAAGTAGTTCTTTACTTAGTAGAAAAACTTAGATTTATTGATGATAAAAATTAAAGCTTGGGTAAGTGCTGCTAGATTACGCACATTACCACTTTCTGTTTCAGGAATAATAGTTGGTAGTGCATGTGCTTATCCTTATTTCGCAGCTAATCCTTCTTTCTTGAGTATATTTTCTTTTGCTATACTAACGACTCTGTTATTACAAATCTTATCTAACTTTGCTAATGATTATGGTGATGGTGTAAAGGGAACGGATAATGAAACGCGTATAGGGCCTCAAAGAGCACTACAGAGCGGATTAATAAGCCCTAAAGAAATGAAACAAGGAGTTATAGTTACTTCTTTATTATCTCTTATATCAGCTTTAATACTAATCTATATTTCTTTTGGTAAGGACAATTTCTTTACTTCTTTATTTTTCTTTGTATTAGGTATTGCCTGTGTTGCAGCGGCTATTAAATATACTGTAGGATCTGGCGCATACGGATATAAAGGATTAGGAGACTTATTTGTATTTATATTCTTTGGGCTAGTGAGTGTTATAGGATGTTTTTATTTATATGGTATGCACTTTGATCTTTGGGTGGTACTACCTGCTATTGCTATTGGAAATCTTAGTATAGCTGTATTAAACATTAATAATATGAGAGATCTAGAGTCAGATAAACTAGTAGGTAAAAATACTTTAGCTGTTAAACTAGGTAGACAGGGCGCTAAACAATATCATTATTTTATTGTTCTTTTTGCTTTAATTGCAATTATAGTATATGGGATACACGCTAATCTAGCTATATATAAATACTTCTTTATAATAGCTTATATTCCTTTATTAAAACATCTTGTTTTTGTAAAGAAAAATATAGAACCAAGAGAACTAGATTCTCAAATGAAAATTGTAGCATTAAGTACTTTTTTACTTTCTGTGTTATTTTCAATAGCTTTAGTACTTTAAAATTTTAGAATTATGAAAATCACTTATTACGGACATGCTTGTTTAGGTATTCAAATAGAAGATATTAATATTATAGTTGATCCTTTTATTTCGGGAAACCCTTTGCCAGCAGCTAAGAATATAGATGTAGATACTATAAAAGTAGACTATATCTTAATTACACATGCTCATGGAGATCATATTGCAGATGTAGAACGTATAGCAAAAAATAATCCAGAGGCTCTTATAGTATCTAATGCTGAAATAGCAGGACATTATGAAGCGAAAGGGTTTAATGCACATCCTATGAATCACGGAGGTTCTTGGTTATTTGACTTTGGTAAACTAAAATATACACCAGCGATACACTCTAGTTCTTTTCCTGATGGAAGTTATGGAGGACAACCTGGTGGTTTTGTAATTGAAAGTAAAAACAAGAATATCTATATAGCTGGAGATACTTCGCTAACAATGGATATGACGTTAATACCAATGTTTACTAATCTTGATCTAGCTATTTTACCTATAGGAAGCAATTTTACAATGGATATTGATGAAGCTGTTGTTGCTTCTGATTTTGTAAAATGTGATAAAGTTTTAGGTTACCATTTTGATACTTTCGGATTTATTGAAATTGATCATGAAGAAGCTAAACGAAAATTCTTTGAAAAAGGTAAAGATTTAATGTTATTAAATATTGGAGAAAGCTTAACATTATAGAAAGATGAAAGCGAGTTATCAAAAATATAATTTACTATTTAAACGACCTTCAGGTACTTCTAGAGGAGTATTAACTGAAAAAGAAACATGGTACATTATATTAGAAGAGAATAATAAGATAGGAATAGGAGAGTGCGGTATACTGCGCTCTCTTAGTTTTGATGATAGACCAAATTATGAGGAAAAACTTAATTGGGTAATTTCTAATATTCATTTAGGTAAAGATCAATTATGGGAAGAGCTTAGAGACTGGCCATCAATACAGTTTGGTATAGAGCAAGCTTTTTTATCATTAGAGAGTCAAGACCCTTTTGTTCTTTTCCCTTCAAAATTCACTGATGGAAAAAAATCTATTTCTATTAATGGTTTAGTCTGGATGGGAGAAGAATCTTTTATGAAAGATCAAATTGATGAGAAATTAAAAGCTGGATTCAATTGTGTTAAACTTAAAATTGGAGCTATTGATTTTGATAAAGAATTAGGGCTCCTAAAGTATATTAGAAAACATTATTCTGCCTCAGATATTGAGTTAAGAGTTGATGCTAATGGAGGTTTTACACCTGAGGACGCTTATAATAAACTTTTAGAATTAAGTAAATTAGATCTCCATAGTATAGAACAACCTATAAAACAACATCAGGCTATAAAAATGGCAGAGTTATGCTCTAATACTCCATTACCTATAGCATTAGATGAGGAATTAATTGGCATCACTAATCTAGTAGATAAAGCTAAATTACTAGATACTATAAAACCTCAATATATTATACTTAAACCTAGTCTTATAGGTGGTTTTAAAGGAAGTTTAGAATGGATAGAACTAGCTAATGAGCGAAATATAGGATGGTGGATTACTTCTGCTCTAGAAAGTAATATTGGCTTAAATGCAATAGCTCAATGGACTTATACTTTAAACTCATTAATGCCGCAAGGATTAGGAACTGGAGCACTGTATACTAATAATATAGACTCTCCTTTAGATGTAAGAAATGGAGCTCTATGGTATAACCCTTCTAAAGAATGGAATAAAAACTTCTTTAAATAATATTAAGATCAAAAAGGCTACTTATTCTATGAGTGGTCTTTTTTTTTAACAGATAAGTTGGGGACATTCTGTTATTTTGATTAAGAAAAGGAGGGAAGGGGACTTGGGCTTCTTAAGATTTTCTATACTCATCAGGAGAAACTCCTACATACTTCTTAAAAAATCTAGAAAAGTAAGAATTATCTTTAAAGCTTAATTTATAAGCAATTTCTCCAGCAGAAAGATTAGTATTAACTAATAATCTTTTACTTTCTAATAAAATACGGCTTCTAATAATTTCACCAGCAGATTGTCCTTTAATTTTTTGACAAATAGCATTAAGGTAGTTCGGTGTTACATATAAAAGCTTAGCATATTCTTTAGGGAATCTAAGTTCATAAAAATTCTTCTCTACTAAATGCTCATATTGCTTTACCAGATTAGAAGGTTGTAGTTGATTATAAGAGAAGTTATTCTCTTCATTAATCTGCTTTTTTAATAATAATAAAAGCTCAAGAATGTAAATTCTAATCAAATTAGAATCACAATGTTCTTTAATCTGATATTCGAAAGTTATCTTATCAAAGATATTAACTACAGTAGAAAACTGTTGAAATATATTAAGCTTACTATATTCTGAACTATATTCAAAAAATGGTAATGACTGTACAAAATCACCATTTAATAAAAAGGAAGAGAAGAAGTCAGCAGTGAAGTTTATAATAAAACCTTGAGTAGTTTCATTAAAATCCCAACGGTGAACTTGACCTGGTGATAAAAAGAAAATATCTCCTTTAGCAACTGAATGACTTTCATTATCTATATAATGGATACCTGAACCACCAGTAATTAAAAGGATTTGATAAAAAGCATGATGATGTGCAATAGAGACAACATTATTACGCATTTGAATAATTCTATGTAAATCAAAAATAACACAATCTTTTAAAACATTATTCTGATCTAAAAGATCACAACTGTTATATCTAGGAATTCTCTTCATATTTTAATTAAGCTGTTAATAAACTTAAAATAATAAATTATATATTATAATTTCTACAAAATTAGTAATTATTTCTTTACTAAGATTAAATTGTTTGATTTATATATCTAATATGCCATAAATATTTTGTATCTTATATTTATAATAGATGTTATGTAAAATAGGATATTTTAATACTACTATTTACCTTTATTTTATATATACTAAGTTTTTAAAATATATCTTTGTTTATATAATAAATAAACTGATGTTCTATCTAATTCTTAGTATTCTTAGCAGTATCTCTGTTGGTGTCTTTTTAAAAGTCCTTAAGAAAAATAAAACTGATATTTTTCAGATAATTATATTGAACTATATAACTACTGTATTTTTATCTTTTTTGATCTTTAAGCCAAATATTCAATTCTCAGATAATTTTCCTTTTTTATTAATTAGCTCATTAGGAATTCTATTACCTACGATTTTTGTTATGCAATATCTGAGTATTAAAAATACAGGTATTATAAAAACAGATATAGCTCAGAGAATGTCTTTATTTATTCCAATATTAGCTTCTATCTTTATTTTTAAAGAAGATATTTCTAACCTAAAATATATTGCCTTATTAATAGGTTTTCTTTCTATAGGCTTTATTTTAAAAAAAGAAGACAATAGTAATATTAAAACTAAATACAGCTTTCTCTATTTAGTTTTTGTTTTCTTTGGCTTTGGTATAATAGACATCTGTTTTAAACAAGTGGCTCTATACAGTACTACTCCTTATACCACTACTCTATTTTTTATATTTTGTATGGCTCTAATACTTTCTATCATATTCTATGGCAGTTATTTGAAAATTATTAACCAGAGATTTATTATTACTAAAAAGACAGTTCTTTTTGGAAGTTTGATAGGAGTTTTAAATTTTATGAATATCTACTTTTACTTAAATGCTCACAAAGCTTTTTCGAGTAATCCTACAGTAGTATTTGCTGGAATGAATTATGGAGTTATATTATTAGGTACTTTAATAGGTTATTTCTATTTTAAAGAGAAACTAAGTAAACTAAATATCTTAGGTCTATTATTATCAGTTATATCTATTGGTTTGTTAATATATAGTCAATTAAGTAGTTAAAATCAGATTAGTAAATCTACTTTATATAATTAATTGTTCTATGACAGAATTCGAGTTAAACAAAGAAGGGCGTAATTTTATAAAATTACGCCCTTCTTTGTTTAAAGCCATTCCATTAATGAAATACCCAGACCTATAGTAGTCTGTTTCCAATTATAATCAATCATTGTTTCACCATATCCATGATTTACAACTAAGAATGCTTTAAGATTATTCTTAATAGGATAAGCCCAAGTAAATTCAGCAAATCCTTTATAGTGTTGATTAAATCTAAGATTGTTTCTAACCATTAGTGTAAATAGTTGGCCATTTTTAGGTTGATAACCAACGATGAACTCTGCTCTACCAACATAGTCTTCAATATTTGGATTATCATCTGATTCAGCTTCTTCTTGAAGTCTAAACCAAGGACGTGCTAAGAATGTCCAATTCTTATATTCCATTCCTAAATGCATAGTTACTCTATTCCAACTCCTAGAATAAGGCAAGCTTTTCCCATTAGATTGATGATTAAATCCAACCCCAGCCATCGTAAACTTAAAATCATTAATAGATAAATCTAATGGATAATTAAAGATAATCTCTGGTTCGTAGTTTAATTCTCTAAAGGGTCTAGATTCCTTCTCATTATAAGCTTGCCAATTGGCGGTCTGAGTAAATGCTAGCCAAATATCTCCTTTTCCCCATAGAAGTCCAGTTGCTACTTTTGTTTTAAAACTAATTTGAAACCTTATTTCTGCTCTATTATAATCAATAGGCTCTGTTGCAGAATTAGTCTCATGTAGACTAGTAGGCATCTCATTAGGTTTATTAGTCCAGCGTGCAGGTAATAGATAGACAGGCTTATAAGGTGTAAGTGTAAAAGTCTTTCCCTTACGCTCAGGATTTAGATCCCATCTGTCTCTTAAACTTCTAATCTCTCTATTATTATCAAATATATAATCATCAGGCTCTTGTGCAAAAAGCTGACTACTAAATAATAGAGAGAGTAGTAAGTATTTATATTTCATCTGTTTATTTAAAAAAGTAAAGTCTGCTGTCCATCATCATCTATCTCTGTGTTTGGAGCTTCACCTATTATTATTGTTTCTTCTTCTTCCTCTTCCTCCTCCTCTTCTTCAGTATAAGCTAAGGATTCTAAGATATTCACTTGTTTGATTTTATCTATAGAGATTTGATTACCTAAAGCTTTAATTCCCTTAATAGTTATAAATTGCTCAACATCAATAGTTTGATTTTCTTTTTGTATGCCTTTTACTTTAGGATATACAATTTCAAAAACAGGTCTAAAGTCAGTAGAAACAATCTCTAATCTAGAATTAGCATGCTCTGTTATAAACAATTCTTCTCTATTCTCATTCTCGATAAGGAAGCGTTTAAGATAATAACGCATCTTCTCTCCATCAAAGTATAAAGCAGATATAGGCTTATTCGCTTTCCACTTTTCTAGGACAATCATATCCTCTTCAAAGTGAGTAGTCAATTCAGGGATAATAGTTTTAACCTTACCACTTTGACTAACTATCAATAAGCGATCCTCTGGTTTAAATTCACCTAAAAGCTCTCCTCTACCATCAACATTTAGTCGTTTTACAGTTTCATCAAACCATATTTTGCGTGGACGTAAAGTTGAAATACCTTTCTCTTTTAGTTCTATTTTCTTAATCGCATATTTAGTAACTACATTTCCTTTAGCAGCTCTACCTTTAATTAGTAATTCAGCAAAATCTAAGTCAAACTTAAGCTTTTTAACACTAGTTAATTGTCTCAAGATAATAGTTACTACTTCTGCTTCACCATTAGGGTTTGCAGAGAAATATAGAATCTGAGATCCTGGCTTATCTTGTGTTAATGGATACATTTTATCACGAGTAACTCCTGTAACATTAAAACGTTTTATAAATGAAGAACCCGATTTACCATCTCTATAGATGATATTATAAATAGTACGCTTATCACTTTTATCCCATACAGCAATATGAATAATATCTTTACCAACAAATTTCTTCTCGTCAACTCTAGATACCATCATAGAACCATCTCTTAAGAATACGATCACGTCATCGATATCAGAACAGTCACATACATACTCATCTTTACGAAGTCCAGTACCAAAGAAGCCTTCTTCTCTATTTACATAAAGCTTAGTATTTCTAAGAACTACCTTAGTTGCCTCAATAGTATCAAAATTTCTTAATTCAGTAAGACGTTCTCTGCCCTTACCATACTTCTCTTTAAGTGTAGTAAAGTATTTAATAGCAAAATCTACTAAATGCTCTAAATTGAACTTAACTGTTTCTATTTCAACTTCTAAAGCTTCAATATTCTGATTTGCCTTATCAATGTCAAAACGAGAAATACGTTTAATTCTTATTTCAGTTAATCTTGCTATATCATCTTGAGTAATAGCTCTTTTAAGATTCTTAACAAAAGGCTTTAACCCTTCATCAATAGCAGAAAGAACACCTTCCCATGTTTCTTCTTCCTCAATAGCACGATAGATACGATTCTCAATAAAAATACGTTCTAAAGACAAGAAGTGCCATTTCTCTTCTAATTCATTAAGCTCTATTTCTAGCTCTTTTCTTAACAACTCTACTGTTTGTTCAGTAGAATTTTTAAGCATTTCTGAGACACCTGTGAATAATGGTCTATTATTCTGGATCACACATCCCAATGGAGCAATAGATGTTTCACAAGCAGTAAATGCATATAAAGCATCAATAGTCTTATCAGGAGAAGTACCAGGAGGTAGATGAATAAGTATTTCTACTTGTGCAGCAGTGTTATCCTCTATCTTTTTAATCTTAATCTTTCCTTTCTCATTAGCCTTTAAAATACTATCAATCAAACTAGTAGTTGTAGTAGAAAAAGGAATCTGAGTAATCACTAAAGTATTCTTATCTAGTGGAGCTATTTTAGCTCTTACGCGAACACGTCCACCACGAGCACCATCATTATAATTAGATACATCAGCAATACCCTCTGTTGGGAAGTCTGGATATATAGTAAAAGGTTTACCCTTTAATATTTTAATCGAAGCATCTATCAGTTCATTAAAGTTATGTGGAAGTATCTTAGTAGATAATCCTACAGCAATACCTTCCCCTCCTTGAGCTAATAATAATGGAAATTTAACAGGTAGATTAATAGGTTCATTACGTCTACCATCATATGATGCTTGCCAATTAGTAATCTTAGGAGAATACAATACATCTAAAGCAAACTTGCTTAGACGAGCTTCGATATAACGAGATGCTGCAGCACCATCCCCTGTAAGGATATTACCCCAGTTCCCCTGCATATCGATAAGTAAATCTTTTTGACCTAGCTGTACTAGAGCATCACCAATACTTGCATCTCCGTGAGGATGATACTGCATAGTATGCCCTACAATATTAGCTACCTTGTTATAACGTCCATCATCCAACTCTTTCATAGAGTGCATAATACGTCTTTGTACAGGTTTAAAACCATCTTCGATAGCAGGTACAGCACGTTCTAAGATAACATAAGAAGCATAGTCAAGGAACCAATCCTTATACATACCTGTTACCTTGGTAATAGTTTCTGTTACTTCCTCTTGTGCATCTGAGAAATCCTCTACTTGATGCTCATTATTTGTATTGTTTAATTCTTGCTCTAAATTTTCTTCTTGGCTCATAATTATTGTTCTACAACATCAAGTTCAACTTTAAGATTGTCAATGATAAACTCTTGTCTATCAGGAGTATTTTTACCCATATAGAACTCTAGCATTTTATCTATAGACATCGACTTATCTAACATAACAGGGTCTAATCTAATATCTTCTCCAATGAAATACTGAAACTCATCTGGAGATATCTCTCCTAAACCTTTAAATCGTGTAATTTCTGGTTTTGGTTTCAGTTTTTCGATTGCATTAACGCGTTCTTCTTCACTATAACAGTAAATCGTTTCTTTTTTATTTCTTACCCTAAACAAAGGAGTTTGTAGAATATACAAGTGTCCCTCTTTTATTAACTCAGGGAAAAATTGTAAGAAAAACGTAATTAATAATAATCGAATGTGCATACCATCCACATCGGCATCAGTAGCAATTACGATATTGTTATATCTTAAGTTTTCGAAGTCTTCTTCTATATCTAACGCAGCCTGTAATAAGTTAAACTCTTCATTTTCATAAACAATTTTCTTTGTCATTCCATAAGAGTTTAGAGGCTTACCTCTTAAACTAAATACAGCTTGTGTATTAACGTTTCTTGATTTAGTAATAGAACCAGAAGCAGAGTCTCCCTCGGTTATAAACAAAGTACTATCTAGATAAAGAGGATTCTTAATATCTGTCAGATGTACTCTACAATCTCTTAACTTTCTATTGTGTAAACTAGCCTTTTTAGCACGTTCTTTAGCTATCTTTCTAATTCCAGATAACTCTTTGCGTTCTTTTTCAGCTTGTAATATTTTCTTTAATAAAGCCTCAGCAATATCAGGGTTTTTATGTAGGTAGTTATCTAACTGTGTTTTAACAAAGTCATTTACATATGTACGCACAGTAGGTAACTCTGGTCCCATATCTGTAGAACCTAATTTGGTCTTTGTTTGAGACTCAAATACCGGCTCCTCTACTTTAACTGCGATTGCAGCTACTATAGATTTTCTAATATCAGATGCGTCAAAGTTTTTGTTGTAAAACTCTTTTAAAGTTCTTACTAAAGCTTCTCTAAAAGCAGCTAAGTGAGTACCACCTTGAGTAGTATTTTGCCCATTAACGAATGAATAATACTCTTCTGAATATTGACTTTTACTATGCGTTAATGCTATTTCTATATCATCACCTGATAAGTGAATAATTGGATAGACTTGATCATCTTCAGTAATATTCTCTAGTAATAAATCCTTAAGACCGTTTTCAGAGAAGAACTTCTCCCCATTAAACATTACTGTCAATCCTTTATTTAGGTAACAGTAATTCTTAAGCATACGTTCGATATACTCTTTTCTATACTTGTAGTTCTTAAAGATAGCTTCATCTGCTACGAAAGAAACCTTAGTCCCCTTTCTTCGTGTAGTTTCTACTAGCTCCTCTTCAGTTACTAAATCTCCTGCAGAGAACTCAGCTCCTTTAAGTTGCCCATCACGTACAGACTCCACTCTAAAGTAGTTTGACAAAGCATTCACTGCTTTTGTACCAACACCATTTAGACCAACAGACTTTTTAAATGCCTTAGAATCGTATTTACCCCCAGTATTCATTTTAGATACTACATCTATCACTTTACCTAAGGGAATACCACGACCATAGTCTCGTACAGTCACAAGTTTATCTTTGAGAGTTACCTCAATAGTTTTACCTGTTCCCATTACGAATTCATCTATACTGTTATCTATAACCTCTTTGATTAGAATGTAGATACCATCATCAGGAGACGAACCGTCACCTAATTTTCCGATATACATACCAGGACGCATACGAATGTGTTCCTTCCAATCTAATGAACGAATATTATCTTCGGTATATTGACTTTGATCTTGCATAAAAACGTAGGAATTTCCGCTAATTTACTACTAATTAGCCTAAAATAAAAATTGTAAAATGACTGTTTTTTAGAATTAATCCTCTTCTGAAGATTTAATCACATTCTTTTCTATCTCAACAGAATAGGGACCTGGAGTAATCTTTCTTCCATAAAGTTTAGCGTAATTTTTAGTAAACTCAGCCCCAAAATATAGAATCATAGCTGAATAGTAAATCCATATTAACATAACTGTCACAGAACCAGCTGCTCCGTATAAAGATGAAGACGCAGTATTACCTAAATACCAACCTATGGCGAACTTTCCTATCATAAATAAAATGGCTGTAAATCCAGCTCCTACAAAGGCGTCTTTCCACTGAAGCCTACCATTGGGAAGAGTTTTAAATATCAGAACAAATAGAATCGTTATAATTAAGAATACAACTACATTGTTCAGTAATTTAACTAAATTAATAGCATCTTCTGTAAAGAAATTACCAAGATAAGTATATAATAAACTAACAACAGAATTGACCATTAAGCTAACAAGTAATACAAAGCCAACAGAACCAATCATTGCGAAAGAAAGCAATCTATTCTTCACTAATCTCTTGATACTCTTGTCTGGCCTTGCAACCATTCCCCATATATAATTAATAGAACTCTGTATCTCAGCAAAAACTCCAGAAGCACTAAAGAGTAAAATACCTATACCAATAACTGTTGTGATATACCCACTTTTCTTATTGAATTGTACATTCTCCATTGCCCGCTGTACTTCCGATGTAGTATTGGGCCCTACCATATCTTTTAATTGATCGTAAAAGAAATTAGCTACTTCTTTCTCTTCGAATAGAAATCCACTAGCAGAAATGATCAAAAGCATCAAAGGAGGTAAGGCAAATATGGTATAATAAGACAACGCTGCGCTAAACTTCATAGCATTGTCATCTAAGAAGTCTAAAACAGATTGTTTAAATAATAATATTAACTTTTGTAACCTACTTTTCTGCATAGTTAATCTTTGATAAGGGTAATGAATATTATTTTAACAGTGTCATATTAACTTTATATAACAGCTATTGTATTGATTATTAATACAGAAGTAAACAACTTCTGTACTTGCAAAAATCAAATACAAAATTCAATAAAATTTTAACATTTCCTAATTAACTATAGAGAAAAATATTAGCAAAAAAAAAAGAAGCATTAAGCTTCTCTTTTCTAATTCTTTATACGTTGAAACGGAAATGCATTACATCACCATCTTTAACGATATATTCTTTACCTTCTACTCTTAGTTTTCCAGCTTCTTTTACTTTAGCTTCAGAACCGAAAGTTACATAATCATCATATCCGATAACTTCTGCACGGATAAATCCTTTCTCAAAATCACTGTGGATAACTCCAGCAGCTTGAGGTGCAGTATCTCCTACTTTAATAGTCCAAGCTCTAACCTCTTTCACACCTGCTGTGAAGTAAGTTTGAAGATTTAATAGTTTATATGCAGAACGGATTAGTTTAGATACTCCTGGTTCTTCTAAACCTAAATCTTCTAAGAACATTTGTCTTTCTTCATAAGTTTCTAATTCCATGATATCAGCTTCAGTACCTACAGCTAATACGATTACTTCTGCGTTTTCGTCTTTTACTAGCTCTTTTACTTTTACTACATAGTCATTTCCATTTACTGCTGCACCTTCATCTACGTTACACACATATAACACAGGTTTAGTAGTAATTAATTGGAAGTCTTCTAATAACTCTTCTTCATCTTGATTTTTAGCCTCTACTACACGAGCAGATTTACCCTCTAATAAAGTAACTCTAATTCTTTCTAATAAATCAGCTTCTGCTTGAGCTTCTTTATTTCCAGTTTTAGCTGCTTTCTTAACTTTCTCTAATCTTTTCTCTACAGTCTCAAGATCTTTTAACTGTAACTCGATATCGATAGTTTCTTTATCTCTGATTGGATTTACATTTCCATCAACGTGAATGATATTATCATTGTCAAAACAACGTAAAACGTGGATAATAGCATTACACTCTCTAATATTTCCTAAGAATTGGTTTCCTAAACCTTCTCCTTTACTTGCTCCTTTTACTAATCCAGCAATATCTACAATCTCTACAGTAGCAGGTAATACACGCTCTGGTACTACTAACTCTTCTAGTTTAGACAATCTTGGATCTGGTACATTCACAACCCCAATATTCGGTTCTATTGTACAAAATGGGAAGTTAGCGCTCTGTGCCTTTGCATTAGATAAACAATTGAATAATGTTGATTTACCTACATTTGGCAATCCTACTATACCTGCTTTCATATTTTAAAATATATTGTGAATTTTTAATCGTTTGCAAATATATTGAAAATAATAGAAGTTCATAGTCTTAAAACAAGTTTCCCATTAAATAAAACATTACTAATTAAGCGATGAACTTATTATTTCAAATTAATCTGACTAAATAACTCTGAGCTTTAAAGAAGAGGTTGTTATAGTTAAACCCATATTCCGCATTAGCCAAATACTACGAACTAATTCTAGTTTATATCTCTTTCACTATCTGGGTTAAACCAGATAAAGTAAAAAACAAACAAAATAAATGACTTTACACTACTTAATCAATAAGACTCAAGAGTAAAATAAAAAAGCCACTCTAATTGAGTGGCTCTTCTATATAGATTATTTTGTTAATCTTCATCGTCAGCAATTTCCAAGTCTTTTAATGCATCTAATGAATCCTCTGATGAATCTACGAATTCTTCATCTTCATCATCGAAGTTTTCAATTCTATCTGCTAACTTAGTACTTACTTTTACCAGGTATATAGTATCTTCAGTTCTCACCTCCACTGCCTCAACAGTTTCGTTTTTTACGTTTTTAAAACGAATAATATCTGAGTCATCATACCCGTCAGGAAATTTCTCCACCAATAATGTCAAAATTTCGTTCGTTAACTTTGCGTAATCAACAATTACTCTCTTCATTCTTTGTTCTTGCTTTATTTCAGTTTCAAATGTAATAGGTAAATTGTAAACTACAAATAAAATACCACATTTATTTACTGCGAAAAATTAAAAATTAATTACCAAGAATATATGCAAAAATTAATGGCGCACAAATCGTAGCATCTGACTCAACAATGAATTTAGGTGTATCGATATCTAATTTACCCCAAGTAATTTTTTCGTTAGGAACTGCCCCTGAATATGATCCATAAGATGTAGTTGAATCAGAGATTTGGCAGAAGTATGACCAGAAAGGTACATCTTCCCACTCTAAATCTTGGTACATCATTGGAACAACACAGATAGGGAAATCTCCAGAGATACCTCCTCCGATTTGGAAGAATCCTACTCCATGTCCTCCTGAGTTAGCTCTATACCATTCAGTTAAGTAAATCATGTACTCAATACCTGTTTTAACAGTGTGTACATTTAATTTTCCTTTGATTACGTTAGATGTAAAGATATTACCACATGTAGAATCTTCCCATCCTGGACATACGATTGGAATGTTTTTCTCAGCCGCAGCAACAATCCAAGAATCTTTAGGATCGATTTCATAGTATTGCTCTAATACACCAGAGTTAACTAATTGGTATAAGAATTCGTGTGGGAAATAACGTTTTCCTTCAGCCTCAGCAGCATGCCATACATCTTCTAAGTGTTTTTGTAGACGACGGAAAGCCTCTTCT
The DNA here is from genome assembly GCF_900109075.1 of Myroides marinus. Classification (GTDB taxonomy): domain Bacteria; phylum Bacteroidota; class Bacteroidia; order Flavobacteriales; family Flavobacteriaceae; genus Flavobacterium; species Flavobacterium marinum_A. Next base: position 280,960 of record NZ_FNYS01000003.1, on the reverse strand, counting down.
TCAGGAATACATGTATCAGTTACACGGTTATAGTGGTTATCTAATAACTCTCTCTCTTGTTCTGGAGTCAAATCTCTATAATTTGGAACTCTTTTGTAGTGAGAGTGAGCAACCAAGTTCATCACGTCCTCTTCTAAGTTAGCTCCTGTACAAGAAATGATTTGTACTTTATCTTGACGAATCATCTCTGCTAAAGAAATTCCTAACTCAGCAGTACTCATAGCACCACCCATAGAGATTAACATTTTTCCTCCAGCGTCTAAGTGTGCTTCATATCCTTTTGCAGCATCCACTAACGCAGCAGCGTTAAAGTGTCTATAGTTATGCTCAATAAACTGACTAATTGGTCCTTTACTCATTTTATTTTTACTTTTATATTAATATTTCTTTTAATTCTTATTTGTTGTATCCTAAGATTTCTAATACTTGCTCAGCTGTTTGTTGTTCTGAGAACAATTCTGTAGCAATAATACCATTTTCATCTTTATCTATCAAGATGTGTTTTGGTTGAGGAATTAAACAGTGGTGAATACCACCAAATCCTCCAATTTGATCTTGATAAGCTCCTGTATTAAAGAATCCAATATACAATGGTTTTTCTTTATTATACTTTGGTAAATAAATTGCGTTTAAGTTTTGCTCTGAATTGTAGTAGTCATCACTATCACAAGTCAATCCTCCCAAAAGAATACGCTCATAAGCATCATTCCATCTATTGATAGGCAACATTATAAAACGCTTATTAATAGCCCATGAATCTGGTAAAGTCGTAATGAAAGATGAGTCAATCATATTCCATTTCTCTCTATCGTTTTGTTGCTTTTGGTATAAGATTTCATAAATAGCTCCTCCACTCTCTCCTACTGTGTAAGATCCGAATTCAGTAAAGATATTTGGAACTGGCACATCAGCCTCATCACATACAATCTTAATTTGGTTGATGATTTCATCTACCATATATTGGTAATCAAATTCAAAAGCTAATGAATCTTTAATAGGGAATCCTCCTCCGATATTTAAACTATCTAATGTAGGACATTCTTTCTTTAAAGTGATATAAACTTTCAAACATTTTACTAATTCATTCCAGTAATACGCAGTATCTCTAATACCTGTATTGATGAAGAAGTGAAGCATTTTAAGCTCTACTTTAGGATTCTCAGCTATTTGTTTTCTGTAGAATGGTAAGATACTTTTATATCCAATACCTAAACGAGATGTATAAAACTCAAATTTAGGAGATTCTTCAGAAGCGATACGAATACCAATTTTAAACTTCTTATTAATTTGCTCTTGAAGTAAATCAAGTTCTTCGTAGTTATCAATAATTGGAATAGTTTTCTCGTGTTTGTTATTGATAAGATTAGCTATATTATCAATATACTGAGCACGTTTAAACCCATTACACAATACAAAAGTATCCTTGTTTATTTTTCCTGTTTCAAGTAAGTTTTCAACGATGTTTACGTCAAAAGCTGAAGATGTTTCTACGTGAATATCGTTTTTAAAAGCTTCATTAAGCACGTATGAGAAATGAGAACTCTTAGTACAATAGCAGTAATAGTAGTTCGCTTTATATTTATTCTTCTCCATAGCTTTTCTGAACATCGTTTTTACATTACTAATGTTTTCAGAAATCTTAGGTAAATAAGTGAATTTTAAAGGGCTACCATACTTCTCAACTAGACCTAATAAGTCTATATTGTGAAATTGTAAATTATCTTTGTTTAATTTGAATTCTTCTTGTGGAAAGTAAAAAGTTTGGTTGATTAAGTCAACATATTTTGTATTCATGTCTTTTCTTTTTAATAAAGGTTAAAAAAATTCTTTCTTAATTAACTTGCATCTTGCTAAAGATTATACACTTTGTATAAAGATACTAAATCATAATGATTTAAAGCAAAATCTAAAGGCTAACTAAATTTTCAAACTCTAATATTTGCAAATACTATTGGCAACTTATCTCTGAATCTAAACGAATTAAGAGCCTCTTTAGAATACTTGATAATGCCATATACATAATTAGCCTTTTGCCTGACGACAAAACGCCTCACTTTGTGCCTTGCAGACACACAGAATCTAATATATAAAACATCTATTTTCACGACCGCAAATGTAACAAAATATTGGAATGAAAAACTAAAAAGTGATTGTTTTTGAACCTTAATTCAAATAAGCTTCTAATCCTTTTACTACCAACTCTTTGCTCACCTCTATATCATATATAGCAGAGCCTATTTTATCTAATAATACACAACGGATATTACCGCTATAGTTCTTTTTGTCAAACTTCAACCATTCTAAAGAGTTTTCAATGTCTTCTTTTGACATGTCTACTACCCCATAAATACCATGAATTGTCTCTTTAATATCAAGGTATTCTTTTTCTGATAAATGCCCTAATTCTCTAGCTATATAAGCTTCTGCTACCATTCCTAACGCTACTGCCTCACCGTGTAATAAAGTCTCTTTTTCTTCATTCATTAAGTAATAGCTCTCAACAGCATGTCCTACAGTATGCCCAAAGTTTAATATCTTTCTAAGACCATGCTCTTTAGGATCCTGCGTAACTACTTCGTTTTTAATAGTTACAGAATGATAAATCAAAGCCTCCAAATCATTAAAATCAATATTAGCTATATCCTTTAGATACGTATAATACTTCTCATCAAAAATCAAACCATGTTTTAGCATTTCTGCATATCCAGCCTTAATTTGTCGTGCTTCTAATGTCTCTAAATAGTTAACATCTATAATAAGCATCTTAGGCATTGCAAAAGCTCCAATACAGTTCTTGATACCATTTAAATCCACTCCTGTTTTTCCTCCTACAGAAGCATCTACCATAGCTAGTAATGAGGTAGGTATATTTATAAAGTCTATTCCACGCATAAATATTGAAGCGATAAAGCCTCCCATATCAGTGATAACACCACCTCCAACAGTGATGATCATACTTTTGCGGTCTCCACCTAACTCTAACATTGTCTGTATAACACCTGCACAAGTATCTAAGACTTTATTCTCCTCTCCTGCCTCTACTTCTATAATTTCAAAAGGAACATCTGTAGGTAAGTTACTTAAAAAATAAGGTAAACAATGTTCATAACAATTAGAGTCTGTCAAGATAAATAGCTTACTATAGCCATTACTATTTAAATATGAACCCAATTGTTCATAAGCTTCTTGTCCAAATAAGATATCGTAATTCTCTGTTGTTATGTTTTCCATTCTAAATCATTTATGTAATACAAAATAAAGTATAATAAATTGAAATCCGCATTCTAAAATCTTTTTTTAACGAATTAATAATTGAGTTAGTAATAAGCTTTTTTATTGTGATACCTAACTATACAAAACTTCCTCAATAAAGAAAATAAATGGCACTTCAATACCAAAACAGAAGTATGTTTAACCTCTTGTACTAATAATATTCGTCATATTTTGAATAAACTCTTTAGTATAAACACCAGTAGAATCTAGGTCAGGATCTAGAATTGTTATTTCTACACCTATACATTTCTCTGTTTTAATCAGTGGTATAAGTATCTGTTTAAGCTCTTCATAACTTAAACCATCCTCTTGTCTACAATCAACAGCGGGCATTATTTGATCATTTAATACATCAACATCCAAGTGAATGAAAAATCCGTCTACCCCCTGTTGTTCAACGATATTTAAAAAATCAGAAGTAACATTATCTAGTCCATAATCTCTTAATTGATTTAAAGGATAATAGGTAACATTAGATTCTATAATAGGTCTTTCATACTCTAGACCATACTCTCTATTGCCAACACAGAACACCATTTCTTCTTCTAAATAAGGACCTTGATTATCAATATTAACAAGATATGGATGACCAACTCCGCAGGCGATAGCTAAATCCATTCCTGCAGTTCCATGAGTACCAAGATGACCTGGCAACATATAATCAGTGTGACCATCTAAAAAGAATAAACCATAACGCCCTTTTTTCTTAAGAGCTAGAGCACTTCCGATTAGAACACTACAATCTCCTCCTAGTACAATTAGAAAAGAATTGTTTGAAAGTTCTTTTTCTATAATATCAGCCTGCCTTTTAGCATAAGTAATTATTGCATTCGCATTTCTTACTTGAGTAGTCGTGTCTAAATCCATCGTATATTCAGGAGCATCTATCACATATACTTCAGAAGGATTTATCGCAGTATGTAATCCATGTCTTTCTAACCATCTAGGTAAACGCTTTACTCCTGGTTCAATAGCATAATCACTTTGTGCCAAACCTAGATTAGTAGGGCACTCTATTATAACATTTTTTCTCACGTTTAAACTATTTATAAAAACCTATCTAAATAACTTAAAATTTCTTAGCTAAACTAATAGCTGTATCCATAGCTCCATGTATAAAACCGTACTCCGAGTTTTGATTCATCGCCTCTCCAATAAAGAAAAGCTTATTATCAATAGGTTCTGCAGCAATTATCCTTACATTGTCTTCATTAGGCAAAGGAAAGCTATAGGTGCCCTCTATATACTCTTCACTAGACCAATCTTGATAAACAGCCTCTATTAAGCTATCTTTAATATTGCTATCTTTAATATTGCTATTAGAAAGAGCGCTAAGCTCCTTAAAAATGTTCTCTTTTATATTTTCTGGATTATGGTAATAACGTTCTGCATAATCTCCAAATAACAAAGTATAGATAACATATATAGGCTCTTTTCCTTTTAATGTTTTCTGTATATAATATGGAGCATACTCTAAATTAAAATAACTTTTATCAAGGATATTATTGCTAAAAAACAATAAGACTTTAACTCCTTTTCCAAAACCTATTTTATGAAAAGCCTCTCTTTTCTCACTTGGCAATACTGGAACGAAGTTTATTTTATCAGTTTTTAATTGAGAGATTGGCACACTAATGATACACTGAGAAAAACTATATTCCTCTCCTTTTAAAGTTGAGATTCTCACATCATCATTTATATAACTTATTGTTTTCACAGGAGTATTTACTTTAATATAGTTCTGTAAAATATTGTTATAATATTCAAGTACAGTATTAGCCATCGTCTTATCGCGTAAAGCATAATCAGTAGGCTTAAAAGTAGCTAAATTCTCTTTAAACTTCTTACTTGAATAGTTTCTACTACCAGCAGCCATATCCGCCAAAAAAGCTTCTATATAAGAATACATAAACGGATCATCTGTAAACTTTCTCAGCGATTCAAAAACAGACTCATCTTCTTTTAACTCTAAAGTCTTCATATAGTTTAGAAAACGTTCAAATATCTCAGGAACATCTAGGTAGTAATCATGTCTTCCATTACATATAACTTCCTCATATTCGTCTAATTGAAAGACCGCACCTGTAGTGTTGATCAAATCAATCAATGAGTTCTTTTTATCATCAATTTGATGTAGCCATTGACCTCCTAAATCAATAGCGTACCCATTAACAAAAGCCTCTTTAAGACGTCCTCCAATCTGTTTTCTTGCCTCAAATATGGTAACATCGTAGCCCTTTTCTAAAAGTAATTTCCCAATAGTCAAACCTGATACTCCAGCACCAATAATTGCAATTTTTTCCATACAGTTACATCTCTAAATACAGAATGGTAAAATACAAAATAATCAATTAAATAGAAGAATAAAATCAAAGAGGTATTCGTGTATATCTTGGGTATTTGTTTTCATTAGGATTAAAAGGATTATATAAGAGATATGTAAAGCATATTCTATTAGCACGCATAATAGAAGCAAATTGCAATTCGCCCTATGATATAATAACACAATCTATATCCATAGAATTCTCATTCAATCATACTTGTAACTTCACAATGCTTATATTAATCGGATGTAATCTCAGAACAAACGTTGTAGTTAATCGATGGTAGTCCTAAAGTAATCGCCTCTACAGTATAACGTTTATATTAATAGGATACCCCCTAGCATCAGGGTGATAATTCTCCATATATAAAGCCGTAGGCAAACATTCCTCATTCTTCATTTCAAATTCTTAATTAAAAACTGTTATCCTTGTGCTGTAATTCGCTTTGAATCAACTCGTTTACTTAAGCAATTCTTATACTATTCAAAGTAGTACTTTCTACCTATTCGAAAGTTAAAAACACTACCTTTTTTAAAAAATACAATCAGATTTTAATAGTTATTTTAACATCCTAAAAAGGCCAAAAACCGAGTATTCATGCGGTGTTGTCCAGGCATTCTTCGGGAAGTGTTCGGAAACACCCCCTGTTTTGCGAAGAATTTCCGAACCGTTCCCGAACAACACTTGAAGAGAACTCCTACACTCCAAACCACCACTGGGTTTCAAGAGATATGAAAATCGCCAGAAAACAACTATTTATTAAAAATTTAACAAGAAGTAAATAGTCCTATTTAACAATTATTTTAATAAAAACCCCTCCTTTAGAAGTGTAATAATCAATTATTTTTCACCTACCACTAAAACCTTCTCTTTTTTCTATTGTTTGAATAAGAATTAGAGGGGTTAATGAATAACTAATCATTTCTTTTACTTCATTCTGAATTCATATAATAAAGATTTTTTAGTCCCTACTCCCCATTGTTTGATAAATCTATATTATTTCTAGGTTAAAAATCACATTATATGACATTTATCACTTTTTTAATGGAATTATTTAGAGAATTTCCCCCGCTTATAATCAAACATAATAAACCAAATGAAATTTAAACCACTTCATTCATTCCATATTCCCGTAATGGGATTAGCATATACGATCGATAGCCCGATACGTGTTGCCCAATATGGATTGTCTTCTACTATCTCTGTGATGGACGACGAATTGATAGAACGTATGAACAAGTTCTACTGTGAGAAATTTGAGCTTCCATATCAAGAGATTACTAAAAAGATAGAGGACTTTAGAGCCAAGAGAATTACTGCTTATCTGAATACATTAGATACCATTGTCAAAAACAAATTTGACAATCTTAAGAGTAGTTTTTTAGAGAGTAAAAAAGAAATAGAGGACTATATCGATATGCTGCCATCTGTGTCTGAAATTAGACAGAGCTTACAGAAGCACTTAGACGATAAGCTATCTACTGATAATCTTAAACAGATACTAGAGCACCATCTAATCCCTGGTGATATAGATGTCAATATCATGACAAAGGTAGATAGAGAGAACTTTGATAAGAAAGTAGCACTTCCTGTAGAGTATAACGATGCTCACGCTGCCTTAAGAGGCTTTGTCAATAGTACACTTAAGTCTTCTGTCGTACTATCAGCAGGGATGAATCCTAGACTGTTTAGTTATTTTGAAGAGTTTGACGCTTTTTATCCAACGGCTACAGGAGATCTTCAGAAGAGAATTATCCTAAAAGTGAGCGACTTTAGATCAGCTCTAATTCAAGGGAATTTCTTAGCCAAAAAAGGATTATGGGTATCAGAGTATCGCATTGAGTCTGGGCTTAATTGTGGTGGACATGCTTTTGCGACAGATGGATACTTAATGGGTGTAATATTAGAAGAGTTCAAAGAGAGAAAAGAGGAACTAATCAGCTCTACGCATGAGTTATTAGTTAAGGCTCTTGATCAAAAGAACAGACCTATTCCTACTACTCCATTAGAACTTAAGATCACAGCTCAGGGAGGCGTTGGTACAGCTGCTGAACACCAATTCTTATTAGATTATTATAATGTGGATTCTGTAGGATGGGGTTCTCCTTTCTTACTCGTACCAGAAGCAACATCAGTAGATACAACTACCCGCGAGCTATTGGCTAAGTCAAAAGAGGAAGATCTTTACCTAAGTAATATTTCTCCGTTAGGTGTACCTTTTAATAGTATTAAAGGAACGACTAATGAGTTCTTAAAAGCAGATAGAATTAGCAAGAATAAAGCTGGTAGTTCATGTCCACGCAAATACTTAGCTCTAAACAAAAGTCATGATAACGAAGGGTTGTGTACTGCATCTCGCAAGTATCAGACTATAGAGTTAGAAACTCTAATGAGTCAGAAAGAGACTATGTCTTCTGAAGAATATAACCAAAAGTACAGTCAGATAACGGAGAAGGCTTGTCTGTGTATAGGTCTTGCGAATGCTTCTTATCTAGATTTAAACCTTCCTATTAAAGGAGAAGCTCAAGGAGTGGCTATTTGTCCTGGTCCGAACATTGCTTACTTTACTAAAGAAGTATCTTTAAAGCGTATGGTAAATCATATATACGGTAGAGACAACGTAATAGAAACTTCAGAACGACCACATTTCTTCATTAAGGAATTAAGAATGTATCTAGATCATTATAAGAAGGAAAAAGAGGTAATAGCGTTAGAACAATCTGCAGTAAAGAGTAAAAAGCTACTTAAAACAAAAGAAAATTTGCTAGCAGGTATTTCTTATTATAAAACTCTTTTTAGTAAAGACGATAATTACTTTTCAAATGAAAAACAGAGTATTCTAAATGAATTAAAAGCAAGTGAACTAGAACTTATAAACTAAAGGATAATTAAAGCCCAATCAATGATTGGGCTTTAATATTTAAAAGACATGTATAATTCACTGGTTGTACTATTTATAAGTAAACACTCCTCTCTTAGCTTAGATAGCTCTAAACTCGTTAATAAACAGCACAGGCACCTCTTAAAATACACATTAGACTATAGTAGCACTACTTTTTTAAGATTTATCTCGGGTATATGATAGGATTTTAAAAAAAATAAAGAAATTATTAAATATAACAGATTAAAAACAATTTACTCTTATTCAGCAATATAGATATAGTATTGTATAAAAAACCTTTCTTTTTAACGTTTATTCCTAGCCTTTTAATTGGGTACTAGACTAAATTTTTAAGTATTTTTGTCGTTTAGGAAAATATAAACACCTTAAGTTTATGTTGTTCTAATTATAGATTATTATTCAATATCTATACAAAAGGTATTGAGCTAGTTTAAATAATATATGATTCCACCACCATTATTAAATCAATTTCCGTTCTTTGAGACTGATACTCCTAAGTATATTATTATTGGGTTGTATTATGGTATCTCCTTTTTATCCATTATTATATTATTAACCTTATACGTAATATTTAAGTATAAAAAGCTTGGTTTTAACCTTCTTCTACAATTAAGTATTTTCTTAAATTTCTTAGTTAAAGACATCATTTATTTTTACTTACCTGATCACCACGCTACCATTGGTTATCTCGTAGCTTGGAACATTGGTACTTCTTTAGTTTTACTAATACTTCAACCCTACCCGTTCTTGAGGTTTAAGCACAAACAACAGTTCTATAAAACTGGAATCATAGTACTCTTTGCCCTAGTTTCTATAGAGCTGATTTCTAGTCTTTTCATAATTCCTAAGCCAGGAAGTAGCTTTATACATCCTATTACGATTATACTAACTATTCTAGCGTTGTATTTATTCTTTATACTTAACCATAGCTATAGTTATAAAAACTATCTCTCCTTTTTGATTATTTGTATTGCTACCTCGACTATTATACTAGCGCCATCGGTTAATGATACTTTATACGAACTATTTATTGTATGGCCTACACTTAGACTTATGGGGGTACCTATTCTGATTTTTTCTAGCTGTATAACGATGTTAGAAATCAAGAAAATAAATGAGCGAAACTCTATTTATAAAAAATACTTATATCAATATATGTATCTAGTGAAAGACTATCACAAAAAACTAGAACACGAAAGAAATTTAAATGCTGTCAGACCCTCTATAGAAGAAGATTTAGATATTTCTGACTCAAAAGAAGAACCTTTAGGTGTATTAAAAGAGAAATACAGTCTTACAGAGCGTGAGCTTGAAGTCTTAAGCCTTTTATGGGAAGGAGCGACAAACAAAGAAATAGCTGATGAATTATTCATTTCTATAAACACTTGTAAATATCATATTAGTAAAATATATGTCAAGCTAAATATTAATTCAAGAGCGCAGATTTATGCGTTTAAAGATAAAATGGATTAAAAAATAAGCTGTAAGACTTAATATTTTTGCTCTTTTTTTCAATATTTTGCATTTACAGCACTAGCTATACTTATAATGTGTCAATAATTTAAACAAATCAAACACATACCTATTCTATAACTATAATTTTACTAACAGATAAGTAAGCATTCTTTTAAAACATATATAATATTTTAATACGAGTAGAAATCCCTAAAACTATTAAAATATTACTAAAAGAGTATTTATATTTGCCTAACGAATTTACTTTTTATAATGAAAAATTTATTTAATAATACTGAAGTAGCTTTTGCTCTTAAGAACAATAAAGAGTTAAAGAGAGCACACTTTTTATTTAAAATGATTAGTAAGCCTACTTTAGTAAAACTAGGATCTTCCCTTGCAAATTTTGCAATCAAAACTCATTTGCCTGTTACTGGTTTAATCCGTTCAACTGTATTTGATCACTTCTGTGGTGGAATCAGCGAAGAAGACTGCCTAACTGTAGTAGATAATATGTATGCTAAAGGTGGTGTAGCATCTGTACTAGATTATTCTGTAGAAGGTAAAGAGACTGAAAAACAGTTCGACGCAGCTTTAAATATGACTTTAAAGACTATCGAATATGGTAAACAACGTCCAGACTCTATCCCATTTGCTGTATTTAAACCTACAGGTTTTGGTAGATTTGATATGTTTGTTAAAAAAGGTGAGAATGCAACTTTTACAGCTGAGGAAGAAAAAGAATGGGAACGTATTGTTTACCGTTTTAACGTAGCTTGTAAGTTTGCTTATGACAATGATGTACTTCTATTAATCGATGCTGAACACAGCTGGATGCAAGATGCTGCAGATGAGATCGTATTAGATATGATGCGCAAGTACAACAAAGAGAAAGCGTTAATCTATAATACTGCTCAGATGTACCGTTGGGACAGATTACAGTATTTAAAAGATTTACACGAAATCGCTAAAGCTGAAGGATTCCACGTAGGTATGAAAGTAGTACGTGGTGCATATATGGAAGTAGAACGCGAAAGAGCTACTGAAAGAGGTTATAAATCTCCTATCTGTGTAGATAAAGCGGCTACTGACGTAAACTATGATGCTGCTGTTACTTTTATGTTAGATAACCTAGATACAATGGGGTTATTCGCAGGTACTCATAATGAGAAAAGTTCTTACTTAATTATGGACCTTTTAGAGAAACACAATGTAGCTCACAATGACCGTAGATTATACTTCGGACAATTATATGGAATGAGTGATAATATTAGTTTTAACTTAGCGAAAGAGAAGTTTAATGTAGCTAAATACTTACCATTCGGACCTGTACGTGATGTAATTCCTTACCTAATCAGAAGAGCTGAAGAGAATACTTCTGTTGCTGGTCAAACAAATAGAGAGTTAGATCTTATCGAAACTGAAATGAAAAGAAGAAAACTATAATTAATTATAGTTTTTAGATATACAAAAACAGGAGCATATAGCTCCTGTTTTTTTTGTTGTAATTTTTTCTCTTGTCTGAATTAGGATTAAAATATTTGATATTTGGTAAGATATATTAGGTATATCCTATTAGCATGTGTGCTATGGGTGAATTGCAATTAAATAACCCCAGACACATTCTTAGATTGTAACTAATAATCACCTAAAAACAATATGTTCCTTTCTAAATCAGTATCAACAGGTACCATTAAAGAAACCCCATTGTTATTTTTGACATACTTTAAGCTATCTAAGTTTATATATGGGGTAAGATTTTCTTGGCATTCTTCAAATGTTGATCTTCCACACAATACTCCAAAAAAGTCAACTTCCGTTTCTATTTCAAGAGGAAGGTTTTCATCAAAGCCGTTATTTCCATAAATATCAATTGTAGCAGAGATTTTAACAATGAGTTTTTCTTTCTTTGCTTTAAACTCAACTTTAGTATTAGTTACTTCTGTGTGTTCAAATACATAAAAAAGGGCACGTGGTTTTCCTTCATCTTCGCTATACTCTTGCCACTCTATAGTTTTTCCTGCTATATCTTCCCAAATATTGAGTTCATTAGCATTAACACCTAAAAGTATTTCAGAATTAAAAAACAACTTACTTCGACCTATTAAGTCATTTATATCTTTTGCACCTATCTGTAACCCAAAGACCAATTGTTTTAGAGAAGTATTCACATAAGCATCTAAGTATGCATATTGTACATCAAACTCTTTTCCTTTTATTTTAAACATATTGTACGATTCTTTGTATAAGATTTAATTTATTAATTGAACGTAACGGCGAATTGCAATTCTACCCTACAAACAGTATCCTTAAACTGTGTGAAATACGTTATCGGGGGTAATACGATCTATTTTGTGTTATCCCTTTGTGGTAGACGCATGGTAATCGTCGTCTTTACATTGAAATACAGAAGGTAATATAATATCGCAGACATTGTTCATTCCTCATTAAATTAAACTTTCCAATCAATAACCTTTAATCCTTTAGATTCTAAGTAATCATTTGTCTGAGAGAATGGTTTGCTCCCAAAAAAACCTCTATACACAGATAGTGGCGATGGATGTACAGTTTCGATAACAAAGTGTTTAGAACGGTCGATATTCTTTCCTTTTTTCTGAGCATAACTTCCCCAAAGTATAAATACGATATTTTCTCTGTGCTTACTCAATTGTTCTATCACAGCATCTGTAAACTTCTCCCAACCTAATTTTTGGTGAGAACCAGCTTTCTTCTCCTCTACTGTTAAAGTTGCGTTTAATAAGAATACACCTTGCTCTGCCCATTTAGTCAGATCTCCATTAATATTTCTTATGCCTAGATCACTTTCTAGTTCTTTGTAAATATTCTGTAAGCTAGGAGGTAATTTAACTCCTTTACTAACGCTAAAAGATAAACCATTAGCCTGAAAAGCTCCATGATAAGGATCTTGTCCTAATATCACAACTCTAACATCATTAAAATCAACTAATTCAAATGCGTTATATACTTCTTCTTTGGGAGGGAATACCATAGTTGTTTCATATAGACAATTAACATTCTCCATTAAATTCTTGAAGTAATCAGAAGACATTTCTTCTTTTAAATGAGCATTCCAACCTTTTGCTTTTAGTTTCATCTTTTTTATTCAAATATAAGATTTAGACTTATAATAGCTGTGATTTATATAGACTTTATTACCAAGAATAAACTAACTTGCTCAACCTGAGCAAAAAAAAAGAGCTAGAATAATTCTCTAGCTCTTTCTTACTTATTACAGTATAGATTATCCTTCGTTAGCAACTTTCATATTAGGTAAAAATACTCCTCTAACACAAAATACTTCCTTAACATCATCTACTTTTACTTCGATATTTTCAAAAGCGGGATTATCACTTATCAATAATAATTTACCATCGTCAGTTTTACGTTTATAACGATATAGTACAATTCCTTTATCCTTCAATATAAATAAATAGATATGCCACAATTGTAAGTCTTCTATACTAATTCTCTTAGATATTACATAAGAAGTCATTTTAATTGTTGGAGACATATTATCTACTGATACTTGGAATGCTGTATCCACTTCTTCAGTTGTAGGAAAAACATAACTAGGTGCTGTCGCTAATGTCTTCTCTGGATCTAAGAAGTACTCAAAGTGATGATCTATAGAGATCATTTTTACTTTTCTCTTGTGGTAACTAGTGTTATACACTGCAGTTGAATCAGAGAAGAACAATTCGTTCAAGTCTATTTTATGTTCTTTACAAAGAGCGATTAATCCTTCGTACTGTAAGCTATTTCTTTTTTTCCAAGAAGAAATAGTATTTGGTTTCACATCTAGAATGATTGATAGTTGTAAATCAGTTTTAATCCCCATCATTCTTTTCAACTTTTTGATTACTCCTGTTGCGTTTTGCATAGCTTCTTTTTTTAGTTTTTTGTATTTCTTTTTCTTAATTCTCTCTCTAAACCAGGTTTTATCTGCTACAAATGATAAAATTCAAATAATTTAAATTCTGACGATTTGCATGATAATCAATCTTGATTAGTAAATTCTGTACTACTTTAAACCTCTTTAAAGACAATGTGTATAGCTTATAGCCTATTCTTACAGTGATTTAAAGAATTACAAAAATGATTGTCTTATTGTTATTTATATAGTACAAAATACAAAATAACAACACTAATAAATCATAAAATTCAAATAATTTACAGTGTATACCGTTTGCAAATTCGCAAAAATGTATTCATTTTATCATTTAGCAATTATTTTGCCAAGAATTTTAGACAAATAGACCTCTACATTTTGTCATAAAATCACATTAATAGACTGATTTTAAGTTTATATGACAACACATCACATCACAGATTGTGTTTCTTTCTAAAGTTCTAAACATGAAATATACCTTATTTTTTAGTTGATTTTTGTTTTTGGCCTCTTTTTTGTAATGCTCTTATAAAAGTTTAAGTAGGGCATTAAAAGATAAAGCAGATAGTTAATCTTTTAGACAAATGAGAATACTTCATTTAAGCCTATTTGAGTTAATTAGATTGATTATTTGCGATGTTTTAAATTCAGCTAATTAAGAGTTTCTAATCGTATTCTAATGTTGTTTTAATCTGCATCTAATCAAACTCAAAGTGTCCTATAAGAGCTAAACAATAATTTTGACCTTAAAATATATAGACAATGTTTAAAAATACTTTAGTAACTGTTTTATGCGCTTTGACGTTGAGTACTTATGCTCAACAAAGCAATAAAAAGACACTGACTTTATCTAAAGAAGCTGCTGAGGCTATGTTCTTAGAACAGAACTTAGATCTAATCGCTAAGAACCTTGAGATCTCTCAAGCTGAAGCTCAGCTATTACAAGCACGCTTATGGCCTAACCCTACCTTTGAAGTATCTGAAATAAACTTTTGGAAGACAACTGATATTGAAGAACAACCTAAACTTATTGGTAACTGGGGTGAGGCACAGCAATATGCCTTCAGAGTAGAACAGCTTATACAGACTGGTGGTAAACGCAAAAAGAATATAGAGTTACAAAAACTTACTATAGAAGAAAAAAGACAAGAGTTTGAAAGTATTATCCGAGAGCTAAAATTAGAGTTGAGAAACAATCTTTCGGATATTCAGATACTTCAAGAGCAACGCAAAATATATGAAAGACAGATAGAAAGCACTCAAAACCTTACTTCTGCTTATAAAAATCAATTGCAACAAGGTAATATTAGTCAAGCCCAATACATCAGACTTAAAGCCGCTGAATTACAGTTTAAAAAAGAGTTGGTGAACATCAACAAAGAACTAGAGGAAGCTATTAAAGACTTTAAAAACTATATCAGTATAGGTGATAATACACAGATAGAGATAACAGATCTACTAACTGCTCCCAATAAAGAGGTTTCAGAACTAAATTTAGAAAACTGGATTATCACTGCTCAAGAAGATCGTCCTGATGCGATAAAAAGCAAAACATTAGAAAAGCAATCTGTTAAGCGTTTTGAAATAGAAAAAGCACAACGTATACCAGATATTACACTGGGAGTAGATTATGATAGAGGTGGTAATATAATGCGTGATTTCGTTGGTTTTGGGATCTCCTTTGATTTGCCAATATTCGATAGAAATAAAGGAAATATTAAAGAAGCTAAAATAGATATAGAACTAGCTAAACTAGATACGAAAACTAAGCTTAATGAAATAGCTAATGATATTGTAGAAGCTTTTAGAAACTATCATCACGCTGAGGCGCTTTATAAAGATATCGATAGTGATTATGAAGGTCAATTAGATCAATTGCTAGACGCTTACTTAAAGAACTTCCAAAAGAGAAATGTGAGTTTGATAGAGTATTTAGACTTTGTAGAGGCTTATATAGAAAACAAAACTATTCTATTAGAAACTAAAAAAGATCTAAACGATCACTTCGAAAAACTACAATACGCTGTAGGAAAAGATTTATAAAAACTAAACTTAATTGACAATGACAAAATATTCTATACTTACACTAGCCCTATTCAACTTAGCTTTAATAAGCTGTAATAAGGGAGCACAAAACAATGAAGAAAGTACAATAGAGAAAGAGTGTCTATCCGAAGCGATGAAAAGTACGCTAAATATGGAAAAGGTAACTCTAAGACCTATAGAGCGCAGTCTTACTCTTAATGGATATATCGATTATAACCAAGATAAAACAGTTCCGTTTAATAGCTTAGTAGATGGTGTAGTTACTAATACTTACTTCTCACTAGGAGACTTCGTAACTAAAGGACAACTATTAGCCGAAATAAAAAGTGCAGATACTAATGAGATCTACAGTGAACTTAAAGCTACTGAAGCTGAACTAAAAGTAGCTAAAAGAGAACTTGAGTCTGTGGAGTCTATGTATAAAGATGGTATAGCGTCTCAAAAAGAGTTAATAGAAGCTCAAGAGGATGTAAAAACACTAAATAGCAAAGTAGCAGCAGCTAAGAGTAGTCTAGCTATATTCAATAGTCGTGGTGAGTCTGGTGTGGTAAAAGTAGTCGCTCCTCAATCTGGATATGTAGTAACTAAAAATGTTAGTACAGGTATGACAGTAAACGCAGGTGATGAACCTTTATTTACTATTGCTGATTTATCTGATGTATGGATTATGGCTAATGTATATGCCGCAAATATGCGTCATGTACAACCAAACCAAGAAGTTAAAGTATCTACCCTAGCCTATCCAGATGAATACTTCGCTGGAAAAGTAACTAAAGTATCTCAAGTGTTTGATGCTGAAGAAAGAGTCTTAAAGGCGCGTATTTCTATGGAAAATAAAGAGATGAAGCTAAAGCCTGGTATGTCTGCAGATATTATTATTCAATTAGAAACTAATGAAGGTAAATCTCTAGCAATACCTAATACAGCTATCATCTTTGACAACAATCAAAACTATGTAGTAGTTTATAAAAATGATTGTGAACAAGAAGTTAGAAAGATCACTCCTGTTTCTAAAAATAACATCTATACTTATATAGCAGATGGTGTAAAAGAAAACGAGATGGTAGTAACTACTAATGAATTACTTATTTATGAGCAACTAACTAATAAATTGTAATTCGTAAAAGCCTTTATTTATGCAAAAATTCGTCAAAAATATAGTATCCTTTTCACTTAAAAATACATTCATCGTAATCTTCGGTGTATTGTTATTGTTATTCGGAGGGATATATAGTTATATGCACACGCCTATCGAGGCTTTTCCTGATGTAACCAATACGCGTGCGCGTATTATCACTCAGTGGCCAGGTCGTAGTGCTGAAGAAGTTGAGAAATTCATTACTCTTCCTATCTCAAAAGAAGTAAATACTATTCCTAATAAAGCAGAGGTTAGATCTATCTCCCTATTTGGGCTATCTGTAGTAACCGTATTGTTTAACGATGAAGTAGATGACTTCTTTGCTCAACAATACGCTTCTAATAGAATGGGAAATGTAAATCTACCTGAGGGTGCAGATTTTGAAATAGAACCACCTTCTGGAGCTACAGGAGAGATATTTAGATATATTATTAAGAGTGATCTTCCTATCAAAGAGGTTACAGCTATCCAAGATTGGGTTATAGAGCGTGAATTACTTTCTGTACCAGGTGTGGCAGATGTCGTGAGCTTCGGTGGTGAAGAAAAGATATTTGAAATTCAGATTAACCCTACAGAGCTTATTAACTATGGTTTATCGCCATTAGATGTATACGAGGCAGTAGAAAAAAGTAATATCAACGTAGGTGGTGATGTTATTCAACGTGGGGATCAGGCCTATGTTGTACGTGGTGTGGGTTTATTAGACAATGCTGAGGATATAGAAAATATCTTAATTGAAGTAAAAGGAAGTACTCCTATTCTAGTAAAACACGTAGCTAATGTAGTTGTATCTGCTAAACCTCGTTTAGGACAAGTAGCCTTTCAAGATGATGAAGATGTAGTACAAGGTATCGTAGTTATGCTACGTGGAGAAAACCCTAGTGCTGTTATCGAAAGCCTAAAAGATAAGATAACAGACCTTAATGAGCGTATCTTACCTAAGAACGTGCAAATAGAAACTGTAGTAGATAGAACTCACTTAGTAAATACAACCGTAAAAACAGTTACTAAAAACTTAATAGAAGGTGTTGTATTAGTATCTATTATTGTATTTATCTTCTTGTATAACTGGCGTACTACATTCATCGTAGCTTCTGTTATTCCTTTAGCCTTCTTGTTTGCTATTATCATGCTTAAAATACAAGGGCTACCAGCTAACCTTATCTCAATGGGAGCTTTAGACTTCGGGCTATTACTAGAAGGTACTCTAGTTATCGTAGAGCACGTCTTTGTCGGTCTAGAGAAACGAGCCGAACAGGTCGGAATGACAAGGTTTAATAGAATGTCTAAACTAGGGACTATGAAAAAAAGTGCCACTAGTGTAGCAAGTTATATCTTTTTTGCTTTGCTTATTCTAATTGTAGCACTAATGCCTATCTTCTCTTTCCAAAAAGTAGAAGGTAAAATGTTCTCTCCCCTAGCCTTTACACTTGGATATGCATTACTAGGTTCACTTATACTGAGTTTGACTTATGTACCTGCTATGTGTAAACTATTATTGACTAAAGATATTAAAGAGCGTGAGAATGCTATCTCTAGATTCTTTAAGAACAATATCTATAAGATGTTTAACTGGAGTTTTACGCATAAGAAACTAACACTTTCTATGTTTATAGGTCTTCTAGTAATCTGTGGAGTAAGATTCCACTACTATGGTTCGGAGTTCTTACCTAAGTTAAATGAAGGTGCTTTATACATTAGAGCAACATTACCTAGTAGTATTAACCTTGACGAATCAGTAAGATTAGCTAAAGAAATGAAAGCTAAACTTAGAGAGTTTGACGAAGTTAAGTTTGTTTTAACTCAGACAGGACGTCCTAATGATGGTACAGACCCTACTGGATTCTTTAATATAGAATTCCATACAGAGTTAAAACCAGAAAGTGAATGGACACGTAAAATAACGAAAGAAAAGCTTTTAGAAGAGATTAGATTAAAGCTAGAGAGTTACCCAGGTGTGAACTTTGGATTTAGTCAACCTATACAAGATAACGTAGAAGAATATGTAGCTGGAGTTAAGAGTTCTTTGGTAATCAAAATATTCGGAGATGATCTATTCGAATTAGAGAAGTATGCAAATCAAGTAGCTAAGAGCATTAAAGATGTAGAAGGAGTTACTGATCTTAATGTATTTAAAAACATTGGTCAACCAGAACTTAGAATTAAGCTACACGATCACAAGATGGCTAAGTATGCTGTAACAATGGCTGATGCTCAAGCTGTAATCGCTATGACAATCGGTGGACAGGCTGCTACTACATTATATGAAAATGAGAGAATGTTCGATGTAGTACTTCGTTTTAATAAGGAATATAGAGATTCTGCTGAGAAGATTGAAGAGATATTAATTCCTTCATTAGATGGGAAACAAGTACCATTAAAAGAGATAGCTACTATTGATTATCACACTGGACCTGCCTTTATTTATAGAGAAGGTGGTAGTAGATATATCGGTATCGGATTTAGTATAGAAGGAAGAGATTTAGGAAGTACTATCGCTGAAGCTAGAGCTAAAGTAGACAAAGAAGTAAAATTACCTGCTGTTAATAAAATGGAATGGGCTGGAGAGTTTGAAAGTAAAGAACGTGCTGCTACTCAATTAACTTTAGTAGTACCTATTTCATTAATTTTAATTTTAGTATTACTGTACTTCAACTTCGGTAATGCCAAGGATACAGCCATAGCAGCACTGACAATTCCGTTTGCTTTTATAGGAGGATTTTTATCTCTTTGGATGACTGGCACGATATTTGGAATATCTGCTGGTATAGGGTTCATTATTCTTTTTGGAGTTGCTACTATTGATGGTATTGTATTAATTGGAGTGATGAAAGAGAATTTACAACATCGAATGCCACTTAAAGAGGCTATCAAAGAAGGTGTTAAGAGCCGTATTAGACCAGTAGTGATGATTGCCTTAATGGGATCTATGGGATTACTACCTGCAGCATTGTCTAATGGTATGGGATCAGAAATACAAAAACCATTAGCCATTATGATTGTAGGAGGATTGATTATGTGTATGATTCTTTCGTTCACTATCCTACCTCAGGTATTCTACTGGGCATACAGAAATAAGAAGTAGAGATTTTTTCATATATATTTTTTTGGAGAGGCTTTGTGTTTTGATAACATAAAGCCTCTTTTTTATTCAAGAATATCCTTGTGTTACTGGTTATAGAACAATATTATTCTGCAATATTTGAGGGACATCTGTTTTAGGAGGCAACCCTCTCTTAAACTCTAAAGGGCTAATAGAGGTATGCTTCTTAAAGAACTTTGTGAAATGGCTAGAATCTGTAAAACCAAACTCTATAGCTATAGCTGATAGAGAATACTCACTACTTTTTATTCTAGTCTTTATAAGTTCTATTTTTAAGGCGTTAATGTAGCTACTAACGCTCATTCCCATTTGTGTCTGAAAGAAGTTTCTAAACCCTGATTCAGAAAAACCAAATGTAGGACTTAATGACTTTAAGGATAACTTCTCTGGAAGGTGAATATTAAGGTGTATATAATTCTGTATTCGCTCTATTTTGGTAGCGTCATACACATCAGGATTAAGTGTATTCCTAGAGTATTTGTCCATTAATAACAATACACTTCTCAATAGATTAGTATGTAGTTCTGATACTTTTTTGTCATTCACTTCCCATTCTATTATCATTAAATCAACAATAGAAGTAATCTTAGTAACCAACTCTATATCAATAGGATTGTTTTTATTCCCTTCCCATCTTCTAGATAAACTACTCAACAAATTATCCCAATAATCAGTAAGGCTGATATTCATTCCTTCTTTTACAGCACTAGGCAAAAACTTAATGACTTTAAATCTTGTCTTCTCCTCTATATAAAAGTGATGACTATCCTCTGGAGATAAAAAGTATATAGTATCTCCTGAGTATCTCGACTCTTCTTTATTAAGATCATGTACACCGCCTCCTTCGCTAATAAGCATGAGCTCATAATGGTTGTGGTTATGATAAGTAAAAGGCCATTCTTCTGTGCGAAAATGCCTTAAAAATAAAGGTTCAAACTGTATTAACTTCATAACACAAACATAGCGAATAATACTATTAATATAGCATTATATACAACAATTGAATTTAGAACTCCCTTATTTTTGCGAGCTTAACAAACTAAACAATATGTCAATCAAGAATAAAGAAAAGTACGCAATCCCTGTAATGGCCTTTACTGCAGGAACCATTGTAGCCAATGTATACTACAGCCAGCCTATTCTTAAGAATATCGCAGAGACACTTAATGAACCTGAAACTGTGGTAGGTAAAGTAGCTATGCTAGCTCAGATTGGTTACGGTGTAGGAATGTTCTTTCTATTGCCTTTAGGAGATAAAGTCAATAGGAAAAACTTAATCATAACTATTGCATTTATACAGATGATAATATTACTACTGATGACTAATACAGAGCATCTGTCTAGCTTATTAGCACTAAGTTTCTTAGTTGGAGTCTGCTCTACTCCGGCGCAAATCATATTACCTATGGCTGCTTTACTAAACAAAGATAACAGAGGTAAAAGTGTAGGAATTGTTTTCAGTGGTATTCTTTGTGGTATCTTAGGCTCTCGGCTTATCAGTGGCACACTTACAGACTTATGGGGATGGCAGAGTGTATTTGCGTTCTCAGCCATTATGATAGCCTTAAGTATAGTACTAATGTGGTTCTTTTTGCCTAATGCTCCTATTAAATTTAAAGGAAATTACTTTAAGTTATTACATTCAACGCTTTGTCTAGTAAAAGAATACAAAACATTAAGACAAGCAGCTTTACTAGGATCTTTTACCTTTGGTATATTCTGTTCTTTCTGGACTACATTAACCTTTCATTTAAGTGATGCTCCGTTTAACTATACGCCTTCTATGATTGGGATGTTTGCTATCGTTGCCATCGGAGGTGCTTTAGTAGCACCATACTTTGGAAAGTTAGCAGATGGAGGTAAGATCTTTCAGAACTTATTCCTTACTATTTCTCTAATCATAGTCAGTTTAGTCGCTATGCTTATCCTCCCACATTCTATACTTGTATTAATCATTGCTATTTTCTTGTTAGACATTGGTGTACAAGCTACACAGATTACTAATTTTACTCGTATTTATGCCTTAAATGAAGAAGCTCACAGTCGTCTAAATACAGTCTACATGACCGCCTATTTTGTAGGTGCTGGTATAGGAACCTTCTTTGGTTTAATCAGTTGGAATATTGGTGGCTGGACTGGATCTTTAACTCAAATGTTAATATGGAGCTTCTTAGCAATGGGAGTTGTTGTTCTGTCTAAAAAAGGAAAGCTATAAAAGGGTAACTCCCTCTCTTTTAACATATAAATAATATTCACACTTTGTATTTGTTCTTGTCTTGGTTATATTTACATAACTATTAACCAAACTAACAACTAGAACAATAATGGGATTATTTAATTTTTTTAAGAAAAGTAAAATATTAATAGATACTTCTAAACCTTGTAATTATGCGGATATCTGTAGTTATGATGAGGCTGAACAATATTATCAAGCAGGTCAGTTAGGTAAGTTGTATCTTATAGGACTTACTTTTGGTGGAGATGATTCCCCTGTCAATACTTTATATGCTCCTCAGGATGCTGTAGTACAAAAAGAAGCTATAGATCATCATATAGAAAGCCAACTTAGAGAAGGTTTAAAACTACAATATAGAGCATTCACTGAGTATAAAGAAAATAGCTTTATTCCTAGTAGAATTCTTATAGAAATAGATGGTGATAAGACATATACTGAGGAAATAGAAATATGGTAATAGTATTTAAGACTTATTAATTATGAACAATCACAAGATATATAAAACCTCTTTTGCAAGTGTATATCCTCATTACATTACAAAGGCAGAGAAAAAAGGAAGAACTAAAGAAGAAGTTGACCTAATTATCCTTTGGTTAACAGGTTATAACCAAACTACCTTAACTAACTTAATAAATGATAAGACAGACTTTGAGACTTTTTTTAATAATGCTCCTCTTCTTAATCCCAATGTTCATAAAATAACAGGAGTAATCTGTGGATATCGTGTAGAAGATATAGAACACCCACTAATGCAAAAGATACGTTATCTAGACAAGCTAATAGATGAACTCGCTAAGGGTAAATCAATGGATAAAATATTAAGAACTTAAAAATAAAACAAATAGGTCACTAAGAACAGCGACCTATTTGTTTTTATAACACTATTTTGCCTTTAATAATACGGAGTTTATTATCAGACTTTAACTTCTTAATGGTACGAATAACGGTTTCGACTCTAAGTCCAGTCATATCTCCAATTTGTTGTCGTGTCAAATCCACAGTAAATAATTTAGTTTCATTCACTTCACTTGCCCAGTTTGCTTTCAGATAGTTAAGTAAAGTCATCACGCGTCTTTCTGAATCTTGTGTTGTTATATCAGGTAACATGATTCCTTTAAAATAAAGTCTATGAGAAACGCTCTTATGTACTTTAAGAGAAATATGATGATTCTCTTTCAGCATTAAAAAGAACGCTTCACTAGGAAGTACATATAAAAATGACTTTTCCATAGCAATAGCATTACAGAGATAATCAACACCTAAGAAAAGTGTAGGTTCTCCAAAGGACTGTCTTCTAGTTCGTATACTATAAATAAACTCTTTATCATCTTTTTCGAAGGTATTTAATTTAATCTGACCGCTTACTATTTGATAAAAGAATTCGGCGGGCATTCCTTCTTCAAAAACAAAATCATCCTTTTCATAACAAACTAGTTCTGCTCCATATTTCATTAATAATTCCTTATTGATCATAACTATCTATAAATTATTTTATATTAAAGATAGTTTAAAACCAGCGGTTTTAAAAGGAGATAAATGCAATAAAATCAACAGATACTTTAATAATCAATACTTTATGATTATCATCATATATTTAATTTGTATAAGTCAATTCTATGTTAAAAATAAGATGTATTTAACGATAATGTTCTTTGTCAAACTATCTATTAATCAAACTCTCTATCTTGTTCTTCGCAATTTTCCATTCATTATCAAGAATACTGTAATAAGCAGCATTTCGAGTAGTCCCATCATTCTGTATTTTATCTTTTCTAAGAACACCTTCAAATACTCCTCCTATCTTCTCAATAGCATTTCTAGAACGTATATTATCATCCTTAGTCTTAAGTTGAACTCTATTAACCTTTAGTGTTTCAAAACAATACGTCAACAATAGTAATTTACACTCTAAGTTTACTACTGTCCCCCAATATCCTTGTGTAATCCACGTCCAACCTATTTCTAGCTTTTTATCGGCTTCATACATCTCAAAGAAACGCGTAGAACCAATAATAGCATTAGTCTCTTTATCTAAGATTACAAATGGATATTGTCCCCCCCTATCTCTTGCAGCTAAAACATTTCTATAATTTGCATAAAAAGTATCTCTATCTGAACAATCTGTAGGTACTAACCTCCACAACTCCTTATCCGAACTTACCTTATACAATTCTTCTAAATGATGCTCTTCTAAAGGCACTAATTTGACTATATTTCCTTCTAATACTAAAGGATATGGTATCCATGAATTATTCATAATAGTTATATTGTTTAGCGTTGATAATATGATTGAGATGGTGGTTACAGTGCCAAGCATAGATTCCTATATTCACTCTTAAAGAAACTATTTCATGATTAGCAGGATGAATAAATGTTCTATCTAGTTCTGTATTAGATAAACTTTTGAGCAATACTGCCCATCTAAAATGCAGTCCCTCTAAAACAGCCAAAGAACTCTCTATAGGTAATTTAGAATCTGTTAACTCTGCCCATAGATGCTCTGCATAAGGTTTGATTATAGGCTGTTCTTCTGTCAATGCTAGTTTAAATCTTGTCAAACTATTCATATGACTATCTGCACAGTGATGCACGACTTGTCTTATGGTCCAGCCTCCAGGTCTATATCGCTTCTCAAGATCTTTATCAGAAAGTCCTTCGACCTCTTGTTTAATTTGTTTTGGAAACTCCTCTATTGTCCTAATCCACTCAGCAAGTTGTTTATCTGTAATAACTTTAGGCATTACAAACTCACCAATAGGATACCTTAGCAATTCTATATTCTCTGTCATATTGTTGTGTTTATTGCAAACGAAAGTATAAAAAAGATACTTTAGATGATAGAATCTAAATAGTGGATTACACTAAGAGACAAAAACTGCTCCTCAAAAGGCACACTCTATAGATGAAGATACAGTTTAGAAGAATCTTCTTAATTAAAAGAAAAACATGTACTTTCGTCTCTCAATAAAATAAGACTTTTCACACATGAACTGTACCCTTTGCCATACGCCTTTAGTTAATAAAATAGATGATGAATATTATTTCTGTTCTACTTGTGAGGCTTATCTAAAAGATGAGGTACATTATTTTAATTCCGAAAAGGAGAAAAATCATTATGAATGTCATAATAATGATGTAAATGATATCGGTTATCAGAACTTTACTGCTCCTGTTACTAATGCAGTATTAGAGAACTGTACACCAGATATGCTAGGACTTGATTATGGTTGTGGTAAAGGACCTGTTATTACTAAGCAACTAGTAGAGAAAGGGTATAAAGTAAACCTATATGACCCTTACTTTCACCCAGATACAGCATACCTACACTATCAATATGATTATATCTTTAGTTGCGAAGTATTTGAACACTTCTATAATCCATTAGAGGAAATAAAGAAATTAAGTAGTATTCTTAAACGAAGAGGAATCTTAATTATCAAAACACATCTATACAACAATCAAACTGACTTTAAGAATTGGTATTACAGAAAAGACTTAACACATGTATTTATCTATACATTTAAGACTTTTGAATATATTGCTGAATACTTTAATTATGAAGTAATTACTCTCACT
This sequence comes from Myroides marinus, assembly GCF_900109075.1. Taxonomy (GTDB): domain Bacteria; phylum Bacteroidota; class Bacteroidia; order Flavobacteriales; family Flavobacteriaceae; genus Flavobacterium; species Flavobacterium marinum_A. Next base: position 254,997 of record NZ_FNYS01000003.1, on the reverse strand, counting down.
GAGCGCTTAGTAGTATTAAAGAAAAAATAAGAAACTAAAGACCAACCTCTGTAAGTAATTCATTGCAACGTTCTTTCCAATCGCTATCTCCTATCCAAACTCCTTTAACGTCAGAATACCTATTAATATCATTTAAAGCGTTTAAATCATCGTCTAAATGCCAAATAAGCCCACTTCCACCTATCGTATAGCTTTTATCTGCTCGATTAGTAAACACGATATGCTTATGCTCAATACCTATTTCATCCGCTAAAGCAAATAAATCTTCATTAGTTTTACTTCCATTCATCACACGCAATAGCTCATTATATCTACCAGTAACGATAAATACATCAATTCCTTTAGTCACTAATTCTTTAGCGTACCCTTGTACTATGTTCTCTGTTAAGGTTCCATCAAAGTCAAATGATACTCTCATTTTGTTATGTTTTTGTTTTTTCGTGATTTTGTTCTTTTGTTTGTTGAAAGGGATTTGCAATTGAATATAAAAGGGCGGATTGCAATCCGCCCCTACATTGATATAGAATGTGCATAATGCCGAAAGGCAAAACATTCTTAATTCTTCATTTTAAATTCTTAATTAAAAACTACACCCATATTCCTTTTTTCCCTTTGTAAAAGCGAATAGTACCAGGCCCAATAAAAGCAATAGCCAAAGCAGATAATAAATACAATAAATTCAACTCTGCTAATACCCCACCTGTATTTGGATCTAAACCAAAGCTCCCCATTCCTTTTACTAAGAATAAAGACATAAACATCGTAAACGCTACAATAGATGCAGAGATACGCGTAGCAAAACCAACAATTAAAAAGATTGGAGCTATAATCTCTCCGATTGGCACACCAATCCACAATAACTCAGGTAAATTATGTGCTTTCAATTGATTAATAATAAAGTCGTGACCGTGAATCAACTTATGTATTCCGTGAAATATCATTAATCCTCCAACGCCAAGTCTTAAAAGGAACTTTCCAAAATCTGCATTCATAGTTATGTTTTTTTGTTTTTTCGTGGATATTATTTTTTCATGGTTTTATGGTTGCATACAGCATAATTGTAATTACTAATTACGCTCTCTGCACGGAACTGTAAACCGTTTGCTGTAAACTTATTCAAAGTACGTTTATCATCCTGACGACAGGAAGGATCGCATCCTATAAATCCACAATCCTAGTCTATTAATGCCGTAGGCAAAAACCGTTAACAGTCAACTGTAAACCTAATTAACCTTAGTTGGTCTCACCTCTATTTTACTTGGTAATACACGAGGATTCATTGCTAATATATCCACTACCATCTGTCCCATATCCTCAGGCTGTATCTTCCAGTGATCAGCATCAGAAGGTTCGTGATTATTAAAGTTAGTAGATACAGAGCCTGGAAGGATTGTAGTTACCTTTACATCTGCATTTCTAAGATCTAGCATTGCAGCTTGTGTAAAACCAACAACACCAAACTTACTAGCGTTATATCCGCTACCGTTAGCGAAGAAGTTAATCCCCGCCAAACTAGCGATACTGATATAGTACCCTTTATTCTGTTTTAACTGCTTAACAGAAGCCTTTAGTGTATGAAATACTCCTGTAAGATTAGTGTCTATCATTGTATTCCAATCTTCTAAACTCATATCCTCTACAGAAGAGAATATACCTACACCTGCATTAGCGATAACGATGTCTAAACGACCGAACTTCTCTACTATCTGTGCTACTGCAGACTCTTCATCACTATAATTACGTACATCTGACTGAATAGCTAAGATATTATCACCATGTCCTAAGTCCTGAATAGCTTCTTTCACAGCCTCAATATTACGCCCTGACACAGCTACTTTATACCCGTTGTCTAATAGCGCTTTAGCTACTCCTTTACCGATACCTTTAGTACCTCCTGTTATATAAACTACTTTTTGCATATACTCTTCTTTTGGTTATATATTTTTGAGATTTAAAGATATAAAAAAAGAACTATTCTTCTATTGTCAGAAAGGCTTATTGGCAGAATTTTCAAACATCATTTGGCTAATGACGTATTTGGATTTAAATTAGCGACCGTAAAAACAACTATAACAATTATGAAGAACAAATCATTATTATTCTTTTTGATAGCAGGTAATATGATGTTTGCACAGCGCAACTTCAATATGACTGAGGCTACTATGGGTCTTGGTGGACAATTTGCTACAGAGAGAATTCTTCAGCCTTCTTGGAAAAACGACAATACTTTAAGTTTCGTAACTAAGAACAGAGATAGTCTTTTAATCAAAAGTCAAGCTAATAAATGGGAATCTCAAACTGCTCTAACAGTTAAACAATTAGAAGAGATTATCAATACTTCTGCTAAAGGAAGTACATTTAAACTAAGAATAATACCTACTAACTTAACTTGGTTAAACGACAATGAGGTAGAGTTTTACGTAAATGAATCTACTAATAAGTTAAAGTATTACTTCAAAGTTAATCTAGCAGATAAGAAAGTAGTTAATTCATTCAAATTTGATGCTCAAGGTGCACAGCAAATCATCTCTCGCAATGGAGATCATATCGCTTGGCTTAAAGATAACAACATTGTAATCTCTACTAATAAAGGAGGTGATGTTCAAATTACAAATGATCCTGCTCTAGATATTATCAATGGTAGTAGTGATACACATAGAAACGAGTTTGGTATCAATAAAGGAATGTGGTGGAGCCCAAAACAAGACCAATTACTTTACTATAGAAAAGACCAAAGCATGGTTACCTCTTACCCTATTATTCAGTGGAGTGAGCGTGTAGCTGAAGTTAAAAACATCAAATACCCTATGGCTGGTATGGCTAATGAGCAAGTATCATTAGTGGTATACGATGTATATACTGGTAAAAAAGTTACATTACAAACTGGAGAAGCAGACCAATTCTTAACAATGGTTACTTGGGATCCTTCAGGTAACTATGTATATGTAGGAGTACTTAATAGAGAGCAAAATCACTTAAAAGTAAACCAATACAATGTAGCTACGGGTGCATTTGAGAAAACGCTTTTTGAAGAGAGTTCTAAGACATATACAGAGCCTAATAACAGCCTAGTATTTGTACCTGGTACTACAGATCAGTTCCTATACTTCACAGAAGCTGATGGATATAGACAACTATCTTTATATGACACAAATGGTAAACTAATCAAAAAGTTAGGTCATGAGAATGTTATTGTGACTGATTTCTTAGGTTTTGATGATGATGCTAAGAACTTATATTACATCGGAGTTACAAACCAAGGTTTAGATAGACAACTGTTTAAAACTAACCTTAAAAAAGGAAAGACAGAGCAAATCACTACCTTATCAGGAACACATAGTGTTGTACTAAATAAGAACAAAACACTTTTCTTAGATCAGTTTAACAACCTAGAGACTCCTAATAAAGTATCTATTGTCAATGCAGAATCTAAGAAAGAAAAAGAAATCTTAGTTTCTAAGAATCCTTATGAAGGTGTTGTAACAATGCCTGAAACGAAGATTACGACAATTACAGCGGCAGATGGTAAGACACCACTTAACGCTCGTATTATCTACCCTACTAACTTTGATGCTACTAAGAAGTACCCAGTAATGGTATATGTATACGGTGGACCTCACGCACAGTTAGTAACGAACACTTGGTTAGGTGGAGCTAACCTATTCTTCAACTATATGGCTCAGAACGGTTATATTGTATTTACAGTAGACAGTAGAGGAAGTTTTAACAGAGGTCGTGCATTCGAACAAGTAATTCACAGACAGTTAGGACAAGCTGAGATGGCGGACCAAATGAAAGGAGTTGATTACTTAAAATCTCTACCTTATGTAAACCAAGATAAGATTGGTGTTTACGGATGGAGCTTTGGTGGTTTTATGACTACTACTCTATCAGTTACTCATCCTGAAGTATTTAAAGTAGGTGTTGCAGGTGGTCCTGTAATGGACTGGAAAATGTACGAGATTATGTATGGTGAGCGCTATATGGACATGCCAAGTGAAAACCCAGCTGGTTACGAGAAGACAAGCTTGTTAAACAAAGCAGATAAGATTAATAACAAACTATTAATCATCCACGGAGCACAAGATCCCGTAGTAGTACAGCAACACTCTATGGAGTTTATAGAAGCGGCTATCAAAGCGAAAAAACAAGTAGACTACTTCCTATACCCTAGCCACGAGCACAACGTACAAGGGATAGATAGAGTACACTTAAATGACAAGATTGCACAGTACTTCTTCGATTACCTAGAAAAACCAACTACTAAGTAGTATTTAATAACAAAGCCGAGACTGATTAGTTCTCGGCTTTTGTATTTATTATCAATATGATTATTTAGTTAATTACATCTGGGTTATCAAACCCTAAAGACTGTAGATATTCAACCTTTTCTTTAAGAGATACCTTATTTAAATCTTCTACAAATACATTCATATTATACCTAAAGTCTTCTAATGCTGCTCCCTCAGTTTCTCCATAACCACTTACTAGAAATGAAGGAGATATAGCTACATAGTATTCTCCATCTTTTCCACTCGCTACCACCACTCCTATAGAAGATATCAGATTATTTTTAATCCTAATTCTCTCTTTTAAATCTTTAAAACTATGTTCCATAATAAAGTAAATATCTTAATAAATAGTTTATCTATACAACCAAAATACCCTTGTGAAACGATGTTATGGCCTCAACGTATAAGCGAGTGTCAATAGATACTAATTCTAAAGAACTAAACAGTGTTTGAGCGATTAGCGAGTTTGTTTAGTTCTAAGAATTTATATCTTAATTGACCGCTGAGGAGTTAGAGCCTTGACCTTTTTTGTTACTTTTTGGTGTCAAGACAAAAAAGTAAAAGAATAACACCATCAAAAAAGGCCACCTTTCGGTAGCCTTTTTTATCAGTTTGTAGTTTGTAATATGTGTATAAGAAATTTGACCTTCTTATTTATTTCCTTTAGCGTAGTCAGCTAAGAACTGAGCTAATCCATTATCAGTAAGAGGGTGCTTTAAAAGTCCTGTAATAGCACTTAAAGGCCCAGTCATAACATCAGCACCTAACTTAGCACAGTTAACGATGTGCATAGTATGACGTACAGACGCAGCTAAGATTTGAGTTTCAAATCCGTAGTTATCATAGATAAGACGGATATCCTCGATTAAGATCAATCCATCAGTAGAGATATCGTCTAATCTTCCAATAAATGGAGATACATAAGTAGCACCTGCTTTAGCAGCTAATAAAGCTTGTCCAGCAGAGAATACTAATGTTACATTAGTTTTGATCCCTTTAGAAGAAAAGTATTTACATGCTTTTACTCCTTCTTTAGTCATTGGTAATTTAACTACGATTTGAGGATTTAAAGCAGCTAATTGCTCCCCTTCCTTAATCATTCCTTCGTAATCTACAGAAATAACTTCTGCACTTACATCACCTTCTACTATTTCACAAATAGCTTTGTAGTGATTTAAAATGTTTTCTGCTCCTGTGATTCCCTCTTTAGCCATTAAAGAAGGGTTAGTTGTTACACCATCTAATACCCCAAGCGCTTCAGCCTCTCTAATTTGATCCAAATTAGCTGTGTCAATAAAAAACTTCATAATGATATATCTTATATTATGTTATGTTGTAAGCCAAAAGTACGATTTATATTCCTCAATATAGCGAATATTAGAGAGTTTTTTATCGCAATAGTCTCTGTATTATCCTCTATTGACTGAGTGCCAAATAGTAATAGAATTTCTTTGTCTATCCTTTGATTTTATAGTGATTCATCAGCATCTTCTCATACATCTTACCAGGTAAGATCTTCTTTAAAATAAGCGAAAACTTCTGAAGAGGCTCCCCTACTTTATAGCGAACTTTAGGTTTAGGCGTATTGATAACTTTGTGAATAGCCTTAGCCATTTCTATAGGATCTCCACCGCTATCTACGTGTTCATCCATCATATCTAAAGACATCTGATAAACCTCTTTATAAGCAGAACCTTCTAATACAGGAGCGTGATAACGACCTGCAGCAATATTAGTAGCAAAGTCACCCGGAGCTACATTAGTCACCTCTACATTAAATGGCTTTAGCTCCATACGCAATGCTTCAGTAATCAACTCCAATGCCCCTTTTGATGAAGAGTAAATCCCTCTAAAAGGCAATCCCATATATCCAGCAATAGAAGTCACATTGATAATCAATCCAGAACGTCTTTCTCTCATAAATGGCAATACCGCCTTCATTACCTCAATCGGCCCAAATACATTTGTCTGAAAATTGTTAAGGATATGCTCAGCTGGTATCTCTTCAATAGGTCCTGTAATACCTACACCCGCATTATTAATCAATACATCTATTCTTCCCTCTATATCTATAACTTCCTTAATAGCAGCTTTGATACTCTCTACATCGCGAACATCTAACTTCACTAACGGAATCTTTGAATCTGTCACTCGCTCAGGATTTCTACTTGTACCATATACTTTACATCCATGCTGTGTAAGATACTCCCCTACACTTCTACCTATACCAGAAGAACCTCCTGTAATAAAAACGATTTTACTCATTGTCAACTTTTGATTTAAACAAAGATAAATAATTCAACGTAGAATGAGGAATGAGGAATGAAGAATGTTTGCCTTCGGCATATGGTTTTACTTTTTTGTCTTTTTGCTATTTCGTGATTTTGTTGTTTTGTGATTTTGTTGGAGCGGATTTGTAATCCGTTCCTTACGCTACGCAAAGTCTCCTGACTTTGAGTATTTGCTGTTTCGTTGTTTCGCTTGTTGGTGCGGATTTATAATCCGTGCTATGTTTTGCATTTTGTGTGACACGCAAGGTATTGCGTATGTACCTTATATGCGTTCGTATGTCGTCATGAATTACAAATCTGCGACAACATTCCTCATTGCCCATTTCTCATTCCTCATTGTTCATTCCCCTTTCTTCATTATCTTTACCCCAAACACATTTATACTCACTAATGAATAACTATAAAATAGCCTTAAGCCTACTTGCATTAAGCTTTTCTATAACAAGCTGTAAAACAACAATCAACTCAAGTAATACCACTCCAACACAAGCTGATTATTGGAAACAAATATCTGCTGACTCGATGGCTGTAAATCTTAAAGTACTTACTTCTGATGAATTTGAAGGAAGAAGAACAGGAGAACCTGGACAAAAGAAAGCAACAGAGTACCTAGTCAACTTCTATAAACAACGTCATATCGCACACCCTAAACAAGCTGATAGTTATCTACAGCCTGTCCCAGCAGCCTTCATGCGAAAAGCAATGATGCGTCTAAAAGACAGTGAGAATGTAATGGCTTTTATAGAAGGAAGTGAAAAACCAGAGGAAGTCTTAGTTATCTCTGCTCATTATGACCATATGGGAATATTACTAGATCAGATTTACTACGGAGCAGATGACAACGGGTCTGGTACAGTAGCTGTCATGGAAATTGCAAGAGTATTCAAATCACTAGAGCAGCAAGGCATTAGACCTAAGCGTTCTGTGCTATTCTTGCACGTTACAGGTGAAGAGTTTGGGTTATTTGGATCTGAATACTATGTGAAGAACCCTATTATCCCACTTAAAGATATCGTTGCTAATATCAATATTGATATGATTGGTAGAAAGAGTGACAAATACACTAAGGAGGGAGACTATATTTACATTGTTGGAGCAGATAGATTGAGTAAAGACTTACATCAAATGTCAGAACAAGCAAATGCTGCTTCAGTTAACCTTGATCTTGACTATACATACGATGCCTTAGACCATCCAGAGCAAATTTACTACAGATCTGATCACTATAGTTTTGCCAAAAAGAATATTCCTGCTATGTTCTACTTTAACGGTACACACGCAGACTATCATATGCCAACAGATACCTATGATAAGATAGAGTTTGATTTACTGAAAAAACGCACGCAGTTAGCCTTCGCTACAGCTTGGACGATACTTAATGCAGACCAAAGACCTCAAATAAACAAACTATGAAAATGATTTGGATAAAGACAATAGACATTGTACTATTTCTATTGTGTACTACCAATTTAGTACTTTGGATAATGAGAGGGCTTTATGTAGTAGAGACAAACACTTCAGAGGCATTCAAATGGGTGTTCGAAGAAGCCTACTACCCTATGTTGTATGCCTTATTTATCCTACCTGTACTAGTTATAGCTACGATGATTAATAGAAATTTTAGCATACAGTCCTTTACGTTTTTATCCCTAAAATGTTTAGCTATCAACTTCTTTTTGATATTCGTATTAAAATAAAAAGTCTGCTTATGAGCAGACTTTTTATCTTAATACGGGGGGCCAAAATGTTTCACTTTAGGTTTAGTAAACCTAATTTTATCCACTTTAGTATCGGCAATATTACCAGCACTATCCATAAAGAAAAATTCTACTTCATAATTATCTCCATCGTTGAATCTAAAGGCTCCACTGCACATCCCAAATCCCACCTCTATCTTATCCTTAGTAGGTTGCAAGTAATAAGTAGTCTTTTTACCTGTATTTAGACTCTTTACTGTTGTCTTTACTAGTAGTTCAGAGTCATCCTTAGCTGGATTGCTAAATTCAACAAAACTCTCAGGTCCACAACCAGCAATAATATACTCTTTTCTTAATACTTTGGGTTGACCTACCACCTCTGGAGATGTTAGATCTTTTTCAGAAAGTACTTTATAGGTAATAGGCGAACTATTATATCTAGTTAACACATTTTGAATGTGTTCATCACCTCCAATATATAATGTATATTCTAATCCTGCTTCTAACTCTGTTTCTGGTTTTAAAATTGCTTGCGTCAGTTCAAACTGCCCTTTATGTGTCTCTACTACTTCTAACTGTACTTTCTTATCTCCACTCTGTAAATAGATAGGATACTCCTTATTTAGTTTAGTTATTACTCCCTGACTATCTGCATAGCCTTCTAAAATGAATATACTATTCTGTTTAATATTCTTTTCCTTAGGAAAAACATACAAACCATTATTTCCACACTTAGCATAACTACTCATCACACTAAACAATCCGATAATAAATAATAAAAATCCTTTCATTTGTAAATACTATTAAAAATAAGTCAATTCCATTTTAGGCTTAGTAAACCTAATTTTATCCACCTTGGTATCTGAAATATTGCCAGCACTATCCATAAAGACAAACTCTACTTCATAATTATTTCCTTCCTTAAATTGAAATGCACCACTACACATCCCATGTCCAACATTTATTTCATCACTATCTGACTGTAGATAATAAGTACTTTTCTTACCTGTTTTTAAACTTTTCACAGTAGTCTTTACAAGTAGTTCAGAGTCATCCTTAGCTGGATTTGAAAATATTATATTTACTGAAGGCCCACAGCCATACATTTCAAAGCTCTTTTTTACTTCTTTAACCTGACCTTCTAATACAGGAGCAATCAAATCCTTTTCTGCAAGTACAGTATACGTAACTGGTTCATATTCTCCTCTTTCTCGGTTATATCTCATTAACTCTTTATCAAAAGGTATATCTCCATCTATACGCATTGTATATTCCAATCCTACTTTTAAATAAGTTTCTGGTTTTAAAATTGCTTGAGTTAATTTAAACTCTCCTGTACAAACTTCCAACACCTGTAGCTTAATCTTCTCATTTCTACTCTCTAGATAAATAGGATATATCGTATTTAACTTTAAAATAATCTCCTGACTCCACGCATACCCTTCCAGAATAAATAAACTATTTTGCTTAATATTCTTTTGCTTCGGAAAAACATCTAATCCATGCACAGCACAATCAGCATAACTACTAATCACACTACACAATCCTATAAGTAATAATAAAAATCCTTTCATAATGTTTTTTTTGGCGTTTAGGGTAAATATAGGAGATTTTAGTTAACAAAAGTTATTGTTTGAGTGCTAAACAATTTTACTTCTCAAAAAAGAATTATAAATAGATTCATATATAGCTACCTTTCTTATATCATAGGAGAATGCAAGGTCAATAAGATGACCATTCATCGACAAACACCTTCTCCTACCATCTAAATACGGCTTATTGTCGTTGAACTGTCGATGAAAGTGCGCGTAGTACTTGTTATTAAAGGGATTGAGAACAATAACATTAATCGACAAAAAACATAAACAACTAAAAAACAATATATTATATATTTTAAGTAAACAAAAAAACATATTATTTTTTAAAAGGAAGTGTCATTATAGCCATTTATTGACTATGTTTTTTAAAAAAACTGTTGAAATAAAAAATAAAATTATCTGTTATATAGCATATTAAGCTAATACAAAAGAAAAAAATAGTGTTTTTTTCGTTGATATATCTATTTTTTTAGGGAGTAAGCATATAGCACTAATTATCTTTAATTGTAAGCTACAAATAAGATTCCTCCTAACGTCGATGTATTTACACAGAGGAATTACTAGAATGATTCCTCTTTCATCGGAATGACAAAGCACGAGGATATAGATTACGATCAGATAATTGCTGTAGGAAAAACCTGTTAACCATTACATTATTCATTCCTCATTTAAAATTATCCATTAAAAAAAGCGGCCTAGGCCGCTTTTGATATTCTATCTTTCGAATTCTTTTAATGTTTCAGTGATGATGCGAACACAGTCAAGTAACTGTTCTTCGTTCATTACTAATGGTGGAGCGAAACGGATAATGTTACCGTGTGTTGGTTTTGCTAATAATCCGTTATCTCTAAGTTTTAAACAGATGTTCCAAGCTGTATCGCTTTCTTCTGTATCATTGATAATGATTGCGTTTAACAATCCTTTTCCACGTACTAAAGTACAAATATTACTGTTCGCGATATATTTGTTTAATTCAGCTCTGAATAACTGTCCTAATTTCTCAGCGTTATCTGCTAATTTCTCATCTAATACTACGTCTAATGCTGCCATAGCTACTGCTGCAGCTGTAGGGTTACCACCAAAAGTAGATCCGTGTTGTCCTGGTTTGATTACATTCATAATCTCATCATTTGCTAACACAGCAGAGATAGGATATGCTCCTCCTGATAATGCTTTACCTAATACGATGATATCAGCTTTGATATTTTCGTGGTCGATAGCTAACATTTTACCTGTACGAGCGATACCTGTTTGTACTTCATCAGCGATGAATAAAGCGTTGTGCTCCTCACATAATGCTTTAGCAGCAGTTAAGTATCCTGCGTCTGGTACATAAACACCAGCTTCACCTTGGATAGGCTCAACTAAGAAACCAGCAATAGTTCCTTTGTTTGCTTCCATAGCTGCTTTTAAAGCATCTACATCATTATATGCTACACGGATAAATCCGTCTGTGTAAGGTCCGTAGTTTTTACGAGCATCTGGATCGTTAGAGAAAGAAATAATCGTAGTTGTTCTTCCGTGGAAGTTATTCTCACATACGATGATTTTTGCTTGGTTCTCCGCGATACCTTTTACTTCATAAGCCCATTTTCTACATAACTTTAAAGCTGTCTCTACAGCCTCTGCACCAGAGTTCATTGGAAGAACTTTATCAAAACCAAAAAGTTTAGTGATTTTCTCTTCGTATAAACCTAATTTGTCATTATAGAAAGCTCTTGATGTAAGTGCTAATGTACCTGCTTGGTCAGCAATAGCCTTAACAATAGCTGGGTGACAGTGTCCTTGGTTAACTGCAGAATAAGCAGATAAGAAATCATAGTATTTCTTTCCTTCTACGTCCCATACATAAACCCCTTCTCCTTTAGATAATACTACTGGTAGTGGGTGGTAGTTGTGTGCTCCGTATTTATTCTCTAGCTCGATAGCTTGCGCTGAAGTTATTTTGTTCGACATTATTATTGTTTTTGTATTGTTTTTGTTCACGCAATTTAAATATTATTTAGTGAAATCTAAAATTAATGACTACTGAAAACAGTAATATTGGACTATTGCCAACAAATAGTAGTAATCATTGAGAAAATAAGATTAATTCAACTGCACTACATCTTCTATACCTAAGTCTTTAATAAAACTATCATCGTGGCTTACCACTATTAGTGTTCCATTAAATTCATTCAAAGCTTTAGTTAAGCTTTCTATGCTGATAATATCCAAATTATTAGTTGGCTCATCTAGCATTAACACATCTATTTCTGATTGTAAGATAGTTAGATAACACAGTACAAGTTTTAGCTTTTCACCTCCACTAAATGTATTGATTTTATTAGTCCATAACTCTACTCCTATACCATGTTGAAACAATAAGTTTCTCAGTTCTGCAATAGTGTATTTTGCTTCATTGGCTAACTCCAGTTGCTCTACAGGTGTTAAATCACCATTCAATAATGAATAAAACTGATCGAGATAAATGACCTTAGCTCCTCCTTTATAAAGTGTGCCATTGGTAGGTGTATAAATACCTTGTAATAGCTTAAACAAAGTTGATTTACCTGAACCATTTTTCCCTTTTAATAACAGACGATCTCCGCTGAGTATTTTAAAGTCTAAATGCGTTTTAAACACTGGAGCAAATGCTGGTGTATAGCTATAATTTAGTTCTTTAGCCTCCCAAAGTATTTTGCCTTTGTGCAATGCAGATTGAGGAAAGCGTATGTCAAATAATTTATCTCGGTCTAGCTGTGTTCTTAGATCCGTAAGCTCAGATTGTAACCCCTCTTTTTTCTGTTGATGTACATCTAATAGTTTAGCTGTACTATTTTCTGATTTATTGCGCATTGTGTTAATCACAATCTTTGGCAAACCAGCTTTCTTTTCAGCCTTTTTATTCTGTGCTTTCTCTTTATTAATTTGTTCTACTCTTTTGACGTCAGCCTTTTTAGAATCTTTTATCTCTTTAGAAAGATGATCTAATTTACTCTGCAGTCCTTGTAGACGAAGTTCTTTTTGTTCTTTATAAAAACTATAGTTTCCTCCGTACTTAAACACTCCACTAGGTGTAAGTTCAAAAGTTATAGGCATCAATTCTAATAATGCTCTATCGTGGCTAACAATAACTACAGTTCCCTTAAACTCCTTTACAAATTTATAGAACAAGTCTTTGGTCTCTGTATCTAAATGGTTAGTAGGTTCGTCTAACAATAAAATATCTGCTTGACTCAACATCATCTTTGCGAAAAGTACTTTCGTTTGTTGGCCTCCACTAAGACACTCCATAGTCGTCTCTACAGCTATGTTCTCTAGCCCCCAATAACTTAATACTTTACTTACCTGCTCTTCTATGTCCCATTGATCATTTAGAATCTCATAATTTGACTCCTCTACTGAACCTTCTAAAATAGCGCGTAATGCTTTAACTTGATTAGCAACACCTACTGCTTCATAGATGGTATGTGTCTGTACTAATTGCTTGTTTTGCGGTAGGTAAAACAAGGCTCCTGTAGTATGAATAGCAGGTAAAGACAGTTCTAACTCTTTAGCAATAAGCTTTAATAAAGTAGTCTTACCTGTTCCGTTTTGGCCTATTATACTAGTCTTTTCTCCTGCATTAATAGAGAAACTAATATTGGTAAATAAAGGTGTTTTATCTGCGTGATAATAAGATAGATTTGATATAACTATGCTCATAGTCTAGTCTGATTAATTGATGTGAATATTCCATACGTGGCCCGTACACCACTCCTCACGGTCAAAAAATATGTATTTACACGATGCTAAGTATTATGACAACAAAAGATAGTTGTCTAATGAATAAAGATGATAACCACTCTGTAGGACTTTAAGACTGTCCCATTATCTATTGGTTATATAAAACCAATCTTTACTTAGCTGTGTACATTTAGACTATTATTCGTTAATACTAGTGCAAATGTATATCTACTTTTGATTTTAAACAAATTAATATCTCTAATTTTCACAACACTCTTTTTTGTTCTATGTTTACAACAACTTAATCAAGAATATGAAAAACACTACTTTAATCAATAGATATGCATCATTAGCTTCTTGGGTATATCACATCGATAAGCCTATTGGAAGGTCATTTGGCGATGTTGAATATTACAGAGAAAGACTGAAAAACATACAAGGCACTATACTAGAGCCTGCTTCTGGAAATGGTAGAATACTAATTCCTTTACTAGAAAGCGGTTTAAATATTGAGGGATTCGACGCTTCTGCAGAAATGCTAGCTTACTGCGAGCAAGAATGTCAAAAAAGAGGATTAAACGGAAAGTTTAGACAAGAGATGTTTAATACATTCACTTATACAGCGCCTTATGAAGCTATTATTATCCCTGCTGGCTCATTTCAGCTAATCACAGACATCAATGAGGCTATCGAGGTCTTAAAACGCTTTAAATTAGCTCTAAAAGAAAATGGACGACTAATCATAGATTTATCTCTTCTGTCTTCTCTTGCTGAACCACCTATGTTAGCTAGACAGTGGAATGTACCTAATGGCATGCTAACGCTGACAGAGTCTCGTGTAGAGACAAATTACATAACTCAAACAACAATGTCTCAGCTTAGATATGAACATTGGGATAACGAGAAAGGATTAATCAACTCGGAGATAGATCTATTCGCTCTTCGCTTTTGGGGTGTCAAAGAGTTCGAATTAGCACTTCAGGCCGTTGGTTTTACAGAGATTACAATTAGCAGTAATTATAACTATCTGGATACTCCTAATGAAGAAACACATACAGTGACTTTTGAAGCGAGTTTTTAGTATTATCAGTTAACGGTTAGCCGTTAACTGATACCATTCCTCATTCTAAATAGGCTTAAGCTTTTCGTCATACATCCCTACTAATACGCTATTCCCTTTGTCATCTACACGTAGGGCACCATATTTAGCAGCTTCGTATTTTTCAGCTTCGCCTTCTTGAAAGAAGAAGCTCTCTGCTCCTATATTAAACCTCCAGCCTTCATAGTTAAAATATTTAATATAGATTTGATTAGCTGCCTTCTCTCCCATTTCATTTTGCATTTTTACCAAATGCCCAACATTATTTTTGTCAAGAGATAACAAGACATACCCCCTTTTGTGAAGCTTGCTTTTTTCTACTGCATCTTCAAACTCTCTTTCTATATTTGACGTAAAATCTGTAGATAAACTATCACTAAACACTGTTGAAGTAGGTGCCGAAATAGCATAGTTTAACGTCATATAGTCTCCTTGCATTAACGATCTAGGATCCACTGGAGCTAATTCTAACAGTACTAATTGTCCTTGTTCTATTGTATTCTCTTTTTGAGAGACTGCTCTAATAAAGAACACACCTATAAGTACTAAGACTGCTATAATTACGAGATTCTTTTTAGATGTTATCATGCTTCTCTCCTTTCTTTTGAATTAAATAATAAATAGCTAAAAACATTGCTCCTACAATCATTAATGAAATAGACTTAGCCAATAAACTAACCCCTAAATCATAATAGAACATTCCCATTGCCCAAACAAGGGTTGCTATACCTACTGCAAAGCCTGCTTTAAACTGTCTCATAAAGCCCCATAGTATAAACAAACAAGCTATACCAAAGGCTGGATAATAGTACGCCACTAAAACATTAAAGATAATAACTAATAGATATGTAGCGATCTGAATAGGAAGTTTAGAAACCTTCATTTTATCTAAAACAAGGTGTACTGTGAACAACAAAGCTGCTACTAATACTGTGATAAAGAAAAGACGTACTCCTCTAAACTCACTAAAGTAATAATAACCAAATTGTTGGGTAGAGCTAATGATCCCCGTTACTAATGTGTAAGTAAATAGAGCTGCGAAGATTGGTAAATACCTATGACCGATAAGATTATCCATTGTTCTCAATCGTTGTTCTTGCCAAAACAAATAGGTGGTTGCCGCTAGTACTATTGCTAGATAGATGTAGTAGAATGTCTGAATATCTAAATCAAACATAATAAAATGAATAGCTACTAGAATAGATAAACTACTCAAAAAAGAAATAATGTGATTATTATATAAAAACAGGGTAATCAGGGCTATAACGAACATAGAATATCCCATCAAATGCCCATCATTAGATAAACCATAGCTTAAAAAAGCATACCCTATTATATAAAGCGATACAGCAATACTAACTGTAATAGCTCCATCATTACTTCTATTTAATGCAAATGCTCCTCCTAAAAATAGGACTCCCATAAGTATAAAGGCAATAGCCTCCTGAAATATATCTGAAGCGGCTAAGGCTATAAATCCAATGAATAAACCTAACCCTAGTAAACTACCTAGTATGGAGATAACTCTAATAATGATAGATTTCATTGCTAGTTTATCTTTAGCTACCTGAAGTGCTTCATGATTAACTTCTACTCCTGCCTGTTCTACAGATGAGACAAGATCTTTAAATAAATTATTGCTCATTGTTCCACAGTTTTTTCTGGTTCATAATTAGTTTCACAACTCCGAAAGTCCCACCAATGCTGTAAATAGCAAATAATAGTAAAGAACCTTCATTCACATCTGCGATCTTAATCAAGGCAGCAAAGATTATTGAGAAAACAGCAATTAGAAAATAGCTAAATAACAGGAGGTTCTTCGTCTTTAAACTCCATAAACAACTCGCAATTAACCATAGACTTGCACCTATGACAAGCATATTCAAACCACTTAAATCTGCTCTAGAATAATGATCATAATCAACAAAGATAAATACCATCACTCCTGAGGCAGCAATCGCAGAACAAACTAGAGTTACTATTCCCATATAGTACTTATCTAGTTTGAACTGAAGTACTTTACCCAATAAAACAGGGACAAAATAAAGTGCGATGTTTAATACTAGCATAAATAATATGCTGTAATACATCATATCTTCATTCTTAACTTGCATAAAATATAGAGCTAATGTTGTATTTGCTAATACTGCATAGACTAACCAATGGGGTGTAAACTTATTTAATACAGTCCATGGCGTTATCGCTAGTACCCACATCAAGAAAAGATCATAAGCATTAGCTCCTGTCTGATATACTTGACCATATACAGCAAAAAGTACTCCTACTAATACACTAGCACCAAGTAAGCAAACTTGCTTAACTATAGCACTCGTTTTAGTATATACAGATCCTCCTACTGATAAAACTAGTAAACTAAATATAAGTCCAAACTTGGCATACTTATTTAGATCTGCCCAATTATAAGCAAAGAAGAATATGATACCTGATATTAAAAACCCTGCTCCTAAAACTAGTGTGAAGTACTTTATAAACTTATTCCAGTCTGAGTAGTCGGCATAGCTCTTCTGCTCTAAGAGTTCTCCTAGTTGTATATCAGAAAGTGTACTATGCTCTTTAAGAAGATATAAATCTCCCTTGTCAATCTTTTCTTTCATAGCTTTTTTATATTATTCAAACGTAGTAAAAAATATCTTAATATAAGAACTTGCTTAAAGTTCAATTATAATTTATTCACACCTACTTTCTTATCTTTACTATGTTATTATTTTTGCTTTTTTATAAACAAAACAGATAATGAAACCATTTTTCCTAACACTATTCTCTCTAATATCAACTATTAGTTTTAGCCAACATCAAGAATTAAACAACAAAATTAAAGGTGTAATAAGTAATAAGAATGCTACTGTCGGTGTTGCAATC
The DNA here is from genome assembly GCF_900109075.1 of Myroides marinus. Taxonomy (GTDB): domain Bacteria; phylum Bacteroidota; class Bacteroidia; order Flavobacteriales; family Flavobacteriaceae; genus Flavobacterium; species Flavobacterium marinum_A. The sequence continues at coordinate 237,432 of NZ_FNYS01000003.1, read as the reverse complement.
ATTTATGACGCAAAGGATACGTTAACTGTCAATAATGACCATAAATATCCTACAATGAGTGTTTACAAATTCTTTCAAGCACTAAATATTCTTGATTATATGGATAAACACAATATCTCATTAGATACTGAAATATATATTAAAAAAGAGGATTTAAAAGAAGGAACATATAGCCCACTAAGAGATAAAAGTCCTAAAGGCGAGTTTAATATGTCTCTAAGGGAATTAATACAATACACTGCTTCTCATAGTGATAACAATATATCTAATTTATTCTTTAGAAGTTTTATTGGCCCTAAGATGACTGACCTTTATTTTAGATCTTTAGGTATTCAAAATTTTGAAATTGTATCAAGTGAAGAAACAATGAGTTTAGATTTTAATAATCAATACCAAAATTGGATTACTCCACTTGAGGCTACTAGAATATTAGAAATGTTCCGCAAAGAAGAGTTATTATCTCCAGATTATAATAACTTCTTAAGACAAGCTATGATTGATACAAAATCAGGACAAGATAAAGTAAAAGCTCTACTTCCTAAAAATACTGTGGTTGTCCATAAAACAGGAATGTCCTTTAGAAATAAAGAAGGTCTGAGAGCAGCAGATAATGACCTTGCTATTGTCTACTTACCTAATGGTAAACAATTCTCAATCGCTGTTTTTATTATGAACTCAAAAGAAAGTGATAAAACTAATGCTTCAATTATAGCAGAAATAGCGAAGTTAGCTTATGACTACTTTAATAAAAAATAAGCTTTAGCTAAATATAAAAAACCGCAATCTACATAGATTGCGGTTTTTTTAAATATTATTCTTACGCCTTCTCTAATATCTGAGCTGCGTGATCTTTTGTTTTTACTTTACTGATTACATCACTAATAACTCCCTGTTCATCAATAACAAATGTCATTCTGTGAATACCATCATAAGTACGTCCCATAAATTTCTTAGGTCCCCATACTCCAAAAGCGTTTAACACTTCTTTCTCTTCATCAGCCAATAACGGGAAAGGTAAGTTATTCTTCTCAATAAACTTTTGTTGTCTAGCAGCTGAGTCAGCACTAACGCCAAGTAATTCAAATCCCTTAGCTTTTAGTTCAGCATAGTTATCACGTAAGTTACATGCTTCCCATGTACATCCTGGTGTACTCGCTTTAGGATAAAAGAATACTACTAATTTCTTTCCTTTATAATCACTAAGCTGATGTGTATTACCAGCTTGATCTAATGCTTTAAATTCTGGAGCTTTTTGCCCTACTTCTAATGTCTTCATCTTCTTCCTTTTTTAATTCAAAGTAAAAATAGTAGAATTTATAAGAACTATCAAGCCCTATCGATAAAGTCTATCTATGATACAGTATACTTTAGTTATCTTTTAATATTATCTTACCAAACTGATTAATAACCTTATCTTCAACTAACATCTTCTGAATTACGTGTTGAATCACTTGATCCATCTGGCTACCTAGCTTGCTAAAATCAAATACTTTACCAATTGCTTTAGTTAAATCTTCATGTGGCACACTAAAGTTACTCTCTAATAACTCAATTATAGCTAATTCAATTTCTTCAGGACAGATATCTTCTATATTTCTTTTCTCTGATGCATTTTCTCTATAATATGATAATCCTCTTTTATAAAGGTCATCATTCCAATAGAACTCCTGATAAGAATTAACAGCAATACAATTAGGTATTTCATTTACTAACTCAACTAAATAAGCTTGTAACTTCGTTCCTGTACGAGAAATATTCCAAATATTCATCATCTTTTTAAACAAATAAGTTTGGCTAATAGGTCCCTCTGTCTGAATAAATTGATATAGTTGATTTTGAACTATATTTCTATTATTACTTAAATAAATAGTCTCTGAATTACCATCTGCTATTGCATTAAGATTTAGTGCTTCATAAGGTCTTTGTTTTGACACTGCTACTTTATCCGTTACTTCTACTAAGTGCTTACTTATAAAATTCATAGGAGAGGCTTCTTCCTGTTCTACTTCAACTTGATTGTAAATAGTATCCATTTTAGCTTGTAAATCTTTAAGAATAAACTCTTTGTTCTTAAACCAATCTATGGTCCAAATTCTATAAATATTCCATCCTAACCCTTTTAGAACTCCTGGAATTAAAAGTTCCCTATCATTTGTTGTTTTGGCATTGAAATAATTAAATCCATCTACTAAAATCCCCAATACATATTCATTTGGATTGTTTTTATCAACAACTCCTATATCAAGGCGATAACTAGAAGTGCCTATATTAGTTCTAACATCAAACCCATTGTCTTTTAAGTAAGTAGCTATTGCTTGAATTAACTTATCATTCTGTTTGACCATATCTCCTTCAGTAACATTTACATAGCCTTTATCCGCAAAGTCTAGGAAATTCTTTAGTCCTTTAACTCCTTCAGAGTTTGTACGTCTAAGATCAATATGTTCTCCTTTAATAGATGAAAAAATCTTCATCTCATAACGTGCTCTAGTAACTGCAACATTCAGACGTCTCCAGCCTCCATCTCTATTTAGTGGACCGAAGTTCATCGATACTTTTCCTTCTTCATCTGGTCCATAACCAATAGAGAACAGGATAATATCGCGTTCATCTCCCTGAACATTCTCTAAGTTTTTAATAAACAGAGACTCTGCCGCACCTAACATTGTCTCCTCTATAGCAGGATTCTTTAATAACATCTCTGCTAACATATCTTCTATTAAAGTCTGCTGTGTCTGACTGAAAGTAACAACACCTAATGATTTAGGCTTAATCTGACTATAATGTTGTTTAATATATTCTATTACAGCTGTAGCTTCTTTCTTATTAGTACGCGATTTGCCTTTCTCATAAACTCCTCCTTCTATAAATTCAAAAGTTACCTTCTTATCTAGATCATCTTTAGAAGGGAAAGTCAATAACTTGTTGTCATAGAAATTAGCATTACTAAATGATATCAAACTCTCATGCTTACTTCTGTAGTGTCTCAATAGATACTTAGATGGAATAGATAATGCTAGACAGTCATCTAATATACTCTCAAGGTCTTCTAATTCTAAATTATCTTCGTCTACTTTATTTGATGTAAAGAAACTAGTAGGTGGCATCTGTTTTGGATCTCCTACGATAATCGCTTGCTTTGCTCTTGCCAATGCACTAATTGCCTCTGCTGTAGGTAACTGAGAAGCTTCATCGAATATTACTAAATCAAAGTGTTCTGTACTTACGTCAAAATACTGAGCTACTGAGATAGGACTCATCAACATACACGGTTTTAGACGTGAAATAAGATTCGGCATCTGATCAAACAGCTTTCTTAAGCTTAACCCTCTTCCTCTACTGCGTATAGCGCGTTTAAGCATTCCTAATTCTGAACTTTGAATAAACTCAAAGAAGCTTCTCGGAATACGATTACTTAACTTTAATACTAACTGACTCTTGTTTAACTCTGTATACTCAGAGTGAATATCTTGATACTGCTTAATTAAAGTCTCATAGATCTTAGCATCGAATCCACTAAGAGCAAACGAGCTACTAACCGTTTTAATAAACAGATTAATATGTAAAATTCGTTCTAGATATGTATCTAGATTGTTCTTTCCTATTTTACCTTGTTCTAATAAATCAATGTACCACGATAACCCTAGTTTACTTCCTTCATCTTTATAAACATTATAGTTAATCCAATCATTAAGTTTGTCTAGGTTAGCCAATATTCCATCAACTTCTTCGCTAGAAGGCACTGAAGTAGAGAACGATTGAACATCGTGATACTTCACGATAAATGTTTTTAAGAAAGTAGTTACTTCAGAAATACCTCTTCTTACATTGGTGTTTTTATAGAATCCTAATAACCACTTATCTATTCCATAAAAACCACTTTGTTGTGCTAGTTTAGAAATACTACTTAGGTTCTCAATCTCTGTATAAATCGCTTCAAAATCTAGTCTATCATTGGAATAATAAATATGTGATAATCGATTAATATCCTTGTAATTTGAATTCTCACAACTTTGTTTAGCTGCTTTAAAATCTTCTATTTGGATAAACAATTGATTAACCTCATGTTCAGACTTAACCTTAACTTTAGAATACCCGTTTAAGAATGACTTGACTTTTCTCTGTTTAAACCACTTCGGTAAAAACCAAAGATGCTTTGCTTTATTCCATTCTTGTTCTTGAACTGATAAATCTATTTCGACTATTTTCTTATTAAAATTCTGATTAATTGCATCTTCTATACGACAACGTTTTTGTTGTAATTCAATCCATTTATGCAATAATGAAAACTGATTAGCATCAAAATATAAGTCTATCAACTCATAAGATAAATTACTATTACCTAATAGCTCAAACAAAGTCTGTAGACTATTGGCGTCAATACGTTTATCTGTAAGCTGTCTAAAATTATACTCTGCACTAATTTGTTCAAACTCCCTAGCTGTATACTTATAATCAGATAGTACTTCTTTTACAGTAGTTTGTATGTCATATTTATGTTCTTTAATAGTTAAAACTCTTAGTGGATGAGTCATAGGGCTTTCCATACGTTGACATAGAGAAGCTATCTGTATCAACCAATCTGTCCACTTTAAATAGGTGGATTGAGTAATATCTTCTAAGTTGATATTAACTAACAAGTCATTATCTAAAGAAACTTGATTAAGTTCTAAATATGCAATCGTGTCATAAAGTGACCACCCTATATTAAAACGCTGATGAAGTTGAGTTATATACTTTCTCAATTCCGCTTTGCGTTCATCTATTCGATTTGAAGCTTCTTTAAAATCATAATTGCCTTTATATCTGGGTACTTCTAAGGTAGCTTCAAACTGAGCTAAAACATCTGATTTACGAGTTTTATTAGAATGTAGTTCAAGACAAAATGGGCCTAAACCTATCTTTTCCAAACGACTGTGCACCACATCTAATGCTGCTTTTTTAGCTGCTACGAATAGTACTTTCTTACCATTAGCTAATGCATCAGCAATGATATTTGTGATTGTTTGAGATTTCCCTGTTCCAGGAGGCCCATGTAGTACAAAACTTCTATTAGCATGTGCATTTCTAACTGCTTCTAATTGAGAATTATCTGTTGAAATAGGAAGAGTTAATTCTGCCGCTGACAACTGCTCTAACTCTTCATCATTACTATTTAAAGTATCTAAAGATTCAGATAAATTACCATTTAATAAACTATTGACAATAGTACTCTTCTGTAATTTATCTGCATACTTCGAAATATCTTGCCATAAGATCAGCTTGTTAAAAGAGAAGGTTCCTAAAATAACCTGGTCTAATACATCCCAACCTTTTAAATCTAAAATTGTTTTTCTAACTAAAGCAAGTACTTTAGGTACATCAACTCCAGAATCGTCCATAGGTAGATCTTCTAAAGCTGTCATATCTAGTTTAAACTCTTGACGAAGGTATTCTAATAATGTAATATTAATCATTGTTTCTTCTCCTCTACTTCTCAAAGCAAACTTAGAATTAATAGAACGCCTATTTAACTCAACAGGAACTAATAATATAGGAGCATATCTAACTGTTGTATCTGACTTAGGTTCAAACCATTTTAGCAAGCCTATACCTAAATACAATGTACTCTTACCATTCTCCTCTTCTGCTAATCTAGAGTTTCTATGTAGGTTAACTAATATATTTTCTAAATCGTACTCATTGTAATAACTATATAACCTATTGTGCTTAAATTCAGAGTTAACTATTTCATATAGCTCTTCAGAGGAATGTAATGGAGGAAAATATAAATTATATCGATTTAGAATCTCTTGTTGGCTACTACCTTGAATTGTATAAGTCTTTCCATCTGCCAAGGAGTCTTCTAATTCATTGACATTAACATCAATTAATTGTAAAATACTCTTGGTAAATCGAGTATTTAGTAAATTATTTCTCAACGAAAGGTCTAGTAACTTACGTTCCCAAATCCTTTGTTTAGAAAGGACTAATCCATCTCCTAATTCTAAATCATTAAAAGCATTAGCCTGATCAAATCGTTTGTCTATTTTATCTTTTCTCTTATTAACATCAAATTCCTGATTTTCAACAAACTCTCCTGTAGATTTTCTATAAACAGGTAATGGAAGTACATTATTAATACGTGCTGTCTTAACATCTATAGATAATATAAAATCTGATGCTTGTATTAACTGAGCTTCCGCAGAAGCCATTGCTTCTTTTAGCGTTGACGTTGCTCCTTTACATACCATCGTTGATTCAATAACAATTAGTTCATTGATATTAACAGCCGCACGCTTAGTTACAGCGGTCTGGTCATAGTTAACCATAGAATCAAATCTATCTTCTACAAGCCACACACCTACAAATATGTGCCCTCTAGTTAAGATAAGAATAGGATGTAAATCAATGGCTTCTAAACAAGCTGCAAATAACAATGTAATGTCCATACAGTTACCAAACTTCGTCTCTATGACTTGATCTAATAATCTGATACGTTGTCCTGTACGTTCATAACTAGGCGGTAATGCACTATAAACTAAGTCCATACTCTGTATCGAGCGATAAATTGCGGATATCATCTGTAGTACACGCTCACGACTTCCTGACTGATACCCTTCAAAAGATGGTACTAATTTATTCTTTTCTAATATGCGAATAGCATTAGACTTTATAGGATATATTACATCGTGGTTTGGAAGAATATAAGAAGCTAATAGTTGTGGAAATAATTCTAATCCTCCGAAGTAATCAATAGGTAATACTTCTATCTGGAAAAAAGTATCGACTAATACTTCATCATCTACCATCAATGCGATCTGAACAGTATCAATGTCCTTCTCTACAACATTGCGAATGAAATGTAGATTATATTTAAAGTCAAACTTAGTTATGGTATATGCTGTATCTGTATCTAATCGTTCAATATTGATAATATTATCTTCAAAAAAACCAAGTTGTGAAGTGATAACTACTTTTACTCCTTCATAGCTTTCTTGTTGATTTTCAATTAGGATACGCTGTATGAAATGATATTTTTGAATACAAAAAGTATAATTAAAATAACTATACTTCTGCACAGAGAGTTTTATTGGTGTGTTTTGTTCCATAGTGTCCAATTATGATATATCAATGTAGGATGTATTTACCTATATGGATATAACTACTGTAATATCTATATTTTTAAAAATATTCTAAAGTAGTATAATTTTATATAATACTTAACAAATTTAATAAAATATACTCCAATAAAACACAATTAAGAAACAACAACCTAAAACACTATTAAACAATTAATTATAAGTATAAAAACCTATTGAAGTATCTATAAATAAAAAAAGATGACCTAGCTATACGCTAAAGTCATCTTTTATGCAATTTATCACTTAAATCCTAGTTTGTAAATAACAACTCTCTGTATTTAGTTAAAGTCCAAAGTTCGTTATCAACCATAATTTCTAACTTATCACTGTGGTAACGGATAATATCAAAATATGGTTTTACAGTATCACAGTATGCGTGAGCCTGCTGTTCTACATCTTCAATAAGATTAGCTTTCTTACGCTCGTTAGTCATCTCCGTAACTTTAGCATTAATCTGCTCGATATGATGAGAAATCTTTTTAATCATTTGTAATTGTTCTGCCGCGATAGTTCCAAAGTCCTCTGTTCCGAAGATTTCTTTTAGTCCTTTTACATTGTCAATTACTAAGTTTTGGTATCTAATAGCCGTAGGTATTACGTGATTTCTAGCGATATCCCCTAATACACGTCCTTCTATCTGAATACGTTTTACATACTCTTCTAATTCTATTTCATATCTAGCGTGCATCTCCACACTAGTCATTACTCCCATCTCTTCGAATACAGAAATAACCTTAGGATCTTTCTTAATTCTCAAAGCAGAAGGAGTTGTTTTATTATTACTTAATCCTCTTTTTTCAGCTTCTTTCTCCCATTCATCACCGTATCCATCTCCTTCAAAAAGAATTCTTTCACTGTCTTTAATATACTCTCTTAATACATTAAAGATCGCCTCATCTCTCTTCAATCCGTCTTTCTCTACTAAAGTATCTACTTCAATTTTGAAATCTTTTAATTGTTTAGCTACGATAGTGTTTAATACAGTCATTGGACCAGCACAGTTAGCTGTAGATCCTACTGCTCTAAACTCCCATTTATTACCTGTAAAGGCGAATGGTGAAGTTCTATTTCTATCTGTATTATCAAGTAATACATCTGGAATTTTACCAACTACATTTAACTTAAGGTCTGTTTTCTCTTCTGGAGATAACTTACCATCTGTAACTTCTTTAAGTTCATTAAGCACTTTAGTCAATTGTTGTCCAATAAATACAGACATAATTGCTGGTGGTGCTTCATTCGCTCCTAGACGGTGATCATTACTTGCAGACGCAATAGCTGATCTTAGTAATTCTTCATTGTCATTAACAGCCTTGATTGTATTGATAAAGAATGTTAAGAACTGTAAGTTGCTCTTAGGAGTCTTACTTGGGCTTAATAAGTTAACCCCTGTATCAGTAGCTAATGACCAGTTATTGTGTTTTCCAGATCCATTAACTCCTTTGAATGGTTTTTCATGGAATAACACCTTAAAGTGATGTTTCTCAGCTACTTTCTTCATCACATCCATTAATAATGAGTTGTGATCTACTGCTAAGTTAGCCTCTTCGAAGATAGGCGCTAACTCAAATTGGTTAGGAGCTACTTCGTTATGTCTAGTTTTAACTGGAATACCTAATAATATACAGTGGTTTTCTAAATCACGCATATAGTTCAATACTCTAGTTGGAATAGAACCAAAATAGTGATCATCAAGTTGTTGCCCTTTAGCAGCAGTGTGTCCTAATAATGTTCTACCAGTAGTTAAAATATCAGGTCTAGATGCAGCTAAAGCACTGTCTACTAAGAAATACTCTTGTTCCCATCCTAATGTAGTAGTTACTTTTTTTACGTTTTTATCAAAGAATTTAGCTACTTCAGTCGCAGCATCATCTATTGCATTTAATGCTTTTAATAAAGGTGTCTTGTTATCTAATGCTTCTCCTGTATAAGAAATAAATACAGTTGGAATACATAAAGTAGAACCAAAGATAAATGCAGGTGATGTTGGATCCCAAGCTGTATATCCTCTAGCCTCGAATGTATTTCTGATTCCTCCATTAGGGAAGCTTGATGCATCAGACTCTTGTTGTACTAATTGACTACCATTAAATTTCTCTACAGGATCTCCATCAAATGAAGTTTCAAAGAACGCATCGTGTTTCTCAGCTGTTGTTCCAGTTAAAGGTTGAAACCAGTGTGTGTAGTGACTTACCCCTTTTGACAAAGCCCACTCTTTCATTCCCAAAGCAATGTACTCAGCTAATCTACGGTCTATTTTAATTCCTAGTTGTGCATTCTTAACTGCCTGGTAAGCTTCAGGAGTTAAAAATTGTCGCATCGACTTGTCATTAAATACGTGATCACCAAAGATCAATGATTTTCTACCCAGTTCTTCTACCTTTACAGCTTCTCTAGATGCTGCTTTTTCAATTGCTCGAAAACGAAATGTTGACATAATTAATAGTTTTTGAAGGGACACCCCCTGTTTGTAAGTGCAAATTTACATAAAAGAGGCTAAAAACAATACACACCCCCTTATTTTTTTATTATTATTTTTAAAAATAGTATTATTAAAATACATACCCCCTATTTTTATTGAGCTATATGAATAAAAAAAGGGTAGAAACAATGTTTCTACCCCTCTTTTATATACTATCATTATTAACTAGTAGTTCTTAACTACTTTTACACCTTCTAAGTTATACTTACGTACAGCCTCTTCGTATGATAATGTTGTATTACCTGCTTCTACAGATTTACTTACATTATTAGATTGTCTTTGTGGATCTTGACCTGGAATATAAACTAATCTAAAGTACATATTCTTTAAATATCCTAAATCGCCTTCTTTTCCACTTCCATTAAAATGTTTTAAAGGAGCATCTGCTAATGCTTCAATTAATACATTTGAAGGAGAAAATACATAACTATATTCTAATTCTTTTCTAACCTTGTTACTTCCTTCTACTACATCAACAAAAAAACGTCGAGGCAATGGGCTCCAAACAGGATTACCATTACTATCTTGAGAGTCCATTACATAAACCAATACGACATCTCCTTTATATAATTCTACAGGATGTTTCACTGATTGACTCTGAAATTTATTTTCCAAATTTTGATCAAAAGATAACTTCACCTCTTGTACGTGTGGAAAAATATTTGGTCCTGGAGGCCCTTGTGGACCAGAAGGTCCCTCACATCCTGCTGCTAAAAGTGTAGTAGCTACAAAAGCGAATAACATTGCAATTTTTTTCATAATCTATTTTTATTAGTTGGTGCAAAGTATAAAATATTTTGCTACAGATTGTAATTTTATAAAAATATTAAGTTACTCATCATGTAGTTTCTTTCTAACCTCCTCTTTAATTTGTTCATAACGATCTAATAGCTCTTGATCTACTTTACCTGAATACTTTTTAATACGTCTTAAGAAAAAACCAAAAAGTACACTATATAACCCTAATAGAATAAAAGAGAACGCTGTCCAATACACAATCGTAAATGCTCCAAATTCAAGATTCCACAACATACAGAATGAAAACATCAAACCTAATAATGCGAAAACAAAAAGCCCTGTCCATGATCTAACACCATAATTCTTTAAATCAAATGCAGTCCCCATACCTCTAATAGATCTGAACATTAATCCAAATCCTACATATATAGGAAGAACAACAGCAGATAAGGTAGGTGTACCAATTAAGATTGTTCCCAATACTACATCGATAATCCCCGAAAATAAGATCCATCCCCAACCGTCAAGTTGATCGTGATTTGAGAATGCAAAAATAATCTCTGAAATACCAGCTATTAAAAACATATAACTGAATATTAATGTAAGTGAAGCGTATGCTGTAATAGGAGTATTGAACATATATACTCCACCGACTATAAATAATACACCTAATATTACTGGTATATACCAATGTTTAACCTTGTTCTTAACTGTCTTTACAAATGAATTAGCCATATCTATCTTTTTAAAGTTTATCTCTAATTTATAAATTTTAAAGCTGAATAAAAAAATTTAAAACATTAACTTTGATTAAGACAATCAATTAGAAGTTTATCATAATTACTTAATTCCAATGTTTAAACGAATTTTCATACTCTTACTTCTTTCTTCTACCAGTAGTTTTGGACAAAATCTAAAACCAATGGTAAATACTAAAGAAATATACAATAGCTTACAAATAGCTACAGATATACAAAAAACATACCCAAATGACTCACTTTACAAATTAACTGGGTATACTAATATTTATAGATCTCCAGAAATGGGGCTAACAAATCAATGGGGGCTTTATCATGATAAGCAAAATAATGTCTATGAAATTGCTATTAGAGGTTCTGTAAACAAAGGTGTGAGTTGGTTAGCGAACTATTATGCTGCTATGATTCCATCATCAGGAGAAATAAAACTTGACAATAATACAAAAGTAACTTATAACTTATCTGCTGATAAAAGAGCTACAGTACATGCAGGCTGGACTATCGCATCCTTATATCTTATGCAAGATATACAACCAAAAATTGATAGCTTAGTAAAACTTAACCAAAAGGAATTTATTGTTTCTGGTCATAGTCAAGGAGCAGCTATAGCATATCTTATCACAGCCAATCTGTTAAACCAACAACTACTAGGAAAACTTCCAAAAGATTTAGTAATTAAAACTTATGCAATAGCACCTCCTAAACCAGGTAACTTATACTTCAGTTATCAGTATGAAAAACTTGCTGGAGCATGGAGTTATTCAGTTATAAATACTCAAGATTGGGTACCAGAGTTACCTCCTACTTCACAGACCTTTAAGGATTTTAATGAAATAAGTCCCTTATCCGAAGGTGAAGTCAAAAAAGCTCTAAATAAAGTTCCTTGGCCTAAGAGAGTATTTGCAAAGAACATTTTTAACTCTTTAAAAAATCCTCCTCAAAAAAGTGTAAAGAGGTATAATAAATACCTTGGATCTTTTGTATTTAATTTTATACACAAACAACTACCAGAATTAGAAGAACCTAAGTATAGTCAAAACAGTAATTACAGTAGATGTAGCAATCCTGTAATATTAGATGGAATATTAAACGATAATTATCAAGAAAAGTTTCATAAAACGGATAATATTATGACACATCACCTTCCACCTGCTTACTTATATCTATTAGAGACGACAAATAAATAAAAAAGAGACTCTTAACAGAGTCTCTTTTTTGAAATAAAACAATCTTTCAATTGTTATAGTTATAGTTTGGTTAGGGTTCTAATTTAGGGATTACTGATAATAGGCTCTAACCTAATTATCCTTTCAGTAACTCGATTACAATATACAGAAGTTTTCTATTAAGACAAATATTTAAGCTATTTTAATCATTTTATTACTTTTAAAGTTAATACTAAAACAAATAGCAAATCAAAGTGACAAATATCATTGCATTATTATCATGTTTTAACTATAACTTAAGAAGTACTTCTTAAACATTTCCAATAAATAAAAGGCGAAATAATAGAAATAAATCAAATTGACTATAAAAGAGACGATATATTAATGCTCTGAATTTTCAATATTTAAAAATATTCTTAACTAAGAGTCGAATATTAAAATTTAGGAAAACTATAATAATTAAAAAAGCCTATACAATAATGTATAGGCTTTTCTTATTTCAGTATTCTAGAATTATTATCCTAAAACTTCTTTTACTTTTTTACCAATCTCAGCAGGAGAATCTACAACGTGGATTCCACACTCAGCCATGATACGTTTTTTAGCAGCAGCTGTATCATCAGCTCCACCTACGATAGCACCAGCATGTCCCATTGTTCTACCTTTTGGAGCAGTTTCTCCAGCGATAAATCCAATAACAGGTTTTTTGTTACCGTTTTCTTTAATCCAACGAGCAGCATCAGCTTCTAATTGTCCACCGATTTCACCAATCATGATGATAGCTTCAGTTTCTGGATCAGCCATTAATAATTGAATAGCTTCTTTAGTAGTAGTTCCGATAATTGGGTCACCACCGATACCGATAGCTGTAGTAATACCTAAACCTTGTTTTACAACTTGGTCAGCAGCTTCATAAGTTAAAGTTCCTGATTTAGAAACGATTCCAACAGTTCCTTTTTTGAAAACGAAACCTGGCATAATACCAACTTTAGCTTCACCTGGAGTAATAACACCTGGACAGTTAGGACCTACTAATCTACAGTCTCTACCTTGAATGTAATCATAAGCTTTGATCATATCAGCTACTGGAATACCTTCTGTAATACAGATAATTACTTTGATACCTGCATCAGCTGCTTCCATAACTGCATCAGCTGCGAATGCTGGTGGTACGAAGATAATAGATGTATCTGCACCTGCTTTCTCTACTGCTTCTGATACTGTGTTGAATACTGGACGATCTAAGTGCATTGATCCTCCTTTACCTGGAGTTACACCACCTACTACGTTTGTTCCGTACTCAATCATTTGTGAAGCGTGGAATGTTCCTTCACTTCCAGTAAATCCCTGAACGATTATTTTTGAATCTTTATTTACTAAAACACTCATGATCTTGTTTTTATTTATTTAAACTTACTTACACAAAAATAAACAATTCTAATTACTATTAAAACTTTTTACTCCCTTATAACCAAGTTTAATTGATTAATTAATAACATTTTTCATTTTAAGACTTAGCTTTCTATATTAATGACAGTTTATTAGCTATCTATTATATATTCTTAGTCTTTTCTATAAGCTCTGGAATCCTCTTAATACTAGCTAATTGCTTTAATTTATCTCTAGATTCCTCTGCAGGATATCCAAAATAAACTTTACCACCAGCTAATGACTTAGAAACTCCTGATTGAGCTAAAACAACTGCTTTAGTTCCAATAGTAATACCACTAGTAGTACCTACTTGTCCCCAAAGAGTTACTTCATCTTCAATAACAACACAACCTGCAATACCACATTGTGCTGCTATTAAACAACGAACACCAATAACAGTATCATGTCCAATGTGAACTTGATTGTCAATTTTTGCTCCTTCTTTTATAGTAGTATCTCCTGTTACCCCTCTATCTATAGTACATAAAGCACCGATACCAACGTTATCTTCGATAACTACTCTACCACAAGATACTAATGGATCAAACCCTTCAGGTCTCTTTTTATAATAGAACGCATCAGCACCTAAGATAGCACCAGCGTGAATAACTACGTTATCCCCGATTACAGTACCATCATAAAGAACCACATTAGGATGGATTACACAGTTCTTACCAATAACAACATTATGTCCAATAAACACATTAGGTTGTATGATTGTTCCTTCTCCAATTACAGCATCTTTAGCGCGAACTTCTGTTGCTGGTTTAAATGGATTAAAGAACTTAGATAATTTATTAAAATCTCTAAACGGATCATCTGATATCAACAATGCTTTACCCGCTGGGCATTCTACATCCTTATTAATCAATATAATCGTTGCATTAGAGTTTAATGCTTTATCATAATATTTTGGGTGATCTACAAACACAATTTCACCTTCTTGAACAACGTGAATCTCATTCATTCCATAAACTGGAAAGTTTGAATCCCCCACATATTCACAACCGATAATCTCAGCTATAGTTTGTAAATCTTGAACTTTTGCAAAACGCATCTTACTTCGTTATAAAAGTGATTACTCCTTAATACGCTCCATATAAGCGCTATTTGATGTATCAATCTTAATTTTATCACCTTCGTTGATGAATAAAGGTACATTGATAGTTGCTCCAGTTTCTACAGTAGCAGGTTTAGTAGCATTAGTTGCTGTATTTCCTTTTACTCCTGGCTCAGCATAAGTTACTTCTAAAATTACAGAAGCTGGCATATCTACTGCTAATGGTAATTCAGTATCTGAATTAATTTGTACCATTACAGTCTCACCTTCTTTTAATAATTCAGGAGCATCTAATACATCTTTTAAAAGAGTGATTTGCTCATATGTCTCAACATTCATGAAGTGGAATTGATCTCCCTCTGGGTATAAATATTGGAACTTATGTGTCTCTACTCTTACTGTTTCTATTTTGTGACCAGCTGAAAAAGTATTTTCTAATACTCTTCCATTAGTAACGCTTCTCATTTTTGTTCTAACAAATGCAGGCCCTTTTCCTGGTTTAACGTGTAAAAACTCAACAATTTTATAAATATCATTGTTGTATTGGATACATAAACCATTTCTAATATCAGCTGTTGTTGCCATTCTTTAATTTAATTTAGTATTACTAATATATTCCTGAATATCCTCTCATAATTCCTCTAGAAGAATTACGGATAAACATTAAAACTTCATCTCTTTCTGGAGTTGCTTCCATATCCGCCTCTATAATTTCTAGTGCTTGACTAGTATTATAATTCTTTTGATAAAGAATACGGTATATTTCTTGAATCTCTCTAATTTTCTCTGGTTCGTAACCTCTTCTTCTTAATCCTACAGAGTTAATACCTGCATAAGAAATAGGTTCACGTGCTGCTTTGATATAAGGTGGCACATCTTTACGAACTAAAGTACCTCCCGTCACAAAAGAATGCGATCCAATAGTACAGAACTGGTGTACCGCTACTAATCCAGCTAACACTACATAGTCTCCTATAGTAACGTGTCCTGCTAAAGTACTTGAGTTAGAGAAAATACAATTGTTCCCAACTATACAGTCGTGAGCAATGTGGCTATAAGCTTGAATTAAACAATTCTCACCGATAACTGTTTTGTATCTATCTTTTGTTCCTCTATTGATTGTTACACATTCTCTGATAGTTGTATTATCACCTATCTCAACTGTTGTAATCTCTCCTTCGAATTTTAAATCTTGTGGCTCTGCTGAAATAACCGCTCCTGGGAAAATCTTACAATTTTTACCGATGCGAGCTCCTTCCATAATCGTAACATTAGATCCTATCCATGTTCCCTCCCCGATTTCAACATTATTATGTATAGTTGTAAACGGTTCAATAACAACATTTCTAGCTATCTTAGCTCCAGGATGTACATATGCTAAAGGCTGATTCATATTCTTAGTTATTTGTTATTTTTGAAATCTGAGCCATTAATTCAGCTTCAGCTACTAATTTTCCGTTTGCATACGCATATCCTTGCATATGACATATCCCTCTTCTAATAGGAGTGATTAACTCCAATTTAAATACTAATGTATCTCCAGGGTGTACTTTATTTTTAAACTTAACATTATCCATTTTCATGAAGAAAGTTAAATAGTTCTCAGGATCTGGTACAGTACTTAAGATTAAGATACCTCCTGATTGAGCCATAGCTTCACAAATTAAAACTCCTGGCATTACAGGTGCTCCTGGGAAGTGTCCAACAAAGAAAGGCTCATTCATTGTCACATTCTTAAGACCTACTACGTGCTTATCAGACATTTCTAAAATCTTATCAACTAATAAGAATGGAGGTCTGTGAGGCAATAATGACATAATCTTATTAACGTCCATTAATGGCTCTGCATGTAAATCATAAGAAGGAACTTGATTGCGTTTCTCATTGCGAATAATCTTAGACAATTTCTTAGCAAAATTAGTATTCACTGAGTGTCCAGGTTTATTAGCAATCACTTTACCTCTAATTCTTGTCCCTATTAAAGCTAAGTCACCGATTACATCAAGTAATTTATGACGAGCAGCCTCATTGGGATAATGTAGAGTTAAGTTATCTAAAACTCCATTTGGTTTAACTGTAATCTCATCTTTACCAAACGCTTTTTTAAGATGTCCCATTGTTTCTGGAGATATTTCTTTATCTACATATACAATAGCATTGTTTAAATCTCCTCCTTTGATTAGACCATTAGCTAATAATGCTTCTAACTCATGTAGGAAACTAAAAGTACGAGCTTCTGAGATTTCTGCTTTAAAATCAGACATAGATTTTAAAGTAGCATTTTGAGTACCTAATACTTTAGTACCAAAGTCAACCATTGCAGTCACTTGGTAACTATCTGAAGGCATTACTATAATTTCGCTTCCTGTTTGTTCATCTACAAAAGAAATTACCTCTTTAACGATGTATTCCTCACGCTCTGCATCTTGTTCTACGATACCTGCTTTTTCTACAGCTTCAACAAAATACTTAGAAGACCCATCCATAATAGGTGGTTCAGAAGCATTTAATTCTATAATTACGTTGTCTAAATCACATCCAACGAAAGCAGCTAATACGTGCTCTGTTGTTTGTATTTTAACTCCTTTTTTCTCAAGGTTTGTACCACGTTGTGTATTCACAACATAATTAGCATCCGCTTCGATAATTGGATGTCCCTCTAAATCCACACGTACAAAAGTAAATCCATTATTAACTGGAGCTGGTTTTAAAGTCATTGTTACCATCTGACCTGTATGTAAACCTACACCATTAAGTGTTACTTCGCTTTGGATGGTTTTTTGTTTAACCATAATTAAATTTCTTTAAGTATTTCGAAAGGCTATTCGTTTATTTTCTTTTTAATTGAATCTATATCACTCACTATCTTTGAGAAGTTCTTAAAGTAGCTATATGATTTCAAGAAGTCACTATGTGGCAATGCAGGACTTCCCTGTACAGCTGCCCCATTTTCTAAGTTTTTAGTTACTCCTGACTGAGCTTGGATACGTACATTATCACCTATTATGATATGTCCTACTATCCCAACTTGTCCACCTATCATACAGTTCTTACCTATCTTAGTAGATCCAGCAACTCCAGTTTGAGAGGCGATAACAGTGTTCTCACCAATTTCTACATTGTGAGCAATCTGAATTTGATTATCTAATTTAACTCCTTTTCGGATAATAGTAGAACCTAATGTAGCTCTATCTATAGTAGAAGCAGCTCCTATCTCTACGTTATCCTCTATAATAACATTCCCGATTTGAGGTACTTTATTAAATGTTCCATCTTCATTAGGTGCAAAACCAAAACCATCAGATCCAACTATTACACCAGCATGTAGTGTACAGTTTTGTCCAATTACAGTTTCAGAATAAATACGTACTCCAGCGAACAACACAGTATTATCGCCAATTTGAGCATTGTCACCTATAAAAGTATTTGGATATATCTTAACGTTATTACCAATTTTTACATTTTTACCAATATAACAAAAGCTTCCAAGATAAAGATCTTCTCCATATTCTACACCTTCCGAAATTACTGAAGGTTGTTCTATACCAGACTTCATAAGTTTAACCTGATTATAGTACTCTAGTAATTTAGAGAATGCCTTATATGCCTCGTCTACCTTAATTAAGGTAGCAGAAACAGGATGCTCTGGTTCGAATGTTTTGTTTACGATTACTACTGATGCTTTAGTAGTATATATATGATGAGCATATTTAGGATTAGCTAAAAAAGAAATAGACCCTTCAGTCCCCTCCTCTATTTTAGCCAATGTACTAACTTCCACTGCAGGATTACCCACAATTTCTCCTCCTAAAACTGATGCTATTTGTTCCGCTGCTATTTTCATTACGGCAAAAATATAAAATATAATTGAAATTTAACTTTCAAAAACGTTTTTTGGATAACAAACGAAATACTTTGTTATCACTTTCGTCAATGATTTTAAGTTTAGCTCATCTGACACAGACAGTACATCTTTTGTTGTTCCATCTTTTTTAAGTATCATAATAGGCTCTTTATCTTTACTATACGCTTGATTCTCCATTTTCCCTTTAAACACAAAGTACTTACTAGCCTCTGCTGAAAGCGAATATTTCTTAGAAACCTTTTCAAGCATATTATTTAACTTTAATTTAGTTTCTTCTTTATCTGAGACAAATTCTATACGTAATAGCTCTCTATTAATTATCATCTTACTCAATTCTGACAAAATAAAGTCATTATGGAATTGCCATGATTTTAAAGCTCCTAATATATCAGAGTCATCAAGTAAAGCAAATTTTTCTAACCCTATATTATCAAAATCCTCTTCGTCAATCTGATTTTTCAAAAAGAACTGTAAAGATTCACTACACCATAACTCTACTCCTTTATGCGTTAGTTCTTTTGCTCTTTTTAAGACACGAACTAATATTAACTCTGCACATACACTAGTCTTGTGTAAGTATGCTTGCCAATACATTAATCGACGTGCTATCAAGAACATCTCTACAGAATAAATCCCTTTTTTCTCAACTACTAATTCATCATTAACTACATTCAACATTTGAATAAGTCTCTCTGAATTAATATTCCCCTCAGCAACACCACTATAAAAACTATCACGTTTAAGGTAATCCATTCTATCCATATCCAACTGACCAGAAATCAATTGCAACATAAACTTACGGTGATACTCTCCTTTAAATATCTTAATTGCTAAGTCTAATTTCCCATTAAACTCTTTATTCAATCTATTCATAAAAAGAATTGAAATCTCCTCGTGATGTACACCTTCTACAATACTTTCTTCCATAGCATGAGAGAATGGTCCATGTCCAATATCGTGTAAAAGAATAGCTACATATAGAGCATTTTCTTCTTCTTCAGATATAGAAACACTTTTAAACCTCAAAACTTGTACCGCTTTTTGCATCAAGTGCATACAGCCTAAAGCATGGTGAAAACGAGTGTGATGAGCTCCAGGATAAACTAGATAAGAAACTCCCATTTGAGAAATTCTTCTCAATCGCTGAAAGTAAGGATGCTCAATCAAATCATATACCAATGAATTTGGTATTGTGACAAACCCATAGATAGGGTCATTTAAGATTTTAAGTTTATTAATATAAGCCAATTAAAGTCATTTTTATAAACACTTACAAATATAAGCATATATTAAAAAAACCGCACCTTTTTTTAATATAAAGATGCGGTTAGTCCTAATTATTATACAAAATTTACAATTCTTATGCTTCTAGTTCAATTTGAAACGAATTTAAGAATGCAATTGATTTTTCAATATCGTAATGAAGAATTCTATCAACATCTACAAAAGATACTTCTTCTCTATAGATTTTCACAAAAGACTCAATAAATTCACTTGACTTAGCAGGACGTCTAAATTCTAATGCCTGAGTCGCATTCATTAATTCTATCGCTAAGATACGCTCTAAATTATCTACTATTCTCAGAGCTTTAGTTGCTCCATTAGCTCCCATACTTACGTGATCTTCTTGTCCATTACTAGATACAATACTATCAACACTTGCAGGAGTAGCTAATTGTTTATTTTGACTCACTATACTTGCAGCAGTATATTGTGGAATCATGAATCCAGAGTTTAATCCAGGATTAGATACTAAAAAATGAGGCAATCCTCTTAATCCTGAGATTAACTGATAAGTACGACGCTCAGAGATACTTCCTAGTTCAGCTAACGCTATTCCTAAGAAATCTAAAGCTAATGCTAAAGGCTGTCCATGGAAGTTACCCCCTGACACGATAATATCTTCTTTGTAGAAAATATTAGGATTATCTGTCACAGAGTTAATCTCTGTTTTAAACACTCTATTCACATAATCAATAGCATCTTTTGACGCTCCATGTACTTGTGGAATACATCTAAAAGAGTAAGGATCTTGTACATGTTCTTTAGGGCGATTAATCAACTCTGAATCCTCTAAAATCTCATTAAAGAATTGTGCAGTTTCAATCTGTCCCTTATGAGGTCTTACATAGTGAATCAACTCATTAAACGGCTCTATTCTACCATCAAATCCTTCTAGAGAAATAGCTCCAATAACATCAGCTAAATAAGATAGTTTTTTTGCTTTTAATAGTATATAGCATCCATAAGCACTCATAAACTGAGTTCCGTTTAGCAATGCTAATCCTTCTTTAGACTTAAGTTTTATCGGCTCCCATCCGTTGCGCTCTAATACTTTACGTGCTGGCTGTCTAAATCCATCACAGAACACTTCGCCTTCTCCAATAAGAGGTAACGTTAAATGAGCTAGTGGAGATAAATCTCCTGATGCCCCTAAAGAACCTTGATTATAAACTACTGGCAAGATATCGTTATTAAAGAAATCCATTAAGCGCTCTACAGTTTCTAGTTGAACACCAGAGTTACCATAACTTAACGATTTTACTTTTAACAACAACATGATTTTCACTATCTCTTCAGGAACAATCTCTCCCGTTCCACATGCATGAGACATCATTAAATTCTCTTGCAATTGAGATAAATTATCATTGTCAATTTTCACATTACACAACGAACCAAAACCAGTATTAATCCCATATATAGGATCTTCTTGTTTAGCCATTTTTTCATCTAAATACATGCGACAATTAACAATATTAGCTCTCGCCTCTTCAGATAGTTGTATCTTTTTTCCTTGTGTTATGATTTCTTGTAATTTCTCAATCGTAAACACATCAGAAGAAATATAATGTACTGTTTCCATATTTTTATTTTGGTGGTATATATAATTTTATCTTGTAAATACTAGATTATTCCCTTTAGAATCTGCCTCACTCCACGCATACCCATCTACATTAAACTTCTTTAATCCATCTATATCAGTAACGTTATTATCTATGATATAGCGAACCATTAGTCCCCTAGCTTTTTTTGCATAAAAACTTATTGTTTTTAGCTTACCATCTCTTAACTCTTTAAAATCAGGTGTAACTAAAGTTCCTTTGAGTACTTTTTTATCTATTGCGCTAAAGTATTCATTACTCGCAAGGTTAATCAACAATTCATCTTGTTTCATTTCCTTGTTTAACGCATCAGCTAATATTGGTTTCCAGAATTCATATAAATTAGCATTCTCCCCCACTCTCATCTTAGTCCCCATCTCTAAGCGATAAGGCTCTATTTCATCTAAAGGTTTTAAAAGACCATAAAGTCCTGATAATATTCTCAACTTATCTTGTAGTACTTCGATTTTCTCTGGAGTTAAACTATACGCATCTAAACCCGTATAAACATCGCCATTAAAAGCAAATACAGCTTGTCTAAAGTCTTTCTCTTTTCCAACTTTTTTCACATAGCTTCTCTCTTGGTTTCTCTTCCAGTTTAATTCTGCTAGATTATTAGATATTTTCATCAAATCTTCTAAATCCATTGGTGTTTTAGACTGTAATACCTCATTCACTACTTTTGACTCTTTCACAAAAGAAGGTTTTGTTGTTTTATCTACAGGCACCGCTGTTGTGTAATCTAAACTCTTAGCAGGTGATATTAAAATTTTCATAGTTATTTTTTTAGCATCCCAAATATAGAATAACTATTTAGATTTTCATATTTCCAAATCTTGTCTTTTTATGAATTCTACTTGTTTTAACACATTTTATCTATTCATTATAACAATAATTCTGTCAATTTATTTCTTTATATTTTCATTTATTCTCATTTCTAAATAGATATAAAAAAAGCACATAGTAATCTATGTGCTTATATATATTTAAAAACTAAAAGTTTAAAAAATTAACTTACTTTCTAAAAAGACTATGACTACTTAGCCATTAATTATTATTGATTGCATTTGTATATACTTCTAATCCCATCCAGTATTTATCTCTATAAATAGTATAATCTATATCAAATTTATCTGTAAACAGACTGATGGTCTTCTGCACCTCCCTAGAAGCATTCTTATAATCACGCGTAGCGAAAAACAAAGTTCGTTCATTAGAACCTGTCTCTCTAGCTACACTATTAACACCTGCAGATTCTACAACTAAGTCTTCTATTTCATCCATCACAGCAACATCACTTTTGGACGGCATACCATTTTCATTACCTTGATATTGAATAGACATTTTTACCACCCAAGGGTAAGACATCTTTTGCTCCCAGTTTAAGAACGAAGTATTGACAACTGCTATCAATGGAGCATTATTATTGTTCCCTTCTAATATCGAATAACTATCATTATCACTATTGTGCTTTACTCCATCATATTTCTCAACGAATTCCGCTTCTCTATATCTTAAATAATCACTTAACTTAGACATAGGAACCAACTCTCCATCAATACTTTCTTCTCCTTTAACTTCTAAATAATCTATCATTGTCATAGTTTCCATTTCCCCTAAATAGTTATCTAAAAATATAAACAATGCATTACCTAATTCTTCCTCATTTTCTGGTGTACACTCTTTAATAATAAAGCGCAAATGTATATAATCAGGATAACCTTCAGTATGAATAGGAATAAACGAAATCGTATCTTCATTTAATACAAAGTCGCCCATATTAAGACCTATTCCTTTAGTACTAGGCTTACAGCTAATAAATCGCCACCCCTCAATAGAAGGTGCAGATGAAATAAAGTCTTCTATAAATGGTAAAGCTCTTACACGTCCATCTGGAGTAATAATCAATTCACCTACTCCATCTTTTCCCATTCCTGTAAGCATATTAAAATCCTTGTTGATTTCTTTAAGTTTAGGACCAACAATATCAATAAAATCCTCAACTACACGATCGTGTGTTTCTATTGTTTTCTTAAATTCAGCTTCGTTACTTTTAAACCAGTCCCAAAACACACCATACTGTGCTTCTAACTCTACTAAATTCGACTCTTTCACATTCTTTCCAAATATTTTATCAAAAAAACCCATATTGTACTTTCTTATATTTAAAGTTAAAAGTACATTTTTTAATCTATATATAAACAAGAAAAAACTCATAACACAAATTATGTATTATGAGCTTTCTTCTATTTTTTAGATTGATCACTTAATGCTTTCATAAAAGCGACAATATCACCAATCTCTTGTGTTGTTAACTCCAGTTTATCTTCTGGTAATGTTTGACTATCTACTTTTAATCCTAGGCCTAATCCCCCTCCTTTATTATAAAAATCCATTACTTCTTCTAAGGTTTCATAGACTCCATTGTGCATATAAGGCCCACTCTCGCCAATATTTCTAACAGTTGGCGTTTTAAATGAATGCTTTAATTGCGCTAAATCAGTATTATAAACAAATCTTCCCAAATCAGCATCTAGCATTTTCCCTCCCTTATCTGCTGGCACACCTAGTACCTCTTGTTCTGAATTAGTAAAATATGGAGGTACAGTCCCATTAAACAACGGCATAAAATGACAAGTAGCACACTGAGCTTTTCCAACGAATAAGTTAAAACCTCTCTTCTCTTGCTCATTCATAGCCATTTTATCCCCCCTCATATACTGATCAAAACGAGAGTTAAACACAGATAACGAACGAATGAAAGAAGCCAAAGCATTTTCTAATTGCCATACTTCTATATCTTTATCACTCTTATATACTGTTTCAAATTTCTTTTTATAATGATTTGTCTTATTTAAATGCTCTACTATCTCTTTTAGATCACCATGCATCTCATCCTTATTAGTGATTACATCAGATGATTGACTCTCTAATGTTACACTACGCATATCCCAAAATTGTCCGTGATAATAAGCCGCATAGTTTAAGGATGGAGTATTGCGTTGCAATGGTTTTCCTTTTAAATCTAGTGCTGTTTTAAGACCATCGCTATACGCCTTATCACTATGATGACAGTCAGCACAGCTTCTAGCCCCATCTTTTGATAATTTATTATCAAAAAACAACTCTTTTCCTAATGCTACTTTAGCAGGAGTTAAATAGTAAGTAGAATCTGGTAAAAACGCATTCAGATTAACTGCGTTCTCATCAAATAAAGAAGCCATACTACCTTTTACCACCTGATTACCATCATTAAATGGAATACCTAGTTCTTTTTGTAATTCCACAATTCCTTTAGACACAGGATCTAAATAGGTAGTTATAAACTCTAGATAATCAAATGTAGTTTTACTAGGATTCTGTTTACAAATCTCGATTGCCTTATCTAGTAATACAGTCAGTTGTTGAACACTCTCTTTATCTCCCCATTTTTTAGATAGTGTTAGTACATTCTTTACACCTTGAAGACTAGCTGTGGCTTCTACAAATTGAAGTTTACTAGCAGGAGTATCAAACCCTGTAATCCCTAAAGCTGTTATTTGGAATACTTCCATTTTTAATGCTTCTAATACCAAAGCATCTGAAATAGTAATTACTTCAAAATTCTTGCGCATAGTATGAGCAAAGTTCTTCAATCTCTTAGAATCCAAGAGCAAGTCTTTCTCTTGAGAAGAGGCAAAAGTAGGATATAGATATTCCTCTACAACCTGAAATCCCTCAGCTGGAATAAACTTATTCTCATCTAAGTCTAATTGGTCTAATGCTGGGCCATTAATAGCCTTACTCGTATGTGGTAAAAAATAAGACACTGCCCATTCTATCTCTTTGTAAGCTAATCTACTTTTTATAAAAGCATTTCTTATTGTTATGCTATCTCTACCTACTTCTACATTCTTAATTAAATCATCAATTTTAGACTCTAAACTATCTACTTTAGATAGTAAGTAGTCATTATACTTTATATCTTCATATTGTTTAGCCTTATCATTACAACTCAAAACAGTTATACTTAACACTAAAATTCCTATATACTTAATAATCTTCATATATCTAAAAAAAGACCTCCAGCAGTATATTAACTATACCACCAGAGGTTACAAAACACTATATTCTAAATCTATCTTTCAACGTTGCGGATGATCACTACTTGACCTCCCTCTTTATTCTTGTTTACTCCTGCTTTATCAGCATTTGCAAACTCATCTTTCTGCCATGTATGTGAGTGAATATTTACAGAGAATGTTCCCGGCACACCTACTAAGTCAGAAATATCTTCCATAGCACCAAATTCCCATGAACCAAACTTCTGAAGGTTACCAGACTGGTTATAGTTCTTTTGCCATTCAGCATTATCGCGATTATGTTTCATATTCAACCATGGCTTATAAGTACCATCAGCTATTTTATATTGCCAGATATACGAGTCATGCTTAGCATCTGCGTAATACGAATCTCCATCCTCTTGGATGTACACATAGTTCTCAGTCACACATAAGTTATCTGGATTAATCAAGTTTTTACCTGGATTACTATCTCCTTCAGCAGCTACAGATAATTTACCCGTCATCATACCACTCTTATCTAATACTAACTTATAAACTCTCCCCCACATCGTATATCCTTTTACAGGATTACCACCACTAGCTTGTCCAGTTGCTGTGAAGTAAACTTCATTACCTTTACCAGCTCCTTTTCTATAATCAACGTCCTCTACTCTAGAAAATCTAATCGCACCTAAATCCATATTCTTTTGATTGATCTGTGCTCCAGTTAGATCTTTTGCTCCAGGAATTTCTACAAACTCAACCTCATATTCTTTTCCTTTCTCCATATCCATTTCAGTATATCCGCCAGATTTTCTCTTTAACGCATATAACTTTCCTCCATTTAAATCTCCTTTATTTCCAACATACATAATTAATTGTCCAGCACTCTGGTGGCTCGATCCATAACCTTGATCTTCTCCAATTAAAATAATAGTCTTTCCATTAGATACATCAGAAGGTAGAGGAACAGCATTTTCCATACTCGCTTTACCCAATGCTGGTAATACACGATCAGTATTCGATTTTAAATCAGTTGATCCCATAGGATCCACAGCATGTACCATACTTTCTTCACCTGATTCTCCTGCGGTTAAAAACACAGGCCCAAATCCATGAACCTCAGGTTTAGCCAGAGTAGCAGAACAAAGTCTAGTAATACCTCCAATACCATCAACAATATACTCTCCTTTTACAGGTTTAAAAGTCTTGTCTAAATAAACTCGAGATACAGACTGCATGATTTCATGATTAGTAATCATCAGGAAGCCTTCTCCTTTTGGATTTTTCATAAATCCTGCTCCATCAGGTTGTCCTCCAAAAACAAAATCTGGTGATTCACTAAGTTTATCCTCACTTGAAATCAGTGAGAATATTTCTAATTTTTCAAAACCTGGCATTGCATATACAAATGCAGGTGTTTTTGAATGGTTTTTCAGCTCAATTTTGTCGCCATTGTTGCCTTCAGACCCATTGTTAGAAGTGTTATCATCATTACAACTTACTATAGAAGAAGTCATGATTAAACCCAAAACCCATACAGGTAATTTGTAGTTAATTTTCATTAGTTTATATTTTTTTGCTAATACAAACTTACCTTTCGTATTTTAGGTTATCATTACTTACAAATTACCAAATCTTTAATAAAAACCTTACTTTATCAATCAATTTAAAATTACTGTTACCACAGTGTAAGGTATAGAACTATTTATATAAAAAAAGAGAAAACTCTATTTGAATTTTCTCCATTTCCATTTTTATATACAAAACGCAGTATCTGCTCCTCCTATATCCTTTACTTTATTATCATAAGTCATAAAGCCCAATGCATGCTCACTATCCCACGAACAATCAAACAAATAGCCTATATGTGGTTTATCATCAAGAGACTCTATTATAATATAAATAACTAATGGAGTAATCAATCTCCCAAATTGCTCCTTATTTTCTACATCAGGCATAAAAGCCTCTTTATCTGCACCTTCATAACCATAACGAGGTTGCCACTCTTTATACTTTAGCAATAATTGATCTAGTAGTCTATCTAAGATAACCTCCTGTTTCTCTTCAATGTATTTCATAGTCTTCTGCAAAAGATCTTCCGCCTCTTCTTCAGTCACTTCCTCTTCCATATAGTCTAGCATCACCTCACAGCGAATTGTATCTTTAATTTGAAAGAAGGAAGCCCACAGAGGTAACTCTAATTCTCCCTCTACTTCTATCTCATCATCATACTCTGGCTCAACCAATTCTCTAGGATGTTCTAAGTGTTGATTAAAGAATTTGTAACAAAAAGGAGCTCTACTGAAGATATAGTCAGGCTCTACTGCATAACACAGATTAAGATAATACAATGCTTTTTCCTCATTCCCACAACTCAAGCAACATTCTCCTTTATAATAATTTCTAATATACTCTGGGTTATCGTTAGCTCTTGTATGTTTATCTCCTTCTTCAAGCCAAAACATCATCTGCCCAAAACTCCCTTGCTTAATATACTCATTCACCATACGTCCTATAATAATATAGCTTTGATAAATTGTGTACTTTACCTCATCTGCCTGCTTCCACTGCTCTTCTATAAAAGCAATCAACTCCTCTGTAGTAGCTGTACTAGTCTTTAAACTGAATTTATCTAAATAATTATCTATCTTATCTATGATATGCTGTGCATCTGTCATGTTTTCTTCTTTTGTTGTAAGACAAAAATAGGGAAATGTTTTTTGTAGTTTGTTATTTTGTTATTTGGATAGACTACACGTATTTATCTTGTTCCACTTTTTTCCAAATACTTCTCCTTTTATCCATTATCTTCCAAATACTTCCACTTTTTTCCATTTTAAAAAACATAACACACTATAATTCAGTAGCTAAACAAATACTCATTCCTTCGGAAGCCTTTCGGAAGAGTTCAGTATTTCTTCGGACTGAAAGCCTGTTTTGCGAAGAACTCCAAAAGACAGCCCGATAAACTCCCGAAGAAAATGGTATTCTTGAGGAAAAATCAAATGGCAATTTCCTACTACTACTGAATGCAAAAAAATAATTCATTATTGTAAACTGCCAACAATTTCTCATTTTAAATTCTTAATTAAATTCAGCTTCTTTATATTTTACCTAAATTAGCCCGCTTATAAACTAACCTCCCTTCATAGGGATTATACACACTTTTTAAAACAATAATACAATATGATTACTTCTAATCACAATCCTATCAAAATAGGTATCGTAGGTTACGGAAACTTAGGTAAAGGGGTAGAATTAGCTATCCGTCAGAATGCTGACATGGAGCTTGTGGCTATCTTTACGAGACGAAATCCTCAAGATATTAATACCTCAGCAAAGACTGTTCATATAGATCAAATCACAGATTATAAAGACATCATCGATGTAATGATTATATGCGGTGGGTCTTCTACAGACTTACCTGAACAAGTACCTTATATCGCTCAATGGTTTAATACGGTAGATAGCTTTGATACACATGCTAAAATTCCTGAATTCTTTGAGACTGTAAATAAAGCTGCTAAAGACCATCATAAACTAAGCTTAATCTCTACAGGTTGGGATCCAGGACTATTCTCTATGTTGAGATTGTTAGGAGAAAGTATCTTACCTCAAGGAGAGACTTATACGTTCTGGGGAAAAGGACTTAGTCAAGGACACTCTGACGCGATTAGACGTATCTCTGGTGTAAAAGGTGGTGTACAATACACTATTCCTATTGAAAGTGCATTAGAAAGAGTACGCCAAGGTGAAAACCCTGTATTAACTACAGCTGAGAAACACGAACGCATTTGTTATGTAGTAGCTGAAGATGGTGCTAACACAGCAACGATAGAGCATGCGATCAAAACAATGCCTAACTACTTCGCAGAATACAACACTACTGTTCACTTTATCTCTGAAGAGGAATTAAAAGCAAATCACTCTGCTATGCCTCATGGTGGTAAAGTATTTAGATCTGGTATAACGGGCACAGATACAAAACAGAATATAGAGTTTGGACTTACTTTAGAGAGTAACCCTGAGTTTACATCTAGTGTATTAGTTGCTTTCTCTCGTGCAGTGTATAAACTAGCTCAACAAGGACAAATCGGCGCTATCACAGCTTATGATATTCCTCTAGGAGCATTATCTCCTAAATCAGCTGAAGAACTGAGAAAAAACCTTTTATAATTTTCAATGAAGAATGAGGGATGACAACTCTTTTGAGAAATACCTTATTCTTCTTTCCAAAATATTCCCACACAGAATATAGTATATGTTGTAGGGAGCGAATAGTAATTCGCCCCCTACTATTTTATGCTAATAGATCTAATATTGTTTATGTTACCTGGATAATAATCCATCTCTACTTTGACGCCCTATTTGTGTTGCTGCCTGAAGGTAATATATAACACAATCATCTTATCAATCCCTTAATCTTTAAATCCTAATTCATACAATATACAATGTGGAGTTTCGAGTGCGATTCTTCCTATCGTCAGAAGGACAAGGTTTGTGGATATTGATTATGATGAACGCAAAGTCAAGAGACTATTGCGTAACGTAGTTTACATGATGCCGTAGGCAACAACTGTTAACTAAAAAAGCGGCAATAGCCGCTTTTTTGTTATAACTCTGTCACAATAAATTCACTTCTTCTATTCATTTGGTGTGCAGCTTCACTACACGGCACTCCATTTGAACAATTGTTTTGTAATTGTGTTTCTCCATATCCTCTACCAGTTAATCTACTAGGGTCTATTCCTTGAGAAATCATCCATTGGATAGTTGCTTTCACACGTCTATCAGATAATGCTAAGTTATACATATCATTACCTCTACTATCTGTATGTGAACGTACATCTATCTTCATTGTAGGATATTCCTTCATTACCTCAACAACTTTGATTAGTTCAATCGAAGCATCTCGACGGATAAACGACTTGTCAAAGTCAAAGTATATTGGTTGTAATTTAAGTTTCTTAAATAAATCATCATTTATACCTACTGATTGTGAAGCTTTATCTAATCCTAAATTAACCACTTTATCACCAGTTACATCAGGAGAAGCAAAGACTAGCTCTACTGTACTATAATCAGTAGCTTCTGCCTTAATACGGTATTTATCACTACAGTCTAAAGACTCTGAACTATAATTACCGTGTTCATCTGTCTTGATTGTTTTAGATTTCTCATATAGTCCATCAGAGATAACTACAGTAGCATTAGGAATACCCTTATTAGTCTTGATATCATATACAGTTCCTTTTATATAGTCTAGACAAGCTTTTTTGATAAAAGAGTAAATATCATCCCCTCCTAATCCATCAGGTCTATTAGAACTCACATAACCTGAATTAGACTCTCTACTTATATAGATAGAAAAGTCATCAAAAGGGCTATTAATAGGAGCTCCTACATTCACTACCTCTCCTATCTTTCCATTCTTATCGATCTTCGCTGAGAAGATATCTAACCCTCCTAAACCTGGATGCCCATCTGAAGCAAAGAACAAATAGTTATCTGAAGAGATAAAAGGAAATGTCTCTCTACCTGCTGTATTAACTTGTTTACCTATATTCTCGATTCCTCCATATACATGATTAGGATATAGAGCTACTCTATAAATATCAGATTGCCCTTGTCCATCTACATCTTCTCTATCTGACGAGAAATATAACCATTCGTTATCTGGCGTTAACGCAGGATGGGCTGTATTAAAGTTGTCTGAGTTAATAGGTAATTCTCTAATGTCTCCCCAAGTGCCATTAGACTGCTTGGTTGCGCTGTATATTTTTAATAAAGAAGAATTCTTTTTATTGTTCTTGCGTTTCCCTTTTTGATTAGAGTTGTTACGTGTAAAGAACATAGTCTTTCCATCCTTAGTGAAAACTGCTGTAGCATCATTTACTTTTGAGCTCAACTCTGGTGCATACACTACAGGCTCACCCATCTTACCATCTGCTAAAATAGTACTGCTATATAAAGTAGTAAAACTCTCATTAGTCCACTCGTGTAATTTCTTACTAGATAACTTATCAGAAGGCCTAGCAGAAGTAAAAATCAATTGGTCTCCTACTACAGCTGCACCATAATCAGAATAAGGTGTATTAATAGTAGTATTTGTCAGTGTATAACGAGAAGCATGGTCTTTTATATTATTTAGATAATCTTTATTAACTAAATAAAGCTTTGATCTAGAATCTCCTTTCTCTAATGCAACAAATTGTTCCATTACTCTCTTAGACTCATCGTATTGCTCAGCTGCTTTAAGAGTTTGTGCATATCTATAATAATACTCAGAAGGTATAGTTACTGAATTCTTATCGTCATACTGACCGTTAAACAGTTCATTATACCACTTATTAGCCTCTAATAGTTTACCATTGAAATAATATGAATCTGATAACTTCATAAGAATGTCAGCATTGACATAGCCTTTTTTGGCCATCTTTTCATATATCTTAATAGCATCTATATATGCTAACTTACTATACTCTTTATCAGCTTTTTTCTCAGCACTACGCTGTGCTTGCACATTAGTACTAACTGCTAGTAAAAAGATACTTAACAAACTTGCTTTTAGTAATTGTTTTCTCATACGTTACACTGTGAATGTGGGGTTAATCACCTCATACAAAACTACATCAACTATTATCAAAAACACAACAAAACAAGACAGCTAGCCACAATAATATTATTTAAACCTTATTTTATAACTATTTAATCATTTATAAACGTTTTTAAAACAATAAAACAAGTATTACTATAAGTATTTAACACAGTTTAGTAAAACTAACAGAATACAAAACAATCTTCCTTTATATATAAGGGATTTGGACTAGGAAATTTTGATAAATCTGGACTACAACTACCTTTTATGAGCAGATTACTTTTGCCACTAAATAAAACAACTATGCATATACATTTTGTAATACACGAAGAATTTGAGGCTCCTGGAGCTCTAGTAAATTGGGCTATAGAAAATAATCACAGTACTAGTATGACCAAATTATATGAATACAATGTATTACCTACCTCAGCAGAACACATAGACCTCTTACTAGTTTTAGGTGGACCACAAGATCCTATCACCACCACAGATGAATGTCCGTACTTCGATGCACAAAAAGAGAAGGAACTAATCTTAAAATGTATCAAAGCTAATAAAGCCGTAGTAGGTATCTGCTTAGGTGCACAACTTATAGGAGAAGCTTTATGTTGTGCATTTAGTCATAGTCCTGAAAAAGAAATCGGTGTATGGCCTATAACACTTACTGAAGAAGGAAAGACACATCCTAAGTTTAAACACTTTGGCGAAATACTACCTGTAGGACACTGGCATAATGATATGCCTGGACTTACACCAGATGCCGTAATCATAGCTACTAGTGCAGGATGCCCTAGACAAATAATAGAGTATTCAAATCTAGTATATGGCTTACAATGCCATCTAGAATTCACTCCTGAGGTTATAGACTTACTAATTGCTAATGACTCTGAAAGTATTGCATGTAATATTGATAAGGCCTTTGTACAATCTCCTGAAGTAATCAGAAGTTTTGACTACACAATAATGAATCAAGCTATATTCACATTCTTAGATAAATTACTAGAAGACTACCAAAAAACAATACAAGAGACTAACTGATAAGAATTAAATATGATAGATATCCCAAAACTTATAAGGAAAGGATATTACAATATCGAATTAAACCCAGATTCTGCGATAGACAAATTAACGAGAGTGAATTATACAAAATAGCTCTAAACTTATGAAAAAAGCATACTATAGTATGGTTTTAGAAGAAGTGAAAGAGATATAAAGTAGAATTAGCTCGTAGTATTTGGCTAATACGGAATCTGGGTTTAAGTATAATCTAGATTTAATTTCACACTATTCGCCAAAAAAGCCCTGAGTAACTCAGGGCTTTTTTACTATCCGTCAAAGTTCATTTCGACGCAAACTTTATTATCTATCACCAAATCTATAATATGATCTGTGATAAGTTGATCTCCCATAGATATAGTAGTCTCTATATGTCCCGATTTAAAATATCTAATATTAGTACTATATATTTCTAGTGTATCATACCAATGATCATCAGCCTTTCCTTCTATAAATGGTAAATAACCATTCTTATCACTATTATAAAATTCTATAAGTGGGCTTCTCAGATCAGTAAGCCAATGTAAGTACTCTATCAACTCTAACTTATCCATATCTGAAAGATCACTTGATGTACTTACTTTAAACCTATCTGTAGGACAATATTGATTAAACACCACTATTCTTTTAGTGTTTAAATTATACTGGTTACTCCCTTCTTCTTGTTCTATAAAGTCATCTAAACTCAAGATAGGTACTTCTTTCTTTTCTCTTGTTTTACGAACATCTTTTAATCCAAAAGTATCTTTATACGTCTTTGCCTTCTCTGAAAAAACAAACAGTTTAGATTTAACTTTAGAATCATTAGAATCCGATACTTCTAATAATAGTTTATAAGCAGTCTGCCAATACTCTAACAGAGCATATATGTGGCATTGTAAAGTTTTATTCTCTACTGTCTGATCTTCTGCTTGTAACTCGTATAATAGATCAAACAAGTCTATTGAGATATCGTGATTATTATAAATTTCTCTAAATTGTTTAGAGAGTTCATTATATCTCTTTTTGTAATGGGTAATATTCATTCTTTCTTTTAGCTATTTTTTTATTCTCAAAAGCTATGTATTTCAATATTGTTTTAAATCTTTATAAATAACACAGTCTTTTCACAAATCAAATATATAAAAAAGAATAATCACTTATATTTGTCGCTTGCTAATTTAATTCTGTATTAAAGCTCTCAACCCTAAAATCTTAGCATTCACAAGGACTCTAAGTAATCAAATAATTTTAAATACACTCTTAATTAAAATTATTCTAATTATACTAGATTAAGCAATAGCCCTATAAACACGAGTTAATTACACTTATTATCTCTAAACCGAAGAGACAACATACTATGAAGTATAGTTGTAAGGTAGGTAAAAGAGTGGTTGTGTAGAATTAGCTTCTAGTACAAGGCTTATGCGGTATTTAGGATTATAATACATAGATTAGCCCAACAAGTATAAACAACAATATGAGTAAAGTAAACAATCAAGTTTTTACAAGCTATGAAAAGTTTGTAATCTTCATTTTAGCTATAACACAGTTCACAGTGGTACTAGACTTTATGGTCATGGCTCCTCTAGGAGACTTACTATTAAAAAGCTTGTCTATGACTGCACAGGATTTCGGTATAGCCGTATCAGCCTATGCGTTTAGTGCAGGAGCATCTGGACTACTTACTGCAGGCTTTGCAGATAAATATGACCGCAAAAAATTATTGCTGTTTTTTTATATCGGCTTTATTATTGGAACGCTATTCTGTGGATTGGCCAATTCATATATAACATTGGTGTTAGCGCGTATCTTCACAGGATTATTTGGAGGAGTTATCGGATCTATCTCTATGGCTATTATCACTGATATCTTTACTCTACAACAGCGAGGGCGTGTGATGAGCTTTGTGCAAATGGGATTCGGAGCTAGCCAAGTACTAGGTATTCCTATTGGGCTATACATTGCCAATAAATGGTTTTGGGAAGCTCCTTTCTTTATGATTGTTGCCATGTCTATTGTTATTGCTATTTGCATTGCTCTTTATTTAAAACCTGTAAGAGAACATTTAAGTCTACAGCCACAGAAGAAGGCTATGGCTCATCTATGGAATACACTTAAGAACAAAGAGTATAGAATTGGATTTATGTCTATCACTATGTTATCTGTAGGAGGATTTATGATGATGCCATTCGGAACTATCTTTGCTGTAAACAACTTAGGTGTACACCCTGATCAATTACCAATACTATTTATGATATCAGGAGTAACATCTCTTACTCTGATGCCCTTCATAGGACGCTTAAGTGATAGAATAAACAAGTTCAAGCTATTTACTATAGCTACTATTTGGTTGATGATAGTATGTGTAGTATACACTAACTTCTTCCATATACCATTTTGGTTAGTTATCCTTACAAATATTTGTATGATGATAGGTATTATGAGTCGTATGGTACCTTCATCTGCTCTTAATAGTGCTGTACCCGAAACTGCAGACAGAGGTGCTTATATGAGTATAACATCTTCTTTACAACAAATATCTGGTGGTGTAGCTGCTGCTATCGCTGGGTTAATTGTCTATCAAGAACATGAGAACAGCCCGTTGATTAACTACGATATTGTAGCATATGTATTAGTAGTAGTATCTATCATAAGTATTATCTTAATGAGTAGGGTAAATAAACTAGTCAAAAAGAGATATCTATAAAGTAAAAGGGAGAGTATGTGGTATACTCTCCCTTTTACTTTATATCAATGCTGTAATACAGGCAAACAATCCAAATAACACACCTGGTGCATTGGCTGATGCTATAGGCCAGCCTTTCTTCTTTACCCCATATACGACCCAAAGAGAACAATTTATAGATGCTACTAAAGGCTGTATATAATCACTTTTATTTCCGTTTAGATTACCTATGATCTGAGGTATATAAGACACATACATTGCAATAGACATTACTGTAGCCACAATACCTAACACTCTGATAAATTTAGTCTCTTGGTTCTTTTCTTTCATAGTATCTATCTTGTATACCTACAATATATAAAAACACAAGAAACTTTACAATAAAAACCTGATTATCAGTCTAAATATTTTGGCGTTCTACTTCTAATAGGCGCTCTTCCTCCTCTTCGTCTGCATCTATCTCTGTTACTAGTGTCCAGACATCTGTTGTCGTCTTTAAATAAGTCGAAAGTACTTTATCTCGTTCTAATCTTGCCATTACCTTTCGCAAACTAGTTAAAAAACCATTTGTAAAATTCTCAAACAATACTTGATCATCCAAATTCTCAACAATACTGAAATATTCATCTTCTATTGGCTCATATTCACGTCCCCATAGCTCTCGCAGCTCCTCAATGTAATCATCAACTACCTCGTATGTCCAATCTGGTGGATAAAACTTCCTAGCTCTATTGAGCTCATCTGTATCTAAACTCAATAAAACATAGCCATTATAAGCGCTACAATTAAATGCGAAAGAACAAAAGCGTTCTTCTTTTATAGCTGACTTACTTACAATCTCTATAGATTGTTTAGTTAGCGTATATACTACTTCTTCAAACTGATACTTGTTTTGAAAATCATTCCAATTCATTATTTACTCTAATTAATTAATACATCCATTTTCTTACGATATCCTCTCCAACTAGGTCACAGACTACCTCTTCTGCCCACTGTTCCACTAGATCTTGCTCTACATCTCCAAACAGATCTGCCTGTGCAAAGACTAAACATCCCTTTAGGTAATCATCAAAAGAATTGAAAAGCTTAGTGATATAAGGCTGGCTATCGTGATCAAAGTAATAAATCTCTTTAGTATCCTTATGAAAACAAAACATATTGCCATTGCCTAAATACTCACTAAAAGTAATAAGAGAAGGCAATACAGCCATATCTTCTGCTGTAAAGTCTGGCCCATACTCTGGGTGAGGTTCCCATATTTTGATTATATAATCAATATCGCTGAACTGCTGTAACTCTTCCCCTATATCAGCTATACCAAAAGTCTGATAAAATAGCTTTAGTGTATCAGGTAAACTTGCTCCTAATCTTAGTTCTAAAGCTTCTATTTCTTCTATTGGGATTGGATTAGCTTTATCATTGCTCCACAATTCATCTAAAGCCGTTATAATGCGCTCTGTATTACTCTGCCAAAGCTCATCACCGATATAATCAAAAGGAATAATGATATCTTCTTTTTTATTTATAAATATTTCTTCTGCCATCTTATTCATTTAAATATATACTTACTAAGTAAAATAACACTCCTTCATCCGTATGGTATTTTGCTATCCATTGATTCCACCTTTTACTTGATATAACAATATTATTTTTCTTGTTATCACTGTATTCCCTGCTATCGTTAAACTTCTTTTTTAAAGTAGCAGTATCGCCATTAGCTCTATACTCATAATTATCAAAAATATTCTTCTTAATCGTTGCTTCAAAACCCGTATTTAGATCTTTATAAACCTTATATCCATGAATATTGGTTTTGTATTCAAAATCGACATTGTTGTCCTTACTTTTGATATGAACTCTATCGAATCCCTTTACCTCATAAGTAGCCTGATACCTAGCAATAGGCTTAAAACGCTCTATAAGCTCACTAAAAAACTTAATCCTCAAACTCTCATCATCTCTTATTCCTTTGTATTCTAGGTTTAAGTAATCCTTTGTAAACTCTATTTCGTTCCAGTTTCTATCCTTATAAACTAAGCTATTAGCAAAGCCTTTTTTTAATGAAGCTGAACTTGCAAAGTAAACACAAGATAGATTCCCATCTTTATCCACCTCTATCTTCTGCGCTTGTAGCTTAATGGTACAAAAAACGATAAATACAAAACATATAATCCTCATGTTTAATGCCTTTTTAATTACCTGTATTAATGTATTACTTAAAGTAATGAAATCATTAAAAATACCAACTCCACTCCTGTCCTTTACTCAGATATTGATTGATTAAATATAGAAAAACAGCTTCTTCACTTCTATACTCTGCTAGATATTTAGCCCAAGTATTAATACTCATTTCTACTTTGTTCTTCTCACTATCTTGATACTCCCATCGATCAAAGATATTCTTCTTTAGAGAGGCTGATTCTCTTCCCGATTTATAGTTATAGGTTCCTAATATATCCTTTCCTATAGTACGTTTGATTCCTCTGCTTTTATCCTCGAATACTTTATTGCCAAAGAAGTCTGTACTGTATTCTATTTTATTCCCTCTGTTGTCTTCTATAATAACTTTACCTGAAAAATCTATCTTATATCCTGCTTCGTACCCTGAAGTATATTTATACCTACTGATATGATCCATTAGAAACATTCTTTGACCTTCTTCATTGTCTATAAGTTCTGGATATTCTTTTTCTATATACTCTTTAGAATATTCTACTTTATTCCCTCTATTATCTGAGAATACAAGCCCTCCGAAAAAGCTCTTCTCTAACTTAGCATTATATCCGTAGTGATAATAGGTTAGATTATTCTTATAATCCTTCTCTATACGCTGAGCACTAACACTAGTTACAGCAAGAATAGATGCAAATAGAACAACTGTTCTCAACACTAGTTTATATGGTTGTTTCATATACCTTTCTTTTAAAAAAATAATAGCTCAAGGTACTGATACTTGTGCTTTAGTCAAAAAAAAAAGTTTAAGATTTAAAACCTTAAACTTTTCTCATTATTTATTCTTCGATGTCTGAACGGACATCACAAATCTCTTCTACTAAATCTGGATACAGTTTTTGTAGTTCTGTTCCTCCTTTTACTTCTCTATTCATCTTCACATCTGCATCATCATAGTTAACTACCTCTGGGAATGATTCATAAATAGCATCTCTAATCTCTTCTGACTCTTCTACACCATTCATCTCTTCATTAGCTAAATCTGCAACATACAGAAGCTCCTCACCATCACAATCTCCTATGTCAAAGCTATACTCTCCATTGACAAAAGCCTGAATGTCTTTAGATATTTCTGCTACAAAGTCTTTTCCTTTTAATAATAACCAACATCTAAAATAGATAAAAGCATCATCAGATATCGTGTCATCAAAGTCAATCACATCTTCTTCAACATCGAAATCATTATTAAGAATAATATATAGCTCTGCTATTTCAGCTGTATATAACTTATGCAACTGTTGCTGCATAACCTTTTCAAATACGATTAAATGCTCTTTATCTGTCTTACTTAACATGTCGATCATCTGATCAATATGTTCATCTTGATCGTACTCTTCCCAATCAAAATCTTTTACTTCATTAGACTCATCAATAATCTTCCAAAAGAAATTATCTTGTTCTTGTTGTGTTGCTTTAATAATACTCATATCTCCGTATTTTAAGGTTCTTGTTTTACACAATAAATGTAGGTAATATATTCTAGATACCCCTAGTCCTTACTCATAAATTAGTAAATAATATACTGTGTATTTTTCTATATAGATTGCTTAGGTGTCCAAGTTTTATCAAAACTTCTGTTTTGAAAAATTAAATTACCTATATCATAATTAAACAGTCCTTTATCTTGTGATTTATAAGTATAGTTATCATAAGCTAAACAACAAGCAATCAAGAATTGCTGATCTGCATCATCATTAGCAGTGATTTGATAATTATCTCCATTAAACCAAGATACACTTGCTTTATCCCACCAAGCTACTTGCTTTCCGTTTTCAAACACAGAACACTTGCGTCCTCTATGAGGATAAATATCATATACTTTTTGATTATACGTACACTGATAATGTGTTTTCCAATATGACTTCATTTCTAATTTAGCCTCTCGCCCTCTAGCATCAGTCAATACATAAGTTGGGTAGATAAAAAAGAACTTTTTCTTCACCATAAACACCTGTTGTTTAGTCTCTTCTGAAGACAGATGAATCTCAGCGAACAATCTAAAGATCTTCTGATCTCCAAAGTATTTCTTCTCTCTATCTACATAAATATCATATTTACTACCTATTGATATTTTGTGTTGATTAATGTCTATAATCATGCTTTATTCTGGATTTTATACAGCAGTAAAACTAAATATAAAAAGGCTTTTAACACCTATGTTTAAAAGCCTTTTTTAATCAATTTTAAAGTCTAGTTTTAATAAAAGACCTATGGTGCTGTATGAGTATTATTTAAATAACTATCGCTCTTTCATTACTAAAGTTATTCCACTCTTTATTTTTACCAATCAATTCTAGGGTATCTATTAACTTATAAACCTCTTCGTATGAATTATATAAGGCTATAGGAGCCAAACGGATTACATTTGGTTCTCTGTAATCAGGTATAAAATTATGTTGCTTTAAAGTTAGACAAATACGGTATGCTTCATCGTGCACTAGAGCCACATGACCTCCTCTTTTACTATCTTCAGTCTCATTATTATACGAATACCCATAGGCTCCAAGACGCTCTTCTATTAGATACATCATATAAGCTGTTAAGTTTAAGGATTTAGCCCTTACATTAACCATTCCTGCTTCTTCATATATATTCATCACCCCTTCTAATGGTGCCATCGAAAATATATTAGGTGTACCGGTCTGATAAGCTGTAATATCTAATGCTTGGTCAAACTGATGTTTTAACTGAAACTGCGTCTCATCTTTATTGCCAAACCAACCTGCTAAGCCTACTTGTTTGTCAAAGTGCTTTTGATTAATATAAATACCTGCTGTAGAACCTGGTCCTGCTGATAGGTATTTATAATTACACCAAATAGCAAAATCTGGTTGAACAGTCTTAAAATCATGAGCTACAGCTCCTATTGAATGACATAGATCAAAACCGATATAAATACCTCTCTTATGTGCTTCTTTAGTCAGGCGCTCCATGTCTAATAATTGAGAACTTCTATATAATACTGATGGCAACAGAATAACTGCTACCTCTTCAGTCATTGCTTCTATCACAGCCTGCTCATCTATAAAGACACCATCTTGACTAGGTACAATCTTAATTACCTCGTCAATACACATACCTTTAAGAGCAATCTGACTATCTATAGCATATCTGTCCGTTGGAAAATTAAGATCATCTACTAATATCTTATATCTCTCTTTTGTAGGTTTCCAAAAAGTTGCTATTGCTTGATGGATATTTAATGTAGTATTCGCCGTGATCATTACTTCATTAGCTTCTGCGTTAAGCAATTTACCTACTCGTGCTCCAAGGTTTTTACCATAATTAAAATAATGCCCATTATCTGCATTCCAAATTAGGATTCCTTCATTCTTCCACACTTCCATCACCTTTAACAAGGCTTGCTCTGCATCTTTAGAGGCTAATCCTAGCGAATTGCCGTCCATATAGATTTTATTACCTGATAACGGATAAAACCTGTCTTTAAATTTACTTAATACATCTTGTTGATCTAAAGTTCTCGCTTGTTCTATTCCTAGTGTAAAATTTCTATTAGCCATATCTATAATCTCTATTCTGTTGACCTGCAAGTAACAACTATATCAACCATAAACTAAGGCATTTTTGTGTCTAAAATCGAAAACAAACTATCCTATTTTGTCTTTTAGCGAAAAACAAGAACATAAAGCATTGACAAGATACTTTAGGAATACAACATAAAAAAAGAGCAACTAATTGCTCTTTATATCGTTTAAGATTGTTCTTTGTCTATTTAGATAAGCTATTTTTTCGACCTCTGCTGATTGAGAAATTAATGTAGACGTTCGTTTAACTACACTTAATTGGTGTGACTGTGCAGCATTAAAAGAGGCATCGAAAGACAATAAACTATTGGGAAATTCTAATTCTAGTATTGTTGTTTCTAATCCTTCTGATTTTAAGTAAGTCTGAGAAAGCTCAATAATAATATGCGAAATATAAAGATCGATCTCCTTATTTCTAAACATACCCGTGTTTCCTATTTCACTTATTAAATCTAAGATTGCTTTTAACTCTTCAAGTAATAGAAGTCTGTTTTCTGAAGTCAAAAGATTAATCTTAGTAAAAAACTCAATATCACGTAAGATACCCATTAACAAATCAGGCCCTAAATAAACAATTAATTTAAAGTCTGTCAATGCTTTCCAATATTGGTCATGTACCTTCTTAAGAGAAGAAGTCAATACAATCTGATTAAAAGTCTGTTGAGGTTTAACTCCTCCTTGATTTAATTGCATTTTTAATAGGCGAAGCTTAATCAACCCTTCATAACTAAAATAGAATAGCTCTGGTAGATTTTTACATACAAAATGTATTGAGTGCTGAGATTTAGAATCAAAGCCCTCTAATACATTTAAATCAGCCTCTAACTTCTTTATATAACTATTTACTAGAGTATCTTCTTCAACTACTCTAAGATTACAAGTTACTTTCTCCCCTCCTTCTCTAATCACAAGAGAAGTCAAATTAATATTCAATGCCTTAGCTATTAGTACAACTTCTGATAAGGTAAACTCTACTTCACATCTTATTCGTCTATAGCAAGCTTCTTTGCTTAAATGCACTAACTCTGATAAAAAGTCAACAAGTTTAACTCCTTCTGGGAGTTGTTCTAAGACAATAGTAAGAAGATGCTTTTGATATACAGACATTAGTAAAGATAAGTTAGTATTATAATAGTTAAAATGGGATGAAATACATTAATTAAATTCCTTGAAGTCTAACCCAAAGCTTTTTAAGTAATTTAACGCCATCTTTACGGTCTTTTTTAACCTCTTCTGCCTGTAGTTCTCCTTTGTTATCCAAGTAAAAACGATAACTAAACGCAAACTGCACCTCTTCTCCCTCATTCTTTAATAATCCAAATCGCAAATCATTAAAGTAAATTTCTTCTTTCTTCTCAGAGAAGGTATAGTATCCTTCACTTATATCAACTAACCTAACAATTAGAGGATGATTCTCTAGTGACTTAATCAATACTTTATTTTTAGGAAACTCTTGAAAAGTAATCGGTGAATGGTCAAAGAACGAATATTCACCTATTAGGAACGAATCCTCTGTCTCTACAATAGCATTCCATAAGATAGTATTCATCACTGTTGGTTTTACAGACATTTCTGTATACTTAATTCCTTGTTTAGACAAAGCATCTGTAAAGCTATAAAAAGCAAATGCCTTTAGCGCTAATGTTATAAACAGATAACTAGAACTCACATAAAACCCCATACGATTATAATACATCCTCTTATTCATATCTATCTTTTCTCGCATAGAGCGAATTAAGAAGTAAGCAAAGGGTAAAGTATATAAAGGGTCTATGACGAATATAGACTTAAAAGCAAAAGAATAATCAAAAGGCCATAGTAAACGTGTTCCCCAAGTGGTAAACATATCTAAAAGAGCATGGGTAAAGAACCCCCAAAAGAACAACCAGAAACCTTCTTCTATGGTTACTTTATTTTTCCTTTCAATCAAGTACATTAGATACCCTAAGAT
The DNA here is from genome assembly GCF_900109075.1 of Myroides marinus. Classification (GTDB taxonomy): domain Bacteria; phylum Bacteroidota; class Bacteroidia; order Flavobacteriales; family Flavobacteriaceae; genus Flavobacterium; species Flavobacterium marinum_A. The sequence continues at coordinate 193,830 of NZ_FNYS01000003.1, read as the reverse complement.
AGCACCTCCAAATAAAGCAAAGAGAATAGAATGTGTAAAACCACGATGTACTTCAACAGCAGTGATAGGGTCAGTAAAATAAACAGACAAAATATCTAAGTCAGGTATAGTACCTGCAATAGCTCCGTAAAGTATCGCTTTATTGCCAATCTTACGACCAGCTATAGCGTTACCAACAGCAGCTCCTAGTATAATTTGTGTTAATGAATCCATGTTTTTTCTTTCAAAAATACAAATAAAAAGAAAAGAAGGACTAATTTCTTATTTCATTCCTTGGTAAATAAGGCTTTCTATCAATTTTGCTTCTAACCTATCTTACAGAATTAGCTCTTAATTTGATCTGTAGGACAGTGCTTAATCATTACGAGGTCTATTGTTGGGCAAATAGCATCTCTAGTCTACTAAACTCACCATATTGTCCATAAATAGTCCAACAAAAGCTAAATAAGGAAAAGAAGAAGAATGGATAAGTGAAGAATTAAAGCTTTCAATTAAAACAAGTCATGTAGTTATATAAACAAGACAGAGAATCATCTATTTTTAGATATTTACCATCAGATAACTAGGAATAGATCGTTTATATGAACAAAACTAATACATATACCAACTAAAGTGTATAAAAAAAGGGAAGTCAAATTGGCTTCCCTTCTCTATATTAATAGCAACTTATCTTATAATTCTTTAAAGATAGTGTGCATTAAACGTTTTTTATCGTTGATACTTTCTTCTAAAGAAATCATTGATTCTGTTCTGTAAACTCCTTCAATATCATCGATCATGTAGATTACCTCTTTAGCATGACGTGTATTTTTAGCTCTAATCTTACAGAATACATTAAACTTACCTGTTGTAACGTGAGCAACAGTTACGAATGGAATCTCATTAATACGCTCTAAAACGAATTTAGTCTGAGAAGTATTGTGTAAGAAAATTCCAATGTATGCGATAAATGCATATCCTAATTTTTCGTAGTCTAAAGTTAATGAAGAACCTTGGATAATTCCAGCATCTTCCATCTTCTTAACACGAACGTGAACAGTACCTGCAGAGATTAATAGTTTTTTTGCTATATCTGTAAAAGGAACTCTCGTATTGTCAATCAACATATCTAGGATTTGGTGATCGATTTCATCTAAACGAAATTTACTCATAAATCAATTATTTATCTTATTATAATCTATAATTCTGTACAATAATACTAAATAAAATTTGGATTTTCTGAAAAAAAAATAAATTTTATTATTTTTTTAATAAATTATTAACCTCTAAGCCATCATATTCGACACATTCGGTTAATTCCTTATTAATTGCCTCATCTATACTATTCAAAGTTTCCTTAAAGAAAAGACTCTTACTTATAGTGTGATGCACAAATTTAGTTTCTTTTTTAATAATATCAACAATTATAGGATAAAATTTAACATATTCCCCTTTTAATTGCTCTAAAAATTGAATTTTCACAATATATTCATCTCCAGTTTTCTTCCATTTAACGTATTCTATATTAAGGTCATTGAAGTTTTTCTCATTTTCTGGAATACTTAAATAGGAATCAACAAGATTATTATCATAATTCTTTTCAAAAATAGCAGAAACCACTACAATAAGACTTCTAAAAACGACCTTACGAGTTACTTCTCTTGAATAATCATTAGGGTAATGCCCTGCTTCGAACAATATAGTGGGTACATTTTGAGACTGAAAGTAGTCTCCAATACAATTAATATTAAAGCCATCATCAAATCGACCTACTTGTCCAGGTATCACACCTTGTAAATCATCATTCATTGATACAATCAATTTAATAGCCTCTAAACGGTTATCGTTAATCTCACGAGCTTCATTATAAGAAGGAGCTAAAAAAGATATTGTAGCAGGCTTACCAGTATCTCCAACACCAAAAATAGTACGTTGATCATGAAGGTTAAATGCATAGTGAGGTTTGAACTCCTCAAAGAGTTTTCTTAACAATTTACTTTCTGGTTGACTAAGGTCAATTGAGTCTCTATTTAAATCAACTTGATTAGCATTTACACGTGTATAATAATGTGCTCCATCAGGGTTCAAAATTGGTACTATTAATAGGGTGAATTTTTGATACCATTGAGCTACGAAATCTTCTTTGCAGTCATTCAACATTAATAAAAAATCTAAAGCTGCTTTTGTAGTTGTTGATTCATTTCCGTGCATCTGTGACCACATAAATATACGAGTAGAGCCAACACCCCAACTAATCGTTTTGATAGACCGTCCTTCTACAGACATCCCCTTTTCTTCTATCTTAAAGTTTTGGTTCAAGTCCATTAAAAAAGGTTCTACATTTTCAACTGTCACATATCTGTCAGCTACATATTTATTTGTGTAGTTTTTTACTAAAGAAGTATAGTCCATCTTACTTTTAATTTTTAATATTACAAATGTAAACATTCTATTTTTTACATCTGTAAACGGAATTGGATTTTATTGTTGTTACAGTTGTAACCAATATGTTACAAAGTTACTCACACTATTACTTTACAAGTTTACAATCATAAACAACTATATTTAAATTACTTATTTTCAATCAATTAAATTCATCTACATAAAGTAAAGATTTACTATTGTTTACAATAATAATTATGTATACATTTGTAATATTATCATATGTATTACATTTGTAAACACTAGAACTATTTACTTTTATAAACAAATCACTATGGATAACTTTGTAAACAGACTTGAATTTTTACTTAATAACTTTGACCATACGGCCTCTTCTTTTGCTGACAAAATTGGGGTACAAAGGTCTAGTTTATCTCACCTACTGTCAGGTCGAAACAAGCCTAGTTTAGACTTTATCCTTAAAATAAATGACGCTTTTCCAGAGCTAAGTTTAGAGTGGTTATTAAAAGGAACAGGTAATTATTTGGACAAAGACAACACTACTACTATCACAAAAATTATTCAAACTCCTGCTTCTCCTCCTATCTCATCAACCTATTCAAACGATCTTTTTTCGAACGATGAAGTAGTCGAAAAACCTAAAATAGCTACTAAAGAAATTGAGCACTTTGAACAAGAAATAAACACTGTAATTAAAGAGAAAAAAGAAGAAAAAGAACAGGAAGATCCCTTCCCTAATTTTGCTTTTGGATCAAACAAAGGAGACATAGAACAGGTGGTTATTTTTTATAAAGATGGAACTTTTAGTCAGTTCAAACCTCGTTAATTTTAACATTTGAACTAGCTAGATTTAATAATAGAAAAGTCGTTTTTTTATCATCGTTATTAAACGCCTTCCATTAATTATAAGTAATATTTAATTTATCTTTGAGCATAAAGATTAACTAGAAAATGATAAAAAGAATCCTTAGTTATTTTACACCTATTATAGAAAAGAGAGTTCCTTCAAAAGTAAGTCAGCGACTAGAGGTAACATGGGTAGATGGAAATTTAGTAGTAGATACCAAACACACCAATTACTCTTATGGTAATCTAGAGAAAGTATTAAAGAATGGTTTGGCTTTTATAGGTTTTGAAAAAATCAAAAAGATGAACAATGTTCTTATTTTAGGTCTAGGTGCAGGTGGAGTACTAAAAACATTGCGAGATGAAATAAAATATCAAAACAATATAGACAGTGTTGAACTAGACGAAGCTATATTGTTTATAGGCAACAAGTATTTTAATTTAAAGCAATATCACGACAATCATACCATACACAATATTGACGCATTTGAATTTGTACTTCGATCTACGAATTCTTATGATCTTATCATTATAGACATCTTTCAAGATGCAAGAATGCCAGCCTTTCTTTTTGAAAGTTATTTTGTTGAGAAACTTCAGCAGATTCTTAATATCAATGGTTTTATATTATTCAACACAATTGTCTTAAACAAAGAGGATGAGGTTAGAAATGAGAATTACTCTACCCTATTCCCGAAAGAGAATTACTCTATAAGAGCTTACCCAAAACAACAAAAATACAATGAGTTACTTACCATAAAAAAACTACAGTAACTAAACTGATTATTCAGATAAACATAGTGGGTCAATATCACAAATAAGTATCTTTGTATCAACTGAGGTTAATAAAACAAATAAGAAAATGATTGAGATTAGAGAAGCGAAGACAGCTAATGAAATAAAAGAGTTTGTCAAGTTCCCTTTTAAACTATATAAAGACAATAAGTATTGGGTTCCTTCTATGATAAAAGAAGAAGTCAAAAGTTTTGATAAGAATAACGATATTTTTAAAACTGTAGACGTACACTTCTACTTAGCATATAAAAATAATGAAATTGTAGGACGTGTTGCTTGTTGTATTAACTGGACAGAAGTAAAAGACCTTCACAAACCAAAAGTACGCTTTGGATGGCTTGAGATGATTGATGATATTGAAGTAACTAAAGCTTTAATAGACACCGTTATTGAGTTTGGAAAAAGTCAAAAGATGGAATATATAGAAGGTCCTATGGGATTTTCTAATATGGATAAAGCAGGAATGCTTACTAAAGGTTTTGATTACATCGCTACAATGATAGGATTATACAATTATGAATACTATCCTAAACATATGGAGCAATTAGGTTTCAAACCTGAGGCTGAATGGCTAGAATACAAGCTTGATCTTACTCTATTTGACAAAGAGAAGATCAATAAAATGTCAAAACTAGTAAGAGACAGATATAAAGTTAAGGTCCTTGAATTTAATTCTATAAAAGAGCTAATGCCTTATGTAGATGAAATGTTTGCATTGTTAAACAAAACATACGCTGACTTACAAAGCTTTGTACCTATTGAACCATTCCAAGTAGAACACTATAAAAAGAAATACCTTCAGTTTATTCATCCAGATTATATTTCTTGTATCATGGACGAAAACAATAAGATGATAGCATTTGCCATAACGATGCCTTCTTTTTCTAGAGCCTTCCAAAAAGCGAATGGTAAACTATTCCCTTTTGGATTTTGGCACCTACTGCAAGCGATAAAGAAAAACAATCACGCAGAGTTTTATCTAATTGGTGTAGATCCTGAATATAGAAATAAAGGAGTGACAGCTGTCATATTTGAAGAGATATTTAAATGTTTTCAAAAACACAATATTACTTTTGTTGAAACAAACCCACTATTAGTTGAGAACAATAAAATTCAACAACTTTGGAAACAATTAAATCCAGAGATACACAAAGAAAGAAAAACATATAGATTAGATATCTAATTCATTAAAGGCTAGTAGAGTTACCTACTAGCTTTTTTTATACAATTTACTTAAGTTCATCCTTTTAATACAGCTTCAAATCAAGAAGAAAAACAGGTCTAAAACAGTATACTTTTTACAATAAAACACATTAATATTTGCCAAAACGGCATTGTTTTATTAATTTTACAGAAATCGAATTTATTTAATCAAGCTTATTTAGCTATTTTATTAGAAGAGATATTCAATAAAAACAACTAATGTTTTTATTTTTCTACTTTCAAATCAAGGGTTAATTTACTACCCTTTCTTTTTTGTCTACATCTTTTGTTTTAAGCCTAAATAAGCATCAAATCCATTATTTTTATGCTTACAATCCATAAAATAAACAAATTTAATACGCCTGCTGATACTCAGATTGAGCAATACTGTAATTTCCTATATCAACATTTAGAACAATATGGAGATAAGAAAGAAGACATTTTAAAAGCAATTCACTATGCCCTAGCTAAAAATGACAAACCTGGTGGTTTTATACTATATGCAACAGATTCTAATGATAATATTGTTGGTATCGCTGTATTATTAGATACACTTATGGATGGTTTTATTCCAGAACACATCCTAGTATATCTAGCTATTGATGCTAGTGTACGAGGACAAGGTTTAGGGGGGCAATTACTAGATAGAGTAAAAACAGAAGCTAAAGGGTCTATTGCCTTACACGTTGACAGAGATAATCCTGCTCAAAACCTTTATGAAAGAAAAGGATTTGAGAAGAAATATATCGAAATGAGATTAACTAGAGAGTAATAGATGGCTTTTATAACATTAGATACCGAAAAATTAAAACACAACTTCAACAATCTTGATACACTATTTAAGCATAAAGGAATTGACTGGGCTGTTGTAGGGAAACTACTGTGTGGTAATGAGACATTCTTAAAGGAAGTATTAGCGCTTAATCCTAAACAAATATGCGATTCTAGAGTTTCTAATCTAAAAATGATAAAGAAACTAAACCAGTCTATTGAAACTATTTACATCAAACCTGCTCCTAATGGAAGTATTGATGAGATAATAGAATATGCAGATATTAGTTTCAATACAGAATTAGAAACTATAAAACTTCTATCAGAAGAAGCGACTAAGCAGAATAAAACACATAAGATAGTCATTATGGTAGAGCTTGGAGAACTTAGAGAAGGAGTGTTAAGAGAAGAGCTAATTGACTTTTACAAACAGGTATTTACACTGCCAAATATTGAAGTTATTGGTTTAGGAACTAATCTAACCTGTATGTATGGTGTTCTACCTAATCAGGATAAGCTTATCCAGTTAAGCCTATATAAAGAACTTCTAGAGCTTAAGTTTAATCGTAAGATACCTTATTTATCAGGTGGAGCATCAGTAACTATTCCACTTGTTCTAAATAAAACATTACCAGCCGATATCAATCACTTCCGAATTGGTGAAACCTTATTTATGGGAACCAATGCTTATGATAATACAGAGTATGAAGACTTCAAACAAAATGTCTTTACCTTACATGCTGAAATCATCGAACTTCATGAAAAGCCAATGATGCCAGATGGAGAAATAGGTCTAAAAATGACAGGTGAGAAAGTAGAACTAGACCCTGCGTGGGAAAATAGCGTTAACTATAGAGCTATTATAGATTTAGGCTTATTAGATATTGAAGAGGCTCACATCACCCCTATTAATACCGCTATTACATTTGTAGGTTCTAGCTCAGATATGATGGTGATAGACTTACAGGACAACCCTAACAGTCTGAAAGTTGGAGATACTATTTCATTTCACATGAATTATATGGGAATATTAAGAATTATGAACTCGAATTATATTACCAAAGTTGTAACATAAGAGCTTTTGATTGAATAAATCACAATTAAAATCATGTTAAAAAATATTTATGTAATAAATCTCTTAATTACATTTGTTTCTCTCAATCAAAATAACTTTGCAATATGATTTCAACAATCATCCCTTTAGGAGGAGTAGCTCCTTCAGAATTAATAGTTGTTGTTGCAATAGCTTTATTACTTTTTGGAGGTAAAAAAATTCCAGAATTAATGAAAGGACTTGGAACAGGAATTAAAGAATTCAAACAAGCTACTAGAGAAACTAATACAAACTCTGCAATGGCTAAAGAAGCAGTTACAGAGTCTAAAAGCACTATAGACACAGAAAACGAGTCTGTAAAATAGGGATTTAAGCAAAATAAAAGGGATATTACTTAGTAATATCCCTTTTTTATTTATATCTATTATTTCAAGAAATCTTTCTCTAAATCCAGAGGAGCGATATAAACACCTTCTTTATACACTCTCATATTCCCTCCAGAAATTTCATCTATTAAGATAATTTCATTCGTAGCCTTATCTCTACCAAACTCTAACTTAATATCGTATAACTCTAAATTCTTAGTAGCTAATTCATCTTTAATGATTTGACAAATTTGTTTTGTACGTTCTTTCAGGACAGCATACTCCTCTTTAGATAAGATACCTAACATTTCTAATGCATCATCAGAGATTGTTGGATCAGCTCTTTCATCATCTTTAATCGTAACTTCTACAAAGCTATCTAGAGGTTGTCCTTCAGTACAGTAAGCACCATATCTTCTAAAGAAACTACCCACTGCTCTATATCTACAGATTACTTCTAGTCCTTTTCCGAACGGAGTTGCTTCTTTTACTATCATTGATACATCCTCAATATCAGCAGAAACATAGTGAGTTACTACATTTTTAGCAGCTAATACTTCGAAGAAGTGTTTGGTCATCTTTAATCCACTTTTACCAGCTCCATCAATTGTTAATCCAACTGTGTTAGCTCCTGGATCAAATACTCCATTCTCTCCTGTTACATCATCTTTAAATTTTAAAAGAACCTGATTGTTTGGTAGACTATATACATCTTTAGTCTTCCCTTGATACTTTAGTGTCATTTTTTGTTAGTGTTGTTATTAAAGCTCAAAAATAAGACAAATGTCCCAACTCTTCATTATTTATAAACAATTTATTTACTCCATCTTATCGTAATAAAAAAGCTCCGAAACATTACTGTTTCAGAGCTTCACTAATTTATAATAACTATTAAATTATATCGAAATCACATCTTCTACTTTCCCATCCACCACCTTTAGGATTAGGTCCTTTAGGAGGAATATTAGAATTTACAGTTTCAACCCATTTCATTAATCTAGATGGATTTATTCCTTTCATAACAAGATAGTTGATAACTCTATCAGCTCTACGCTCAGATAACCATTCGTCATACTTAGCATTCCCTCTAGTATCAAAGTAAACATGAACTCTTACCTTAGCATCTCGATTATTATACATATAAGACACGATTTCGTCTACTGTATTCTTATTATCTTGATTTAAGTAAGAACTATTAAAATCATAGTAAAAAGAAGGTAATGTACTATTGTCATATTTACCTGTATAAGTTCCTGAAGCACTTATATTTTCAGTTACATTAGCATACGCTTTAGTCGGTTCTCCAGTACTAGATGTTAATCCAAAATTAGCAATAACTCCTTTCTCCATCTGATTGATTAGGACTTCAGCTTTACTATAGTTTTTAGCAGCAGTTGATACTTTATGTACCTCTTTAACATTTTTAGGCTCAAAAGAATAAGTCCCTTCACTTGTTGTATATACTGTAGCTATTCTCTCTCCACTATTATTATAGAATGTCACTTCACCTTCTGTAATAGGGTTATTGGTTTTCTTATCAAAAACTCTTCCCTCTATCTTTTGAGCTGATACAGACACAAAACTTAATAAGGCTGCTCCTAAAGCAATAAATTGTAATTTCTTCATATCCTTTATTGTAAACACAAAACAATATTGTTAGTTACACTATTACAAAAATAGACATTATTTTATAATTTTTAACACTCTTAGGTTTTTATTTAAATCTTGAATTAATCTTTTACAATTAATACAACATATCAATGTTATATATAAGATTATAACAACACAACTAGATATTCAAATGAATAAAAACAAACAATAAATCATATTAACTATTTATTTTTCCTTCCATTGTTAATTTATAGAGATATGTTCATTACTTTCAACGAACTAAAAGGGAGCGTTTTAGTAGTTATACTTCTAACATAATAATCAATCATTAAATCATGTTAACTATTTAAGTATCATTTAAAAATAAAACACAAACAGCTGATTTTTTTCTCATTTATTTAATTTTGTATCAACAACATCTATGTAATTAAGAAAATCATGACTGCAGCAGAATTAAATAATATAGCAGAAAATGCGCTTAATGATCAATACAAAATAATTATAAACAAGCTAAAAGATTGTGCCATAAAAGGGAAAAACTCTTGTATAATAAGTAATCTTCCTGTCTCATTAGCCAAAAAATTAAAGCAAAAAGGATTTATAATCATACCCGTGTTTAAGTATAAGTACTCCTTCTTTTTTAGAAAGAGAAAAATTAAGTACTATATGATTCAATTTTAAGACTTACATAAGATTACTTTTTTACCTTACTAACTTTTCATCTCATTTATGGAATAGAATTTGTGCTCATTTATCATATCAATAAACTTGACTATGAGAGCATTTCTCTTTCTTCTGCTTCTAACTTCTCTAACTCTCTCTGCTCAGACTAAAGTAGATACAAACTTAGCTTATAAAAAAAGGACACTTAATGAAAGAAATATAATAAGAATCAACTATGATACTAGTAACAACAAATCTTATCAGTTACTCATCAAAGAGAAAGAATTAAAGCAAGATATAATAAAGTTCTTTGCTCCTCACCTTATGATTTCCTCTCTTTCTAAAGATATAATAGAAATAACCGAGTATAATCACGAGTATTACTTCCTCTTTAAAACTCCTTCTTACAATATTGTTTCCTTAGCACATCTAGTATATATCCCTAGAATTAATGTAGAGTTCTTAATTATCAGTAATAATCACTGTGTGACTCCTAGTAACTCTACACTATGTTATCCTAAAAATGATGGAGTTAATTGTATAGATCGACAATTAAATTGTGCCAAAATCAATACTAAGAAATAACAATCTTTTTATTCTTTTTACTTGTATATTTGGACTAGTAATTAAGCATACTATTATCAAAAATACTAGTCCACAATGTTAAGACCTTGGCCCCTCCAAATCCAATTAAATAATTCTGATAAAAAAGCTATTTATCTACAGATAGCTGATGCTATCATAGAGGCAATTAAGCTTGGGCAACTAAGAGAAGAAGAAGCCTTACCTGGCAGCCGCAAGCTAGCTGAAATAATAGGGGTAAATAGAAATACAGTTATAGAAGCTTATGATGTACTACTTAGTGAGGGCTGGATTGAGTCACGCTCTCGTAGTGGGACATTTGTATCTAAACTTTCTAAAAATGAGGTAAGTCAATCTAAAAACAAGCCAATAGCATCAGAACAGAGCACTATTATAAATTATACTATAAAAGTAGATGATGGAAATCCTGACACTTCTATAGCTCCTGTAGAGGAGCTAGCTAGAGCTTATCGTCAAATATTTAAGCGAAAAGGTAAATGGCAAATGATGGGGTACTCCTCTTCTCTTGGTTTACTCGACTTTAGAGAGCATATCAGTAAGATGCTTAATCATTTAAGAGGAATGCAGGTTTCAGCTGATGAGATATGTATCACTAGAGGTAGTCAGATGGCGATGTATCTGATAGCTCAAGTACTTTTAAAACCAAATGACTATGTCATAGTGGAACATCCAGGGTATAAAAAAGCCTGGAATACCTTCGAACACGCTGGAGCAAATCTTCTATATGCTAACGTTGATAGTAATGGTATTGATATTGATCAAGTAGAAGATTACCTAAAAACACATAAAAATATTAAGGCAATCTATGTCACACCTCACCATCAGTACCCTACTACTGCTACATTAAGCCTACAGAGAAGATATAAACTGATAGAATTATCTAATCAATATAACTTCACCATTATTGAAGATGACTATGACTATGAATTTCACTATGGTCATAGACCCATTATGCCTATCAGTAGCTTACCGAATATTAATCACTACGCCTATATTGGAACGTTAAGTAAAGTAGTGGCTCCCTCACTGCGTATAGGATATATTGCTACAGATAGTAATCTAATTACTAAGATTGGTGAACTACGAAATATCATTGATGTACAGGGAGATAATATTATGGAGCAAGCTGTATTACAACTTATGGAGGATGGTACTATCAGAAAACATCTCAAAAAAGCACATAGTTTTTATAAAAATAAAAGAGACTTAACAGCCGATCTATTAAATACACACCTAAAAGGACAAGTTGATTACACTATAGCAGATGGAGGTTTGGCTATTTGGTTAATTCCTTTAAAACAAATCGAATGGCAAATACTAAAATCTAAATTAGATAAGGAAAAGATTAAATTTATGGGACCAGAGCGATTTTCATACCTTCCCGATTTACAAGGGATACGTTTTAGCTTTGGTTCTCTGACAGAACAGCAGATAGAAGAAGCTATACTCATTCTGAAAAAATACTTATAACAAAACACCCCTCTTATAGTCGCCATATTAAGCGCTATAAGAGGGGTTTATTGATATATTGGATTCTTAGCAATTATTTTGCCAACGCTTTTTTCACTTCAGGAGCAATTTTAGTTCCTAATAGTTCGATTGATTTCATTTGGGTCAAATGATCAGGAGCTCCTAAATCACTGTGCATTAACCATCTCGTCAGACCGAACATCTCTTGGTGATATAATATCTTATCTACTACTTGGTTAGCATCTCCGATAAACAGAGCACCATCTCTACTTCTACCTCCTTCATACTGCTCATACGTATAGGGTTGCCATCCTCTAGAAGCACCTATTCTATCCATCTGATCTTTATAAGTAGCGAAGTATTCTCTGGCTAGAGCATTTCCATCAGCACCTACTAAGCCGTGAGAGTGAGTTGCTATCTGCATCTTATTAATATCATGACCTGCTTTGATATATTCCTGTTTATAGTATTCAAAAAATGGTTTATATTGTTCTGGCATACCTCCTATAATAGCGAATACTAAAGGCAAACCTAATTTAGCAGCTCTTAATACAGACTCTGGTGTACCACCTGCTGCAATCCAAACATCCATTGGGATCTCACTTTTAGGAAAGACTTCTTGATCTTTTAATGAAGGTCTGTGTTTTCCTGTCCATGTCAGTGGTCCATCTGCCCAATTGATATTTAAAAGTAGGTTCAGTTTTTCTGTAAATAACTCATTATAGTCATTCAAATCATATCCAAACAGAGGGAATGATTCTATAAAACTACCTCGTCCTACTGTAATTTCAGCTCTTCCGTTAGACATTGCATTCACAGTAGAGAAAGCCTCATATACTCTCACTGGGTCATCTGAGCTCAATACTGTTACTGCGCTAGTAAGTTTAATATTTTTGGTTACAGTAGCGGCCCCTGCTAAAATAATATCTGGAGCAGATACAGCATAGTCCGCGCGGTGATGCTCTCCAATTCCGAAAACATCTAGCCCTACTTCATCCATCAACTTAACTTCTTCTATAATCTCATTTATACGTTGTCCTGCTAATTGATAACTATTGTTTTGTTTGTCAAATCTTAGATCTCCAAACATACTTATTCCTATTTCCATAATGTTGCTTTTTATTAGTATAAAATTACATCAATAAAAACAGAATCTACTTAATCTAGATTAACTACTTTACTACTCGTTTTTCTTCTAAATATTAAATATTCTCTAATAAAATCTACATTCTCCTCTTTTTCGTTAAAGAAAGAGACATAAAGATGCTTTTATCAGTTAGAATATTTATTATTTAATTAGAAAACCTCTCGTTTTTTAATATAATTTGAAATCATAAACCATACAGATTAACAATCCTCAATTGTATTTCGCAAAAAGCACTATTTTACCAAGTTTTAGCGTCTGTTTAGGATTTTATACAAAGCCTTTTTTATACTTTTGTATAGTAAGTTTTAGGGAGTTAATTAGAAAACATAATAATCCTGATTAAAACTAATGTTCACAATTTGAACAAATTAATAATTGATTTTCAATAATATATTGTAAATTGTGAATGCATACATTTCTTTTTCTATTCAGAAAAAAGGAATTATTTAAAAAAGAACTATCATAGAACTTTGTTCTATTTAAGTTATAATGTTGTTTCCTATTATTAAAGCTCTATTGTTGTTGATAGAGCTTTTTTTTATTTATTATATTTTCATCACAAGCTTTCGAAAACTGTAAGAATTATAAATTTTCCTTGAATAAGGTAGTTCATTAAACAGGAAACTTTTTGCTAAAATAAGTTTTGTTCGGAACTTCATTGGGCAGTCTTTGGGAGTTCTTCGAAAAACAAGCCCTCTTTCCGAAGAAATACTGAACTCTTCCGCAGGCTTTCCGAACAAACGTATTTACAAAAAAAAACAACAAAATGCTGATTATCAAAAAAATACCCCACCATTCAGAATGGAATAAAATGGAAAAAAGTAGAAGTATTGAGATAATAAGGGTGAAAAATGGAACTAAGTGGAAGTAATAAACAAAACACTATTAAAATAACTATATCTTTTTTAGCTGTTCAGTCCATTTTATTGTAGTAGTTACATTCTAACTCAATTATTTCTAAACAAGATTAAAACCACTTACGCCATTTAAAGTAACTGATCATCACAATAACCAGAGTTATCATCACTCCTATTGTATAAAAATATCCATTCTCTGTCTTTAGCTCTGGCATGTTCTCAAAGTTCATTCCGTATACCCCTACTATAAAAGTTAGGGGAATAAAGATAACAGATACTATAGTCAATACTTTCATAATTTCATTCATCCTATTACTCTGAGATGAAAAGAAATAATTAGTAGCACTATCTAGTTTGTTTAAGTTGTAATCTATCTGATCTAACATTTCATAACTCTTGTACTGTAATCTATCAAAGAAGGCTATACTTGCTTTACTAATAACACAGTCAGTGTTCTTTTTATCATGTTGAGACTTTAAGTTATAGAGTACCTCTCTAAGCGGAATAATCGCTCGTTTTACTTCTTGCAATTGTTGTGTATACTCTTCTATTCGTACTAATATATCTTTGTGATACTTGGTTCTTGCCTCTATAAGTACATGCTCTACATTATCCTCGATTAAATCTAAAGCAACAAAATAACTTTCCATCAATGAATCTAATAAGCCATATAACAAATACCCAGCATCTTTCTTTCTGATTTGTCCCGTTTTAGTGCGGATACGCTCTCTTATTAAATTAAAAAATGCTCCTCTTTTCTCTTGAAAAGATAACAGAACATTATCTTGTAGTATGAAACTGATTTGTTCTATATCTAATGTAGCCTCATCATCTTGATAAGGTAAGATAGCTTTAACACTAAAGAATAAAGTATTGTCAAGTTCTTCTACCCTAGTCCTCCTAGAGAAGTTAAGTATCTCCGCCATGATATATGCTTCTATTTTAAAGAAGTTTCCTACTTCCTTAAGTAAAGCTATATCGTGTAATCCGTGTAGATTAAACCATTTTACAGCAGAGGGAGACGCTGTCAACATAATTTGCTCTATCTCTTTCAGACTTAAATCATTATATTCTTCAAAAGTTCCCTCATCGTATATAAATAACTGCATAGATATAGGAACTTCAGGAAAAGAACCTGAATATTCAAGAGAATTGGGCTGAAGTTTTCTAGTTTTCTTATATTTAACTCGTCTCACATTTTGTAAATTTGCTTAAAGATAAAAGTTTTTAGACTTTTAATCGATATTTAAAACTAAAAAAACAACGATAACAACTATGAAACTGCTGATTAAAAATATTAAAGAAATACTTCAAGTAAGAGAGATCGCTATCTCAATGGTAGCTGGTAATGAGATGAAAGTACTTCCTAAACTAGACAATGCATATATACTTATAGAGAATGACCTTATAGCAGATTATGGTACTATGGATAATTGTCCTACAGATAGTACTGTAGATCAAATCATTGACGCTACTGGAAAAACTGTGTTACCGACTTGGGTAGATAGCCATACACACCTAGTATATGCTGGTAACAGAGAACTAGAGTTCGTAGATAGAATCAACGGGCTTAGTTATGAAGAGATTTTTAACAGAGGCGGTGGTATCCTTAATTCTGCTAAAAAACTTCAAGAAACATCAGAAGAGGACTTATATGAACAATCGCGTAAAAGATTAGAAGAAGTAATCAGTCAAGGTACTGGTGCAGTAGAAATCAAGTCAGGATACGGCCTAACACTAGAAGCAGAACTTAAAATGCTAAGAGTGATTAAAAAACTTAAAGATACTTACCCTATCGCTATTAAGTCAACATTCTTAGGTGCACACGCTTTCCCTACTGAGTTTAAAGATAATCACGAAGGATATATAGATTTAATTGTAAATGAGATGATACCTGCTATCGCTAAAGAAAATCTAGCAGAGTATGTCGATGCATTCTTAGAGACGGGATATTTCTCTTGTGAAGAAACGGAACGTATTATGAAAGCAGGCCAACAATACGGGCTTATTGCTAAAGTACACGTAAATCAGTTCACGGCTATCGGAGGTATAGAAACTTGCGTTAAGAATGGTGCGTTATCAGTAGATCACCTAGAAATAGTGACTGATGAAGATATCGAGATATTAAAAGGAAGTAAGACAATGCCTGTAGCGCTTCCTACTTGTTCTTTCTTTATCTCTATTCCTTATACACCTGCTCGTAAAATGATAGAGGCTGGACTGCCATTAGCTTTAGCTTCTGATTCTAATCCTGGTACAACTCCATCTGGAAATATGAACTTCGTAGTAGCAACTGCATGTATTAAGATGAAGATGACACCAGAGGAAGCTATTAATGCTGCAACTATTAATGGAGCCTATGCTATGGGAGTAGAAAAAGAATATGGAAGTATAACAAAAGGTAAAAAAGCAAGTTTAATTATTACAAAACCATTACATTCGTTCTATGAGTTACCTTATGCATTTGGTACTAACCATATAGATCAGGTAATCCTTAATGGACAAATACAAAAATAATAGATATAACAGCTCGACAACTTACTAATTATGAATAAACAAAGGCTAAAATTATTCAAAAAAAGCGACTTGGCTTCATTAACTAAATTCAGAAGTGGTGAAATTAAGTTTGGTGAGAGAATACACACATTAGAATCCCCTGATAGTTGGCACAATGAACTTGCAGCTCTGGATGCTCGTTATGCTGTGATTGGGTTGCCTGAAGATATTGGTGTAAAAGCTAATCTAGGTCGTTCTGGAACTTCTACTGCTTGGCAATCTTTTTTAAATAGCTTTTTAAATATTCAACACAATCGCTTCTGCAAAGGAAGTTGGGTAACTTTAATCGGACATCTTGACTTCGCTGAGGAACAAGAAGAAGCTAATAAATTAGATCCAAACAATAGAGAAGATAGAAAAAGACTTTTCGAACTAGTTTCTCTTATAGATAAAGAAGTGTCTCATACTATTGCTAATATTGTAAAAGCAGGAAAGATTCCAATTGTAATCGGTGGTGGCCACAATAACTCTTACGGTAATATTAAAGGAACTGCATTAGCAAAAGGTAAACCTATCAATGTAGTTAACTTTGATGCGCATACAGATTTTAGACCTTTAGAAGGACGTCATAGTGGTAATGGTTTCTCTTATGCTTTTGAAGAAGGGTTTTTAAAGAATTACTTCATCTTTGGTTTACATGAGAATTATACTTCTAAAACAGTGTTTAATGATATAAAACTCCATGCGGATAGAGTTAAATACAATACATATGAGCAGATCAGAATTAGAAAAGAAAAGTCTTTTGATACTGAACTATTAACTGCTCAAAAACATATAGACAACAACACATACGGAATTGAAATAGATCTAGATGCAGTACCTATGGTAGCTAGTAGTGCTATCACACCTACAGGTTTCTCTGCTGAGAG
This sequence comes from Myroides marinus, assembly GCF_900109075.1. Taxonomy (GTDB): domain Bacteria; phylum Bacteroidota; class Bacteroidia; order Flavobacteriales; family Flavobacteriaceae; genus Flavobacterium; species Flavobacterium marinum_A. The sequence goes on along the minus strand of NZ_FNYS01000003.1, from coordinate 176,638 downwards.
ACTAAGACAATTTATCCATTATTTTGCTAAGTCTAGAAATGTTGGTTATATTCACTTATGTGAAGGAGCGCCATCTCTAGATTATGAACAAAATAATCATTTAGTAGGTAAACTAATAGCATATTTGGTAACTGATTTTATCAAATCTAATACAGAACGAATTTAGCCTTGAATATACTACTTGTGGAAGACGATACACGAATCAGTGATTTCATCGTCAAAGGTTTAGAAGAAAATGGTATGCAAGTAGAACTTGCAGCTTCTGGTGAACAAGCCAGAGATTTAATCTTAGGAGCTGACTGGGATCTTATTCTTATGGATGTTATGCTTCCAGGAATAGATGGTATTCAGTTGACTAAAATGATCCGTTTTAAGAAGAACTACACCCCTATATTAATGTTAAGTGCTCTAAGCGAAACTACAGATAAAATATCTGCACTGGATAGCGGTGCAGATGATTATCTAACTAAGCCGTTTCACTTCAGCGAACTATTGTCTAGGATAAATGCTTTAACAAGAAGAACTAAGTTTAACTACGAGAAAAAAGAACACTTTTATATCTGTAGAAATCTAAAGATAGATCCCGAAAAGCACTTAGTTACCCAAAATAACAAACAAATAGATCTATCTCCTCGTGAGTATAAGCTACTTCTGTTTTTACTTGAGAATAAAGATAAGGTAGTCTCTCGTATGCAGATATTAGAACGCGTATGGGGTATTCAGTTTGACACTAATACTAATGTAGTAGATGTCTACATTTCTTATCTAAGAAATAAGATAGATGAATCTGAAGGCAAAATAATTCATACCATTAAAGGGACTGGATATATGCTTCAAGAATAAATTATGAATCTAAGAACTCGTCTTACTACATATAGTACTATTGCCTTTGGTATTGTCTTTTTAGCTGCCTCTTTATTAATCTTCTTAGCCTATTTTTCTAAGACTCAAGATTCAATATATCGCGCGCTTAAAAACACTACCCTACTCTCTGCTATCTATTACTTAGAACAGGATGAACTCTCACAAAGTGAACACTCTGTAATAAAAGAAGAGTTTAGAGCTGCTATACAGTCTAAAAACGTAGCTGTATTTGATGAAGCGAATGAATTATCATATGGTTCTCTTCTAGACGATCCTATCCTTACCCTAGAGGAATTAAACATTGTACGTACAGAGAAATCTCATCATTTTAAAAATAAAAACTACTTCTATTACGGTATTTACTATCCCGATAACCAAGGTGATTTCGTAGTCTTCACTAGAGAATCAACTACAGACTTTATAGGTCAAATGCAGAACCTTGTATTCATTTTATCTCTAGTACTAATAGGTGGATTGGCAGCTATCTACTTCTTAAGTCGATACATCTCTAACATTGCTTATAAACCTATCAAAAACATAGTTAAACAAGTAAATGAAGTAAACTATTCCAATCTAGAACACGGTATAGAAGTACCTAAATCAAATGATGAACTGGAAGAACTTATCTCCACGTATAACAACCTTTTAACTAGGCTATCAGAGACTTTTTTAATACAAAAAAACTTTATCAATTATGTGTCTCATGAATTCAAGACTCCACTAACTGCAATTAGTGGTAATCTAGAAGTATTTGCACAGAAAGAAAGAACTCCAGCAGAATATCAACAAGTAGCACATGATGCTTTAGAGAACATCTATAAAATCGAAAATATCTTGAGCAATCTACTTTTGCTCTCTGGTCTAAAACACACAGAATGCGATAGAGGTTTAATTCGTATAGATGAATTAATATGGGATATTTATGAAGCTTTACAAGAGAAACTAATCGAGTTTAAAACAATGATTCACATTGATATTGAAGTTGAAGATTTTTCTAAACTTGAATATAAAGGTAATGAGACCTTAATTCACCTAGCACTATATAATATTATAGAAAATGCTATAAAGTACTCTAATAACAATCCTATTAGCATAAAACTAAGTGTGGTAAATAATCACTTACAAGTAATTGTAAAAGATCAAGGAAAAGGTATTGCAGAAGATGAATTAGCCTTTATTAAGCAGACTTTTTACCGCGGTAAGAATGTAGGTACAATTAAAGGAAGTGGTATAGGACTATCCCTTGCTACAATCATCTTTGAACAACATCACATTGGTTTTGATATCGCATCTGATTTACAGCAAGGGACAGTTATTACATTAACGTTCTAAGCAATACTTAAAACTTAGAACCAAATTGTTCTATATAAAAATCAAGAATAGTAACTGCTGTCATCGCCTCTACTATAGGCACAGCACGTGGTAATACACAAGCATCATGTCTTCCTTTACCTTGTACAGTTACTACTTCATGTGAAGTATTAATAGATTGTTGATCTTTCATTAATGTAGCTGTTGGTTTAAAGGCCACTTTAAAGTAGATATCCATTCCATTACTGATACCACCTACGATACCACCTGCATTATTAGTTGTTGTAGTACCATCTGGTAGTATAGGATCATTGTGTTGGCTTCCTCTCATCTTTGTTCCTTCAAATCCTCTTCCAAACTCAACACCTTTTACAGCATTAATCCCCAACATAGCCTTAGCTAAATCAGCATCTAGGCGATCAAATACAGGTTCTCCTAATCCTACAGGCACATTCTGTATCACACAGATAATAGTTCCTCCTATAGAGTCTCCATCTTTCTTTACCTCTTTAATCAGTTCCTCCATTTGAGCTGCTTTAATTGGGTCAGCACAGCGAACTGGATTCTCTTCTATATGTTTAAAATCTAGTTCTTGGTAAGGTTTTTCTACAGCGATATCACCTACAGAGGCTACATAAGCTGTTATCTTGATATTCTTTAATACTTGTTTAGCGATCGCACCTGCCACTACTCTACTGGCAGTCTCACGAGCAGAACTACGTCCTCCTCCTCTATGGTCTCTATGACCATACTTCTCATCATATACATAATCTGCATGGCTAGGGCGATAAATATCTTTAATATGGTCGTAATCCTTAGATTTCGAATTAGTATTCTCTATCATAAAACCAATTGGAGTACCTGTAGTTTTACCTTCAAATATTCCTGAAAGAAACTTTACTTCATCAGCTTCTTTACGTTGAGTTACTATTTTTGATTGTCCTGGTTTACGTCTGTCTAATTCTTGCTGGATAGCTTCTAAATCTAACGTTATACCTGCTGGACATCCATCTATAATACCTCCTATCGCTACACCGTGTGATTCTCCGAATGTAGTTACTCTAAATCTATTGCCATAAGTATTACCTGCCATATTATTGTATTTTATACAAGTTTACCACTTTTCTAAATTATCCTTGTTGTTAATTAAGTTATTTTTTGCCTTAAAAGCGATATTTACTGCATTTATCCCTAATTATGTTGTTATTTACATTCCACGTCTATTCTTTATTTACTTTATCTCTATCTTTGTTTTATTAAAATAATTACATGATAAAACTAGAAACTTTTACAACCAATGACACTCCAGTAATGATTAACTGGAACTTCTCAGCTGATGAATTATTTCAGTTTGGAGGAGACGCATTCACACATCCTTTACAAGAAGAACAAATTGTCGACTTTCTAAAGACTGAGAACTCTATGTTCTTTAAGGCAATCGATACTGAGAGTGATGTCGTCATAGGTGTAGGAGAAATTGTATTAATGGAAGACAATATAGCCAAACTAGCTCGTATCGTAATTGGAGATAGAAATAGTAGAGGAAAAGGATATGGGCAACGAATGATGACTGTCTTTGTACAATATGCTACAGAAATACTAAAACGAGAAAAGGTAATACTTAATGTATTCGAATGGAATATAGGAGCTATTAAGTGTTATAAGAAAATAGGATTTACCTTTGTAAATACACCTCCTAGATCTTTCGAACTGCCAAATGGAGAAATTTGGTATAGTAAACAGATGGACTACACAAGAGAATAAATACTAGACAAAAACAATAAAGAAGGGATAATTAGAATATATAATTATCCCTTCTTTATTTTACAAGCATATTTTTTGGGCATAAAAGAGATAGATACTTGATTATTTCACTCAAAAAAAAGCTAGTTTCACCATTTTTAACTAATATCTATCGAGGACTATTTTTAAGAGGACTAGAATGTACTTTGGCATCCTAACATTATTCCTTATTCTTCTAACCCCTTGTTATATCTACTTTGAGACAAGTATAGGCATTTTAACTATTCCGCAAAATAATCATTGTTTTTTTTAGCTATTTGTAATTTCTACATAATTCTAAAAAAATAAATTAAAGAATAGTTATTTGTTTTTAAAGAAATATTATATAAATTTCCAAAACAAAACCTAACTAATCAAACAACTTAATTTATGACACTTGAATTATTTGAAGAACTCTCAGATGTTCTGGGAGGATTCATAGAGAAATTCGCTGGCCTCAACATTAAAACAAACAAGCACTCTCTAGCTTGGCAGAGATTTCACTACAACTATTTTGACTCAATGACAACAACGTTATATGAGTCGCTGATGCATATTAATTATGCTACATTAAAAGACCACCAAACTGAAGTGAAATATGCCCAATCTTTTTCATTAGTACTTGACAACGAATGTAAATTAATTAGAGAAGTAAACTTTGAAAAGATAGCTCCTGAGGCTAAAGAACAAATCACAAAGGTATTAGCGACAGATTTACCTATTTTGAACAAACATTTAAGCAGTGATGAATATCACTATGTAAGATTCAATTGTTTAAACAGAAAAGATAGGCTTTGTGCATTAGGAGGAATATTCTTTAGAGATTCTCATAAGGGAGAACTAGTTCTTAATTTATTCTATCTTAACCTGCGCAATCAAGGCAACGATTCTTTATTAGAAATAGACTTTTACATGAAAGATAAAAACAAGTATGTAAAACTTTATAAGGAATTAGCTTCTAACAAGATTAATACAATTGAAGCTCTAACAGAATTTATCAATGATAAAAAATTATCCTTAGAAGAATTTAATAATGATTTTATCTACTTTTTCGGAGAAGAGTATCTGACTTTCCATGAAAAAAGAAAGTATATAAGAAGTCTAGAAATGGTATTCTTTACAAAGAACTCATTTAAAGAAATCGCTGATCATTGTGGATATCAATCATCAGAATATTTAATACAAGAATATCAAACTTTTGAGAGCAATGGATATACCCCTATTATACGCTACTCAAATGTTATACAGGCATAACAAAAAAGGTTGGTTCAATTAAGAACCAACCTTTTTTTATAAAATAATAGCTATTAGATAGCTTTTGTTTTTTCTTTTAACCAAGCTGCCTCATCAGCTGATAACTTAGCTTCTAAAGATTCATATACCCATTGGTTATAGTTATTTAACCAATCAATATGTACTTGATCTAATAAAGTCTTATCAACTAAATGAGTATCTATATAACAAATCGTAATAGTCTCAAAGTCCATAAAATCACCAAACTGATTAGATGCAATATCTTTAGATACTACTAAGTTTTCAATACGAATACCGTGTTTACCTTCTCTATATAGTCCTGGTTCGATAGAACTAACCATTCCTGGTTCGATAGCGATATCAACAGCAGCTCCATTAAATGTATGAGGCCCTTCATGCACATTAAGGAAGAATCCTACACCATGCCCTGTTCCATGTCCATAGTTACGCATTGTAGCCCAGATAGGACGACGTGTAATCGCATCAATCTGATATCCTCTAGTACCTTTAGTAAAAATTGCCATAGATCCTTCTATTGTTCCTTTTAGCACGATAGTATAATCTTCTTTCTCTTCTTGTGTAGTCTCTCCTAATGAGATAACACGTGTGATATCAGTAGTTCCTGTCTCATACTGTCCTCCTGAATCAACTAATAACAATCCTTTAGCCTCTAGGCTATAGTTGCTATCTTCTTCAGCTTTATAGTGAGGAAGAGCTCCGTGATCTTTATATCCAGCGATTGTATCAAAACTGATATCTTTAAATCCTGGTTGTTCAGCACGTAAATCTCTTAAATGATCAGCAATACTCATTTCTGATAATTGGCCAGAAGCAACATTCTCTTCAATCCATTTAAAGAATTTAGTTAACGCTACACCATCATTAACCATAGCTTGTCTCTCATGGCTTAATTCTACTTCATTCTTAATAGCCTTAAGCATAGTAGAAGGATTCATATCCTCTAATATTTTCACATTAGATGGCACTGAATCATATGTAGCAAAACATGTACGCTTAGGATCTAATAAAATTGTTTCACTAGCGCTTAATGATTTAAGGTAATTTCTAACCTCTTCGTATGGTTTAATTAAGATACCATACCCTTGTAATTCTTCAGCTGTTCCTTTATCTAATTTCTTAGAATCAATGAATAAAATAGCTTTATCCTGACTGATAAATACGAATCCTAAGGTTACAGGATTACATTTTACATCAGTTCCTCTTATATTTAGAACCCAAGCTAAATCATCTAATGATGAGATCAAATGACTAGTTGCTCTTTTTTGTTTTAATACTTTTCGTACAGCTGCTATCTTATCAGGTGTAGATTGGCCTGTGATAGAGATAGGTAATGTATAGGCTAATTCTGTAGGTAGTGCTGGTCTATCTTTCCAAATAAGGTCTAATAAATCAACATGTCCATCAATTTTTATATTTAATGGCTCTAATATAGATTTTACAGCATTAGCTACTGCTAATGAAGCTAGATTACCATCGTATGCTACTGTACTACCAGCAGATAATTTCTCTCCTAACCATGTTACAAACTCAGGTGCATGTTGAACTTTCAATTTTACTAATTCAAATCCTGATCCTTTTAATTGTGCTGGCCCTTGTACGAAATAACGTGAGTCAGTCCACAGTCCTGCGAACTCTTGTGTAATCACTAATGTACCTGCTGAACCTCTAAATCCTGATGTCCAAGCAATACATTTATAATGGTCTGGTAAATATTCACTAATATGAGGATCAGATGATGGTATGATATATCCATCAATTCCTTTGTCCTTCATTAAAGAACGTATCGCTGTTAATTTTTCTAAATGTGTCATTCTAGTTAATAAATTTTTCAAGCTAAAGGTACAAAATGACAACTACTACAAAAAGATAAATCTGTTAAATTCATAGCCAAAAGCTAATCTAGGATTAACTGTTATAAAAGAAGTAGTTAAGTATATAAAAAAATAGCCGAATAGAGATTATAACTCTCTATTTGGCTATTCTGTGTATGAAAATACTATTGTTCTAATAAATATAAAGGTTTCTTATCCCCTACTAAATGTATAATATTAGCTTTTATAAGCTGGCTATAATCAAAATCCTTTAAGCCTACATCTCTTCTAAACAATTCAGGATTATTAGCTAGAGCAACAATAAAATCAAAGAAAATATCATTAGCTGTAATTGACTTGTCTAATATAACTCGAGATCGTATCATCCTTTTGTCTGACTTTCTGATATAATCAAAGATATATTGGTTGGGCTTCTTCCAATCTAGCTTTCCATAATTCTCAAAATAGATATCTGAGATAGATTCTTTATTTTCTGTTCTAGCTTTCACTCGTTTTTTATCAAAACCTACATTGATTAAAGAAGCAACATTTAGGTAAGACTCTCCCCTCTTCTCTTTTACAGAATCATAAGTCTGTTCATAGACAACAATCATACTCCCTTCTCGTTGTACTAACACATAATGAAGTAATCCTTTATTATCTGTAAGTTTCCACATCATTCGCTCCTTCTTATCATCTTTCGTATAATAGAGTGTTGCTGGTATAGTAATTCCTTCTAAGGTTATTTCTTCTTTTTGAAGTTCCTTGTCCCATGCTTGCCATGTTCCATCTACATACTCTTGTTTCAAGGGCAATAACTCACCTTCTTCAAGATCGTAGAACTTATTTCTGACTTCATCATTCTTATCTAACTCACTTGAAATAAATGTATAGAAATGATAGTCACAATCTTGTATATATCTATATTGAGGTATAGCGTTATCATAATATACCACAGCTAGGTCCTTGTCGCCATTAGGTTCTAGTACCACTCCTTTATTAAGCTTATTATTGATATACTGAGCTTTTACTTGCACTGTATCTTTCTTACTCTCTATATCTATATAAGGAGTTATTTGATCATCATGTAAAGCTATTATCTTTAGACCTGGTCCTAACTGAGATATTGTACTTGGATATAGTGCTGTTTTATCAACTTCATTAAGACTATCATTAACTACGTCGGATTTAAGCAGATAGTTAATACTATTAAGCCTAAGAGTTTCTACACGTGCTGAGTCAACTACTACAGAAGGCTCCTGTGCATATAATACTCCGCTAATACTCAATACCAAAACTGCAATACTCTTTTTCATATTATTCTTTTAAAGATACTATCGTACATCCTCTATGATAAAGGAGTATATCAAAATTACGAATTTCAATCGAAAAAATGTTAAAATCTAGTTTCCTTTCTTGTAAAAGAATATACTTACATGTAATTAATAAAAAACATAATTAACTAATAATCAACATCATTTATCTTTCCAAAAACCTAAATCAACTATATTTATCCAGGGGTTATTCATGTATAAAAAAAGAGTTTCCTATTTATAATCAACTAATTACAACCCTAAATTATAACTTTCTATATGTCTTAAAGCACTTATCCCATAATAAAGTATAAAAACCATAATTACATTTGGGGTCTTGGTGGTGGATATTGTGAAAAACAGTTAAGCATAGAATATCTCGCGTAATTCGCTCAAATGCAGTATTCTTAAACACATCTTTATCTATATGTCCTATCGTCCCCCATATAAGATTAATAATCAAGTATAAAGCTATAGCTAATGTATCAAACGTAAATAGATATAGCAATAGTGTGAACAAAAGACCAAAACCAATAGCTTCAATAGGATGAAGTACAAAAAGACTTATTGGATTAACGCTTGTATGTTGATGATGTCTTAAATGTACTAATGAATAAAACCATGGTATATGTGCTATACGATGAAAGACATACATCAAAAAATCCATTCCTATTACCAACGCAAGTGTTTGTAATAGAATTATTAGCATAGTACTATTCTCGACTACCTTAATATATCCTAAGTTATAAAACCAAACTCCTAATACTAATACAAAAGCATTACACACTAATACAAATAGTGATAATAGAATATCTCCTTTAGTAATTTCTTGTTTTACATCCTGTATATACTCCCCTTTTATAAAGCGATTAGCTAGTGTATATAACCCAATAGATACCCCATAGAATATAAGGTTTAACACTAGACTAAAAACAACCAACTCAGTAAAGGTTAATTCAGTAATTCTTTCTAACATATTTCTGTTTCTACTGGTTTTGTCAAACTTACAAAACAATTATTATTCTGCCTATTACAAAAAGAAAAGAGATGACCACTTAGCCATCTCTTCTTATGTTTTGTCCTTATTAAGGTTCTTTTAATTCAGGTTCTTGCAACTGTCTTTTTAATAGCTCTAAAGCTAGTGTTAATTCAGGATCCTCTTCTTTTATTAAAGACTTATAGAAAGCACTCTCATCTACAGAATAATCTGGTAATACTCCTCTACATCCTTCTCTAGTACTAATTAGATTATTAAAAAATACTTCTGAACGTGGTAAATCAACTACAGTCTGTGTGTTAGGAAGTTTATAATTAATAAACCAAGATGCTGTAGTAAAGTTGCTACATGTACGCGTCTCTTGTCCTATAATCATTCCTCTTTTATTCTCTTTAAATAATGATGCAAAATATGCAGCCGCTGATACTGTATTATTATCTATTAATAACATCGTATTTCCTTCAAAGTAATAACGGTCTCTAGGATAATTCTCTACATAAGACTCATCTAATCGATTATTTCCATAATAATACTCATCACCAGGCACTTCACTCTTGTCATATCTCTGGTACATAAAGTTATTCATATTCTTGATATCCATATCAGAGTACTGTCTTCCGCTACCATCTATTAGATTTTCTCTCACATTGATATCAACAACCTTAGTCGCATATCGATAACTGTTCTTAAAGACCTTCTCTTGAGAGATAAAAGAATAGAACAATGGAATATTACTTAGATATCCTCCTCCATTTCCACGTACATCTATAATCAGGTTCTTTACTCCATCTGCATTTAGTTTTTCAAAAAAAGAACTCAACTTTTGATAAGCGAACTCCTCAGAAAAAGCAAATGTCTTAATCGTCAATAAATAGGTATCATCATTTAACTTACGTCCATAGATCCCATAAGAATAACTAATCAAATCAACAGGTAAAATTGCCTTTTGAACATTGTAATAATTACGAGCGTAATTAACTGATTTTATTGTGACTTCCTTCTTTTCTACTGCATTAAGACTATCCTGATAAGTAATCTTATACTCCTCTGCTCCTGGATTCATTAATGAAACATAAAACGAGAAGTCTTTTGCATCATCAGCAACTATCTGACCATCCGTTGTAACATTAATTCTATCTAAATATGATTTAGAATTAACATCGTTTACTGATGTTATGATGCTTCCTACTGGAATATTAGGATTGTGTTGATTTACAAATACCTTCCCCTCATACACTATAGTATTCATTGGAAAAAAAGTAGTCTCCTTCGTAAAATCTTCAAATATAGTCGTATCTGTACTCAAAGAAGAATGAGCATCATGAATTAAAGGGATTGGATTAGATAATAAGAAAGTAGCATATGAAGGATTCTCCTCTAAATTCTTTCTTATCTCAACAACTTTCTTATCAAATTCTTTCGCATTAATACTACGGAATGGATTAGGGTGTTGGTTCTTTATAATATTTATAAGAATATCAAAATCATTTAAATAATCTTCTTTTGTTAATTCTGAGTACTTCTTTTGTCCAAAGACAACGGAGCTACTCATTAGTAAGGCAATTAATAATAAACCTTTTTTAATCATTCCTGTTCTTAATTTAATTATTTAAAAATAAAGAATCTCTCTCATTTAAAAAAGTATTGAGCCCAAACAAATTTTAGGTGATTCTGTATTCTCTAGTTCGCAAAGATAAGGTTTCATCTAAATCTTCACAACCTTTCGCTAGTATGTATATAATAACACACAAATTGAGTTTTTATTATTTCAAATTAGTTAAACTTGCAAAAAAATATCTTCATAATTTAGATAATGAAAAAATCACTACTTCTTATCTCTGCTTTCTCTTTATTGATTAGCTGTAAATCAACAGAACAAAAGCTATATACCTCAACTACTAAAAATCATAAACACCTTAATAAATGGGCAGTAGTCAACGGAGAATGGACAGCTCAAGATACTTTATTAGAAGGTACTAAAAATCAATACTGGGCTATTGTTAATCTACATAAAAAATTACCTGACAACTATTCTATTACATTTTCATCTCAAGTAAAAGATGGTACTTATCTTTTTGAAGTTATGTTAGACCTAAAAGATCAGGCATTCCTAGGGATATTATACAATACTTTAGACAAAAAGATACAAATAGAAGACCGCAAATTTTACTCTGCTGAAGAAGTAGAGAAAGAGAATACGTATATCCGCACTAAAAACCATATAGGACAACTTCCTAAATATGAACTTAAACCTTCTACTAAATGGGTGGATTGGAAAATAGAAAAGAGAAATAACCAACTCTATATATGGATAAATCAAGAAGAGTATGTTCACTATCAGAACAATCACAATCTGCTACAGACTAAAGGACAACTAGGCTTCGCTATCAATGGCAATGCTAAAATAAAGAACATAGTTATCACCCCACTTAAACAAGCAGATCTTCTATCTCCTATAGAATTTAAAGAAAAACCAAAAGTATTACCATTCTTTCTATTCTCTGAATAATATAAAAAGAAAGGCAACCTAAACAGGGTTGCCTTTCCATACAAACACTACTAATCTAAATAGTTATGTAATAACTACTTGAAAAATCACAATTGCTATTGTGGGGCCCACATGACACGATACTCCACATGATTAAGTCCGTATCTAGGATCAATAGCTTTTACTTTTATCACTTGTGGTCCTTTTTCTAATCCCTGAGGAATAGATAGCCTCCATAAGTGTTTACTCTTTCTCTTTGCATCAACAAAGTTGGATATATTCATTCCTTTAAATCGGCCAAGTTTCTGCAATTCTATAAATCTGGTGTAATGAGGATCTACTCCTTCGTAGTACTCCATCTTTTGCCAAGAGACACCGTCATAACTAATCTGTACATCTGTGTCCTTATCTCCTGCAAAGACATTAGCATATACATAACCATCATTTAGATGTTCTAAGCTTTTATCCCATTCTTTTACTTCGGGTGCCCATACGTGTATTTGTTTCTGCTGATCTCTACCTGATACTTTATATCCTAGTTTATAACTGTCCTTTTCTGAATGTAAATTCCAATACCCTTTCCAAGTACCATCATACATCATCGCAAAAGGAATGCCTTCAATATCATGAGGGCCTTGCCACCACGCTCCACACACTGCTCCAGCTACTAGCTCGTGTATAGGTGTTTTACCAGCTCTATGGTAATAATTGTGATACTGAGTATGCGTATGTCCTGTTGCTATAAACACCTCTTTATAAGCGTCAAACAAATTCACAAACTCAGCTTTATCCTCCATAAATTCCACAGGGATATGCATCATTACTTTTACTTTAGTATGTGTAGAGGCATATTGTTTTAATACATTCTTTAGGAATATCTTCTGTACCTCATCTATCTTACCTACATACTTTTTTTCATCTACAGGCATGATATTATTTAGTACAATAATTAGCTCATTTCCATACTCTAAGGCATAATAAGAAGGGCCAAAAGCTTTTTTATAACTGCTGTCTCTATCTTTAATTGTCAATCCTTTTCCGAAGTTCAGATCGTGATTACCTACTACATAGTAAATAGGGCTTCCTATTAAACCTAAAGACTTAGATAGAGGATCAAAGACCTCTAATCGATCAAACACTAAATCTCCTAAAGGAAAGATTAAATTAGGCGGACTCTGCACTAATTCGCTTACTACTAATTTCTCTACATGGTGAATATCATCCATCACATCAGATTGCAAGTCTCCTAAAAGAACAGCGTGCAAAGGTTTAGACTCCTCTTGTTTATATAGAGCGAAATCATAAGTATTTACTTTACCTAATACCTCATAAGGCATATAGAAGTTTACTTTATTCTCCTTAGACAAAGCAGACTGATAACTAGACGGCTTAATAACAAATACTTGATAATCTACTAGCGTATTGATGCTATACTTTCCTTTAGCATCTGTTTTTACTAAATCACGCCCATTGCTAATGGTAATTCCCTTTAATAAAGGTTCTCCTTTATCATATTGCCCATTTTGATTACTATCTTCAAATACTCGTCCCTCGACCTTTTTAACTTGTGCATTAACTACACTAGTTAATAACAGAGATAAACAAATCAATAATCGTCTCATCTATTTCTTCTTTAGATTTAGCAATTTGATAATCTTATGATACACCTCATTGTTCTCATATACACCTCTGAACTCTCCTGATCTTGGCCCATAAGCGAAGATTGGTATCATCGTACCTGTATGGTCATTTGATATAAAGTCTCCTTCTATAATTCCTTTTTTCACATCTCCTTGAGGAATAGCAAAACCAGCTGTCTCATGATCCGCTGTAACGATAACTAAAGTCTGCCCATCTTTATCAGCGAACTTTAAAGCTTCAGTAATCGCTCTATCAAAATCAATCCCCTCTGTAATAATTCCACCTGTATTATTAAAATGACCATAAGAGTCTATCTTTGCCCCTTCTACCATTAAGAAGAAAGGCTGATTATCCTTAGATAAGAACTCTAAACTGTTCTTAGTCGCTTGAGCTAACACATCTGTTCTACCATCTATAACTCCTTTTAACCCACCTTCTGCTAAGAACATTCCTACACGCTTAGCCTTAGATACTCCTACTTCATTTACTGTCTCTACTATACTAAACTGTTTGTTTAAGTCAAGACCTTTAAAAGACTTTTTACCAGCCCCAACAAATAGAGAAAGATTACTCGTAAGTAAGTCTTTTGCTATTAGAGTGTCGTCATCTCTATCTTTCTGGTGCGCATAGAATGAAGATGGTGTTGCCCCTGTTAATTCATCTGTACTAATTACTCCAGTTTTAAACTTATAAGAAGTTAAATACTCTGTGATATTAATTAGAGGTTTTCTCTCCATACTCATTCCTATAGAACGATTATATGTCTTCTCGCCTGTTGCTAATGCCGTTCCACCAGCAGCAGAATCAGTAGTAAAGTCATCTCCTGACTGCGTCTTTAAAAACCCAATACTCTTTAACTGAAGAAGGCTTAAATCACCTCCATTTGCTAAAGCAGCAGAAGATATCTGAGTCAAACCATTACCATCACCCACTAATAAGATTACATTCTTAATAGGCATATTCTTATCGTCATTTGCATAAGTTGGTTTGTACACTTTAGACACTTCTTTGTTTGTATAAACTGTCTTATGCAGATTAGATAAATAAGTATTGGCTAAGTATGGATTATCTGTATTAATAACATCTATACCCATATCTACAAAAGCTTTAAAAGCAGTTTTTCCATCAGGAGTACCCCAGAATCGAATGGTTTTGCCTTGGCTGTGCACTAGATCTATTACCTCTTGTAGTTTTTGTTTTTCTTCTTCTACTATGCGTCCTTTTCCGTTCCAAACCGAATATTCTCTGAAGTTAAGACTTACCATAGCTACCCTATCCCAAAGTTTCTGATCTGTAAGAGGCGTTAGTGACTGATGGTCTATCTGAATATAACTAGGATAGTTACTAAACTCCTTAGCGTCTGGTTTATTCCCAGATATCACAAAAGTGATGTCTTGCTCCTTAATCAACTTTTCATACTTCTGTAATACAGGAAGCAGCAATTTCATTGATTGATTAGCATTTGATTTTAAATCAATTAAGAAGTGAAGACCTTTTGCCTTTCCTATATTTAAAGTTAACGCCTTAGATAAAGGTTCTAAGTATAAACTCTCTATTGTTCTATTTTTATCTACACTATGCAATTCATGAGCTACATATAAAGCTCCTTGGTCCAAGACCAGATCCACTTCTATAGATTGTGCCCCATTAGAATAGGCTGTCCAAAATGGTGTAGATTGCTGATAATCATTATGTGAGTGTATTCTATATGCTTTAGATTGTGCTTGTGCCATAAATACACTAGCCATTAAAGCAATAGATAAGAAAAATCTTTTCATGTTATGCGTTTAAAAGAGAGAGTTACCGTGGTTATAGCAACTCTCTCTGTTTTTGAAAATTATATTACCAACCTACATTTTGTTTAATTCCTGAAGACTGTACAGCTCTATTTGGGATAGGCCAAACGTGCATATAACTTGCATCAAAGTTTCTAACCTTCCATACTTCTGATACTGTATATGGTGAATCAGGGTTAGAACGATCCTTATGAATACGTCCGTAAAGTGGTTTACTATACGTTTCTTTAGCATCTCCCCATCTCACTAAGTCAAAGTGTCTATTTGCAAATTCACCTGCAAGTTCTACACGTCTCTCATGTTTTAAATCAGCCATTGTCGCCCCTGCTTTTGGAGCTAATCCAGCACGCACACGCACTTTATTTAAAGCTTCGTCTCCGTTTTGACCTAACATAATCTGTGCTTCTGCTTTCATTAATAATACCTCAGCATAGCGCATTAATGGTACATTATATGTCGTAGTCGGTTTATCACCATTTGTATTGATAAACTTACCTAAAGCATCTTCTGTAGAGTACTCATACATATATTTGTTAAACTGTAACCCTGATAAAGAGTTCTCTGAAGAGTATCTTTTCGTCTTTCCAAAATAAGTCAACTCATCTCCGAATACAAGTAAAGTTACTTTACGACGAGCATCATCTTTCTCAAACTCTTGATATAGCCCTTCTGTTGGAGTATAATATCCCCAACCGTTATATGCTCCCCAACCTTTGTTTTCTAACATACATCCAGGTAAGATACTACCGCCTTCTATACCTGAGTTAACAGACCAGATATATTCACTCTTCCAGTTGTTTTTATAACTGTGTAACTCTCTGTAATCTGTAGCTGGATTACCTGTATTTACTAATGCTCTACCCGAACCTGAGTTAGTAACTGCATCAGCGTACTTTACCACCTCGTTATACTTAGATTTATCATACTGTGCCCAATATAAATAAGTTTTTGTGATATAAGCTAAAGCAGCATCTTTATGTGCTCTTCCATAGTTATCTGATGAGTACTGCGTGAATAATGGCAATAGTTCAGCTGCTTTAGTCAAATCCTTTACGATATGATCATAGTTTTCTACTACACTAGCTGGTCTTTTATAACTACCTGCTGGCTGAGACATATTAGCCTCTGTGATAATAGGTACTCCTCCATTTCTATCATTATCCCCGTAAGTATGAGCTAACCAGAAATAGAAGAATCCTCTCATAAAATAAGCTTCACCTAGCACTCTATTCTTTACTGATTCACTAATATTCATACCAGGAACTTTAGTAATAATATCATTAGCCCTACGGATTACCTTATATGCATTTTGATAAATACCATTTACATAGTTTTCATCCCCATTCATATTAAAGTTTTTGATATTGTCAGCAGTAGCATTTAAACGCCCTGTCACCATATCATCAGAAGCATTGATGTACCAAAAGAATCCACGTCCAAACATCTCATCCTGCATCATCATATGATATAAGCTATTCGCCGCCTCAACAGCATCTTGCTCACTCTTCCAGTAATTCTCATAAGAAGTATTCCCCTTAGGATCTAATTCTGTAAAATCTGAGCTACACGCTCCTAGTGATAAAATAGCTGAAAGACCTAACACTAAACTATATTTAGATAAACTGTATTTTTTCATAATTGTAATAGATTAAAATGTGAATAAGAAACCTCCTGATATAGTACGTGACACTGGGTAAGCAGCTACGTCCATTCCTATACCTCCTACCTCTGGATCTATACCTTTATATCCTGTGATTGTAAATAGATTATCTCCTGACATAAAGACTCTTAAACTTGACTTAGCAGATAGTGCATTCATCACACTCTTAGGTAAAGTATATCCAATCGTTAAGTTCTTTAAACGCAAGTATGATGCATCTTCTAAATACCAACTAGAAGCTGTTCCATAGTTCTGGTTATCATCTTTAGTAGACAGTCTTGCGATATTTGTATTTGTGTTTTCAGGTGTCCACGCATTCTGTACTCTACTGTCTAAATTATACCCTTGTAGAGAAGCATTATAAGCAGTAAACTTGTATCCATTGAATACTTTTACATCTCCTACTCCTTGGAAGAACATACTGATATCAAAGTTCTTGTACTCTAGGTTTAAACCAAAACTATAAGTAATCTTAGGAACATAAGCTTCCATAAATTGCTTATCATTATTGTCTATCTTACCATCTCCATTTGTATCTTCAAATTTGAAGTCTCCAGGTTTTGCGTTTGGTTGTATTAGTTTACCATCTTTAGATCTGTATGCATCTACCTCAGCTTGAGATTGGAAAATACCTAGATAAGGTACTAGATGAGTAGAATACAACGGTTTTCCTACCACTGAGCGATAAGGATTTAATATTCCTCTTACGTTATCTCCATGAGCGATATAGTCAATACCACTTTGATTATATCCATTTAGATTAACTAATTCATTCTTTAAGAAACTTACATTTCCAAATAACTTATAATTTAAATCACCTATATGATCATTATAGCTCAATGATAACTCAATCCCTTTATTTAATACCTCACCTCCATTAACATCGGCAGCAGCAGTACCATGGTGAGCATCTTCTAATCCAGGGATAATCATCCCTTTAGTTTTCTTACTAAAGTAATCTGCCACTAAATTTAAACGACCATTAAAGAAAGCTGCATCAATACCAAAATCTAATGATTCTGATGTCTCCCATTTTAAGTTAGGGTTAGACTGTCTATTCACATACGTTCCTTTTCCCTTAAGCATACCATCTTCTCCCATGATAATATCTGTAGTACTTAATGGCACGTCAAAAGAATAATAGCCTACTGAATTAATATTACCAATCTGTCCCCAAGAAGCTCTAAGCTTTAACTCGCTAATCACTGGTACATTAAAGAAGTTCTCTTGAGATATTCTCCATCCCACAGATGCAGAAGGGAATACTTCAGACTGATTGTTTTTAGCTAAACGCGAAGTAGTATCTTTACGCAAACTTCCTGATAAAAAGTACTTATCATCAAAGTTATACATTACACGTCCTATCAATGAAGTCAATGCGTCTTCATATACTTCTGTTACAGGCTTACGCATAATAGAAGCATTCCCCATATATTGATTAAATGGTTCTTCACTACTAAATCCTTCTCCTTGTATAGAGTAGAAATCATAATTAGTCTTCTGTGCTGAGTGAATAGCTGTTGCGTTAATATCGTGTTTACCAAAAGTCTTGTGGTAAGTCAACTGGTTATCCCAGATCCAATGCGTTTTTTCGTAATTGCTTTCGAATAAGTAGTTGTTTAAGTTTGTTCTACCTAATTCTGGTGCTTTAGGAGTAAACTTCTTGTATTTATTGCTAGTGTAGTCATAGCTATAAGATGTTTTGAACGATAATCCATCTACTATATCATAGTTTAAATACACGTTAGCATTTAAGAAATTAGTAGGATTAGTTGTTGTAGGTCTTAGTAATAATGCTACAGGATTATAAACATCTCCATATGCTCCAGCAAACCTAGCTAAATCGTGAGGAACTACTCCTCCGAATTTGCCATTCTCATCATAAACTGGTGCAGCAGATGGCATATATAACGCACTAATCACGCTACCTGAATAAGAGCTACTTGTATTTGTTCCTATTGCATTGGTATTAGAGTAATAAACGTTCTCACCTATTGTTACCTTATCTGTAAGTTTAGTATCTGCTTTTAACCTAAAGTTATAACGCTCAGAGAAAGTTCCTACTAGTGTACCTTCTTTCTTATTATAACCAAATGAAGCGAAGTAATTAGTGTGATCTGAAGCACCTGAAATACTAGCATCTACATTTTGCGTAGCTGCTGTTCTGAATATCTCATCCATCCAATTTGTTCTTGTCACTTGTCCCCATGGGTTCAATAGAGGATCGTGTGCAGATTGTCTAGGAGCTCCTGAGTTATCAGCTGCTGTATTATAAGCCCATGCTTGCCCTTTAGCATCTAATGGTGTAGGCAAGTTAGTTGCTTTAGAAAAACCTGTGTACATATTTAAAGACACACTAGGCTCTCCTTTTTTACCTTTCTTAGTTGTAATTACGATTACTCCAGATGCCGCTTGTGCTCCATAGATAGCTGCTGCTGCCGCATCTTTAAGAATCGACACAGACTCTATATCATTAGGACTAATAGCTGGTCCATAATATGGCACACCATCTACTACTGTTAATGGTGCTTCATTTGCTAATGATCCAGAACCACGAATAACCATTTTACTAGTTGCAGAAGGGTCTCCTCCTTGTTGAGTTACTGTTACCCCTGCTACCTGTCCTTGTAAGAAATCACTTAGATTAGATACTGGTCTTGAAGCGATCTTATCAATATTATCTACTGTCGCAATAGAAGTAGTAATATCTTTCTTTTTAGAAGCCCCATATCCGATAAGTACTACTTCATCAAGAATACTACTGTCTTGCTCTAAAACAATGCTTACTAACTGTGCTCCTTTGTAATTAATAGTCTTTGGTTGATATCCTAAAAAATCTACAGTAAGTGTACCTGATTCAGGTTTTAACTCAAGAGAGAAATTACCATCAGCATCTGTTGTTGCCCATGAAGTATTATCCTTATTCGCAACTACAGTTGCAAATGATACTGGCAAGCCATCGGCCTTACCTGTTACTCTCCCTTTTACTATTACTTGTGCATGTAAGAATGTACTTCCTCCTATACACAACAGCCATACTAAGAAATGTCTTTTCATAAATTTGATTACATTGATATTTCACTTTCGAAAGTACTTCCGCTCTGCAAAAAACAGGGGGAATAATCTTTCATTCAAGTGTAGTAATCTTTCATTTATGGACTATTTCTGTATCAGAATAGGGTACTTTTTGTACAATAACCTTCTGTTAACACTAGCATAATCTCATATATACATCTATGCTACTCATTTTTGAAGTAAGAAGGACTATGTTCAAAGCGTCTTTTAAAGGACTTACTAAAGTATTTTGGATCATTAAATCCACATTCAAAGCAAATCTCTGAAATAGTCAAATCCCCTCTCTCTAATAGAACTTTTGATTTTTGTAGTCTCATTTCTATCAGTACTTCTAACGGCGATTGTTCTATAAACTCTTTGTACAATCTATAGCATTTCATCTTAGAAATCCCCAATTCATTTGTCAACTGTTCTATTCCAAAATTAGCGTCGCTAAACTGAGTATTCATGATTTCCATCCCCTTTCTAAATAACTTCTCATTAGGAGAAAGCTGTGCTACTACATCTTCTGATAAGTTAGGAGTCCATAGTACTGTATTGCTCTCTTTATTATCCTTATCATTGCGAATGCGCTTATATATCTTATGTTCTAATGTTGATTTGTTGACAGGTAGATGTATAAAGTCAGTTACTCCTAATTGGCTAAGTTGTTCTTGTAAGAAATAGTCTACCTCCTCTGATATATAAAACACCATTAAACGCTGTTTCTGAATCTGTTTTTTGATCTGAGAAAACAGTGATAATGTTCGTTCAGAAAGTGAAGTATTATACAATATTAAAGCATCGTATTTATAATGTTCTATATTCCCCACTACTCTACTAACATTGTGGTTATACACTAGATTAGTATCCTCTGAAAACTCTATTAATTGACGCACTATGGCTTTGTCCTCTTCTTTGGAATACACTAATATATTCATCTTGTCCTTTGGCAATACTTGCAGTTCTTCTAAAAACTCGTTCCAATTGGCATCTTTTGATTCTAAACTACCCTCTTCTCTTACCTCTACAGGAATAGTTAGTTCGAGATGAAACACGTCTAAACCTACTTCAACAATATTTCCATCTAAATTGTTTAACAAAGAATAGAATGCTCGATAATAAGGACTAAAACTTCTACTATCATTCCAGAAAGTTAATAGTATTTTACTGTTAGACTGTATATCCACACATAATTTATTCTCTTTCATGTAAAAGTGTACATCTATTATTTGTTCCTCTTTTATATACTTAGAACACTCATATAACAGATATCTCAACAGCAATTTTAAGCGCAGTAGATCTACTTCTACCCATTTAGATTCTATACTATTAGTTATATTTAGTAAAGTGCTGAACTTGTCTTTGCCTAAAGACCATTCCTCTTGTAGGTAGTTGATAAAAACATTAAGATCTACAGTCGCAAGTTCATTGCTTTCTATTTCCTTAATCTGTTCCATATAATCCCATTCTCTAACCAAATCATAGACCTTTACCAGATCTTCTTTCTTAGTAGACTCTACATCTAACTCATCTAATACAGCCAGTGTGTTGATAATGGGTTTCTTAATCCTCGATAATAAGAATATCCTGAAATTCTCTATCTCAATATCTTCATTCTTAAGTTTGCTGTGTAAAGCGAGTAGTTCTTCTTTTTGTTGTCGAATCTCCTCATTAAGTAAACTCAGCTCGGTATTCTTATTCGCTAGATTAATCTTTTGTGCTTCTACTTCTTTGGTTCTATCGCGTACTTGCTTCTTTAACTCTATTTCTCTCTTGCGCATAATGCGTTGTCTAGTACGCACACGCCACCAAATCAATAGCCCTACAAAACCCGCAAAAGCAATGATAAAATAGGGTTGTAAAAAGTAAGGTTTATCGATTTCAAAAGATAAACTATAAACCACCTTCTTGTCTTTATCTATTGTATCTCTTACTTCTATTCTGTAAAACTTATGGTCTAAATCGTCTAAGTGTATCTCTTTTTGAGGTAGTGATCTCCAATCGTCAAACAACCCTACTATCCTATATTCGTATTGATTAATAGGATATTGATTAAAACCTATTGAATAAAGTGCAAATTGTAGTTTATTTTCCTCTGGTTTAAAATGATTGATATGCTCGTCTGTCAAGCTTACCCCATTAATAATTACCTTAAAGTGCGGTGTTTTATTATTATTTCTTACCTGACTCGGATCTATGATATTTAACCCTTTATTTCCCCCAAAGAATAAGAAACCTTGTTTATTCTGACTGTAAGCTCCTTCCGAAAACTCCAATCCTTGCCATCCTGTATAATTACTAAAGTTAAGAACACTATAACTTTTCTTATCTATAGAAGCAATTCCCTTAGTAGTACTCAACCAAATATCACCTTCGTACGGAATCAAACTGTAAATCAAATGACTAGGTAAGCCATCTTCCTCTGTGATTTGTTTCTTTAGTTTGCCATCTGTATTAAACACTGAAATTCCACCTAATGTAGCTACCCATAGGTCTCCTGTAAATGCATCAGTATAAGTAGTAAAGACGCTGTTGCCTAACAATCCATCTTTTTGATCTAAGATATGAATCTCACCTGATAAGCAATTATAGAATACCACACCATGCTCTTCTGTAGATAATATTAATTGATTATCTGATATTGAAATATGGCGTATGTGATACTTCGCTAGTTGATCTTGATTTGTAAATGGTTCAAATACACGAGTAATGCTATTGTACTTACTTACTCCACCCCAGCTACCTAACCATAAATTATGTCTAGCGTCTTTTGCAAAGGCATAAGTTCTATTCTTTACAAAATGAGGAGTAAGTCCTTCTTCAAAAAATTCTTGTTTATCCCCATCTATTCTGACCACACCAGCATAAGTACCTATCCAAATCCCACCATGTGAGCCAACATAGATACTGCGTATTCTCTTCCAATCTTCGTTTAATTCTTGCTTCTTAATATAGACTGGTTTAAAAAGTCCATCTTTACTTTCTTGATGAAACAATCCTTGTGTATAATACCCTAACCATTTACCTCCTTTTTGATCTACAGCTATAGCCCTAATCGTTTCGTAAGGTAGATGAGGTTGTTTTCTAGGATGTGCATAGATATAATCGACATTGGCGTTTAATCTCGGAAGTATAGATACACCACCGTCTTTAGTTCCAACCCACATATTACCAATCGAATCATAGTGCAATACCATGACTTCATTACTTAATAAACTAAACGGACTCTGTGGATCTACACTATAATTTTGAAGTATTTTATACGCGTTATTTTCCTTTCTTACTAGATAAACACCCCCAGTTTTTGTTCCCAACCAAATATCTCCATTCTCTTTTACTTCTACAGCGTTTATAGCTAGCTGCGTAAAGTAATGTCTCATCTCATTTAATAGCTGTGCATTATTAACATGTTGAGGTGATTTCTTTCTCGCATCTAATATTAATGAACTCGTTACATCTCTTAATTCATCAATCTCTACTGGCACAAACTGTTCATTCTTAAAAACATACCATTTCTTAGAGTCTAGCTGCACTAGAATATTTCCTTTCTTATCTATACTGAGTACGTGGGGAATTCCTTTAAAAGAATAATTCTTAAACGTATTACCACCTTGATATTGGCTTATATCCTTCCCATCGGTTAAAATCCATAACCTACCTTCTTTATCCCATAAAAGAGAATATATATCATTACCGCCTATAGAACTAGGATCTTTAGAATCATGTTTAAACACTTTTATATGCTTACCATCATAAAGATTTAATCCATCCCATGTACCTATCCAAACTGATCCATCTGAATGATTAGAAATACAATTAATAGAGTTGTTAGACAATCCTTCTTTTGTAGTAATGTTTTTAAAATGAACGCTTTGCCCTAAGGATAAAAGAGGAGCAAATAACAGTAATAATAACCAACGCATAAGCAGTGTGTAATCTAATAAAATCACGTAAAAATACTGGCTTTATACAGAGTCCATTATAAGCCTAGGTTAAATTATAGTTACCGATATGTTAGAAAATAGCACAAAATGTATTACTATATCTGTAATCATACAGCAGGTCAGCAAGAAGAATGCTCTAGGAGAAGATAAGGAGACACTTCCCATAAAATACTTATCTAGAATAAAGACTTGTAATTAATGTAGAAATACATTGACACATAGTGTAACATATGATCTAATGCTGAAGGCCCCCATTCTTCATTTATCACTCCCCCATTCTTAATAAAAAAAGTATTATATTTGCATTTTAATTCACTTTGAATCAGCTTTCTACCACAAGCAATTCTTACAGTATTCAAAGTAGTACTTTATACCTATTTAAAAGTTAAAAACACTAACTTTTTTAAAAATCACAACCACATTTTAACAGTTATTTTAACACCTCAAAAAGACAAAAATCCGAGTATTCATGCGCTGTCGTCCAAGCATTGTTCGGGAAGTGTTCGGAAACACCCCCTGTTTTGCGAAGAGTTTCCGAAGCGTGCCCGAACAACTCCCGAACAAAACTCCACCAACCTACGCTACCATTGGGTTTCAAGAGATCACAAAATCATCAAAAACAACTATTTGTTAAAAATTTAACAAGAAGTAAATAATTTCAATTAACATATTTCTTAACAATTATACCTACTGCAATACTTATAGTATTCAAACATCATCTTCTTGATTTATAGGTACAAAAAAAAGAGCCCTAAGGCTCTTTCTATATTAATGTTTTAATACCCATGAGAAGATCAGAGGAGCAACGATAGTTGCATCTGATTCGATTACATAGCTAGGTGTATCTACATCTAGTTTTCCCCAAGTAATCTTTTCGTTTGGAATACATCCTGAATACGATCCAAATGAAGTAGTTGAGTCAGTAATCTGACAGTAGTAACGCCAACGCAATACTGAGTCATCTTCTAAATCCTGTGCCCACATCGGTGCTACACACATAGCGAAGTCTCCCGCTATACCTCCTCCGATTTGGAAGAATCCTACTCCTTGATCCACAGCATTGTTTTTATACCAGTCTGCTAACCATACCATATAATCAATACCGCTGTTTACTGTTCTAGATTTTAGTTCTCCTTTAATCACATAAGATGCAAAGATGTTCCCCATAGTAGAGTCTTCCCATCCTGGTACTACGATAGGTAAGTTCTTTTCTGCTGCTGCTAACATCCATGAGTTTTTAGGATCTATCTCGTAGTGCTCTTCTAATACACCACTTAATAATAGCTTATACATATACTCATGAGGAAAATAACTCTCTCCTGCTGCTTCACTATCTTTCCATATTTTCTCTATATGCCCTTGAATTCTTCTGAAAGCCTCTTCTTCTGGGATACAAGTATCTGTAACACGATTATATTTATTCTCTAAAAGAGCTAATTCATCTTCTGGAGTTAAATCTCTATAATTAGGTATTCTTTTATAGTGAGAATGAGCAACTAAATTCATAATATCCTCTTCTAGATTTGCTCCTGTACATGAGATAATAGCTACTTTATCTTGTCTAATCATCTCTGCAAGAGAAATACCTAACTCAGCAGTACTCATCGCACCTGCTAATGAGATAAGCATTTTACCTCCTTCATCTAAGAATTTTTCGTATCCCTTCGCTGTATCTACTACAGATGCTGAGTTAAAGTGGCGGTAGTTATGCGCCATAAATTTAGAAATAGGTCCTCTATTTTCCATTTTACACTTATTGATTAAAATATATTATTGACATTAAACATTGCACATTCTGATTCTACCAGAAGATTGTGTTCTTTGTTTTAGGCGACAAAGATGGAGAGATAGAAAAGCTTATTTTTTATCAAATGATAAAAAATAACTCAGTTTTTTACCTCATAGATGAGCAGATTGACTTTTGCAGAGATTAATACTCTGTATCTTCCTTAATATCCTATCCCTTATATACCCATCAGATGGGTTGCTTCCTATTATCAAGAAGATGCAGTCTGGGGAATTTCTATATGTAACGTGGTCAATAAAATGTTTATCAAATATTTTAGGGAGAATTGCAATTGCCCCTACGATTGTGTACCAATTGTATGTGATATACTCATTGTTCATTCTTCATTACCTCTCCTTTTCTCTCTTCAAAAAGTTTGAGTACCTCAATAAAAATAAGTTTATTTGTAAATAACGACCTTTTTTAGAGGTTTATACATAAACATTAATAACCAAATAACAACTTATGACACAAGCAATTCAAGATTTATACCCTGAAAGCTTAGCACACTGCTATGGCTGTGGAAAGAACAATCCTAATGGACATCAATTAAAAACATACTTAGAAGGAGAAGAAACTATCGCTCGATTTATTCCTGACACTAAATACACAGCTATTCCTGGTAGCGTTTATGGAGGGCTTATAGCTTCTCTACTAGACTGTCATGGAACTGGATCTGCGGCTGCGTTCTTATGTAAACACAATAATATTCCACTAGAGGGAACTATTCCTGTGAGATGTGTGACAGCTTCATTAAAAGTTGATTTTAAAGCCTCTACTCCTATGGGTGTAGAATTAGTCTTAAAAGGAAAACTTAGAAGTATAGATGGACGCAAGGTATGGGTAGATATGACTTTAGAAGCTGACGGTGTAGTCTGTGCTACTGGCGAGATACTAGCAATACAACTGAAAGAGTAAAGTAGTTTTATTGGTTTACAGTTTACGGTTTACGGTTCGCAGTTTACTTACTGTGAACCGTAAACCACAATACCATACAGTATATACCTAATGCCATTAAGCAAACGCTATGAACTGATAACCGTGACCCCTTCCACAACGATTGTCATTCCGACGTTAGGAGGAATCTCACTCGTAACTCCATTACTAAAATCAATAGATGCCATAGCCTTGCACTACCTATATCGTTATGGATATGCGTCTCTACTTTAGATACTGCATGAAGTACAATGCCTCTCGGTACACGCTGTAAACTTTGAACTACTCTTCCCTTCTTTACCCCCAAAAAAAGATTTGGCTATTGTTTTTGGTTTTTATAAATTGACTTTTTCTATTCTATATAGAAAACATCCTTTTTCTATTAAATCAACAAAAAACTCATTTATAAGTATCTTCTAATTTAGAAGTTTACTCTATAATCTATTTTCTAATACATAAACTATAAAACATGAATACAATCAAGGTATTAAATTCTGAAGATTTAAAACAATTAGTTTCCATAGAAGAAGCCATAGAAACTGTGGTGGATGCTTATGTGGAACTATCTAATAATACTGCAGAAATGCCAGATCGTGTAATTACTGGATTAGGGCAGGAATTAGATATTTTCTTTAAGCCTTCTTTAGTTCCTAATATCAATACTGCTGCTGTTAAATTATTAAGTATACGCAAACAAGGGGGAGTTAATGGACATCCTGCGATACAAGGGTTAGTGATACTAATTGATTCTGAGAACAATCTTACTCAAGCGATTATCGATGGTTCTCATCTTACTGCTTTAAGAACAGGAGCAGCATCTGGTGTAGCAACTCGTTATCTTGCAAGAGAGGATTCATCAGTATTAGCCTTATTTGGCGCAGGAGCGCAAGCTTATACCCAATTTGAAGCTGTATGTGCTGAAAGACCTATTAAAAAAGCATACTTATTCGGTAGTTCTAAAACTAGTCAATCTGTTCAAACATTTATTGATTACTACAAAGGAAAGTCAAACGTTGAAATCATAGCAGCAGACAATCTAGAGGTACTTTCTAGTGTTGACATTATCTGTACAGTCACTCCTTCTTCTCAACCGCTGTTCAAAACCAGTCAATTAAAAAAAGGAGTACATATTAACGCTGCAGGTTCATATAGTCCTACTATGCATGAATTACCTGAAGATATCTTTATGCATACTTCTTTATTTGTAGATCACAAAGAATCTTGCTTTTCATCGACTGCTGATATTCTTGTTCCATTAGAGAAAGGTTTATTACCTATGGAAAACTTTAAAGGTGAAATAGGCGATTTGATCCTAGGAAAGATTAAAGGGAGATCGAATGATTCTGAAATAACTGTTTTCAAGAATGTAGGAATCGCCATTCAAGATTTAATGACTGCAAAATATGCCTATGACAAGGCTTGTAAAGAGAACTTTGGAACTTCTATCAAGATGTAATTAATGCTTATATTGATAAAAAAACACCTATAAATTTATAGGTGTTTTTTTATATAATCTTCGAAAAACTTCTCCTTGTAACAATCAAACACAACAATTGTTATTCCGACGTTAGGAGGAATCTCACTCGTAACTCCATTACTAAAATCAACAGATACCGTAGCCTCGCACTACCTATATCATTATGGATATGCGTTGTGGTAGACGTAAAGTTTTACGTCTCTACTTTAGATACCGCATAAAATACAATACCGTTAGGCAAAATCTGTGAACCGTCAACCGATAACTGTAAACCATTAAGTATCTAACCACTGCTTTATAGCGCGTGTTCTCTCTCTACTTAGGTCTACTTCTACGTCATCTAAAAGAATAATACTAACCTTGCTATTTAGATTGTTTTGTATTGTTTTGATGCTTTCATAGCTTACTAAAAACTGCCTAGAGGCTCTAAAGAAACGGTTAGAATCAAGCTCTGACTCTAATTCTTCCATCGTAAAAGGAAGTATATTGACACTCTTATCAAACATAACTGCCTTAGATAATCGAAATTCTGTGTAGATATAAGCGATATCTTGCGTTTGTATTACCTTATACTTATCGTTATTACTAAGTAAAAAACGCATTCTATAATTCTCTTTTCTTCCTTGTATAACATCAGTCAGATTATTCAGAATCTGCTTATCATACACTTGAAGTGTATTTAACTTTTTGAACTTCTCTAAGCTCTGTTGTAGAGCACTCTTTTTTATAGGTTTTAATAAATAGTCTAGACTATTTACTTTAAATACTTGTAGAGCGTATTGATCATAAGCTGTTGTAAACACAATAGGAATATTTACTTCAACAGCATCAAAAATCTCAAAACACACTCCATCACTAAGACGAATATCCATAAAGATTAAATCTACCTCTATACCTTGTTCTAACCATTCTATACAGTCTTCTACCCCATCGATAACGGCAACAATTTCGACAGTCTCATCAATTTCATTTAATAGGCCTATTAGATGTTGTACATTATACTGTTCATCTTCTACTATCAGTACTCTTATCATCTCTTATATTAATGGAATTTTCACTTTAAATACTTGTTCACTCTTGTCAATTATGACTTCTCTTTCCTCTATGAGGTGGTATCGTTTAACAATATTATTTAATCCAACCTTAGAAGAATGAGAAAGGTTATTCAGTAGTTGGATATTATTCTCAACTACTAGGTAATCTCCTTCTTCATAAATCTGAACAAAGAGTGGGCATTTTTTTGTGGCTTTATTATGTTTTGAGGCATTTTCTACTAATAACTGTAAAGTCATTGGAGGTATTGACTTAGATAATTTCTCCTCCGTGATATCAATACTAATCTGTATACTATCTCCAAAGCGAATCTTAATCAAATGAATGTAATCTTTAAGGAATTGAACTTCATTATCCAGAGTCACTAAATCATATTCTAGATTGCATAAGAGATAACGTTGTACATCTGATACCTTCTCAAGAAACTCACTAGCCTTAGCTGAGTCTTCCTTAATCAAACTACCTAATACACTGTAATTATTAAACATAAAGTGAGGATCCAACTGTGTCTTTAAAGCTGTTAATTGACTCTGTAATAAGACTTCTTTCATCTGAGCATTCTCATAAACTGACTCCTTCCATAATTTGATCAGTTTTCGTCCATTGTGTATTACTATAATAAATACAGTTAAACAAAGCCCTATATAAAACAACTGCCTAGCATCTAACCAATCATCACGTCCTACATAACTCTGATCAATTAAATAATAGTCTGTAAGAATAACTAAAAACAAAAAAACTACTACACAAATAATTACTTGTAATATACCTACTCGAATAATCTCTCTGATAGAATAAGTCTTGACTGGCAATTTATCAGAGATAAAGATCCCTAATGTGGTAACGATCCAGCTTATGGCAATAAACCAGATTATATCTGCTGTAAATGTATATCCACTCTCAAAGGATACAATCTGGTACTGATCTGCTGTACTAATAATGTACATAGAGAAAATAAAGAAAATGGCTACAAAGAATGTTAACCAAACCTTATATCTCAACTCTTTACCCTGTTTCAGCTTATCCACTTCCATCATAACATTCTTTAGCATTTTACAATTTGAGACAGCTTAAGCTATAAGCCTTATCTACTCTTTGACATATGATAGTAGCCGATAAATCCTAGTTTATTACTAACATTACTATCTAATTGTTCATATTTGACTTCTACAAAGCCTATTTGCTCATATAGCTTCTTTGCCTTATCGTTCTCTTTAATGACATCTAAAGTAATATATTTCAAATCATTCTCGATAGCTATCTTCTCTAATTCAGCTAATATTAACTTTCCTATTCCCTGTCCTCTATAATTATCTGCTACCGCAATAGCATCTACATATAATGCTTCACTATCACGTTTAGTTGGGAAATAGTTTAACAATAAAAACATCTTGTATATTCCTCTAAATACCCCATACACTTCTATCATCGTACTCAAGGTAATATCTAAAGAGAATTTACCTTTATACTGGTACGCTCCTACCCCAACTATTTCTCCATCATCTGAACGAGCTATCACGATATGTTTAGAATCTAAAGATGCTAGTAACACTTCGTAAATCTCTTCTTCTGTTCCTAGTATTTTATATAATTTTGATTTGAACGCATTCACTAGAATACGCCCTGCTGATGGGCGGTATTTCTTATCTAAATATCTACTAATACGCATAATATCTGAGTTAATTAAGCTATAAAAGTACCACTGTAACAACCTCTTTAAAATGATAATTACATGAATTGACATTTTTAATATCTGAATTATCTTTTATTCTTTTTATTGTCTGTTAGCAACCATTCATAGTCCAATTATGCGTTTGAGTGGCTTTAGTATAGGATTGAGTTATTTAATGTAATTCTTTAAAAATCAAGAATAACATCCTTCTACATTTGCCCTTGAAATAAATGCTAATACCATTTTAAAAGATGAAAAAACTACTATTAATACTCATTTTCGCAATGAGTCTACCAATCTGGGCTCAGTCTCAGTTAACAGGTACAATTAGAGATAATCAATCTACTCCTATTGGATGGGCTACACTTATCTTACAAGCTACTGTCAATCCAAAAGAAGAATACTTTATAACAAGTGAAGAAGATGGTAGCTTTATTTTTAAGGATATTAAGAATAAAGGAAAGTATAAACTAATGGGTAGTTTTATTGGGTATAAAGATCTAGAGCAATTAATCGATATCACTGATAGCAATTCTCCTATAATACTAATTATGACTCCTGATGAGAACATTCTAGACGAAGTAATGATCACAAGTCACCGCAAAGCTTTAAAAGTAACTCCTGGTAAGGCTATGTTGAATATAGAACAGAGTAATCTAGCTAAAACGCAATCTGCGTATGATGTATTAAAGACACTACCTGGTGTAACCGTTAGTCAAAATGGGGAATTGAAAATTAAAGGAAAGTCTGGAGTGACTGTCCTTATGGATGGACAGCCTACCCAACTCTCTGCTGAACAATTAAAAACGATACTAAAAGGAACTCCTGGATCTACATTACAATCTATAGAGATTATGAATGTACCCCCTGCTAATATAGATGCCTCTGGTACAGGAGGAGTTATTAATATTATCTCTAAAAAAAAGTTGGTTCAAGGATTTTATGGGACAGTTAACTCTACTGTAGGAGTTAGTAAAAAAGTAAGTACTGACCATTCTTTAAACCTTGGATATAGTAACGAGAATTGGAATTACAACTTCCTTTACTCATTTAGCTATGCTCCTGATCGATTAAGAGAAAACTACGAAAAAAGAGACTTATCTTCTATCAATAAGGAATGGCTAAACCAGTCTCAATTCTCTTTTCTGAATAGTCGTTCACATCTGATAAAACTGGATATTGCTAGAACCTTTGACAAAGGCGATGTATTACGCCTAAAAACTGCTTTTGATTATAACGATACACCTATTACCGTAAATACTCATGTATTATCTGGAGCAAATAATATTAAGGCAGGACAATCTGTACAAAAGAATGATAGTAAAAATCAATTAACTAATCTTACAGCTGATTTATCTTATAAAATGAAGATAACTGAGAAGGAGAGCTGGACAACTTCTATAGGAACGATATACATTAAATCTGATATTAATGATATGATCTATGGAAACAACGGAAGTGTCTTAAAGCCAAATGATTTACTAACTAAACAACAAAATAAGTATCCAAGCGATAGAAAGGAATTCTACTTTAAGTCAGATTATCAAAAACCATTATGGGATAAGGAAAATACGACAGCTAAACTAGAATTTGGCGTAAAAAGCAATTATTCCATACTAGAAACTAATGAACGCCTAAGAAACTTACTTATAGATGGAAATGAAGTGAATAGAGTACGCAAGAGTCAGTTTGAGTATAAAACTGGGGTACATGCATTCTATGGTTCATTCGACATGACATTAGATAAATGGGCTATCACAGCAGGACTTAGAGGAGAGTATATGCACATTAGTGGAGATACATTAAATCACAAAAAGTTGGTTAAACAGAACTATTTCTCTCTATTTCCAACAGTACAGTTAACTTATACAGCAAATGAGAATTACTCTGTAATGGCATCGTACTCTAGAAGAATAGAACGTCCTGAATATGATAAACTAAACCCTGCAGTGCGTTACTTAAACAGTACAACGACCTCAATGGGTAATCCTAACTTACAACCTGAATACTCTAATAATATAGAGGTCTCTCAGCAGTTCTTAGGTTTCATTGACCTTACATTAGGATATAGTCGTATTACGGATCCTATGTTATACAGCTATTTTAATAAAGGTATAGATCAATCATACTTTACTACCGTAAACGGAAAGAACAGAAGTGAGTGGCAAGCCTCTCTATCTATGCCAATACCAGGTATAAACTGGTGGGAGAACTACCATGGAGTTTATTTCTTCAACACGAGATTTGACAATAATCTAGTAAATGAAAACAAGAATAGTATAGGAGTATTTACTTATAACAACTTTAAGTTACCACATAATATCAGCCTAGAACTTACTGCGTGGTATCAAAATGGAGGTATAGAATCTAACTTCAGATATCGCTCATTAGGGGAAGTGAGTTTAGGAGTGAGCAAGAAGTTCCTTGATGATAAGTTTACTGCAACACTAGCTGTTAGTGATTTATTTAAAACTGGTGGAATAAGAACTACAGTATTAGAGAACCCTACTCAACTGACGAACTTCACAGTAAAGAATGATATGAGAGTCTTTAAATTTGGTATATCATACAACTTTGGAGGAAAAAACAAAAAGAATGATACTTCACAAGAAGAAACAACGATTAACAAAGGGCATGCTCCTATAAAAGTGATCAAATAATAAAAACCATAATGTTTCTGCCGGTCAATGAAGGTGCGCGCTATTTTCAACTTCTTCATTAATGACAGTGCACTGTAATTGGCCGTAAAGAGGATGTTTAAGAGACATCCTCTTTTTTTGTTATAGCCTTTATTATTCTACTCCACCACCAATAAGTTTTAAATACTCTTCAACTATTGGTATATCAGCTGCTGCCCAATCATAGTTTCTTAATTCTGTAGATTCTACCCACAAGATCTGTGCATGTTCTCTTCTTTGGAAAACAGGTGTGTTAGTAAGACATATAAAAGGAATTAATTCCAAAGAAAAACTTTCATAATGATGCACAACAGAAGTTAGTCTTGATTTAATGATAATATCTAAATCAAGTTCTTCTTTAATCTCTCTTACAATACAATTATCATCGTTTTCGCCTATCTCAACCTTTCCTCCAGGAAACTCCCATTTAAAAGGAAGAAGCATATTTTGACTTCTTTGTGCTACTAACACCTTGCCCTTATACTGAATTATTGCACATGTTACCCTTAACATTCTTAATTATTTTTAACATTTATAAATACTACAGTCTAATAAATATATTTTACACTTTGCGTAAAAACAAAACAAACAAAACCTCTATCTAACTATATACAAGATAATTACAATCTCAAAATGTACTAAAAAACAAAATACATTTTTTTAAATCCTTGATTTTACTGATATACAAAAGGTATACTTTATGTTAACAACACCTAGTGACTATTGCTTTTATATTTCCTTACTTCTACATTTGCATTGCTTTTAAACACTAAAAGTCTTTGTTTTATTTATCTCAACAGAGGTTATTGAACATTCTCAAAATGAATTAATATTGCCCCACAATTGAAATAAATTAAATTGCTATGAAAGAAAGAAAAGCCTCAAAAGATACTTATCTAATGAGGCTTTTTTTGTTTCTATAAATTTAGATTCAATTCTTTAACTTCTCCAGTAACTACATCTAATGTAGAGTATGTATATAACAATACTTTATTCTCAAAATATACATCCTGTACTCTACCTCTATATTGATAGCTTTCTACTGTATTAATTAGTTTACCCGTTTCTACTTCAAGAGTATATTCTGCTCCCCAATCATTTGTTTCTGTAGATGAAGCATCAACCATAAAGTACTTGCTATCCTCTGTCTGTAAAACACGAGAGGCATTTATCCTAACAGGATAGTCAAACAACGTATTAAAATCAGTCTTCCAGATTACTTTATAATTTTCATCTAGACAATAAATAATACTACTCTCTGTAATTACTATTAGGCGCTTCTGATCATTAAGGTATTGCATTCCACCTATCTTCTCTTTTAATCCAAACTTTACCTTCGTTGTTTCACCTGAATTAAAGTCAAATAAATATACGGTGTCTTTTAAAGTCTCCGATGGAGCGATGAATTGATTTGTTATTTTATTAAAGCTCCCTTGATATGTACGGATATTTTTAGGCATCTCTGCCGTTATTTCTTTTGTTTTTAAGTCTAAACAGAAAGGTTTCTTATTATGAACAACTAATAATACTTTATCTGACTCTAAACTAAATGCTGCATCATACACACAATACTTATTAGTCATAAATATTTCTTCTTGTGTATCCACCTTTACAATAGCAAAGTCAGTTTTATAAGCTTTAGTTGTTTCTGATATTTTATTAATAGCAACATACTGTCCATCTGATGAAAGTGCATTAATACGCCAATCTTTATATCGATCTAAACGAATACATTTGTCTTCTTTAAAATCGTATACCATTAATCCTTCTACATTATGGTCTTTATTAAACTCAAAAAGGCCTCTTTTAGCTGCTCTATTAATTATCATTCTTTACTGTTTATAACTAATCGCAATATAGCATTCTCTCCTGTATTAACTATACAAAACAATGACAGAATTTCTTTAAATACGCTAATCATTGACAACGATTAACTTACCAAGGCATCTTATCTGTCTCTACGGTATTTGACAAGTCAAAAGAGGCACTAAAGAAACCTGTACTATCTACTCTTTTTAGATTGTAAGTATATTTATTATCCTTAATCGTCACCCACCATACATTACCTGCTATAGAACTCATCATATCTACAGTTTCTTGATCAGAAGGGAAGAACTGCATATCTGCAAACCCAGTATTAGTAGCCGTACCACCATACATCGTTACTTTATCAGGTGTACCATCTTGGTGTCTATGATCATGCTTAAGCTTTACTTTTCCATCTTCTAAAGTGAACACCCAGGTACGTGATAAATCCTCACCTACAAAGAATGATATTTTCACTTCTTTCTCCTTACAAGAAACTACTTTCATAATCAATTCTTTGCCTTTGAAGTCCGCAGGTGGATTAGGTGATACTATTTCTCCTTTATATGCTTTGCCACAGTGTTCCCTTAAAGAAGAAAGAAACTTCTGCGGATTACTAGTTGAAGATTGTGCAAATGATGCAAGAGTAAATAAAAAAGCAAATGAGAATGCTAAGATATTTTTCATAAATAAAATATATAGGGTTAATAAAGGCTAAACATAAGTAATAAATAGCATAAAATAAATACTATATAAAAAAACAAGGCTACTTAGTCATACTAAATAGCCTTGTTCTTGTCTTAATCAAAATCTTTTACTCAATATTATTTGCTTTATTACGGTAATAATGATGAACATTTTCTTGAATCCAGATTTATGCGATTACATACTCTTGAAATATTTTCTTCGCCTTCTTCACTCCCACTTCTTTCTTATACTTATCATGAGAAGATATATAAACTACAGGAGCACTTTTACACATTCCTTGACATTTCATCTTACAGACAGAATAATCGTTAGAAAGTCCACTTTCTTCAATTAAAGCTTTAAAACAACTTTTAGTCTCTTCGTTATATCTACAACACTTTTTTCCGTCACAAACGAAGATAGTTCTCTCACCTTTCTTAACTTTACTCATAGTTTTAGAATTTGATACAAATATATCTATTTTTATCTATTCTAAATTAACCAAACAAACTTTAGCACATTTTTATGAAATTAAGATATTGGGGCATATTATTCATCGTTTCTATTCTCTCTTTTAATGTAATTACACGTTATCCAGAGTTGATTGAAACTATTTATACTACAGGTTTTTACTACTATCTATGTAAGGTGTTCAATAGCATCACTGGTCTATTTCCTTTTTCTATAGGAGATGTCTTATATTTAATTGTTGGAATCATACTTATCTACAAAGTCTATCAATGTTTCAAACAAAACAAAGGTTGGAAACGAATTACTATGGCGACTTCTACTCTAGTGTTCAAATGTATTGTCGTTTTCTACATAGCCTTTAATATTGGATGGGGACTGAACAACTTTAGACCTAGTCTAGAGAGTCAATTAGAAATAAAGAGAGGATACAGTCAAGAACAACTTATTAACTTCACAGAAAAGCTTATACAAAAGGCTAACCTACTTCAATTAGTCATTACTAAAGATAGTATGTCGGGGGTACATTTAAAACAAGATATACCTACAATTCTACAAGATGCTAAAATAGGAATAGAGAAAGTCTCATTCTTACACGATAACAATAATACTGGGGTATTGGCCATTAAACAATCCTTATTTAGCCTTCCGCTGACGTATATGGGCTTTTCTGGCTACATCAACCCTTTTACATTAGAAGCTCAAGTAAATGACAAAATACCAACACTAACAATGATTGTAACAGCATCTCATGAACTGTCTCATCAATTGGGATTTGCCAAAGAAAGTGACGCCAACTTTATTGGCTTTATGGCTGCTTATAATCAAGAAGATATGGCTTATCAATATGCAGCAATAATATATGCACTGAGATACTGTGTATCTAATATAGAAGATAAAGAATCAGAGGATATACAATCTTTATTTAATACTATACATCCTGGAGTAAAGGATAATCTAAATGAGAATATTATATTCTGGAGTGAGTATAAGAATATTACTGATTCTTTCTTTAAAGTATTTTATAACAACTTCTTGAAACTTAATAATCAAAAAGAAGGCCTACAATCTTATAACAAGTTTGTAGACCTTCTGATAAATTATGATTTAAAGAAATCTATATTATAATGTAAACAGGCTCTCTCATAGAGTCTGTTATTTACTAACGTTCGTCTCTTTTATTCTTAAATGGTCGAATGATAAGACGAGCTTGTCTATCAAACATTAGGTAGTTATACATCCAGTTCCAGAATACAACTAGTTTATTTCTAAACCCTATCAAAGACATTAAGTGTACAAACATCCATACGAACCAAGCGAAGAAACCACTAAATTGGAATTTAGGTAAATCTACTACAGCCTTGTTACGTCCGATAGTTGCCATTGATCCTTTGTCATTATAAACAAACGATTTTAACGACTGACCATCTCTCAATCTTACTAAGTTAGATGCTAGTAATTCTCCTTGTTGAATAGCTGGTTGAGCCATCATAGGATGTCCCATAGGAGTTTTCTCAGTCATCATAGTAGCCACGTCACCGATAGCAAAAATATCAGTAAAGCCTTCTACTTGATTAAACTCATTAACTTTAATTCTATTTCCTCTTTGGATAACTGTAGCATCAAAACCATCTACAGCAGCTCCCATTACACCTGCAGTCCAAATTACAGTCTCTGCTGTAAACTCTTTACCTGACTTAGTATATACTACTTTATCTTTATAATCTGTAACGATCTCTCCTAAGTACACCTTAACACCTAGCTTCTCAAGGAATTCTTGAGCCTTTTTAGAAGACTTCTCGCTCATCGCATCAAGAACCTTATTAGCACCTTGAATTACGTTGATTTCCATCTTATTAAAGTCTAAGTCTGGGTAATCTTTTGGCAATACGTGTCTCTTCATCTCTGCCAATGCTCCTGCAAGCTCAACACCTGTAGGTCCTGCACCAACAATTACAAAGTTCATCAACGCCTTTTGTTCTTTATCATCTGTAGTTTGTAATGCCTCTTCGAAGTTCTCTAACACTAAACTACGGATATCTAAAGACTCAGGTATCGTTTTCATTGCCATACTGTTCTTTGTAATGTTTTCATTACCAAAGAAATTAGTTTTAGAACCAGTAGCTATTACTACGTAATCATAAAAAATCGTTCCAATGTCAGATACCACTTTCTTATTCTCTGTATCTATACGCTCTACATTAGCCATTCTAAAATAGATCTGATCATAATCTTGAACCACTTTACGAATAGGGTACGCAATAGATCCAGACTCTAGTCCTCCTGTTGCTACTTGATATAGTAAAGGCTGAAAAGTATGGTAGTTATGCTTATCTAAAAGTACAACTTGAAAATTTTTGTTCTTTAGTTTTTTAGCAAGCGCTAGTCCTCCAAAACCACCTCCGATGATTACAACACGTGGTCGGTTTGAAGTAGGAATATTCATCATAATCACTCGATTTTTACTCTGCAAATTTACAATAATTAATTTGCATTAAATGCGATTTGGGTTTCCTAAAAAAGAGCAACAAATCAAGCTCAGATTACTACAAACGAACTTTTAACCCATTATTATTATCAATTTGATAATCCTATTTATTCTAATTATAGAACTTATACTTCTAATGCTAAAAAACTAACAATATAATTATTTTAATAAAATTCATAACTTTTTCATAAACTGTATATATTCTGTATATGTAGAAAGATATAGATACAAAAAAAGGCAAGTTATTTAAATAACTTGCCTTTTTTAAAAATCTGATGTCTAATAATTATTTAAAATTATTTCGAATATTTCTTATTAATGGCTCTAAACCATTTAACTTTAATTCATAAATCAATCCTAACTGTTCTCCTAATTTCCCTTTGGGAAAACCTTTAGAATGATACCATACAATATAATGCTCCGGTAAATCTATTAGATACCTTCCCTCGTACTTACCATATGGCATTTTAGTGTGTGCTAATTCAACTAAATACTTTTCGTTATCTATCATACTTAGTTCAGTACTTTTACATTCAAATCACTATCATACTGCAGTAAATATACTCCTGTATTACGCACTGTTCCTTCTGGATTTCTACTATAGATAAATCTATTCTCAATCTCTTGTGACTTCTTACTAGATGTTTGTAAAAAATCTTCTTTTTGGAACATTCTCAAAATCACATCTAATGTTACGTCAAATCCTCTTGTGGCATAACGATTTGGGTATACATTATACTTATTTTTATACTCTTGAGCAAAAAGTGATTCTGATCTAGACTCTTTAGAATCACGTGTAACTGATGGAAAAGTATATTTTAAATCAATTAAGGTTTGGATCTTAATTTCACTATAATCAAACACATCAGACTTATCGAAAGATGCTATCTGAATATCGTAATCCTTAGTTCTATTCTTTAGCTTATCCGTAAACTGTAAGGCTGAAGCAATACTATTAGAATCCAATACAAATACATTCTTCTTATCTTTAACTAAAGTCTTATCTATCTCGTGAATTTGTTTTGTACTAACCACATTTAACTCTGGAAAATACTGCTGCATAAATTGCTTAGTAGACTGCTTCTTATCATCTACTATAACAGTTATTTTAGCGCCTGATTTTTTAAAGTATTCTATTAATTGTACCTTCAACACATTACTATAAGGCATTGTCTGTACTAAACGATCTGAAGGAGTAGCCTTCTCATTAGACAAAGGAGAAACTAAAATCACCTTGTTATTAGGTAAGTTTTTTACTGCCTCGTCAACATTTTTCTGGTAGAATGGCCCAATAATTACATCGGTATTACTAAAATCTTTTGATTTAAA
This sequence comes from Myroides marinus, assembly GCF_900109075.1. Taxonomy (GTDB): domain Bacteria; phylum Bacteroidota; class Bacteroidia; order Flavobacteriales; family Flavobacteriaceae; genus Flavobacterium; species Flavobacterium marinum_A. The sequence continues at coordinate 136,319 of NZ_FNYS01000003.1, read as the reverse complement.
TAAACCATCAACCCCACTACTGGATTTAGATTCATTAGAATCGTATACATTTACAGTAAGAGGTAAGTTTAGACTCTCTGCATACTCTACTGCTAGTTTCGCCCCTGAATAAAAGTCTAGTGTCATATTTAAGAAATTGTCACTAGCTAATTTAGAATCCATATCGCTCCCTACCTTTTCAATATTAAAAGGTATTAGTAACGCTAATTCTTTATGCTCAGAACGTGTAATAGAATCACTTAAATCAACAAATCCTCCTGTTGCTTCAGGTAGTACTACATTAGTTTTAGAAGTGTTTTTTTCTTCTTCTACTACCACCTTACCATTGTTAGGTACCAGAATTTCCATTCCAGACTTTAATCCATCTTGAAGTTGAGGGTTAAATTTGATCAACTCTTTAATAGGCACATCGTACTTACGGCTTATCCCATATAAAGTCTGTTGAGGATCTATAACAACTTTTATAAACTTAGTCTCACTTTCTTTAATATCTGGTTTTACCTCTACTACTTTCGCTTTATTCTGAAATCCATAAGCAGGTACTTTAATAGATTGTCCGCTCTTTAATCCGTCTTTTAAATCTGGATTAAGCTCTAATAAACGCTGGATTGATGTATTATAAGTAATCGCTAAACTGTATAACGTAGACTGAGGTTCTACTTCTATAGTTCTATAATAGATATTATTAATATCCTTAATTGTATCTGCAGAAGAAGATGCCAATGTAGTTGGTATCTTTTTAGGAGTACTCTGTTCATAACTAGTCACGTCAACAGAGGAAGGTTTCTTATAACTAGCAGAAACGATAATCTCACTATCAGCTAACAACCCTGTACTCTTTAAAGTAGGATTCCACGCGTATAAATTATCTACAGTTACTTTATACTTTTTACTAATGCTATATAAAGTCTCTTTAGGTTGTACAATGTGTACACCTTTTGTATTAGAAGTATTCTTTGCCTTATTATCTTCCTTTAATAAAGGATTAGCACTCTTTTTCTTCTCTTTCTCTAGGAAGTCCTTTGTTGGAATTAATAGAAAACTGTTTTCATTGATACCATTCTTTGCATCTGGATTATACTTTAAAATCTCTCCCACAGGAATATCATAATCCCTAGAGATTTTACTTACTGTATCTCCTTTACTTACTCTATATTGTATAAATGACCCTGCTTGGGCTAAAACAGATGATGTAAAAACAAATGCCGTTAAGGCTATAAATAACTTCTTTTTCATTAGCATATGATTATAAAAAACAATAAGTCGCTATAACAAATTTACAGCGACTTATTGAATTATTTAAATTATTCCCACTCAATTGTTGCAGGTGGTTTAGAACTAATATCGTAAACCACTCTGTTCACGCCTTTTACGCGGTTAATTATTTTATTTGAAATCTCCATTAGGAACTCATATGGTAAGTGTACCCAGTCAGCAGTCATCCCGTCTGTAGAAGCTACAGCTCTTAATGCTACTACTTTCTCATAAGTACGCTCATCTCCCATTACACCTACACTGTTTACAGGTAAAAGGATTGCTCCAGCTTGCCATACAGAGTTATAAAGACCGTGCTCTTTAAGACCTTCGATAAAGATAGCATCTACTTCTTGCAATAGACGTACTTTCTCTTGTGTGATGTCTCCTAAGATTCTGATCGCTAATCCAGGTCCAGGGAAAGGGTGTCTTCCTAATAATTCTGGATCAATACCTAAAGAAGCTCCTACTCTACGTACTTCATCTTTAAATAACATACGTAAAGGCTCTACTACTTTTAATTTCATGAAGTCAGGTAATCCACCTACATTGTGGTGAGATTTAATAGTAGCTGATGGTCCTTTTACTGAGATAGACTCAATAACGTCTGGGTAAATAGTACCTTGACCTAGGAATGTAGCATCCTCGATAAGTTTTGACTCATCATCAAATACATCGATAAATGATTTACCAATAGCTTTACGTTTTTGTTCTGGATCTTCTAGACCAGCTAACGCTTCCATAAATCTATCTGTAGCATCTACTCCTTTTACGTTTAATCCCATTCCATTGTATTGGTTTAATACATTTTGGAACTCATTTTTACGCAATAATCCATTATTTACAAAGATACAGTGTAAGTTCTCACCAATAGCTTTGTGTAATAAAACTGCTGCTACTGTTGAATCTACTCCTCCAGATAAAGCTAATACTACTTTTTCTGAACCGATCTTGTTTCTTAAATCTGTGATTGTTTCTTCTACAAACGCATTTGGTGTAAAGTCTTGACTAACACCTGCGATATCTACTAAGAAGTTTTTCAACAGCTGTGCTCCATCTGTAGAGTGGTAAACTTCTGGGTGAAACTGGATAGCATAAGTTTGCTCTCCTTCTACTTTATAAGCAGCATTTTTCACGTCTTTAGTACTTGCTAAAAGTACACCGTTAGTAGGTAATTGTTTGATTGTGTCACTGTGACTCATCCACACTTGACTATTGTGAGGGATTCCTTTAAAGAAATCATCTTCCGCGATGAAATCTAAATTAGCTCTACCATACTCACGAGTATCTGATGGTGCTACTTCTCCTCCAAAGAAATGAGCCAAATACTGTGCACCGTAGCACACTGCTAATAAAGGCATTTTTCCTTTGATGTTTGACAAGTCTGGGTGTAACGCTTCTTCTGAGCGAACTGAATAAGGACTACCTGATAAAATAACAGCTTTGTATTCTGTTAAGTCTTTAGGCATATCATTATAAGGTAAGATTTCGCAGAATATGTTTAATTCACGAACTCTCCTCGCAATTAACTGAGTATATTGCGATCCAAAATCTAAAATAAGTACATTGTGTTGCATGCGCAAAAATAGTTAATTCATACGTATCTCAAAAACTTTAAACCCTTTTTTTGAACAATATAAAGTCCTCTCCAAATAACGTCAGTCAAACCTAGTATAACTTACGATATTCTGATTAATGATACTAAACTTTTAGCAACTTATCAAAACATCGGGTCAAACATTTTGATTAGAAGCTTGTTTTTTTATATTTGCGGAACAGTTATTGATTTACAATAACTGTATTTTTAAAAAAGTAAATTATATTTTATGGAATTTGATATCTACGAAACTTTAATGCTTGCTTGTTTTGTACTGTTGCTAGGGCATTTTGTCGTTCAAAAAGTAAACTTCTTTCAAAAGTTCAATATTCCAGAACCCGTTGTAGGTGGTTTTATCATAGCTATGTTCTCTTGGTTGATTTTTTCTGTTTCAGGTAAAGAATTTACTATCTCTGAAAGTTTACAACAAGGGATGATGTTCATCTTCTTTTCTTCAATAGGACTTAACGCTGATTTTAGAACTCTTTTAAAAGGAGGAAAGGGCTTAATTATATTCTTAGTTGTTGCAGCTGTCTTTATTATATGTCAAAACTTTTTAGGAGTTGGTTTAGCACATTTGTTAGAACTAGACCCTAGATTTGGTCTTATCGCAGGTTCTATCACACTTACTGGTGGGCATGGTACTGCTGGTGGATGGGCTGATACATTTATGGCAAGTAGTAATCCATTAATTGGAGCAAGAGATATAGGAATGGCATGTGCCACGTTTGGTCTTATCTTAGGAGGAACTATCGGAGGTCCTTTAGCTTATAAGCTATTACGTCAAAATAAATACGAAGAACTATCTCCTGAGGAGATACAAAATAATGACGAAACACACGAAATATCAGTACCACAAGCGTCTTCTGGTAAAAAAGTAAACTACAAAAGTATTATGCTAACGATTACTTTACTATCTGTATGTCTTGTTACTGGTCAGTATCTAGCAGAGTGGAATGCTCAGTATAAATTTACTTTACCTACGTTTGTTTGGTGTTTGTTTATTGGAGTAATTATCCGAAATACACTACCTCACCTATTTAAAGTAAAAATGCACGATGAATCTATTGAAATCTTAGGTAATGCTGGTTTATCTATCTTCTTAGCTTGTGCGTTAATGTCTCTAAAGATGTGGACTATCACAGAATTGGCTTTACCTATCCTATTAATTTTATTAATACAGGTAATGATGATGTTAGCATTCGCTTACTTTGTTACTTATAGAGTAATGGGTAAAGATTATGATGCCATTGTATTAAGTGCTGGTCACTGTGGGTTTGGTTTAGGAGCTACTGCTACAGCTGTAGCTAATATACAAGCTGTGACTAACCGTTTTGGTCCATCATATAAAGCATTCTTAATCATTCCGATGGTTGGAGCATTCTTTATTGATATCCTAAATGCACTAATTCTAAATGTGTTTATCACATTCATATAAACACAATAACAATATAAATAAAGGGCTACCTTATCAGCAGATAAAGTAGCCTTTTATTTTTTATAGAATCGCTCAGATTATGCGTATTTATTTAAAAGAGTATCTAATTTCTCTTGAATACCTTCTTCTATCACTCCTCCGTGATAACATATAACACGACTAGGATTTAGAGCTTGTATCTTTCGAACAGATTCTAAAGTTGCCTCCATATCTAAAGTAAACTGTGGATTAGCAATATTAAACTCACCACCTTCTACCACTAAAGCATCCGCTGCAATAAGTGTTCTACTTTCTGTATCAAATAGTGAAATATGTCCTTTAGTATGCCCAGGAGTAGTTACAACCTGTAAAGTATCTTTAAATATTTGTCCATCTGATAAAGTTTGCGTTACCTCAAAACGCTTAATAGCTTCTAACTGCTCAATAAAACCACTCGCCCATCCTTTCATTTCTTCTGGCAAATGACTTAAACTTTCTCTTACCTGCACCAATCTCTCAGCTTCTACCTTACCACTCACAGAATTAGCTTCTTCTAAGCTACTAATAACCTCAAGAGAGACATATTCTTCCTTAAATAGATAAAGCCCTTCTAAATGATCTATATCGTCGTGAGAAATAATAATTCCTGTCAAATCTGCAATCATCAATCCTACATAAGACAATTCCTTCTTAAACTCGACGAAATTATCTGCATAACCACAATCTACTAAATAAGATGTACCATCTGCAAACCCTACCACTGTTGGATAAAACAATGTAGGCTGTCCATCTGATCCTTTAGTATTAATCTCTAATATCTCAATATTCATTCTATTTCGTTTTGACTTCTTAATATTTATAGTCTAAAGTAAAAAGCCTAATTAGATATCTAATTAGGCTTCCTACAATACTTATTATCGTACAAGTTTTTTATATCTCAAACGAGTTGGAGCAACATCTCCTAAACGTTTCTTACGATTTTCTTCATATTCTGTAAAAGATCCTTCATAGAAATAAACTTGAGAATCTCCTTCAAAAGCTAAAATGTGTGTACAAATACGGTCTAAGAACCAACGGTCATGGGAAATAACTACCGCACATCCTGCAAAGTTCTCAAGACCTTCTTCTAATGCACGTAGTGTATTAACGTCTAAGTCATTCGTAGGCTCATCCAGTAATAGTACGTTACCTTCTTCTCTTAAAGTCATTGCTAAGTGAAGACGGTTACGCTCTCCTCCCGATAATGTTGATACTTTCTTATTCTGATCAGATCCACCGAAGTTAAATCTACTTAAATAAGCACGAGAGTTTACTTGACGTCCTCCCATCATAATCAACTCTTGACCATCACAGAAGTTCTCCCAAATAGATTTCTCTGGATCTATATTAGAGTGAGATTGATCCACATAAGCAATCTTCACAGTCTCTCCTATTGTAAAAGTACCTGCATCAGCTTGTTGTTCTCCCATAATCATACGGAAGATTGTAGACTTACCAGCACCATTAGGTCCGATAATACCAACGATACCCGCTTGTGGCAATGTAAAGTTTAGGTTGTCATATAACAATTTATCTCCAAAAGCTTTAGCTACACCTTTTGCCTCAATAACATTAGTACCAAGACGTGGTCCATTAGGGATATAGATCTCTAATTTTTCTTCTAGCTCTTTTTGATCTTCATTTAATAATTTATCGTAGTTCTGTAACCTCGCTTTTTGCTTAGTCTGACGACCTTTAGCACCTTGACGTACCCAATCTAACTCACGCTCTAAGTTTTTACGACGTTTAGACGCTACTTTCTCCTCTTGTTCTAATCTTTTAGATTTTTGATCTAACCAAGAAGAATAGTTTCCTTTCCAAGGAATACCTTCACCTCTATCTAATTCAAGAATCCATCCAGCTACGTTATCTAAGAAGTAACGGTCGTGCGTTACAGCGATAACAGTACCTGCATATTGTTGTAAGTGTTGCTCTAACCAGTGTACAGACTCAGCATCTAAGTGGTTAGTAGGCTCATCTAATAATAACACATCTGGGTTCTGTAATAACAAACGGCAAAGAGCAACTCTACGGCGCTCTCCTCCAGAAAGGATATTAATAGGAGTCTCAGGGTCAGGAGTACGTAACGCATCCATAGCGATAGCTAATTTAGTATCTAATTCCCATCCACCTACAGCATCAATCTTATCTTGTAGTTCAGCTTGTCTATCCATCAGTTTCTGCATCTTATCTGCATCTTCATAAACTTCAGGTAGACCGAACATATCATTAATCTGATTAAACTCGTCTAAGATTGCTACAGTCTCAGCTGCACCTTCTCTAACGATTTCAATAACAGTTTTAGTTTCATCTAATTGTGGTTCTTGTTCTAGGTACCCAACAGTATATCCTGGTGCGAATACCACATCACCTTGATAGTTCTTATCTACTCCAGCAATAATCTTTAATAATGAAGATTTACCAGAACCATTAAGACCTAAAATACCAATTTTAGCTCCGTAGAAAAAGCTTAAATAAATATCTTTTAATACAGTCTTGTTTGTCGATGAGTAAGTTTTACTCACTTTCGACATCGAAAAAATTACCTTTTTATCGTCTGACATAAAGTAAAATATATTGAATTTATTGATTACTAAGCTATAAGCATTCTATAGCGAATTAGCCAAAAATAGTATTAATAAAGGAGATTATGAAATTTTTTTGACAAGATAGAATAACAATACCTCTTTAAGACAAAATGAGATATTTAGAAGAAGACTTAATAGCTAAGTCGATTCTAGTAGACCATTTTTTTAGCTCTACTTTTTTGAAGGTAAATTGGAGAGAAAGTCTATCACTACTTTCTTTACCATATAATACAATTGTTTGTACAGAACAAACCAAATCTCTTTAATTAAAAAATCTTGTAATTAAATCTTCTCACACTAGATTTAATCACAAGATTCTATGCACAACCTTAGATTCCAATATGCAACTCATATTCATCATCTATAGCATCTTCAGTATTAAAAGAATTTGCTGGTGATATTGCACTACAATGAGCGCAAACATACGCATCTATAGATGGGTCGTAGTAGTGATTATTGTGATTATTTTCACATTGATCACTATTTGCAAAGTGTAAATTTTCATTCATATATGTGAGTTTTAAATTATGCATACAAATTACAAAATAAACACTTCAAAAACAAATATTTAGAAGTATTATTTCTAAACAATTATGTTAAATATATGCAAAATGAGAAATTACAGTAAAAATATCGCTAAAATGTCCTCTTTTCTACTTGGTGTCAAGACTAAGCTGCTAATATTTACTTTTTAAAAAACTTGTAATTCATTAAAGTAAGGCGCTACACACTCCCTATAATTAGAGAAATGTATTATCCCTAGTACCTATCGTTTCTTTCTCTTTAATATATGATAGATCTTGTGGTCTCTAAATACCGTACGTTTACTCCAATCTACTATATGCATTCCCTCTTCTATTACCATCATCATCTTAACCATAAGGTAATCATAAACTGTAGTAAGCAAGATTACAACAACACCTATATACAGTGTTTTCAGGTGTAAATACTCAAAAGAAAAGGCAGCTAGAATACCTCCTAGCCCAAAAGAAAGAACAATAGAAACTTTTAAACCAATATGAGACAACAGTATTCTACGTATACTCTGTCTTCTAAAACTGAATAATAACTTAGCTGTCTCTATACCTAAATCTGTAACAATACCAGTAATATGCGTGGTGCGTACTACTGCTTTAGAAATAAAAGTCACTAGAGAATTTTGAAGTCCCATCGCAAATAATAGAATATAGGCTATCTCTAATGGATACTGAGATAATACGTCTCCTTCTACATAAGCTACTCCGCTTAACAACACTGCTTCTAAGATTAAGGGAACTGTAAAGTATACCTTATTCCAAAAAACCTTTTGCAGTTGTAAAATAACGTGAGATACAAAGGAACCAAAGAAGAATGATACTAGTAGAAGTACTGTTCTTAGAATAGCAGCTTTATTAAATGTCAATACTTCCTGAGCAAAGTTCGATAAATACCCTGTCACATTCGTTGTCATCAACTTTAAGGCTAGAAAACCACTTACATTCACAATTCCTCCAACAAAAGATAAAAGCACTGCTAAACGCAGATTTTGCATAAAACTCCTCTCTCTACCTAAATGTGATAACATACTACTTCTTAATTATTTTTACCCTATATAAGATAACAAATTAATGAAATTTTGCAAATCTATTATATGATAACGAATAGGTTTTGTGTAAAATCTATTATATCGTTTCATTTTGACAAAAAACCGATACGATATTATTTTCTATTTCTGTGATATCATTCCACTTTATTCCAAATACTTCCTTTGTTTTCCATTTAAAAAAAAACATAAACAACTAATATACAGTTTATTAAAAAACAAAACACCTCCATTTGTTCGGAGTCCCTTTGGAAAAGTTCAGTAATTGTTCGGAACGAAGGGCTGTTTTCCGAAGAACTTCAAAAGACTGCCCAATAAACTCCCGAACAAAGTAGTCTGTAACTAGTCTACATTTCTTTATATTATATAAAATAAAAAATCGCCATAGAAACTCTATGACGATTTTTTGTTCAAAACTTAACACTTTTCAATCTTATCTATTAGCCATTTTTATAAAACGCTTCATACCATAATACCCCATAACTATAGTAAATACTACTATACCTGAAATACTATAAACAATAGGCATCGTGTCACCTCCTGAATTCAGTATAAAGCGCAATGCTTCATTGATATACACTAACGGGTTAATCAATGTTATATATTTCATTACTGGTATTGTCTCTAGCGCTGCCCAATTAAAGAATATAGCACCTGTAAATATCAATGGCATTAAAAAACCAGGGAACATCGCTGCTATTTGTGGTGGCTTAACTACAGTACCTACTAGTAAACCTAATGTTGCTGATGTCACAGAACTAAGTAGTAGCACTCCTAATAACACTAGTCCACTTGTAAAGTCTAAAGAGATATTCAGATAACTTCCCATAAATACTAATGAAATAGGCAAAACAATCAGAGCTCCAATCCAAGACTCAATAATTCCCACAAACATCTTAGCCCAAGCCACTACTCTAACATTTACAGGAGCTTGAAGTCTATCTTCGATCTCACGTGTATTATTAAAATCCATAGCCAAAGGTACCACTGTACCATGAATACCTGTCACCAATAAACTCATTCCTAACATTCCAGGAAACATCTGATTAGGAAAATCAGCATCTAGTATCCCTATCTGTGGCAACATAAATCCATATGTCAAAATCAGTATAAAAGGAAGCATACCTACTCTAAAGACAAATTCTTTCCAATCTCTACTTTGGATAAGCAAATCACGCTTAACCATTATCTTAAATATATCAAATTGATTTAATTTCTTTTCCATAATCCTGTCTTAATCGTTTTTAATATCATTAGTCGTAAGATGAATAAATATATCGTCTAGAGTCGTAGCACTTAAATTAATACTCTCTAGCGCAAGCCCTTTCTTGTCTATAAGGGCTAAAAGCTCATTGATAACCTTCTGACTATTATCAACATATACAACAAAGGTTTTCTCATCTTTTACACTTACATCCTTAACATCTGCTAGACTTTTAACTTCCTTAACGACATCTTCGTTTAATGCGTCTAATACAATGGTAATAATGGTCTGAGAAGGCACTTTTTTTCTCAATTCTTCTACAGTACCTAGTGCCTTAATAGCTCCTTTGTTATAAATCGCTACTCTATCAGAAAATCGCTCAGGTTCTTCCATGTAATGCGTCGTCAAAAACACAGTGGTATTATACTCTTTATTTAACTTTAATACATGCTGCCATAATATCTCGCGGTAAGCAGGATCTAGCCCAGTAGTTGGTTCATCTAAAAACAGTATTTCAGGTTGATGCATGATAGCCCTAGCGATTTTTAACCTTTGAGCCATACCTCCAGAGAAACTCTTCACATAGTCATTTCCCCAATCCGTAAGACCAAAGCTTGCTAATAGTTCATCTGCTTTCTTAGCAGCATCCCCCTCACTCATACCAAAATATTGTCCGTGGTATATCAGATTTTCTCTAGCTGTCAATCCTCTATCTAGATTATTGTGTTGAGCCACTACCCCTACCTTACTCTTAGCAAAGATTGGATTATCCTTTAATGACTGCCCTTGAAATACTATTTCTCCATCTGTAGGAGTTAGTTGAGCAGTTAACATATTGATTGTAGTACTTTTCCCTGCTCCATTAGGCCCTAAGAAAGAGAATATCTCCCCTTTCATTAATTCAAACGAAATACCATTTACTGCCACATGTGGTTCTCCATCATTCTTCATATACACTTTCTTGAGGTTTTTCACTTCAAGAATAGCCTCTATTTTTTTCTCTTTCATAAATATCTTGTCTTGTTTAATTAATAAGATGATTTACTCAAAAAACAAATCTTCTCTCTCTATCTACACTAGTAAAAGATAGACATCAGAGACTATATAAGAAGAAGATACAACTACCTCGTTAATGATTATATAGAACTCTTAGAAACATTTGTTTAATCGTTTATTAGTTCAACAAAGTAAATCATAAAGCACAGGTAAACTGTTACATAATTATGCAATTAGTTTATATAATTTAAAGCTAAAACAGCTAATTAGAAGAGAATTTCGCATCAGCAAGCCTATTTCTATTGACAGATTGAAGAGTTTTTAAATTTTCTGAGAATTAGGTAATCTCTGTCTTTTATAAGTTTTATTCTAATAATAGAAAGGTTTATGAGCGAATATAGGTAGTGCGTTAATAGTAGATGACTGTGGTATGGAAAATATTTAGCATTAAAAAAGGGAGCAATTGCTCCCTTTTAATAATTTTTATACTCTTCCTTTTAAGGCATTAAAAACCCAAGCAATAGCTAAGAATCCGATACCTACTGCTGTAAATCCCCATCCTGCAATTTCTGAGTATTTAAATGCTCCTAGGCAGATTAATAAGATACCCATCATAATCATAATCAACGTAGCGTATCCTAGAATCTTATTCTTATTTAAATTGTTTGTCATTATTCTATATTTTAATTAAATATTTTGATTAACATCTCTTTGAGCAGGTCACCTTGTGGCATAGCCTGTGCTCCTACTCCTTTGCTTTTCAGATCAACATCTTTAAGATGTGATATGATAGCACTTACTTGTTTCATCTTATAAATTCTAAACCCTACTTCATAGTCTTTTATTGCATATTGGCTTACTTTTAATTGTTTCATCACATTCGAAGGAGACTTATCCTTTAAGCCATGATATAAAAGCAACTTAGAAAAATAAGAATACACAAGTCCCATAGTCAGTACAATAGGATTATTCTTAGGATTTTGAGCAAAGTAGTTTGCTATTTTATATGCTTTAAGCTGATTTCGATCTACTATCGCTTTAATCAACTCAAAATTATTAAAATCTTTACTTATACCAATGTTCTTTTCTACTACATCAGCAGTGATTTGTACTCCTTTTGGAATAACTAGAGCAAGTTTATCTAACTCATTTGCTATTTTAGATAGATCTGTACCCAAAAACTCTACTAACATAGCTGACGCTTTTGGGTCTATAGCATACCCTTTACCAGTAAGTAGTTTCTTAATCCAAGCTTCTATTTGATACTCCTTAAGTTTCTTACTTTCAAATATGATACCATTCTTCTCAATTGTCTTGTAAACTTTCTTCCTTTTATCTAAAGTTTTGTATTTATAGCAAAAAACTAACACAGTAGAAGGTTGTACTTGTTCTGCATAAGACTCGATTTGGTCTATGGTACGGGCTAATTCTTGCGCTTCTTTAACAATTACAACTTGTTTTTCGGCCATAAGAGGAAAACGCTTGGCATTAGAAACGATATCTTGTATAGTGACATCTCGTCCGTATAATACCATTTGATTAAATCCCTTCTCCTCTTCTGTCAGTACATTGTCTTCTATATATTCAGAGATTTTATCGATATAATACGGCTCTTCCCCCATTAAAAAATATATTGGAGCTGCCTTGCCCGCTTTTATATCTTTTATTATGTCCTTTACTTGATCCAAAATATAAGTTTTAATTATTGTTCAATACCAGTAGAAAAAAAATATCTTTGCTTAATGCAAAGACTTAATTTCCCTCCGTTTGATTTTCGTTTCAAAAATAGTGAAAATAAGCTATCTATTTTTGATGTTATCCGTAAAAAGTTTATTCAGCTTACTCCTGAAGAATGGGTAAGACAACACGTTGTTCTTGATTTAATCCAGACCAAAGGATACCCCATATCTCTTATCAGCGTAGAGAAAGTGGTGAGAATTAACGGAATGACCAAACGATATGATGTAGTAGTATTCAGACCAAATGGGGAAATCTTTATCCTGATAGAGTGCAAAGCTCCAGAAATAAAGATTACACAAACAACATTTGATCAAATCGCTCGTTATAATTTTCAACTTAGATCTACTTATCTATATGTGACTAATGGCCTAAATCACTATTATTGTCAGATGGATTATGAACAGAGTAAATACATATTCTTACGAGATATCCCAAACTATGAACCAAAGCTTTTAGCTTAAAATTAGTGACATATAGTCATAAAATATCAGACAATACAAGTCTAGGTTTAATAAATATACAATACTAATAGAATACTATAATGAATAAAAAATTTGCTGTAGCTATTTTAAACTGGAATGGAGAACAATTACTAAGACAATTTCTCCCTTCTGTACTTCAATACTCAGATAAAGCCAATATATATGTCATCGACAATGCCTCTACAGATCAATCTATAAAGGTCTTAGAACAAGAGTTCCCGTCAGTGTCTATCATTAAGAACACCCAAAACTACGGTTTTGCTCAAGGATATAATGAGGGATTAAAAGACATAAAAGAACCCTATTTAGTACTTCTTAACTCAGATATAGAAGTAACAGAAAATTGGTTAGATTCTATCGAGACCATATTTGATACTCAACCTCGAGTTGCTATAGTACAACCTAAGATTTTAGACTATAAACGCAAGACACATTTTGAATATGCTGGTGCTGCTGGAGGCTTCATAGATTCTTACGGATTTCCATTCTGTAGAGGAAGAATATTTGATACAATAGAAGAAGACAAAGGTCAATATGACGATATCTCAGATATATTTTGGGCTTCAGGAGCTTGTTTTTTTATCAGAAATGAAGTTTACAAAGAACTTGGAGGGTTAGATGAAGACTATTTTGCACATCAAGAAGAGATTGATCTATGCTGGCGTGCACGCAACCACAGTTATAAAATTAAATATACTGGTTTTTCTACTGTTTATCACGTTGGCGGTGCGACCTTAAAGTATCAGAGTCCTAAGAAGACTTATCTGAACTTTAGAAATTCACTTCTTACTTTATACAAAAACTTACCTCAAAACAAGAAATTTTCGACTATCTTCCTGAGACTGTGCCTAGATGGTATAGCAGGAGTGCGATATATGCTGATGTTGCAACCTAAACATTGTTTTGCTATTATTCGTTCACATTTTGCTTTTTACAAAAGGATTTCAGCTTTCAGAAAAAAAGTAGAAAAAACACCAATTGATAAATATTATAAGACTAAATCAATTGTTAAATTATATTATATTCAGAAACAAAAGACTTATATTAGAGTTTTCTAATCCAAAAAGTACGCATATTCTTTCTTAGATTGCTTACTAATTGGTATATTTGACAAAACAATTCAATCATTTTTTAATTATGAAAAAAGTAGTTTTAGGATTATCTGTGTTAGCACTTGCTCTAACTTCATGTGGAACAAAACAAAAGTTAGCAGATTTAGAAGCTAAAAATAAAGAAACACAAGACTTATTAAACACTTGTACAATAAAATTGAACTCTGCTTTAGCTGAGAGAAATGCTTTTTCTAAAGAAATCGATCACTTAAAAAAGAACAATTCAGACTTACTTAGCAACATGGGTAATATGACTATGTTATCTTCTAAAGGTGCTGAGAACTTAGAGAAAACTTTAGAGAGTATGAAAGAGAAAGATCTTAAGATCACTCGTCTTCAAGATGCTATTACTAAAAAAGACTCTGTTACTTTAGCTTTAGTTAGAAGTGTGAAGAAAGAAGTTGGTTTTGACGATCCAGATATCTCTGTAAATGTTGAAAAAGGTGTAGTATATATCTCTATCGCTGATAAATTATTATTCAAAACAGCTGGTTATGAAGTAAGTACTGATGCTAAACGTGTATTAGCTAAAGTAGCTGCTATCGCTAAGAGCAAACCAGACTTCGAAGTTATGGTAGAAGGTCACACTGATAATGTGTCTATCAAAAATGCTATGATGAGAGACAACTGGGATTTAAGTGTTAAACGTGCGGTATCTATCGTTCAAGTTTTACAAAATGATTTCCAATTAAATCCAGGACAATTAGTAGCTTCAGGACGTGGAGAGTATGTGCCATTAGTAGAAAATGACACTCCAGAGAATAAAGCTAGAAATAGAAGAACTAGAATTCTTTTACTTCCTAAGATTGATCAATTCTATGATATGATCGAGAAAGAAATGAAAAACATGACTAAATAATTTTTAGTCTAATCATATAAGAAGAGGCTGTCCAAAAAGGTCTTAAAAAAATAAACCCCGTCTAAATAGGCGGGGTTTTGGGGTTGTTTGTCCTCAAAGAAAGTATCTTTGAGGTGCAACCAAACAAATCCAAAGGCAAATATAATGTTCAAAACTGAAAGTTTAAAATCTCCAAGTCTATTTCCAGAAGATATTTTATCAAATATAGCAGAGAATCATCCTGTACGGCTAATTAGCGAAGTAGTAGACAAGTTAGATATCAAAGATATTCTATGTCAATATAAAGGAGGCGGCACCACAAGTTATCATCCTCGTATGATGATAAAAGTATTATTCTATGCCTATTTTAATAATATATACTCTTCACGTAAGATAGAACGTGCTTTAGAAGAAAATATCCATTTCATATGGCTATCAGGTTATAGTAAACCAGATCATCGTACTATAAATAACTTTAGAAGTTTACGTTTAAAGGATCAAATACAACAATTGTTTTCAGATGTAGTTAGATTATTGCAAGAGATGCAATACATTAGTTTAAAAGTTCAATATATTGATGGAACTAAGATTGAGTCAGCATCTAATCGCTATACCTTTGTATGGAGAGGCTCTGTAGAAAAGAATAAAACTAAATTAGAAGTAAAGATTCAATCAATCTTAAATGAAATAGATTCTCAAATTAAGCAAGATCACTCTGAATTAATTAATCCAGAAACCTCTAAACCAATAGATAGTAAAGAACTTGCTCAAAAGATATCTGCTCTAAACAAAGCAAACCTGAATAAAGCAGAAGTTAAACAATTAAAACAACTCCAAGAAGACTGTCTACCTCGATTAGAGAAATATGAAAAGAATTTAGAAGTGTTGGGAGGAAGAAATAGTTATAGTAAGACAGATACAGATGCTACTTTTATGAGGATGAAAGAGGATCATATGAAAAATGGTCAGCTAAAACCAGCATACAATACACAAATAAGTACTGAGAATCAATTTATAACTCATTATACTATAGGTCAGAAATCTACAGACACAACTACTTTAATTAATCACTTAGAAACGTTTAAACAAACATATAACACCCAAAGTGAAGAGATAGTTGCTGATGCAGGATATGGAAGTGAAGAGAACTATGTTTACTTATTGAATAATAATATAGTTCCCTATGTTAAGTTTAATTACTTTCATATGGAACAAAAAAGAGTGTGGAAAAACAATCCATTCTTACAGCACAATCTATACTATAATAGGCTGTTTAACTATATTATCTGTCCTATTAAAGAGAAACTAAAGTTCATTGGAACAACTATAAAAGAATCAGTGACAGGCTTTAAATCCACAATTCATTTATATCAAGCTACTAAATGTTTAGAGTGTCCCTTAAAACAAGAGTGTCATAAAGCTAAAGAAAACAGAACTGTATCTCTGAACTTAAGATTAAACAATATAAAAGACCACATTAGAAAATTATTGACTTCCGAGAAAGGATTAGAGCACAGAAGTAAAAGACCTATAGAAGTGGAAGCTGTATTTGGTCAATTAAAAGCAAATAATAAGTTTAATCGTTTTACATTAAGAAGCTTACCTAAAGTCAATATTGAATTTGGATTAATGGCTATTGCTCATAACTTAAGGAAAATAGTTACCAATAGAGCTTAAACAGCTCTTTAACTACTTTTACTCCCTAAAAACACTCTTACAAAGAATATTATTTACTTCTTACAATTTTAGAAATAGAATCAGAAAGTAAAAGAGGGTGACCTTTTGGGACACCCTCTTTTTTATTTATTCCATCGAATCATTTATCTCTAAAGCCTTTCCATCTTCTAATATTACCTTATAAATAAGGTAAGCTTCTTGATATTGATTACGACGAGTCAAGAACTTAGCTTCCTCTAATAGTTTCTCTCTTTCAGTATTTACTCTAGCCCTATAACCAACAGCTTTTTGACCTATAGAATTATCTTGAACATAAAACCCTGCAACGTCTACAGTTAATTCTCCAACTAAATAAACATACTCAAACTCAGTTAAATAAGTCCTTGCTAATGAATACTTATCCTCCTCTAAATAGCGATTTACTTTATCTAGTAAAACATATGGATAAGAAGCATTATATGCTGTCGCTAATTCATAAGGCAAGCGTGTTTTAGTGTATTTTTCTGTTCTAAAAATCAAGTGATTAGGAAACAAATCCTCTCTTGTAGTATAAATACTCCACAGATAATCCGCAAATTGCTTTGCCAATTCTTTAGGGAGGTTAGACACGCGTTTATTAAGTTCTCTTTTACTAAATGGTAAAGAACATTTACCTAAAATATCAGATTTACACATATAATCAAAATGATACATATACCTTTTTCCGTTATAAAGTACGATATAGGATAAAGGCATCTTATTACCAAAATAAGGTCTACAATAGAACACAGGAATAAAAACAGCCTGCACATCATTATGTTCCGCAAACCAAATTCCTTCATCATAAAACATTAACATATAGTCCATAGGAAGCCTATCTCCCCCATAGATGGTATTTACTTTATTTTCCTCATTAATCAATTCTACCTCTATTGATGATAAATAACCTGTTTTAGCAAACAGTCTTTTACTATCATAATTATTACATGTAGCTCCTACATGAATAGATAATTGATTACTTCCATTTAAATCCCTCCACAACTTAACAACACTTACCTGATCCTCATCAATATTCTGAGCTACACTAGGTACACTAAAAGCAAGTATAAATACATAGACTAACTTTCTTGTCAGTCTATCACCTCGATATACTCCTTTAAACCATTTATTTATATTCATCAATTATAATATTCTATCTTATTAAATTCTTTCAAATTTAATATTTCTTCTATGATATCACAATGCATTTAGCTTGTTTGAAATTATCTTATTTTTAGAATTTATACTAACTGCATAAAATTATATGTATAAAAGTCAAAAAAAACAAAGACCTTGTCGTGTTTCTAATTGATTATTCAATTATTAGTTATACCTTTGTCGCAGTATTATTAGTTAATAGATTTTTTACCTTAGTAATTCATCAATAGATATTTTGTATTTATCCATTTTTGCTTCTTGGTCGTCACTTTATTTAACTCTTGATTTCTAGTGCATCAATAAAGAAAAGCACTTCTTACAAATAATTTTTACAATTATTTGTTTGTGAATAAAGACCCTTACTTATAAAAGGATTTAAAGACAAACTGTTTTTAGCTATACTTTATAAGGATAATACAAAATATTAATACTCTACGGAGTCTAAAAAACTGAATTAGAAAAGGTAATAAATGAATTTTAAAGACTTAGCTCTATCTACTGAAATACAACAAGCACTAATAAAAATAGGATATTCTCAAGCTACTGAAATACAGCAAAAAGCTATTCCAGTTATCTTAAAAGGGCAAGATGTTATCGGTACTGCTCAAACAGGTACTGGTAAAACAGCTGCTTTTGCTATACCAATTTTAGAAAGATTAAGTACTACTAAATCTTCTAATAAAGGTATTAGAGCATTAGTCCTTACTCCTACTCGTGAGCTTGCAATTCAAGTAAAAGATAGCTTCTTAGACTATAGTACAGAATTACCTCTTAAAACGCTTACCCTATTTGGTGGTGTTCCTCTTCCTCCTCAAATCAGAGCATTAAAACAACGTCCTGAGATTATTGTAGCTACCCCAGGTAGATTACTTGATTTAATTAATCAAAAAATCGTAAAACTTAGTAACTTAGAGATTTTAGTTCTAGACGAGGCAGACCAGATGCTAGATATGGGTTTTATACATGATCTTAAAAAGATACTAACGCATATACCTGAAAAAAGACAATCATTATTCTTTTCTGCTACTATGCCAAAAGAAATAGAAAAGTTTGCTAAAACAATAGTAAACAATCCTGCTAAAGTAGAAGTAGCAGCTGAAATCATTACAGCTGAAACTATACACCAGGAAGTTGTCTTCACTGAAAAAAAGGATAAAAGAGCGCTCCTTCATAATGTGTTAGTAGACAATGCTGAGCCTACTTTAGTATTTACTAGAACAAAGTATGAAGCTAATAACCTAGTCAAGTATTTACAAAAAGTAAATATGGTAGCTATGGCGATACATGGTAATAAATCTCAAAGTGCTCGTGTAAAAGCATTAGATGATTTTAAAAATAAAAAGATTAAAGTTCTTATAGCTACAGATATTGCTGCTAGAGGAATTGATATAAGTAAACTTCCTTATGTCATTAATTATGACATACCAGATAAACCTGAAACTTATGTTCATCGAATAGGAAGAACAGGTCGTGCTGGTGTAAAGGGGGTTGCAATGTGTTTCTGTACTCCAGATCAAAAGAAGGAATTAATGGCGATTCAGAAGTTTACAGGAATACGAATGAAAGAAAACAAAAAATATAATATTAACCTAAAAACATTATAAATATGGCTGATTCTTTTTCAAAAAAAGAAAACAATAAAAAGAAAGCACAGAAAAGACAAGAGAAAGCATTAAAGAAAGAGGAACGCAAGTTAAACAACAATAAAGGTAAAGACCTTGAAGATATGTTAGTTTACGTAGACTACAATGGTAATCTTACAAGTGTTCCACCAGAAGAGCAAGATATCGAAGCAGCTAAAAGAGAATTAGAAGAGCGCCTAGCCGCAGCTTCTGCTCCAGATACAGAATGCACTGGAGTAATTACTTACTTTAGCAGTAAAGGGTTCGGTTTCATAACTGAAGATGATTCAAAAGAAAATATCTTCGTACATAGCAGTCAATCTAATCAGCCATTACAACAAGGTGACAAAGTTACCTTTAAAAAAGAAAGAACTCCAAGAGGCTTAAGCGCCATTGAAGTAAATAAAATTTCAAATACTTAATAATTATGCAAGAAGGAACAATTAAATTCTTCAACGAAACTAAAGGTTTTGGTTTCATCACTCCAAGCAATGGAGGACAAGACATCTTCGTACACGTATCAAACTTAAACGAAAGAGTTCAAGAAAATGATGCAGTAGTTTTCGAAACTGAAGAAGGTAAAAAAGGTATCAACGCAATCAACGTAAGAAGAGCGTAATTTATCCTTTTCTTATAAGTTAGAATATATTCATACTTATAGAAGACTTAAAAAGGCTAAACAATAATTTGTTTAGCCTTTTTTATTTCTTTTATTAGATACTAGTTACAACAAAGAGTTTACTTTTATTAGTTAACTATTATGTGTATTCTAAGCACATAACTGCTTTTTTTAATTCTTTATTATAGAAAAGGTACGCACTATCTGCACCATATTGTTGAAACAAATATCCTGTGAAACGACCTATATAAGTAAATATATTTCCTTCTTTATCATAAGGCAGTTCACATAAATTAGTAGAATCCTCAAATCGCATCGCTTCTTCAAAGCTTATTTCACACTCTTCTAAACAATCTCTATCTTCTTTACTCTGAAACTGAATATCATCTAATATTCCTCCAATCTCAGGGTACTCAATATATTGTTTATTCTCCTCTACTCCCTCTTCTAAAGACGCCATTGTCTCTATTGTTGTCGAATAGTTACCTATAGTCATCGGATATATACTACCATGCTTATGATAATATGCCTTAGCAAGCTCATACGTCTTCGTATTTAACTCATAAGCACCAATTACAGTACCATAATCACTTTCACTAGCCTCTTGTTCAAAACGATCTAAAAGACTCTCTACAAGTCCTTGATCTGAATCTGGTTTTATAAAATAAGCATGCTTACTCTTTAACTTATTTCTATATTCTGGATAAGTAGTTGATTCGAACTGTACTAACCACGCTTCTAAATCAACTTCTGAAGGAATAGTTTCCCTATCTGTTCTATACTGTTGGATCATATTCTGGTTATTGATACTAATTCCATCTTTAATCTCCTTCTCATAGATAAAATAATTCCAATCCCCTTCAAAATTGTATTTATCTCCTACCACATCAAAACCAATTAAATCTTCTCTACAATAATCAGAATGATACTTTGCTGTCTCCTGCCCTACACATCCTTCATAAATCTCCTTTACAGACACAAAATGAAGCCACTGATCTTCTCCAGGATAGATACATTGTAAATTGATAGAACATATAGGTAAGAAGTGCTTCTTATGTTGCTCAATATCTCCTGTAAAAACCTGTTCATATTCAGGAAAACACTTAATATGTTGTTGTTCTATTATCATATTTTTTTTAGAATATTACTTTATTTTAATCTTAAACATCAGTTCTGTTCCCATTCCTTTTTTAGAATGAATTATTAATTCTGAATGCAAAGCAATCGCACGCTCATTCATATTCTGAAGTCCCATACCATCTCTGCTAGATCCCTCATCAAAACCAACACCATTATCTTTTATCTTAATAACTACATTTTTCTTTTCTTTAGTGAAACTCACTTTACAAATAGATGCTTGAGAATACTTATTTACATTCTGAATAGCTTCTCTAATAATAAAATAGGTATTTACTTTATCCAATGCAGGCAAATCTTCTAAGTCAACAGCATTTTCATAGTCTAATAAAAACTCAGTATTCCATTGATTTTTTTGAAGAGCTAATAAATCTTCTATCAAACTAACAAATTTGTTATGTTCGAACAACTCATTATCAATTAAAGAGTGTGATATATCCCTGGTTCGTTTCTCTAATGATTGCAACTCATTAACTAAAATCCCTTTCATCTCTTCATTTTCACTCTTGAGCTGTTGAAGATTAAATCTAATGGTAAAGATTCCATTAACTACTCCATCATGTATATCCTTTGCTATCTTATTACGCACGTTATTCTTTACTTCTGTAGCGATCACACTTCTTTCTAAGATTAACTGATATATACTCTCATTTGCCTCCTGTTGATCTTTTATAAATCGGATTTCTTTATTTTTATTTTTTAATCTATATACATAAACTCCGATAACTAATGTCAGCACTATAGCTAAACTAATACTAACAATAGTTGAAATCATATTTCTCAACTGGCTATTCTCTGTTTCAATTCTTTCTGTTTCGTAAGCTATACGTGCAAAACGATTACGAGTTGCATAATCCTGCTCTTCCAGGTCTCTACCTAACTCAATAATTTGTCTTACTTGTTCTTTATTATCATACTCTTTATTAAGTACTAGAAACTCTAAAGCTCTGCGTTGTGCTACTTTTATATCTCTCTCTTTAGATAATTCAAATGATCTTTCTGCCCACTCAAACGCTTTTACACTGTCATTAATTTTTAAATACAACTCAGCTGCTGTCATAGCCATTGCATTTGTAAAATAAAGATTATTAACTCTTTTGGCCTCTTCATATGTTTTGCGAATCTCTTTAATATACTCTTCTCCATCGATATTATCATGAGTTTCTAGTGCTAAACACATATTTGACATTACTATATAAGATTTTATTACACCTATCATTACATCTGGTGTGTCTGAATTAGTATAAGTCAACCCCACATTAGCATAATTAATTGCCTCACTGTAATTCTTTAACAAATAAGAAACTTCAGATAAATTAAGATACAACATACTAAGTGCAAGTACTAAGTGCAAGTACTAATCTTGGTTTATCTAGAACTTTATTCTGTTTAAAATCTTTTTGCATTAAGGTAAGAGCCTCTAACATATATTTCTTAGCCTCTTTATAATCATTTCTCTCTAATAGACAAAGTGCCATTAACTGATTAGCCTCAAAAGGGATTGGATTCAAAGGATAGTCTTTAAGTATATGCAGAGCATTAGAGACTTTGACCTCGCTCTCCATATGTAAACCTTTTTCAAAAAGTAAACGTGCTTGATAGAACTCCATTTCTCCTATTTTCATAGAATCACCTACCTGTTTATATACATTTTCGGCTTTTATATAATAATAGAACGTACTATCCATCACATTTAAATCATGATAATACATACCGATATCATTATATGCATTAGCTAACATATATTCATCAGATTTGCTCTTAGCATATTTAATTGCTTTTCGACTAAGTTTATGAAATGATACAGAATCTCTTGTCCATCTAAGTTCGTTTAGGACACTATCAATAGAAGCACGATTATCTACAGTATTACTTAAAGTTAAAGCTCTCTGTACTGCTGGCTGTAAGGTCTGAGCTAAACTATCCTTGTAAGCATTGTCATACCATACTGCATAAAGCTGGTCATAATCTGTCTCGTTCACAATTTTAGAGCGAGTACAATTAACCAATAACAATGTAATTACAACTAATAGAAAATTAATTTGGCGAAGTTTTTTCATAAAAGTTTGTATAAATACATCACAAATGTAAACAATGATATTTGATTTTATACAATAGTTTACAATTAGTATAAAGCTTCTTCGATATATCAATCAAAATATTCGCAAAAAATCACAATATCTTCACTTATAAATATTTCTAACTTAAAGTTTCAATTCTAATGACACCTTAGTTCCTTTATCTTTTACTGTATCTATATGTAGTTTACTCTTTAAAACAGTCGCCCTTTCTTTCATATTCTTTAGACCTAACCCATTATTTACAGCCAATGGGTCAAATCCAATACCATTGTCTTGGAT
This sequence comes from Myroides marinus, assembly GCF_900109075.1. Lineage (GTDB taxonomy): Bacteria > Bacteroidota > Bacteroidia > Flavobacteriales > Flavobacteriaceae > Flavobacterium > Flavobacterium marinum_A. The sequence continues at coordinate 112,879 of NZ_FNYS01000003.1, read as the reverse complement.
TTGAATAAAAACACCATCAGAATTATGGGTTATACTTATAGAACATTCACTAGCATGAGCGTATTTATTTACATTTTGAATAGCTTCACGGATTATATAATAGATATTAATTTTTTTATTGCTGATAGTTTCTCCAAATTAACCTTTTTATCTTGATGAAATACAAATTTTGTTTGCCATTTGTTTTTTTGCATTCCCACTAACTCCTCTACCAATCCTGAAAAGTTAACCTCCTTAAAAATCTCATTATCTGCTAAAGCATGAGAGATATCTCTAGTTGTTTTCTCTAAATTCTCTAGTTCCTTGATTAATCTACTCTTTAAGTTCTCATTATCTGTCCCTAATTGTTGTAAATTAAATCGAATAGTAAAAATCCCATTAACTATCCCATCATGTATATCTTTTGCAATTTTACTGTAAACAGCTTTCTTGGTTTTTAACTTAATACTATTCTTTTCTAAAATCAATTGATATATGCTCTCATCTGCTTTTTGTTGCTGTCTAACAAACTGCAACTTCTTATCCTTATTATTCAAACGATAGAAAAACACTCCTATAGAAAGCCCTAGAATAATAGCTAAACTTACAATGATAATAATAAGAATAAGATTTTTAAGAGCGTTATTCTCTGTTTCTATTTCCTCTGTTTCAAATGCAATACGCGCAAATTGATTACGCGTAAGATAATCTTGTTCCTCTATAGTATGACTTAAAGTTATTATTTCATCTATCTTCTTACTATCTTTTATTGCACTATGCTTAAGAATAAATTCTAAAGCTGTACGTTGATCTATTATTATTTCTCTTTCTTTTGATAAATTATATGATTTCTCAGCCCACATAAGAGCTTCTGTCGAATTATTAATAGTCAAATAGAGTTCAGCAATCATCATCGCTTGATGATTAGCAAACATTGAACTATTAACATTTAACGCTTCATAATATACATCGATAACTTCTCTCAAATAAAAATCAGCATTAGTAAAGTTCCCTTTACTAGCATCTAACAATAGCTTACTAGCATTAATATTAGCTTTTAGAACAGCTGTTAAAAGAAGAGGAGTATTAGCAGTTGTATAAGTTAGTCCTGTAGTAGCATACTCTATAGCTAAGTCATAGTCTTTAAGTAAATATGCTACATCAGATAAATTTAGATATAACATAGTCATGGCTAATAATAATCTATCCTGTTCTAATATGAGATTTTTATTATAATCTTTTTGCATCAAGCTTAATCCTTTTAAAAAGTAATCTTGTGCAGATTTATAATCTTTACGCTCTATTAGACATAGTGCCATCAATGAATTTGCTTCAAAAGGGATAGGACTTAAAGGGTTATTACCTAACACACTTAGAGATTTAGATACTTTAACCTCACTTTCCATATGTAATCCTTGCTCAAACAAAACACGTGCTTGATAGAATTCCATTTCTCCCATCTTAACAGAGTCTCCAGATTCTCTGTAAGAGTTCTCTGCTTTTATATAATAGTAAAATGTACTATCTAACACTCCAAGGTCATGATAATACATTCCTATATCATTATAGGCATTGGCTAACATCTGATGATCAGATTTAGCTTTAGCATATTTGATAGCTTTATTACTCAGTTTAAAAAAAGACACTGAATCACGTGTCCACCTCAGTTGATCTAAAACACTGTCTATAACTACACGGTTAGGTGCACTGTTTTCTAGTTTTAATGCAACATCTACTGCTGGCTTTAGTAGCTGGGCTAAACTATCCTTATGGTCATTGTCATACCAAACCGCAAAAAGTTGATCATAGTCAGTTTTACTTACTTGTTTTGGCTTACTACAATTAACTAATAACAATGTACTTACAACTAATAGAAAATTAATTAGGCGAAATCTTTCCATATAAGTTTGTATCAATACAATCGCAAATGTAGACAATGATAATTAAATCAACACTATAGTTCATCTATAGTAGCTGAAGTTTTAACTAAAAATCGCAAAACAACACAAATAACTTGACAATCTAGACTTTACTTACGAAAATAGTAAGTCTAAGAAAACTTATTATAGAATAAAATTTAGGGCAAATACACATGCCTTTTGAGATAAGTGCAAAAAAATACTCCCTAATCAGAATTGGAAGCCTGACTAGGGAGCGCATTATCAAATAACAGATTTTGATAACAGTGCAATATTAGTACTTTTCTAGTAAATATGCACTATGTAGACAATATTTTTTTTTAAAAAAATATGCAATTTTCAATTATCTAATTTTTAATTATTTACAACAAAAAAAGAGCTTTAATCTCTATATTAAAGCTCTTTTATATCTTACATTGCTTGCTACAGCAATCAATTTATATTTAAAAAACGTCGAGTTAAACTTAAAATCACTATTTATGATGTAATTCCTAACTGATAAATACTATCTTGTTGTACCAATTCTCCATTACTTTTATACACACTGGTTATATCCGTAGCTTTATCTAATACTTCATAGAAATCTAACTTCCCATCTTTATAAAAGTAAAAATACTCATCTTCTTCTCCTATACACGTTTTATCTGTAAGTATCCCCTCTTGATAAGTTAATGAACATCTATAACCATTCTCACTATAAAATTCTTCTCTTAAAATCCCATTATTATCAAAGAACTGAGTACGTTCATTAGCTAGATCCTTTATTTTTTGGATTTTGCCATTTCGATAATATACCTTGTGCACCTGACTAATATTGTCTTCTATACTTTCTACTTCTTGATTATCGTAATAAGTGTAAAAGATAGAATTTTCATCGTGATCTAAAGTAAAATCAATAACTTGTTTATGATTCAATAAACCATCTTCATAAACATCTACAGTAAGTATAGTCCCATTTAAAGTAAACTTAGAATTTATGACCCCCTGCTCAGTAATACTTCCTTCAACAGCTATCCCTTTAACAAAACTTAAATCAAATAAACTATCATTCGATTTACTTTTTAACTGACAAGGACCATCTAAAAGACCTGTATCACCAATCAAAAACTCTCCGTGAAAAAAGCTATTATCTATAATATATCCGCCTTTTTCTAAAACGACATGTTCTGTCTCTATAGCTTTATCATAGCTATCACATAATTCCTTTTGACTTAACTTCTTACACTCTTCTGAGTGTAATTGTTGATATAGATCATAATTAATTAGACGCTGAACAATAACCTCCGCGCCTCTATAAACTTCATCAATATCGAAGAAGTATGATTGATCTAAATGAATATATTGTGGTAAATTCTTGTTCATATTGATGATAAAACAATAAAATTAACAAATTGTTTTATGTTGGTTTTTAATTCTTTTTTGTTCTCTATCACCCTATTTATAAGGTCTCAAATACAAAATACTCATAGCTGAACCAACTGACTTATTAACAAAACTAAAACATTTTATTCAATAAATCACATTTAAAGCTAATAAATATTAAAAAATATCATTATATTTTTTTTATCTAAAACAAATCGACTATATCCGTCCATTTCTTTCTCTTTTGTTTGCTTTCTAAAACTATAGGAGTATAATCAGAATATCTAATTGATGCTTCGTAGACATCTATTGCACATCTTTATAAGCACACAAAATATTAAACAAAAAAAGTATACAACTTAGTCATATACTTCAATTATATCGTTATTCTATAAAACTAACTATTATTAACTATTTGGAAAAGATGTTCTTCTATCTTACTCACTTTATAAACGATAAAAGCTAACAATAGAGTAATGAGTATCATAACTATATTTAGCACTCCTCCTAACTGCATAATTAGAATCCCTGCTTCAAAAGTATTTTTATTCATTCCCCATATAAATATTCCTATGCTCAAAATAAAATGGCTTACAACCATTATCCAACAAGTATTAATACTTTTATTTAGATTTTGTGGTAAATACCCTTCATCTAAATCCATAATTCTATTCTGACTCTTATCTACAACTTCCTTAGTCAATTGAAATGATTTAAACAAATTCAGAATAGGTATAATCCAGGCCCACACTGCATAACTATTAGAATGACTAACATAATTAATTCCTGCTTTTTTTAGATTAGCATAAGCATTATAAAACCAACATAAAAAGGTCACATAAGCCGTAAGTTCAATCATATTACTTAGAAAAGCATAAACCTCAATACCTCTCATTCTATTCTGATACTCATATATACTACTATAAGCTCCTTCTATATTATGGTTACTTAACTCCTGTATTTCTCTAAAACTAAAGAAAAGTGTTCCCACTTGCATCAATCCTACAATTACAAACAATATAACTACAGTACTCGCTAATGATTTATTATTTTTCATTTTTTACTTTTATCTAATATACTCCATGTCAAAAATAGTACTAATAATACCATCACATATCCCAATAAACCGTGAATTACTTTCGAATCCAAGAATCTATAACATAGAACCGCAATTAAAAACACCACTGGGTACAACATTACTAATCCAAAGAATATCTTTGATACCTTGTCTATCCAATAGTACCTTCTACCTTCCACTTTTGAACGAGGAGAAGCAATAGACATAACCGAAGGGATAAACATAAAAATACTCCCTACAAAGACGAAACTAACTATAGCCCATAATAGAATTTGCATATACTTATCTTTAAATTTCTACAAACATACTAGAACAGTAGCATAACCATACTACTTAACCTTTATTTTAACACTTAGCACTAAACTACTTTATAAAGTAATTTAGTATTGAACAAACAATAATTCCATTCTCTTCAGTTCGATGATTAGCCTTAATTTCACACTATAATCCCACCTTTTTAACCTTAAAATCGATATCTTTACAAGACAAATATAAAATAACCGTTAAAAAGAATCTACATGAGTCAAAAAGCACAAAACGTTACAGATTATCCGAATAACAATACTATTTTTTCTGTTTGGAAATTTAAAGAAGGAGCTGAAATAAAAGAAGCATTTGAAGCTTTATGTGGATTGGTCAACAATCTAAATAACTCTTTTAAAGTTAGAGTAAACGCAGGCCCTACTAGTTGCATTCTAGGAGTAAGCCACGATGCTTGGTTAAAACTAGATTTACCTACTCCCTTACCTAAAGAACTTAAAAACTTCCAAGAAATCAAAGGAGACAAACATACCGCAGTCTCTACAGATGCTGACTTACATCTACATTTAAGTGCTATTAATTCAGCTATTTGTTATGATATGGCTATGGCTATCTCTAAAGTACTACTTCCTGTAGCAGATTGTATAGATGAAGTACAAGGTTTTAAATATTGGGATGGACGTGCTATAATTGGCTTTGTAGATGGTACAGAGAATCCTATTGGAGAGGATCGTGACTACTTTGGTATCATAGGAGATGAAGATCCAGACTATAAAGGGGGTAGCTACTTATTTGTACAGAAATATATCCACTTTATGAAAGATTGGGATACTTTATCTACAGAAGAACAAGAAAAAGTAATTGGTAGATATAAAGCTACTGATATTGAAATGGAAGAAGGTAAAAAACCAGCTAACTCCCATACTGCTTTAACTGCAATAGAAGATGAAAATGGTAATGAACTTAAAATAATTAGAGCAAATATGCCGTATGCTAATCCTTCTAAAGGACAAGCGGGTACTTACTTTATCTCTTATGCCTCTACTTTTAGCACAACTGAAAAGATGCTAAAAAATATGTTCATAGGAGATCCTATAGGTAATTATGATAAACTTCTAGACTTTAGTAAAGCTATCTCTGGGACATTATTCTTTGTTCCTTCACTGGATATCTTAGATAACTATTCTGCTGAATAACAAAATATAAAACACCTCTTAAAAAATATTCTAAGAGGTGTTTTCTTTATGCTATAAATATATTAATACCATTGGATACGTTAAGTTATTTATATCCCAATATCATTCTATAATCTCCAAATATTTGGGCTTTTAATTCTTCCCTACGTATAACTTTTTCACCTTTAAATGTTAGTGTAAATTCCATATAAGGCTTATAAACCTTATCAAAACTAACTGTGTAATAGTGATCTAATCTATAAGTTCCTGAATCATTATAAATGACTTTTTTATTACCATCCAATATTTTAAAATTACTAATTGTAAAATCATCAATAGCCATCTTATATATACTGATTTCTCCTTGTCCTGAATAAAGATCACCTGTGTACTTATCAATATCGAAATTAATATCTACATAAACATATTCAGCAAAACTTCTCACTTCAATCTTCATATCTAAACTTACACTTGGATTCTTTTTACTTCTAACATTTAAATTTACGATACCTCTTTTTCCAACAGTTGATTCTATCATACCATCTTTATTTACACTAACAATAGAGTTATCTACCTTAAATTCTAAACCCTCATAATCTTCACCAATCGGAAATAACACAAACTCTAGACGTTCTTTACTTCCTTCATACATATCAACATTAAGGCCATAAGGAGCTCTTATTTCAGATATTCCTTTAGACACAACTTCAATCGTTACAGATTTTTTACGTCCATTTGGTAATGTAACTACTAAAGTTCCCGTTTCTAACATATCTCCATATAATACTCCTGGCTTAACTACTCTAACACGTTTTAACGCATCAACGTTCCAAACTGTTCCTTCTAGACTAGCTCCCTCCGGAATCGTTTTAAAAGGAATAGAAGCACTTTCCATCGCATATATTTCTATAGTTTCACTCTCAAATACTATATCAATTAACTGATCTTTAAAAACAATCAATCGTATCTCTGCTTTTACAGAAGTACCTTTAACATATACAACGACTTTTACTTCCCCTTCACGTCTACTATATATTACTCCACTATTATCAACAGTAGCAATACTATTATCTGATGTAACCCAATTTAATTGATTAATTTCAACCCCACTAAAATCAAGTAACTTACTAAGATCATAATTCTTATTGACTATCAACTCAAGCTTATCTTGTCTAAATTTTAACTTTGCTTGTCGGACAATAAGTTTCATTCTAGTTAGATAATTTGTATTCTTAATTTTAGCAGTAATAATAGTTTCCCCTCCTGACACACCTTTTACAACACTACCCGATAAACTAGCTATATTGTTATTATCAACTCCCCATTGTATATCTTCTCGTTTTACATTTACCTGTTTTAAAACAGTAAAAAGATCAAAACTATCACCAACTGTAATTGTTCTTTCTTTTTGTTCGAATTCAAAAGTCACCTCTTCTTTTATGCCTTCTCCTGCTCCAGAATTTGGGGAGCAACTAAATACTAATGCTGAGAAAATTATCATTAGTAAAGCCTTTGTGTTCATGACATTATGTTATTATTTCGTTACATTAATTTACGAAATATTCATACCATATTCTTACAAAAATTAACTTAAATATAAAAATTACACAAAACTCACAGACAATACTTTAATAATATATTACAAAAACTTATTAAATATCACTAAATTTTATACAATTAAAAAATTAATACCTTTTATTATTTATCATATATTATCATTATCACTTTTCAATCATTTATTGTTAAAAATACCATTCTAATAATAAGTATAATAAAATACTATATCAGTATAAAAAACTCATTATATAAATAACAATATTTAACAATAACACATTGCTAATTTCTTTGAATATTCAAAAATTGTTAATCACAATTAACATTTATCACTCAACTACCATTACTACGTTAATAAAAACAACAATATTAAACCTTTTAACATCTGCTATTTTATAAAAGATATCTTGCTCTTGATTACTTAAGCAAATAAAAAACCAAATATATATCCCAAAACATTACAATCAATTATCTTAATTGCATTATAAATCATCAAAAAAAATTACATTAAACACCATATTAATGTTTTAAAAATAAATTAAAACATTCAATTATAGTTAAATTAAAACACTTTTACGGAAAACCGTAAAGATACAAATAGAACACTTTATACTTTTGCATTAGAAAAATACAATCGGTGTATCCCCCATTATACGTAACTATAAGTTTAAAAGATATTGACAGAAGTCCATTGTACAAAAAAGCCCTTAAGATAGCTAATTACTAAAAAGAGCTTTAAAGTAGAATCCACTTGTTGAATTTACTAAACACAATTTATAGAGAATTATTTATACAACATACTTCCCACTATGACATGTATAAATAACCAATTGTATGATAAAAAAAGAAGGCTTTCTATTATAGAAAGCCTTCTTTTTTATGTAAAGCGTATACTAATCATTTATCAGATAAACATCTAATTATTTACCTTTACCTATGGTATATATCTCAAACCCTACCTCTTCTAACATCTGATGTTCTAATATATTACGCCCATCAAATATGAAAGCTGGTTTCTGCATATTGTCGTAGATTCGTTGCCAATCATACGTTTTGAATTCATCCCATTCTGTCAAGACTGCTATACCATGTGCTTCTTCTAACGCTTTATAAGCATCAGCATGAACAGTTAAATGCTTTGCATTACATTCTGCATCACGAGTAGCTAGATAATCCAAATCTGATAACATTTGTATTTCTGTCACCTTAGGATCATACACATGAATCTGTGCTTCTTCTTCTATTAAATCATTTGCTACATATATAGCTGCAGATTCACGAGTGTCATTCGTATCTTTCTTAAAAGCCCATCCTAAAAATGCAATCTTCTTACCATTTACAGTATTAAACAGAGTAGTTACAATATTATCTGCAAAACGACGTTTTTGGTGGTCATTCATAATAATCACCTGCTCCCAATAATCTGCCACTTCATCTAATCCGTAAGACTTCGCTATATAAACTAAATTCAAGATATCTTTTTGGAAACAAGAACCTCCAAACCCCACTGAAGCTTTTAAGAATTTATTGCCAATACGACTATCTGTTCCTATCGCTCTTGCTACTTCATTAACATCTGCTCCTGATACTTCACATAGCTCAGAAATAGCATTAATAGAAGAAACACGTTGTGCTAAGAAAGCATTTGCTGTTAATTTAGACAACTCTGATGACCAAACATTAGTACGCAAAATGCGCTCTTGTGGTACCCAAGCTCCATATATAGCTGCTAAAGCTTCTATAGCCTCTTTTCCTTTAGATGTTTCTGATCCTCCTATTAGTACTCGGTCTGGGTTCATTAAATCCTGAACTGCTGTCCCCTCTGCTAAAAACTCTGGGTTAGATAAGATTTGAAACTCTACTCCATTACCTGTCTGATCTAAAATACGCTTGATTGCTTGTGCTGTACGTACAGGTAGTGTTGATTTCTCTACTACTATTTTATCTGTTTTAGCAACTCTTGCTATTTGACGAGCACATAATTCAATATACTTTAAATCAGCGGCCATACCCTTCCCTTTTCCATAAGTCTTAGTTGGAGTATTTACTGAGATAAATATCATATCTGCTTCATCAATAGCCTTATCTACATTGGTATCAAAAAATAAGTTACGCCCTCTTGCCTCACCTACTATTACATCAAGTCCTGGTTCATAGATAGGTAATTTACTCAAATCCTCATCCTTCCAAGCTTGAATACGAGCTTCGTTTAAATCGACTACTGTGATCTGAATATGTGGATTCTTTTGTGCTATAACTGCCATAGTAGGACCTCCTACATAGCCAGCCCCTACACAACAAATTTTTTGAATTTCTTTCATGTCTTTATTAAAAGTAAATTGATACTTTGATCTTATTAGCATCAATAGAATTTTGCTAATAAGCAAAGTTACTCAATTCTATATTATACCCAATATAATTATTTGTGAATTCCTATATACCACTAGCCTTAGGTATTAAAGTACTCTAACTGAATAAAGAGATAGTTAATCACTTTTTATTATATAAAAAAAGCTACTTAATTGAATAAGTAGCTTTTAGATTAATTTATTGTTTAAGGTAATCTCTTAATACATACTGAAGGATACCTTCATTTTTATAATATTCTATTTCGATTAAAGAATCAAATCTAGCTTTCACTTGGAATAGCTTTTCTCTACCATCCTCACTTACAGCTTTTACCTCTATTAGTTTATGAGGTGTAAGATTATCTTCAATACCGACGATCGTAAACACTTCTTTACCTGTTAATCCAAGAGATTCTGCATTTTGATTCTCTATAAATTGTAGTGGAGCTATTCCCATACCGATAAGATTACTTCTATGAATACGCTCAAAGCTCTCTGCAATAACTGCCTTAACCCCTAAAAGGTATGTTCCTTTAGCCGCCCAGTCTCTAGAAGAACCACTTCCATATTCTTTTCCAGCTAAAACAATTAATGGAGTTTGATCAGCCTGATACTTCATCGCTGTATCAAACACAGATAAAGATTCATTAGTAGGTAAGTAAGTACTATAACCTCCTTCGCGCTGAGCTACTTTATTCTTAATACGTACGTTTGCAAAAGTACCTCGCATCATCACCTCATGATTACCACGTCTAGATCCATAAGAGTTAAAATCTTTTGGTTCTACTCCTTGAGACAACAAGTATTTACCTGCTGCTGAACTTTCATTAAATGCACCAGCTGGAGAAATGTGGTCTGTAGTGACTGAATCACCAAGATATAATAATACTCTCGCATTATGTATATCTGATATTGCCTTAGGCTGTGTTGGTAAGTTTTCAAAGAATGGGGCTTGTCTGATATAAGTAGATTTAGTATCCCATTCAAACTTCTGTCCAGTAGGAGCTTGTAAGTCTTTCCAATCCTGTTCTCCATCAAAGATCACACTATACACTTGTTCAAAATCTTCTTGTCTCAAAGACTCATTCATAACTGCTCTAATCTCTTCATGAGTAGGCCATATATCTTTTAGATACACAGGTTGCCCGTTCGGATCATAATCTAATGGATCATTCATCAAATCAATATCTACTCTACCCACTAATGCGTAAGCTACTACAAGCATAGGAGACATTAAGAAGTTCATTTTTACCTGTGGATGTACTCTGGCTTCGAAGTTTCTATTTCCAGATAAAACAGAGGCTACTACTAAATCTCCTTTAGTAACTGCTTCTGCCACTGCTGCTGGCAATGGACCACTGTTCCCAATACATGAAGTACATCCATATCCTACGGTATGAAATCTCAATGCTTCTAAATCTTCTGATAGTCCTGAACGCTCTAAATATTGTGTCACCACTTTAGATCCTGGTGCTAAACTAGTTTTAACCCATGATTTAGTTCTCAGTCCTTTTTCAATAGCTTTTCTAGCTACTAAACCTGCCCCTATCATTACCTCTGGGTTAGAAGTATTAGTACAACTCGTAATAGCAGCTATAACAATACTACCATCACTTAATACATACTCTTTATTTTTCTGCTTAATACGCACAGAGCGAAGACTGTCATTAACAACCTCTGTGGCTTGTCCTGTTAGTTGTTTTTCTTCATAAGAAAACTCAGTACCAGAGCCTCCTTCTGAAAGCCAAGCGTGCTCTCTACGCTCTTTTGTATCTGTATATGTACGATTATACTCCTGCTCTAATAATACAGAGAAAGACTTGTTCAAATCCTTTACTAAGATTTTATCTTGAGGACGTTTAGGTCCAGAAACAGTAGGTTCTAATGTATTTAAATCCAGTTCTAATACAGCTGTATAATCTATCGTCTCCTTACCAGTTCTCCAAAGCATATTCTCCTTACAGTATTCCTCTACTAATTGAACCTGTTTTTCACTTCTATTTGTTGCACGCATATAGTCAAGTGTACGCCCATCAATAGGGAAATACGTAACTGTACATCCAAACTCTGGTGACATATTAGAAATAGTAGCTCTATCTGTTACTGATAAATTATCTAACCCATCACCGAATACTTCAACAAACTTACCTACAACACCATGTTGGCGCAATATCTTAGTAATAGAAAGTACCATATCTGTCGCTGTGGCACCTTGCGGTATCTTACCTGTAAGTTTTAATCCTATTACCTCAGGACACGTAAAATAGATAGGTTGCCCTAACATCGCTGCTTCAGCTTCTATCCCTCCTACACCCCATGCGATAACTCCGATACCATTAACCATAGGAGTATGTGAATCTGTACCTACTAATGTATCAGGGAATACCCATCCATCACGTTCAATAACTCCTTTAGCTAAATACTCTAAATTCACTTGGTGACAAATTCCCATTCCTGGAGGAACTACTGTAAAATTAGTCAACTCTTTTTGTGCCCACTTTAATAGTTCATATCGTTCTGAGTTACGCTCGTATTCTTTCTCAACATTACTTTGAAAAGCGTAATCTGTACCAAAATAATCTACTTGTACAGAGTGGTCAATTACTAAATCTACAGGAATTGCAGGGTTAATCTTATTACCATCTTTACCTTGTCGAATAAATTCGTCTCTTAATGATGCAATATCTACTACCGCAGGTACACCTGTAAAATCTTGCATTAGTACCCTAGCAGGTTTAAAGGGAATGTCCTTATCCGTTCCTTTTGGATCCCAGTGAATAAGTGTATCTAAATGTTCATCTGTTACTACATAACCATCATGGTTACGCAATACATTCTCTAGAAGAATACGAATAGAAAAGGGCAATCTGTCGATATTGCTACCTTTCTTTTGTAATTCAGTTAGAGATGCTATTCTATTTTTTGTCATTATTACTGAATTAAGTTGTTAGTTAATCAGCATTAAGGTAGCAAAAAACTAGCCAATATTCTCATTTTTAACTTTAAATAACATTTTTAGCAAAGTTGGTGAGCATAAAACGCTTCTCTCTTATTAATTCCTTCTATCAATAGATACTTGCTATCCATTGCATTATTATACCTTATTACATATCTATTTATTCCTATCTAATGATACACCTTAATAAAATCAATACTTCATTCTTATTTATCACACATACAAACACTTGTCATTCATCATTGTAAAATTTATCTATAATACTTTAAATTTCTACGATTATAAGATATTAACAATAAAAAAATCGTACATTTAATACTATAAACATTCAGTATATTATGAAGACAATTGACAATAACTTTGTAAACTTTGATATAATAGGTGATATTCATGGACATAGTAATGATTTAAAGAAATTATTGAATGCTTTAGGTTATTCTAACAAGAAAGGATACTATCAACATCCAGAACGCAAAGTATTATTTATAGGTGATTATATCGATAGAGGAATTAATATTATAGAAGTACTAGATATTGTCAAAAAAATGGTTGATAATGGAGAAGCTATAGCTCTTATGGGAAACCATGAATATAATGCTATATGTTATAATACACTTAACGCTAATGGTGATTATCTAAGAGAACACAATCCAAAGAACTTTAACCAACACGCAGTAACTATGGCGGCCTTTATGCCTGTACCTAATATGTATAAGATGTATATCGAATGGTTTAAAACACTACCCTTATTTTATGAGAACGACTCTTTTAGAGCAGTACATGCATGTTGGGACAATACCTATATAGACTATCTAAGAACAAGATTAGATGAAAACAATTGTCTAACAAATTCAATAATAGAAGAATCTGCAACAGAAGGTACAGATCTAAATAAAGCTGTAGAAGTTACTTTAAAAGGAAAAGAAGCTAAGATGCCTGAAGGCGTTACTTTCATAGATAAGGATCGTATCTTAAGAACTGAATTTAGAACTAAATGGTGGGAGAACCCCCATAAGATGACATACAGCTCTATAAGTGTACATTCTGTAAAAGGTATGCCTGATACTCCTTTTGTCGTTGAAGATGATAATTACTATCTAGAGACTGAGGTTCCCGTCTTTTTTGGACATTATTGGATGGAACAGAAAGCTGGAACAAGACCACATATTCAACGTGAAAACGTATGTTGTGTTGACTTTAGTGTAGCTAAAGGAGACGGAATACTAGCTTGCTATAGATATAGTGGAGAAAGTAAGCTTAACTCAACACAACTAGTATTTGTAAAATAAAACACAAACTTTTTTCTTATTTGTTTTTATGATTAAGTATTTAAAACTTTTTTTACAAGGAAATACAAAAAGACCTGAAGATACTAAACCGTTAGACATACTAACAATACAAAATACAGAGAATGCCGTTTTTATATTAGACAATCATATAATAAGTAAAAACAAGATATCTTATTACAATTGCAATCAAAATATAGACGATATTCAAGTATTATACTTTACCTGCATTAATAACAAACCATTATTATTTATTGCAGGTAAACACAATAGTCACATCCCTACTTCATCTGCTAATTTCTTACCTACATTCTTATACTTAGCTAATACTCTAAGATTTAATTCTAACCTATTAACTATCTTTGAAGAGACTTTTGGCTGTGAACGCAATATGTTTATTTGGGCAAGAAAAAACCCAAGTAATTTCGTTCTATTAGAGTCTACAGAACTCACAGATGACATTTTATTAGGTTATGAAATTCAAAACGATACAAAAACTTTTATTTCATGGGAAGCTTCTTATGAAGATATTATTTCTCTGAAAGAGGTAGTTAAAGGTATACCGGATAATAATGATGATTTAATCAAATATTCATTTAATGTTCCTGTTAGAGTTGGGAATATAATTTTAGATGATTTTGCTTTTTATGATTGTGACAGAAAGAATATTCCTGTTGCTAATTACTTTTCATATTGTGAATGCGATAAAGTAATAAATAAACCCTACTCTTTTTTAAAAAATGCTCTATTAGGAAATAATAGCTTAAAGAATGCACTAATAGATACAGAAGAAGACAAATCTATTATTTATAGCACAAAAGCTAAAACCAAGGATTTAGAATTCTATTTTTCGAATGCATACCCTACTGATTTAGATGCAGCAAACAATCGTGTGTTTTTTCTAATCACAAACCTAAAAGAATACCTAAGTGCTATAATCTATCCAGAGTATATTATAAAATTATCAATAGCTCACTGTACAACGTTATCTAGCGAAGTTTACTTAGATATGGTCTGTTATAAGGAAACACCACACATATATAGAATTCCTACATTTATACAAGAAATATCTCAGAATAGACCTTTTATATGGATAGATGACAGCAACCAGGAATTAGGTTTTGCTGACCATCAGTACACCCACATACTACTTTTAGAAGATGTAGACTATATGTGTATACTCAACACTACTCTAGACAATGGTGTCGTAGAATCAAAATTATGTGTCAAAACTAGGCTATTTGATTTCTTGATACCTATGTTTACTTCTAATGCAATAGATTTACATATCTTTGAAGAACAGATTAGAAAGGATATACCAATCCCTTTTAAAACGTCTTTTGATGATTATCTATACAAGTAAACAATTATGTGGAAATACTATGCTCTCCTCTCTGCTATCTTCGCTGCTATGACAGCTATTTTATCAAAAATAGGAGTAAAAGGGATTAATGGAAATTTAGCTACAGCGATTAGAACTAGCGTGGTATTAGTTTTAGCTTGGGGAATTGTCTTAGCCAATAATGACTTCAAGTCTGTCAAAGAGTTAAGCAAATACAATCTAATATTCTTAGTCGCTTCTGGTATTGCTACTGGATTATCTTGGATCTTTTATTTTAAAGCTTTAGAATCTGGCCCTGTATCTAAGGTAGCACCAATAGATAAGCTTAGCATCGTATTTGTACTAATTATCTCTTTTTTATTTTTAAAAGAACCTTTAGATCTAAAAACCATAATAGGTGGGTGCCTAATCGTAGGAGGGACACTAGTTCTTATTTTATAATAAGACTAGTATCCCTCCTATTTATTATATCTCAATACTCCATTCCAAAGAACAAAAGGCAATTATTCAACTCTATAAACAAGAATTAATGTATAATAAGGTTAATACCTTATTTGTTGAATATATCTAAGATAGGACTATTCATAATGTATAGTTGGACAATAGGTGGACAAACAACACTTCTAGTCCAGTATACTCAGCTTATTGTCCCAGAACTGTCCAACGATTTAAATATTGAACAGTATTTATACAGGAATAAGAGATAATACAAAAAAAAGCCTTGCTAATAGGTTTATAACTATAAACAGTAATGCAATAAATAGTGAATACTTAACATATTCTTAGTTCTTAATCTACTCTTATAGGAAAAGGAGATTATGCTAGAGCTTCAATTGCCTCTATTCCTGTTCGTTTACATACCACCCTAAAACGTTTATAGTCGACCTTTCCATCATACTTTATTTGAGTTATAAAGTTTAGATAATATATTTTATCTGCTAATACTTGTTCGGGTTCACCTGTCTCATCATCCAGTGTATATACAGCTATATAAGGGTTATTCATACGCTGGCTAAACCTAGTCAGATTAAAATGCATTATATCATTTATTCCATCAAAAGCATAGGTACTTTCCTTAATCACCTTCTTATTATCTAAGTGGACTTTCTTTCTATACAACAATATCTTCTCGTTGTGAATTTTGTTCTCTATCTCAAGTAGGGCTGAGCGATCTCGGATATTAAGTACCTCTTCTGGCACTTTATCCTCTGCAATAAAATCAATAGCTTCTCTAATCCAACCTATTTTTTGCTCCTTTACACTAATATTAGTTTTATTATCATAATACTTACCTCCTATTTTTCCAATAAAATAGTACCTCATTAATTCCTTAATCCTATCTTTTAACATATAACTAATTACTAATGCAACAAAAAGAGGCATTGTGAAATTACCGTACTTCTGTTGGAAAGAAAAGGCGATAACAGTTGCAAATATCATAGATAACCCAGCTGCTAAACTATAATAAATCTGCTGTGCTATAACGCCATCCTCATCTCTTCGTTTATTAGAGGTTAATACTAAATCTGATTCTATGTATTTATCTAGCATCGCATGTCTATAAACAACTTTCTGATTATTCTCTTTATCTCCTTTAATAATATCAAGATAGTTCTGCTTACGCATATATTCTTTTTCTCTTGAAATCAACCCTACAAAATGTTGATAAACAGATTTATATTGTTCGACAGAAAGTCTTTCTAGAAAATTAAAAATCTGATGTATAATTGCATATGATAAATATTCATCAGCAAATTCATAAAAATTTCTAATCTCATTCTCTTCTTCAATATTATCTATCAACTCTCTAATAGCTCTAAATTGAATAGAAATATTATCTACAATAGCGACAAACTCAATACATTGTTCTTCAAAATCTTCAGTAGTAATACACTTCTTTGTAAATGTAATATGGTCTCTAAGAGCACTCCTAAAAATAGCCATAAACATCTTTAGCTGAAACTCATACTCCATCAATAAGTCCATGTCAGACTTATCATCAGTTAAAACATCATTTAAAGCTGACTTTAAATTATTTAGAGGAACAGCACCATTATCTACAATTTCCTTTAAAAGATATGTAGGAGTAATAAACCTTATTTTAGATTTCACATCTGAATAGAATTGCTCTTTCCTATAAGTAGAAGCGTTAATATCTAAGCTATTAGGAATAAATAGCCACGTATTGCTTTCAAACTCAGCTTGCTGGCCAATCTTATCTGATTTAAACCCAACTTTTACCTCTAAAGAATAGGCATCGTGAATACTTGTTTCTAACTCTATCATTACTATTTCTTTTCTAATGTGAAGATATTAAATAACTTCGGCACTAACAGCGCTCCTAATAAAATAAAAGCTACCCTTATAAATAAGGGTAGCCAAACAAATTAATAATTATACTAGATATGGATAATGATTATTCTATTCTTATAGTTGAATTAATAACATAGAAGGAGCATTATTCAGCCAAGTTCTTCTTTCTTCTACTAAATCTTTCCAACTATCTAAGCTTATAAGCATCAGGTCAAATTCTTCAATAAATTCCTTATCGACTTCTTTCGCACTAACTATCCTAATGTGATTAGGTTTAAATTGTTCAATAAGACGTATTTGCTCTTTAAATTCAGGGTAATTTTCTAACTGTCCTGTAGCATCTAACACTGTTATTTGGGCATCACTATTGCGAATCCACTTTTGTGCGTAACTTAAAAGCTTTAAATCTTGTTTTGAGAATACTGGTAAAAAGATTTGCTCTACTTTATCAAAATCTTTATTAATAAATACTCCTACAGGAACTTTAGATCTATTTAGTATTTGTTGAGTTCGTGCATTAAACCATGAGTTCTCGAAGAACTTCTCTTTTCCGATTACTTTATTTAATAATACATCTGGATTAATAATACGTGTAGTAAACCCAAGTATATTTCCTAAAAGTGATCCACGGTATATAGAATATCCCATTTCTATTAATAGTAAATCACTGATTTGTTCATTGACTACATTGACTACATCACTTTCTATATCATTAGACACTTTATAATATGTCTGCACTTCTTGATCTAATACAGTTGCCTCTTCTTGTACTGCCTCAAATATCTCTCCCTCATATTCTGTAGAAGTAAACGCATTTACCTCATTACTTTCGACTAAGTGCATCGCTGTTATTCCTGTGTCAGCATTATTCTTTCCTACAAAACTACTTGCTAGCCTCATTAAAGGCGCTAAGCTTGCTTTATTTTCAAAAAACAAAGACACTTGGTATTTTCCTAGATTAGGCGTTGTAGCACTTGTTTCTTCATCCACTAAGGGTCCAAATATCTTCGCTATAAGATCTAATACAGGTCCTGTCATAAATGTAGTCGCTAGAGCCATAATTACCATCATGGCAAACACCTCTCCTGTCAATACTCCTAAATCAAAACCAATATTAAGAACAATCAACTCCATTAGTCCTCTCGTATTCATAAGAGCTCCAATGGTCAAACTATCTTTCCAGGAGATACCCACGATTTTCGCAGTTAATGCACTTCCTACAAACTTACCGAGAGTTGCAACTAAAATAATTATACCTGTGACCTTCCATAAATATGGCTCATTAAGCAATCCTATTTCTGTACGTAATCCTGTATAGACGAAAAATAGTGGTAAGAATAATACAACAGCGATATCTTCTACTTTCTCTATAAAGATATTTCTGATCTTCATATTGTCAGGCATTACAGCTCCCATCATAAACGCACCAAATAACGCGTGGATTCCAATAACCTCTGTACAATAAGCAGAAATGATTAACGTCAATAAAAAGATTGCAACAGTTCCTTTTGATAATAAATTACTAGCTGATTGATATTTAGCGATTCGTGCTAAAAAAGGCTTAACAAGTTTCAGCATAACAATTACATAGATAATTGCTAATGCCATTATATATAATGAACTTACAAAGCTACCTGCCTGAACAATAGCAATAACGGCTGCTAATAAACACCAAGCTGTAATATCGTCTGCTGCTGCACATGTAATAACTATAGTACCTAGTCGTGTTTTCTGCAGTCCTCGTTCTTGTACAATACGTGCAAGTACTGGAAATGCTGTAATACTCATCGATATCCCGAGAAATAATCCAAAAGAAAGAAATTCAACTCCCGTTGGGGCAAAAGACGTAAATATATAATACGCTAATGTCATCCCTAAAGCAAAAGGTATTATAATACTCGCATGACTAATAAGTACAGCATCATGAGCTTTATTTTTTAATACTTTTAAATCTAATTCCATCCCTATGACGAACATGAATAAGATCAAACCTATTTGACTTAAAAAACTAAGATTACCTAATGACTGAACAGGAAATAAGGCTTCTGAAAATTCAGGAAAATAAGCTCCTACAAAAGAGGGACCTAATGCTATACCAGCAATAATTTCACCTATTACTGAGGGCTGTCCTATTTTCTTACAGATCCAACCAAAAATACGAGCAACTAGCACAATAGTTACAATCTGTGCTAATAATAACGCTAATGGTAAATTAAGATTATCCTGTATAGTACTTAAAAAGTTTTCAAATACTGTTTTATCTGATACCACTTTAACAACATCAGATTCTAAGCGTACTCCTTTAGAAACTACCCAATACATTAAGGCAGAACACCCTCCTATAATAGTGAAATAAAGAAGGGAATTTTTAAACTTTGACATACTATTTACTTTTTTATTCTTGACAAACTTCTAAATATTTAAGTTGACAAAATGCAAATATGAGTCCAAAGCATTCGATGTTGTAATGAAATTATATTTTTATGTAATGAATTTTAAATCTTCTCTAAAAAGTCTGTCTTATAAGTCATCCCGAGTGTGAGTTCTAGTGGCTTTCCTTCTAATGTCTTAATCATGGTTGTAATCAAATCATGGCTAAAAAAACGAACAATTCTAAGAGCAATCAACTCTCCTTTGTTTATCTGACAAAATTTACTTGATGGCAATACTGATACGAATTTATCTAATGACATATTTTTAGCTACTATCACTTGATTATTATCTAGATAGACATCTTTATCCCTACTATCTATTTCATTTGTCTTTATATACAGTATATCAGAAAAGTGTAATAATGCTTTTCCCTTATTAGAATTAATAGTCATAAAGCTTACATCCTCTATTGGCTTACACTGGCGCATAGCCTTTAGAACAGCCTTGTGCAGACGTTCTTTCTTAATAGGTTTTGCGATATAATCTATAGCTTCAATCTCAAAGGCTTCTAAAGCGTATTCTTTATATGCAGTAACAAATATTACACCTTTATTATGAAGTAACTGTGCCACACTTAAACCATCCATACCTGGCATATTAATATCTAATATTGCCACGTCAAACTCCAATTGTGGTAACTCTTCTAAAAACACCGTTGGGTTATCATAGGTTCTAACGACTTCGATTTCTTCTATTTGCTCACATAGCATCTTAAGATACTTAAGCCCAAGCATCTCATCATCGAGTAATATGCATTTTAGTTTTGAAATCATGTAAATTAATTTTTAAGTGCATTGAATATATAGAATCGTCTTCACTCTTCTCTAGTTTAAATGTATTACCATAAATTAGCTCTAATCTTTTATTCAAAGCTGTAAGACCATATCCTCCTTTGTCTTTAGTCAAAGTCTTTTTGCGAGATTTTTTATTAGAAACTAATAAATCAAATTGGTTATTTTTAAGCTTAAACAATATTGAAATAAATGCATCAGAACTAGCTAAATCTGCGTGTTTAAACGCGTTTTCTATCAACTCTACACACAATAAAGGAGCTATTAGATCTTCGTGATACAGTCCTTCATTTTCTCCTATACTTGAGCGAATGTCTAATCTAAAAAGAGGATTTAACTTTATTTTATTTATATCTATTAGTCTTAAAGTAAACTCATGCTCTTCTTTTAAAGAAACCATCTTACGCTGGCTATCATATAGAATATAATCTAAAACTCCTGCCATCTTATCAAGGGCATAGTATGTTTGATAAGCATGTGATTGAATAGAGTTTAAAATGTTCTTAAATAAATGTGGATCTAATCTTGACTCCAAGTTTTCTAACTGTAGATAACGTATTTTAGAGTCAAACAATTGTTTCTCTTTTATCAACTCATTGCGTTGAATACTACTCAACCGAACTGAATAGATTAACCAACCAATAATTACCAATAAAAGAAAGATTATAATATATAGAAGAGTTTCCATTATCCTAAACGTTTACACAAAACTAAAGAATTAATTTGATTATATTCATTAGAAAAAAACATCTGTAATTACACTACCATTCCATAAAAACAGTATTATAAACAGTAATTTAATACTTAGGCAACATTAAATTCGCAAACTGACCAAATTTAGCAATATATTTTTACTAAAAACAAACGTGTTTACTCTTCAAAAAAACAATAAAATCACTACTAACAAACTTTAAATTCAATCTATACTCATTTTTACAGAAATAATCTAATAATCTACAAAAAACACCATAAAAACAATAATTTTAACATAATTAAGTATCTTAGCCACAGAAAAGAAAACAAATAAAAAACACATCACTATGATTATCTTTAAATCGGATTTGCAAGACCACTTTGCAAGATTAAATGAAAAACAAGAGAGTAAAAACACCACACAACAAATACTTTCTTACTTATCTCAAAGCATTGTTACCCCAATAGGATTCTATGGCGTACTTGAGAACAATCAAATAGATAATATACTAAGTATTAAAAAGACACTTATCAATCTTTTTGTAGATATAAAGTTAGAAGTCTTAAACAGTGTACATTATCTAACAAATGATCATCTACAGGATTTAAACAAACTTAAAATTCTATTTCAAATTAATGAAAATGAGCTTCTAAACTACAAGACCTCAGAGATTCAAGATATTATCTCTAAACAGGTCTACTCATTAGAAAACAAAGAAGAAATTAAAAGCTCAGAAATTAAGGACAATTTAAATGGTCTTAAAAAGCTATTAGGTATCCCTACATTAAACCATAACAAAACATGTATCGATACTTATTCAATTATAGCTTCCTCTACAGAAGCTCTAATCTAACTCAACAATAGCCAAACTCACAACAACAAAAACAACAAATACTGTTTAGCCAACAGCAAATTTGTACACTATTCAAATCTTTAGTCCCCAGAATGTGTATAAAGAAATAATAGCTAATATTTTGGTATGCTTTTAGCAGTATAAGTACAAATAAATTACCTCGATGAAAATACCTAAAATACCAAACCAAATATTTATCCTTTTAGTAGCTATCTTTATAACCTACCACGCGTTAGATTATCTCTACATTCAAATACTAACTGGGTCAGATACTTCCTTTAAAATAGCACTTCTCATATCTACCTTATCACTCAGCCTTACCCTGTTTGCCTTTACATTTTTTATTTGGTATCTCGTAAATCTTTACAAACAACAGTAGTAAAAAACTATAGGCACAAAAAAAGCTCCCCTTCAAATGAAGAGAAGCCTTATATTATAATAACTCTTTATAGAGTATTTATTAGCTATTTAGCATTACTGGCATTACTAACATAGTAACAGTTTCGCCTTCTTCTAATCCATCTACTGGAGTTAAGATACCTGCTCTATTAGGTAATGACATTTCTAAAAGAATATCATCAGACTGCAAGTTATTCAACATTTCTAGTAAAAATCTAGAGTTAAATCCAATTTGCATATCGTCTCCTTGATAATCACAAGTTAAACGTTCATCAGCTTTGTTTGAGTAATCAATATCTTCAGCTGAAATGTTAAGCTCTGTACCAGCCACTTTTAATCTAATCTGGTGCGTTGTTTTATTTGCATAAATAGACACACGTCTAACAGAACTTAAGAACTGTGTTCTGTTGATTAAAAGTTTATTTGGATTCTCTTTAGGAATTACAGCTTCATAATTTGGATACTTACCATCGATTAAACGACAAGTTAAAGTATAGTTTTCAAAAGAGAACTGTGCATTAGATTCGTTGAATTCAATACTAACATCTGCTCCTAACGCCATTAAAATACTCTTAAGGATAGTAAGAGGCTTCTTAGGCATGATAAAGCTCGCTTCGTTTGAAGATACGATATCCGTACGAGAATATTTTACTAATTTATGTGCATCAGTAGCAACAAAGATTAATCCTGATGGTGAGAACTGAAAGAATACACCAGACATAACTGGACGTAAATCATCATTTCCTGCAGCAAATATTGTTTTGCTAATTGCTGTTGCTAATACTCCAGCAGGCACTTCAGTTTTAGAAGGATCTTCTAAAGACTCAGCTTTAGGGAACTCCTCTCCTTGTGCATATGCTAATACGTATTTACCTACGTCTGAACTAATTTCAATCGTATTGTTTTCCTTAACTGAAAAAGTCAATGGCTGCTCAGGAAATGTTTTTAAAGTCTCCAACAATAATTTTGCAGGAACAGCTATACTTCCTTGACTTGTAGATTCAATTTCTAAAGTAGCAGACATTGTAGTCTCTAAATCTGAAGCAGATACCTTTAATACATTATTATCTAACTCAAATAAGAAGTTATCTAAGATATGTAAGGTATTACTACTGTTTATCACACTACCTAGAACTTGTAATTGCTTTAACAAGTAGGAACTCGATACTATAAACTTCATACTATAATTGTTTTTTATGTAAAAATACTTTTACAGCTACAAATATATCCGATTATTACCAATAATAAAAGGAATATTACTTTACTTTTTAATGAATTTTCGTTTTCTTACAAGAATAAATATACATCCGAAAATAACAACTAAGACAATAGGGATTACTAAAACCTTCATTTGAATAGAGGTATATTGTTGTTCCACTCTTAATTTATCAAGCAGTGGTATCTTAACCTCTTTGGTTCTCAAATTGATAAGCCCAGTATCGTCTAATAAGTAATTCACAGAATTTAACAACAACTCTTTATTTCCATAAAGCATATTTATCCACTTGTCATACCCTAACTCTAAAGGCATTCCTTTATCATCTAACTGATTTTTTATAATATCTCCATCAGAAATAACAATCATCTGAGTATTTACACTCTCTGAAAGTGGTTTATCAACTGTAAAAGGCATAACTCTATTCTTATACACTGAAGGAAAATTACCTTCCAACAGTACTCCTAAAATATAACTTCCTTTACCTTGATAAGATTCAGGTGTTGTTTGTTCATTAATTACCTCAAAACTAATTTCATTTGGTGTCCCTACAAGACTTGAATATTTAGAAGACTTTGCTAAAATTGTCTTTTTCACACCATTTTTCAAAGTATCTATAGGTGAAGTAAAATCATATTTTACTCCTTCTATATTTTTAACTATAGGGTGTTCTGAATCTGGATAAACAAATGGTGCAAACTTCCATAAGAAATCACTATATACAGTCTCACTACCTTGTCTTCCTGAAGCCAACTTAATCTTAGTACTGATTTCATCTTTCACTAAGACAGGGTTAATACGTACACCATACTTAAACATAAGTTCACCTAAGCTTTGATCTTTAGGATAAGCTAACATCCTCCCATCTCTCCTTAAGCTATCAAAATCTGCCTGTACTTGATCTATTAACCACAGTGTCTTACCACCATTCATCACATACTGATCTAATACCCCTATTTGCTCTTCTGAGAACGCTTTAGTTGGTTTTGCTATAATTGCTAAATCATATTCTTTTAGTTGCTCTAATGTCTTCTGTGGCGTTTTTGCTACAGAGTCTAAAGTAAAAGGAGCTATGTGATAAGACTCTCTCACTGTCATTAGAAAATCAGCTATATAAGCATCGTCTAATTCTCCATTCCCTTTTAAAATAGCAATTTTCTTACTTTTCTCTTGCGTTACCTTATTAATAGCTTCTGCAAAAGCATATTCTAAGTGTTGTACAGATGAGATTACTTTCTCTTCTGTATTAGCACCCATCATGTTTTTTAATAGCTGTACCCTTGTTACCTTTTCTCCTTGACTTACTAATGCCCAAGGAAAAACCAATTGTTGACTTTGTGCTCCTTTATCGTTTACAGTTATGGTAACTGGTTTTAGGCCATAATCATATAGTTGCTCTATTATACCTTTTTTACTAGGTCCTTCCTCATTTGGATCAACAAACTTAAACTTGACATTAGAATTTCTAGACTCTATTTCTTCTAAGAGTTGCTTTGTCTCATTTTGTAATCTTCTAAATTCTAAAGGAAAGTTCCCTTTTAAAAAAACCTCTACTAATACAGGCTCTTGAGTTCTATCAAGTATTCCTAAAGTACTTTCTGAAAGAGTATATCTATGATCTTGAGTAAAATCAAATCTTTTATAAACATAAGTACCTACAACATTAAGCACTACTAGTACTACAACCAAACGGATGAGTAATTTGATATCGTTTTTATAAAACTTCTTCATTATTTACGCAGTGTTTTAATTTTAAATACTGTTATACCTAGACATAAAATAGTCATTGAAGCGAAGTAGATTAAATCTCTAGTATCAATAACTCCTTTAGAAATACTTCTAAAATGATACAAAACACCTATTCTTTCAAACCACTCTCCAAACAAACTTGCCATTGTATCAATACCTAAAGAAAAGAATAAACATAGTACAACACCGATGATAAAAGCGACAATCTGATTTTCTGTTAAAGAAGAAGATAGTATTCCCATAGAAACATAGCAACTTACTAAGAACAGCAAGCCAATAAATGATCCTATAATATTGCTATAATCAATCTGCTGACCTTCTAACACTAAGTCTTTCAAAATAAATACATAAACGATAGTAGGAATAATCGCAAGGAAAATTAATGTAAAAATCCCTATAAACTTACCTAATACAATTTGCCAAACAGACAATGGCTTAGTTAGCAACAATTCTATCGTACCATTTTTTATCTCTTCAGAGAAGCTCTTCATACTTACCGCAGGAATTAAGAAAATAAGGACCCAAGGTGCTAAGTAAAAAAATGGAGACAAATCAGCAAAACCACTTTGCAACACATTGTATTCTCCTTCTATAAACCACAGTAAAATACCATTAATAACCAAAAACAAGGTAATTACTAAATACCCTGTCAATGAACTAAAAAAAGCTTTAATCTCTCTAAGACTGATTGCCTTCATAAACTATATTTATTTAAGTGTCACAACTTTATCAACACTCCAAGCTTCTGCTCTCTCTTTGAATAAAGTCTTTGTATACGGCCAAATTTCACCGAAAACTTCAGATTTTTTATAATCTTCTAAGTTACTTTCATCTTCCCAATAACTATAAGTAAAGAAGATATTTGTATTCTCTTTATCTCGATACACTTCTAAGAATTGGCATCCAGGATAATGACGAACCTTATCTTTAATAGTCTCAAAATGATCTAAAAAATCTGTTACCTTATCTTCTAGCAAGGTCAGCTTTACAATTCTTATAAACATAATTATAGGTTTAATATTGTGTATCTGGGTCAAATTCTATGGTTACAGTGTCATTTAAATTAAAATTCATTAGTTGACGTGGTGTACCCCCATGTGAATCTGGTTTTGAATAAAACAGCGTGATTGTCAACAGGTTTACATCATTAAAAAGCGCAACCAATTCACCAGCTCGCTCTTTTAACGTAGCCCTATCACTTATTTTAAAATCAGCGTAATATTCGTTAATTCTATTTATTCTGTAATCTTTTACTCGGATAATAAATTCTCTCCCACCAGAGACTACATCATAATCACTTCTATGAATATTAGTCACTAAGTTTCCGTAAGAATCTTCATAAATAATTTTACCAGTAATTTTATGTGCTTGAAGTGACACATTACTAGCCAATCTGCTTGGACTGTAAATAGCTTCTACAGGCGTTCCTATTTCTTCTAATTTTCGACCTTCACATAATTGATATGCACAATACACAAAAATATCATTAGACTTCATCATACCATCATGCTTGATGTATACTGCTTTTTCATATTCTTCTTCTCCTAAGATTATACTCATAATCCCGTTATCCGCGGTAATAAAGTAATGTCCATCATACTCTACGCATAATGCTTTAGTATATTCCGTTACAGTAGCATCTACTGCTATGATATGAATAGTACCTTGTGGAAATTTATTAAATGCTGCTCCAATAACGAATCCAGCATCTTCAGTATTATATTTTTTTATTTCGTGTGAGATATCAACTAAATTACAGCCAATGATATTTGAGTATATCTTTCCCTTTAAAGCCCCTACATAGTGGTCCCGATATCCAAAATCTGTTGTTAGTGTAATTATTCTTTGCATTATTATTTTTCAATATATTTTAAGAAAAATGATTTTTTTATAGTAGATTTGAATATACAAAATTAGATTATTTTTTTTAATTAACTCCATTGGTATTGAACGAAAGGATAATAGAATTAACCGATTTTAGCCCTAAAGATTTTTGGGGTCCACAAGACACTCATTTAGATATACTTAAGAAGTTATATCCAAAGATTAAAATTGTGACAAGAGGATCTCTTCTTAAAGTTTATGGTGATCCCGAAATATTAGACGAGTTTGAAAAAAGTTTTGACCGTCTATTAAAGTACTTTATAAGATATAATCGAATAGACGAGAATATCATAGAAAGACTAGTTTTAGACAGTGCTCCTACTTCACTACCCTCTGATGACATCTTAGTACATGGTGTATCTGGAAAGCTTATCAAAGCCATCACTCCTAATCAACAAAGACTAGTGAAATTCGTAGAAAAAAACGATATGGTTTTTGCTATTGGTCCAGCTGGTACAGGTAAGACTTATACTGGTGTAGCACTAGCTGTGAGAGCGTTAAAGAATAAGGAAGTTAAGAGAATCATTCTTACTAGACCTGCTGTAGAAGCTGGAGAAAACTTAGGATTTCTACCAGGGGATATGAAAGAGAAGTTAGACCCTTACATGCAGCCCTTATACGATGCATTAAGGGATATGCTTCCTCCTCAGACATTAGACGACTACATCTTGAAAGGGGTTATTCAGATTGCTCCATTAGCATTTATGCGTGGTCGTACTCTAGATAATGCATTCGTCATTCTAGACGAGGCACAGAACACAACTCATTCACAAATGAAAATGTTCTTAACTCGTATGGGAAAACATGCTAAATTTATAATCACTGGTGACCCTGGTCAAATAGATTTACCGCGTAAAGTATCTTCTGGTTTAAAAGAAGCACTTTATATTCTAAAGGATGTCGAAGGCATTGGTATGTTATACTTAGATGACAAAGATATTGTACGTCATAAGTTAGTGAAGAAAATAGTAGAAGCTTATAAAATAAGTGAAGAAAGACCAGACAGAATGTCTATAGATGAGTTAAAAAAAATGGAGGGTTAAGCCCTCCATTTTTTTTTATTTCTTTATTTTATTACATATTGTAAGTATCTCTTAAGAACATAAGTTTTTGTTTCCCTTCTGAATACAAGAACAAATAATCCTCTTTTAATTCAAATCGATCACAACTATCTAATACAGATAATAGTTCTTTCTCTTTTTGATACATATCTGTTACATATTCTGGAGACAACACTACTTTAAAGAAGATACTATCCCCCTCACATCTCACATCTCCATATATCATATGATTACCTCCACTTCCTGAGAAGCTTCTTGTATTAATATCAATACATATCATTGGGATCTGATTAATTCCCAATTCTTCTACTCTCTTATCTTCATACGATTGAAAAATCCAGTTCCCAGATAACTTATCAGTATATAAATAATGCCCAAAACAAGCGAAATCTAACACTTCTTCTTGCTCACTTTCTTTATTCTTTATCAAACGAACAGCTACAGAATGATCAAATCTACCATCAGCAAAATCTCTTGCTGTTTCATCTTCATAAATAACGATCTCTATCTCCTCGTGTTTAGTCTGAGATTTATATATTCTACTCTCCCCATCCACTAATGGCTCTACAAATGGAAATATTATCTTTTGATTAGGTTTAGTACTTGAATAAACAATTCCTTTTTTTCCAATAGAAACAACTTGTGGTAAATCTTGAGCTACAGCCTTAAAAAAAGTACCATCTAAATCATTCTTGCTTAATAAATCAATCTGTTTATTATTAGCTTCTTTAAAGCTTTTATCTTTTACTTGATCTACTCCACACGAAGGAAATAACGAAACGGTTAATGCCAATATCATAATCTTAATTTTACAGAGTACAAAGATAAATCCTACTAACTACTTAAATAAATTATTCAATCTTTTTTAGTATTAATTTAACTCGAAAACTCCACATTTATTGAATTCTCATCTAATTTGTCTGTGCAAAGATATAACAACATTAACGGATCCACATTTACACTCTTTAAAATTTGTTATAACTATAACAAAATATTAGTAAAAACTCACAAAATGCCCTCATTAATAATTCTTGATTAAGGCAATTCATAAAAACATAACCTACTTATTTTCAATTAGTTTTAACAATATCAACAAATTTACCTGTAATAACTTCTAATAAATCATTAGGATTTATGCCTATACTCAATCCTTTTCTCCCTCCACTAACATAGATAGTATCCAAAGATCTCACTTGCTCATCTATAAATGTAGGATATAGTTTCTTCATCCCTATAGGCGAACACCCACCTCTAATATAGCCAGTAATTGCTAATAAATCTTTTACAGCTAGCATCTCTATCTTTTTCTCTCCACACGCTTGTGCTGCCTTCTTCAAGTCCAATTCATTGTTTATAGAAACTACAAAAACATATATAGCATTCCCTTTTCCATGAGCTACTAATGTCTTTAATGACTCAGATTCTGATATTCCTAATTTATCACATACAGACTTACCATCTATCAACTCATCAGTAATATCATACTCATACATTTGATACACAGTTTTCTTACTATCTAATATACGCAAGGCATTCGTTTTAGCTACTTTCTTACTCATTTATTATATTTCTTCTAGAATATTGAGTTGCTAATGTATTACTATTTTATAACAATGTAGTCTTATACCCAGTCTGTCTTAAGCAGAACATAAAATCGTCCTGATTACTACACACGCAGTAAATATTTAATGTTGAACCAATTACTTTCTTAAAAATTGGTTTAAAGCTTTTTGGTAAAGTGCCATAAAATTCATCTAGATTAGACAACTTATATTTTGGGTCTATATCTACTGCTACTAACACCACAAACTCATGTGATTTTAATTCGATTGGTAATTTCATAGTTTTTTATATTAAAGGTTATAACGGCAATTTATAAAAAAATTCATTAATTTTTCATATTCATTAAAAAAATCACAATCAAAAAACAACAATTAATCAAACACATTTACAAGCCTTTAGATCACAATACTTCAATATCTAACCACTAAAAAAACATAAATTATAGTTATTAACCGTAAATTGTGGAAAAAAAATTTACATTTGTACGAAATAACTCAAGTAAGCATAAATAACAACTTAGTAAATGCAAAACATTCCTAGTGTTGACTTACGTGATTTCCTATCGGATGACCCGGTACGTAAACAAAAGTTTGTAAATGAAATCGGCCAAGCCTACGAAGAAATTGGATTCGTAGCATTAAAAGGACACTTTTTAGATGATCAATTAGTTGAGAATCTATATAAAGAAGTTCGCAATTTCTTTAATCTTCCATTGGAAACTAAAAATTCTTATGAAGTTCCAGGTATTGGAGGACAGAGAGGATATGTTTCTTTTGGTAAAGAGCACGCTAAAGGAAGAACTGAAGGTGACTTAAAAGAATTCTGGCATTTTGGACAATATGTTGACAATGATCCAGCTTTAGAAGCCTCTTATCCTGCAAACGTAGAAGTAAAAGAATTACCTCAATTTAATATTGTAGGTAAAGAAACGTACCAAATGTTAGAAAAAACTGGTGTTTACGTATTACGTGCATTAGCTTTATTCTTAGGTTTAGACGAGTTCTACTTTGATAAGTTCGTTAAAAACGGAAACAGTATTTTACGTCCAATTCACTACCCTCCTATTAAAGATGAACCTAAGAACGCTGTAAGAGCAGCTGCTCATGGAGACATCAACTTGATTACTCTACTTATGGGAGCTCAAGGTAAAGGACTACAAGTACAAAACCACGATGGGCAATGGATCGACGCAATCGCTGCTGATGATGAATTAGTAATCAATGTAGGTGACATGTTATCACGTCACTCTAACAATAGATTAAAATCTACTATTCATCAAGTAGTAAACCCTCCTCGTGAATTATGGGGAACTTCTAGATACTCTATTCCATTCTTTATGCATCCTGTAAGTACGATGCCTCTAAACTGTTTAGAAAACTGTATCGATGAGAACAATCCTAAGTTATATGAAGATATTACTTCAGGAGAATTCTTACACCAAAGACTAGTTGAATTAGGTTTAATTAAATAATTCATCCTAATTAAGACATATTCTTAAAAGAGGGGGCTTTTTACCCCCTCTTTTTTATTTTTTATAAAGTACTATTTAAAGATTCATTTTTTTACACTTTATACCAATAAATTTTAACACATTTCGTACCTTTACGTATAACCGAATGAGGCAGTTCATGATAACTTAATGAATTGTCATTTTTATCATTATTATAAAAGCACCATATTTCATACCTATATGAGTAAAAAGTTAAATAGTTTAGATGCCCTAGGAGGATTTGTATTCTCTACAAATAAAGACTTTGAATTCGAACAAGAAGAAGCTACAGAAACTCTAGCTCCACACCTTCAAAAACTAGAAGCACATATAGATAAAAAAAACAGAGGCGGTAAAGTCGCTACTGTTATAAAAGGCTTTGAAGGAAATGAAGAAGATTTAAAAGATCTTGCTAAAAAACTAAAAACACTTTGTGGTGTAGGCGGAAGTGCTAAAGACGGCGATATTATCATCCAAGGTAATTTTCGCGACAAAAT
This sequence comes from Myroides marinus, assembly GCF_900109075.1. Taxonomy (GTDB): domain Bacteria; phylum Bacteroidota; class Bacteroidia; order Flavobacteriales; family Flavobacteriaceae; genus Flavobacterium; species Flavobacterium marinum_A. The sequence continues at coordinate 80,677 of NZ_FNYS01000003.1, read as the reverse complement.
AATGGATTATTTAATAAAAGAAGGCTACAAAGTAAAACGTGTAGGCGGCTAATTAAAAATTTAATATTATGAAGATTAAATCATCTGAATTAATTCTAAACCCTGATGGTAGTATCTACCACCTTAATTTAAGACCTGAAAATGTAGCTAAAGATATCATTTTCGTAGGTGATCAAAACCGTGTTGACAGAATCACTAGACACTTTGATTCTATTGAGTTTTCAACACAAAAAAGAGAGTTTAAAACAACAACAGGAACTTATAAAGGTAAGCGTCTAACAGTAATCTCTACTGGTATCGGACCAGACAATATTGATATTGCAGTTAATGAAATAGATGCTCTATTTAATATCGACCTAGAAACAAGAGAAATCAAGAAGGAACTTACATCTGTAAATATTGTACGAATTGGTACTTCTGGTTCTTTACAGGCTGATATTCCTGTAAACAGTTTTGTGTTATCTCAGTACGGATTAGGATTAGACAACGTTATGCGTTCATACCTTATCGAAGAAGTAACTGATGTAGCACTAGAAGATGCTTTCATCTCACACACTAATTGGGATTTAAGAAAAGGTCGTCCTTATTTTATCAAAAACAGTTCTGAGTTAGAAGCTAAATTAGAGAGTGAATTAACTTTCAAAGGAATTACTGGTACAGCTGGTGGATTCTACGGACCTCAAGGACGTGTACTACGCCTTGGTATTCAAGATCCTGAACTAAACCACAAAATCGACAACTTCAAATTTGGAGAATATCGTATCACAAACTTCGAAATGGAGACATCTGCTATCTATGGTCTTTGTAAACTACTTGGACATCACGCAGTATCTCTTAATACAATAATCGCTAACAGAGCTAACGGTACATTCTCAGAAGACCCTTATGCTGCTGTTGACAAGCTGATTATCTATACATTAGACAAACTTAGCGCAAATTAATATAGATTACCACTATTAAAAAAGCTACCATCTCTGGTAGCTTTTTTTTTACCCTTTCACCTCGTCCTGCTATAACAGTACAGCTATAGTTAATAATCCTACTTAGTACTATACAGTATTTATTAATCCTATCTAGCCCTATCATAACTGTACTATTATTAAATATCACACAACCTTTACTACTCAAAGCTGTAAATAACTAATATTCTCTATTACTCATCTCCATTTATATATACACACTGATAATCTCCAAAACTTGCTCTTTCCCTAAAAATAGTACATTTCTCTTCTATCAATTACAAAATAAGTCTACTTATTATATATGAAATATAAATGACGAAAATCAGCTATTCTGACACCTAAAATGAGTCTATTTAGAAGTTATTCTACTTTCGTAAAGAAAATATTCAGAATAATTCCAAAAATATCACTAATAGGTTTTAAATTCTCTTACATAAAAGTCAGTGAAAATTACCATATATGACACTAATGTTTTTATATCTTAAAATTATAGATATAAACATAATATTTTAATAAAACACACAACTATTTTCACATATTTAATCATATCCAATAATTTTATTTGACTCTTTCAAATAATTATACTTAATTTAAGGTGCTTAAAATTTTTATTTGAAATGACGAAAGAAGACTCGAAATTAGAGAGAATAAAATACGCACCATATAGAGAGCGTATTGTTTCAGCTGAAGAAGCGGCTCTCTTAATTCATGACCAAGCTGTAGTTGGAGCTAGTGGCTTCACTAAAGCAGGAGATAGCAAATCTGTACTACCTGCATTCGCTTTAAGAGCAGCTCAAGAAAATGTTGCTATTACTTTAATTACTGGAGCATCTCTAGGACAGACTACCGATGCAGATTTAGCTACTAATAATGCTTTAATCCGTAGAATGCCTTTCCAAGCTGATTCTGTACTGAGAAAGACAATCAACAGCGGACAAGTAAAATATATCGATCAACACTTAAGTGAAACGATCGAACAACTTCAGGAAAAACACATTCCTCAAGTAGATATCGCTATAATTGAAGCTACTTATATTAACGAAGAAGGATTTATCATTCCTACCACATCTATTGGTAACTCTGCATACTTCGCTAGTGTAGCTCGTAAGATTATTATCGAAGTTAACACTGCTATTCCTCTAGAAATAGAAGGTGTACATGACAATAGTGTTCCTAAAAAACAACCTCGTAGAGAGATTATCCCTATCCATACAGTAGAAGATAGAATCGGAGAAACTTTTATCCGTCTAAACCCAGATGACGTTATCGCTGTAGTATACTCTAGTATAGAAGATACTCCTGCTCAACTTCCTGAACCAGACGTTAAGACTTCAGCTATTTCTGGACACTTACTTAGATTCTTTGAAGAAGAGGTAAGAAAAGGAAAGTTAACTCACTCTCTTTTACCATTACAAGCTGGTATTGGAAAAGTAGCTAATGCTGTACTTACAGGTTTTATCGATGGGCCATTCCACGATTTAACTATGTACTCAGAAGTATTACAAGACAGTACTTTTGACCTAATTGACTCAGGAAAAATGACTTTTGCTTCAGGTTCTTCTATCACAGTAACAGAAGAGTGTTACGGTAGAATTATCAATAATTTCGGTCAATATAAAGATAAACTAGTATTACGCCCACAAAACATTAGTAATGCTCCTGAAGTAATCCGTAGGTTAGGTATCATCGCTATCAATACAGCTATTGAGTTTGATATCTATGGTAACGTTAATTCTACGCATATCGGAGGTAGCAAAATGATGAATGGTATCGGTGGGTCTGGAGACTTTGCTCGTAATGCATACCTAAGTATCTTCGTTACTCAAGCAGCTTCTAAAGAAAACAATATTTCTCACGTCTTACCAATGGTATCACACGTAGACCACACAGAACACGATGTGGATATCTTAGTAACAGACCAAGGTCTAGCTGACTTAAGAGGTCTTTCTCCTAGAGAGCGTGCAGAAGTTATCATTGAGAACTGTGTACACCCAGACTACAAAGCAGAATTAAGAGATTATTACGAAAGAGCTAAAGAAAGACAAGGACATACTCCTCACCTTTTAGAAGAAGCTTTCAAATTCCACATTCGCTTCCAAGAAAAAGGTTCTATGAAGCCTTAATATATCTAAAAAACTCTACTCAAAATGATGTAGAGTTTTTTTTTGTTTTACCCTTATTTTAATGTAGAAAACAACACTCATTTTATTATCTTAGCACAAAAATGTAGTACGATATAAAATGGCAAAAGTTAATATTATAGGGGTACCAGAGCACTTTAATCTCCCTTGGCACCTATGTATAGAAAATGGTGAATTTGAAGAACTTGGCATTAATTTGCAATGGACTGATATCCCGGAAGGGACAGGTAAAATGTGCCAAATGCTAAGAAACAATGAAACTGACTTAGCTGTAATACTTACAGAAGGTATTGTAAAAGATATCTCAGAAGGTAATCCATCTACAATTATTCAAGAATATGTAGCCTCACCATTACAATGGGGTATTCATGTGGCTCATAACTCTCCTTTTAATAAAGTAGAAGATCTAGAAGGCAAACGTATAGCTATAAGCAGATTTGGGTCAGGATCACATCTAATGGCTATCGTCCATGCTCAAAAAATGGGTTGGAGTATAGATAACTTACAATTCGTAATAGTTAATACCTTAGATAATGCAGTAAAAGCATTAACTGAAGGAGAGGCTGATTATTTTATGTGGGAACATTTCATGACTAAGCCTGTTGTGGATAAAGGTATTTTTAGACGATTAGGAGACTGCCCTACTCCATGGCCTTCATTTATAATAGTTGCCAACAATAGTTTTTTAGAGAAAAATAAAGGTCTTATTAATAATCTTCTTGACTGTATTAATACTACAACAGCTGAATTTAAAATGATTCCTTCCATAGACAGAACATTAGCTACTAAATATAATATTGAAATAGAAGATATTAAGGAGTGGATGAATATGACAATTTGGTCTCAAAGACAATTATCTGAAAGACATTTTAACAAAGTACAACAGCAATTAATAGATTTAGGTTTAATTACAAATACTATTAATTACTGTGATACCGTTTTATAATATAGTTCTGTGTGTAAACTAAGATGAATATCAATACTGAATCAACAGGAACTACTCCTGAGAAAAAATGGCTTAAGTATCTAAGAGTCCCAAAACCTTGGGATAATATTATCATACTTATACTTAACGTACTTATAACCATCCCTATATTCATCATTGTTCATCAAAATATAGATGATCCCAATTGGCCTTATCAGTTAGATCGTATTATTCTATTCTTATCGATAGTAAGTATCTTACAATTCTTACTTCAAAAAATGAAGTTAGTCTTAAATATACTTATTGGTGTCTATCTAATAGTTTTAGTAGTAGGATCCCTTTTTGGAGGATATGGATACAATGCTGTATTTGAAGATTATAAAGTTATGATATACGCTATGGCTGAAGATCCTAAACCGCAAGATCTTATTATATCTAAACTGTTACCCTTCCCTAACAAGAACAAAATTATCACAGCTATAGAATATGATAAACCAGAGGTTAGAAACTATGCATTAGCTACTACTCGTAAACATTTTACAACTGTTCCTAACTTTCATCAGTATAGACAGATTATTCAGGCCTTAGCTATCTTTAAAGAAGTACGTACGAAATGGAATTACGTTAACGACCCTAAAGGAAGAGAATATATAGCGTCTGCCTCAGAATCACTACAGCATTTCTCTGGTGACTGTGATGACTATTCTGTACTAATGGCTGGTCTTATAAGAGCTATAGGTGCTACACCTAGATTAATACATACTAAAGAACATATGTATCCCGAAATGCTTATTCCTAACAAAGGAGACTTAGATCAGGTGATTTATTTAATTAAGGAAGTACTGTTTAAAGAAGAAAGCAAAGGGAAAGAAATACACTACCACATTGACGAAAGAGGCCAAATATGGCTTAATTTAGACTATACTGCTAGATATCCTGGCGGACCATTTATGTCCGAGGAGATACTAGGACAACTCACATTTAATTAAAACCAAAACAATATGGAAATCGTTAATACTACAGCTTTAATAGCTGGTTCAATATATGGAGCACTCGCTATTATACTTGGCGCATTCGGAGCGCATGCTTTAAAAAAACACATGACTGCAGAGAGATTAGAAAGCTTTGAAGTAGGTGTAAAATATCAAATGTATCACGCTATATTTTTAGTCGTACTAGGTTTAATGCCTGCACAACTAGATATCAGAGGTGCTATTAATATTATTATCATTGGTGTTTTCTTGTTTTCATTTAGCATCTATGGATTAACATTAAGTGCTACTTTCAAAAAGAAGATAAAAATTCTAGGACCTATTACTCCTATAGGAGGACTTTGTATGGTTATTGGTTGGGTAATGTTATTAATACAATTTATCAAACTCTTATAGTTTTTTTGAACTAATCTTACATTTATATACTTTTTTAAATATATTTGTTTGAAATGCATAATACTTAATTGTGTAACTATAACTATAAATAAAAACTATACATGAAAAAAATCTTAACAGTACTTGGTGCAGTTGCTATATTAGCGTCTTGTAATAAAGAAGCTACAGGCTACACTATCACAGGAGAAACAAAAGGTCTAAAAGACGGAGACAAGGTTTATATTGAGAAAATTGATATTGCTACTGGTAATGCCGTTGCTATTGATTCAACTGAAATAAAAGACAATGCTTTTACTTTTAAAGGAACAGCTACTTTATTAGATCAAAACTTCATCAATTTTGGAAAAGAAAAAGGCAGACTACCTTTCGTTCTTGAGAATGGAAATATTGTTGTGCACTACGATGTTGATAAAATAGAAAACAGTTCTGTAACTGGTACTAAAAACAACGATGAATATTCTGCGTTTACTAAAAAGACAGATGAATTAGAAAAAGCTATCTATCAATACCAAGGAGACAATCAAGAGGCCTATAAACAAGCTGCTGAAGCTAAAGATCAAGCTAAGAAAGATGCTATTATCAATGGTTATATGGCACTAGCAGAAAAATATGAAGAGTATGTAGAATCATATATTGATGCTAACCCTAGCAACTTTACAACTCTTACTTATTTAGCTAAAAGTACTGATCAATACCTAAAAGAAGAATTACAAGAGAAATATGGCAAAATAGATGAAACCTTAAAACAATCTACTGTTGCTAAAGCACTTAAAACAGCTATAGACGCTATCCCTGATGCAAAAGTAAAAATCGGTGATATTGCTCCTGATTTTTCAGCTAAATCTCCTGAAGGAAAAGAAATATCTCTTAAAGAAAGTTTAGGTAAGATTACTATTATTGATTTCTGGGCTTCATGGTGTGGACCTTGTAGATCAGAGAACCCTAAAGTAGTAGCTCTATATGAGAAATACCACGAACAAGGATTAAATATTATAGGAGTATCTCTAGATAAAGACAAAACTAAATGGGTAGATGCTATCGCTGCTGATAAATTAACTTGGAATCATATATCTAATTTAAAAGGATGGGAAGAGCCAATTGCTCAAGCTTATGAAGTAAAAGCTATTCCTGCTACTTTTATCTTAGATGCTAATGGTAAAGTTGTTGCTAAAAACCTAAGAGGTAAAAAATTAGAAGCTAAAGTTCAAGAGTTATTAAAATAATTCTTTGATTGCAATATAATACACAAGGGCTACAGAGATTCTGTAGCCCTTTTTTTGTTAACACCTATCCTATCTCGTATCTATAATTTTGTTATATTTAGTTTTTCAAATATCCTATAAAACAACATATAATGAGAACAATACCTTTGATCTTAACAGCCTTATTATTAATGAACTTTACCATAAAAGATAAAGGCTATGTAATAAAAGGAACTACCAAAAATATCCCTCAAGGTGAAATGATCTACCTAAAAGTATTAGATCCAAATACCAATTCTTTCAATGCCATAGATTCCACTCGTTTAAAGAACGATCGCTTCCAGTTCAAAGGAAGTACTACCTACCCTTCTTATGCGTTATTAGAGCTTTCTAAAGACGCTACAGAGATAGTAGTATTAGAAGATGGTGAGATTGTCTTTACTTATGATTACAATGATGAACTAGGTACATCTACAACAGGAACCAAGAACAACAATCAATTAAACTATTTTCACAATAGCATTAAGAAAGTACAAAAAGAAGCTAACAAATACAGAGATGATAATCAAGACATTCTAACGAAAGCTATTACTGATAACGATCAAGTTGTGTTAGAGAGACTTTCTTCTGAGTTTAAAGTATATATAAGCCAGATTAATGATATCATCACTACTCAATTAAAAGATTATAGTGATTCTTTTACTTCAGCTGTAATATTATATCAAAGATTAGATAATAAAAATATAGATCCAAAAGAAGCTAAGACATACTATGATAGATACAAAGAAAATATTAAGCATTCTAATATTGGATTAGGGATAAAGAAATTGCTAGAAACACCTCCTGAGACAAGTACTCTAGTTAAAGTTGGTGATAAAGCTATTGATGTATCTGGACAAAATCAAGAAGGAAAAGAGATTTCATTATATAATAGCTTAGGAAAAGTTACCTTATTACATTTTTGGGCTCCTTGGTGTCCTTCATGTCACGAGACATTACCTATTATCAGAAACCTTTATCAAGAATTTCACGCCCAGGGTCTAAACATCTTTAGTATTGCTCTAGATGAAGACAAACAAGAATGGATTGATACTATCGTTAAAGAAAAACTAAATTGGAATCACATTGCTAATCTATATGAGATTCAAATACAATACGGAGTTAAAAACATCCCTACAGTGTTTGTTCTAGATAAGAATGGAAAAGTAATAGACATTAACCACTTAGATAACAATGTTTCTGAAATAATTCAACAAGAATTAAATAGACAATAACATAAGGATTATTAAATACTTAAAAGGTATTATTTGCTATACTTGATATTTTATAAATATTTTGTGTAACAAATAATACCTTTTTACTACATATAGACATGAACAAAAATCTTGAACAAGAATTCGTTGCACTTTTGGATAAGAATCAAAATCTTATCCACAAGGTATGTCGACTATATACAGTCGACGAAGCAGCTCATAAAGACTTGTTTCAAGAAATATCTATTCAACTTTGGCATGCCTACCCCAAATTTAGAGGTGATTCTAAATTCTCTACATGGGCTTATCGAGTAGCTTTAAACACTGCAATATCTTTATATCGCAAAAAAACACGTGAGGTGAATACTATACCTTACGACACAGCCTTCTGCAAATTTGAGTATACAGAATACAATTATCAAGAAGAAGAGCAGTTAAAATTGATGTATAAAGCTCTACAACAACTAAACGACATAGAAAAAGCTTTGGTATTTATGTATTTAGAAGATAAGGACTACGAAGAGATTGCAGAGACTTTAGGTATTAGTGAAGTTAATGCAAGGGTTAAGATGAATAGAATAAAAACCAAACTTAAGAAGATATTAAATCCTTAGACGAATAAGAATTATGGAGGAGCTAGATTTATTAAAAAAACATTGGAACAACTCTCAGCAGTTTCCAAAAGTATCGACAGAAGAGATCCACAAGATGATTCACAAGAAATCATCTTCTATTGTAATGTGGATTTTTATAATAAGCATCATTGAATTTTTAGTACTTAATTGCTTTAGTTATTTCTTCATTACAGAAGACTCAAAGGAAAGTGTAGGTCCTTTGTACAGATTCATGATTACCAATCTAGATTGGCTTTCATTAGGAGTTTCTGTTGTTTTCATCTACCTATTCTATTGTAATTTCAGAAAAATAAGTGTTGCTGATTCTACAAGAACATTAATGAAAACTATTCTAAACACTAAAAAGACTGTTAACTACTATATCTATACAAATATCACAGTCTTCATCATTGCTTTTATCATTATGCTAATTGATATTTTAACTATAGATGATAAATTAACTCTCTCATCTGCATTAATAAGTATTGGTGTTGTTATCATTATCTGTGGTATATTCTTAGGTCTATTGTGGATATACTACAAACTTATTTATGGTTTCTTAATTAAGAAATTAATGAAAAACTATAAAGAACTTGAAAAAATAGATTACGAATAAAACTATCTCCGTTATTTTAATTAACTTACACAAAATATCGGTTACAAAATGACTATAACACAATTAATATATGTCTTAGCAGTGGCAGAGCACAAAAACTTTACGCTTGCTGCTGAGAAAACTTTCGTTACTCAGCCTACGCTAAGTATGCAAATCCAAAAGCTTGAAGAAGAACTTGAAGTACAAATATTTGATAGAAGTACTAAGCCAATACAACCTACAGCTATAGGGCAAGTAATTATTCAACAAGCAAAGAAAATAGTTAATGAGTCAGATAGAATAAAAGATCTTATTGATTTAGAAAAAGGTTTTATTGGAGGAGAGTTTAAGTTAGGTATGATACCTACTATCACACCTACTCTCTTACCTATGTTCTTAAAGACATTCCTAAATAAACACAACAAAGTTAATCTAATCATAGAGGAGTACACTACTGAAGAGATAATTCAGAAGCTTCGCAATGGTTATTTAGATGCAGCTATTGTAGCTACTCCTTTACAAGAATCAGATATAAAAGAGCGCGTATTGTTCTACGAACCTTTTGTAGGATATGTACCACCTATTTTCAGACAGGAAATGGGTCCAGAATTAAAACAAGAGGATTTAGATTTAAGAAAATTACTTCTACTACAGGATGGTCATTGCTTTAGAGACGGCATCATCAATATCTGTAACAATAAAGCAACTAGTGATAGTAAACAATTTAAATTACAAAGCGGAAGCTTTGAAACCTTAATTAATTTATCAAAAGAAGGGCTTGGATATACACTATTACCATACCTTCACACTCTTTCACTAGGTCCCGATGATCAAAAGAACTTAATACAGTTTGCCGATCCTAAACCTGCTAGGGAGATTAGTTTAATCTATACAGACAATGAGCTTAAGCTTCAAATAATAAATGCCTTATACGACGTTATTTTAAGTATTATAAGAGGAGCAATAGCTTTTCAGGATGTGAAGATTATCAGTCCTAAGAAAAACTAATTTATAGATACAAAAAAAGGGAAGCAATGCTTCCCTTTTTTCTGGCTTAATTAATTATTTTCTTCTTTTTCTTTCACTACAAGTCTAAATCCTTCTCCGTGAATATTTAAGATTTCTACAGTTTCATCTAATTTAAGATACTTTCTTAATTTAGCGATGTATACGTCCATACTACGAGATGTGAAATAGTTATCGTCTCTCCAGATTTTAGTTAATGCTACTTCTCTTGGCATTAAGTCATTCTCATAAATTGCTAACATTTTCAACAATTCATTTTCTTTTGGAGAAAGTTTAATCGGTTCATCATTTTCAAAAGTTAAGAATCTTAACTTAGAATTTAAATGGAATTTACCGATTTGGAATTCGAACTTCGTATTATCAGTTTTAACCTCAGACGATTTTCTGTGAATAATCGCTTTGATTTTCATTAATAATACTTCAGAATCGAATGGCTTATTTAAGTAGTCATCTGCTCCTACTTTATAACCTTTTAATACATCTTCTTTCATTGACTTAGCTGTAAGGAAGATGATAGGCACCTCTTTGTTTTTATCGCGGATCTCCTTGGCTAGAGTAAATCCATCTTTATAAGGCATCATAACATCTAGGATACATAAATCAAAAGTATCTCTTTTGAATTTTTCGAATCCTTCCATTCCATTCTTAGCTAAAGTAACTTCGAAATCATTAATGGCTAAATAATCTTTTAAGATTGCACCGAAATTCGGATCATCTTCTACTAATAAAATCTTTTTGTTGTTTGTTGTTTCCATATTGTTTAATTTATTAATGGCATTTTAATAATAAAGGTACTTCCTTTCCCTTTTTCGCTCTCTACATAGACTTGTGAATTTAGTACTTCTACAATTTGCTGTACGTAGGCTAACCCCAAACCATGCCCTTTTACATTGTGTAAATCACCTGTGTGTTCTCTGTAAAACTTGTCGAAGATTCTCTTCTGCGCTTGTTTACTCATCCCCACACCATGATCTTGAATCTTAATAAGTATAAACTCTTTTACATTCTCAGTGTACACATCTATAACAGGAACATCTTTAGAATACTTAACAGCATTATCTAAGATATTTACTATCACGCTAGTGAAGTGGAAGTCATTTCCTAAAACATCACTTCGTCTAGCATCTAAATGTAGATTTATTTCTCCCCCTCTATCTTGAACGATTAATCCTACGTGATCTACTGCATTTTCAATAATCTCATGCACATCCATCGCTTCTTTCTCAACATCAAACTCACGTCTTTCTAGTTTCGAAATCTGCAACACATTCTCTACTTGAGCATGCATTCTCTTATTTTCATCGCGAATCATCTTAAGATATCGTTCTACTTTTTCAGGGTCATTTATAATCTTCGGATTTTTAATAGCATCTAAAGCTAAATTAATTGTAGCAATAGGTGTTTTAAACTCATGAGTCATATTATTAATAAAATCTGTTTTAATCTCTGAGATTTGTTTTTGTTTTATCAGCTGATTAATTGCATTTAAATATGCAGCGATAATAACTATTGTGAATAATACTGATAATAAAGTAATACCCACTAAAGAAGAAAATAAGTATTTACTTTTCTCTGGAAAAGTAATGTATAACTGATATTTACTTCTATTCTCATTATCTGTAAAAATTGGCACACCATAAGTAGACCCTTCTTCATAGATAAAATCTTCAGACTTTATTTTGGTTGATAACCCCTTATTATAAATCCCAAACTCAAACTTAGCATTAACTCCATATAATTTAAGTTCTTGCTCTAATAACTCCTTTAACTTCGTTTTAGATATTCTTTCATCTATACTTCTTAAAGCTACAATATCTTTAAAATAGATATCAAACTGCGCTTTGTCTAGTACATCTAGATTTCCAGACTGTTCTATCACTTCATCAGGATAATTCTGTTTAAGATTGTTTCTATCAAAATCATCTCCTTTATAAATCTCTGTTTTTCGTTTTGACACGAAATTTTTGACTTTCAAGCTATCTGCTTTCTTATCAAAGAACGAACTCTTTATATTATAGTCTTCTAAAACTAAAATATTTGAATAAACTATTTGTTCATTTGTAGTTGGGTTACGCTCTACAATATAGTATTGTTTTAACTCACTTTGTTTAGGTGGCGTACCTATACTGTCCTTGAGTTGATTATACATACGGTAGAACTCAGTAGCCTCATTTTGTTGTAGTCCACTACCTACATTCCCTAATACTTGTTGTACATGGTACTTGAATTGCTCTTCATTATTTTTATAAGAGCTTACAATCCAATACATTTGAACAATGATTATCCCTATCAGAGAAAAACTCATTATTCCTACTAAAAGTCGAAATTTGACCTTACTCATTATTTTTTCAAAATTAACATTAAAAAAAATACCTTACACGTCGATTAACATAAAATTAACGAGACTAATTCCCTAAATTTTGAATATTATATCATTAATTATCATTTTAACCTCTTTTTTTACCAAATCTTTATTAATATTAGTAATAACATAATCACTAAGTGGTATTTTGTCAGAATCTTTCATTTGATTATTTATAATGCTTTTTACATTATTAAATGATACCTTATCCCGCTCCATCACTCGGTTTATCCTAACTTCTTCTGGTGCTGTTACTAAGATGACTAAATCACAAGATTTATTTAAATTGTTCTCAAAAAGCACTGCACTTTCTTTAATAACAAACGGAAAAACGTCATTTTTCTGTTTCCACTGTTCAAAATCCTTCTTAACTTCAGGATGAACAATACTATTTAATTTAGTTAAAAGTTGCTTATTTTCAAAAACAATCTCTCTAATTTTCTTCCGATCCAGAACTTCACCTATTCTTACATTTTCTTCGAAAATAGCTTGTACAGCATCAACAACGTCCTTTCTATCCATTATCTGTTTAGCTCTTTCATCTGCTATATAAATAGGTATTCCTTCTTGTTCAAACATTTTAGCAACAGTAGTTTTACCACTACCTATACCTCCAGTTAATCCAACTATAAGTGCCATATTACAATATTATTTAAAAAACATCTCTGGCAAGCCCTCTTCTGCTTTTTGTTTTTTCACAAACAAAATATAACTCGCTTTTAAGAACCCTATTCCGTATCCGTAAAATTGAATAAAAATTGCCACAAGTGCTAATAAACTTATCTTAAAATTCTTCTCTTTTATAAAACTTCCTATAAAAACCAATAAAAAATAAAAGATATAACATAAAATAAGAGCAGATGTATAATATGTCATTAATATACTAAACAATAAGCCTGCCATAAATACAGTTGGGAACCAATACGTTAGTTTAGCTGTTTCAGGATAGCGTTGATTTAATATTGGACGAGCCTTCCCAAATTTATTAACTTGAACATAAAACTTGTCCCAATCAATTCTTCGCTTGTGATAAACATAAGCTTTACTGAATAATTGAGTATCAAAACCTAAATTCCACAACCGAATAGTCAAATCAGGATCTTCTCCAGGATGAATCTTTCCGTATCCCCCACTAGCTACAAAGGCTTTCTTTGAGATCCCCATATTAAAGCTTCTAGGTTGAAACTTACCTATTCGCTCACTAGCCCCTCTTATACCTCCAGTCGTTAAAACAGAAGTCATAGAATAATTAATTGCTTTTTGCACGTCACTGAAACTATCTAACGCAGCATCTGGCCCACCAAAACAATCTACATACTCTTCCATTAAGTATTGATTTACGATAGTCAAATACTCAGCTGGTATAATACAGTCTGAATCAAGAACAATGAAATAGTCTCCTTTTGCACGCTCCATACCATAATTTCTGGAAGCTCCAGGTCCCGAATTACTCTTATAGTAATATGAGATTTTCAATTTGTCTTCATATTTACTTACTACTGATCTTGAATCCTCTTTAGAACCATCTTCTACTATTACAACTTCAAACTCTCGTTCATAAGTTTGCTTGGTTAAACTATCTAACAATTCATCAACTTCATCTGGACGATTGTAAACAGGAATAATAAACGAAAAATACATTTACACTTTTTTATAATACTATCACAAAAATATCGTTAACTATTGTAATACGGAAATTCATTCCTATATTTATCAGTACTATTTTAATATAAAATCTCTTTTTATATTATTTATTAGAATCTAAAAACAACCTAAAACTGCTACAATGAACAAGATTCATATATTATGGGTGGATGATGAAGTCGAATTATTAAAACCTCATATCCTTTTCCTTGAAAAAAAAGATTATATCGTTTCAACTTGTACTAATGGTCAAGATGCTATAGAACAGTTTAAAGATAATCAATTCGACATAGTTTTCCTAGATGAAAATATGCCAGGACTATCTGGATTAGAAACACTTAATGAGATAAAAGCTATTAAAAGTAACACTCCTATTATTATGATCACTAAGAGTGAGGAAGAATATATTATGGAGGAGGCTATTGGAGCTAAGATTTCAGATTATCTAATCAAACCTGTTAACCCTAATCAAATACTTCTTTCTTTAAAGAAAAACTTAGACGATTCTCGTCTTATATCAGAAAAGTCTTCTCTTAGCTACCAAAAAGAATTCCGAAATATCTCTATGGATCTTATGCAGGCAAGAGATTACGAGGATTGGATATCTATTTATAGAAAACTATTATACTGGGAACAAAAACTAGAAAACATAGAAGATCAAAATCTATTTACTATACTAGATTCTCAGAAAACAGAAGCCAATAGTTTGTTTGGTAAATTTGTTGAGAAGAATTATGAGAGCTGGATTAACAACCCTGAAGACAGTCCAGTTTTCTCACACCAAATTTTCAGAAAATGGGTTGCTCCAGAGCTAAAAAAAGAGGATTCTAAAATTCTATTTATCGTTATTGATAATTTGAGATATGATCAATGGAGAGCATTTGAGTCAATAGTGACTAATCACTATAAAGTAGAAGCAGAAAACAGTTTCTTCTCCATTTTACCTACTGCTACACAGTATGCTAGAAACGCCATTTTTTCAGGTATGACTCCTTTAGAGATGTCTGAACAATTACCACAGTATTGGAAAAATGACACAGATGAAGGAGGAAAGAATTTATATGAAAATGAATTCCTTCAACATCAGTTACAGAAACTTCGTTTCAATATCAAAAATGAATACCATAAAATAACTAATCTAAAAGAAGGAAGAAAATTAGCCGACAACTTCAAAGCTTTAAAGGACAACAAGTTAGTAACTATAGTTTACAACTTTGTAGACATGTTGTCTCATGCTAAAACTGAAATGGAAGTTATCAAAGAATTAGCTTCTAATGATAAAGCTTATCGCTCTTTAACGATGAGCTGGTTTAAAAACTCTCCGCTCTTTGAAATTATTCAACAAGCTCAAACATTAGGATTCAAACTTATTATTACTACTGATCACGGTACTATAAATTGTAAAAACCCTTCTAAGGTAATTGGAGATAAAAATACGAGTCTAAACCTTAGATATAAGACAGGTAAGAGTTTGACATTTGAGCATAAAGATGTCTACTATGTTAAAGAACCAAAAAAAGTACAGTTACCTAATATTAATGTAAGTAGTTCATTTATTTTTGCAAAAAGTGATTTCTTCTTAGCATATCAGAATAACTTCAACTACTATGCCGCGTATTTCCGCAATACATATCAGCATGGTGGGATATCATTAGAAGAAATGATTGTACCATTTATAATATTAAACCCGAAAGTATAAAATGACTGAAATAGTTTTTTCTCTAAATCAGATTAATGAAGTAGCTAAACAAGTAATAAATAAACTAGAACATCGCATAGTATTATTTAATGCTCCAATGGGTGCAGGAAAAACCACGTTAATCAAAGAAATAAGTAAACAATTGGGAGTAGAAGATATGACTAGCAGTCCTACTTTTTCAATTGTCAACGAATACCATTCTACCTTATCAAAAGACAAGGTATATCATTTTGATTTATATCGCCTTAATCATGAAGAAGAAGCGTATGATATGGGAATGGATGAATATTTAGACTCTGGTCACTGGTGTTTCATAGAATGGCCTGAGAAAACACCTAATATCATCCCTGATGAACACGCAACTATTGAAATTGCTATACTTGAAAACGGCGACCGTAAATTAACTTTGAGCAATAACTAACAATACAAAATTATGGCAACACTAACCCCTTTTTCAATTAAAGATTTAATTCCACAAGAAGAATGTCTAATGGTGGAACGCAAGAAAAGTGATCTTTTCATAGGTGTTCCAAAAGAGAATGTTTTAACTGAAAAAAGAATCTGTATAACTCCCGAAGCGGTACAGACTCTAAGTACGTATGGACATCGCATTTTAATTGAAAAAGGAGCTGGTGAAGCATCTAGTTACTCTGACTTAGATTACAGTAAAGCAGGAGCTGAAATTACCACAGACACAAAAAAAGTATTTAGTTGTCCTGTGATTGTAAAAGTAGCCCCTCCCACTTTAGAAGAGATTAAATTGATGGCTCCATATACAGTTATATGGTCTACCCTTCAACTCAAAACCTTAACGAGACCTTACTTTGAAGCCCTATCCAAAAAGAAAATATCAGCTATTGGCTTTGACTTTATTCACGATGAGAATGGAACTTATCCAGCAGTAAGTGCATTAAGCGAAATAGCAGGTACTGCTTCTATCTTAATCGCCTCAGAGTTAATGACGACAACTAATAATGGTAAAGGTTTACTCTTTGGTAATATTTCTGGAGTTATCCCTACAGAGGTTGTTATCCTTGGAGCTGGACTTGTAGCTGAGAATGCTGCACGTACTGCGATTGGCATGGGAGCAAGTGTTAGAGTCTTTGACAATTCTATTCAAAAATTACGCAGATTACAAAACAATCTGCCACAACGCATCTCTACTTCTACTATTCAAGAAAAAATACTCTTAAAGGCATTAATGAGATGTGATGTAGCCATAGGAGCTATTAGAGGTAAAAACAGAGCGCCAATTGTAGTAAGCGATACAATGGTTGAAAACATGAAAAAAGGAGCCGTAATCATAGATGTCTCTATTGATACAGGAGGTTGTTTTGAGACATCGGAACTTACAACTCATGACCAACCTACATTTGTTAAAAATGGAGTCATTCACTATGGAGTACCTAATATTACATCAAGATACAGCCGTACTGCATCGATGGCACTTAGTAATATCATTACCCCTCTCCTACTTGAGTACACGGATAGTGGAGACCTAGACGGCACAGTACATTGCGAAAGCATCATTAAATCAGGAATATACAGCTATAAAGGCTTGATAACAAACCGCAATGTAGCAGAATGGTTTGACCTTGATTATAAAGACATACACCTATTCACCTTTTAAAATTTTGATAAAACTATAGTTTTACATTATTGAATTGCTACTTTTGTGTAAATTTTTTAAGAAATGAAGTTTTCACAGCGTTTAGCATACTATTTATTCGGACTATTAATTGGTTCGATGTTCTTATTTTACTTCTTTGGAGAGAAAAAAACAGAATTCTGTTATTTACCTAACTGTAGAGTATTAAAAGATCTAAGAAGTAAACCAGTTACTTTCTCTAAGACAGTAGAAGCAAAATTCCAAGAAGGATGGGTTACTAATGATGATGTACACAAATCATTAAAATACGGTGATGTTAATTTCTCTGAGAGTAATATTGATTTCGAGAAAGGAAAACTATACGTGATTGTAGGTAGAAATGAGAAAAACGAAAACATCCTTATCAAAGTTGTAAACTATACAGATAAGATACTATTATATGATATCGAAAAAATGTCAAAATAATTCAGAAAGGCACTTGTAGTTTTAAAAAACATTTCTATCTTTGCCATCCTGTTTAGGGCGATTAGCTCAGTTGGTTCAGAGCACCTCGTTTACACCGAGGGGGTCGGGGGTTCGAATCCCTCATCGCCCACTTCTTAAAGCTTCACTTCTAGTGAAGCTTTTTTTATATCCCTAATTTAGTGCACAGTTTTCTGCGAACACCTTCTCTCAGCCCTTTCTACCAAAAAGAGAAGAACACGACGATTATAGGCGTAGAGACGTCGACTATCTACCACAACGTATTTCTACAATCTATGTCATGCCAACGCAAGGAGGCATCTCACTCGTAACACCACAATAGTAACTATTAGTTAAGGTACTATATATAATCATCCTATAAATAAATAACAGCTCCACTTTGGGAGCTGTCTTTCGTTTATTCTCTTTCAAAAACATGTAATGTATCATGAAAATCTTTAATATACATTTTCCTACCATCCTCTGTAATGTAAAGTTTTTGTGGAGGAACTAACTTATTTCTTGTTTGATTTATTTCTTCTTGGGTAAATACTTCATAATCCCAAACTAATTTCCTTTTAACATAATCAAACACACCTATATATCTACTACCTCCATAATCATTCTCTTTCTCTGCTATAAATGTAAAATAGTCACCTTGATGTAATGGAGCATAGATACTTTTATATTTACCAATCCCTAATAAATCCTCATCTAAATAATTACAACTTGATTCTAAAGTACATGTTTCTCCATTTATCATTTGAAAACAAATAGAACTTATACTTACTATATTTCCTGTTTTCTCATCTAAATAACATCTTCCTAACCCTTGGGTATTGTGATACTCAACAATAGAGTCAAGAGGATTTCCTGATATTTTTCTCTTAATAACTCCAGTATTTAAATCTAAACAAATCAATCTACCTGCTCGAGTATAAATCCAAAAATTATTACTTACAACACCTAATATATCTTTTATACTATCTACCTTTTGTGGTTCATACGGATCTACACCTAATTCTGACAAAGGAAATTTCCACAAATACTCCCCTAATAAACTTCTTAATACCAAGTCTTCTCCTTCTTGATAAATAATTTTACTGTCAAAATAATACGTATAAAGAGTATCTCGTATACTATACTCCTCAACTATCACATCTTCTTTAATATCATAAGAGACTAATTGCCATGATAAGAAATCATTACTCATTTTTTTTGTTAAACATTTATTTCCATCGATAACATCTTTTCCTATTGCTAAAAAATTATCAATACTCTTAAGAGACTTATTTCCTAAGTCGAATAAATATTGTTTAGTATATTGTTTATTGAGAAACACTAAAATATTATCATTCATAATAAGATACTGATTTCCCACATTTTCAAACACTTTGAAATTATTTACATAAAGTGAATTATCTGAATACTTTATAATACAATCATTTCCTCTTAATTTATAAAAAGAAACCTTTTCGAAGCTTTTTATTTTTTTAAACATTTTATCTCTATTTTGTTATTAGAATACTACCCCGATCGCGCGGATTTGTAATCCGTGCGAAGTATTCCACTCCCTAAAGTACATAAATAATAGTTTATACTCTTAATCTATGATGAATAACAAGATGTTATATATAGAAGTGACTAAAGATCTCCCATTGTGTCCCAACAAAACGTAATATATACAATCAAATTCCCCAATAGTACGGGTGTATTTTCCTTGCAACACCTCGCTCATTCGCTAAAAATATCTACAAGATATTTTCAAACGCTCTGCCCTACCCCACAAACAATCTCCACACAGCATCTCCACAATCAAATTCCACAATAGTACGGGCGTATTTTCCTTGCAACACCTGGCTCATTCGCTAAAAATATCTACAAGATATTTTCAAACGCTCTGCCCTGCCCCGCAAACAATCTCCACACAGCATCTCCACAATCATATAAGAAGGCAAATCCATAACGATCTAAAAATATTATGAACTCAAGAGGTAGATGATCTATTACACCTCACGATACGTTGTAGATACACGTTGTAGGGCGTAAAGTATCGCCCCTACCGTTGCGTGCCAACAGGGCGGAATACCCACAACACCAATCACACAGATTTGCAATCCATACACAGTATTCCTATCCCTAAAATTAGTATTTTACTATCTGATTTACAAAAAATCACATAAATAGAATCATCTCTCCCTTGTAATTAATTCTTTTACATGTTTAATTCTTTTTTTCCAACCTTTTATTCCTCCTTTTGGAACATTGTTATACTCAATTTCTAACATTGTTAATACACCTGAGCTATTAAGATTTAGCTCCTCTATCCAATTCAAGGCTAATTCCCTCCAATACAATGAAAACAAACAACTAAAATCATTATTATCTCTGTAAAATGCTGTCAAAACAATTTTTTCAATGGGAAAAACTTTAAAAAGGTCTAAATTTTTTTTTTCTAATTTTTTCTCTATATCACGTATACTAATTTCTAAAAATGCTAACAACCCTATCATTAAATCTTCATTTTTATTAATAGTAAAATACTTAGAATCCTTAAAAAGCAAATAATCACAACTATTAAAAACAATACCCATACCAATATTTTTTTCTCTATTGTAATAAACTATTTCACCTGAAACTACTTTACCATTATTTAATTCATACTCTTTTACCATGATATACTTAGTTATTTTTTTATCTCTTATTTCATTAATTATTCAATAATCTAAAGTCAGTACCCCGATCGCGCACAACCTACCGAGCATACTAGGTAAAATGAAAATAACCAGTAGCTCTTCCATATTTCTTTATTGTTTTTTGGTTTCATTGTTAACTATCATAAATTAATTTCCAAATACTATTTTATCTCTATTCCTTATTTTATCAATGTTTATTATTCTGAAAAAATACAACATCAATAAGAACTCTCTATTTAGCTTAACTACTCATATAAAGATTCTTAAACAAATCACAATAAGTTTTTAGAAACTACGCTTTCCTAAAAAAGGATTTATTATACTACTGGGAGGAAATCAAACAAATAACTTTCACCATTATTTTTTATTCAATAATTTTTAGATTTTATTTTATTCTCCCAATGCAAATCAACTGTATCAATTTTTCTAAATGGTTCTAAAAACAAGTAATAACTTCCAGATCCTATAGAAGCTCGTCCTCTTTCTACATCTAATGTATCTATGCTATTATGTCTATAAATAACTAAATCGTTTATGTAGTTTTTATCACTTCTCTTCAGTATAAAATATCCACTATGATTTGTATATGTGAAGTTATCCGTTCCTTCTTCTAAAATCTTCACCTCACTCAAAGGTATTTTATCATAATACATATACCCTTTATATTCTTTAGATTTTGAATGTCTACAACTAATGATAAACATTGGTGTTACTATATTACTTTTCTCATCTTATTTCTATTTTACATACCCCCCGATCGTACGGATTTGCAATCCGTGCGAAGTATTCCGCTCCACTCCCTAAGATACATAAATAATTAATAGCTAACCATCACTACTCTACACCTTTTCCTATTCAAAAAACTTCCTCATTTTTTATTCAATCCCCTCTCTATCCATCACAATAAAGACTTTTATAAGTATTACTTCCTGTCATTTTTTTAAACAGTCCCTAAAAAACTCATTTATGAGCGGAATTCAGAAAAAAGTGTAGCACTTTTTTTTGAGTCAATTTTACATACAACACTAATAAACAATGATTTAACAAAAAACACCTACAATAGTCCTTTCCTAAATATGACCATAAAGCCAATAAAATAGGGTACTCAATAAAAGTTGTTCGACAATAGAACGTGAATAAGCCGTATTTAATTGAGTAGAGAGGTCTTTTATCGAAGAATTCTTGTTTTATTGATGTGTTATTCTCGTTTCAAGTACCTCTTGATTATCCATTATAATCCCCAAAAACAGTCTTGATACGCAGAATCACTGTATTTGAGAACCTTCATTTTAGTATCTCAAACTAGCAAAACACTGATGTATCCTCAGAAAAAGTTTTTTGAAAGCTCTTTGATTAACGAAAGAATGATGTTGATGTGGTTAATATCTTGCAAATAAAAAATCAAATATCATGGCAGAAATCAAAGAGGGAATATTAGGTGGTGTAAACGGTACAGTAGGTACTGTAGTAGGTTTTATGTGGAGAGGTCGATATTATATCCGATCAAAACCATCTCGCTCTAATAAACCCGCTACTGATAAACAAATCAAGTGTCGCAGTAAGTTTGGCGTCGTGTCAACGTTTGCTAGTAAGTTCAAAGACTTTGTTAATCGCCATTGTCCACCAGCCTTGCTCAATAACAAAATGGCTTCTGGTAAGGAACAACTAATTTCGATGTTGTCCAAAGAAGGCGTTGTGATGATCGATGGTATACCTTGTATAGATGTATCTGCTGTAATTTTATCTATTGGTCCTCTACCTCCTGCTGTGATTAAAAAAATTAATATTCTTAAAACGGGTCGTTTAAAAGTTGCTTGGGATAATAGTATTGTGAATTTAATGACCAAAGGAACAGATAGATTAACCCTTGTAGCCTATCACGAAAACACTGGTGAAACAAACGAAATCGAATCTTCTGGTAAGCGTGAAGATAAGTTTGTACACTTTGATTTGCCTAAGGATTGGACAGATGGCAACGTTCACTTTTGGAGTGTATGGAAATCTGCTGATGGTAAACTAATTAGTACGAGTGCTTATCACGGTATAGTGGCTATAGGCGAAATAGTTACTGAAGAAATGAACGGATCACAAACCTATTCTAATACTTCAGTAGTGGAAGAAAATGACTCTGTACAGAACAATTCTGATGCTGTGATAACAGAAGAAGAGAATGGATCACGAATTAGCTCCATCAATGATGAAAAGCAAGATAACTCCAATAATGACACTGTGGATCACTCCAACACGGATAGGGAAAGAAAATACATACAAGTAATTTCCAAAAATACTATAGGCAAGAAAACGGAAAAGCCACTAATCCGATCCGATTCGTCACAACTGAATGATAATAATTTAAATTATGAACCTCGTTCTATTTTAGAAGCATTACCACCTACAGACAAAAATAATGAGAAGGAAATACTCGATGAATGAATAATGTAGCTTCTCATAAGCGATAAGATGATTACTGTAGCCAGACACACTATCCAACTTATCAGGATTTAATTACTTTCTAAGGTTCTTTATGTTCATATTCATAAAGAAGCTATAGACTCTTTATGTTGTAAAGCTAATTCGCAACATCTAATCTCTTGTCGTTACTTGTGAAATAAATACATTAAACCTCCTTCTAACAAATCCTTTATAACTTTTTATTTGATTTTTAATACAATAAATATTAAATACTTAGTATCTTTGTTTTAATAAAAACAATTATCATGAAAAAGATTTTATTATTAGCCGCTGTAGTTGGATTTGCTTTCACTTCTTGTAAAAAAGATGGAGATCAAAATGCAACAGCTCCAGCAACAGAAACAACTGAACAAGCTGTAACTCCAGAAGAAGCTCCAGCAGAAACTGCTCCTGAAGCAAAAGAAGAATTAGGAAATGTTACTTATACTATCGCTTCTAAGTTAGTAGATTGTACAGGTGTTGCTCCAATGAAATGTATGCAAATTAAAGAGGATGGTGATAAAGACTGGACTCTAATGTATACTAGTATTGACGGATTTAATTATGAAGAAGGTTATGAATACGTGGTAGAAGTAAAACGTGAAAAATTAGAAAACGTTCCTGCTGATGCTTCTTCTATTAAATACACTTTAGTAAAAGAAATTTCTAAAACAAAAAAATAATCATTCATTAGAGTGAGTTTAAAAGTGGGCAATAGCCCACTTTTTTTGTTTCCTAATCCTCTCAATTCTCTTCTACAACCAGCTTTTGCCCTAATTTATAGCATGAGACACTACCTTCAAATTAGGTATTTCGTCCCATAAATTTGTATCTTAGCACTGTATTTATTTAAATAATATGTCTAATAATCTACTTGATACCCCTATTGAATACCTTAAAGGAGTTGGCCCTCAACGTGCTGACTTGTTTAAACGTGAGCTAGGGATATTCACCTATAGAGATTTACTACACTTATACCCTAACAGATATATTGACAGAACTCAATATTATAAGATCAATGAACTGTACAACAACAGTAGTGAAGTACAGATTATCGGTAAAATCATACATATAAAAACGGTTGAACAAAAAAGAGGAAAACGTCTTGTTGCAACTTTTACAGATGGTACTGGGCAGATTGAATTAGTATGGTTTCAAGGTTTTAAATGGATACAAGAGAATCTTAAACTCAATACACCGTATGTAGCTTTTGGCAAACTAAATAGTTTTAGCAATAGCTTTTCTATGCCACATCCTGAATTAGACTTACTAGAAGAACACCAAAAAAACATAGCTACTTCTATGCAGGCAGTATATCCTTCTACTGAAAAGTTTGGAGCTAGGATATCTAATAAATCTATTATCAAAATGATGATGCAATTAGTAAAAGAAACTCATTCTTTATACATAGACACATTATCAGATGAATTTAAAAGAAAATTGAACTTAATCTCCATGCAAGATGCTTTAATTAATATCCACTTTCCTAAGAATGCGGATATGCTTGGCAAAGCGCAATTTAGATTAAAGTTTGAGGAGTTATTCTATGTTCAATTGCAATTACTAATAAAGAATATTGCCCGAAAGGACAAAATTAAAGGATATCCTTTTGAACACGTTGGTGACTACTTTAATACATTTTATAGTGAACACCTACCCTTCCCGCTTACTGGAGCACAGAAGAGAGTATTAAAAGAAATCCGAAATGACGTAGGTGCACCAGCTCAAATGAACCGTTTATTACAAGGGGATGTTGGTTCTGGTAAAACCATTGTTGCCTTTATGAGTTGCTTATTAGCATTAGACAATGGCTTTCAAGCTTGTATAGTAGCACCTACAGAAATATTAGCTACACAACACTTTGTAGGAATTTCTGAGTTTGGTAAATCACTAGGATTAAATATCAAACTATTAACAGGGTCTACTAAAACAGCTGACAGGCGAATATTACATGAAGAACTTGCCTCTGGTGAACTTCATATATTAATCGGTACACATGCCTTATTTGAAGATAAGGTTATCTTTAAAAATCTTGGCTTAGCTATTATAGATGAGCAACACCGATTTGGAGTAGAACAACGTTCTAAACTTTGGCATAAAAACACATTGCCTCCACATGTATTAGTGATGACAGCTACCCCTATTCCGCGAACTCTAGCAATGAGTTTATATGGGGATCTAGATATTTCTGTTATTGATGAATTACCTCCTGGACGTAAACCTATTCAAACTAATCACTACTTTGAAGGAAAGCGATTAGCAGTATGGCATTTCTTAAAGACTGAAATAGCTAAAGGGCGTCAGGTCTATATTGTATATCCACTAATCGATGAGAGCGAAACATTGGATTATAAAAATCTAATGGAAGGTTATGAAGCTATATCTAGAGATTTCCCTCTTCCAGAATACAGTGTGAGTATAGTCCATGG
The DNA here is from genome assembly GCF_900109075.1 of Myroides marinus. GTDB lineage: Bacteria > Bacteroidota > Bacteroidia > Flavobacteriales > Flavobacteriaceae > Flavobacterium > Flavobacterium marinum_A. The sequence goes on along the minus strand of NZ_FNYS01000003.1, from coordinate 55,219 downwards.
ACAAATGACTCCTGCTGAAAAAGATAGAGAAATGGAGAGGTTTATTAAAGGAGAGACTAACATTATGGTCGCTACTACTGTTATTGAGGTTGGTGTGAATGTACCTAATGCCTCTGTGATGATTATCGAAAGTGCAGAGCGTTTTGGTCTATCACAATTACACCAGTTAAGAGGCCGCGTGGGACGTGGAGCGGAACAGAGCTATTGTATACTTATGACTGGTGACAAATTAAGTAATGATTCTAAAATTAGAATGGAAACAATGTGCCGTACTAATGATGGTTTCGAAATATCTGAAGTTGACCTTAAACTAAGAGGCCCAGGTGATATCATGGGAACACAACAGAGTGGTACACTCCCTCTAAAGATAGCTGATATTGTCAAAGATCAAGACATCATGCTATATGCTAGACATAACGCTGTACAGCTATTAAAAGATGACCCTACATTAGAGTTACCAGAAAATCAAAGAATAAAAAACAAATTAAATATCATAAATAGTAAAACAACTATTTGGAACTATATAAGCTAAACACACAGCACATTATGAAATTAGTTTTCGCATCAAACAACAAAAACAAGATTAAAGAAATCAGAAATCAATTACCTGATTCTATTGAAATATTAAGTTTAGAAGACATCGGGTGTAATATCGACATTCCTGAGACCGCAGATACAATAGAAGGAAATGCAAAGCTAAAGGCTGATTTTGTCAAAAGACATTATGGTTATGATTGTTTTGCTGACGACTCTGGTTTAGAAGTTGACGCATTAAATGGAGCTCCTGGGGTATATTCTGCTAGATATGCTGGTGAACAAAAAAATGACAATGACAACATAGATAAACTATTAGAAGTACTAAAAGAAGAAGGCAATCGAAAAGCTAACTTTAAAACTGTAATAGCACTTAATCTACACACGGAGACTTATTTCTTCACTGGAATTATAGATGGTCAGTTATTAAAAGAGAGAAAAGGAACTGATGGTTTTGGTTATGATCCCATTTTCGTAGCAGAAGGAATGGATAAATCATTTGCTGAAATAGATATAAAAGCGAAGAATGCTATTAGTCACAGAGGAAAAGCTGTTGCACAATTAGTTGACTTTTTACTAAAACAAGACTAATCAAATCCAACTATATAGTAAAGGGCATATAAAATTTTATATGCCCTTTTTTAATTCAATTTATACGAAACTCACTTTTCGGCATACTTTTAGCTGTGTAAAAACTCAATAAACCACTTATTTATATCAATATACACGCGATTTGACTAAATAATTACATCTAAAAAGTAATTTTTACCAGATTTATTGCTGTTAATTAAAAAGAGATTTCTCAATTTACGCCACTCTTTAATTAATATCAAAACCATCTGAATTCTAAGCTTTTCACAAAAAAAGAATAACTATTTAGGCACAAATAGCTATTACACATTTTTCAAAATATACGCTTAAAACAAACGATAAAATTATTTTTAAATAATAAACATGCAATAACTACAATTATAATTTGAATAGTAGTATATTTGCGGCTATTTTAATATTTATATGAACAATTTCGAACAATTAGGATTAAATGAATCTCTTTTATCTGCGATCAAGGATATGGGGTTTGAAAATCCATCAGAGATCCAGCAAAAAGCGATTCCATTACTATTAGAGAAAGATACCGACATTGTTGCGTTAGCCCAAACGGGGACTGGGAAAACCGCAGCTTTTGGTTTTCCTTTGATTCAGAAGATAGACGTTTCTAATAAGAATACACAAGGTCTTATCTTATCGCCGACTAGAGAGTTATGTTTGCAAATCGCAAATGAGATTAAACAGTACTCGAAGTATGTAAAAGGACTTCACTCAGTGGCTGTTTACGGGGGTGCTAGCATTACAGAACAGGCTAAAGACGTAAAACGTGGAGCTCAAATCATTGTAGCTACACCGGGTAGAATGCAAGACATGATTAACCGTGGTATGGTTAACATTAAAAACATCCAATACTGTATCTTAGATGAGGCAGATGAGATGCTTAACATGGGATTCTATGAGGATATCACTTCTATTTTAGCTGATACTCCAAAAGAAAAAAGTACATGGTTATTCTCTGCTACGATGCCACAAGAAGTAGCTCGTATCGCAAGAGAATTCATGAAAACTCCAGAAGAAATTACTGTTGGTCACAAAAACCAAGGTAACACTAATGTAAGTCATGAATTTTATTTAGTATCTGCTAGAGATCGCTACCCAGCGCTTAAACGTTTAGCAGATGCAAATCCAGATATCTTCTCTGTTGTGTTCTGTAGAACAAAAAGAGATACTCAGTCTATTGCTGAAAAACTTATCGAGGATGGATACAACGCTGCTGCATTACACGGTGACTTATCTCAAGCACAACGTGATGCTGTAATGAAATCTTTCCGTGGTAAACAAATTCAAATGCTTGTAGCTACTGACGTTGCTGCACGTGGTATTGACGTTGATGATATTACTCACGTAGTAAACTACCAATTACCAGACGAAATCGAAACTTACACTCACCGTAGTGGACGTACAGGTCGTGCTGGAAAATCAGGTACTTCTATGGTTATCGTAACGAAAAGTGAATTAAGAAAAATTCAACAAATCGAAAGAATCATCAAAACTAAATTTGAAGAGAAACCAGTTCCTTCTGGAATTGAGATTTGTGAAATTCAATTATTCCACTTAGCTAACAAAATCAAAGAAGTAGAAGTAAATACTGAAATAGAAACTTACTTACCTGCAATCTCTGAATTACTTCAAGACTTTGATAAAGAAGAAATCATTAAAAAAGTAGTTTCTGTAGAATTCAATAGATTCTTAGAGTACTATCAAAAATCTTCTAACAGTCTTCAAAGCGTTTCTCAAGGAAGAAATAACTCTAAAGAAGTACCTACTGATGGAGCTGTTCGTTTCTTTGTTAACCTTGGAGCGAAAGACGATTTAGATTGGATGACATTAAAAGACTTCTTACGTGATACTTTAGAGTTAGGTCGTGATGACTTATTCAAAGTGGACGTTAAAGATGGTTTCTCATTCTTCAACACTGAAGCTGAACACGCTGAGAAAGTTATGGAAACATTAAACGGTCTTGAATACAAAGGACGTCGTGTTAATGTTGAAATCTCTAACAACGATGGTGGCCGTAATGGTGGACGTCGTGATCACAACAACCGCGGAAGAAGTGGTGGTGGATTCAGAGGTGGCGAAAGAAGATCAGAAGGAGGATTTAGAGGTGGTGAAAGAAGATCATCTAATAGATCATCTGAAGGTCGTAGCGACAGAAGATCATCTGAAGGACGTGGAGAAAGAAGATCATCTGAAGGTCGTAGTGACAGAAGATCATCTGAAAGAGCTCCTCGTAACGAACGTGGATCAAGAAGAAGTGGCGATGGTGACTCATCTAGAAGAACTAGAAGAGACTAAATTGTTAATTTTTACCAAATAGTATATAAAACTGTAAAATATCTTTTATTTTTAAGCAATCTTAAAAACTATGAGAAATTTTACAGTTTTCTTGTTTATAATACTTACCTCACTAACTGTATTTGCACAAAATCGCAGTACTGTAAAAGGAACTATTCTAAACGACAAATCATTTTTACCTGTTGATGACGTTAATGTTATTAACACTACCCAAGTCAAAGGAACAATTAGTAAACGCGACGGATCTTTTTCTGTAGAAGCGAACCTAAATGATTCCATACATCTATCCTACCCTGGTTATATACCGATTAAGCTAAAGGTAACCAATGACTGGTTAAACAATGAAAATCTAAAAATATACTTTACTGAACAATCAGTGGTATTAGACGAAATTGTTATTAAGAAGTTTGACTTAACGGGTTATCTGGAAGTTGATACTAAGCTGATCGAATTAAATGATAAAATGCAATTCGATTTTTACAGACGTAATCAAACCCCTTATTACGGTACAGCTATGGGTACTTTCTTTAGTCCTGTAGATGCTGTATATAACCTATTTAAAGGAAAGGATAAAAAGCTTAAAAAACTTGAAGCTATCAAAGAAGATCAAAACATGATTGCTTTAATGCAAACTAGATATGATAGAGAAATTGTTTGTGGAATGCTTGAAATCACTAGAGAAGACATTGTCAAATCTCTACAAAATTGTAATTACAGTGATAAATTTATTTACACTGCAACAGACTTTCAAATCTATCAAGCGTTAAATGACTGCTACGATAATTCTAAAGTATTAGCAACGAAAAAAACGAATACATCCAAATAGTGGATGTATTTTTTTTGCTCTATTTTCACCATTTGTAAATATGATAAAATAGAAATAAAGCCTATTTTTGTACGAAATAACAACACATCACTAATTAAAAACTACTTCACAGAAAATGAATATCATTTTAAAAGCTGCAAAAGTAATCGACTCTACTAGCCCATTCAACAATCAAACAGTTGACATTCAAATAGAAAATGGGACTATTACAAAAATCGCTAATCAAATCGATAACAACCAATTTGAACAAGTTACATATGACAACTTACACATTTCTCAAGGTTGGTTTGATAGTTCTGTTTGTTTAGGCGAACCTGGATTTGAAGAAAGAGAAAATATTGCACACGGTTTAGAAGTAGCTGCTAAAAGTGGATTCACACAAATAGCAGTTGAACCTAACACTAATCCTATCACTGATTCTCAAAGTATTGTTAGTTTTATTAAGCAAAAAGCTTTTGGACAAACGACTGAAGTTTTTCCTATCGGAGCTTTAACTGTGAAATCTGAAGGTACTGACCTGGCAGAATTATTCGATATGAAGAACGCAGGAGCTATTGCTTTTGGAGATTATAAAAAACCAATACAAAATGCTAATGTCCTAAAAATCGCTTTACAATATGTTCAAGATTTTGACGGTCTTGTAATAGCTTTTTCTCAAGACAATAGTATCAAAGGTAAAGGAGTTGCTAATGAAGGTGTAGAAAGCACTAAACTAGGCTTAAAAGGCATCCCTACTCTAGCTGAGGAAATACAAATAGCACGCAACCTATTTTTATTAGAATACACAGGCGGAAAAATACACTTTCCAACTATCTCTACAGCTAAATCTGTTGAGTTAATTAAAGAAGCTAAACAAAAAGGATTAAATGTGACTTGTAGTACAGCTGTACATTTATTGACAATGACAGATGAGAAACTAGCTGATTTTGACACTCGTTATAAAGTATTACCTCCTTTGAGAAATGAGGCAAATAGACAAGCCTTAATCAATGGTGTACTAGACGGAACAATTGACTGTATCACATCTGAACACAATCCTCTAGACATCGAACACAAAAAACTAGAGTTTAACAGTGCGTCTTATGGTACAATTGGTTTAGAATCTGCTTTTGCAGCACTAAACACAGTATTACCAACAGAAGTAGTTATCGAAAAACTAACTGCAGCTAGAAATATCTTCAAGATAGAATCTAACGCTATCACAGAAGGTAGTAAGGTCAATCTAACACTGTTTAATCCTAAAAAAGAATATATCTTTACCAAAGAAAATATACTGTCTAAATCGAAAAACTCTGCTTTCTTAAACCATAATATGAATGGTGAAGTATACGGAGTTATCAATGGAGACAAACAAACCTTAAAATAATATTATTACGCAATGCTGAAGACTTTTAACGAAAAGGAAATCGAAACCGGAAAAACAATGGCTATAGTAGCACACATGACTATCTTAGGATGTCTGGTTGCCATATTTATGAACATAGAGCCTAAAAATAGATTCTCAGGATTTTATATCAAACAAGCTTTTGGTTTGACTATATTATTCTTTGCTTTAGGATCTATGGCTAGTAGATTTGACACTTGGTTAATATCTGGTCCTTTTTATTTCTGTTTCTTCATTCTATGGGTATACAGTTTTATCGGAGCTGCTAGTGGAGAAATTAAGCCAATTCCAAAAATTGGTGTATATTTCCAAAAATGGTTTGACAAATTATCAGCTTAATTTATGGATACATCACTTTCAATTTCATATTTAATTCAAGAGCCTAAAATAATAAAGGACAGTAACCCTGTTATCATCTTATTACACGGGTATGGTAGTAACGAGGAAGACTTGTTCTCCTTTGCTCCTGAATTACCAGAAGATTATTATGTAATATCAGCTCGTGCACCTTACACTGTACCTCCTTATGGATATGCATGGTATGCAATAACATTTGACGCTGATGCGAATAAATTCTCTGACGATGCTCAAGCAATTGAGTCAAGAGACTTAATTGTTCGTTTTATAGACGAATTACTTGCAAAATACCCTATAGACGCTAATAACGTTAATCTAGTAGGATTTAGCCAAGGAGCTATACTTAGCTACTCTATAGCGCTATCATACCCTAACAAGGTTAATAAAGTAGTTGCTCTAAGCGGATATTTCAACGAAAACATCATTGTACCAAACTACAAAGACAATGATTTAAACAAACTTAAATTATTTGCTTCTCACGGTACAGTAGATCAAGTAATCCCTATTGATTGGGCAAGAAGAACACCAGTTATATTAAACAGTCTTAATATAACACATACTTACAAGGAATACCCAGTAGGTCACGGCGTACACCCTTTAAACTTTAAAGATTTCAAAGACTTCTTATTAGAAGAATAAGAGTCCTTAATAGATATAAAAAAAGCTAGTAGTTCTACTACTAGCTTTTTTATTTTCATGTAATGAGTTTTACCTCCTATTCATTATAACCATCTTCCTCTATGGGTTGATCGGTATTTATAACTTTCAATTCGATTGTCTTAGCTGCTGTAAATGCCACCTCTCCTTTATTCTTCAGCTCCATTTTCTCTTGACTTAACTCCCACCCAGAGTTAGTATAAACACGCTTATCTTTAGATTGATCTAAGACTAGTCCTTTCTTGTGGTTTGGCAAGAAGATCTCTGCTTTCTTTTTATCAGTAGAAAAGATAACAAAACAACTTACATCGTTGTCCTCCATCTCATTCTCTTCTACTTCCTCTCCTGTCACTCCTATCGGATTTAATCTAAATCCTTTTTCAAATATACGAATGCAATCCTCTTGAATATTACTCCATCTATAACCTGCCGAGTATGCACATCCATTGCTTTCCTCATCATCTTCCAATACTACAATCTCAGTACTACCATCTGTAACAACTGTTCCGATCTCAGGCTCCCCTTTATCCTTTAAAATAAAGTCACATGAAGCAAACATCAAAAGCAACAAAACAAACAAACTTCTTGATATTTTCATATTTAACTATATTAAGTTATCAATATTATTGTGCAGTATATAACACTGTCTCTATTGTCTTAAATTCAGTTGGTTTCCCTTCTGTATAAATATACTTAATCATTACTTCCCCATGTAAATCTCCAGCATAAAAATCCGCAACAATCCATCTGTGATTAAGAATTTTTATTTTATTGATAATACACTTATTTCCATTCATAACTCCATAAGGAACAAGAGGATTACCATTTTCTTGATGGTTTAAAGCTAATATTTCTTCTTTAATTAACGCTAAAGAGCGGTCAATATTTTTATAATTAAAATATTCCTGTGCGTCATTGTTGTATTCGATAGAGAAGTAATTTGCTTCATTAAACTCTTTAGTTGCTTGTTTTAATGAATCTCGTACTATATCTATACGTTTATGAGCTATATCTAACTTTTTCTCTTCCATCTTATACATATTTTTATTGTTTGCATAAAACAATACTAATAGTACAGATGCAAAAAGAAACAAGTAAAAGAACGCTTTATGCTTCATATTCTAATAATAATTAAATAGTGATTTTTAAATTGTCGTAGGCCAAATATACATCTTTTGGCAGTATATTCTGCACTTCTTCATGAAAACCTAAGTCTTGTGCTATATGGGTTAGATACGCTTTCTCTGGTTTTATTTGATCTATAAATGTCAAAGATTCTTCTAAGCTAAAATGAGTAGGATGATCCTTAATACGCAATGCATTTACAATTAACACCTTACACCCCTTAATCTTTTCTATTTCTTTATCAGAGATATATTTTGCATCTGTGATATAAACCAGATCACCAAAGCGATAACCAAATATAGGTAATGGTCCATGCATGATATCCAAAGGAACGATCGTCTTGCCATTTATTTCAAAACTTTCATCAGATTGAACAATATACTCCTCTACACTCGGAGCTCCTGGATAACGGTCCTCTTTAGTGAATATATAATCAAACCTCTTCTCTAATGCCCTCATCACTCTCTCCGAAGCATACAGAGGCATTGGCCCATGAAGAAATGTCAATGGACGTATTTCATCAAGCCCTGCAATATGATCCGCATGCTCATGTGTATATAAAATAGCATCTAACTTAGTACAACCTGCCGTCAACATCTGCTGTCGAAAATCAGGTCCACAATCCACCAAAAAAGTGCTATCCTCCCACTTAACCAAGATAGATGTACGCAATCTCTTATCACGTGAATCTATACTGTGAGCTACTGGATGATCTATACCTACGATCGGAATACCTTGAGAGGTTCCTGTTCCTAAAAAATAAACTTCCAAAATGACATTAAATTTTCCACAAAAGTACGGTTTATCTTTTTTTGTTGCACGATATTTGTTAGGTTTGTTCAAAATAGCTAATAGATGAAAAACTTTGCTGAAGACTTAGTATTAGGTGGTGACAGATTCATAGAACACCAACCTGCAATATCAGATAAAGCACTTAAAATCAACCTTAACAATGACATCTACGGAACATTTGCTGAGATTGGTGCTGGACAAGAAACTGTTCGTCACTTCTTTAGAGCTGGAGGTTCGTCTAGAACTGTAGCCAAAGCGATGTCTGCTTATGACAAAGTATTTAGTGACGCTATTTACTCTGTAGAAGAAGATGGACGTTATGTAACAGAGAGTCGATTAATCAAAATGCTTGATTATGAGACCAAAAAGATTGAAGAGCGTTTAATACGCGCGGAGAACCCTACTAAAACTTTCTTTAGTTATGCTAACACAGTAGCAACTATTGACTATGCTAAAAAGAACAAAGGACACGGGTGGGTAGGTATTATGTTCCAATCTGCTTCTGGTGAGCCTTATAATAAAATAGTATTACACATACAGTTTAAGGAAACAGACTCTAAACTACAACAAGAAACTCTTGGTATATTAGGAGTTAACCTTATATATGGAGCATTCTACCAACACAATGATCCCAAAAAACTCATCTACAGTCTATATGACCACTTAGATAAAGACCAAATTGAAATCGATAGTATCAACTTCTCTGGACCTTTATTTGACAAGGTAGACAACAGATTAATGAGCTTACAATTAGTTAAGAATGGGATGACAGACGCTGTTATGTTTAGCCCTAATGGCCGTTGTGAATTAGCTGCTAATGTATTGTATAAACAAAATATCTTAGCCTTAAGAGGTAGCTTTAGACCAGTTACTGTCGTGAATATGGACATGTACCAGAAATCTTTAGACAAATTCTTAACTAAGAATAATGTTGCAAAAGAAAATACAACTGTAGTCTTTGAGATTACACTGTCTAACTTACTAGCAGAAGGTAGTCTAGATGAGATAGACTTCTTAGAAAGAGCAGACTTACTATGTTCATTAGGACAGACTGTAATGATCTCTAACTATCAAGAGTATTATAAACTAACAGAGTACTTCTCTAAATACACAGATCAGAAGATTGCTCTAGCTATGGGAGTTAGTAGCTTGTTAAACATTTTTGAAGAGAAATACTACACTAATCTAACTGGTGGTATCTTAGAAGCTCTAGGGAAGCTATTTAGAAACACAATGAAGATTTATCTTTACCCAATGATTGGCGACCAAGGTGAAATCGTTGACTCTACTAACCTTAAGGTATCATTACATTTAAAAGACTTGTACAAATACTTTAAGAAAAACGAGCAAATTATCGATATCGAAGACTACAAAAAGGATCACTTAAAAATATTCTCTAGAGATGTACTTAAACTTCTTCAACAAAATACAGAAGGATGGGAAGAACAACTACCAGAAGGTATTTCTAAAATCATTAAAGAGAAAGAATTATTCGGATATAAACGAAAATAATACCAAAAAAGCCATTGCTAATCGCAATGGCTTTTTCATTCCTATTTATTCACAATTTAAAAGTGTCAGATGTACTAACAAAAGAGACTACCCTTCACCACAAAGGGCAATCCCCTTTAACCCATATTCCGCGATAGACAAATTAACGAGAGTGAATTATACAAAATAGCTCTAAACTTATGAAAAAAGCATACTATAATATGATTTTAGAAGAAGTGAAAGAGATATAAAGTAGAATTAGCTCGTAGTATTTGGCTAATGTGGAATCTGGGTTTGTCTCAATATAACCAACTACTTTATACTATTATAATATGTCTTCAAGATTTCTTCTCTAAAGTCTGGATGTGCAATATTAACCATTGCTTCCACACGTTGTTTTAAAGTCTTACCATATAAATCTGCCACACCATACTCTGTAACAATATACTGAGCATGCGCACGAGTAGTCACTACTCCAGCTCCCTGTTTTAAGAAAGGTACAATACGATTATGCCCTTTATTACTTGTAGAAGACAGTGCGATAATAGCCTTACCTCCTTTACTAAGTGATGCTCCGCGTACGAAGTCCATCTGCCCTCCTACTCCTGAATACATATGTACTCCTAGAGAGTCGGCACATATCTGCCCTGTTAAGTCCACTTCTAGAGCTGAATTAATCGCTACTACTTTTGGATTTTGACGAATGATAGAAGTATCATTCACATAGCTAGATTCTTTCATAACAATAAAAGGATTGTTATCTACGAATTTATACAAACGTTCAGATCCTATAAGGAAGGTTGCTAACGCTCTACCTTTAGCTATTGTTTTCTTAGAACAGTTAATCACACCACTCTCTATTAAGTCGATTACTCCATCAGAGAACATCTCTGTATGTAACCCTAAATTCTTATGATTGCCTAATCTAGATAACACCGCATTAGGAATAGATCCTATCCCCATCTGTAGCGTACTCTCATCATCAATTAGCTCTGCTACATAATCCCCTATTTTTGCTTCTGTGTCTGTTACTTGAACTAACTTCTGTGCATATATAGGTGTATGATGCTCTACAGCCATATCTATCTTAGAGATATGTAATATACTATCTCCAAAAGTACGTGGCATAAAGTTGTTCACTTGAGCAATGATAGTATCTGCACTCTCCATAGCCGCTACAGTAGCTTCTACAGAAGTTCCTAATGAACAGAATCCATGCTCATCTGGTGGCGATACTTGGATAAGAACTACATTTACTTTTAAAGCGCCTTTTCTAAACAGATTAGGTACCTCACTTAAAAACACTGGAGTATAAGAACCATTACCAGCTGCTATAGTATGTCTAACATTCTTACCAATAAAGAAAGAATTAACATGAAAACTAGCTGATAACGCCGGATCAGAATAAGGAGCTGCTCCTTCTGTGTGAATATGACAAAACTCTACATCTCGTAGTTCTTCTGCTCTATCACTTATAGCTTTAGTTAATATATTAGGGGTAGCTGCTGCAGCATGTACATAAATTCTATCTCCTGACTTTACTACTTTAGCCGCTTCTGAAGCCGATACATATCTCATATTAAAAGTATTTGAAAATGACTAAAGACACGATGTTTTTAGTCTATTAATAACAATTCCAAAATACGTAAATTATCAGCATTAATCAACTGATTTATATCAGTTATCAACGATTATCAGTGATTTTTAGCAGAAATACAAAAATGCATTACTAAGTGACAAATAAATACAAAGAGGAATGAAGATTGCCGTATCTTTCCTAGCAAATACACTATTTTTAACTATTTTAAATAAGCCTACATACCTAAAGTCTCCAATTGCTCTTAATCCGAATAGAATTGAGAGTACTAAATACCCCCATTTATACTGAACTAGGTCAGCTCCGCTAATGAATGCGAACAATGCCAAACCTGCCGCTACTACTAATGTCCCGATTAGCGAAGGATTTAGTTTCTTCACTCCATCTTTAGTAGGTAAAACACTTTCTGCTGCCCATTTACCTCCGAATGCCCAATAAATATGTACTCCTGATAAGAAAGAGAAAATTAAGGCATTAACTATCTTTATGAATACGAGTAAAGTCATGATTTTGATATTTATTATTTAAACACAAAACTACTTTACTCGAGTTATTAAAACATTCACTTAAGTTAACCTAGATTCATAATATATTTTAATATTACATGACTGACCTTATAACTATTTTATTCTTTTACTTTTTTGTCTTGACACCAAAAAGTAACAAAAAAAGTCAAGGCTGTAATTTCTAAAACATACTAAATATGCTTGATGTTATAAACTTAGGACTAGCTGATTATATTGGACTAATACAGAGTCTAAGGAATACTACTTCTCTTGTAATCGTTTTCGGATACGAGAAAGAGATTGTGGCTTCACTCCTATATAGCTAGCGATGTGTTTCTGTGGAATACAATCAAACACTTCTGGAGAAATCTCCATCAATTGTAGATATCGCTGTTCTGGAGTTAAGAAAAGTAAGAAGTCTATTCTCTTTTTAGCTTGTATGAATATAAGCTCAGCCATACGTCTCCCAAGTTTTTGGTGCTCTAAAGAAGAATCATAATAGCTAAGCAAATCTTCTTTTCGGATTAATTCTACTGTTGTATAACCCATTGCTACGATAATCATCTGAGAAGGAACATCAGTAAGTACTCCTTCATAATTCGTAAAAATATCTCCTGCTAGATAAAACCCAAAAGAGACATCATTACCTTCACTATCTATATAATACATACGAAGGCTACCATTGCGTACTATTCCAACATAATCACACACATGCCCTATGCTAAGTATTTCTTCTCCTTTAGTTAGTGATTTTACCACTACCCTCTCTTTCAAATCCTCCAACAATTGCTGTACATAGTTATTACTTTTCATTTTTTCTTGAATTAGCACTACTTCAAATGTAAAATATCCATTGCTATAATACATAGATATCTTTTAAAAAATAAAAAATACTAATTATCAATCACATACACTTAAACACTAGAACAAAGTAGAACTTTTCAGAACAAAAGAAAGTATTAGGGAAAAATGGAAAAAAGTGAAAGTATATCTCTATATTTTTTTAATTACTACTAACTTATATCCTAGTTTGACCTAAAACCGTTTATATAAAAAATAAGAGTGTTCTAAATTAAAAGCCCCTAATTCACTCAAATAATGTTATTTTTGTATTTATTCTCATTTTAATAAAATGACATCAATAAACACAAAAACATTACAAGATTTAGAATTCAATACAGTATTAGAAACAATATCAGCACTTTGTACTACAGAAGCTGGTAAAGAAGCTGCTATGGAAATATGCCCTTTCAAAACTGAAGAGGGAACAATGCGAGCGCTGAGACAGACTTCTGAATACGTTTCTTCTTATACGAATAATAATATTATCCCAAATCACTACTTTGACAGTATCGGTTACGAATTAAAATTCCTAGGGATCGAAAATAGTTTCTTAGAAGTCAGTAGCTTTAAAAAAATAGCTACGCTAACAGAGACAACGATTACTTTGATTTCTTTTCTAAAGAAATTCGAAGAGTACTATCCTAATCTTTACTTTGAAGCACAACAAACTCCTCTAGAGAAATCTATTTTAAAGGAAATAGACAATGTACTCGATAAATACGGAGAGATTAAAGATAATGCTTCTTTAGACCTGTTGAATATACGCAAAAACATCAACTTAGTTCGCGGTAAAATCAATCAAAGTTTTGGATCTGCTCTTACACAATACAACAGTTCTGGATATCTAGATGATATCAGAGAGACTGTAGTAGAGAACAGACGTGTACTAGCCGTTATCGCAATGCATAGACGCAAGGTCAAAGGTAGTGTATTAGGTACTTCTAAGACTGGAAGTATCGTATATATAGAGCCAGAAGCGACATTGAGATATTCTAGAGAATTAAACAATCTAGAATATGAAGAACGCGAAGAGATAGTGCGTATATTAAAGAACCTAACCAACGTAATACGTCCATTCAGAGACTTATTACTGGAGTATCAGAGTTTTCTTACTTATATAGATGTTACTGCTGGTAAAGCGAAGTATGCTAATAAGATCAATGGTCTTTTGCCTGAGATTAGTAAAGAAAGAGAGATGTTCTTCAGAGAAGCATATCACCCTATCCTATTGCTAAATAATAGAGAAAAGAACAAACCTACTTATCCACAGACTATTACTTTAGAACATGATAGCAGAATTATCGTTATCTCTGGTCCTAATGCTGGTGGTAAGAGTATTACGTTAAAAACGATAGGATTACTACAACTAATGTTACAATCAGGATTATTAATCCCTGTCCACGAAAGAAGTAAAACATTCTTATTTGACAGAATACTAACAGATATAGGAGATAATCAGTCTATCGAAAATCACTTGAGTACGTATAGTTACAGACTTAAGAATATGAATTACTTCTTAAAGAAATGTAATGATAACACACTGTTCTTAATTGATGAATTCGGTACTGGATCTGATCCAGAGCTTGGAGGTGCGTTAGCAGAAGTTTTCTTAGAAGAGCTTTATGATAGAGGTGCTTATGGTATTATCACTACTCACTATACTAACCTTAAGATACTAGCAAACGAACTGCCTAATGCTACAAATGCAAATATGCTATTCGATGAAAAGTCTCTAGAGCCGATGTATAAACTAAACGTGGGACAGGCAGGTAGTTCATTTACTTTTGAAGTTGCTCAGAAAAATGGTATTCCATTTAGTCTAATCAATAGAGCGAAGAAAAAAGTTGAAGGAGATAAAGTGCGCTTTGATAAAACTATTGCAAACCTTCAAAAAGAAAGACATAAACTAGAACGAACTTCTCAGAATCTAAAAGAAGAAGAAACTAAAGCTAGAGATGAAAGCAAAAAGATGGAAACCATCAATGCTAAAATTCAAGATAAACTGGAGCGTTACCAAGAGTTATTTGACTCTAATCAACGTTTAGTAGCTTTAGGACAGCGTTTAGATGATTTATCTGAAAAATACTTTAATAATAAGAGTAAGAAAACCTTATTTGGTGAAGTATTAAAAGTAGTAGAAATCGAAAACTCTAAACGTCAAAAAATCACGATAAAAGAGAAGAAAGAAAAAGAAATAAAGCAACAAGAACTTCTTAAAGAGGTAGAACAAAAAGTAGAGGTTATTCGCAAGGAAAAGAAAGAAGAAAAAGCGAAAAAACAACTACAAGATGCTCAAAAGAAAACGAACTTCCCTCTTAAAGTCGGTGACCGTGTGAGAATGATAGATGGTCGTTCTGTTGGAACAATAGATGTGATAGAAAAAAACAAAGCGACTGTTAATTATGGTATCTTTACTTCTAAGGTGAGTTTAGATCAATTAGAAATGGTAGAACGCAAAAAATAATGTTAGATATACCTCGTAACAAAAAGATAGTCTTATTTGACGGTGTTTGTAACTTATGTGACAATGCCGTCAATAAGATCATTAAGGCTGATAATACTGATCAGTTCAGATTTGTCTCTCTAGATTCTGATAAAGGAAAAGAGATATTGAACTATATCGGTATTGATAGAGCTAAAATAGACAGTATCGTTCTATATGAACCAGGTATAGCCTATTATATAAAATCAAAAGCAGCTTTTCAGATTGCCTCAAAGCTAGGTGGTTTTTACTCGTTAGTTAATATTTTCTCCGTTTTACCAACAGGTATAACAGATAAGATGTATGACTATATCGCTAAAAATCGCTATAAATGGTATGGCAAAAAAGAGAGCTGTATGATACCTAGTGAGGATATTAAACAGAAATTTCTATAATTTCTTCACTTAACGCTAATTTGTGATTTTTTAATCATAAATAATTTCACTTAAACTTTGGCAATGCGTATATTTGCGTACTTATAAAAAAATATTCTCGAATGCATATTTCATACAATTGGTTAAAACAATTCATTAAATTAGACATAACATCGGAAGAAACTTCAGAAATCTTAACAGACTTAGGTCTAGAAGTAGAAGGTATTACTCAATACGAGAGTCTTAAAGGTGGTCTAAGAGGAGTTGTTGTTGGACACGTATTATCTTGTACAAAACATCCAAATGCAGACAAATTAAACGTAACAAAAGTTGATTTAGGAACAGGTGAGCCAGTACAAATCGTATGTGGTGCGCCGAACGTTGCTGCAGGGCAAAAAGTACCGGTTGCTACTATTGGAACAGAACTTTTTGACGCAGAAGGAAATGCATTCCAAATCAAAAAAGGCAAAATTCGTGGAGAAGAAAGCTTTGGTATGATTTGTTCTGAGGTAGAACTTGGTCTAGGTACAGATGGTAGTGGTATTTTAGTATTAGATGAGAAATGGGCTCCAGGTACTCCTGCTGCTACTCTATTTAACATCACTACAGATGAAGTTTTTGAAATCGGTCTTACTCCTAACCGCTCAGATGCTATGAGTCACTGGGGAGTAGCTCGTGATCTTAGAGCTAGTCTATTACAAAATTCAAAAGAAGATACTCAACACAAAGAATTAATCACTCCTTCTGTTAGCAAATTTAAAGTTGAAAGAAGAACATTAAAAATTGATGTTGTAGTTGATGATTATAAAAAAGCACCTCGTTACTGTGGTGTAACTATTTCTGGTGTTGAAGTTAAAGCTTCTCCAGACTGGTTACAAGACAGATTAAAAGCAATCGGTATCGCTCCTAAAAACAATATCGTAGACGTTACTAACTACGTATTACACGATTTAGGACAACCATTACACGCTTTTGACGCTGCAAAGATTAAAGGTGGTAAAGTATTCGTTAAGACAGTTGACGCTGGCACTAAATTCGTTACTCTAGATGGTGTAGAAAGAACATTACACCAAGATGATTTAATGATCTGTGATGAGAACGGACCTATGTGTATCGCTGGTGTATTCGGAGGTAGCAAATCTGCTGTATCTGAAAATACATCTACAATCTTCTTAGAGAGTGCTTACTTTAACCCTGTTACTGTAAGAAAAGCAGCTAAGAGACATGGTCTTAATACAGATTCATCTTTCCGTTTTGAGAGAGGTGTTGACCCTGCTATTACAGAATATGCTCTTAAACATGCAGCTTTACTTATCCAACAAGTAGCTGGTGGAGAGATTACTTCTGATATTATTGACCTATACCCTAAGAAAGTAGAAGAGCATTCTGTATTCTTAAACTTCAATAATATTACAAGATTATTAGGAGAAGAAATCTCTAAAGAAACAATCAAAAAAATCTTAGTATCATTAGATATCAAGGTTCACAATATGTCTGATATCGGAATTGGTATTACTGTACCTGCTTACCGTGCTGACGTAACAAGAGAGATAGACGTTATCGAAGAGATCTTGAGAGTATATGGATTTAACAACATTACTTTCTCATCTAAACTTAACGCTACTATTGCTAACAGCTCTAGAACTGAAGATCATAGAGTAACTAATATCGTAGCTCAACAGTTAGTAGCACAAGGGTTCCATGAGATTATGAATAACTCATTGACTACTCCTGCTTACACTGAGTTAAGTGAAAATATTAAATCTAACTTCCAAGTGGATATTCTTAACCCATTGAGTTATGACTTATCAGTAATGAGACAATCATTATTATTTGGTGGTTTAGAATCTATCGCATACAATGTCAATAGAAAACGTGGAGATCTAAAATTCTTTGAGTTTGGTAAGACTTACCACAAAATGCTTAACAACTATGAGGAGTACAAACGCCTTTCTGTTTTTGCAACAGGTAATATTACTAAAGCAAGCTGGAACTCTGTACAAAAACCTATTACTTTCTTTGAATTTAAAGGGTATATCAACGGAATATTAGCTCGTTTAGGTCTTTCTAAAGTAAGTACTCAACCTATAGAGTCTGATGTATTCTCTGAAGGAATTGCTTACTATGTAGGTAAAGAAGCTATCGTGGAGTTTGGTATTCTTAAGAAACATGTTACTAAACACTTTGATATCAAACAAGAAGTTTGTTATGCTGAGTTTAACTGGGATAATGTATTAAAAGTAGTTTCTGCTAAGATCAAACTTACTGAAATCAACAAATTCCCTTCTGTAAAACGTGATTATGCTTTATTAATCGATGAAGCTGTTACTTTCGAAGAGATTTACAACATCGTTAAACAAGTAGATAAAGCTATCATTAAAGACGTTACTTTATTTGATGTGTACCAAGGTGATAAGATTGAAGATGGGAAGAAATCATATGCTATCTCTATCCACATGGAAGACACTACAAAAACGCTTACAGATAGCCAAGTAGATAAAATCATGAGCAAAATACAATATCAATTAGAGAATAATGTAAATGCTCAAATCAGATAATACTAATCGTTTATAGTATAACCTAAAAAAGCCTAGTTAGAAATTCTAACTAGGCTTTTTTTATGATTAATATCTTCTTCTCTACACCCTACACAATCTTATGAGGATTCATATATTTAAAATTTGGAAATAAAAAAGAGAGCATCACTGCTCTCTTCCTATTTATACTTATATAATCTATTACATATTACGTCTGTACTGCCCTCCTACTTCAAACAATGCTGAAGTAATCTGACCTAACGAACACACTTTAGAAGCATCCATTAACGCCTCGAAGATATTGCCATTCTGGATAGCAACTTCTTGAATACGCTCTAATTCTTCTTTCACTAAAGCTTCATTTGCTTTGTTTAAGTTTTCTTTTGTTTTGATCTGGAATAACTTCTCTTCTTCTGTAGCACGGATAACTTCCGCAGGTACAACTGTAGGAGATCCTTTAGAGCTCAAGAAGGTATTTACCCCAATAATTGGGAATGTACCATCGTGTTTCAATGTTTCGTAGTACAATGACTCTTCTTGGATTTTAGAGCGTTGATACATTGTTTCCATTGCACCTAATACTCCTCCTCTTTCTGTGATTCTATCAAACTCTGCTAATACAGCTGCCTCTACTAAGTCAGTTAACTCTTCTATAATAAACGATCCTTGTATTGGATTCTCGTTTTTAGCCAATCCTAGTTCTTTATTAATGATCAACTGTATTGCCATAGCTCTACGTACAGATTCTTCTGTAGGAGTCGTAATAGCCTCGTCATACGCGTTAGTATGAAGTGAATTACAGTTATCATAAATAGCGTAAAGCGCCTGAAGCGTTGTACGGATATCATTAAAGTCAATTTCTTGTGCGTGAAGTGAACGTCCTGAAGTCTGGATGTGGTATTTCAACATCTGAGCACGTTCGTTAGCACCATATTTATTCTTTAATGCTTTCGCCCAAATACGACGAGCTACACGTCCAATAACAGCGTATTCTGGATCAATACCATTAGAGAAGAAGAAAGATAAGTTAGGACCGAAATCATTAATATCCATTCCTCTACTTAAGTAGTATTCTACATATGTAAATCCGTTAGCTAATGTAAACGCTAATTGGGTAATTGGGTTTGCTCCTGCCTCTGCAATGTGGTATCCTGAGATAGACACTGAGTAGAAGTTACGAACGTTTTTAGTAATGAAATACTCTTGTACGTCACCCATCAAACGAAGTGCAAACTCCGTAGAGAAGATACAAGTATTCTGTGCTTGATCTTCTTTTAAAATATCTGCTTGTACTGTACCACGTACTTGTGATAAAGTATTCTTTTTAATCTCTTGATAAACCTCTTGAGGTAATACTTGGTCTCCAGTAACTCCTAAAAGCATTAATCCTAACCCATCATTACCTTCTGGTAAGTCTCCATTATAGCGAGGTCTTTCAACACCTTTCTTCTTATAGATAGCTTCAATCTTTGCTTCAACTTCTGCTTCTAACCCATTCTCTTTGATATAGATCTCACATTGCTGATCAATAGCAGCATTCATGAAGAATCCTAATAACATAGGTGCTGGCCCATTGATTGTCATCGATACAGAAGTCAAGGCATGTGCAAGGTTAAACCCTGAATAAAGCTTCTTCGCATCATCTAAACAACAGATAGAAACTCCTGCATTACCAATCTTACCATAGATATCTGGGCGGTGTCCTGGGTCGTTACCATAAAGGGTTACAGAGTCAAAAGCAGTTGATAAACGCTTAGCTGGCATCCCTAAAGACACATAGTGAAAACGTCTATTCGTACGTTCTGGCCCACCTTCTCCTGCAAACATACGTGTAGGATCTTCTCCCTCACGTTTAAACGGATAAAGTCCTGAAGTAAAAGGAAACTCTCCTGGAACATTCTCTTGTAATGACCAACGCAAGATATCTCCCCAAGCTTCATACTTCGGCAAAGCAATCTTAGGAATCTGTAAGTGTGATAAACTCTCTGAATGTGTAGCAATCTTAATCTCTTTATCACGTACTTTAAATGAATATACTGGGTTCTTATATTTGTTTACTTTTTGATCCCACGTTAAGATAACCTCCCAATTGTATGGGTCTAAGTTCATCTTCACCTTGTCAAACTCCTTTAATAGAAGATTGATGAATAGTTGCGTATCAGCATCTTTAGACGCAACACTTTCTTCAACTATTCCTGATTTATCAACTTCTGGTAATTTACCAGCAACTGTTTCTACTGTTTTAAAAATACCATATAACTTCTGTGCTACCTCTTTTTGAGTTAATACAGTTTCGTCATATTTTCGGTTGTTCTCAGCAATTTCAGATAAGTAACGAGTACGATTAGGTGGAATAACAAATACCTTCTCACTCATTTCTTTTGTGATCTCCATATTTGAAGTTAGGTTAGCACCTGTCTTCTCTACAACCTTATCCATAATAGCTTTATACAAAGCATTAGTACCTGGGTCGTTAAACTGAGAAGCAATCGTACCAAACACAGGCATCTCATCAGGATTTACATCCCATAAGTTGTGATTGCGTTGGTATTGTTTCTTTACATCTCTGATTGCATCTAATGCACCACGCTTGTCAAACTTGTTGATCGCAACAATGTCAGCGAAGTCAAGCATGTCGATTTTTTCTAACTGTGTAGCTGCACCAAACTCAGGTGTCATAATGTATAACGAAGCATCAGAGTGATCTAAGATCTCTGTATCTGACTGTCCAATACCTGATGTTTCTAAGATAATTAAATCGTAATTCGCTACTTGAAGTACTTGAAGTGTTTCTTCAACATAACGCGATAATGCTAAGTTAGACTGACGAGTAGCTAATGAACGCATAAATACACGAGGATTATTAATAGAGTTCATACGAATACGATCTCCTAATAACGCTCCTCCTGTTTTACGTTTAGATGGGTCAACAGAAACTAATGCTACTGTCTTCTCTGGAAAGTCAATCAAGAAACGACGAACTAACTCGTCAACCATTGATGACTTACCTGCTCCTCCTGTTCCTGTAATACCTAATACTGGTGTGTTTTTATGTTTAGCCTCGTCGAATTTGAATACTTTTAGGAAGTCTTCTTCTCTGTTTTCTGCCAAAGAAATCAAACGAGCAATCGTAGTAATATCTTTATCTGCTAAAGATTGGTATACGTCTTTTCCTTCTGGTAATTGTAGATCCATAGTAGGAAAGTCCGCACCTTGTACCATATCGTTAATCATCCCTTGTAATCCCATAGCACGACCGTCATCTGGAGAATACAAACGAGTGATTCCGTAATCCATTAATTCTTTGATTTCACTTGGAAGAATTACTCCTCCTCCTCCTCCAACGATTCGGATATGTCCTGCTCCTTTTTCTTTCAAAAGGTCGTACATGTATTTAAAGTATTCATTATGTCCTCCTTGGTAAGAAGTCATTGCTATAGCGTTAGCGTCTTCTTGTATTGCAGTATTTACTACTTCTTCAACGCTTTTATCATGTCCTAAGTGGATTACCTCACATCCCGTCGATTGAATAATACGACGCATAATATTAATCGCTGCATCATGGCCATCAAATAAAGCCGCAGCTGTAACTATACGCACCTTGTTAGTAGGCGTATAGGGAGTATTTTGTTGCATAATTTATTAGTTTTTGTAGAATGCCAATATAATAAATATTCACTAAATACACTACTAGCCATAAAAGATTTGGCTACAAGGCTCTATACACCTAAGAACACAATGAATTACTTCCTCTATATAAAGAAGTTTATCTTGTTAGGTCATACTGCATCCAGACATTAGGCTCTATATAAGTCCCTTTATTTAAAGTCAAATCTATTGTTATAGGATTAAGTAGTCTAGGCAATAGATACTCTCCTGAACTTTGAAAAACAAGTCCTGTCCATAACTCCCACTCTTCGATTGTTCCTTCTACATACATAGATTGCTTACATATTTTCACAATACTTGCACCTCCTTTTACATGAGTTCTAATCCACGCATCATAAGGCAATCCTTCTTTATTTACCCATTGTATATAATCTTCCATTGGGATTAAAGGGAAATTCGTTTTAAGATTAGGACGTATAGGTAAGATAAAGGACTCCTTCTTTTTATTAAGAGCAATTGTTTTCATAAAACTAATTAACAAATTACTTATCCCCTTACCTTGATATTCTTTGTTTAAACCTATTTGCAAAGCACAAAGTGTATTTGGCACTAATCCTTTCTCATAATCTTTCACAGCCTTCTCTAATGCCCAATCCCAACCACCATCAGGTAAATCTGACAGTTCCTCTTTAGTCAAATGCAAAGGAATACAATTGCCATTACCTATCACAATATCTCCTTCTAACATAAAGAATTGATACTCTGAAAAGATATCATAGATTACCTCCCAATATTCTTGATTAACCTTACCTGCTAAAATATATGCAGGCCAAACATTAAATTGTTCTACTTGCTCACCATAAATACTACTCTCTTGTGCATTTAATTCCTTCTCTGTTACAAATCTATATGTATGATCCATCATCTTTAAATTATCAATTAATCAGTTCGAAAATAATCAATTTACTGAATTACTTCCATCTTATTCTGCGTCAATTGACAATAATCACAACTAAAACATTATTATTTGGGATTTTAAAAGAACAGTTATTCCATCTATAACACTAGATAGCATAAAGGATTAGAATATTTTTCAAACAATTTCTTATTCAAATGTTGTTCATATCATTATTTTATTAACTTTGTATTTCAAAGTACTTTTACTATGACAAATAAAGCTATTGAAGATTTAAATCAAATCAAGTCGATTATGGAACGTTCTACTAAGTTTTTAAGCCTTAGTGGATGGAGCGGTATTTGGGTTGGATTATGTGGACTTGGGGCTTCTGCTATTCTATATTGGTGGCAAACATCCTCTACATATACTTATGAGAACTTAACTACAAGTGATCCTTATCAAACCTCTTACACAGCAGGTATGTTATTATCACTAGCTTTAATAACATTTATAGTAGCTGTAGCAGGAGGGTTTTACTTCACGATTAAGAAGACTCGTAAACAAGGAAAGTCTTTCTTAAACAAGGTTACTAAACGTTTATTAGTCCGTTTCTCTATTCCTTTAATAGTAGCTGGTATATTATGTCTTATTTTTTATAATCACTATTTATTACAGCTAGCTCTACCTACTACACTTGTGTTCTATGGTTTAGCATTATTTAGCGTTCAAGAAGATACTGTCAAAGAAGTAAAAGGTATTGCTGCACTAGAGATTATACTGGGATTATTAGCATTCTATTTTATAGATTATACCTTATTGTTCTGGGCTCTTGGATTTGGTTTAGTACATTTGCTTTATGGAGTAATCCTATGGAATAAATACGATAAAATAAAACAATAAGAATATGAAATTCGATTTAGAAAAATTAAACAAAGTCTTTGACAACCGCATCCGAGTAGGAATAATGAGCGGATTGATGGTCGATGAATCACTTTCGTTTAAAGATCTAAAAGAATATCTAGACTTAACAGATGGTAACCTTGCATCTCATCTTAAAAACTTAGAAGATAGTAACTATATTACAGTTACTAAAGGATTCGTAGGTAGAAAGACAAACACTACCTACTCAGCTACCGAAGAAGGTAAATATGCCTTCAAACAGCACCTTGCTTATTTAGAAAATATAATAAAAACATTGAAATAATTTTTTTTACCCAAACACTTTGAAAAACAAAGTGCTTTTAAAACATGTATTATGATAAAAGAAAATCAAAAACCAATGATTAAAGGATTGATAATCGCAGTATTATCTCTTATGTTATTAATTACATTGCCTTTTATAAGTAGTTTAATATCCGAAAGAGAGAACTTTCAAACTGAAGTCATTACCGAAGTTACCTCTAAATGGGGACGAGATCAGACTATCTTTGGTCCATTTGTATTAGTAGAATATAGCACAAGCTTTATTGCTGAAGATGGTAAAATAATGAGACAAAAACACAGTTACCTACAAGCACCTACTAAACAAGATATTACAGGAGATATTAAAACACAAGTAAAGAAAAGGAGTTTGTATGAAGTAACGTTATACAATACTAATCTATTTATTAATGCGAGTTTTCCAACTTTAGATGAATTAGCAACTAAATTAAATCTAATAGATAAAGAAGCTTTTAGTAGTGCTAAAATAATCTTCTCTGTATCGGATAGTAAAGGATTTACTCAAGAGATTTTCATTAACAAAAATTCTAAACAGTTCTTTGAACAAGACAGAAATTTAATGGCTGCGCCTGCTTATAATTTTTTAAGTTATGATATATTGGATAAGGATATCAATCTAGAAGAGATCAGTTTCCCTATCCTACTAAAAGGTTCTACAGAATTAAACTTCTTAGCCACAGCTAAGCAAACAAATGTAAATATCAAATCTGATTATAAGGATATCAAATATGTAGGTAATTATTTACCAGAAACAGATGAGAAACAAACAATCAACGAAAACTCTAAATGGACTATTTATCAGTCTATTCCAATTAACTCTAATCTAGAAACAATACACCAACTTCAAGATTACAGTTTTGGATTAAAGTTTTTACAGATGAACGATTTTTATAGTAAAGTAAATAGAGCAACCAAGTATGCCTTACTTTTTATAGGATTAACATTTGCAACCTTCTTCTTTATGGAAAATATAAAGAATCTAGCTATTAATCTTCTTCATTACACGCTTGTCGGATTAGCATTATGTATAAACTTTGTACTCCTACTCTCTTTTGCAGAATACTTAGGATTTACGATAGCTTATGCCATATCTGCTTCAGCAACCATACTTTTAATTACCTCATTTATTTACGGATTATCTAAGAACAGACGTATTGCTATGACAATATTTGGGTTATTAGCGGCATTGTATGCTTTCTTATTCTTCTTATTACAACTAAAAGAAGCTGCGCTAATAGTTGGTAGTTTAGGTCTATTTACTATACTCGCGATACTAATGTATTTCTCAAGAAGAATTAAGTTTTCTTCAGAAAAAGAATAATAAAAAACGCCCTTATATGAATATAACTTATAAGGGCGTTTTGCTTTTATAAATGATAATAATTAACGTTTTTGTACTTTCTTAGTTTCTACAACAAAAGAAATAACTGTTCCTTCTCCTGGTTTACTATCAATAATTAATTTACCTTTCATAAACTCGATTCTATCTTTAATATTTGCAAAGCCAATTCCTCTTTTTACGATATCAGCATCAAAGCCTTGCCCATTATCCTTTATTATAACTTTGAAAGCTTCATTGTTATTATTTAGAAACTGCACAACACATTCTGTTGCATTTGCATGTTTATGTACATTCTGAAGGCATTCCTGTACAATTCTATATATATGTACTTTATACTGATTAGTAAGCTTATCAAAGCATACTTCTTTATCCATATAAAGTTTAAAAATAGTTACTTCACTTCTATTTTGTATTTGAACTAAATCCTCTAATAATTGATCAAATTCATTGATTTTAAAATCTTCTGTATTCGCTAACGAATGTGATACTCCCCTAATATATTTTTCTACTTCTTTTACTTCATTAATCAATGAAATCTTATGCTCATCTACTGATTCTTTACTAACCTGCATCAATAAGAACCTAGTAACAAACAGCCGATTTAATACCCCTTCATGAAGCTCTTTTGCTATTTCTTTTCTTTCCAGATTTCGTGCCTCATTTAACTCATTTTGTACATTTAAAATAGAATCATAATATTTTTCAGTATCACGTTGTAACAATTTTATCAAAGAAACTTCTTTTGACTTTTGTCTAAATAGTATAATAAAGAAAACAGATATGGCAATAAAAAATAAAACACCACCAATCTTAGTTATTAATTCCTTTTGGCTTAAAAGCTTTTCATTAGTCCTTTGTAAATTATCTGCCTCAAAACTCAATCTAGCAAATGTATTTTTAACAACATTATTTTCTTCAAGAATAAGCTTATTAAGTTCCTCGTATCGTATAAAATTCTTCTGATAATCCTCTTTTTTATACTTTAATAATACTGTTAAGATATTCTTCTCTAACACTAACTCTCTTGTACCTTGAGCATAGTTCATTATATCTCTAACTAGTTCTTGAGCTTCTTTCTCCCTACCTTGTAAATAATAGAACTCAGCTAGAACTATCCTACAAGCATTTAAATCTTGAACATTATTATATTTCGCTTGTAAAACAATAGCTTGTTTTAAATTTCGCTCCACATTTTGATAACTTCCACTTCTTAAATCAGCCTCAGATAAACTCAGTAATAAATGAGCTAGCATCAGTGAATCATAAAGAGACTCATTTACAATGTAATTATTGATAGTATTTTTAATAAGTTCTTTTGCCTTTTCATATTCTCCTTGCTTAATATATACTTCAGCAATATTTGCATAAATGGTTATTTTATTTAACCTGATAGCATCTTCATTAAGTACACTTTGCATTTCAGGATCTTCTAATAACTCAAATGCTTTATCCGATTCCCTAAGAGCTTCACCATATTGCTCTAGCCCAGTTAAAGCATTAGCCATAATCATGCTTTCAGAGTATTTTGCTTTTGCACTTTTATTACTCTGGTTAATGCTCATAGCTTCTAGAATTTGTGTTTGTCCTTCTAGAAATATTCTGTGATTTATAAGTAATACGGCTTTATGTGCATATACATCCTGAAGACTTATAGAATCATGTATTGTTTTAAATAAGAATTCAGCCTTGGTATAATTATAGAATGTACTATCAGTCTGAAACTTTTTACTGAAATATTGCCCTAACAAAAAGTAAGCGTGGGCTTCATTACTATAGTCTTCCTTTTTTCTAGATTTTTTAAATAATTCCTCAATATAATTCCTATCTGCACCAGTCAATAAGATATATCTACGTAATACATCTCTAGTGCTCTGAGTATTTTTTAACTTAATTAAAATCTGTCCGACAGAGTCTGCACTTGCTTTGTCTTTATCTGTAGTATTAAAGCGATTATAATTTTCTATAAAACTTTTTATATCTGTTATCTGTATATCATGTTTACTTTCTCTCTTATCACAATTAGAAAGAAAAAGTAATATAAAAACACACAATAAACATTTTAATAAGTTATTAGTCATTCTAAGCTTTATAAGTACTCCTACTCGCTTTTATCTAGAGTAAAACAAAGATATACAACATTTTAACAGACTTAACACAATAACATCTTAAATACTAATATTACAAAGAAGACATACAATTCACACATAATATATAATAATATAAACCTAAAAGAATCACAAATAACAAAAACATAAACTATCTATTACACAATTCTTGTCATAAATTATGAAATAGGGATGACAAATAAAAATGTAGTACCACCTCCTATTTTACTAATGATAAAAACCTTACCATTAATAAGTTCTATTCTTTCTTTAATATTCAATAAACCAGTTCCTTTCTTAGTAACCCGACTATCAAAACCTTTACCATTATCAACTATTTTTAACTCTAATAAAGAAGGTGTTTTATGTCCAAAATATATAGTACATATACTACATTTTGAATGAATTAGAACATTCTGTAACATTTCTTGTATAGAACGATATATATTAATTTTCTTCTGATGACTTAAATTTTCAATATCTAATAAGGGATCTATTTCTACCTTAAACTTGATTGTTGATTCTTTACTATACACTAAAACTAATTCGCGAATCAATTGCTCAAAACCCTGTATTTCAATAGCCTGTTCATTTACTATAGTATGTGAAATATCTCTTATATAACGTTCAACTTCTAATATTTCATCTATTAAAATGCTTTTTTTACTTTCTATCTCTTTTTCTCCTAATTGAATTAAGGAAAAGCGCGTTGCAAATAATCGATTTAAGACTCCATCATTTAATTCTTTAGCCATACTACTCCTTTCCCTATCTTTAACTAAGTTTAAATAGTTCTGAATATTAATAACAGAGTTATAATACTGTTCAGTATCACGTTGAAACATTTTTATTAACCGAACTTCTTTCATTTTAGAACGATATAGATAAATAACTAAAATACTACATAT
This sequence comes from Myroides marinus, assembly GCF_900109075.1. Taxonomy (GTDB): domain Bacteria; phylum Bacteroidota; class Bacteroidia; order Flavobacteriales; family Flavobacteriaceae; genus Flavobacterium; species Flavobacterium marinum_A. The sequence goes on along the minus strand of NZ_FNYS01000003.1, from coordinate 26,727 downwards.
AATAACGAATAAACATGCACCAATAACAGTAAGCAATTTATTTTTATCGCTTAATTGTCTATTTAATTTTAGCAACTTAGCTGTTTCAGCTTTAATTCGTATAAAGTTATTTTTAACTAGATTTGTTTCTCCTTTAAAGAGCTTACCTATCTCTATATAATCTTCAAAATACTTAGATGAATCTCCCCCTGCATAGGCAAGATATAGCTCTAATGCCTTCAATTGACTTTTGAAATCACCTACCTCTTTGACCTCCGTATTTATCGTATCTAAAAGAGGCCCTGCTAATTCCTTTTGTCCATTTAAATAATAATACTCCACTAAGCTAAGCTGAGCACTATGAATTATGATACGGTTCTTATTCTTCTTTCCAATATTAACTGCTTCTTCTAACAAAGAATATACTTTAGGCAGATCGTGTTGTTTCATTTTTAAATTAGCTAAACTAATAGCTACATATGCATAATATCTTTCTGAATTTAAATTTTTACGATCAATATACTTCTCAATTATTTTATTAAAAAGAGCATCTGCTTGATCATATTTCTCTTGTTCAATATATATATTTCCAAGACTAGAGGTCAAATAAACAATTTTTAGATTATTTATTCCTGGTGACGAAACAGATTTAAGCTCATCATAATTTAGCATATCTAATGCCTGTGAATAGAAATACGTAGCATCATCTAACATACCTAACCCACTAAATACATCACCTATTATCATAAACTGCATTTGTTTATGATATATTGGTGTCTCTGAAGTATTATAATTTAATGAATGTAAGACTTGCTTTTCTGCTTCTGAAAAAACACCATTCTTAGATAATACTACTGCTTTTTGTAATAAAGTTTTACTTAAATTTATTGAATCCTTTATAAGATCAAAAGCATTTTCAGCTTGTAAAAAATAAGAATAAGCACTATCGTGCATTTGTTTTCTTAGGTAATAATCTCCTATATAAAAGTATGCATTTCCAACACCTAAACTATCTTTATCTTCTAAGGAACATTTTAAAAAGTAATCTGCAACTTCTTTCTCACACTTAGTTTTAAAGATAAAATCTTTGGTAAGCTCTCTATTTATTTTGGAATTAGGTAGAGATAAGATAATTCTAGATATAGAGTCTCTCTTCGTTATATCAATAGAATCTGCAGAATAATCAACATATTGATCTATAAAGGCTCTTAAAGAATCTTGTATCTTTGGATTCGACACTTCCTTCTTAATACAACTATGCATCGCTAAACACAGGATAGGCACTAATAAATAAAATATTCGTGTATTTAATTTTAGATAACCAAAGAGGATCATTCGCGTAGTGTAATAAATTAAGTTCTCTTTATCACAAAGAGGACGTAAAGATATGAGATAAAAAGCATATTTTACGAATATCTATACTACTATAGTAAAAATAAGCACAATAATTACTAATTTAATAAAAAGCACAATAAACAACGGAAGTATATTACAAAAAAAAGCACCTCGTATAGAGGTGCTTTTCTTTAATTATTATGAGGATATATTTTCAAAGTTTTACTTGTATTCTCTCTTACTTCTGCTACTAATTCTGGATGTTCATTTAATTTAACTCCAAATGTAGGAATCATTTCTTTAAACTTAGCTTGCCATTCTGCAGATTTAAACTCTTCTTTAAAACATTGAGATAAAAGTTTAAGCATGATGGGTGTTGCAGTTGAAGCTCCTGGAGAAGCTCCTAATAGTGCTGCAATAGATCCATCTCCTGCACTTACTACTTCTGTTCCAAACTGAAGAATACCTTTACCTTTTGGATCTTTTTTAATAACCTGAACACGTTGTCCTGCTTGCTCTAATTTCCAATCTTCATCTTTTGCATCTGGGTAGTACTCTCTTAAAGCACTATATCTAGATTTAGAAGATTGTAATACCTGCTCTATAAGATACTTTGTTAAGTCTAGATTACGAAGACCAGCTCCTAACATAGGACCTATATTGTTTAATTCTAATGACTTAATTAAATCCCAGTAAGAACCTTTTTTTAAGAACTTAGTAGAGAATCCTGCATATGGTCCAAATAATAAAGAATGTTTACCATCGATAAATCTAGTATCTAAGTGAGGTACTGACATTGGAGGTGCACCTACAGATGCTTTACCATAAACCTTAGCCATGTGCTTTTCTACTACTTCTGGGTTACGACATACTAACCATTCTCCTCCTACAGGGAAACCTCCGTATCCTTTGCTCTCAGGAATATCAGCTTTTTGTAATAATAAAATTGCTCCTCCTCCTGCTCCTACAAAAACAAATGGAGCTTTAATTACTCTTTTCTGCCCTTTTTTATCTGATGTATACACATTCCAATCTGCTCCATTACGTTTGATATCATTAACTTCACAATTGAATGTCATATTAACTCCATCTTCGTCTTTTAGATAATCAAATAATTGACGTGTTAAATCTCCAAAGTTAACATCTGTACCTAACTGCATATGAGTAGCAGCACATACGTCACTTTCTTTTCGGTTCTCCATAATTAACGGAGCCCACTCTTTTATTTTCTCCTTATTATCAGAGAACTCCATTCCTTGGAATAATGGATACTTTTGAAGTTCATTATAACGCTTTCTAAGATAGTTCACGTTATCTTCTCCCCATACAAAACTCATATGTGGTACTGTATGGATAAAACTACTTGGATTTTTAAGAACATTCTTATTTACCAAATAAGACCAAAATTGACGAGAAATTTCAAATTGCTCTACAATGTTGATTGCCTTACTAGCATCTATTGTACCGTCTGCTTTTTCAGGCGTATAATTTAATTCACAAAACGCAGAGTGTCCAGTTCCTGCATTATTCATTGCATCAGAACTTTCGGCAGCCGCACTGTCGAGACGCTCAATAACCTCTATTTTTAAGTTTGGTTTCAGCTCTTTTAGTAGGACTCCAAGCGTAGCACTCATAATACCTGCTCCTACCAAAACAACATCAGCCTCTGATTTTTGTATATTTGACATTATATCGGATTTATTAATATGCAAAATTACTCTTTATTTAAGAGAAATAACTAACAACTTTTCTTAAATAAATTAAAAATGATTGAATCTATTTTCTCATATAGTCTTGAAGAATAATAGTTGCTGCTATTTCATCTATCAGCGCCTTATTCTGTCTTTGTTTCTTTTTAAGACCACTATCAATCATCGTTTGAAAAGCCATCTTAGATGTAAACCTCTCATCTATCCTTTCTACTGGCATAGTAGGAAAAGACTGTTTAAACTTTTCTATAAAGCTATTTAACAATGGTACAACTTCTGAAGGTTCATTATTTAATCGCTTAGGTTCTCCAATAATGACTTTCTCAACATTCTCCTTTGAAAAATAATCTTTTAAAAACGGCAATAATTGCTCTGTATCGACTGTCGTTAATCCAGATGCAATAATTTGAAAATCATCCGTTACAGCTATACCTGTACGTTTTTTACCGAAATCGATAGAAAGCAATCTTGCCATTGTATATAATATTCTTTTAGTATTAGTATGTAAATGTTCCGTACTCAGATGTGATAGTCAGTTTCTTCTCTTCTGAAGCTTCTACTCTACCAACTATTTGAGCCTTAACATTAAATGATTCTGAGATAGCTATAATATCAGCAGCTACTTCAGGTTTAACATATAATTCCATGCGGTGACCAGAGTTAAATACTTGGTACATCTCTCTCCAATCTGTGTTAGACTGTTCTTGAATTAGTTTAAATAACGGCGGTACTGCGAACATATTATCTTTAATAATATGTAAGTTATCTACAAAGTGTAATATTTTAGTCTGAGCACCTCCACTACAGTGAATCATACCATGTACATTCGTAGAATCGTATTTACTTAAAATTGTTTTGATTATAGGTGCGTAAGTACGCGTAGGAGATAAAACTAACTTTCCTGCATCTAAAGGAGACCCTTCTACAGCATCAGTTAATTGAACTTTTCCAGAGTAAACTAACTCTTCTGGGACAGATGAATCAAAGCTTTCTGGATATTTCGCCGCTAAAGAATGATCAAAAACATCATGTCTAGCAGAAGTTAACCCATTACTTCCCATCCCTCCATTATATTGTTTTTCGTAAGTAGCTTGTCCGAAAGACTCTAATCCTACGATAACATCACCTGCTTGAATATTAGCATTATCTATTACATCACTTCTCTTCATACGAGCTGTTACAGTAGAATCAACTATAATAGTACGAACTAAATCACCTACATCTGCAGTTTCTCCTCCTGTTGAGTGAATCGTAACTCCAAATGTTTTTAATTCGTTTATTAACTCTTCTGTTCCATTAATAATAGCTGAAATTACCTCACCTGGTACTAAGTTCTTATTACGACCTATAGTACTAGAAAGCATAATATTATCAGTAGCTCCCACACATAACAAATCATCAATATTCATTATTAATGCATCTTGTGCTATACCTTTCCATACAGAAATATCTCCTGTTTCTTTCCAGTACATATACGCTAAAGAAGACTTTGTACCTGCACCATCTGCGTGCATAATTAGACAGTAATCTTCATCACCTGTTAAATGATCTGGTATTATTTTACAAAATGCCTTAGGAAATAATCCTTTATCAATATTTTTAATTGCATTGTGAACGTCTTCTTTCTCTGCAGAAACTCCGCGTAGTGCGTATCTATTATTCGAACTCATAAATGTTGTGTTGTTTGCGCAAATTTAATGCTAATGTTTATTTAAAGCAATCTTATTTTCAGGGAACTTTTCTATTTTTTGAGTAAAGTATCTATTAAGGATACTCTAAACAAAAAAAATCCACCTTTTACTTGGTGGATTTTCTTCTGTATAATTACAAGATGTGATTATATTGTTTTAAGAACATCGATTAATATGTCGATATCTTCTTTTGTATTTTCATGTCCAAAAGACAATCTTAAACTTGGTTTCTTTAAATCTTCAGCACATAAGAATTGTGATAACACATGTGAAGGTTTTTGACTACCTGATTGGCACGCACTACCTCTTGATACTGCAATTCCTTTCATATCTAATTGAAACAACATCATCGCTGCTTTCTCCTCTGATAATGGTAATAATACATTCAGGATATTGTAGAATCCAACATTATTTCCATTAAAGCATACATCTGGATAAACCTCTAACAATCTATCTTTACAGTATTCTTTAATACTAGAAATATGTGCTTTTTCTTCTTCTAATAAATCATAAGCCATTTCTAATGCCTTAGCCATACCTACTACTTGGTGCACTCCTTCAGTACCAGCTCTCAATCCTTTTTCTTGTTCTCCACCAAACATTACTGGTTTCAACACATTCTTTTTACGGATAAAAGCAAATCCAATTCCTTTAGGACCGTGAAACTTATGAGCACTAGCTACGATAAAATCAATAGGAGTCTCAGCTAAATCAATTCTAGTTTTCCCAATAGACTGCACTGTATCACAGTGAAATAAAGCACTATGAGCTTCACATAACGAAGCAACACGTTTTAAGTCTAATTCTGTTCCTACTTCATTATTCACATGCATTAAAGTTACTAAAGTTGGTTTAGATTCATCTTTTAATAACTCTTCTAATTGAGCATAATCTATTTCACTAGTTGGTAATATATCTAAGAACACTAATTCTACTCCAAACTCTGCATTTAATTGTTTTACTGTATTTAATACAGCGTGATGCTCTAATTTAGTAGTAATAATTCTTTTAATTCCTAGATCCTTTACAGCAGAACGCAAAATCCAGTTATTACCTTCAGTTCCACATGAAGTAAAGATAATCTCTGAAGAAGAAACATTAAATTGTTTTGCAATTATTTTTCTTGCATTTTCAACTAATGCCTTTGCATGTCTACCGATAGCATAAGTAGAAGAAGGATTACCATAATCATTTCTAAGTACATTGATCATTTCTTCGATTACTTCTGGACGTACAGATGTAGTCGCAGCATTATCAAGATAAACGTGTTTCATTTTATTTTTGTTGGTAAGTTATTGTTATTCTCTTTCTAAGAAAGAGTTGTTTTGTCTTGTCTTTTATTGTCACGTATTCGCAAATGTAATAAAACTCGTATTACTAGCACAAATCAATTAACAACTTTTCAATTGTTTTGCAAAATTAACTAATTCTATACTTTATATGTTCTAATTTGACTACAAAAATCAGTCAATAACAAAACATTTATTGCTTACTTGCCACATAAAGTAATTTATTTTTAAAGCAGAATCCTTTTTACTTCCACATTCTTCCTAAAACTTCCAATATTTTCCACTTTTTTCCATAAAGTTCCACTATATTCCACTTTAAAAAACACAACATACTGAATATCAAAAAAAAACACATATTAAGTATACTAATTTCTTCGGAAGCTCTACGGAAGAATTCAATACTTGTTCGGAACGAGATACTGTTTTCCGAAGAACTCTAGAAGGCTGCTTAACCATTCTTCGAACAAAACTATTTTACAAATAAAGTTTCCTACTCTTCTAACTCAATAAAATACAAGTTTTAATTTATGTTATCAATATCTATGCTTTGTCTAGATAAAACCTTCTTGGCCATCATCCCAAAGAACAATAAATATGCAAAACACAATAAACTAACTATATAAGACTGATGAATTCCAATAATATCAGCGACTTTCCCTTGTATAGGAGGTATTATACCTCCTCCTAAGATCATCATAATTAATAATGATGATCCCTGAGCAGTATACTTGCCTAAACCTATTATCGCAATATTAAAAATAGCAGGCCACAATACACTACATGCTAACCCTCCTGCCAAGAAGGCATAGATAGCTAACATACCAGAAGTAAACAATCCTATAACCATTGCTGTCAAACCAAATAGGCTGAATAGTATTAATGTACGTGCAGATTTATTCTTAGCCCAATAAGTAAGTACAATCTGTAGTAAAACACAGATAGAGTAGTAATACAATGGTGTCACATCATTTCCTGCCAAAGAATTTGCTCCTAAAACTACAAAGTATGCTATAAAAGGTACTATAATCATCGCAAGTATCTGACGCACTTTAGATAGATTAAATACACTTACCGCTCCTGCCCATCGACCAATCATTAAACTCCCCCAATACATTGAGATATACGGTGTTATTTGTGAAGACTGTAAACTACCAAACTCTTCCAATTTTAATAGTTCTCCTAAATTACTCCCAATGCTAACTTCAACTCCCACATATGCAAAGATTCCAAACATACCTAACAATAACTGAGGATATTGCATCGCTCCCCAGCCTTCTTTATTTTTCTTACTACTTCTATATGCATAGAAAATAGCCCCTCCTATCACAATAAGAGCTGTTGATAACAATACAATACGTTTATTATCTAGAGATTCCACATACTCTTTCCTCTGATTATCTATATTAGTGATACTGTTCTCTATCTCTTTTTTATTCTCTGTGTCTTCAATTCTACCTAACCCTTCTACCAATGTTGTACGTTCTTTTTCTAATGCTTCTACTCTACTTAGCGAACTCGCACTATAAGTACTAAATACAGGAATATAAATCATTACTAATAACACAGTCATAGTGACCAATGTTGTAATTGCTTTTTTAGCTGATTCCATTGGTTCCACTTGTACCCCATCAGGAATCTTCTTCGAAAACTTAAATAACATAGCTGCAATTACAAACAAAGATCCTACACCAGCATAAAGTAATGTCATACTAGACAAACTCAAATGTTGAATTTGATCATCAGTTAAAGCTACTGTACTACCAAAAAGAGCGAACGCCATTAACAGCGGACCAATAGTACCCCCTAACGAGTTAACAGCACCTCCTAAACTTACCCTACTAGTACCTGTCTTAGGATCTCCAACTGATATAACAAGTGGGTTAGCAGCTATCTGCTGTAATGAGAACCCTAAGGCTACAACAAATAAACCAACTAATAAAGCTGTATATATATTAACATTAACAGCCCAAATCATTAAGCCTGCCCCTATAGCAGAAAACAATAATCCAAATACTATTGACTTCTTATACCCATAACTTGTTACTAAATCCTTTCCCTTTACAGTACTAAGGATAAATAGTATAAGAGCTCCAGAATAATAGGCTGTATAGAAAGCAAAATCTATTAACTGAGATTGAAACTGATCTAAATGAAAATAAGCCTTACAGAAAGGGATAAAAATACTATTTCCAGCTCCAAAGAAGCCCCAAAAGAAAAATACTGTAACTAATGTGTATAATGCAGGATAATTAGTTTTTACTGCCGTGTTACTCATGTGCCAAAAGTGTTTATTACAATTAAATTAACATTTTCAAATATAGACAAATACTACCTCTACCTACTATTAGAATATTCTTTTTTTTATTACAATATCATCCTTAGCAATCCATTAAACTACCCATATCTGTCATAACTAACTATAAATAAAGTAAAACCACTTACCAACTATTCTATAGTAAACAGTAAAAAGCTATAAAAAACATAATATATCTGTACAAACTGTTTTATAGTAAAGAAAAAAACTATTTTTGCTGTAGAAAATAATATATTCACACAGATGAAAAAGTTTTTTACCCTAACTGGTATTTCTTTCATGTTTTTACTTACCTCTTGTGATGATGGTAATTTAGTATATAAGGACATTGATTTTAGTAAAGTAACTGCTGTAGAGAGATGTACTACATTAGGTGCTGATAAAATATATTTTAAACTACAAAATGATGAAGCTCTTATCTTAGTTATAGATGCTGAAAACATTATGAAGGATGAGACTAATAGTATTAAAGAAGTTAATATTGATGGAACAGCTACTAGTTTAGACTATAGAAAATATAGTGCTAAAGTTGCTGCTAACTCTATATGTAATCTTCCTCCTCCAGCTTCACCTTCTGTTATACAGAGTATTCCTGCATCACCAGGAGGAACAGTTGTTATTGAAGATAATCTACAAATAACTAATGCAACCTCGACTACATCTAATGCAGTTAATTTAATATACCAATATATCTTTTCATTAAAGAACATAAACTTTAGCGAAGGACAAACTAACATCAAGTATGATAAAATGTTGTTTGGAACAACTAACTATATTACTAGAGCACTAGACTTTAACTTCAATAATAACAATACTCAAGGGTTAAACGATTTTAGTTGCAATAACCTATTGTATACTTTAAGAGATAAAGAGGCATTAAGTTTAAATCTAACAGAAGCGGATCTACCTACTGCTCCGACTACTACTGATAAAGTAATTGAACTATCTAAAGATAGATTAGTACAATTAAAACAGTATCAAAGAGGAGGAATTAAACTAACAGACGTGTGCAATAATGATGGCGATATACCAGGTTCAAGTCCATCTAATCCAAATAGACTACTAGAACATTGGGGAGCTCTACAAGGACAAATAGTTATTAGAACTAGAGAGACAAAACCTGTTGACGGTTCTAAGCCTAAGTTACTTCATGAAATCAAACTTATTAATGTAACATTTGTCAAAGCCAACTATACTAATAAGTCATTTACTAAAGGGCTTATTGATTTCGGTACTTATGTAACAGACATAAAATAGAATTAAAAAATAATATATTAAACCGTTGAGTCATCAACGGTTTTTTTATTTCTACCCATGAGATTATGGTACTAAATACCTATTATTACAATTAAATATTAACACCTCTTAGTTATTACTCAACAAGATATTTAAAGTCACAAAGCCTTAAAATAAGCTTGAGCTTAGCATTTAAGTATATGATTAATGGGATTTTTTAATGTTTTACATCCCTTTATTACCACTTTGAAATATATGTCTAAGCTTCATTCTTATAATTTTTTTACATATTATTAGAAAAAAAGCAGATATCACGTCACAAAAAAGAACCAAACAAACACTTATACTGATAAACACTTAAAAATTATAATAATTTTAAATCAATTTTAAATAATAATAAACATTTTATATATTGCACTTGTAAACAAAATCAGAAAGATTTCAAATAAGGAGATAGTTATTTTTGGTCTTTATATGTACTCTCATACATTTTTTAAAGACAAACTAATTAGTATTATCTATTCTACCTTCCTTTTTATTCTTAATATATGTTTACTAACGATCGGAATTATATAACAACAAGTGTCTAAACAAGGATACAGGAATAAAAAATATTGATGAAAAAAAGATTTACATTGGCTATTGTTTTATGTGCATTTAATATTGCTGGTTTCGCACAGGACAATACAAATACAATAGACAGCCAATTCAACACTTTACTAAACGAATCAACGAATTGGCAAAACTCAAAAATTGTTCAACTAGATAAATTACAACAATTACAAAAGAACGTAAATGACTCTTTAACTAAGTTACACTTAACTATAGTAAATAATAAAGATGCTTCACAAGAACATAAGGACTCTGTAGAAGCATTAACAGCTAAATTAAAAGTTACTCAAGATTCTTTACAAACATCTTTAACTAAAACAACTAATATAGAAGTATTAGGTTTATCGTCTGAAAAATCTACATTCTTAACGATTATATGGGCGATAATAGGTGTACTTATAATTCTATTAGGAGTTATATACTACAGATTTAAAAAGAGCTTCATGGATATCAAAGAAGTTAAAAGTAAGCTAACTGAAACTGAAGAAGAGCTTGATGAATTAAGAAAATCATCTTTAGAACGCGAACAAAAAATAAGACGTCAACTTCAGGATGAAATCAATAAAAACAAACCTGCAGAGGAAAAAAAAATATAATGAAAAAGGGGAATATTTATTCCCCTTTTCTTTTTTTTATAATATTGAAGTCTGTTTCTTCTAGACCTAAACCTCTAATCACCTTTTTAAGTATTGACTTCTTAGGTCTTTTAACCTTTGTTATCTCCTCTTGATGATTAATAATTTGTTGAGTTGTCTTTTCTGTAGGAAACTCTTCTAAATCTTCGAATTCAATTGTAGGATGAATGCTTATCTCTTGCTCCTGTTTAGACTCTTTATCAATATCTTCTAATTGATAACGCATACATACTGTATCAGGTTTAATATCCCAAAGGTGTTCATCTAATACCTCCTCTATTAAATGATAAATCAGTTCTATCTTATCCTCTTCTGATTCTTCAAACTCTAATTGTTCTCCTTTTCTCTCAACAACCTCACCTTCAACCTCAATTATCTTTCTTATTAAGAAACCATTACGCGTATAATGAACTCCAAAAGTCATTGACTCTTCATCAATTACAAAAGAAACAGCCTGTTGACCCTTTGCCTTAAATAAGGTAGAAGCCTGTTCTATATTCATTAGTATCAATGTTCCTGAATCAGAAAAAAACAAATCAATAGAATCTTTTTCTTTATCATTAGCAGAAGCTTTCTTAAATGTAGTCTCTTGTTCAAAAACTATTCTCTTACCCAATATCTGTTCTAACTCTTTGATATCTGATTGAAAGTTTCTATCGATAACTAGTCCTCCTATATGCAATCCCATAGTCTAAAAGAATGTGTTTTTTTAGTATTTAATTCTGCATTGAAAGATACATATTTCTTCACTTCATACTTGAACAAAATATGTCAAACCGATGTTAATTAAAACCGAAAAAACAGATTAATATATGCTGTAATCTAAATTACCACTCTCTGTTCATTCCTTTTTTCCAATCGTAAGGCATCAGTGATCCTAAAGTAACAAAACAGTTGTCTTCCACCTCTACCATAGCATTCTCATTTTCTTGTGATAATTGAGACATTAATTCTCTGCATCTCCCACATGGAGGGACAGCCTTACCTTCTTCTGTTACAGCCACTACTTTACTTATTTTATTCTCACCATGCTTTAGCATTTCTGATACAGCTCCATGTTCTGCGCAGAATCCCATCGAGCAGGCAGTATCTATACTTACACCTGTATATACATTACCATCTATAGTTTCTATAGCTGCAGCAACACTACCATAAGTAATAAAATCATTTAATTCTCTATGCTTAGCATATGACTGAGCTATTTCTTTTAGCTTTTTACTTTCCATTTTATATCAATTTATTAGGCATAACCATACCATATAATTTCTTCACTAGACTCTGTGTATAAATTAAAGTGCCAATCTCCATACACATTCGCAATACCTAATCCAACTTCTGACACTAACGTTGCAATTTCATTCACCGTTGGAAAAGATATTTTTGATTTGGCACTATACTCATCCTTTGTATTTTCTACAATATAAAAAGTAGAATATATAAGTTCTTTTGCGTCTCCTTCTATTGTATTCCACGCAGTAACTTCTCCAAAAAGAGGGTGACTAAACCTTCGTATTGATTCTTCTTTTGTCCAAGTTAACCAATCTTTTGCCAAGGGGTTTCTACTATCGAAGATGTATCTCCCTTTGGGACTTAAATGCTCTTTTATTGTTTCTAAAACAGCTAATCGATCTTCTTTTGTCAAAAAAACCTGAAATACATGTCCTGACAAAATAATTAAATCAAACTTCTGATCTAAACGTATTGATCTTGCATCCCCTTGTATCCATTCTACTAATGAACTTCTAAGTTTTGCTACATCAAGCATCGCAGATGCGAACTCTACTCCAACAACTTGCTTTCCTTGTTTTGCTAATTCTACTGCTAATCTTCCAGTACCACATCCTAAGTCCAAAACACGCTCTACTTTATCTGCTATAGCTAAATACTGATCATAATCACTAGTTCTCTCATTGTCATAATCATAGAATTGAACTAAACTCTCATCGTGATATAATTTATCTTTCATCTTAATTAACCTAAATTAGTTCTGTATTTAATTACATCATTAATCCACAGCATTTTCTAAAATACTAAAACTCTTATTTTCACAATCAATTTCTGCTATTCTACCATAAGGCAACGTAAAAGTAGGACAAGTATGCCCAAAGTCCATTTGAGTAATTACTGGTAGAGAATACAATCCTTCTTCATTTAGTACCTGTAAGATTACAGCATCATATTCCTGTACGAATTCATTATCATAAGGTCTACCTACTATTATTCCATTTATTACATCTAGAATTCCCATAGCTGCAAACCCCATTAACCAATACTTTACATATTTCGGATCAGGCTTCTCCTCTGATGATTCTAAAAACAATATTGCTCCTCTCCATACTTCTAACTCTGGCCATATTATTGTACCCTTTATCATATCTAGTACTTCTAAACACCCTCCTATTAAAGGGCCTTGAACTTTACTTTCCCCCTCTTAAGAACCTCCACCCATTACTAGGCGTCAATTTCCTCTTAGTATGTTGTAATGAAATATCAAACCAATCTAGATATTCAGTTGTCCATCCTTCTTTATTAGGATGTATTTCACCTATAGCCTTGTTACAAAACAAAGTACGTTTTATATCTTCTACTTGATATTTGTGCATTCCTCCATTCTCAGCAAAACCGACTAATACTGATGTTCCATAGAATGAACTTAACCCTGCTTTAAGGCACATAAAATGAGTAACTGTACTATCAGAAAACCCCATAAAAATTTTAGGATTATCACGAATTACATTAAAATCAATATACTTTAATAAACGAATACTATCCTCTCCGCCTATATTACTGATAATCGCTTTAATATCTGGATTTCTAAACGCTTCCATTAAGTCCTCAGCTCTCGCTTTAGGGTTATCATATATCCACTGAGCTGATCTTAATGCATTAGTAGTTTCTACTACATTAAGGTCAAAAACACTTTCTATTTGATGCTTTCCTACTTTATATCTATGAGGTAAATCTCCAGCACCTCCCCAAGAGAGAGAAATAGTAGCTACAGTATCTCCTTGTTTTAATCCTTTTGGTTTTACTAACTGCATACCATTGTTGTATTAAATTTATTTAACTCTCTTCGTCATTTCATGTTGAGTAATATACATCTCTAATCCTATCTTATTTAAGAAATCTACTACTTCACTTCCTCTATGATCCACATTCGTTACTAATAATGGTTTTTCTAACATATTGACTACATCATTAATCAATAATCTGCCTATACGCTTATGGCGGTATGCCTTAGATACTGCTATCTGAAAAACTTTACCACTACTCTTATGATAAGCAATATAACCAACTATTTCGCCATTATACTCTGCTAATTTATATCGTACATCTTCTTTAGCTTGATTAAGCACTGCTATAGAGTTCTGCCAACTAGGTTGTATATCCCAAAAAGGAGTCACTGTATTCCAACACACTTCTTCTACATCCTTTATCACTATATTATTATCGATGTAATGAACCTCTCTAGGATCTCCTTTGAAACACAATAAATCTCTACTTATCTCATAGCCCTGCGCTTGATAAGCTTTAATAGCTTTATCATTACCTTTAATTACTTCTAAGGTTAGCGTTACTTTTTTTCCTCCTTTTTCCCAAATTGGCAAAGCATAATCATACATCAACGCTACCAATCTCAAGCCTCGATGAGACGGTCTTACTCCTGTACCTGCATTATAATAGTAGACTTCTTCTCCTTCTCTTCTAACCCCTGTAAGCATAAACCCAACTAATCGTGCTCCATCATAGGCTCCAACAGACAATTCGAGATCAATCAATTCACTATTAATTTTAAAGGATAAGCTCTCCTCTGTCAGATGAAAAGGAAGAATATAATCAGAAAAAGAATCATTAAATACTTCTACTAATTCTACAATTGTAATATGTTTTAAATTACTAATACTTACATTCATCTCATTACTTATTTGAATTCATACTATTATACTCATTAATTAAAAGACTATACACAACCGAATCTTCTATATTATCTCCCTTCACGTAATGGCTTCTTAACTGGCCTTCTTTTATAAATCCGAACTTCTTAACAGTGCTTAATGATGCTACATTATCAGGGCTAATAAACGCTTCTACACGTCTTAAGTTCATTTCAGTGAAACCATAATGAAGAACAGTATTTAATACCTCAGTCATTACTCCTTTTCCTTTCCAATTATCGCTATAAAGACCATACCCTATCTCTGCTCTATCATGCTCCAGATACCAAGTATGATACCCACAATAACCTAAAATCTCTGATGTTTCTCTATCTATAATCAAAAACATCAAATATGATTTATTATATGTACGAAACCCATACTGAGCTTTTTTCTTTTCTTCAGCTACTTCAGTACTAGGTATTCCTATATAATAAAGCATTTCTTCATCTGTAGCTATTTTAAGGAATTCTTGATAAGTTTCACATTCCAATATTCTCAGTTCAAAACGTGTTGTATCAACACAATCAAATATAAATTCTCTCATTTTTAATTTAGTTAATAAGGTCACTAATCATCTCTATTTAAACAATTAGTAACTTGCAAATTATAAAAATGTCTTTAATTTTCGACGATAAAGTGACATGAATGAACATATTTAACGCTTAAAACAACAAGGTTATCCTTAGTACTACTATCGATCTGTAAAAATCCTACTATGCATCTATCAACTATGACTGCCTAATAATTCCGTCCTCACTCCGTTGTTTTTATCATTTTAACGGACTCACTACGGACTCATAACGGAATTACAACGGATTCATTGAAATCAAAACTATATAGATTTAGTACATACTAAGCACTTATACAACATATTGTATTTAATAAACTTTTATCAAAAAAGGTTCATTTTTATAACTTAAACCCAAAATAAAAACAATAACTTTGTAAAAGTAAAAAATTAACAATCAATTACTTAAACACACCACCGTGATAAGCTACCACGTTATAATACCAAATAACAAGCAAGCTGTATTTCAAGAATTTCTTGAAATAATAGGTGCTGAGTATAGTGAACAGATAGATGATCTTACAATTACATTAGAGCAACAAGGAATCTTAGAACAACGCCTTGCAGAACCAACTTAGAGTTATGTTCCTCTAAACGATGCTTTAAAACAGCTATATAAAAAGTATGACTTATAATATAGTTATTCTTCCAAGTACTATACAAGACTTAGATGATATATTTGAGTATTACTACTCTATCTCTAAACAAGCTTTAGAATCTTTTAAACGACAATTTGATAAAACAATAAAGGTATTAAAGGTTAATCCTTTCCTTCAAATAAGATATAATGACATACGTGTTATTTCGATTAAGAAATTTCCGTATGTCATTTTTTTTTTAGAATCAATCCTTACAAACAAACCGTATATATCGCAGCAGTATTTAACACTTATCAAAATATCGATAAATATCCTTTATAAAAAAAGGGTGTCAATACTGACACCCTTTCTTCCTCTAATCAAATAATCTTAGCAGATCAACTCCACTTTACCACTTACTACATCGTAATAAGCTCCAACTACTCCAATCTTCTCCTCAGCAATCAGCTTTGTTAAAGATGGACTAACACTTTGTAATTGTTGAACGATTGCTCTTACGTTCTCCACAGTTACTAATTCTAC
The DNA here is from genome assembly GCF_900109075.1 of Myroides marinus. GTDB lineage: Bacteria > Bacteroidota > Bacteroidia > Flavobacteriales > Flavobacteriaceae > Flavobacterium > Flavobacterium marinum_A. Next base: position 10,300 of record NZ_FNYS01000003.1, on the reverse strand, counting down.
TAATTCACTTGGAGAAATATCTTCTCCTGCGTGTTTAGCTTTTACTTTATCTACTACAGGGTGTATGCGCTCTAAAATAGTATCTAACTTACCTAAAGTTGTGTGATTACACGCTCCTGTTACTGCACCACATCTACTGTGCCCTAACACCATAATCAGCTTACTTCCAACCACATTACATGCGTATTCCATACTTCCTATTACCTCGTCTGTCAATACATTTCCTGCAATTCTCAAACTAAAGATATCTCCAATTCCTTGATCTAATACGTGCTCTAATGGAGCTCTACTATCCATACAACTTAGAATAACAGCATGAGGGTGTTGCCCATCTTTTGTTTCTTGTAATTGGTGTAAGAAGTTTCTATTGAATTTTAAATTGTTTACAAAGCGGTTGTTCCCTTCTAACAATAACTCTAAACTTTGTGCTGGTGTTGTGTTTGCTAATATTTCTTTTGTAAATGAATTCATAATTATATAGTTTTTCTGTGTGATAAAATAATGTTCTGTTGGTCTCCTGATACTTTTATTTCTTTGTGGAAACCTGTTGTTGTAATTAGTATGTTTTTTTCTTTTGCTTTCTCATTGATAAAATTCTCTATCAATTCTAATACATCAATATGGATATACCCCATACGCTTAGCATCTATAGATAAGTGACAGTTATCTGGCAACTGATACAATCTATTCTTTATCGCAGTTTTATTTAAGAATGATACTTCTTCTGCTAATGTCAACGTATAAACTAATTGTTCTTCCTTAATAGAGCGATTCATAGAGAATGCTTTGCGGACATTACCTATAAGTAGGAATAGTACACTAACTCCCATACCTATAAGAACTCCGACTAATAAATCGGTAGCTACTACCATAATAAATGTGATTATAAAAGGGATAAACTGTGTGTAACCTTTATGCCAAAAGTGCATTACTACAGCTGGTTTGGCTAAGTTGTATCCCACTAATATTAATACTGCTGCTAATGAGGCAAGAGGAATCATGTTTAACACTAATGGCAATGACACTACAGCTACAAGTAAGAATATACCGTGTATTACTGCTGATGCTTTATACAGTCCTCCTGCATTAACATTCGCAGACGAACGCACTACTACAGAAGTCATAGGTAATCCCCCTAATAAAGAACTCAGTATATTTCCTAATCCTTGTACTTTTAACTCTCTATTGGTATCTGTATGGCGTTTTAACGGATCTAATCTATCCGTAGCTTCGATACACAATAATGTTTCAATAGAGGCTACAATAGCAATAGTACCTCCTATTACCCATACGGCAGGATTAGTAAAACCAGCCCAATCTGGGAAAACAAATATTGAGGTAATATCTGATAAACTGTCAAATGCAGGAATAGATACTAATCTTGATGATTCGATTGCTAAAGAACTCTCTGTAGCAATCCAAAATTGGTTAAGTAATATTCCCACCACTACCACTATCAAGGCTGCAGGAAGAAAAGACACTTTTTTAGTCCACTTCATCTTATTCCAAAGCAACAAGATAGCTAAAGACACTACTGTTATAATTACAGTCCCCATTTGCACTGAAGCAAATGAAGTGATGTCTCCTACTGAATCAACACCAAATACTAAAGGAATCTGTTTAATTAAAATCACTAATCCAATACCTGCCAACATTCCTTCTATAACACTTGAAGGAAAATAGTTAGCTATAGTTCCTGATTTTAAAAGTCCTAAGACTATTTGGATAACTCCTGCAATAACTCCTGCAGCTAAGAATAATTGAAACGATCCTAACTCTGTAATAGCTCCTAATATAATAGCTGCTAATCCTGCTGCCGGACCGCTCACACTAACATTAGAATTACTTAAAACTCCCACTACAATTCCTCCTATAACTCCTGATATAATTCCTGCAATAGGCGGAGCTCCAGAAGCTAACGCAATTCCTAAACACAAAGGAAGTGCGACTAAAAAGACCACAAGGCCTGGTGCAACACTTTTTTTAAGTGCTGCAAAACTCATATTATTTATCATTTTCTGTTTACGCTTAATTTTTCATTCCAGTAGTAGCTAAAATCACTTCGATAAAAGCAATAGGAATCCTTTTGATTTATGAAGTACAAAAAATCAAATGATAACAAGCATAACAAAATGCTTAATTCGCTAAAAACTGGGATTGAGTTAATAAAACTGAAGTATCTCTTATTGCTGACAATTAACACTTTTGCAATAGAGACTTCTGTTTGTTACATTAGACATTTAATAGATACAATTATAAACATAGCACTGTTCTAACAGTATGAATTATACTGCATAATCATTCTCTTATATCAAAATATAAGGCACCTATAAATGTCTTTTGTAATATCTACTTAATAGATAATTAAGCTAAATGTTCAGGAGGGGGTAATAAGATATCAAACTCTTGTGATTCGTACACGAGTTTTAATTGAGAGAAGTTAGTTTCCAATCTTTCACCTGCATCTAAAAGAGTAAGATTATGAAAAGCTGATAGATCCCATGCGTGTCCATTATGCTCTTCTTCTGCATTGGTGATTGGTTTTTTATTTTCTTCAGAAATAGTCACAGAAGGTATCTCCAAGTCAATACCAGCCAACACCGCAATAGTCGGCGTAGCAAGGAAATTCACGAAGAACAATAATACTATTAGTGATACATATTTCATACCACAAAAATATTTTTTTTCTGAAATATGACACTATCCAACTTGTTAATTTTACTATAAAAAAGTAGTTTTACTTCTAATAAAACTCACTAAACATCACATTTACCACTATCTCTCTTCACAACAAACAAATTACCTTCTACTTCTTCTTACTATTCTTTTCTTTCTATTTAATTGATAGGCAAACAATAAGCCCACAACAGCTCCAATTAAGTGCCCTTGCCAAGATACACCATCTGCGACAAGATGAGGAAACACACCATAAACTAAACTTCCATAAAGAATAGCAATAATAATAGACACCAGAATAAGTACTACTTGACGCAAGAATATTCCGCTAAAGAATAGAAAGAAAGCTAACATATAAATTAGACCACTTGCTCCTATATGACAACTATTTAATGAAGTCTGAAAATAGCCAATATCTGGAAATAACCATAAAATAACACCTGACAATATCCATCCAAAGATTAGAACTGTATAAGCTTGTCTTTTATAAAACAGAAATAAGATGACTGATAAGACAAATAAAGGAAGTGTATTACTCATAATATGATCTAAGCTACCATGGAACAAAGGACTCAAGAATATCCCTTTAATTCCCTCGATACGCCAGGGTATCACACCATAACAATGCTCAAATAGACCAAGGTATTGTAATCCGAATATAAACCACATCACTGCCACTAAACCTAATGGCGGATAGAAGTCTTCTTTTTTTAGTTTCAACTCATCTTTGCGCATTACACTTTGCTTTATCAATCTATTAAAGATAATATTATACTGTAAACTCTCCTACTAATTCTTATTTTTGTTAAAACAAAATATATGAAAGTCCAAATTCTTAGTGATCTTCATTTAGAGTTCGGATACAGCAGTTCTCTAAAGTTTGTTCAAGCTGACCTTATTATATTAGCTGGTGATACTCATATTGGCACCAAGGGTATTGAATGGATCAAAAAATATATTCCTACTAAAGAAGTAATATACCTTTTAGGAAATCATGAATACTATAAAGGAAGTTATCCTAAAACCTTGTATAAAATACAAGATGCAGCTAAAGGTAGCAATATACATGTATTAGAAGATAGCTTTGTTGATATTGGTAACATTCGCTTTCATGGAAGTACCTTATGGACTGACTTTTCTATTTTTGGTAATCCCATAGAATATGGTATGCTTTGCCAAGAAAAAATGAACGATTATAAACGTATTAAAAGAGACCCTTCTTATTCTAAGTTACGTAGCATAGATGTGTATCAGATACACCAAAAATCAATGAGATGGTTAGAACAAAGTCTCAGAGAATCTATAGTAGAGAAAAACATTGTTATAACTCACCACGCACCAAGTTTATTATCAGTTCCTGAGCAATATCAGAATGATCCTGTTACTGCTGCTTATACATCAAACTTGGAAAGCTTTATTATGACTCATCAACCTCAGTATTGGATTCATGGACATATACACTCTCCTATTCAGTATAATATTGGGCAGACAAAAGTAATCTGTAATCCACATGGGTATATAGATGATAGAGATAATGGATTTAATAAGGAGTTAATCATAGAAATATAAAAAAGCGATTAATCCCATATGGGTTAATCGCTTTTTTATATTTCTAATAATAGTTAAGTTTAAGATTACTTAATGACTGGTACTTACAAGTTTAACCACTTTATCTTTTACTAAAAGTTTTATAGAGTTTTATAAATATCTTAAAGTTAATTTTACCTAGTGAATAAATAAGGTAGTATTTATACTTATAATTAGCAATATATTTTAAATCATCTTTATATTTATTAAAAACCTCTTCATTTTCATTTCTTAGTGCTAACCTTATTATTGACAAAGTTTTAGAGCCCAGTAACTTATTTTTCAACGCTTCCTTATCACCTGTATAATATTTATTTAGGTAATACATTCTACATTCACTGACAGCCTCTTCAAAAGCAACTATTTTATTGATGTCTTTAGAATGACTAGCTGATTCCTCAAGTATTCGATAAACTGAAGATACTATAGGTAAATACTTAGCTTTACCTTGAGTCGTAGCATAAAGCCACAATGAATAATCTCCAAATGGCAATGTTTTTAAATTCTGATAATCTTCTTTGAAATAAGAATCTAAAACTTCTCTTCTAAAACATGTTGTTAATGTAAATATCCTATTTTTTACCAATAAATCATCAAATCCACTGATTTGCTGTGTACGTTGAAGGTCAAGTTTCTGTGTTTTTTGAGTAAAATATTGAGCATCTGTATAGACCAAATTATACTCGGAATTTTGTTCTAAAAAGTCAACTTGTTGTTGAAGTTTTTTACTATCTGACCAATAATCATCTCCTTCCAAAGGAGCTATGTAGTGGCCATCTAAGTTCTCTAAAAGAATCTGATTATTTATAATTGCTCCTACATTAACATCTTGTAGTATCAATTTTATGATATGAGGATACTTTTCCTGATACTGTTTAACTATTTCTCTAGTATTATCAGGAGAACAATCTTCCGCAATAACTAATTGTATTGGAAAATTTGTTTCCTGCATCAACACACTTTCAATAGCTTGCTTAATATAATCAATATGCCCATACGTTAGCATAGCAACAGAAACAAGTGGTTTTTTAACTGTTTCATCAATAATTACATATCCCATTGCCTAATACTATTTATTCCAATAATCACAATCTACTATTAACTTACTATAATCATCTAGAGTAATACCAACTACTACTTCATCCCACCACGCATTTTTTCTAAAATATGCCATTTTCTTTACTCCTTCAATGACCCATCCACATTTTTTTGTATACACATTAATAGAAGCTTCGTTATAAGCAATCATTGTTCCATCAAGTCTTTGTAATCCTAATTCTTCAAAAGCATAGCGATTCATAGCCATTATAGCATCTACTCCATATCCTTTTCCTCTCATTTCTTTATCTCCCAATAGCATTCCTGTAAAAGCACGACGATCTTTCCAATTAATATCCACAATATTTATTGTACCTATTAATCCTAATTCCTCTGTTTCTATAGCAAACCTCTGGTTCAAACTTGAAACATTTAAACTTTCAAACCACTTATTTTGATCTTTTATACTTGTAGGAAAATGCCAGCCTCCCAACATATAATTAATTTCTGGATCATTTGCCCATTTATGCAATAACTCTAAATCTTTTTCTTCTATTGCTCTCAATAGCACTTTTTTCCCTCTAACATTCATTACTTTATACTTTTAATTATATTAATAATTTCATTCAAGTCCTCAAAACATATTCTTTGATCAATTGGTAAATAAACTACTTCCTTAACCAATTTTTCTTCTAAAGAATACTCGTCTGTCCATTCTAAAACATTAGGCCAATATGTAGCTGTATAACAACGGTTTTTATGCAATACACCTCTAATATCTTTATCAATCCACAAAGGAAAAACTAAAGGAACAATACTCTCTTCTAAAGGCAAACAAATCTTATTGATATCCTTAAAGTATTCATACAAATACCTATAATTTGCTCTTCTCTTTTCTTTAATGTATTCATGATCTGCATTTTTAATTAATGAACAAGTTAATACAGACATCTTTTCTAAAGGTAACCTCGCTAAAAGTTCTTCATTTTCTGTAAAGTCAGTATATCCCTCTTCAGCATCAATCTCTAGACGTTTTAATAGATGAGATACTCTATTATAAGACACATCTACTTTATCAATATCTAAGTATTCTTTACAATATACATATCCACCATCTGGAACCCCTAAGAATTTTCGAGGAGAATAGAAACTATCTACTCCTTTAATTGCTTGTGCATAAAATGCCTGTGCATTATCTATAATACAATTTTCAATTACATTAACTAACTTAGATATAAAACCATCCTTCAAACCAAAATAATTTGTATAAAGAAATGCTTCATCACTTTTCAATACTTCCCATTGAAATATAGGTTCTAAAAGAGTGTCTATATGATAAAATTCATACTCTATCCCTTCTTCTTTTATGGTATTAAGTACTACATCACAAGTAAAATATGGCAAAAACACTTTTCTATATCTATTTGTACATAATATATAACGTAAACCATTTCTCCCTGTATTAACAGCTATAGCACTATCATGAATCTGTTGTCTAGAAATAAGGTCTAACTCTAAATATCCTCCTAAAGCTTTTCTCATATTAAATTATATTCATCTAACATTAATTGAATCTCTTCAACACTATTAAACATCAAAATATCTATAATAGATAACCAAGGAACAAACTCTTCTTTAAATTGTTGGTATATCTGTTTCTTGCTTTGAATAAAGTATAAATCTAAACCTTGAGATAAAAAATCTTCCTTATTATACAATTCTTGCCCTCCTATAGGGTTTATATATACTAATGCATTTTCTTTAGCACATATAGAAATAACTCTAAACTTACCTGATAATTCATTATTCATGTAGAAATCTGATGAATAAACAAATTCCGTTTCTAGTTGTAGATACTTAGATACTGTAATGACACTATCTTTTGCTAACACACCTATCCTATCACTATTAACCTCTAAAATACTACAAATCAACTGATAGACATCACTAAAATAAGGTGCTTTTCTATAATTCTGTTCTATTGAACGCAAGAACTTAACCTTCCAATTATCAAATAATATAGGATGTAACTTAACATTATTAATCTTAGTAAAAGAACTTGCTTTTTCTAAAGGAATCGTAAACAAAGATGCTTTACCTTGTAGTAATATATTGTTACGATTTATCCACCCTTGTTTTATATAATTTACATCATCATAAAAAACAAACTTATCTACAGCCTTTATTAATTGAAAATAACCAATATAAGGCAAAAAATAAGGTTGCATAATAGCTATCTTCATCTTACATCTTTAATTACATTCCACACATAATTTCACAAATACGCTTAACGTCTTTTACTTCCAAGTCGTAATAAAATGGCAAACAAATTGCTCGTTTTGCTATATCTTCAGTTACCTCCAGTAACTGTTCAGGTAAATAAGGTAAAGAAGAAGCAAGTGATGGATAAAAATAACGACGTAGATGAATATCTTCTTGTAACAAAGCTTCCCGTACGCATAAAAGTAATTCTTCACTTTCTAAAACTAAAGGATAATAAGGATAATTCATTGTTGCTCCTTCTCTCCATATAGGTTGTACAGCAGCAAATCCTCTTAAACCTTCTGTATAAGTCTCATACAATAACTTACGTTTACTATGAATATTCTCAATATATTTGAGATTAACTATTCCCATAGCAGCATGCACCTCTGAATTCTTTCCATTCAAACCTAAATCAGAAAAAGTATCAAATCCAGATATTCCAAAATTACGGATACGCTGTAATTTAATATTTAAATCTTTGTCTTTGGTTACAACAAATCCTCCTTCTGTGCTATGATATAACTTTGTAGCATGTAAAGAACAAGTAGATATATCACCATATTCAAAAATAGATACTCCCTTGTATTCTACTCCAAATGCGTGGGCTCCATCATATATCACCTTTAGATTATGTTTTTTAGCAATTATATCAATCGCTTCAATATCACATGGATTACCATATACATGTGTAGCTAAGATTGCAACTGTATCTTTAGTAATAGCTGCCTCTATTTGAGTAGGGTCGATTGTTAAACTCTCTCTATCTATATCTACAAAAACAGGCGTACACCCCTCCCATACAATTGTGCTTGTTGTTGCAACAAATGAAAAAGGAGTTGTTATAATTTCGCCTTTTAATTCTAAGGCTTTAATGGCCATCTGTAAAGCAACAGTCCCATTAGTTACAAATAGTAAATTACTAACATTTAATGTTTTTTGCAATTTGTTTTCTAATTCTGTTGCTAATGGCCCCATATTAGTTAGCCAGCAACGTTCCCATATTCCTTCTAACAACAATTTATATTCTTCAAATGGAGGAAGAAAAGGTTTTACAACTGGAATCATTATATAAATCTTTTTTTAATATAATCGTAATAATCACCCTTAAGGCCCTCAATATTCTTTACAACTTGTTCCTTTGATATCCATTGATAAGTCAAAGCTATTTCTTCTAAACAAGCAATCTTTAGTGAAGTTCTCTTTTCAACTGCCTTCACAAATTCAGTAGCTTCTGTTAATGACTCATGTGTACCTGTATCTAACCAAGCAAAACCACGGCTCATAGTCTGTAATTTCAGCTGATCTTCTACTAAATAAGTTTGATTTACAGAAGTTATCTCTAACTCTCCACGATGGGATGGTTTTACTTCCTTAGCTATTTTCACAACAGAATTAGGATAAAAATATAAGCCTACTACTGCATAATTAGATTTTGGCATAACAGGTTTCTCTTCGATACTTAACACATTTCCTTCCACATCGAACTCTGCTACACCATAACGCTCTGGATCATTTACAAAATACCCAAATACTACCGCCTTTTTCTCATTTTTCACAGTTTCTATAGATGCTTTTAACAACTTCTGCATTCCTGCACCATAAAATATATTATCTCCTAATACTAAACATACATCATCATCTCCAATAAATTTATCTCCAATAATAAAAGCTTGTGCCAATCCATCAGGACTTGGTTGTTCAGCATAACTCAATTGAATACCAAACTGGCTTCCATCACCAAATAACTTCTTAAAGTTTGGTAAATCATGTGGTGTAGAAATAACTAATATCTCGCGTATCCCTGCCAACATCAATACCGATAGAGGATAATAAATCATCGGTTTATCATATATAGGTAACAATTGCTTACTTACTGCTAATGTCAAAGGGTGTAATCGTGTTCCTGATCCTCCTGCTAGTATTATTCCTTTCATTTCTTCTTTTTGTGCTTTTGGGTATGCGCAAAGTATTGCGTCTCTACATTTCATCTAACGAAAACTATCAACGTCCTACATTTTCTGTAAACCGCTAACAGTAAACTATAAACCTATTTATATTGTTCATTATAATAATCAGCGTATGCTCCACTTGTTACATTATCTAGCCAATCTTGATTATTCATATACCATTCAATAGTCTTAGCTAATCCTTCTGGGAATGTAACAGATGGTGACCATCCTAATTCCTTATTAATCTTAGTAGCATCGATAGCATAACGCAAATCATGTCCTGGCCTATCTTTTACAAACGTAATTAACTGTTCACTTTCACCTTCTGAACGACCTAAGACAGCATCCATTTGTTTACACAACTCTCTAACTAGGTCTATATTCTGCCATTCGTTAAATCCTCCAATATTGTATGTCTCTCCACTTCCACCCTTGTGGAATACATCATCAATTGCTCTAGCATGATCAATAACATATAACCAATCACGCGTATATTTTCCATTCCCATAAATAGGTAGTGGTCTTTTATTGATAATATTGTGAATACACAGTGGAATTAACTTCTCAGGGAAGTGATTAGGTCCATAATTATTAGAACAGTTACTCACTACATAAGGCATACCGTAAGTCTCTCCATACGCACGTACGAAATGATCTGAGCTTGCCTTAGAAGCTGAATAAGGTGAATTAGGATCATAAGCTGTTGTTTCATAGAAAAAACCTGTTTCTCCTAAACTTCCATATACTTCATCAGTACTTACATGGTAGAAACGCTTTCCTTCCCA
>NZ_FNYS01000002.1 GCF_900109075.1 Myroides marinus | reverse complement strand
AGTACTTTTTAGGAGATAATGAGAATGCTATTAAAATACAGATATACTGTGTTTTGATAGTAAATTTACTCATATCTGTGATTAAGAAAAAGCTTACAAGAAGTTGGGCTTTCTCAAATTTGGTAAGTTTTTGTAAGATCCATCTGTTTAACTATATTAAACTATTACATTTCTTAGAAAATCCTGAACAAGATTGGATTATTGAGGTTCAAAAGATAAAACAACTCTCTTTGTTCTGAGAGCCTATTTCTAGGTTTAGTATGAAATTAAAAGTATATAAAACTGATTATCAATATAATATGATTGAAAATTCTATTGATAATAAGTTTTATCGGACACTAATGATTCAAAATATATATTTTTTCTATTTTTGATTTTTAAATCAACATCGAAATAATACATGAAAGTTATCTCATATAACGTAAACGGTATTCGCGCTGCTATAAACAAAGGTTTTATAGACTGGATACAAGAAGAAAATCCTGACATCATCTGTCTACAAGAAATAAAAGCTAAAGAGGATCAAGTACCTGTAGCGGATATCGCTGCTGCTGGATACCCATATCAGTACTACTACCCAGCCCAAAAAGCAGGATATAGTGGAGTAGCTATCTTATGTAAACAAGAACCTAAAAATGTAGTGTTCGGGACAGGTATAGACTATATGGACTTCGAAGGTAGAAATGTACGTGTAGATTACGACGGAGTATCAGTGATGTCACTATACTTACCATCTGCATCTAATATAGAAAGGCTAGATTTTAAATATAAGTATATGGATGACTTCTTTACTTATGTAGATAATCTGAAAAAAGAAATCCCTAATCTTATTATCTGTGGAGACTACAACATCTGTCACGAAGCTATAGACATTCACGATCCTATACGCAACGCTAAGGTATCAGGATTTTTGCCAGAAGAACGCGCGTGGTTAGACAAGTTTATCAACAACGGATTTATAGATAGCTTCCGTATGTTTAACCAAGAGCCACATAACTATAGCTGGTGGACATATAGAGCTAATGCTCGTAATAATAACAAAGGATGGAGGATAGACTATCACTTAGTGACAGAACCTCTAAGAGCTAAGATAAAACACGCTACTATACTACCTGATGTAAAGCACTCTGACCACTGCCCTATATTAGTAGAAATAGACGCATAATATATCCCCCTAAAAACCCCAATACTATGTCAATTAAAAGAATTTGCTTAGGATTGCTAGCGGTAACCCTGTTGTCTTCATGTGTGACTAGAAAATTATACAATGAACTAGACCAACAATACAAAGATACACTAGCAGAAAACGAAAAACTGAGTGGTGAACTAGATCTAATGAATAGTTCGAATACTGACTTAGAGAATATCAAACGCCAACTAGCTGATCAATTAAAAGAACTTCAACAAGAAAGAAGTAACCTTAATGCAGAAATAGCTGCTGCTCAGAACAAGTTAAAAGATCTAGAGAGTTCGTATAACAATCTAGAAAAGCACAGTGCTGAGACGCTAAAAGCTGAAGCAGCACGTCTAGCTAAGGCTAAGACTGAGCTAGAAGAGAAATCTAAACGAGTAGCAGAGCTAGAGAGTATCTTAGCAGCTAATGATAAACAGATGCGCACTCTAAAAGACAATCTATCTAAAGCACTAAATGCATTCGAAGGTAGAGGACTGACTATCGAGCAGAAAAATGGTCGTGTGTATGTATCTATGGAAAACAAACTCTTGTTCAAATCAGGTAGCTGGAATATCAGTGACGAAGGTAAAGATGCTGTAGTAGAATTAGGAAAAGTACTAGCAGACAACCCAGATATCACTGTACTAATAGAAGGGCATACTGATAACGATAAGATATTAGGTAATCTAGGTGATGGCGTGAAGACGAACTGGGATTTATCTACTAAGCGAGCACTGACTATAGTATCTATATTAGAGCAGACACCGAGCATAGATAAACGCAATCTAACAGCTGCAGGTAGAAGTGAGTTCGCTCCTCTAATGAGCAATAGCACTCCAGAAGGAAAAGCTAAAAACAGACGTATAGAAGTAATCTTGACTCCTAATCTAGACAAGATCAACTCTATGCTTAATCAGCTGTAAGACGGCATATAATAACATAAGAATCAAGAGACTATAACATATCTCCACATATACTAAAAGGTGAAGTACATCGTACTTCACCTTTTTTATTTTTCCTCCTTGCCTATTAATTACTCATAACAACCCTAATAAAAAAGTAAATAATCCTATTTTAGTTCATATCCTAACATACTTTTTCCACAATGTAAGTATAGTCTAAGTACAATATCACCGTATTTTGGTACTTGCACTATACTTACACTATACTAGCATTGTACTAGCACTCCCATTCGAATACGCAAAAAAGTAATTTCAATAAAAAGCTAAAAAAGTCAATAATAACTAGAGTGAACCTGTCTTGAACAAGCCCATTATTTCTCATTATGAACAACAATCAAACTGTATAAATAAGGTCAAGAAAACAATAAAAGTCCTGTATACTAAAAAAGCTCCTATTAAATCTCTCATAAAAACATCTTTAGTATGAGGTAAACTCTTTAAAAATATTTAATTTTCGCAGAGCAATGTAGCAGCCGATTTGCAGTTGTGCTACATTATCCTTATATTAATAAAAATCATCAACTCAAGTAGCATTCATATTATGAACAATGACTCTATAGTAAACAACATACAGGATATCTTAGATCCAGAGAACTACAGTGGCCTATATATGTGGTTCTTTAATCTGTTGGATTTTCTAAATCTATCAGAATATGGTACCCATGTAGTCACAGCTATACTACTAGTACTCTCATTCAGTATATGTATGTTCATACTAGATTATGTGCTGAAGAATTTCTTTATCGTATTAGTCAAAGCTTTTTCCAGTAAGACTAAGACTACGTTTGATGATTTGTTAGTAGACAATAAGTTTTTTCACAATGTCACTCACCTAATACCCGTGGCATTAGCTAAGATATTGTTCCCAATATTCTTTTTAGGGTTTCCACATTTGACTAATTTTATGATGTCTGTGACAGCTATTTTACTGACTGTGACGATAACCTTAGTACTGAGATCTCTTATCCGAAGTCTTAGAGATTATATGAAGACTAAACCTAAACTGATAGACAAACCATTAGACAGTTATGCACAGGTGTTTAGCATCTTCTTATACTTCTTCTCAGGAGTGACTATCTTCTCTATTGTCACAGGTACAGACCCAGTGAAGTTTTTGATATCTCTAGGAGCAGCATCAGCTATCTTAATCTTGGTATTTAAAGATACGATTATGGGGTTTGTGGCGAGTATACAGGTATCGTCTAATGATATGGTACGCGTAGGTGACTGGATAGAGATGGCTAAGTATGGTGCAGATGGTACAGTACTAGAGATGAACCTAAGTACAGTGAAGGTGCAAAACTTCGATAAGACCATCACCACTATCCCTACACACTTATTGATCAGTGATTCGTTTAAGAACTATAGAGGGATGCAAACTTCTGGAGGTAGAAGGATAAAGAGAAGCATTAATATCAAGATATCTTCTATACGATACTTAGAGAAAGATGAAATAGAACTATTAAAAAAGATACAGATACTGGCTCCTTATATAGAAGAACGTCAAAAAGAAATAGAGGAGTACAACGAGCTGACAGGTGCAGATCAGTCTATGCCTATTAATGGTAGAAGGATTACTAATATAGGTATGTTTAGAGCTTATGTAACTAGATATATACAGCAGAATCCGAATATACACAAAGAGTATCCACTGATGGTAAGACATCTACAGCCTACAGAACACGGATTACCGGTAGAGCTATACATGTTTACTAATACTACTGTATGGGCTGTATATGAGAATATTATGGCTGATATCTTTGACCACGTATTGGCAGCTGTAGATTACTTCCACTTAGATGTATTCGAGCTACCGTCATCTGATGATGTACGCCAGTTCATACACAATAGTGCATTAGGAGAGAATGTGAAGAATAAAAATCTTCACTTATAATATAAGGCATAATACATAGGTAGCTACTCAATAGACCTTGTCTTTCCTTAGACATGAAAGGAAAACTAAAAATTAGCAAACTACATACGACTAACGAGGCCTTTAGCATCTGCTAAAGTCCTCGTTTTTTATAGTCCTAATTTTTCTATAATACCTTCTACTTGTTGTTCTGTAGAAGTAAGTTTCTCTTTACAGAATACGATCAGTTTAGACGCACGTTCTACTTTACTCGCTAGTTCGTCTACTGTTACTTCATCGTTCTTTAAGTCATTTAGAATTTCTTCTAACTCTAATGCTGCTTTTTCGTAAGTAAGTTGTTCCATTGGTTGACTTCTTTTATTTCTGCTAATTTAATTATATACTTTTTATTATAAACCGCTATTTCTAGTTCATCACCTATCACTAGTGTACTGTCTTCGTTCAGAAGTTGACCATTGTGCATTACGATAGCGAAGCCTTTGCGAAGGATGGTACTTAGATCATAAGCTGTAGTTATCTCTTCATAAGTAGAGAGTTTGATCTGCTCTCTCTTTATTCTACCTTTAGTTTGGTACACTAATCGCTCTAGTGAAGTAGAGAGTTTGTGTTTATGTACCTCTATACTCTGCTGAGCTAAGAAGGTCACTAATCTAGCCTTCTCATTTATGGTCTGTTTCTCTTTATGCGTGATTCGTTGAGCTCGATAAGATACAGATTGGGTTGCCCCTTCTATAAATGATTCTTCTCTATTAATGTGTTTTCTGACTTCTGTTATCAGTCTATTAGACAGTGTATGTAGATATTCCTTTTTCTGCTTAGAATGAGCTAGTCCATATAAGCGTATCTCACGTTCAGATACTTCTATAAAGTGATTCTCTTCTCTGACTCTATTCTTATACAGCTGTAAGATATTATCATAAGTCTGACAGACATATACATAATACTGTGTAGTGCGTTCTACTATATAAGCTGCTACAGCACTAGGCGTTTTAAAAAAGAAAGCTGCTACATAATCAGCCAAGGTACTATCTGTCTCATGACCTATACCAGAGAATACAGGTGTATGACATGAAGCTATAGCTACTGCTAACTCATAGTTATTAAACACATCTAGGTCTAATGCTGATCCTCCTCCTCTAATAATTACGACGATATCATAAGTATTAGCAGGTATAGAGGCTAATGCTCCTAGAATAGATGATACAGCATTATCACCTTGTACTTGACAATTATAATGATCAATCGCAAACTGAAAGTTATTTTCGTTTACCTGTAGTTGTTTCATAAAGTCTGCATGGCCTGCTGTATTCTCAGAGCTCACTAAGCCGATACGTTGTAAAACTAGGGGGATTGTCAATTGCTTATTTAGATCTGTATAGCCTAGTTTGATAAGTTTATTTAGGTTCTCTTGTTTGATTCGTTCTACCTCTCCTAGTGAATAGGATAAATCTATCTGAACAATATTGATAGACATCCCGTACAGGATGCTATATGTCACTTCACAATAACACAAAATCTCTGACCCTTCTTTAAGGATGTCATCAGCATTATTGCCTAGTGTATTCTTAATAGCTCTGGCATTAGTCTGCCAGATATTCGCTCTACTTCTAGCTAATACTACTCCCTCCTCATTATCTACTAACTCTAAATAGATATGCCCCTTACGATCTTCTCTTATCTGAGCTATTTCTACCTTTAACCAGAAGTAGTGATTAGATATAGCTTCATCCACTAAAGTCTTTACCCTAGAGAGGATATTGCTAAGTCGATGATATTTATACTCTACATTCATAACTATTCGGTCAAAACTGTTTTGCCCAAAAATACAATCTTTCTGATAGATATGCACTTAAATATAGACTTCTATAAATGAAAAAAGAGAGCCTAAAGGTTCTCTTTTATTTATCATTATAATGTCCTATAGCTGCGATAATATAAACAGTCACTAGCTCTTCTCTAACAGAATAAACTAAACGATGTTTACTATTAATTCTCCTAGAATAACACTCTGCATAATCATACTTTAAAAGTTCTGGTTTTCCTGTACCTGAATATGGGTGTTCAGTCAACTCTCCTAACAGTTTCCTTAATTTTTTAAAGGCAATAGGGTCTGTCTTCTTTAGGCTGGAGATATCTCTATCTGCTCTCTTAGAAAATTCTAAACTATATTTCATAAAGAATCTAGATGGCGGTCTAATGCTTCAATACTTTCTATTCGCGTACTATTTCCTTCTTTTATTTCATCTAATGATTCTTTTATTCTTAACTCCATTTCAGCAGTTAATTGTAAGTCATCAATAGAAACTGGAGTTAGTATATAAGCCTTAGTACTACCTCTTTTTATAATTACTCTCTCACCTCTATCAGCTAGATCAAAATAATCTTTTTGTTTCTCTCTAAAATCTCTTGCTGTAATTTGTAAAACTGACATATCTTATGTTTTTAAATGTGTACACATAAATGTACACAAATATACTTATTAAATCGCTAAAACAATCAATATCAACAGTTTTAACTTCAAAATAACTAACATACAATTTCTTAGCATTAACCCTCTTGATAGAAACACTACTGTAGAAGTATTAAAATACTCAGTGCAATACAGTATATAGATAGTCTTATTAATTGCTCATAATCATTATATCTTTTTTATATTTGTTATCCAATAAAAAAGATATATGACTACTGTAAAAATCATCAATAAATCAAAGCATGCCTTACCTAACTATGAGACTAGTCAGTCTGCAGGTATGGACTTAAGAGCTAATATCAGTGAGCCTATCACCTTAAACTCGTTAGAAAGAGCAATAGTACCTACAGGTTTATTCATCGAACTAACGGACGGATATGAGGCACAGATAAGACCTAGAAGTGGGTTAGCTGCAAAAAAAGGAATTACCTTACTAAACAGTCCTGGTACTATTGATGCAGATTATAGAGGTGAAATCGGAGTTATCTTAGTGAATTTATCAAAAGATCCGTTCGTTATCGAGGATGGAGAGCGAATCGCTCAAATGGTAATAGCTAAATATGAACAGATCCAATGGCAACCAGTAGATACGCTTTCTGATACAGAGAGAGGTACAGGAGGTTTTGGAAGTACAGGAGTAAAATAGTGAACGAAATACAATAGAGAGTAATAAGATGAAAATTATCGTACCAATGGCAGGTCGTGGATCTAGACTACGTCCCCATACATTAACAGTACCTAAACCATTAATTCCTATCGCAGGGAAGCCTATCGTACATCGATTGGTAGAAGATATCGCAAAAGTACTTAATGATACAATTGAGGAAATCGCATTCATCATTCACGAAAGCTTTGGAAAACAAGTAGAAGAAGACTTAAAAGCTATCGCTACTAAGCTGGGAGCTAAAGGAACTATCTGCTACCAAAATGAAGCTTTAGGTACAGCTCATGCTATCTTATGTGCTAAAGAAGCGATGCAAGGGCCTATCGTAGTAGCTTATGCTGATACGCTATTCCGCGCTGACTTTAACTTAGAGAAAGATGCAGACAGTGTAATCTGGGTAAAACAAGTAGAAGATCCTAGTGCATTCGGTGTAGTACAATTAAATGAGAAGAACGACATCGTGGATTTCGTAGAGAAACCAAAAGAGTTCGTATCTGACTTAGCAATCATCGGTATCTACTACTTTAAAAGTGGAGAGACATTGCGCAAAGAATTAGAATATCTATTAGACAACAATATTATCAAAGGTGGTGAATACCAACTGACAGATGCTCTAGAAAACATGAAACAAAAAGGAATGCGTTTTGTTCCTGGTCAAGTAGATGAGTGGATGGATTGTGGTAATAAAAATGTTACTGTAGATACTAATAATAGAATGTTAGGATTCTTAGAACAAGATAAAGAGAACTATATCTCTGAGAATGTAGTGTTAGAAAACAGTACTATCATTCGTCCATGTTATATCGGAGAGAATGTAGTATTAGTAAATGCTACTGTAGGTCCTAATGTATCTCTAGGTGATAACTGTAAAGTAGAAAACGCTACAATCAAAAACAGTTTGATCCAAACAAACTCAACAATTAAGAATGCTAATCTAGATAATGCGATGGTAGGTAACCACGCTACTTATGATGGTAAACATACTAGTATCAGTATAGGTGACTATTCTGTATTAGACTAAAAAATTCCTAAATCCGTTTTAAACTTATTTAAAACGGATTTTTTTTATCTATCTTGCTCCTATAAATAGGTTTATAACAATTATGAAGAAGATATCTTTACTAATTCTATGCACATTATTCTTAGTAGTAGGGTGTAAAAAGAAAAACATAGACAATGTATTAGATGAGGGAGAAGCTAGTAATGCTAAGACTGTATTAACTATACTTAATAATCACAGCAAACAAAATCTAGACTTTCAGACTACTGCTATCCGTACTACATCAACTTATGATGACAATGGCGATACGAAGAAGGTGTCAATGGATATCTTTATAGAAAAAGACAAACAGATACTTCTTAACGTACGTTTTATAGGTATTCCTATCGCTAAGGTATATGTGACTCCTCAAGGAGTACAGTACTATGAGAAATGGAACAAGGTATACTTCGAAGGTGACTTCAGTATGCTGAGTAAGTGGGTAGGTACAGATCTAAATTTCAATAAATTTCAGAATATATTACTAGGACAAGCTTTAGACACTAAGTCTGAAGCTACTAAATATGTAGCTACTATCGAAGATGGATTACACAAAATAAAATCAAAGGTAGAAGAGGATATTCAGTCTGCTTACTTCTTCGAGGATCAGAATGGTTTACTTAAAAAAGAAGAGATTTCTCAACCTTCTAGTAACAGATTAGTAACTATATCTTATCCAGAATATAAAAAAGTGGGTAAATATACTGTTCCAAGTGAAATAAATGTGAATGCAAGACAAGAAAAAACCCTACATTTGAACATCCGTTATGACAATGTTACTTTTAATGAAAGTTTAAACTTTAATTACAAGGTACCAGCAGGTTATAAAAAAGTCGGAATCAAATAATAAGATCAAACAAGAAGTAATCTACCCATGAAAAAAGCGTATTTATCCTTATTTTTAATATGTACCTTTTTAGCCCACGGCCAAAAGAAAGAAACGCAAGAGCAACTGGAACGTAGAAAGCAACAGATACTTGTAGAAATTAATATTGTCCGAGACTTACTTAAAAAGGAAAAAACTAAGGAGCGTAATATCCTATCTGTCATCAGTGAAAACAACAGAAAGATTAACTTAAACAGACAGTTAATCAGCAATGTACAGAAGCAGATAGCAGTAACTAACGCTAATATCTCTAAAACTCAAAAAGAGGTAGATTCACTAGAAACTGAACTTGCTAAACTTAGAAAAGAATACGCTGATCTAGTACTGAAGTCTTATAAGACGAAGTCTAGTCAAAGTAAACTTATGTTCGTATTATCATCTGACAACTTCTTACAGGCTTATAAACGTGTGCAATATATGAAGCAATATGCTGACTATAGAAAATCACAAGCAGAGGAAGTAAAGGAGAAAGCAGAGGCTCTTAAAGCTGCTCTAAGTAAACTGAGCTCACAAAAAGCTACGCAACAAAAGCTATTAGTAGAGCAACAAAACAATGAGAAAGAATTACAAGAGGACTTAGGTGAACAACAAAACTTAATGTCTGTAGTACAACAAGATCAGAAGAAGTATAACGAACATATCAAAAAGAAACAGGAGGAGACTAAGGCTATCGATAGAAAGATTAAACAATTAATCAAAGAAGCTATCGAAGAGGCTAACCGTATCGCTAGAGAAAAAGCTGCTAGAGAAGGTAAAAAGACTACTAAGTCAACTACTTCATCTAGTAGTGCTACAGCATTCGAGCTTACTCCTGAAGGAAAAATAGTAGCTGATAACTTTAGATCTAATCAAGGTAAACTACCTTGGCCAGTAAGTAAGGGATATATATCTCTTCCTTATGGAGATCAGCCACACCCTGTACAAACGCAATTAACCATTCACAATAGTGGTGTAGAAATTACAACTGAAGCTGGTGCGAGAGCAAGAGCTGTATTCGGAGGAGAAGTACTACAAGTACAAGTACTGCCTGGAGGAAATAAAGCTGTATTAATACAACACGGAGATTACATCACTGTATACCAAAACTTAGCGGATGTATCTGTGAAAAAAGGAGACAAAGTAAGTCTAAAACAAGATATAGGCTCTATTAGTACGAATAGTACTGGACAGACTGTACTTAAGTTCTTACTGTCTCGTAATACAGATATATACAACCCACAAAGTTGGTTGAGCAGAAGTAATTAATTCATATAATAATCTATGGATACGAAATCATCTTTCAATATATTTAACTGGATAAAAGAAAACAAAGACTTATTAAAACCACCTGTAGGTAATAAAAATATCTATCCTGAGGCATCTGATTATATCATCATGGTAGTAGGAGGCCCTAATGCTAGAAAAGATTTTCATTATAATGAGGCGGAGGAGTTCTTCTTTCAATTAGAAGGAACTATATATATCGATATACAAGAAGATGGCGAACGCAAACGTATCACTTTAAACGAAGGAGATATTTACTTACTCCCTGCTAAAGTACCGCACTCTCCTATCCGCACAGAGAACTCTGTAGGGTTAGTAGTAGAGAAAAAAAGAAAAGACCCAAATGCAAAGGATGGGCTTATCTGGTATTGTGAAAACTGTAATCACAAGTTATATGAAGTATACTTCTTACTAACAGATATCGAAAAAGACTTCTTACCACACTTTAAACACTTCTATTCTTCAGAGAAATTGAGAACATGTGAGTGTTGTAATACTGTAATGCCTGCAGATGCTAAATTCATAGAATAGTAATACTCTGTACAATAGATAGCTCCACTGTCATATTTTTTTTTATATTAGCAAGTAACAATCAATTACAAACTATAAAAAATTAAAAATGACGACATCTAATAACCAATTTGGTATTTCGGAAGTACTAGAGAAGTTAGGACTAACAGCTGAGAACAATGGTTCTTCTACTGGTCTTAACTCTTTTTCTAATGGAAAGATTATCGAATCATATTCTCCTGTAGATGGTAAACTTATCGCTACGGTAAAAACTTCAACAAAAGAAGATTACCAAAAAGTAATGGCTACTGCTGAGGAGGCCTTTAAAAGCTGGCGATTAGTACCTGCTCCTAAAAGAGGAGAGCTGGTAAGACAAATAGGTGAAGAACTGAGAAACAAAAAAGAGTACTTAGGGAAACTAGTGTCTTATGAGATGGGGAAAAGCCTTCAAGAAGGTCTAGGTGAAGTACAAGAGATGATAGATATCTGTGACTTCGCTGTAGGACTATCACGTCAATTATATGGACTTACAATGCACTCTGAGCGTCCTATGCACAGAATGTATGAGCAATGGCATCCTTATGGTATCGTAGGTATTATCTCTGCGTTTAACTTCCCTGTAGCTGTATGGAGCTGGAATACTATGTTAGCTTGGGTATGTGGTGATGTATGTATCTGGAAACCTAGCTCTAAAACACCATTATGTGGTATAGCATGTCAAAATATTATAGCTGGCGTATTTAAAAAGAACAATATTCCTGAGGGGGTATGTAACCTAGTAACAGGTAACGAGTGTGGAGATCTTATCAACACTGACCCTAGAATTCCTTTAGTATCATTTACAGGTTCTACACGTATCGGAAGACACGTATCTAAAACTGTGGCAGAGCGCTTCGGTAATACTATCTTAGAATTAGGTGGTAATAATGCTATCATCGTATCAGAGCACGCGGATATCAATATGGTATTAGTAGGTGCTGTATTCGGTGCTGTGGGTACTGCAGGGCAACGTTGTACATCTACTAGAAGATTAATAGTACATGAGAGTGTGTATGACAAAACAATAGATGTACTACAAAAAGCTTATGCTCAACTAAAAATAGGCAATCCTCTAGATGCTGAAAACCACGTAGGACCACTTATCGATAAGGGTGCTGTACAAGATTACTTAAACGCTATCGAAAAAGCGAAGTCGGAGGGTGGAAAAATCATCGTGGAAGGTGGTGTATTAGAAGGTGCTGGATATGAAAGTGGATGCTACGTAAAACCATGTATCATAGAAGGTAAAAACAGTTTTGAAATCATACAAGCAGAAACTTTTGCTCCTATCTTATATGTAATGAAATACAAAGAGATCGAAGAGGCTATCGCTATGCAAAACGATGTTCCTCAAGGGTTGTCATCATCTATCTTTACAAATAATATGAGAGAGATGGAATTATTCTTATCACACGCTGGATCTGACTGTGGTATCGCTAACGTAAATATTGGTACTTCGGGTGCTGAGATTGGTGGTGCATTCGGTGGAGAAAAAGAAACTGGTGGTGGTAGAGAGTCTGGATCAGATGCGTGGAAAGCCTATATGAGAAGACAGACTAATACAATCAACTATGGTACTCAGTTACCGTTAGCTCAGGGTATTAAATTTGATTTTTAATAAGATTATACTCAAAATATAAATCATAAAAAAAGGTGCTTACTGATGTAAGCACCTTTTATATTTTATGTTTAAATCTCTTAGAATCTGTATCCTAAATTAACTCCAGCGTTAAACTCAATAGCTGAGAATCTATCATTCACTTCACTACTGAAGTTTCTAGAGATAGACGCAAATGGATTAATCGTAAATGAATCTCCTAAAGTCCACTTATACCCACCAGCAACACCGAAGATAAAGCTATCCATGTCAGTTTTATGAGTTATAGCTATGTTATCACCTGCACTCCAAAGATCTTCTTTAAAATCTCCAAAACGGTATTTTAAGAATGGTGATACTACATATCCACTTCCGTGTTCTCCATTCTTACCACCAAAATAATAATTGTAGTTAACTACTAAACTGTTAGTATTAAACTTTTGATTCTTTCCTCCTTTTTCTTTGTGATAAGAAAAACGATCATTGATATTAAAGTTTGCACCAATTGATTGGTTGTGTCCAATAAAGTGCTCGTAACCTAATTCTACAGAAGCTAAAGCTAAAGTATTAAATACGTTAATTTTTACCTCATTAACAGCTTGGGCTCTAGCCCCTATCGTACCTACAAGAAGTAATAGTACTAGACATAATTTTTTCATATAACCTTATTATTTTTGACAAATATAGTAAAAGCGTTTCTTATTTATGGTTCCTACCCTCCTCATTTGGGTATAGACTAGCTACTGAATCACTCTGCCAAAACTCTTTAGTAGCAACATCTAGAACAGATATACATCCAAAAAAAGCAGCTCCAGTATCTATGTTCCACACATTTGCAAAGTTCATAGGATGCTTAAACCCAAAATTAGTGACAGGAGTATGGCCTATATATATTTCACTGTGATGAAGTAATCTTCTAGGGTAACGTTTATCTTCTGTGTTAATCGTACTGTCTATCGACATTACCATCTCCCATAGTGTGCGGTCCCAATATAGATATTCCTCAAAGAATTCTGCTTTTACCCCTCTGGGATTAGTGAAACCTGCATGTACAAATAATCTATTCTGTTCGTCTATATGGTAGTTCTGTAATCCCTTAAAGAATGCTAAATGTGTATCTCTTTTCTCTTGTGTAATATTATCTAAAGAATAAGACTTGATAGAAGCGTCTCCTCCATTGCCTTCCCACAGTTTATTCTCTATTCCTGTTTCTAACCACTTTACTAATAGTGTCTCGTGATTACCTCTTAAAAAGATACAGTTATGTGTCTGTCTCAATTCTAATAAGTAATCTACTACTTTATCAGATTCACTCCATCCGTCTACATAATCTCCTAAGAATATTAAATGATCACTAGGGGTTACCTTAGCACGTTCCATCACTTGTAACAATGCTTTATACCCTCCGTGAATATCTCCAATAACTAATGTTCTACTCATCTACTTCTGTTTCGTATTTCAACTTACGCAAGATACGCATTACTTCTTTAAAGGCTATAAATAGCTGAGGGTCATCTGAGTATTTTAAATAATCTTTAACGGAGATTAGTTCATCTTTAGCATTCTCAAAACCATTAAGATAACATAGCATCATATTAAAACACAGCTTACCTAAGGTTCTTTCTTCTTTAGTCGAAAGTTTTAAGTCATTATGTAGTTTATAAATAACATTCAGACTACTTCCGTAGATATGCCCTAATATATTCTTATTATATGAGGGAGCCTTAAATAATACAGTATTAGTCATCGAGTAAGTACCGTTCTCTGAAAAGGAGATCATCACTTCTTCGAAAGGGTAATAACTAGTCTTATCATTTAATCCCAAATTTAAATACTCTGTAATCACAAACTTGTGTCCATTATATGCTATCGTCACTGAGTCTAGATCAGAGTAAAAAAGCTTAATATGCTCGTTAACAAACTCTACATCTACTCTTGAGTACAAAGGCATACCTCTGACCATCTTCTTATTACCTGCCCAACAAATGATGAATTGCTCTCTGAATACATTATACCTAGGCTTCATATCTCTATGAGAATCAGTCATAAAAGTAATCACGCTATCTAAAATACTTGCTAGGTCATTCTGTGAGTTTTTTTCTATACTCTTTACAATATCTCTATTAGTACTACGTGGTACCACTGCTTCAGGAACAGAGGTGCTACCTATGCGAACAAAATAGCTTCCTTCTGTTACTTCTCCAATATTGCGTTTAAAGGTGGTCAATCCATTAATAGAACGAATAGATACTAAGCCAACTACTTTATCTTTAGGAAGGTCATTAAAGGCGACGTTGTCATACGTAATAAATGGAGGATTGTCTAAATAGGCATTGACAAGATTCTGTATCTTGCTGTCATCGTAGAAGTCAACTCCAACTATTTCGTTATCTTCGTCTTCTATCCCAACTAATAAATAAGAGTTATTCTCTGGGTTAGAATTGGCTAAAGCGCATATATGCTTAAGAAATTTGGCTTTACCCGACTTACTATGCAAGTTTAATTGACGTTTCTTGTCGTAAAAACTGTTTTCATCATAATGTGCTAGTAAATTTTTGATAAGTAATCTCTTATTAATCACAACATTTTAGTTTTTGTTCTTAAAA
This sequence comes from Myroides marinus, assembly GCF_900109075.1. Taxonomy (GTDB): domain Bacteria; phylum Bacteroidota; class Bacteroidia; order Flavobacteriales; family Flavobacteriaceae; genus Flavobacterium; species Flavobacterium marinum_A. Next base: position 462,833 of record NZ_FNYS01000002.1, on the reverse strand, counting down.
TTATAAAAAGAAACTCACAATTCAAGCCTAAATCAAAAATGCCTATGTTATATTTAACCATACATTAACAACTAGATACAGAATATTTTTTGAATTTGCGGTAAGAATCAAAAAAGTATATTACTTTAGAAAAAAACTATAATATGGACACAGCAGGATCTAATTATGATATCCGTGAATTAAACGAATTAATAGAAAAGGAAAGTGCCTTTATCGACATTCTAACAATGGAGATGAATAAAGTTATTGTTGGTCAGAAACATATGATCGATAGACTTCTGATTGGGTTATTAGGACAAGGACATATTCTGTTAGAAGGTGTTCCTGGTCTAGCAAAGACCTTAGCCATTAATACTTTATCTAAAGCTGTACACGGTTCTTTTAATCGTATCCAGTTTACTCCAGATTTATTACCTGCCGATGTAATCGGTACGATGATTTACAATGTAAAAGAAAATGACTTTTCGATTAGAAAAGGACCTATATTCGCTAACTTCATCTTAGCCGATGAGATTAACCGTGCTCCTGCTAAGGTACAGTCTGCATTACTAGAAGCAATGCAAGAAAAACAAGTTACTATCAGTGATGACACGTTCAAGTTAGACAAACCATTCTTAGTAATGGCAACTCAAAACCCAGTAGAACAAGAAGGAACTTATCCTCTACCAGAGGCTCAGATGGACCGTTTTATGCTAAAAACGGTTATCGACTATCCTAAATTAGAGGATGAGAGATTAGTAATCCGTCAAAACTTAGCTGGAGAAAAGCCTCAGGTTAATGCTGTGGTTACTTTAGAGCAGATACAAAGAGCTCAAGAAGCAGTTAAGAAAGTTTATATGGATGAGAAAATAGAGAAATATATCTTAGATATCATCTTCGCTACTCGTTATCCTGAACAATTTAAATTAGAAAAGCTTAAACCAATGATTAGCTTTGGAGCGTCTCCTCGTGGAAGTATTAACTTAGCTTTAGCTGCTAAATGTTATGCTTTTATCAAGAAGAGAGGTTATGTAATACCTGAAGATGTTAGAGCTGTAGTAATAGATGTACTACGTCACAGAATAGGTGTTACTTATGAAGCTGAAGCCGAAAATATTACTTCTGTAGATATCATTAACCAAATCGTAAACGAAATAGAAGTGCCTTAGTAGTAAGGAAACTTTATATACTCAAGACCTATTTATAAACTAATGTAAATAGGTTTTGATGATTTTGTTAATTAGAAAGCTGTATAGTCATGGAAACTAAGGACATCTTAAAGAAGGTCAAAAAGATTGAGATCAAAACAAAGCGCTTAAGCGACCATATTTTTTCAGGAGAGTATCACACTTCTTTTAAAGGGAGAGGTATGACCTTTTCTGAGGTTCGTCAATACCAATTCGGTGATGATGTAAGAGCTATAGACTGGAATGTAACTGCGCGCTATAACGAGCCTTATATCAAGGTATTCGAAGAGGAACGCGAGTTGACGATGATGCTTTTAGTAGATGTTAGTGGATCTGAAAATTTCGGTTCATCTGATCAGTTTAAAGAAGATATTGTATTAGAGATTGCTGCTACATTGGCTTTCTCTGCTACTCAAAACAATGATAAAATAGGGCTTATACTATTCTCTGACCAGATAGAGTTATTCATTCCTCCGAAAAAAGGAAAAACACATGTACTTAGAATTATAAGAGAGCTTATTGACTTCAAACCTAAAAGTAATAAGACAGATGTAGGCTTTGCTTTAGAGTATTTATCTAAAGTGCTAAAGAAGAAAGCTATTGTTTTCGTCTTATCTGACTTTATTACTCACTCTTTTGAACAGACACTTAAGATCTCGGCTAAGAAGCATGATATTACAGGAATAAGAATCTATGACAAAAGAGAAAAAGAGCTACCTAATGTAGGTCTAATCAATGTATTTGATGCTGAATCTCATACAGAACAACTAATAAATACCTCAGATGCTTCGGTAAGAAATGCTTATGCAGCTCACTTTAATAAGCACGAAGAGGACTTTAAAAAAGTATTTCAAAAATGTGGAGCAGGAACTATCAATATTGAGGTAAATGATAGTTATGTAAAGAAATTATTAGGATACTTTAAATCAAGATAAGTGACATGAAATCTAATTTTCTACATATCGTTATTGTTTGTTTAATAGCTACTTTTTCTTCTCTAGCACAACATAGAGTAGAAACACAGGTAGATACTACTGCTATTAAATTAGGAGATACATTCTTATACACTATAAAAACTCAAGGTAATGCTGGAAGCCGCGTTACATTTCCGGCTACAGAACAAATTGGTCATTTTAGTGTAGTGGAGTCATTACCTATCGATACGATTAACAGTGATAACACTCAGGAATTAATCAAAAAGTACTACTTAACACAGTTTGATCCTGGAGACTATACTATTCCAGCTGTACCTGTTATAGTAGACGCTAAGATGTTTCATACTGATTCTATACAGATACATGTACAAGATGTAGAGGTAGATACCATCAAAAAACCTTTGTTTGAGATTAAAAATATCTCTAAGGAAGGGGCTTCTTTCTCTACTTATTGGTATTACATTCTATTTGTTGTTTTTGCTATTATTCTTGGTATTGCTATCTATTGGTATATCAAAAGACAGCAGGATAAAAACTTAACTGAAGACGATAAGTATAAAACACCTTTTGAGAAGGCTGTAAAAAAACTTAAAAAGCTAGAAGAAAAGAAAAACTGGAATCGCGGTGATGCTAAGCCTTATTACTCAGATATGAGTATTATCACTAGAAGTTTTATAGAAGAGACTTTTGGTATATCAGCTAAGGAACTTACTACATTTGAGATTATTACGATTCTTAAGGCTACTTTAAATGATAAGAATATCAAGCTTGACCCTAATATCATTAAAGATTTAAAACGCGTACTAGAGGCGGCGGACTTAGTTAAATTCGCTAAATCACAACCTACGGAAGGTGAGATAACAGCAGATACGACTAAAATACAACAGATAGTAGATGGTATTAATACTGCTTACCCTATCTCTGCTGCTACACAGACAGAGTTAATCAGGCTAAGAGAGGAACGCAAAAAGAAAAAGAAAAGAATACGCATATGGATACCTACTATAGTAACTTCTGTACTAATATTAATAACTGGTATTGTATACTTAGTTAATATTACTTCAGAAGAAGATTATCACTGGTTTACATTTAATAATACTAAAAAGTTAATGAACAAGGAATGGATTACAAGTACTTATGGTACTGATCCTGGATTAACTATATCTACTCCTGATGTATTAACGCGTAAGAATGAGCCTGTACTAGAACAGACAAAACCTGATGGGGTAACTTCTATTAATCAGTTTAGATTTGGAGTACTAGAAGATCCTATCCACATCGTTGTAAACAATATCGTTACTACTAACGAATTTAAATATTCTCAAAAAGAATTAATCACTTATTCTATTTCGTTATTGACTCAGAACAATAAGACGGATAATATGGAATTTAAGGATGAGGAATTTGAGAATGCTAATGGTATTACAGGAACTAAGGTAAAAGGAAGCTTTACATTTAAAAACAGTGAGAACAAGAAGGAGGAGAAAATAGCATTCCAAGGAGTTCTAGTCGGTCATGGTGAGAACAAAGATCAAGCATGGGTATTCTACCTAGCAGATGATGAGAATGCACCTACATTAGTAGAGCGCATATTTGATTCTATACTTTATAAACAAGAGCAGAAATAATAATGATAAAGAATATAACTTTTGCAAACCCTGAGTTCTTTTGGCTGTTCATTCTATTGCCTATTGCAATATTTGTATGGATTAGAAATAGAAAGAAACAACGTGCTACAATCAAACTTAGCACTATAAAAGGAGTACAAGAGCATACTTCACTATTAGTAAAGTTACTGCCCTTATCTATCGTATTGAGAGTACTAGCTCTTAGTGCTATTATTATCGGGATGGCTAGACCTCAAACAGTCAATGTGAACTCTCAGATACACTCTACGCATGGTATAGATATCGTGATGGCGATGGACGTATCAGGTAGTATGCTGGCTAGAGACTTAAAACCAAACAGACTAGAGGCTTTAAAAACAGTAGCGGCTGACTTCGTATCTCAACGTATGACTGATCGTATAGGTACTGTTATCTACGCTGCAGAGGCTTATACAAAGACTCCTGTAACTAGTGATAAAATATTAATCTTAAACGATCTTAGAAGTATCAAATATGATAATGTACTAAGAGATGGTACTGCTATAGGTGTGGGATTAGCTACTGCTGTTAATAGACTAAAAGACAGTCCTGCTAAGAGTAAGGTGATCATCTTACTTACAGATGGGGTTAATAATACGGGTACAGTAGATCCTAAACTAGCTGCAGAAATTGCTAAAGAATACAATATCAAAGTATATACTATCGGTATCGGTACTAATGGGCTTGCAGAGTCTCCAGTAGGTATCAAAGAAAACGGAGAGATCGTATACGAAAGAGTACCTGTAGAACTAGATGAAGCGTTGATGAAATCAATAGCTAAGACTACAGGTGGTAAATATTTTAGAGCTACTGACACAAAGAAACTTAAAGATATTTACGAAGAAATCAACCAATTAGAAAAGACCAAAATAGATGAACAGAAGTTCGTTAATGCGAATGACCAATTTCAATTAATTGTACTTTTAGGATTTATTCTATTATGTATTGATTTCATTTTACAACGAACTATTTTCAGAGGATTTATATAATAGATTATGTGGGAGTTAGACAATAAAAAATATCTTTTTCTTTTACTTATAGTAGCAATACTAGTTCTAGTATTCGTTGCTGATATGTTGTGGAAGAAAAAGAAGCAACAATCTTTTGCTACTTATAAAGCAATGAAAGCTTTAGCACCTAATAGATCTAAAAACAAACCTATCATCAAGGCTACTATTTATCTTTTAGCGTTAGCTTCTATTGTGATAGCATTAGTTAATCCTAAAATTGGAACTAAGGTAGTTACTGTTAAGCGTCAGGGGGTAGATATTGTATTTACTTTAGACGTATCTAAGAGTATGTTAGCTCAGGATATGGCTCCAGATAGATTAAGCAAGATGAAACAGTTAGTTTCTCAAATCATCAATAATCTAGGACCTGATAGAATTGGTATAGTAGGGTATGCTGGAACAGCTTTCCCGATGTTACCTATTACGACAGATCACTATGTGGCTAAGATGTACTTACAGACGATGAACACTGATATGGTGTCTTCTCAAGGTACGGCATTCGAAGATGCTATCTATGTAGCTAGTAACTTCTATGACAACCCTAATACAAGTAAAGTAATGATCCTTATCTCTGATGGTGAAGACCACGGGGAAGAAATGGATAGTGCAATCAAGATAGCTAAAGAAAAAAACGTTAAGATTATCACTATTGGAGTTGGTACTGAAACTGGTGGGCCTATTCCTATTAAAACAGCTAAAGGGATAGAATACAAAAGAGATTGGGATAACGAGATAGTAACTACTAAACTTAATCCTTCTACGCTTAAGCATATCGCTGATGCTACTGGAGGTAAGTATTACTATGGTTCGAATACACAAGAGATTGTAGATCTAATTAAAAACGATCTTAGTAAAATAGAAAAAACAGACTTCGAGGATCAACAGATAGCTGAATACCAAGCTCAATATCAGTGGTTCTTAGGTTTTGCTTTCTTACTAATCTTTATTGATTTATTCATACTAGAAAGAAAGACGATTTGGATGAAGAAACTTAATCTGTTTAATGAAAAAGAATAGCATGCAACTAATTATGAAAAACTCATTATACGTACTACTTTTCTTATTATTCTCTCTTAGTACTTTCGCTCAATCAGCGGGTAGAGCATTAAGTAAAGGGAATGAAGGATACGAAGGCAAACACTATAGCCAAGCAGAGGCGTCTTACAGAATTGCAAATTCTAAGGATGCTAAATCTACTGCAGACTATAACTTAGGAAATACGATGTATAAACAGAAGCTAAATAAGGAGGCTGAAACTGCTTATTTAAGAGCTGCTCAAAAAGCAACTACTAAGGAGGCAAAACACATTGCTTACCACAACTTAGGAAATGCTTATATGAAGTCTAAAAATTATCAAGCTGCTGAACAGGCGTATAAGAATGCCTTACTAAACAATCCTAAAGATGATGAAACTCGTTATAACTATGCTGTAGCGAAAAAAATGAATAAGGATAATCCACAAGACAACAAGGATAATAAGGATCAAAACAAAGACCAAAACAAGGATAATAAAGATAATCAGGATCAGAATAAAGACAATAAAGATCAAGATAACAAAGACAATAAAGACAACCAGAAAGATCAGAAAGATAAGAACGATAAAGGAAAAGACGATCAGAAGGATAAAGACAATAAAGATCAGGATAAAAAAGACGGAGATAAGGACAAGGATAAAGGAGATAAAGACAATAAGGATAAAAATGACAAAGGAGATGGTGAACAACCTAAACAAAACAATCCTAATGCACCTAGTAAGGATCAAATAGATCGTATATTAGACGCGATGAATAAGGATGAGAAGGGTGTACAACAAAGATTGATAGACAAGAATCCTAAAGGTGGTGAGAAAGGCAAAGCTGCTGGACAAGCCGAGAAAAGAAAAAAAGACTGGTAGAATACAATGAAAACACTTCGTTACTACATATTATTAATAGCTTTAATCTGTACGCAAGCTATCTTAGCCCAAGTAAGCTTTGAAGCTGCTGTAAGTAGAGAGAACATACCGTTAAATGAGAATATCCGTGTTGACTTCGCTATGAATCAAGATGGAGACAACTTTGCCCCACCGCGTTTTGACAACTTTACCGTTGTAGGTGGGCCTAATCAGTCTGTGAGTTACTCATGGGTAAACGGCAAAAAATCATTTAATAAAACGTACTCTTACTTCTTACAAGCGAAGAAGAAGGGAACGTTTACCATTGGTGCTGCATCTATAGAAATAGAAGGACAGGTGTATAAGACTAAGCCTATCTCTGTAACTATTACTGATGCTGTAGTAAGACAAGATCCACGTCAACAACAATACAATCAAGTACAACAACAAGCATTAGCTGATATACATCTAGTAGCAGAAGTAAGTAATACTAATCCGTATATCAACGAACCTCTGACTATCACGTATAAGCTGTACTTTAATACTAACATTGCGGGCTTCACAGGACAGAAAATTCCTAACTATGAGAAGTTCTGGGTGCACAATGTAGAGCTACCTAAGAGGCCTGATGTTAAGGTAGGTAAGTTCAAAGGAAAGGAGACCAACTTCATTGTACTTAAACAAGATGTACTAATGCCACAAGAGGCAGGTACACTTACAATAGCCCCATTAGTATTATTAATCCAAGCTGAAATACCTACAGGACGTAGAGACTTCTTCGGTTACCCTGAGTTTGGGTATATGGAGAAAGACTATAGCACTGGTAAGATTACCATTCAAGCTAAAGATTTACCAGAAGCAGGTAAGCCAGCTAACTTCTCTGGGGGTGTAGGAACTTTTGACTTTAAGGTAACTCCTACTAAAACTAGTCTTAAAGCAGGTGAACAGTTAAACTTAAAACTAGAAGTATCTGGTAAGGGTAACTTGAATCTACTAACTATGCCTACCCCTACTGCACACTCAGCACTAGAGATGTATGATCCTACTACGGCAGATAAGATTACATCTGGTACTGGAGGTATGCAAGGTAGTAGAATAAGTAACTATACTATCATCCCACAGTATAAAGGAGACTATGCTATAGACCCAATGGAGTTTTCATACTTTGACTTGAATAGCAAGAAGTATAAGACTATCAATATCGACAGCTTAGCTATACATGTACTAGACGGACCGATGTTACCTAAAAATAACGAAGCTAAAAATACTACTGTAGTAGATAAGAATGAACTGTTCCAAGCAAATGCTACTAAAGCTTCTATTGTGAAGCCATACAGCAGTACTTATTGGGATACGACTCTATTCTATATTCTTACAGCATTACCATTTGTATTAATACCTTGTTTTATTCTGTTTATTACTATTCGTCGTAGATCAGCATCTGACTTAGATGGTATTAGATTGAGAAACAACAATAGATTAGCAAAGAAATACTTAGGTGAGGCTAAGAAGAATATAAATAACAAAGAGCTGTTCTATGAAGCTTTAGAACGATGTCTACACAATTTCTTAAAGGCAAAACTAGACATGGTAACAAGCGAAATGAGCAATGATAATATCACAGAGATACTAGTAGATAAAAATATAACAGAAGAAGCTATAAAAGGCTTTATGGACTTAAAGAACGCTTGTGAATGGGCTAGATATGCTCCGACTGATCAAGTAAATATCAACAAGGACTATGATACTGCTATAACAGTTATCTCTGAGTTAGAAAAACAATTCAAATAGAACCAAAATGAAACACATCATCACTCTTTTTATATTTGTTTTGAGCTTTCATACATGGGCACAAACGGATTCGTGGGAAAAGCAATTTGACAAAGCCAATGCTCTTTTCCAAAAAGAAAAATACAGAGATGCACTAGAGGCATATAAGGGTATAGAGGAACAGGGAATATCATCACCAGAAGTGTTCTTTAACCTTGGAAATACCTATTATAAAACACATGATTATGTCAATGCTGTTTATTATTACGAAAAGGCATTAAAGCTAACTCCAGAGAATAAAGCTATTGATACTAATCTTAACTATGCTCGAAAAGAACTAGTGGACGATATCACTATTATCAAAGAATATGATAACCAAGATATCTTACACCAGACCTTAGGCAAACTATCTGTAGATGGCTGGGCTACATTCGCTACAGTTATGGCCTTTGTAGTGTTGTTGTGTTTTATCGCATATTACTTAAGTAGTAGCAGTATGGTTAAACGTATAAGTTTTGTTTTAGTTATACTATCTTTAGTAATAATCGGAGGGTGTAGTTATGCTGCATCGTTTGAAAAGAAATATGCAACTAAGGAAGTAACAGCTATCTTATTTGATAAACAGGTAAACCTAAAAGAAGACGCAAAAAATACTTCTAAAACAGTCAAAGAGTTACATGCTGGTACTAAAGTGTATATCTTAGAAAAGAAAGCTCTTTGGGTAAAAATTAGATTAGACAATCAAGAAATAGGATGGGTAGAAGAGAGTACATTGAAGTATATCTAATCATCTTACATAAAAAAAGACCTGATTATACACATTGATATAATCAGGTCTTTTTTTATACAATTATTCACTCTTAAATACTTATGCTTGAACAGGCTCCTGTTCATTAGCTTCTTTAAGTAGGTCAATACTCTTACTGAATAGTGATTTAACCAAATCGTATAGACTAGGTAGAACAGACTCTGATAAGGTTAAATATATTTTATAACTAACAGAGTTCATCAATGTCTCGTGCTCCACAAACGTGAATATATTATTGATCTCATCAAAAATAGACAAGAATACACTACCTACTAATACAACAATCAATATCTGAAAAACTGCTCCGAAAACCCTATTAAAAAACCCTAAGAACACAGTCTCAAAAAACTTAGTAACTACTTTAGCTACAAATCTAGCTGCTAGTATGGCTAAAAAGAAAGCAACAACAAATGCTAAAAGTGGAATAGATGCAGACTCCCACCCTAGCGAATTCATCAAGAAGTTCTTAATAATATTTGAGAACTTTAATGCTCCTATCATCCCTATAAATAATGACAAGAAAGAAACTACAGAGATGAATAAACCATCTTTAGCCCCTGTAAATATGGCAAAACCAATAGCGATAAGAAAGATAAAATCAAAAAACATAATACTCTAAATCTGTTTAGAGTGCGAAGATATTATAAATCTATTAATTACAATAAAGCAATAATAGTATCTTTGCTACTATACAAATTACAATATGGCAAGAGACGAACAATTAAAAGGTAGATGGGACGCCGTGGTTCAGAAGGTATCAGACCGTTTTGGAGACGGAGAAACACTAGACTTAGAAGCTATCATATATTTAATCGGAGTACAAGAACTAGGTAAAATCAAAAAGAGATATAAGAAAGACGACAAAGTCAATCTAATGCACATCGCTATATGTCGCTTATTAGAACCTTATGGATATTACGAGTTTGACCACTTTGACCAAGATGGATGGCCTCACTACAACGTAAAGGAGAGCTTACCTAGTCTTAAAGCAGGTGAACAGTCTGTTTTAATGAAAGAAGCTATCGTAAATTACTTTTTAGAAAGTAAGTTTATTAACTAACTATAGTAACAATTAATAAAATTATAGGGCTTTATAATTTTGTGTCTAATTGAAAAGCAGTAAATTTGCTTTTTACTTTACTTAAGATGATAGATAAAATAAAAGAATATATCGGTGAAGCGGAACAGTTTAACACTGATAACAAAGAAACGCTTGAGACATTTAGAATAAAATTCTTATCTAAAAAAGGAATTTTAAACGACTTATTTGCACACTTTAAAACTGTGCCAAATGACCAAAAGAAAGAGTTTGGACAAGCTATCAATCTATTAAAAAGCACTGTCGAGAATAAAGTAAAATCTATTCAAGATGAACTAGAATCTAAAGATGTACAAGGTCTTTACGGAGACTTGACACGTCCTGGATATCCTTTAGAGATAGGATCTAGACACCCTATTTCATTAGTTAAGAACCAAATCGTTGATATCTTCAATAGCATTGGTTTTAATATTTCTGAAGGTCCAGAGATTGAAGATGATTGGCATAACTTCTCTGCATTGAACTTCCCTGAGTACCACCCAGCTCGTGATATGCAAGATACTTTCTTCGTTCAGACTAATCCTGAGCAGTTATTACGTACACATACCTCATCTGTACAGACTCGCTATATGGAGAAAAATACACCACCACTGAGAACTATATCTCCAGGACGTGTATTTAGAAACGAAGCTATTTCATCTCGTTCACACTGTATATTCCACCAGGTAGAAGGTCTTTACATTGATAAAGATGTGTCTTTCGCTGACTTAAAACAAACATTGTTATACTTCACGAAAGAGATGTTTGGTAAATCTAAGATTAGATTACGTCCATCATACTTCCCATTTACTGAGCCTAGTGCTGAGGTAGATATTTACTGGGGACTAAAAACAGAAACTGACTACCGTATCACTAAAGGTACTGGATGGTTAGAGATTATGGGTTGTGGTATGGTTGATCCTAACGTTCTTAAAAACTGTAATATCGATCCTACTGAGTACAGTGGTTTCGCGTTCGGTATGGGAATAGAGCGTATCGCTATGCTTTTATACCAAATCGGAGATATCCGTATGTTCTTTGAGAACGATGTTCGTTTCTTAGAACAATTTAAATCGAACTTCTAATAAGAATAAGATATATCATAAGCACCTCATCAAATACTGATGAGGTGTTTTTTTATGCCTTAACCCAAAATAAAAGGCTCTGCCATTACCACAGTAACAGCAGAGCCTTCATCATTACAGATTATCTATAACTATCTAAAATCCCTTCTTAATACCAATCATAATACCTTCCTTAGCAAATGCCCCTCCATTATATGAACGTACATAGTCTATACGGAAGAAATTAACCTTTCCGAAGCCGAAGTTAGACAACCCTGCTGTAAACTCCTGGTAAGGCTTATAATCACTCACCATAGCATTGTGATATCCTAATACTACATTCCATCCAGTCTGCCTAAGTAGTGGAATCTTATTAATCAAGAACCCTTTAAAGTCATACTCTAAATGTGTTTCTACATAAGACTTATTCGTACTCAATGCATAATAAGGCAATAGATTAAATGAAGCTAACCTATCGTTATTAATCGTTAAGTGTGTCTCATTACCTGTAAAATGCTTTCTATCTACATAAGAAATACCATCTGCACCGAAGTATTTCCCCATTAATATATTGTACTCGAATGTTCCTTTATTGCTTATTGTAAAGTCTTGAGTGAATCTAGCTTCCAACTTGTCATAATCAATGCCTTTCTCACTACCACTAAATCCCTTCTCGTAGTTCACTTCTATCAATGGATACTTGCGATTGCGCATATAGATACGCTTATCAGGATAAGTTACATAGTTCATCCCTAATAATAACTTAGTACCTAATCTAAACTTGTATAGATGATGATTATCTATAGGGCTGCTCTCCATGTCTAGAGGAGCTAGAGGATCATTAGAGGTATAAGCTCTACTCCCCTTATAAAACGAACCATTTGCATTATTATACAACGGGCTTCTATCTTCATACCCAATAGACGCATTTACTTTTAGAGCCTCGTTGATAAACTGACCTCTATATCCTACATACACATCATTGTGATTGTAATACTTTGCGTAATTCTTACGAGCTAATAGAGAGAATGCAGTATTTAATAGCTCAGGTATATTCTCTTTATTGTACTGATCTATCTTACTTCCCCCTTCTATAAACACAGCAGACTTAGTCTCTCCCTTAAACTGGTGTACTAATTTACCATATACTCTAAGTCTATCTGAAGCAAAGCCGTAGTCAAAACTTGCTTTACCAAATGTATATCCTTTCTTATCCTTGTCATTAATAGTAGCATATACATCAGCTTTCATATTAAAGCCTTGTACTGTATTAAACCCAGGTCTATCCAATCCTACTAATCCGCTATATCCAATACTGTACTTATCCTCTTTACCACGATAATTATACCCTCCAAAGATATCTCCTAAACCTAGCTTATTATGTTTCTGACGGATACTATCCTTATACGCAGGAGACTCTTTGACTAATCTGATACTATCCTTTACATGATAATCCTTTATTTCTTCTTCTGTCAAAGCAAACAATCTATTCTTCTCCCAGAACTCATCTTCTCTCTTATTAACATCCTTAGCGAATGACAATACCTCTTTATCAAAACTCGCTCTTGTAAAGTTAGGAGTGAAGTTATAGTTGTTAAACACACTTAAAAATACACCTTGTATCTGTACTCCAAATGCTCCGAAAGTCAGATCAAGGTTCTGCGAACGCTTGACCCAGCTCTTATTATTCTCATCATAACTAAAGTTCTGACTGATATTGACTTCCTCTATTAATGGCTGTTGTAGACTTACTCCTGTAGTCTTAAAGTCTACACCATAGATAGCACCTGTGCCATCTACTAGATACAGATCACCTGAGAATACAGGCTGTACAGAAGATTTAGGAGTTACCTTAATCTTATTAATCAGTACTCCTTGGTCTCTGAAGGTAGCCTCTAGTGTATATTTATAGTATGAAAATGCAGCATCTGCTATAGGTGATATTAATTTAGTATCCATCTCTCCTATCACCACATGGTTATCATAAAAGTCATAGAACGACTCATCAGCCGTATTAAAGCTATATCCATTATTATTACCACTCACCTTAGATGCTATGATATGTTCTTTTAGTTTATTTGGTTTTTGATACTTTAAGTTAGATACAGTCTCTGACAGATACACTATACCTCTACCTAGAGAATCAAGTCCAGATATTCCTCCTCCATTGACACTAACTTTACTTTGAATAAACTTAGACATCTTCAATGTCTTTAGCATTCCCTTAGAATAGAAGTCTGCATTGAAGGCAGACATTCCATCTGTATTCTTCTTTTTGTTCTTGATTGCATTTCGGATTAAATCATCAGCTGGATTCTTTCCAGCTGTTATCACGATATCCTCTAAAACGAACTCTTCAGTATCTAAGACTACATTGACCTCCTGAGGGGTACCAGCATAAGTGATATGCTTGCGTAAAGTTTTATATCCTAAGAACTGATATACGATAGTATACTCACCTTTATGTGGTAGAGCTAGCTCATACATACCTTGTTCGTTACTTATTGTATTCTGTTGGCTTTTCTCTACATATACCGTTGTATAGCTGATAGGCTTACCCGCCGTATCCTTGATACTTCCCTTTAGCTGGCCGAATACGACATAGCTAAACAGTAACATAGAGAGTGTAATAAAGTGTTTCATTGGGTGGTTTTTATTGTAATTATATCTATTAGTATATTAAGTTATTGTCTTGTTACACAAGCCTGTTATATAATTCTACAGATTATAAAACTTACACCTCATCACTAAAATCGAAGTACTGAATGTCCTAAAGCGTTAATTATCTGTAAAGAATTGCTGATTATAGTATTTAATGTGCTGTTAACTCAATCACTTTCGTATTTTTGTCCGTTCAAACTAAACTAACTATGTCAAGATTCAACCTATTAACTGTAAAAGAAGTTCGCAGAGAGACTCCTAATGCAGTATCTATAGTATTTGATATTCCGACTAATCTAAAAGAAGAATATCTATTTAAAGCGGGACAATACCTTAATATCAAATTTCAACACGAGGGTAAAGAGATTCGTAGAGCTTACTCTATCTGCTCTACTCCTACTAGTGGTGAGGTTCGTATAGCTGTAAAGAAAGTAGAACACGGTGTATTCTCTACTTATGCTAACGAGGTACTAAAGGCAGGTGACCAGCTAGAAGTAGATGCTCCAGAAGGAAGATTTACACTAGAACCTAATGCTACTACAGCTAATAACTATGCTGCATTCGCAGCAGGTAGTGGTATCACACCAGTGATGTCTATTCTTAAATCTGTATTAGAACAAGAACCTAATAGCAAGTTCGTATTAGTATATGGTAATAAGAATGCTGAGGAGACTATCTTCCACGACGAGTTATATAAACTACAGGAGCAATATGCAGACCGTCTATTTATCCATTTCGTATATTCTCGTATTAGAGAGAACGACTCTATCTTCGGACGTATAGATAAGGCAGCTATTAACTTCGTAGTTAATAATAAACATAAAGATACAGCATTCGAACAGTTCTACGTATGTGGTCCTGAGGACATGATTAATACAGTAAGTGCTACTCTACAAGACAGAGGTGTAGCAAAAGAGAAGATTTCGTTTGAGATCTTTACTCCTAACACAGATGGTGTTGACCCAGTACAGGCAGAAGGAGGTACTACTAAGGTAACTGCCCTAGTAGATGACGAAGAAGCTACTTTCGAAATGCCTAAAAGCGAAGTATTACTTAATGGTGTGCTTAAAGCAGGTATTGACGCTCCTTACTCATGTCAAGGAGGTATCTGTAGCTCATGTATGTGTAAGATCATCAAAGGATCTGCTGTCATGAAAAAGAACAGTATCCTATCAGATGATGAGATTGCTGATGGATTAATCCTATCATGTCAAGCTATCGTTACTTCTGACGAAATATACGTTGACTACGACGACGTTTAATAGATATACAATACTAAGGGCTGTCTCAATATTAAAAGAGACAGCTTTTTTATCTCTACCTTTCACTAACATACTTATTCCAGTAGTCTAGTACAAAATCCTGCACTGGCTTAGGGAGTTCCTTAAAGTTATCGCTAAAATAATTCTTCTTAAAGTCAGAATCTGCGCGTACAGTCACAGTGTATAACTGATATTTATAAAAGAGCAATCCTATCTCCTCATTAGGGTTATTAAGGTCATCTTTATCATGCTTTGCGTAGATGTAAAGTGCATCCACTTGACCATTCTTCTCTACATCCTTAAATGCTTTTCGATTATTATAAGTCACAGTGATTATCCCTTCATCTGCGACCTCCTCACTTACCTTTGACTCCCATTTACCATCTACCTTAGTAAACTGTTGTATATAGAGTCTATCCTGCTCAGAACCTTTCTTATTCTTAGCGAATACAAATATATTTTCCTCTTTACTTCCATCTATTTTGTCCACGATAAGCACTCTATCTCCTTTATAAGGGAAATCAGACTTCTCAAACTTATCTTTATTAACAGCTGTATCAGTAATCTGAGCTGATACCATCGTAGAAGCACACATAAACAATAGGCACAATAATCTCTTCATAGCATTCATTTTAAACACATTAAAGATAAACAATAAAAAAAGAGCAATACAAAAAACTATCTTTTGTACTGCTCTATTCGAATTATAGATGATATAGCGTGCTATATCGGATGTTAATAAATAGCAAGAGGCTCGACCACCGCGTGGAAGAACCTCTTTCAATCTATCACAACACTAAACTTACTAGTTTCTCATTTACTTGGTCAAAGCCAAATGACGCATATACACGGTCAAACTCAGCTTTGATTGCATCATTCATCAGGTTACCTACACTACCTTCGTGTGTATGGTTAACCTCTTTTGACGGTTGATAAGTACCTGCCTCTATAGACAGACCTATCTCTTTATACGCTTCTCTAAAAGGCATTCCCTTTAGTACGTAATCATTCACAACCTCAACACTAAACAAATAGTCATATTTTGGGTCGCTTAATATATCTTTATTTACCTCGATATTGTCTAACATCAACTTCAGAATGTCCAAACACTCCTTTAAAGAAGTAAAAGCTGGAAATAAATTCTCTTTCAACAATTGAAGATCCCTATGGTACCCAGAAGGCAAATTAGTAGTCATTAAAGCTATTTCGTTAGGCAAAGCTTGTATCTTATTACATCTTGAACGAATAAGCTCTAAAACGTCTGGATTCTTCTTATGAGGCATAATACTCGAACCTGTAGTCAAATGATCTGGGAATTTTATAAAACCCATATTTTGACTCACATATAGACATCCATCCATCGCGAACTTAGCTAAAGTAGCAGCTATAGAACTTAGCCCTTGTGCTAAGATACGCTCTGTCTTACCTCTCCCCATTTGAGCGTAGACTACATTGTAATTCATAGACTGAAAGCCCAATAAATCTGTAGTCATCTGTCTATTTAGAGGGAATGATGAACCATAACCAGCAGCTGATCCTAATGGATTCTTATTCGTCACCTTCCACGCTGATAACATCATCTCTAAGTCATCCACTAAACTCTCTGCATACGCCCCAAACCACAAGCCAAATGACGAAGGCATTGCGATCTGTAAATGCGTATAGCCAGGTAGTAAAACATCTTTATACTGGTTACTTAAACCTTGTAATGTCTCAAATACCTCTTTAGTTTTAACAACAATCTCTTCTATCTCATGGCGGAAATATAACTTAAGATCAACTAACACTTGGTCGTTTCTTGAACGTCCTGAATGTATCTTCTTACCAGCTTCACCAATTCTTCTTGTCAATAACAACTCTACTTGTGAATGAATATCTTCTACATCATCCTCTATTGTGAATTGTCCTGCTAATATCTCTTGGTAAATCTGTTTTAATTCTTTCTGTATGATTACTAAGTCTTCAGCCTCCAGTAATCCTATGCTTTCTAACATCTGTGTATGTGCCAGTGACCCCATAACGTCAAAAGCCGCTAAGTTCATATCTAACACTCTATCTTGTCCTACTGTGAACGTATCTACTGATTGATCCACTGTAGTATTCTTTTGCCATAATTTCATTTGCTACACGATTTGCGTTAACATCTCTATATACAAGGCTATTCCCTCTTTTATCTCCTCTACATAGACGAATTCGTCTGCTGTATGTGAGCGAGCAGAGTCGCCAGGTCCACACTTAAGCGATGGAATACTTAACAAGGCTTGGTCACTCGTAGTTGGTGATCCATAAGTCTCTCTTCCTAATGCTATACCAGCCTTTACGATTGGGTGGTCTTTTGCTATAGACGAAGGTTTTAATCGAGTAGAACGAGCATTAACATCACAGTCCACATGCTGTCTTACCATTTCTAATACTTCTTCGTTAGTATACGCATCTGTCACACGTACATCTACTACGAAGTCACATGTAGAAGGTACTACATTATGCTGTGTACCCGCATTAATCATCGTTACACTCATCTTAATAGGTCCAAACTCTTCAGATACCTTTGGGAACTGATATGTATTGAACCATTCTATATCTTTAATCGCTTTAAATATTGCATTATCTCCTTCGTTACGTGCTGCATGCCCAGAGCGTCCTTTAGCTACACAGTCTAAGACCATCAGTCCTCTCTCTGCCACAGCTAAATGCATTTGTGTAGGTTCTCCTACAATAGCGAATTCTAATTCTCCTAATTTAGGAATCACATACTCTAAACCATCATTACCAGATATCTCCTCTTCTGCTGTTGCTGCAATACAGAAGTTATATTTCATTCCTTCCTTATCATAAAAATAAAGGAATGTAGCAATAAGAGATACTAAACATCCTCCTGCATCATTACTCCCTAATCCAAAAAGCTTGCCAGCTATAATCTCTGGTTTAAAAGGATCACGTGTATAATCCTTATTCGGTCTCACTGTATCGTGATGAGAGTTTAACAGAATAGTAGGCTTACTTGGGTCATAGTGTTTATTGAAAGCCCATACATTGAATAACTCGCGGTGTATCGCCACTCCGTGTGACTCTAAATATGCAGCGATCAAATCAGATGTAAGATGCTCTTCCTTACTAAATGAAGGAGAAGCAATTAATCTTTCTAATAAAGCTATAGCCTCTTGTGTTAGGTTATCTTTCATGTCAGTGTTTATAGTTAAGTAGTATTGTGTCTTATTGTTTTATTATCGTTGAATAGTAGTACCAGCTTCTGCTTCTAATAAATCCTCTGCTTTCTTGATACATACTTTATCCACACCTTGGTCGATAGCAGCCAAAGCATTCTCTATCTTTGGCAACATACCATCTGCTATCACTCCTTGTTCTTTTAGTTGTGTAAAGTTCTCTCGATTAATGGTACTAATCACAGAGTCCTCATTGTTAATGTCCTGCAACACACCTTTGCGTTCAAAGCAATATATCAAAGCTACTTTATACTCTGTAGCCAGAGCCACTGCTAAGTTAGACGCTATAGTGTCTGCATTCGTGTTTAGTAATTGGCCTTCCTTATCCGCCGTAATGGCAGAGAACACAGGACTAAGTCCTATCTCTACCAATTGCTTTAATCGAACCACATTCACATCGCTTGCCTTAAAGTCTCCTACATATCCATAATCTATTGGTTCAGTAGGTCTTTTATGACTCTGTATCAGTTTAGCATCTGCTCCTGAGATTCCTATCGCGTCACAACCTCTTGACTGAAGTTGTGCAGTAATCTGTTTGTTGATTAATCCAGCATACACCATTACAGCTATAGGCAACATCGCTTCGTCAGTGATACGACGTCCATTGACCATCTGAGTCTCTATCCCTAACTGAGTAGCCATACGCGTAGCTAATTTACCTCCACCATGTACTAAGACCTTAGGTCCTTCTATACTTGCGTAAGTATCTAAAAAAGCTTGTAACGACGACTCATCATCTACGATATTACCCCCTATTTTAATAACTGTAAGGCTTTGCATAATCTATTGGTTTTTTAGCATTTCTTTTAATACTGCTTGGGCAGCCCAAACTCTGTTTCCTGCTTCTTGTACCACGATAGAGTGCTCACTATCTAATACCTCTGATGCTATCACTAAATCACGTCTTACGGGTAAGCAGTGCATCACTTTAGCATTATTAGTAGCCTCTAACTTATCAAGAGTCAGCATCCACGACTTATCAGTACAAGTAATCTGCCCATAGTCTTCATAACTTGACCAGTTCTTTACATATACGAAATCTGCATCAGCTAAAGCCTCATCTTGATTAGTAGTAACTGTAGCTCCAGTAGTAAACTCTTCTTTTAACGCATATCCTTCTGGATGTGTTACTACGAAATCTACCAATCCTTCTGCCTGTGCTCTACACATCCACTCTGCAAATGAATTAGGTACTGCCTGTGGCAATGCCTTAACGTGTGGAGCCCATGTCAATACTACTTTTGGTTTCTTACCTTGAGGTACTAACTTCTCTTGTACACTATCATACTGATAATCGAAGTGTTCTACTATTGTAATTAGATCTGTGAAACTCTGTAGTGGGTGTCTTGTAGCGCTCTCTAAACTCACTACTGGTTTACCACAGTACTTAGCGAACTTACCAAACAACTCCTCACTATAATCTTCATCAGCATCTTTTAACCCTGGGAAAGAACGCAATCCTAAAATATCACAGTATTCTCCCATCACAGCAGCAGCCTCTTTAATATGCTCTGCTGTATTTCCGTCCATCACTACACCGTCTTTAGTCTCTAAAGCCCAACCGTCTGATGTCATATTCATCACCATTACATTCATCCCTAAGTTCATAGCAGCCTTCTGTGTGCTCATCCTTGTACGTAAACTTGGGTTTAAGAATACTAAACCTATTGTCTTATGCTTACCAAGAGCCTCATCTGCAAAAGGGCTCTGTTTAGATGTCAATGCACTCTGTACTGCTTGAGATAGAGATGTTATATCGTTAACGGAAAAAAATTGTTTCATTGTTTAATCAAATTTAAAATTGTTGTAATCTATTGCTGAACTTGTCCAAGAATAAATCTGCATCTGCTTGACTCAGATTTAAAGCTGGCAACAGCCGAATTACATTAGGGCTTGCAGTCCCAGTGAAGATGTAATCTTTCACTAATAGTTCTTTACGAACATCCTTTAACTCAGGAGCAAGGTCTATACCAATCATCAATCCTTTACCTCTTACTTCCTGTATCTTGTCTAATTTCTTTAACTCGTTGATTAGATAGTTTCCTATCTGAGCTGTATGAGCCATTAAGTTATCCTGCTTCATCACTTCTAATACAGACAGCGCTGCAGCACATGCTAAGTGGTTTCCACCAAATGTAGTACCTAATTGTCCATGCCAAGGCTTAAACTGCTCTCCAATAGCAATAGCTCCAATAGGAAATCCATTCCCCATACCTTTAGCCATTGTATAAATATCAGCTTGTACTCCTCCATCATTTACTGCGTAGAATGAACCTGTACGACCATATCCACACTGAACTTCATCCGCGATAAATACTGCTCCATACTGTGTCGTTAGCGTTCTGATTTTTGCTAAGAAACTGTCTGTAGCTACCTGAATCCCTCCAACACCTTGTATTCCTTCGATAATCACTGCTGTTACTTCATCCCCATAAGAAGCGAAAGCTTGTTCTAAAGCCTGCTCATCATTAAAAGGTAAGAACACAATGTTATCAGTTTGATTAACTGGGGCAACTATCTTTGGGTTATCAGTAGCAGAAACCGCAAGAGATGTTCTTCCATGAAAAGCTTTATCAAAAGCTATTACTTTCTTCTTACCATTGTAAAAAGAAGCAAGCTTTAAAGCATTTTCATTGGCTTCTGCTCCTGAATTACACAAAAACAATTGATAATTGTCCAACCCAGCCACCTCTCCTAACAAAGCAGCTAACTGCTGTTGAAGAGGGATTTCTATAGAATTAGAATAAAATCCGATTTTATCAAGTTGGTCTTTTAATCTCGCTACATAGTGCGGATGAGTATGTCCGATAGAGATTACTGCGTGACCTCCATATAAATCTAAATACTCTTGACCATTGTTGTCATATACTTTACTCCCTATCCCTTTTACTATTTCGATAGGATTAAGTGGGTATACATCATATAATTTCATCATAATAAACTTTTTTAGAAAGCCGAAGCTTTTAGTTGTAAACCTGTTTTTTCGTCTAACCCGAATAACAAGTTCATATTTTGAACAGCCTGTCCAC
This sequence comes from Myroides marinus, assembly GCF_900109075.1. Lineage (GTDB taxonomy): Bacteria > Bacteroidota > Bacteroidia > Flavobacteriales > Flavobacteriaceae > Flavobacterium > Flavobacterium marinum_A. The sequence continues at coordinate 441,307 of NZ_FNYS01000002.1, read as the reverse complement.
TTGCCCCTTTTAACAAGTTATCTATTGCACTTGTTATCAACACATCATTTCCATCCTTCACTATAGATACAAGACACTTATTTGTATTAACTACTTGTTTTAAATCTATTCCCTTAGCACTAACATGTGTAAATGGGTGTGACTCATAGTAAGTATTATACAGTCTGTATAACTCTTCTTCAGTCAATGTAGACTCAAACATTACACTTGCAAAAATTCCTCTACTAAAGTCTCCACGCTCAGGGATAAACTTAATGTTCTTAGCATACCCTGGTTGTAGCTGTGTTAAACTCTCTCCTATCTCATTAAGATGCTGATGAGTGAAAGCTTTATACACTGATATATTATTTGCTCTCCAACTAAAGTGAGAAGTAGTAGATAGGCTCTGTCCTGCTCCTGTAGATCCAGTCAAGGCATTGATATAAATAGACTCAGGTAATTTCCCAGCACTAGCTAATGGCAATAAAGCCAACTGTAGCGCTGTAGCAAAACAACCTGGGTTAGCGATATAACTTGCCTTCTTAATCTGCTCTCTATTTAGTTCTGGCAATCCATATACAAACTTTCCTGCTGTCTCTTTTAATCTAAAGTCTTGGCTGAGGTCGATAATCTTTATTTCACTATCTATCTCGTTCTCTGCTAAGAATACTTTAGAGTCACCATGTCCCATACACAAAAACAGAACATCAATATCTTGTGTCAATGACGCACTGAACTTAAGATCTGTATCACCAAAGAGATCAGTGTGTACCTCATATACTGGCTTGCCTGCACTACTATTAGAATGTACAAAGGCAATCTCTACTGCTGGATGAGGTAGTAATAATCTTAATAACTCTCCTCCAGTATAGCCAGCCCCTCCAACTATTCCTGCTTTAATTGTCTGCATATCTTATTGGTCTTGGTTATTTACTTTGTGCCAAATCATTACTTGGTTACCAAAGATTTTAGAGAACCCTTTTACATCTTCTCCTGTCCACGCATTGTTCATCTCTCCGTAGCTACCAAATTTATTAGACATTAAGTCGTGCTCTGACTCTATACCTATTACTACAAAACGGTGTGGGTGAAGCTCTACGATTACCTTACCACTCACAGTCTGCTGTGTGCTACTTAAGAATGCTTCCATATCTCTCATCACTGGATCGTGGAATTGTCCTTCATGTAGATAGTTACCATAGAATGATGCCAACTGTTCTTTCCAACTTAATTGCCATTTAGTCAATGTATGTTTCTCTAAAGTATGGTGAGCTTTTACCAAGATAATTGGACCAGCAGCTTCAAAACCAACTCTTCCCTTAATACCAATAATCGTATCTCCTACGTGGATATCTCTACCGATACCAAATGGTTGAGCTAAGTCTTGTAATTGTTGGATAACCTCAGTAGGTTTTAGTTTTTTACCGTTTAAAGCTACTGGCTCCCCTTTCTCAAAAACAATCTCCACTGTCTCAGGAGTTGTCTTAGTCACAGGCGTAGGCCAAGCCTCTTCTGGTAAATATAGATTAGAAGTTAGGGTTTCTTTTCCTCCTACTGAAGTACCCCACAAACCTTTATTAATTGAATACTTTGCTTTCTCTGCATTAATTTCGACACCGTGTTTCTGTAAGAACTCGATCTCTTCTTCTCTACTTAATTTTAAGTCTCTAATCGGTGTAATGATTTCTACATTAGGCACCAAAATATTAAAGATCATATCAAAACGCACTTGGTCATTACCTGCTCCTGTACTACCATGAGCAACTGCCTGTGCACCAATCTTCTTAGCATAATTAGCAATAGCTGTAGCCTGACATACACGCTCTGCACTTACTGATAATGGGTATGTCGCATTCTTTAATACGTTACCGAATATCAAGTACTTAACGCTATCGTTATAGTAATCTTCTGTCTCATCGATAGTCTTATGAGAAGCTACGCCTAAAGCATATGCTCTCTCCTCTATCGCTTTTACTTCTTCTGCATCAAATCCTCCTGTGTTTACTGCTACAGAGTGAACTTCATACCCTAATTCTTCTTTTAAATAAATTACACAGAAGCTAGTGTCTAATCCTCCGCTAAATGCTAATACAACTTTTTTATTATTCATGATTGATGTGTTTTAAAATTAAAATAGATGTGTTTTTTTGACTGTTTTTTTCAATTGCATTTGCAATCGTTTAAGCAAAGAGTACTTTTTCTGCATGTTTTTAAGACGCTCTTTTGCTTTGGTCTTTTGGTCTATTTTAGTACGAAGCTCTTTCTCTTTTTCTTCTGGATTCCAAAGCATTGCAGTACATAAGCAATTCTTTTTCTCCTTACTCTGTAAGATTTGGAAGTTCACACAACTCTCACACCCTTTCCAGAAACTCTCATCTTGAGTTAGTTCTGAGTAAGGTACAGGCTCATAACCTAAGTCTGAGTTGATCTTCATTACCGCGAACCCCGTAGTTAAACCGAATATCTTAGCCTTTGGATATTTCTCTCTCGATAATTCAAAAATGCGTTTTTTAATAGCTTTAGCCAGTCCCTCTTTTCTAAAAGTAGGGTTGACTATCAGTCCAGAGTTGGCTACATAATCACCGTGACTCCACGTCTCGATGTAACAAAAACCAGCCCAAGTACCATCTACGTGTAGAGCGATAACAGCCTTACCTTCAACCATTTTATTGGCAACGTACTCTGGTTTTCTTCTAGCGATACCAGTCCCTCTAGCAAGAGCCGACTGAGCCATCTCTTCACAAATTTGTTCCGCATATCCTACGTGTGATTCATTCGCAGGAATTACGATAAACTGTTTTGCATTCATTTCAAAAACAAATGATTAGAAATCAAACGAGCTAAAATACTGATACCGAATAGATACAATAATTCATAACTGTCTGAAAAGCATTAAAAAATTCAATGATATATACACAGATATAATGCCAAAAAAGCATTATAATCAAAAAAGGCTAAAAAAGATTAAGCCCGGACGCGAGTTACCCGCGATGTAGAAGTATAGAAAACCGCAACAGTTGCTAAAGCAATGTTGTTAGAGATAAAAGTAATATTTAAATCGGTTTTCTTCATAAGTTTATTATCTGCTTAAATAAGCATTGACAAAGTTTTCTAATTAAATTTGGATTATGCAAGCTTTTTTATAAAAAATAAAAACACCTCTCAAGACTTTATAGAATAAGACATTAACCCTTATTTTAGAATATATATTTTTTGGACATTTTAAAATTATCATCTTATAAACGTCAAATCATCCTTATAACCTCAGTTTTAGTTATGCAAAAATACACTCTAGATACAGTTCTATTTCTCTTCTATTTAAATGCTATTTTAAGAGAAGAGTTCTTCATTTTTATAGGCTAAACTTTATACTTCGAGCCAATTGCTCATTGCTATCAATACTAATATGATATCTGTGTTGATGCAGATCATAGCTATATAATTGCATAATTAGTACGTCATGACTCCGTTATAAACCTCATTTTGACGGACTCATAACGGACTCATAACGGACTTACAACGGACTCATCTTGGAGAAAACAAAAAAGAAACCCTATCAAAAGCCAACTAAAATTTGACCGTTGATAGGGTTTAAAAAAATAAAATAAATATGTTTAGTAGCTCATTAAGCTTTTTACTTCATACTGAGCTAACTTATCTCTACCGTGTAAGAAAGACAATTCCATCAAGAAATTTACCTGTACTATCTCTCCTCCTAAACGTTCTACCAGTTTACATACAGCTTCTGCAGTACCTCCTGTAGCTAGTACATCATCGTGAATAAGTACTTTCTCTCCAGGTTTGATCGCATCTACGTGCATCTCTAAGATATCTGTACCATACTCTAGGCTGTACTCCTGTGAGATCGTATCAAAAGGAAGCTTACCTGGTTTACGTACTGGTACAAATCCTGCACCTAACTTCTCTGCTAATAAAGTAGCAAAGAAATAACCTCTACTCTCCATCCCTACTACTCTATCTACCTTCTTATCTCCTACTAATGCCAATAACTGCTTAGTAGCTTCCATCATCGCTGCGTGGTCGTTTAAAAGAGGTGTGATATCTTTAAACCCAACACCTTCCTTCGGAAAGTCTTGTATATCTCTAATATAGTCTGCTATTCTCATAGTCAATATTTTATGTTGTAAAAATACGATTATTTATCTGAATTTATTATTTCTATTATCTTATCACACACTACTTGTGGATCTATTGTACGCATAGCGTCTTCATATCCTTCCACTATCTTATTACCATATACAGATGTAGGCAGTAATGGATACTTCGCTCTATCTGCTGTGATACAATAATCAGCTGGCTGATTAAATGGTGCAAAGCCTGCATAAGGATGCGTTGCTCCCCAAAGTGTCACAACTTTCTTGCCAAGCATGGCTGCTATATGAGCATTTCCAGAATCCATAGATAACATAACATCTAAATGCTGGATTAAATTGATTTCCGCATCAAACTTAACCTTACCTGCCATAACGATTACGTTATAGTTATCACGCTTTAATTGATTAAGCAATGCTATCTCTTTCTCTCCACCTCCAAACAAGAAAATAATAGACTTCTCACGTTCTGCTAATGAGTCTACTACTTGCTGCATTAAGTTAAGTGGATACACCTTAGTATCATATTGTGCAAAAGGGGCTATACCTATCCACACTGTATCTTTCTCCTTTACATACTGAAGTAGCTCAGGAGCTAATTCTGGTACAGCTGGAAACTGAGGATTAGCTAGATCAACCTTAAACCCTAAACGCGCTAAGGTCTGTTGGTGATTAGAAAACATAGTGGGTAGCTGCTTGAATACTTTATTCTCTACACGAGTAAGTTCTTTCTTTCCTTCTCTACCTTTGTCTAATGCTGCTACCTTAGTTCCTGTTAAGCTAAATAATGAACGGATGAGCTGAGAACGTAACACATTGTGAAAGTCTGCAAAATAGTCAACCTTAAGTTTCTTTAAATCTTTAAATAACTTAATCAGTCCTAAAAAGCCTTTGTGTCTTTTCTTTATATCTATAGAAAAGAACTCCACTCTATCTATATCTTTAAAAAACGGTTTGAAAAATGGACGAGATACTATAGTCACTCGAACATCAGGATGCTGTGCTATTAGAGCACGAACTACAGGAACAGTCATAGCGACATCTCCCATAGCAGACAATCTAAATACCAATATATGTTTCAACTGTGCCACAACGAGTTAAATTAGGTTATGAACAAGAAAAGCGTGAATACTCACGCTTTCTATATTTTTTATCAAAGATATGATTATTTCTTGTTTTGGTACAATACAGGGTTTAATTCCTCATCATTGTACATTTTCATTTGTTTGTACACTTTCATGTACTTATCTCCATTAGCGATGTCATTTAACAAATCATCAATCGCTGTTGTTAAGTCTTTCTTTTGTTCTAAAAGTACGTCTAATTTAGCTTGACATTTATCTCTGTGATCTTGAGTAGCTTCAGCTCTAGTAGCTTCCTCATTCATATGATAAATTTTAAGAGATAAAATAGAAAGTCTATCTATAGCCCAAGCTGGGCTTTCAGAGTTAATCTTAGCACCTGCTTTTACTTGCACATCTTTGTGTTTTTGTAAGAAGTAGCTATCGATATATTCTACCATATCCGTACGCTCTTGATTAGAAGCATCAATTCTTCTTTTCAATGTTAATGCTGCTACAGGATCAATCTGTGGGTCGCGGATAATATCTTCGAAATGCCATTGAACAGTGTCAATCCAATTCTTTAAATACAATAAATGTTTGATATCATCTTTTGGATATGGGTTGTTGATTGGTTGATCAACATTATCAAATTTATGATAGTCGCGAATACTCTCTTCGAATATTGGAAATGCTAATTCTGAAAACATACTAATTATTTTATTTACAAATATAGTTTTTATACCTTTATCGTACTAATTATACCGAGATGAAAATTCATTATATTTCCGCAGAAAACAGTATCCTAAACCACTTTTTAGCCCAACTACGCGACGTAAATATCCAAAAAGATAGTATGCGTTTTAGAAAAAACATCGAACGTATCGGTGAGATTATGGCGTATGAATTGAGTAAAAAGTTACCGTATAAGGATATTGCTGTACAAACTCCTCTAGGAGTAAAACATACAACATGTATCGAAGATAACGTAGTACTATGTTCTATCTTACGTGCTGGACTAGCTCTACACACTGGATTTATGAACTTCTATGACAATGCTGAGAATGGATTCGTATCAGCTTATCGCCGTCATGGAAAACATGGAGAGGCTAGTGAGATATTAGTTGAATATCAAGCAGCACCTTCATTTCAAGACAAAATACTAATTCTTATTGACCCAATGTTAGCAACAGGGCAGTCGTTAGTAGCTGTAATCAACAAGCTAATGGCTGAAGAAAAACCTAAAGAACTACATATAGCTGTAGTAATTGCTGCTCCAGAAGGAATTCAATATTTAGAAGAGAACCTTCCTGATAATGTGAACTTATGGGTAGCTACATTAGATGAGAAATTAGATGACCATAACTACATCGTACCAGGTCTAGGAGATGCTGGTGATCTAGCATACGGTCATAAATTATAAGATTAACTGCATGATATAGAAGAAGACTCCAAGTCCGAATACACTGTATACGACAGCTTCTCTTCTCCATCTCTGAGGTATAGCTTCTATGTAATTAGCTCCTAATACCGCTAATGGGAAGAAAGTAAATAATAGAGTTCCATTATTCTTATCTGCAGATACAATATATATTGCAACACCTATAAGGAAAGAAAGTATGATTTTCTTATAGGTTCCTTGCATATTAAATGGCTTAGATGATACTGTGAGTGCTTGACTCACAAAGAATAATAAAGCTATCGGTACAAAGACTGCTAGTGAAATGTTCTGATATATATTCTCAAAATACATAAAGTCAAAACTCACTCTACACTTATCCCAGAACCAATCGTAATAACTTTCGTTAGCCATTATTAGGTATAACTCTAAGAATATAGATACACAGAAAAAAGCTATAATAGGTATAAACCAGTTTCTGTAGTCTTTACTTCCAAAGAAAGTAATCGCAAAGAATAACAGTATAAAGAATAATACACTCCAGAAGTGGAATAAACTAGCTACAAATATCCATAAAGAGGTATCGAATATTTTCTCTTTTGACTGTTTTAATGAATGTAAAGCAAATATTCTTCTCAAAGCAAGCATAATAAAGTAATTAGATATAATTACTTTACTGTGAACTAAAACTGTTGGAAAAAACATTAAAAAAGAGACGAATAATAGAGGTACATAAGCGTTATCTCTTACAAGTCTATTCCTAGTAACGACGAACTGTGACAAAAACATCATTACCATTAACAAGCCTAGTAAAACTGTTCTTTTCCCAAATTCATAACTCGTCCAAACCAATTGGTCTTGATCTATAAACAAGTACAAAACACTAATCATTAAGATTAATATGGTCAGTATAATGTAATTAATTGGTTTTGTTTTACTAAAAATACTTGCTAACATTTATATATTTTATATTTTTGTACATATTAAAGCTAATCTCTCTCTTTTTAGAGAGAGCTAGCTTTAGTAAACGGATTGATAAAATAATTTTATTTAATTTAAAATAAAGTACGATGACTTCATTTTTTCTTGGATTAGGATTCCTATTTGAAAAAGTTCTATTTATTCCAATGGACCTTTTTGCAAAATTAGAATTAACAAACTGGTGGATTGCTAATATCATTACTTGGGCATTTATCCTTATTACTTGCTACTATTTCGTTTTTTGGTTAAAACAACTAAAAATCTTCAAAGCAAATAATGAAGATAACCAAGATACTACATCTCACTCGTTTTTAAAATAGTTTCGATTTTTACAAATCGAAACCTATATCTGAACGGTAATAAATCTTATCGAAATTTAGCTTAGCTATGTTTTGATAAGATTTTTTTAATGCCTCATCGTAACTATTACCATATGATGTAACTGCTAATACGCGACCTCCATTAGTAACTACTTCTCCATTTTTTAATGCTGTTCCAGCGTGGAATACGATAGAGTCTTTTACATCTTCTATACCAGTTATTACTTTTCCTTTCTCATAATCTTCTGGGTATCCACCAGACACTAACATTACAGTCGTAGCAGTACGCTCATCTAACTCTATATCCATAGTATCTAAAGTTTCATTAGCTACAGCTTCAAAAAGATCTACTAAATCAGTCTTAACTCTAGGCATTACTACTTCAGTCTCTGGATCTCCCATACGAACGTTATACTCAATTACGAATGGATCATCTCCTACCTTAATCAATCCAATAAACACGAATCCTTTAAAGTCAAGATTATCTTCTTGTAATCCTTTTACAGTAGGTATTACTACACGCTCTTCTACTTTCTTTAAGAAGTCTTCTGTAGCGAATGGCACTGGAGAAACTGCTCCCATACCTCCTGTATTTAATCCTTTATCACCTTCTCCAATACGCTTATAGTCTTTTGCAGTAGGTAATAATTTATATGACTTTCCATCTGTCAATACAAAACAACTAAGTTCTATACCTGATAAAAACTCTTCGATAACAACTTTAGAACTAGCATCACCAAACTTAGCATCTACTAGCATATTCTCTAACTCTGCCTTAGCTTCATTGATATCTTCCAATATAACTACTCCTTTACCTGCAGCTAATCCATCAGCTTTAAGTACATAAGGAGCTTTTACAGTCTCTAAGAATGCTTTACCTTCTTCTACTGTATCTTTTGTAAAAGTTGCATATGCAGCAGTTGGTATATTGTGCTTAAATAAGAACTCTTTAGCAAAGTCTTTACTTCCTTCTAATTGTGCTCCTTTCATTGAAGGACCTATAACAGGAATATGACTTACTTGTGCATCTTTCTTAAAGAAATCAACAATACCTTTTACAAGAGGGTCTTCTGGTCCTACTACCACCATATCAATACCCTTCTCTAAAACAGTAGCCTTTACTGCCTCAAAATCATTTGGGTTAACTGCGACATTCGTAGCTATCTTAGCTGTACCTGCATTTCCAGGACCTACAAATAGCTCTTCACATTTAGAACTTTGAAGCATTTTCCAAGCAAGTGCGTGCTCGCGTCCTCCTGAACCTAATAGTAAAATTTTCATTAATTGTGTTGTTTGTTATTAAGCATCAAAAATAAATATAATTAAGTCAATAAAGAAAGTATGTACAAATAAAAAAGCACCTAATTAAAATTAGGTGCTTTACAGTTATATTTCTTTAACAATATTGTAGTCAATACTATAAATAGACTAACAACTAGTTAGTCTTCTTAATAAATATACTTAGAAAAATCCTTATGTTCCTCTTTCAATAAATCAGTATCAGAAAAAGTTTTAAAGTACTCATAAGTCAACTTCATTCCTTCACTTCTTCCTACTTTAGGTTCCCATCCTAAGATATTCTTTGCTTTAGTAATATCAGGACATCTCTGCATAGGGTCATTAACTGGTAGATCTTTATAAATAATCTTTTGATCTGAATTAGTCAATGCTATAATCTCTTTTGCAAAATCAAGAATCGTAATTTCATCTGGATTACCAATATTTACTGGCATATGATAATCTGAAAGCAATAATCTATATATTCCTTCTACTTGATCATCTACATAACAAAAAGATCTAGTTTGGTTACCTTCTCCAAACACCGTTAAATCTTCTCCTCTTAAAGCTTGTCCAATAAATGCAGGTATTACACGGCCATCATTTAATCGCATACGAGGCCCATAAGTATTGAATATTCTCACTATTCTAGTCTCTACTCCATGGAATGTATGATAAGCCATCGTTATAGACTCCTGAAAGCGTTTAGCTTCATCATAAACACCTCTAGGTCCTATTGTATTAACGTTCCCATAGTACTCTTCTGTTTGAGGATGAACTAATGGATCTCCATAAATCTCAGAAGTCGAAGCAATTAATATTCTAGCTCCTTTAACACGAGCCAAACCTAATAAATTATGCGTTCCCAAAGAACCAACCTTTAAAGTCTGAATTGGAATCTTTAGATAATCAATAGGGCTTGCAGGAGAAGCAAAATGTAATATATAATCTAATTTCCCAGGAACATTTACAAACTTAGTTATATCATGATGATAAAACTCAAAATTCTCAAGCTTAAAAAGGTGTTCTATATTCTTTAAGTCACCAGTAATTAGGTTATCCATTCCTATTACGTGATAACCTTCTGCAATAAATCTATCACATAGATGAGACCCCAAAAAGCCCGCAGCTCCAGTTATTAATACTCTCTTCATTATATACTCTCTTTTAAATCTACTCCTTATACCTATCCCAACACACTATACTTAGGTCTCCTAGCTCTAGTAGGATACTCTTCAGTACTAATTGGGTTTACTTTTATACTTATATTATTCTCTTTAAATATCGATATAGCAAAGTCATACCAGGAACAAACTATTCCTCCACTAAAGTGATAAATCCCGTAAGCTTTACTTCCTTGTATCAAGGACAATAAGAAATGACATAAATCCATAGCATCAGTAGGACAACCTATCTGATCATTTACTACGCTAATCTCATTTCTTGTCTCTGCTAAACGAAGCATTGTCTTCTTAAAGTTGTGCCCATAATCAGAGTACACCCATGAAGTACGAACTATATAATAACGCTCCATATTCGCTTTTATATATAATTCACCTTGCAATTTTGACGCCCCATATACATTAATAGGGTTAGGGATATCACTAACAACATAAGGAACACGCTTCTCTCCATCAAAGACAAAATCTGTGGAAATATGCATTAAAACACAATTGTATTTATTACATACTTCTGCCAAGTACAATACAGCTTCGGCATTAACCTTAAACGCTAATTCTTTATCATCTTCTGCTTTATCAACTGCTGTATAAGCAGCCAAATTAACACAATAGTCAGGGCGTTCTAAGCCGAACACTTCATCTAACTTAAGTTTATCACTAATATCAAGGCTAGTTGAATCAAAAAAAACAAAACTTACATCACCATAATCATCTACGAGCGACTTCATACATTGCCCCGTCTGTCCTGCAGCACCAGTAACTAATACTTTTTTCATATAGGTAATGCATTTATAAATAAAGGAAGGTCTTTATCCTTATCAGAAACAATAACTTCATTTAAATCATATTCCCAATCAATCCCAAGACTTGGATCATTATAAATGATACCTCCTTCAGATTCTTTATTATAAACATTATCACACTTGTAAGAGAAAATAGCAGTTTCGCTTTTAACAATAAAACCATGTGCACATCCTCTCGGGATATAAACTTGAGTAAAGTTCTCATCAGATAATACTTGGGTAAAATGCTTACCATAAGTACTAGAGTCTTTACGTAAATCCAGCACTACATCTAACACTTCTCCTTGTAGAACACGTACTAACTTTGCTTGTTGATACTTCCCACGTTGATAGTGTAACCCTCTAAGAACTCCCTTAGAAGACTTCGACTGATTATCTTGAATAAAACGTACATTTAACCCTGTCTTTTCTTCAAAAACACGCTCATTAAAACTTTCAAAGAAATATCCTCTTTCATCAAAGAACACTTTAGGTTCTATCACGATACATTCATTTATTGGTGTATTGAATACTTTCATTTTTTACAAGTGATTTCTAGACTATAAAATTACGCTTAAAATAGCAATTTAACATATAAAAAAAACAAAAAGCCATAGTAAGAGATCTTACTATGGCCTTCTTATCTTAATCTATTTAGATTCTAATTACTTAATATTAAAGATTTGCTCTAATATCTTGATTGTGATTAGATATGTTGGTTTTACACCTGTTGTACCTAATCCTCCTGAAGCTAATGTACTACCCGTTTCTAATGGGTTATCTGATGCATAATATGCATATCTAACTTTTACATTAGGGTTAATACTCTTTCTAATCTTAGAGGCAGACTGGATTGCTTTTTGGTAATGCGCACCTTCCATCTCTAGACCTATAACTCCCCAAGTAGAATCGTGGAAGAACTTTAATAAATCCTTATTCTGAAGAGAAGTACCTAGCACAGTTACCATCGTACCTCCAAACACAGGAATATCATCATTCTTAAACATATCCACTGTCAACTCATTATCAAAAGGATAGTTATCCCCTGTTCCTTCATTAATATGAGCGAAAGGAATCATAATATCTCCTTTATCTCCCACTAAGATACCTGCTTTCCCCATGATAGATACAGACTCTACATCAATCATAGTTGTCTTTTTATAAGGCTTAAGAAGTTCATCGATAGTCTCATAAGCCTGCTCACCGAATGCATAATCCATTACGATGATTACAGGATATTGACCTTCTATTTGTTGAGCTTTAAAGTTAGTATCTGCAAAATTAATCTTAGCTGTATCAAATATCTGTACATCAATATTAGTACCTGACTCATCTTTTAAGAACACCATACCTTCATTCTCTGCACGCTCATTAACTAGCGTTCTTAGATGTTTGTTTTCAGGTTTACTTAACTCCTCATATACCTCAAGTTCAGACTCTACCTCAACCTCATTTTTCACTACTGATGGAGCAAATATAGAGTTCATCACACTGTGCATATTAGCACTGATAACATGAATAGGGCGATCTAATAAACCTTTATCAGTCAATACCTCTTTAATTCTATCAGACCACATCTCACCATAAATATGGTGACCTAAACGCTCTCTTAATAATGGGCTAAAAGTAATCGTACGTTTATCATTGTACACATCCTCTTCTATAGCCAATTTACCTAACCAGTAGATTACATCTAAGAAACGATCTGGATTCTCAGTTATAGCGAATTTCTCATATACATCTAGCACCTCTGCAAAAGAACGTCCTAATACATTAGCTAAGTGAGACATAATTACCTCTTTCTCTTCTAATTCTAATGGTTCTTTTTTATTAGCCGCAGTTTCTATTTTTTTCCAATCGCGAGTTACTTTACCTTCCTCTCCGATTAACACACGTTCTTTAATCTTGTGTGATTCAATGAAGATAAACGTCAAGTGAGTAAGCACGTCATAAATATCAGATCTACCTCTAGTAATCTCGATGTTCATTTGCTCCTCATCTATACGATAACAGTTTCTTCTTCTCTTAGGTGGTACGATAGCAGTAAAGTGAGAGAAAGAATATCCTTCATCTGATGTTAAGTTAATATAACGACACTCCTCTATTCCTATAGGAAGACGCTCTATAACGTATAACAAACCATTTAACTCTACTTTTTCCTCTGCGATTGTACCATATATTTCTGGACGCAATTCTAATAACGCTTCTCTTAACGTATCCCCTGACACTCCCATTGGTTTATAGAAACCACGGTTAAACAAATGGCGCATTGTTATATACATACGCTCCACAGCTGCAGACGATACTTGCGCTCTCGTTCTAGATATATTTTTTATCTCTTTCATATACTTCTCCTTTTTACGTCTTATTATTTCTTGTTACTAATATAATTTTAATCGATCAGCAATGTTTCTATCATTACTTAATCTAGGCAATTTATTTTGCCCACCCAGCTTTCCTATACTCTTCATATAATCCTGAAAGCCTTCTTGTTTTACTTTAGAGATTACTAATGTTCTTAATACTTTCCCTACAATTAAATCATCATAGTACATATTCTGTTTTCTAAGAGCATTATCTATCTTTAAAGCAAAAGTTTCTAAATCCTCCGGTTCATTGCCAAACTCTATCAACCATTCATGGTATGGCAATCCTTCCGTTGGGGTAATCTGTGGAGCCACTGTAAACTCATTCACAGTCACAGTAGTACCTTCCATCGCTTGCTGTATAGCAGATTCCACCTCTTTACCTATCACATGTTCTCCAAAAGCAGATATATAATGCTTAATACGGCCAGACACTACCACTCTATAAGGTTTTAAGTTAACGAACTGTACCGTATCCCCTATATTATACCCCCATAGACCAGCATTAGTAGAGATAATTAATACATAATTCACACCTAACTCTACCTCTCCTATTGTATATCTTCTAGCATTGTCAGAGAAGAACTCCTCTGCTTTTATAAACTCATAAAATATACCCGCATTTAGCAGCAATAGCATTCCTTTCTCTGTCTGTGTATCTTGATAGGCAAAGAAACCTTCTGAAGCAGGAAACAACTCAATAGAAGGTACTTTACGCCCTATCATCTGTTCAAACTTACTTCTATAAGGTTCGTAATTCACTCCTCCGTATATAAACAGATTAAAGTTCGGGAATATCTCTCCTATTGGCTTGCCCTTCTTTTCTTTCAGTTTCTCAAAGTACATCTGTACCCAACTTGGGATACCCGAAATCAAACTCATATTAAGATTTACAGTTTCCTCTACTACAGCATCTACTTTAGTTTCCCAATCCTCTATACAGTTAGTTTTATAACTAGGAAGTCTATTCTTTTGCAGATACGCAGGTACATAATGTGCCACAATACCAGATAACCTACCTAATTTTATGCCATTCTTTTCATCTAGTATAGGGCTTCCTTGTAAGAATATCATCTTGCCATCTACGAAGTCAGCTTTACCAGTCTCGTGTACATAAGCTAAGATAGCATTACGAGCTGCCTCTATGTGATACGGCATAGATTCTTTTGTTAGAGGTATGTATTTAGCACCAGACGTGGTTCCAGAAGTCTTAGCGAAGTACAGAGGTTTTCCCTTCCATAGTACATCGTTTTCTCCTGCTACTACTCTATCTACATAAGGCTTTAATTCCTCGTAATCTCTAACAGGCACATGCTTTACGAACTCCTCATGTGTGGTAATAGACTCAAAATTGTGGTCTTTACCAAAGGCAGTTTGTTTAGCCTCATTTATTAATTGTTCGAACACCCTTTTTTGGGTATTCACTGGGTCATTTGCCCATTTTTGTGTCTTCTTATGTATAATTGAAGCAAATATCTTAGCTCCAAATGATTTTATTGACATATTCTTTTATTCTAGATCTATAAATAATGAACTATCTAATGGATACGAATCCTTCCATAGTTCAAAGTGAAAATATTTAGTAGAAGCATTTAAAGCAGAAGCTTCACTACTTCCATCAAATAAACCGATAACCTCTCCAGATCTTACACTCTCATATTCTCCTTTAGTAAGAGAAGTCAAATGCTTATATACTGATATCAATCCTTCATCATGCAATAAGATGATTGTATATCCATCTTTTATAGTCCAATCTACAAAGAGTACTGTACCTCTACCGATTGCCTTAACAGGTGTATTAGCAGGAGCTCTAAAGTCAATACCAAAGTGCATAGATCGACTATCGTATTTCTTAACTATCTCTGCATTGATAGGGCTAAACAGTACTTGACTAACCTTAGGTTTACTTTCTTCGAAAATATTATACTTATCTTCAAGTCTAACCATTTCGCGTAACTTCAAATCTGTCTCACTAGGATCTTTATGCTCTATTTGATTTAATGGCTTCTGTGTCAAAGCTAGCGAATCTACACTTGCCTTAGTCACTTGGATCTCTCCTAGTAAAGCACTTTTAATAGCGGATAAATACTGTTGATTCATTCTAGACTCATTCTCTAGAGAGTCCACCTTTAAAGCGAGCTCTACTGCTCTCTGTTTAAGTTCAGCAGACGAATATCCAGGTATATATTCTTTAAGAGGAGTCAGTACTAATAATAATACTGTCGAGAGAATAAATAAAAACACCAATGTAGTACTAGCTCCAAAAACATTAAGCAGATTAAGCTTAAAAGACTTCACGTCTTCAAAAGTCTTATCATTAACTATAACAATACGATACTTACTTAGAAGTGTGCTTTTCCACTTTTTCCTTTTATGTCCCTTTCCTAACATCTATACATGTTTTACTACACAAATATAATAATTATAAAACTCAGCTTAAATTCTTTATATAAATATTCACAATATAAAAGAAAAATTTAGAACAATAAAAACGTTAAAAGTTAAATAAAACCTTTTATGAATAAACGATTTATATTTTTCTTCCTATATTTGTCGCTACTTAATGTTTCAAAAAGATTATTATGAACTCATTACACATATTTTTAGGAGTTGTAGGTCCATGGCAAATTATATTAATTATTGCTATTGTACTATTATTGTTCGGAGGTAAAAAAATACCTGAATTAATGAGAGGACTAGGGTCTGGTATCAAAGAATTCAAAGACGCTACTAGAGACGAGAACGCTCAACAAACTACTAAAAAAGAGAATACTCAAGACAATTCTAAGACAGAGTAACCTCTGATCTTATATCATATATAGACGCGTTATATAGCTATTTGCTGTATAACGCTTTTTTTATGCCCTTACTTCACATCGAGATAATAGGTTTGACTACTAACAATGCTTACAGTAAACATACTAGTCTTGTATAACTTACTCTTTTTAGGCCTTCTATAATTTAGAGATTACTATAATCTAACTTTAAGGCACAAAAAAAGAGCCTATCTTGACAATAAAAGATAGGCCCTTCACTTATAAAACATAATAAAAACACTACTTACCTGCTTGTTTTCTTTTTCAATAACAATGTATTGTTTCAAACTCAAGTTATTTATCTAAAAACAACTATCGTGCCAAAAACAAAAACCAAAGTAGTTTTTTTATATTAATCTCAATATTTTTTTAATCCCATATTATACAGTAGACCAATTGACTAGAATTGACTAAAAATACAAGCTTATTAATCTAAAATCATAGATAACTGTATTCTCTTTTTAGCCACATCTACATCAGTCACTTTAACTTGTACATGCTGATGAAGCTTCACTACTTCATTTACATCGGATACAAAGCCTGCCTTAAGTTGAGAGATATGCACTAATCCACTCTCCTTAATTCCCACATCAACAAAACAACCAAAGTTGGTAATATTATTTATAATACCAGGTAACACCTGCCCAATCTTTAGATCTGTAATTTGCTTCACATTAGGGTCAAACTCAAATACCTTAGCACTACGTCTAGGATCTAACCCTGGCTTCTCCAATTCTTTTAAAATATCTTGTAACGCTAGTACACCTACCTCTCCAGTAGTATATTTATTAGCCTCTACCTTAGCGATAAGCTCTTTATTAGAGATCATCTCACCGATAGACACCTTCATATCCTTAGCTATCTTTTCTACCACACCATAAGCCTCAGGGTGTACAGCCGAATCATCTAATGGATTCTTAGCATTCTTAATCCTAACAAAGGCTGCTGCCTGCTGAAAAGCCTTATCTCCTAATCTAGGTACCTTCTTAAGCTCTGTTCTACTCTCAAATGGCCCATTCTCCGTTCTATACTGCACAATATTCTCAGCCATCTTCTCCCCTATACCAGATACATAGCTCAATAGCGACTTACTAGCTGTATTCAGATTTACTCCCACAGAGTTTACACACTTCATCACTACATTATCCAGCTCTTTTTTAAGCAATGTCTGATCCACATCATGCTGATACTGTCCTACCCCAATAGACTTAGGATCTATCTTTACTAACTCTGCTAACGGATCAGATAATCGACGTCCTATAGACACAGCTCCTCTTACAGTCACATCATAAGTAGGAAACTCCTCTCTAGCTATCTTAGACGCAGAGTATACAGATGCCCCTGCCTCATTTACTACGAATACCTGTACTGGTTTATCGAACGCTATCTTTTTAATAAAGAACTCCGTCTCTCTTGATGCAGTACCATTACCTATCGCGATAGCCTCCACATTATACGCATTTACCATAGAGCGAATCTTCTTCATTGCCATAGTAGTATCCTTTTGAGGAGCGTGTGGAAATATAGTTTCATTATATAGCAAATCTCCTTGTTCATCTAGACACACTACTTTACACCCAGTCTTAAACCCAGGATCGATAGCTAATATACGTTTCTCACCTAATGGCGAACCTAACAATAGTTGAGTCAAATTATCAGCGAATACTTGAATAGAGTTTAAGTCAGCCTTTTCTTTAGCTTCAGCCAAAGCCTCGTTTGCTAATGCTGGCTCTAATAGACGTTTATAACTATCAGCTACTGCCTTCTCCACTATCTTACTACATTCTCCTTTGCCCTTTACTACATTGTCCTCTATAAAGTTTATAGCCTCTTCTTTTTCTATGCCCACATTAAACTTAATAAAACCTTCATTCTCCGCCCTAAGTATAGCTAACAGACGGTGTGCAGGAATCTTATATACAGGCTCAGCCCAATCAAAGTACTGCTCAAACTTCTGTGCAGCCTCATCGTCTTTCTTTGCTTTAACTACTTTTGTACTTACTACACCACTTCTCTGAAACTTACGTCTCAGTGATTTACGCACATACATATTCTCATTAATCCACTCTGCTATGATATCAGACGCCCCTTGTATAGCCTCCTCTTCACTTCCTATCTTGTCATTAATATATCTAGTAGCTATAGAGTCCACATCACTAGCATTCTGAGCCATAATCACCTTCGCTAGAGGTTCTAACCCATTTTCACGAGCTGTATCTGCCTTGGTCTTACGCGTCTTCTTATATGGCAAGTATAAATCTTCTATTTCAGTTAGGTCAAAGCTATTAGAAATCTTAGCCTTAAGCTCCTCAGTTAACTTTCCTTGCTCTTCTATTGAATTTAGTATAGACTCCTTTCTCTTCACTATTCCCTCGTACAGTTCACTATACTTCATTATCTTTTCGACAACTACTTCATCTAAGTTACCCGTTCTGTCTTTTCTATATCGAGCGATGAATGGTATAGTACACCCTTCTCCTAGTAGAGATAAAGTATTCTCTATACTCTTCGCACTTGCATTCACAGCCTGTTGAATAAACTCTATCAACGTCATATTTTATTATTTTAAGAATAGCTAAAATACTACCTTTGCGACAATAAATAAATCACATGAAGTTTTTATTACTATATCTATTCATTATTAACTACTTAGCCTTTACGATGTTTGCCTATGATAAAGAGCAAGCTCTTAAACATGGTCGTAGGGTATCTGAGAAAAATCTATTGACACTATGCTTCTTTGGTGGTAGTCTAGGTGGATGGTTTGCTATGAGAAAACTGAGACATAAGATATCTAAAGACTCTTTTAAAGTTAAGTTTTTTGCTATTGTAGCGATACAGGTAGCTGTATTCTTTATGGTCTTTAAGAGGTAACAATACAGTATATAACTAAAAAAAGACCTCTAACAGGTCTTTCCTTTTACTAAATGCTACCTATCCTCAAAAACTTTATACTTATTCTTGTCTTTAATCGTAACAGTAGAAGTCATTGCAACAGCCTCAATATTACCACATGCGCAACTATCCTTATACACAGGATAACTATACACCACTACCTCACAATTAGTACATTCATAGTATATATACTCTCCCACAATATACCCTATAGCATCCTCTGTAGATAAATACTTTCTCATTTAATTACTTATTAGAATTATTCCTCAAAATAAGCATACAACTGTGGGCATATCACTTGCATTGATTCATCATCATCTTCCTCCCAGTCAAAAGTAATATCATCATTGTACTCAATAAGGGAATCCTTATACTCAAATATTTCTTCACCTGTCTCCTTTTCAAATACATCCCATGCAACACTTTCAAAGCACTCAAAACTATAATACTCTCCCTCTCCAAAATTTACCTCGCTAATCAAGGTATCAGGATTATCTTTAGCTTTATAATACACCTCTTTACCACGAGATACTACCCAGTCTCTAAAGTCCATAAATCCATCATCAGAACAACCACTATTCATGATATAACCTGCACACCACATATGAGAACTATATATCTCATTCGTTAAGTGACTTGTAGTTAAACTAAAACCTATAATCTCTTCTAAAGTCAGTTTTTCTAACACTTTAGTAATATACTCAGATTGTCCACTCTGATCTTTACTATTCTCTAATGAAGCTTCTATTATAGCCCAGTATTGCTCCTCATTCATCAAAGTAGAGTAAGGTTTAAGGTCTTTTACTAATTCCTTCTTATTCATAGTTTCATTAGTTTTCTAACAGTAATACAAACTATTTTTTATTATAAAATTCATCCTTTTCTACAGATCTTATATCCAGATATACCATTGTTCCAGGAGAACTAGCTGATAATTTAGTGTCCAGTACAGAGAACATATCATTCTTAGACTTACTCCACTGGCTAGGATTTAATACAGTAAAACTTGCATTATCTAATATCTTACCATATTCCCCACCGATATTTACATTGCCATTCGCTCTATAGTAATCATAAGCAGTAATCATAGCCCCTTTTAAGTCATCATAGTCAGCCTTACTCTCTACAGCGATATATGTAACTGGTGTTCCTCTAGTAACTCTCTTGATATAATAAAGGTTCTTTACATCTATAGAATCCTTAAAGATACCATCAGAAGAAGTTTCAAAAAACTCATCATAAAACACCTTCCCTACTCTCATTAAGTAAATAGACTTATATCTATTATTACCAGCATTCTCTTTCATCTTTTTGACAAAGACCTCTCCTAACTTCTTATTATTACTAAACGACTTCACAACATCGTTATAAGTATAACATTCAGTGAAATATGAATATTCAGACCCTTTACTATTTCTAGCTACTTCAGATCTAAACTCTTCGCTATCTACAGACTGATTAAACACTCTATTATAAGTTACGATGCCACTCTTAGCCGCAATATCATTTACAATAAGAGGTCTATAATACATAAACATCAGATCATACGGGTTCCTTTCAGCCCTAATCTCAGCATCATATTTACTCTCATCAATACTCTCTTTAGGAAAAACCGCTCCAGGATATGCCAGAACAGAACCACTATAATTAACTATATCTCCATCTACTAAGTACTTGCTATCATCGATATAACGCATATCTCTTTTTAAATGAGAACTCCAATCCCATGTAAAAGCAGTTTTATCAAATCTACCTTCTCTCTGTTCTACAGGTTTGATATTATCCTTATTATCATCATTACTACATGAAGTTATAAATACTCCAAGCATAGCTATTGCGATGCCATATACATATTTTTTCATAGTTTTTTTTCAAAACTACGTATATTAAAAATAATAACGGTGTCCAAAAAAGTCACTTTTGACCTCATTTGGTGATAATGGTCTAATTATCCCTTTTTGATCAATTATGACCATTCAAAAAACACACAAAACACTATAAATCAGTACACAACAAATAATTATTTTTATTTTGTTTTGATACTGTTCGGTAATTCCCTGTGTTTACTTGGGATAAGAGGCTGTTTTCAAAACGATACCAAACTCGTACCCAAACAATCTACTAACTAAACAAATAGAAACTAACTCAAAATAGGGTATAAGTACCCAATAAAAAAGGTTAGACTTTCATCTAACCTTATAATTATGCCACTACATACCAAAATCCAAGATGCATACTACTCTCATCAATTAAACTCAATAGAGAAAGACAAGCCTCATTGCCAAAATAACCATAGCAAATCTCCTTAGTATATCCCAATGTCTGACCAATGACTATTTCTGAATACAGATTCTCTCCACGAGTAGTGATAAAGTGTCCTTTAGTATTGTCATATAGATTTAAGTATTGATCTTCTACTGCATCAGAAGCGAGAAGGAGAGTGCTGTGCTGTGTAGCATCTTTAAGCGAGAACTTTCCATTCTCTATACAGCCGAAATGCTCTGGTAGGATAAAATCTGGCTTCGTAATCTGGTGATACTCTACCTGTACAGAGCTCATCTCTACCATATTAAAGAACTCTTGTGTCTCAATAGTATTCCCTATAATCTCTGTTAATGATTTAATCGCCTCCATTGAGGTAGCGAATAGTACATTAGCATATTCGTTGTCATAATTGCGAACCAACGTATGGTAAACAATTCCTTCTACTTGTATCAATTGACGTTCGAATCGCAATACCGCGAATAACAATTCGTCGTCACTCACATATTCTTTTTTCTTAAAACTGGTAAACTCCATTGCACCTACAGATGCATTACTAATGCGTATCATAATCGCTATTTTTATTGTTATAGTGCAAAAGTAGAGTGGAGGACTGACAGCCTTTTGTCAGGGGTAAAGAAGAAGTATTAATTTTTATTTTTTGACTTTTGGATACACTTTCATAATATCAAAATAAGAATTTCTAAATGCGACTAGGCTCTTATACCCAATCTTATAGGCTATCTCGCTAAGAGTTAATTCGCCCGTATCTAAGAGTTCTATACTCTTCAGAATACGAAAGACCTGTAGATATTTCTGCAGGGTAATACCTGTTTCTTGCTTAAACAGTCGTTGTAAATTGCGCACAGACATGGTTGATCTCAAAGCTAGTTCGTCCAAATCTAAATTAGAAGTAAAGTGCTCATTGATATACGCACATACAGGAACTAATCTATGATCTACAGGCACAGGAAGCTGTAGAGATTGATTCTCGTCACAAAATGATTTTAAACTAACCAATATTGCTTGTAAGAACTGCTCTTTTTCTTCTTCATTACCCACCATTCTATTCCACTTACTAGCATACTGTAGCATCTCTCTCAGCACAGTAGGAGCAGGGAAGATATGTACTCGCTCATAAAATTCATCTTTAGGAACATCTCTATACAGAAGTACTTTCAGATTAATATCTTTTGCGGTAGATGTCGTTGCATGTTGTTGTCCAGACGGAATCCACGCTACGTGATATTGAGGTACTAAATATATACAGTTATCCACATGTAGGTACTGGTATCCTTGCTCTACATAAGTGAGTTGATAGCGCTGATGAGCGTGCTGATATTCATCGTGTACATAGTTGTTTTCATACCACACATAAGCCTGTACTTCAGTAGTATCTTCATACACTCCAAGCAACTTCTCTGTTAAACCACATTTGATATTGGCGTTCTGCATATATTTTTTGACAAATATAATATAAACGTCAATAATACATTTGTATAAATAATAAATCATAACAATGAGAAAACTATATACTCTAGTAATCGCTTCGATAGCCTTACTAATTACATCTTCTATTATGGCAAAAGAACAACCTACGCAGATACTAGTACTTATCCATTCTGACAATGGAGGAACGTATAAAATGGCTAAAGAATTAGCCAAAGGAATAGAAAGTCAGCCCAATACTAAGGCGACAATAAAATTAGTTACTACTTCGTCTAACTCATCTTTATCTACACTCCCTGTCGCTACTGTAGAGGAGTTACCTACTTATGATGGGATCGCCTGGGGATCACCTGTATACTTTGGCAATATTAGTACTCCTATGAGTGCATTTATGAGCAAAACAGTAGACTTATGGACAGCGCATGCCTTAGAAGGAATACCTGCTACTGTATTTATGTCTGCAGGAAGTGGAGCAGGTAGAGAACTCGCATTACAAGCCTTTGCTAACAGTCTATCTGTTCATGGTATGATATTAGTTCCTAATGGCATAAGAGCTACAGAGATGATAGATAATAGTGTGCCACAGGGCAATAGTGTATTAGGTGCGAGTAGCTTAGCCTCAAACAAAACAGTAGAACGCCCAAGTAAGAGTGAATTAGCTATCGTTTACGCTCAAGGGGCTAACTTCGCTAAAGTTAGTACTGCTCTTAAAGGTACATTCGTTAAACAAGATATACCTGATAATAAGACTACTGCTGTAGATATAGAAACTGTCTTAAAACAAAAAAATATCACACTTCCTATAGCGCCAAATCCTGTAGGAAATTACACTCCATACTCACAGGCGGGTAACTTAATATTTATCAATCAGGTAGCTCTAAAAGATGGCAAAATACTTTATCCAGGTAAAGTAGGAGTAGATATCACTGAAGAGCAAGCAAAAAAAGCTACTGAACAAACCATGCTAAACGTCATCGCTGTGCTAAAAACCGCAGTAGGAGGGGACCTTAATAGAGTAAAGAAAACGGTACAACTAACAGGGATATTTAATACTACTCCTGACTACTCACAGCACGCTAACCTAATGAATGTAGCTTCTGATTTATCTGTGGAGATATTCGGAGAGAAAGGTAAGCATGCTAGAGGTACATTAGGGGCTACATCTATTCCTGTAAATTCCGCAGTAGAGATACAAGCTATATTTGAAATAGAGTAAACATAAAAAAACTATTCAAAAAGAGGCAAAAAAATAATAGGGTGCCCTTTTGGGCACCCTATTATTTTATAATAAAATACTTGTTATTAAGAACAAGCAATCTTGTTAACTCTATTCTGATGTCTTCCACCTTCGAAAGCTGTGTTTAAGAAAGCTTCTACCATCGCTACAGCTTGTTCTATAGATGTGTAACGCGCAGGAATACTAATCACATTAGCATCATTATGCTGTCTAGCTAACTCTGCAATCTCTTTAGTCCAACACAATGCACAGCGTACACCTTGATGTTTATTAGCTGTCATAGCTATACCATTTCCACTACCACAGATTACTATACCAAAGTCTGCTTTACCTTCTTCGATATCAGTACCTACCTTATGAGCAAAGTCAGGGTAATCTACTGAGTCAAAAGTATCAGTACCGTAATTAGTCACTGTATGTCCTTTTTCTTCTAAATACTTCACGATAGCCTTTTTATACTCTGGTCCAGCGTGGTCGTTTCCAATTGATATTTTCATGATGTGTTGTGTTGAATAATTTGTACAAAGTTAAGAATAATTCCTTTTTACAACCCTAATTCTTCTACAGCTATTTGTCTCATTTCTACTTTTCTCACTTTTCCAGAAATAGTCATCGGGAACTCAGTCACGAACTTCCAGTACTTCGGTATTCTGAAGTGTGCTATCTTCTCGTTGCAGAATGCCTTTAACTCATCTCCTGTGACACTAACTCCTGGTTTAAGAATTACCCAAGCCATAATCTCTTCTCCATACTTCTCATCTGGTACACCTATTACTTGTACATCAGCTATATGTGGATGTGTGTATAAGAAGTCTTCTATCCACTTAGGTGAGATATTCTCTCCACCGCGAATGATAAGGTCTTTAATACGGCCTGTGATAGAGATATACCCCTCGTTATCCATAGTAGCTAAGTCTCCTGTATGCATCCATCTGTTCTCGTCTAGTACTTCACTCGTTAGCGTACGATTATTCCAATATTTAAGCATTACCGAATAACCACGTGTACACAGTTCTCCTGCTTCTCCTCTAGGTACTATTCTACCTGTTTCGGGGTCTATAATCTTTATTTCTAGGTGATCTTGTACAGTTCCTACAGTTGTGGTTTGTTTCGTTATATCTATACCTATATGTGTCTGTGTAGATACAGGAGAGGTCTCTGTCATACCATAGCAGATACTTACTTCTTCCATATGCATCTCTGTCTTCACTCGACGCATTACTTGTTCTGGACATAATGAACCTGCCATAACTCCCGTTCTAAGTGAAGTAAGGTTATACTCTTTAAAGTTTGGCAATTGTAGCTCTGCGATAAACATAGTAGGTACGCCATAAAGTGAAGTACACTTTTCATCTTGTACTACCTGTAGTGTCTTCGCTGGATCAAAGCCATCGTTAGGAATTACAATGGTAGCTCCGTGTGAAGTACAACACAAATTACCTATAACCATTCCAAAACAGTGGTAAAACGGCACTGGAATACACACTCTATCTGCAGTAGTATATTTTAAACGTTTACCGATGAAGTATCCGTTGTTTAATATGTTGTGATGAGTCAATGTTACTCCTTTAGGAAAACCAGTAGTTCCTGATGTATACTGTATATTAACTGCTTCGCCAAACTGTACAGAATCTTCGATAATAGCTAACTCATTATCGGTAATCAGATCGCTATCTGATAAGAAAATATCCCATTCTTCCCCTAAGAATACTACTTCTTTTAATGAAGGACAATCCTCAAAGATGAGAGAGATAATCTTTCTATAATCGCTACTCTTAAAGCTAGGTGCGGATACGATTAGAGCTATTTCTGACTGATTGACAGCGAACTCTATCTCATGTGCTCGATAAGCTGGGTTAATATTCACTAAGATTACACCAATTCGCGCTGTAGCGTACTGCATTAGTACCCACTCATAGCAGTTAGGTGCCCATATGCCTACTCGATCTCCTTTCTGTATATTATGTGCTAATAATGCTTTGGCCACCTTAGTAGTCAGGTCATAAAACTGTCTATAAGTAGCTCTAAACCCTTGATGAACGCTTACTAATGCTTCGTGTTCTGGGTGCTTATCTGTAATTCTCTTTAGATTCTGTCCAATGGTTTCTCCTAACAATGGTGTGTTAGACGCACCATGTACATAAGAAATAGTGTTCATAAATTATAGTTTTTTGTTGGTTTTCCTAAATTACAAAATTTTAAATACAATTAGAATTATATAAGCATTTGTCAGAAATATTATCTAATTATAATAAAAAAGCATGCAGACAGTATGAGGTTAACAACAAAATCAGCACTTTAAAAAAACATCTAAATAAAATAGAGAGTGTAATCAGAACAGCCATTGGTTCATATAATAAAGCGCAAGACTAGAGTAGAAGATAGGTAACATGTATGTTATTACTTTTTTTTTCTATTTTTTATGGAAGCTTTTGGTTGACTTTTTGGAAAATAACTTTGAGCTACATAACTTTGCACTACCAAAAGTACCGAATACTCTAAGGTACAAAACATTCAATGAGAAAAGAAAAATAGTAACTCCACCTTCCTCCATGTAAGGAGTTATTTAAATAAATATTCCTTCGGAACTTAGCTAAAATTGAAGAAATAACATCATTGAAGTAAGACAATCAAATTAAAATATTGCTAAAAATAGGATAAAACAGTTAGTAATTCGTACATTTAAGGATAATTACCAACCCTATTTTAGGTAAACAAACGAATTAGAAAATGGCAAAAAAAATCAAACATAAAAAAAGTAAAGCTTTTGACTTTGCGCCGAAAATATTAAAGTTCTTATCAAAGAACACAACAAAATCATTTAACTATAAACAAATAGCAGGTCAGCTAGAAGTAAATGATACACAAGGTAGAAATGAAATTATCAAAGAACTAAAATACTTAGTATCTAAAGAAAAAATAGAAGAGGTAGAAACTGGTAAATACCGCTTTATCCCTAAAGCTAATTATGTGGAAGGTTATATCGATATGACCGCTCGTAAAACTGCTTATCTAGTAGTAGAAGGAGTGGACGAGGATGTATTTATCCCTACTAATAACTTAAACAAGGCGCTAGATGGTGACTTAGTTAAGGCTTATATCTACAACAAACGTAAAGGTAAAAAACCTGAAGGTGAGGTAGTAGAAATTATCGAGAGACACAAAAAACAGTTTGTAGGAGTTATAGAGATACAAAAGAATTTCGCATTCGTATCTACTGCTGATGCTAAGATGTATACAGATATCTTTATTCCTAAAGAAAAAGTGGGTGATGCTCGTGATGGTGATGTAGTAGTGGTAGAACTAGAAGATTGGCCAGAGAAAGCAGATAGCCCATTCGGTAAGGTTATGAAAGTCCTTGGTAAACAAGGAGAACACAATACTGAGATACACGCTATCTTAGCTGAATATGGTCTTACTGCAGAATTCCCAAAAGAAGTGGATGACTATGCTAATCACTTAGATACGTCTATCACTGAAGAAGAAATAGCTAAACGTAGAGATATGAGAGATATCTTGACTTTTACTATTGACCCTAAGGATGCAAAAGACTTTGACGATGCCTTATCTTTCCGTCAATTAGAGAATGGATTCTACGAAATCGGTGTTCATATTGCTGACGTATCTCACTATGTAAAAGAAGGAACTATCTTAGACGAGGAAGCTTATAATAGAGCTACTTCTGTATATCTAGTAGATAGAACAGTACCAATGTTACCAGAGGTGCTATCTAACTTTGCATGTTCATTAAGGCCTAATGAAGATAAATATACGTTCTCAGCAGTCTTTGAACTTGATGATAAAGCTGAGATTAGAAACAAATGGTTCGGACGTACTGTAACGCACTCTGACCAACGTATGGCGTATGAAGAAGCGCAGTATATCATAGATTCTAAAGACAGAGTTATACCTGCTGATATCTCTCTTACAGGAGAAGATCAGGAGATAAGTGAAGAAGTAGCTAACGCAGTACTTAAACTAAACGAACTAGCAACTATTATGCGTAAAAACCGTATGAATGATGGGGCTATCTCGTTTGATAAAGTAGAAGTTAAGTTTAACTTAAACGAAGAAGCAGAACCAGTAGGGGTATTCTTCAAACAGTCTAAAGAGGCGAATCACTTAATTGAAGAATTTATGCTTCTTGCAAATAGAAAAGTATCTGAGTTTATCGGTAAACAAAAGAAAACATTCGTTTACCGTATTCACGATGAACCAGATCAAGAGAAGTTATTTGCTCTTCAAAATGTTATTTCTCGTTTTGGGCATAGTATTAACTTTAAATCTAAATCTAGTATTTCTAAATCAATCAACAAATTACTAAAAGATGTTGAAGGAAAAAGAGAACAAAACTTAGTAGATACTTTAGCCATTAGATCGATGAGTAAAGCAAGTTATTCTACGAATAATATTGGTCACTATGGATTGGCATTTGACTACTATTCACACTTTACTTCTCCTATTCGTCGTTATCCTGACGTAATGGCTCATAGATTACTACAACACTATCTAGATAATGGTGCTAATGTTAATCCAGAGTTGTTTGAGGTAAAATGTTCTCACTGTTCTTCAAGAGAGAACTTAGCCGCTAATGCAGAGAGAGATAGTATCAAGTACATGCAGGTTAAGTACATGCAAGACCAAAAGGATACAGAGTTCTTAGGTGTTATCTCAGGTGTTACTGAGTGGGGTATCTACGTAGAGATAGTAGATAACAAATGTGAAGGTATGGTACGTATCAGAGAGATAAAAGAAGACTACTACGTATTCGATGAAAAGCAATATGCTTTAGTAGGACAAGCTACTAAAAAGATATTACAACTAGGAGACGAGGTTATCGTTACTGTAAAAAATGCAGACCTAGTTAAGAAGCAATTAGACTTTAACTATATCAAAAAAGTAAACTAATACATGAGAAAACTAGCTTTATTCATAGCGTTAGTAATGAGTACGATTACTTTCGCTCAAACGACAAAGACAGTAGGTAACTTTTCTAAAGTAATCGTCTTTGACCAAATAGCATTAACCTTAGTTCCTGGAGAAGAAGGAAAAATGGAAATAGAAGGGGATAAAGAAGGCTATGTATATGTGGTAAACAAAAATGGTCTGCTAAAAGTAAAGATGAACCTTACGAAAAGCTTCCAAGGTGAAGATATCAAAGTGAAACTGTACTATAAAGATCTTGCAGAGATAGTTGCTGAACAAGGTGCTGGTATCACTGCTG
This sequence comes from Myroides marinus, assembly GCF_900109075.1. GTDB lineage: Bacteria > Bacteroidota > Bacteroidia > Flavobacteriales > Flavobacteriaceae > Flavobacterium > Flavobacterium marinum_A. The sequence goes on along the minus strand of NZ_FNYS01000002.1, from coordinate 411,965 downwards.
ATAATGCTATTAAAGCAACTTCACTTATCGTGAATGCAAAAACAGGTGGAGTTATAACTGCTAAAGTAGATACAGATAAACTAATCGTAAAATCTAGTGCAGGATCAATAGTAACACTAACTGGTAAAACAAATGTACAGGATGTACTAAACAGTTCTGGTGCAAAGGTTAAGAATAAAGATCTTGACTCTAACCAAGCTATTGTAACAGTAAATGCTGGGGGTGTAGCTGAGGTTAAAGCTACAGAACTAGTAGAAGCTAAAGTGAGAGCAGGAGGAGAAATTAGAATATTCGGAAACCCTAAAACAATCAATGAAAAGAATGTTTTAGGAGGCGTAATCACGAAAGTAAGTGAGTAATAGTACTTATATTATTTAAAAATAATGTATCTTGCAAAAGATTATGAATAAATGCCAATTCTAGAATTGGCATTTTTTAATTATATGAGATGTTTGATGGTTTGTTAACAGGTATCACTCTTGGATTCTTTCTAAGTTTTATGATAGGCCCTGTTTTTTTTATCCTTATTGAGACAAGTATAACTAGAGGTTTTAAAGCTGCTATCGCCTTTGATATGGGCGTAATACTAGCTGATGCCTTATTTTTTGCTATTGCCTTTTTCAGTAGCTTTAGATTAATCAATGCAATAAAAGACGACCCTGCTTTATTTATCTTTGGTGGTATCATCATGTTAACCTATGGTATCATTTCCTTTATTAAGCTCAAAAAAGTACAAGTACAAACGCTACAATTAGCTCCTCCAAATCTAAGAAGGGAGTACTTAAATCTCTTCGCTAAAGGGTTCTTATTAAACTTTATCAATGTGGGAGTACTAGGCTTTTGGTTAGGTATAATAATCACTCTAGGCCCTCAAATGGACATGAACCCGAATAAGATGTTTACTTTCTTTGGTTTCTGTATTTTAGCTTACTTTATTACAGATTTATTCAAAATATTCTTGGCTAAACAATTGCGTAAGAAATTAACTCCTCACAATATCTTAAAGGTCAAAAAGATTAGTAGTATCGTGATTATGGTCTTTGGTCTAGTGATAATGATTAAGGGAGTATTACCTAAATCAGCAGATAACAAAATAAATATTCCTCTCCCTAATATGGAGAATACGAAATAAACAAAATAGGCTTAGTGAATCACTAAGCCTATTTTGTTTTATATAACTCCGTTGAGTTTATTCCATAAAAAAAGGATAGTGAAATCACTATCCTTTAGTTTGAGGCTTCGAGCGGATTCGAACCGCTGTAGACGGTTTTGCAGACCGCTTCCTAGCCACTCGGACACGAAGCCTTGTCCTTGAATTGGATTGCAAACTTACTAATAATTTTGATATTTCAAAACCATTTGATGTACTTTTTTACAACAATTCAAGTAAGTTTTATCTAACTCCCTGCATTTCAACAGTTACATATTCTACATCTCCGCCAACAGGAGGGTTAATTTTTGAAACAAGTACAGTAATTTCTTCAACCATTGTAATTTCTAACAATACTCTATCAATAATTCGTTGCGCTACATGCTCTAATAATTTAGATCTGATAGCCATTTCTTCCTTGACAATAGTATTTAAAGTAACATAGTCTATAGAATACTTCAAATCATCTGTAGCAGCAGCCATAGTAAAGTCACCTTTAGCTATTAAATCTACACGATAGTCTGATCCTATTTTAGCTTCTTCATCCATGCAACCGTGGAAAGAAAAAGTTCTGATATTATTTAATTTAATTATTCCCATAACACATCCGTTTGTTTTAATAATGGCTAAAAGTACAAATAATTTGAGTGCATTTATTCATAAACTACTAAAAGACTATCAGCTTTTGATTACTTTTTTGATACCTTTGTAGTTATAATAATTATTTCCATGTCAACAAAAGAGAAATCATTAAACTTTATTGAGCAAATCATTGAAGAAGATATCAAGAATGGTTTGCCAACAGAAAAACTTCATTTCCGTTTTCCGCCTGAGCCTAATGGTTATTTACATTTAGGTCACGCGAGTTCTATTTGTTTAAACTTTGGATTAGGTATTAAATATAATGCGCCTGTTAACCTGCGCTTCGATGATACCAACCCATCTAAAGAAGAACAGGAGTTTGTTGACGCAATCAAACATGACGTAGAATGGCTTGGGTACAAATGGGCAAATGAAGTTTATGCATCTGACTATTTCCAGCAGCTATACGACTGGGCTGTCCAAATGATTAAGGATGGTAAAGCATACGTAGATAGCCAATCTTCTGAAGAAATGGCTCAACAAAAAGGTACTCCATCTACAGTAGGTGTAGATAGTCCATATAGAAATCGCTCTGTAGAAGAAAACCTAGACTTATTCGAAAGAATGAAGAATGGAGAATTCGAAGAGGGAACTCATATTTTACGTGCTAAGATAGATATGGCACATACTAATATGCTTATGCGTGATCCTATCATGTATAGAATTATGAAAAAGGCACACCACAGAACACAAAATGACTGGTGTATCTATCCTATGTATGACTGGGCACACGGAGAAAGTGACTATTTAGAAAGTATCTCTCACTCATTCTGTACATTAGAGTTCTTACCTCATAGAGAATTATATGATTGGTTCTTAGATCAAGTTGTTACTGATGAAAACATTAGACCTAAACAACGTGAGTTTGCAAGAAGAAACTTATCTCATACTGTAGTAAGTAAACGTAAACTAGCTCGTCTAGTGAACGAAGGGTTTGTAACAGGATGGGATGACCCACGTATGTCTACTATCTCTGGATTGAGAAGAAGAGGTTATACAGCTGCATCTATCAGAAACTATGCTGATACTATTGGTATTGCTAAACGTGATAACTTAATTGATGTTTCTTTATTAGAGTTCTGTGTTAGAGAAGATCTAAACAAAATTACACCTCGTGTAATGGCTGTATTGGATCCAGTAAAACTTGTAATCACTAACTATCCAGAAGGGCAAGAAGAGTGGTTAGATGCAGAGAACAATCCAGAAGAAGAAGTAATGACTTTCCGTAAAGTTCCTTTCTCTAAAGAGCTTTATATCGAAAGAGAAGACTTCAAAGAAGAAGCTAATAGCAAGTTCTTTAGATTGACTTTAGGAAAAGAAGTACGTCTTAAGAATGCATATATCATCAAAGGAGAGAGTGTTGTAAAAGATGAGAATGGAAACATTACTGAAATACACGCAACTTATGATGCTGATAGTAGAAGTGGAAGTGGAAGTGAAGCTAGTAAGCGAAAAGTAAAAGGTACTATTCACTGGGTATCTGTACCTCACGCTGTAGAAGCTGAAGTTCGTATCTATGATCGTTTATTTGTAGATGAAAATCCTGACGGTAACAAAGAAGTTGATTTTATAGACTTTATCAATCCAAACTCATTAGAAGTAGTAAAAGGGTACTTAGAACCAAGCTTAAGCACTGCTGTAGAAGGTGATAAGTTCCAGTTCCAAAGATTAGGATACTTCTGTGTAGATAAAGAAAGTTCAGCTAATGCATTAGTGTTTAATAAAACTGTTGGTTTAAGAGATACTTGGGCAAAAGTTGAACAGAAATAGAATATTTCTGTTTAAAATATAATTAATAAACGGCATTTTAACTAAGCATTAACGGTTAAAATGCCGTTTTTTCTTTAAATTTAAAGTATTATTCATTTTAAAAAAACAATTGTTATGGCAAAAAATTTAGGAAATACAGCTATTGCAGTATTAGCTGGAGTAGTAGTAGGAGCAGGTTTAGGAATTTTATTTGCTCCAGATGAAGGAAAGAAAACACGTAAGAAAATTAAAAAAACATTTAATGATTCTAAAGATGATTTAAGTGATAAAATTGATGAACTAAAAAAACAAGTTCGCAATACAGTAGCAAAAAAAAAGCATGATTTCGAAACAGGATTCAATGAATTCTTAGCAAATACAGATGACAAAAAAGACGATGTAATTGCTAACTTAGAAAAGAAATTAGCTGAATTAAAAGCTAAAGCTGATTCAATAGCTGATAGCGTTAAAAAATAATAAGTGTAGATAATGGCATTTGAGGATATTAAAGACAATCTGAGTGATATTAAACAGAACTCTGAAGAACTAATCAATACTACTATTGATTACTATCGTCTGTGGGGGTTTAAGGTTACTGCAAAGGCAGGTAGTAAGTTTATGACATTATTACTTGTTTCCATCTTTATTATGATGTCTCTTTTTTTGTTCTCACTAGCTGCTGCTTATGCCTTAGCTGTATATTTTGATAGTACTGCTCTTGGTTTTCTATTAATGGGATTATTCTATTTGGTTATCGCCTTATTAGCCTATTTATTTAGAACATCATTAGTTGAAAGACCTTTCATTAAGAAACTATCTGAAATCATTTTTAACGACTAAATATTTATTTGATGAAGAAGTCTTATTCCTCTATTGAAGAGATTAATGCTGATTTAGAGATTCTAAAAGTTCAGAGAGACATACACTACTATAAGATTACTCAATCTTTAGACAGTATTAAATCCGAACTAACACCAAATAATCTCGTTAGAAATACCTTCGGATCAGTTACCTCATTTGTAAAAGGTTCTAACAATGTTCAGGCCTTTCTAATATCAGCAGTAATGAAATACTTTTTTAAGAAAGTAAGAAAAAGAAATACTGATAATCTATAAAAAAAAGCTCCAGTAATACTGGAGCTTTTTTTATGCTATTTATTCATCTTCTAAGGCGCTATCGTACCCTTGATGACTATCATTATAATTTCTAGAAGAAACATCATCAGAACGCTTAGAAATAACTTCTGAAGCACTCATCTCCTTTATCTTACTACTCGCTGCGAATGAAGCAACCATATTTGTCAACATATCACTTGCTGCAGACGGAGCATTAGGTAGTAAAATCAAGTTAGATCTACTATCAGCACCTACTGACTGTAATGTATCATAATGTTGAGTAACTACAATTAGAGCAGACGCTTCTTGTGAATTGATACCTACTTTATTTAGTACATCAACACTCTCTACTAACCCCTGAGCAATCTCTCTACGTTGATCTGCAATACCTTGTCCTTGTAAACGTTTAGACTCAGCCTCAGCTTTTGCTTTCGCCACAATACGTATTCTACTTGCTTCTGCTTCGTACTCAGCAGCTACTTTCTCTCTATCCGCCGCATTAATACGGTTCATTGCATTCTTCACTTGAATATCTGGATCAATATCTGTAATCAATGTATTGATAATATCGTATCCATAAGTAGTCATCGCTTCGTTCAATTCACGCTTTACAGCTACAGCAATATTGTCTTTTCTTTCGAATACATCATCTAAGATTAATTTAGGAACTTCAGCACGCACCACATCAAATACATACGATGTAATCTGATCATGCGGATATTCTAATTTATAGAAAGCATCTTCAACTCTGTCTTGGATAACTTTAAATTGAATAGACACTTTTAATTTAACGAAAACGTTGTCCTTCGTTTTCGTTTCGATTAAAACATCTAATTGTTGGATACGAAGATTTACCACTCCTGCTTTTCTATCTACAAGAGGAATCTTTATTTGCAGTCCAGAATGTCTAATACTGTTAAACTTACCGAAACGCTCAATAATAACAGCAGACTGCTGCTTTACTGTAAAAAAACCTAATAGAAGTAATACAATTAATACCCCTACTATAATATACATTGGTGTCATAGTGCAATTTTTATGATTTATTCTGTTAAAAATAAATATAATTTCGCGTATTTAAAAATTCTGTACGAACTTCTTATTTTACAAGTGTAATATTAGCAAAAAGCAAATTCAATTGACTCTCTTCTATATACTCAATCTGAGGAAAAAGAGGAATCAAATATTGCTTAACTGCTTTAGCTGGTACAGCAAGTACTAATACTTTCTCAGATTTCTTTAATAAGATCATTGGTATATCAGTACCATTCTCTAGTTTAAAACTAAGTTCTCCTAATCTGTGATTCCATTTAAAATTAGTTGCTCCCATCTGACATCCTTGTACATAGTGATTAAAGTTTCCTGTAAAGTCATTCTTAAGCACTAATAAGTCTTTATTACAGCTAGGTGTATGTGGATAAGGAGAACTAAATACAGCCTCACCAATGATAGGTTTGACATCTATCTGGTATGGTGTCCATTCACCTATTAAGTGTTTCTGCACGAACTTTATCCATTCTTGTTCGGCCTTAGAACTACCATTATCATCACTTGAACATCCCGTAAAGAACAAACCAGTAAATAGGATTAATACGATACAACTTAACTTTTTCATAGAATTAGGTTTTAATTGAGTAATAAAATTAATCAATTTATTCAAAACAGAGGTAGTATTCTACTAAAGAAGCTACCCAATAAAAAAGCCCTGAGTAATACTCAGGGCTTCTGTTTATATTATTTATTAGCCTCTACTGCGATAGCTAATCTTTCTACTGTTTCATCCTTACCAATCATCTCGATGATATCGAATAAGTCTGGACCTTTTACTGCACCTACAAGGCTTAAACGCAATGGTTGCATTACTTTCCCCATTCCGATACCTTGTTCATTAATCCATCCTTTTACAATTTCCTCGATGTTTTTAGCTTCGAATAGCTCGATACCCTTAATCACCTCAGATACTTGCTTCATAATATCAGATGTATCCTCTTTCCAGTTCTTTAATGCCTTAGCATCATACTCTGTTGGTTTCACGAAGAAGAAATCACTTAATTCATAGAAGTCTGCCACGAATGTAGCTCTCTCTTTAATTAATCCCACTACTTTCTCTACATAAGCATCAGCAGCATTAATACCTTTCTCTTTCAAGATTACTTGGTACGCTTTAGCTAAGTCAGCATCACTTTGTAGTTTTAAATAATGTTGGTTAAACCACTTGTTCTTCTCAGGGTCAAACTTAGCTCCTGCTTTGTGTACACGAGTTAAATCAAACTTCTCAACTAACTCTTCTAAAGAGAAAATCTCTTGATCAGTACCGTCATTCCATCCTAATAAAGCAAGGAAGTTCACTACTGTCTCAGGGTAGAATCCTCTCTCTCTGTATCCAGAAGATTTCTCTCCAGATGTAGGATCTTGCCAATCTAATGGGAACACAGGGAACCCTAATTTATCTCCATCACGCTTAGATAACTTACCGTTACCAACTGGCTTTAAGATTAAAGGTAAGTGAGCGAACTCAGGAGCTTCCCATCCGAATGCTTTATAAAGCAATTCGTGTAATGGAAGAGAAGGCAACCACTCTTCACCTCTAATTACATGAGACGTTTCCATTAAATGGTCGTCCACGATATTAGCTAAGTGATATGTTGGCATACCATCACTTTTGTACAATACTTTATCGTCTAATAAACTTGTTTCGAACTTAATATCTCCTCTGATGATATCTTTTAAGTGCAATGTCTCTCCCACAGGAGTTTTAAAGCGTATTACATAAGCATCACCATTAGCAATCTTATCAGCTACCTCTTCTTTACTTAAATGAAGAGAAGTGCTTAATTGCTCTCTATTTGTATGATTGTAGATAAATGTCTTTCCTTCAGCTTCAGCCTCGCTTCTCAATTTATCTAATTCTTCAGCAGTATCAAATGCGTAATATGCCCAACCGTTCTCGATTAATTGATCAGCATATTGTTTGTATAACTCCTTGCGTTCACTCTGTCTATAAGGTCCGAATTTCTCATTCTTACCAATAGTTTCATCAGGTGAAATCCCTAACCATTCAAGAGCTTCTAAAATATAAGCTTCTGCTCCTGGTACAAAGCGATTTTGGTCAGTATCCTCAATTCTGATATAAAATACTCCATTGTGCTTTTTAGCGAATAAATAATTGAATAACGCGGTTCTTACGCCACCAATGTGTAATGGTCCTGTTGGACTTGGTGCAAAACGCACACGAACTTGCTTAGCCATTTTGTTTAAAATTTTTTACAAAGATAAATACTCAGCGTATTTATCTACTGTATTTTAATATAATATTTTCATTGTTTCCCCTTAGTAGGAGACTACACTCTCTTATCTATAAATGTAATTGGTTTGCGACTCATCGGATTAAACACAATAGGTTGTAATACCTCAACGCTTTCTATCACCACCTTAGGAGCCACTCGTAACTTTGCTCTAAAAGTATCTTTGATATTCTTAGAGAACTCTTGACTATCATCCTCCGTCACTATTCTGATTACTATCTCATCCGTACCGATTTCATTTGTACTCACTTCGATTAAGTGCATCTTAATCTGTGGAAACGAATTCAATAGATCTACAATAGCAGGCGGATACAGCGTTGTCCCTTTATACTTTATCATATGGCGTTTACGCCCCTCTACAGGTCCTAATCTATAAGTATGTCTACCACAGCTACAGGTAGAAGTATGTTTGCGTACCATATCACCAGTTTTAAAGCGTATCAATGGCAATGCCTCCACACCTAAAGTAGTCACTGTAAGCTCTCCTAATTCTCCATCAGCCACTACATTATTCTCTTCATCCAATACCTCAGTGATAATCAACTCTGGGTTTACATGCCCCCCTTGGTGGTACTCACATTCTGTAAAGGCAGCTCCCATCTCTGTAGAAGCATAAGTAGAGAATAGCTTTATATCCCATTTCTCTGTAATTCGATCTGCTAAGATAGACGGAGTCAAATCTGCTTGACGCAATGCCTCACCGATACAGATTACCCCTTTCACACTACAGTTATTATAATCTATACCATTCTTCTCAGCATAGTCGATTAACTTTAGTAAGAATGAAGGTACAGCTATCAGATACTTTGGTTGATACTGTAAGATAGAGTCCCATTGTAGTTGTGGAATTCCAGCACCTACACGAATTACCCCAGCACCAAGCTTTCTCAGTCCTAAGAAATAAGCTAATCCTGCCATAAACCTTCTATCGATAGTAGTCATCAGTTGTACCACATCACCCTCTTGTACACCAGCACACTTAAACGATTGATACTCGTTCTCCGCTAATCGATCCAAATCACTATCAGTCAACCCAAAAGTAACAGGATCACCAAGCGTTCCAGAAGTAGTAGCATAGTCAATGATTGATGTTTTAGGGACACAAAAGAATGCATCATTCTGCCTTTGTAAATCATCTTTAGTTGTCAATGGAAGACTTTTCAAATCCTCAATTGTTCTAATCGTACTAACATCAATTCCTCTTTCAGCGAATAACGTTTTGTAAAAAGGAGAATGCTCATCTACATAAGCCAAGACTTCTTGTAGTCTTTGCTCCTGATAAGTCATTATTTCTTCTGTCGATTGATAATCTATTCGTGAGAACCCCATTACTTATTTCTTATTTTCTTTAAATACTTATTTATCTTTTTCTCCGCAGGTACCGTTGTCACCTCCTTAGTCAAGGCAAGGTTAAACTGTTCTTTAGCTTCCTTATACTTCTTCATTTGCATATAGTACAGACCAGCTCTGTAATAGACTACCCAGTACTCTGGATTGAGCTTTTGGTACATCGCTATATACTCTTGAGATACCTCTTCTTTTTCTTTTATCTTTTTCTGAAAGATATGATCTTCCTTTCTATAGCGTTCATAATCTATAAACGCTTTTGTATCTATAAACGTGTCTTTCGCTATCGTAAGGCTGTCAACACCTAAGTGATGCTCTGCGTTTTTCTCTTTGAATATCTTATTCAAATCATAGGCTACGAACTCTCCTAATTGGTACGGATTAGACGATACCCAGACCATTCTCTTCTCTGGTTGAAAGACAATACCATGATGTGCCAACAGTTGATTTAAAGCCTTCTCATTGCCATATCCGATATCTTTTCCGTTCAGCCCTTTCGTATCCCTCAGTATATCCACCATCTTCTCAGGAGTCAGTACCTCAGCATTATTCACATACTCATTGACTTTATCCCATCTGTATTGTGAGTGACTCTCTTCTATTTGTTTTTGATTGCGTTTATCACTTTGGAATGCCTCGCTTTGAAAGTGGTTCGAGCAGATAAGTGCACTGCTATTTGCCACCTCGTATACCCCAAAGTTTTTAGGTGCTATCTCAATCAGTACCGCTTTTCTATCTGCCGCACTACCCACCATAATAGACTCAGACACGAATACCTTCTTAGTTTTTGCTATACTAATTGCCTGTTCTATATTATCCGCATATTGCAGTATTTCGCGTGCCACTACAGAGATAGGTGTCTTTGCTTTTAGAGGAATAGAAGACTTACCAGCATTTAGCGTTACTGTAAGCCCCTTCTCATTCATTCCTGATACCACACCAGTCATACCTCCCCAAGTCACAGACATAAATGCATTTCCTTTCTCTGGCTGTATAAAAGCGATTATCTTATTCTCTGCAAAGTCATCCCCCACATAGAAGTCAAAGTTTCGTCCTATCAGCAATCCTCCATCTGCAGAATTCTCACCCCATACTGCCAACGAAGTACACCCAACTAAAGCTAAGTCTTGAAAGGCGTGCCCAATATCATGTGCTCCGTGTAAATACAGACTGCGTTGATAAGCAGGTCCTAAAAAATCAAATCGATTAGTAGCATACTTACTCAGACCATAGATTTCAGCTTTATACTCATTTGGGATATACTGATATAAATCTCTATTGTAGTATTTCAATAGTTTAATAAGCATCTTCTGCTTAAACCCAGAAGGAACGAACTCTTCTACTTTAGAGAAAAATACAGTCTCTTGTTTCTGATACAATGACTCTGTTAGAGCCCCTGTATTCAGTCCTATTTGATAAGGATCACCAGTTACATATAATTCCCATAACTGTTGCTTATTCTTGCTTAAAAAGCCCTTATCTGTAGTGCGTACACTATCACTAAGTATATTTACCTGAGGTATTGTAGTATCCCATGCAGTCAAGTTAGGTACATCCTTTAGTCCTTTCTTTACTCCACAGCTCGCCATCACAGCACATACTACTAGAACCCCAATATATCTATACCAGCACCTCATCATCTCTAAATTTGTTTAGTTTAGTCATCAGAGACTCCTTGTCTACCATCTCCAGACAAGTCACAAATGCTCCTATAGTCACTCCCATCACCCCATGCATACGCACGTTCTGACCAGAGAAAAACAAGTTACCTATCTTAGATCGAGGCGAGATAAAAGTCTTCATAGGACTATTAGCATCTTTGACAAAGCCATACATATTACCTCCCTCAGAACCGATAAAATCTCGATAAGAAAGGGGAGTAGATGAGTGAACACTCTGTATAGCGTCACAGATACCAGGATACTTACTCTCTAATTTAGCGAGTAGTAACCTTTCTTTTTCTTTTTTAAATATCTCATAACTTTCTCCTCTACTGCCTAAATGTTTTATCGTAGATACGTTATAAGTATCTTTCCACTGCTTCACCTCTTCATAATCCATATAAGTCATCACAGTCATACTATCAGCCCACTTCTGCGTAGGAGTAGTACAGTTCATAGACGCCACTAATAAATTGGGCCATCTACCTTCAGACTTACTATGCGTATCCCATACATCATCAAGGCTGTTATAGTGATATATATTGCTATTCTGATAAGGATAAGCATCCTTTTTAAATACTATATAAAGCGAAAATACAGAAGGTACTTCCTCTAAACTCATAATACGCTTCACGAATGGCTTAGAGAAACTCTCTGCACCCACCATGCGTATAGTATGTTTTAGATTGATATTAGAGACGAACTGTTCTCCGTAATAATGTTCTCCTTCTGAAGTATAACACGAGGCTAACTGTTGATTATCGAAGGTAAAACCAACTACTTCCTTGTGTTTATATATCTCTCCTCCATAACTCTTAAGCACCTTAATCAGTGCTCTACTAATCTGGCTACCGCCATGTACACATCTCCACGCACTCTGTATATAAGAGTTAATTGTCAATGCGTGTACATACAGAGGAGTTCTCTCCTTATCTGCTACATATAAGAAGTTAGACCCGATAAGTACTGCCTTTAACTTCTCATCAGTAGTAATCTCATCTAAAAAATCACTCAGCTTAATACTGACTATACTGTCATCATATCCTTTACCATCTTCAAGATTATACATTGGAAATCTATGACAGATATCGTTTATCTTATCACAGTATTTACGCAGTACTTCTTCTTCATTAGGGAAGTGTATTAATAGTTGCTGTACGAAGTTTTCATACCCTTGAGCATGCGGATACTCTATTCCTTCTCCTTCAAAAGAAATCATATCATACCCATCACTATCCAGTCTGTGTAGCTTAAGCATATCCATAATCTCAAGGTAAGAGAAGTACTTGTATAAGTTCTCTCCTTTATCTAATCCTCCGATATAATGCACCCCTGTATCGAATACAGACTTATCACGAGAGAACGTCTGTAGGTTACCTCCATACTGAGTATTCTTCTCCAGTACACAGACCTTCTTTCCTTCTTTCGCTAAGATTACAGCAGAAGCTAATCCCCCAAGACCACTTCCTATCACCACAACATCATACTTCTTCTCCATTCACTTATTTTCTTAAATATACACTGATATACTCATTCTCTACAGCTAGGTCAAACCCATGTTCAGGTTCATAGCCATTCGTCTTGCGTCTCAGTACTACTATCTTATTGATATGTTCGCCTACACTATGCTCTACAGCAGCAGACACTAATAGCGTAGTTACACTACTATCCACAGCATCTATATCCTCCACATACACCACAGATCTACACTTAGTCACATAGTTAGTCTGAGCTACACTACGTTTATAACTATCACTTAAATAAGCATATACTTTTCGCTTGCTTTGCTGTAAAGTTACTAAGAAATTTATTTGTCCATAGTCATCTCCTAGATGCACTATCTTCTCTTTATCACTCAAGTGATTATTAAGTTCATAATAATCATCTGCATATTGTTTAAAGTCTTCTTTGACCTCCTTCAGTATATTCCCCTCTTTATAGTAGTAACTTAGAAGCAGCTTGCGTCTGAAGTAATTCTTATCCTCTAGCTCAGTTCTAATCTCCTTAAACTGCTCTTTAAAGAATCTACTGATTTTTTTCGTTCTCTCCGCATAGTTACTGCCATAGCTACTATCATCATAAGCGATACGCTCACCTACAGTAGTGATGATATGTCCTCCATAGATTACATAATCTCCCTTAGGTATTACCTCAGAGTTACCGTGTATATACATTGGTAATATATCTAACTTTAAAGTCTCTGCTAAGAAGAATGCCCCTTTGTGAAAACGTTGTACGTCATTAGTCATAGAACGTGTCCCTTCAGGGAATATCATTAGAGAGAACCCCTGTTTTACTCGTTCTTCTAAGTGAGCTACACTGTTATCTACACCATTCGATACAGGGTAAAAGCCCGCCATCTGTACAGCCCTACCAAATATAGGAGACTTATACACCCAGTCATTGACTAGATATACGATATTCGAATTAACCATTCCTATCGTCAGTGAGTCTAAGAATGAAGTATGATTAGCTATGATAATAGCAGGTTTTTTAAAATCTTCTTTGTGTTTATTAATTATACCTTTTTTCACGAATGGATTAAGGTATAACACAGAAGTCTGATACAACGACATCCCTTTGCCAAACCATCTTAACTTCACCACTTTTGGCATTGGCAATATCAACATCAATACTCTCGCGATACACGAATACAGTATACCAAATAACCCAAAATAGGTAAATGATACAACACTAAACAGTGTAAGACGCAACGTGATAGGAGATAACCCCTTGCGCTGTCTATTCGTAAAGCAGAATCTGTATAATCTAGGATATAACACGAAGGCTACTATAGCAGATACAGATAACCCTATCAGCGATACCATAGAGATAGAACGCAGTGCAGGATGCTTAGCGAATATCAGTGTACCGATAGCTAATAATGTAGTCAATACTGCTAAGATAATAGACGAACGGTACATCACACTTTCGTCTTTACCTGTGGTATATTCCTTCTGTAATGCGTTAGTCATAAAGATCGTAAAGTCTACGCCCTGACCGAATACTAATGTACACACGATAGAACTAAAGATATTAAACTCTATCTGGAACAGCCCCATCAGTCCTGTAGTGATAAACCCAGTAATCATAATCGGTATCATACTCACGATCACCATCTCAGCACGTCTAAAGAAAAACCACAGAATCAATAATACTGCTATAAAAGAATAGTTGACTAAGCTAGTGAAGTCATTCACTAAGTTGCTTAAGAACGTTTCGTTTATAGCCTTTCTATCGATCACTAAGTACTCTTTAGGTCCTTTAAGAGCATTGACAAATGTAGCCCTATCACTCTCTTTTACTTTTACTAGAGTATTGATTGTGTAGAACCCATCTTTCTCTATAAAGAATTCGTCCATAATCTGAGGGTTTAGCTTTACATATTCCTGAATAGGAATTACACTAAAGCTAGTTGCTAACAGATTGTAGAACCCTGTATAAGTACTCTCCATAAAGTCATACTTAAGTCCCTCTCTGATCAGTGTACTCTTTAAGGCTGTTATATCTTGTTTTGCCCAGAACTCATTCCAGCGCTTTATCTTCTGCTCCTGTTGACTCTTAGACAACACTATATTTCCTAGAGAGCTATACTGTAGTATATTTCCCTCTGATTGTTCTAATTGTAAGTGCTGAGCTAGTCTAGCGTTATCCTCTACTACCTCATCTACATCCTCCCCATAACAAGTAATATACAGTGATTTACTATTGCTATCTAAGGTATTGTTTAGTTTCTCTTCTGCCTGCTTTAATTCCTCTGGGAAATAGTTCATCGAAGACAGATCTTTATTAAAAATAGTGTGATTAAAAGCGAAACAACTAACCACAATCGCTAATAGACACAACCCTAATAACCACTTACTCTTGTCAAAAGGATACTTAGCTACCTTATCTAACACAGTACTAGATTCACCTACTAAGTCTTTAGCAGATGGTTTATACAGATGAGGAATAAATAGTAGTGAGAATATCCCTGCAGCCATCACAGTGATAGAAGCAAATATTCCCAAATCCTTTAATGCCTCAGAGTGTACGAATACTAGACATAAGAATGCTATAGCTGTAGTAGCACAGCTCATAATGATAGGTCTAGTGATCTCTCTATACACCTCCTTAATATCACCACTGTGCTTATAATGCGTCATAATGTGTAAGGCATAGTCTATAGTAATTCCTATCAGGATAGCACCTACACTCAATGAAATAGCAGATATAGAATCCTTAATAAAATACAAGACAAACAGCGCTACTAATGCAGCAAAAACAGTAGGTATAAATAAAATAATAGGAATAAACAGCTTGCGGTAAAACGCTATTAATAGCAACATTAATACCGTCACTGATATCGCTACAGTCTTTTGTATATCGCTCTTGATCTGTTTTGCGTTAGCTACAGCTACGAACGAGGCACCGAAGTAATCTACACTCACCTTATCTAGATAAGTCTTATTTAGGTCTTCTTTTACACCATTTAAGTAATTGACGAATATTGTATTGTGCTCCGTCTCTGTTCCGTCATATACAGGATCTATAAACAGGAGCAGCTTATCTTCGTCCTTATTCATAATATACCCATCTACTAGATGAAAATCATCACCGATATTGAGCTGTTGTAATTTTTGTAATGCCATAAACCCGATACCCATCGGATCACGTTGAATAAACTGCTTAGCTACCATCCCAGTAGGAGAGATAAGCGTTTTATAGTTGCCCTCTACTACTTGCTTCAGGCTATCGTTATTAAGCTTAGTCGCTATCTTATCATAATCGGTCTCTTCTAAGAATAAAGGCAAATGATCATATACAAAGCTGATTGCTTCATTAATATTCTCATCATCTACCTTGCCCTGTATAGACTTGACATATTCATTCTTTACTGCTAATGAATCTAAGAACTGATTAGCCAGCTCTACCATATCATCAGTAGTTCCATCCTTTTGTTTTTCTATGATAACAGATACTTTATCCGAAAATCTCAGTTGACCTAGTATTTTAGAAGTAATACTCGTCTTTTCATTTTTAGGCAATATACGTGTGATATCTTCTTCGAACTTAATGTTCAAAGCTCCATAGGCAGTCAGTACTACAAAGAGTATTGACAGAATAAAGAAGATTACCTTGTTCTTCTCTCCCCATTTATAGATATGATAGAATACACTAGACATTACTTTTCTTTTTTATTAAATACAGATAATAATATATAACTCCCGACACCAAATAATACACTCATCACACTCGCTAATACTATGCTCCCCACTAGATACTGTACTAAGTGAGCTGACATCGACTCTATGGTATACTCATCTAAGATAATATCTTTAGTCCCATGTGGCACTAGGTAATATCCTGTCCTTAATGATGCGAATACGATAATAGGTATCATAGGAGGTATACTGACATTAGAGAATGTAAAGGCTAATACCTTATTTAACCTAAATGTGATGGCTAAGAATATAGATAAGAACGACTGTAGCCCCCACAGTGGAGCTATCCCGATGAATACTCCTAATCCTATAGATACAGCCTTGACCTTATTAGAATCATCACTTCCTAAGATATCCTCTCTCAAGAAATCTTTAAAACTTTTTTTTTTAAATCGTCTAAAGAAGTTTCTAGGAATAATATATAATAACAGCAAGGTTACTAATACCGTATTCAATATACTAATACGGGTAAAATCCTTAAATGGTCTGAAGTGAGATACGCGTTCTGACTCATCGTATAATACCTGTATAGGTACATTCTGCACAGCCACATCATTCCACGCTGCACGTACGATAACCTCTATCTCAAATTCAAATTTATTAGTAAAATATCTCTTTGCTAAAGACTTTAATGGATATAGTCTGTATCCAGATTGAGTATCTGTCAACTTAATCCCTGTCTCAAACCAAAACCAAAAGTTAGAGAACTTATTACCGAAGCTACTTTTCTTCGGTATGCCGTCTTGCTCCATATTACGAGAGCCGATAAGTAATAGGTTTTTCTCTTCACTCTGCATTAGAGCTTCGACGAATACAGGTATATCACTAGGGTAGTGCTGCCCGTCGCTATCTATGGTAATGGCATATTGATACCCTAACTGTATAGCTTCCCTAAATCCGACAGTTAGTGCATTACCTTTACCTTTATTCTCAGGTAAATTAATGATATGTACACTAGAGCTATACTCCTCTAATATCGCTGAGGTAGCATCTGTAGAACCGTCATTAATGATAATCACCTTATCTGTATAAGACAGTACTCCGTCTATCACACGTCTTAAGGTCCGGTGGTTATTATAAGTAGGAATTAAGACACAAATGCCCAATTCGTCAATGGTATTATGTATGTTTAGTAAGGTAAGGTTGTCTTTCATTTATTTGTCTTCCATTACAGAAGTTTTTTTCTCTCTTTGGCAGTAAATGCTTTTGACTCTTTCGCATAGCTGCTTATCCATTTCTTTATATCAGCAGACTGACTGCTGTAATTCTCTATTATTACCTTTTTATCCTCTTGTATATTTGATTTATACTTAACGATATTTGGTACGTGTTCCTGTATAATTAGTCTCACGAGTCTAATCTCTATATCCTTAGGCTTATTAGCCACAGATGCGTCTAATAATCCAGCTCCTTTTACGATAAGAGCTTTCTTGTTCTTAACTCCTTTTTCGAACTTTGCTTTAGTGATTAAGGCTCCTCCTACATAAGCATTTGCCAAGTCTGAGTCACCTAGTTTAAGCGTTTGATTATAGAACGCCTCTGCTTGTTCTACAGAGTTCCCCGCATGCTCAAAGCTCTCTCTAATCCCCTTAGTAGAGGTCTGAAAGAACATCATCATACTCGCGAAAAATACAGTTAAAAACTTCATTGCTATTTCTTTTTATACGTACTACTCATCTTTAATGCTACTGCTCCTTCAAAGTCGATCGCACTCTTCACCTTCACAGCTCCGTCTACCTCATCTATTTGTAGCGAAAAAGTAAGTTCGTTACACTTCTCAGGATTGATTAGCGTCATAAACTTAACATTAAGTACTTGCTCCATAAAAAGCTCATACTTTAAGATCTCCTCTGACAATTCTTTAATAATCTGAATCATACATATACCAGGCATTACTGGATTATTTGGGAAGTGCCCCTTAAACACATCATGAGAAGTATTTAATCTTACTAAAGCGGTATGTTGATTAGTGTTAGCTGTCTCCAGGCTAACTACTTCATAAAAATTGTCGATAAGCATAAATACCTATATTATTTCTTAAAAATATTTAATGCAAAACTAATTAAAAAAAACATATTCTTATTTAAACGCCATTTAACTTATTTACAAAAAACACAGTACTTCAGCCAACTATTTTCTTATATATCTGTTTATTATCTTCTTTTTATAAAAGAATTTCTCAATCCATTAGGTTAATTTTTAATTATAGCCCCTGCTATATAATAATACATGGAAACTCTTTTTTTAATTTTTATTCTTTATAGAGCTGTAATATCTACTAATAAACAGTGTAATGTTACACTACATTCCTCTAGTACTGAATCTCTACCGAATCTTAATTCTCTCTTTATTCCCGCTTTACCTATTAGTTCTTTCTGCTTTATTGCTTATTAACCAAATCATTACTACACGATTATCACCTACTTACTCTCTGTTTTCTCTCTCTTTCCCACCCCTGTACCTACTAAACACGACCTCCTTTCTCTCTCCTTTCTACCTCTTTAAATCATTTAAAACATTCGCAGTATATACTATTTATCATTAATACTATTCCATTGATTTCATAGCATTTTATATACATTGCTAGTATAGTCCTAGTATAATGCAAGTATAGTGGAAGTACCAAAACACTGTAAAATGGTACTTAGACTACCCTAGCATTATACTAATGCTATACTTACATATGCACGCAAATAGCGATTATATGAAAAGAAAAATCCAACCTTGATATAAGGTTGGATTTGCTGTAAGGATGAGGTATAAAAAAAGGTTTAGATAGCTCTCTCAAGCCCTCTAAACCTTAATCAATATTTTATTATACTAGATTAGAACTTAAAGTAAGCTCCAATCTGGAATGTGTTATTACGCATATAATCGTCATAGATGTACTGTACCCCGTTATAATATGTATCTGCTCCATTATTAATACTAACAACTCCAGGCATCCATCTAGCTTCTACTCCTAGACGACTAGTTATATCTAATCCGAGACCAAAGTTAAATGTTAAGTCTATAGGAGTGATGTTCTTATTACTACTATTAGTTGCAATTGCTAATCCAGGTCCTACTTGCAAGTTAACTCTACCAAAATGGAATTTATTAATCACGTTAATATCCACATAATCTAACTGTAAATTACTTCCACTGCGGTCATAATTATAGTTTACTAGTGATGGGTTTATATTATCTGCCCCCTGACGAGAGTATACTAACTCAGGTTGTAACTCATAGAACTTTGCTAATCTAATAGGAAGTTGTACCCCTAGATAAAAATTAGTACGATAATCTCCTTCTGTACCAGTCACGGTACTCATATTCCATCCTCCACGGATACCAGGATTGATTCTTCTCGTTTTCTCTTTAGCATAAGTCTGGCTTATACCTGCAAGTAATAATAGGGCTAGTAATAGTTTTTTCATAGTAATAGTGTGTTTGTATTTGGTTACTTATATTTATTCATCAGTCATAGGTGTAAGCTTTATACTCATCGGGAAGTTATAGTGTTCTATGGATAAGATAGGCTTGCCTTCCTCTGATTTAGTATAATTATATGATGCCTTAGCTTTATTAGGTGTTCCATAGATTAAACGCGATACACGCTCTAATGGAGTGTCCCATATCACTACAGTCTTTAGCTTATTATAACTCCCTAAGTATACGACCTGCTGTCCATCTGCTATCTTCTTAGATACAGGTAGATGCGCAGCTGTAAACAACTGAAAATCTTTAGCTAAAATATTCAAAATAAACTTCTTATTTATATCACTCATCACATAATTAGCTACGTATTTATCCTTATAAATAGAGAAATCAAATAATGTGTTACCGAAGTCTGAGGTAAGTACTACTCTGTGTAGCTGATCATCTATGCGCTTAACGACTAATAGACCACTAAGCTCGTTCTTAAACACAGTGATATTAGCTCTAAAGATGTGTTCTTCTCCTATTGTTGCAAAATAAGTATTCTTTACTACAGCCTCATTCGACACATAGTTGTCCTTAGGAATATCATCTATCTTGATACTCTTACACGAAAAAGCTAATAAAGAGAAAATACTAATTATTAAAACTCGAATCATTTAGCTTGATATTAGTTTTCTTATTCTTAAACACGATACGGGTATAGTCAGCCGATGGTTCTACTAACTTTACTTCTGATACTGTACTCTGTCCTTCGTCGAAGTATAGTTCTATCTGAGAGATGTACTGAGAGATATCCTTACTCTGAGGGATTAGTTTGGCTATACTGCGTTTACCATTTTTAAAATAAGATATTTTAAACTCTTTCTCATCAAACATATTGCCGCTAATACTACCTACTATTAAGTTGTTAATCTTAGCGAACTTCTTGTTATTTCCTATGTCTACCTTGTTTTTCTTTCCTTGGTCATTGATGCTAATCTTATTGTCTTTAAAGGCAATACTGTATTCAAATGGCGTACTGTACTTCCACAGCAATTTATTAGGCACCTGTAACAGCATTTCGCCTTTAGACTCGATGTCTTTAGACATAAAGCTCATGTGCTTATACTGTGTAAAATCTGTAGATAGACTTGTTATTTCTTTTGTTTTAGAGATAACTTCTTTCTTAAACGAAGTTATTTCTGATTGAGTCATTGCTTTCTCTTGTGCCAATGATATAGTAGTCACAACTAACATTAACAATGCACTTAATATCTTTTTCATACGCTTAATGATTTAATAATTCATCTAGAGTTACCATTTCATAGCCTTGTTTAGTCAGTTCTATCAATAGTAATTCTAATGCCTGTACACTTCTCTCTGTCGTATCGTGTAGCAGGATTATAGCTCCAGGTTTAATCTTGTGTTTTATACGTTCAAAAATACGTTGTTCTTTTTCAATAACGGTATCTAAAGACCTAATATTCCATCCTGCTATTTTATAATCTGTCTTAGACAAAGCTTTCGCTATCTTAGGATTAGTCACCCCAAACGGTGGTCTATACCACATCGGTCTAATGCCTGTGGTATTCTGAATTGTCTGTTCTGCTAATATTATCTCTTGATATACCTCATCTGCCGAGAGAAACCCCATACGTGTAGTGTGTGTCTGTGTATGGTTGCCGATAAGATGCCCTTCTGCTAAGGTCTGTTGAAGTATAGAAGGGTATTGTTGTACTTGATTTCCGATACAAAAGAAAGTCGCTTTCGCATTGTATTTACTCAAAAGTTCGAGCACCATCGGAGTGAATAGAGTAGGACCATCATCAAAGGTAATAGCGATGCGCTTTTGACGCTCATTTCTTTTAGAAGAAATAGCCTTCACAAATATATTCAAACGAATATCAAATGCTCCCCAAGCTAACATACCTACCCAAAGTAGTCCGCCTAAAACGAGCCACCATGCGCTAATATGATGTGTGTAAATAAGAATAACAACTGCTGTGAAATACAAGATTCCAAAGGAGTTGATTACTTTAAATCTCAACATTTTTTAAGTAAAGTTAAACTGTGGTCTTTTCCGTCAAACTGATTATATACTAAGATGTACTCTATCGACTTAGATTCTCCTGTGCTAAATAGTTGTTGGTATTTAAGCATTTCGCAGGCGTTTAAAAGACCAAAAGCCGAAGCAGTATGATATTCTCCACTAAACTCTTTAAACGTCTCTACAACGCTATTAGAGCATATATTCTGAGCTTCTGAATAATAAGTTCCATCGTTAGCAGTCTGGTTGCTACCTACTACTAACACCTCTATCTGATTAGGGGTTAGTGATTGTCTAGCTAAGAATGTCTTTATATAGTCAGGTACGGAATCTATTCTATTGCTAATATCAGTATCGACTACCTCAGCATAAGACTGAGCTGTTAGTCTATTCTCAAGAACCATAAAAGTAGCTCCCTCTCCATAGTTAACTCCTTTAGTGAATACTTCGTCTGTAGTATTAATCTTCTTCGCTAGTTGAAGGAAGTGCATTGTCATATCACCTATCTCATCTACGCCTCCAATTAAAGCATTGTCTAGTTCTCCTGCCTGTACTTGTAGAAGTGCGTCTAATAATGCTGATTCAAAAGAAGTATTTTGGTGTACATAAGTAAAGTTATATCCCATACATTGTAACTGTAGAGCTATTTGTCCTCCCACAGTATTATGCGTAGACTGGATAAAAGAAGTAGGAGTAAGGTAACTCTCATTGTTCTCTAACATCGCACATAAGAACTTCTCAGAATCTATTAAACATCCAAGTCCTGTACCTGTAATTACAGCGTCAGGCACTGTTATATTCGCCTCTTCTAAAGCAGAATGAGAAGCATATATCCCCATCTTAACTCCCTTAGCCATACGTCTAAGCATCCCAGCTGGGATAAGATCTTTATACGAAGGTTGAGTTGCCTGGTTTAAACCTTGAGAAACTTTAGTCAAATCTGCAGATTTAAAGTTTCTAGTTCCCTCTTGACATGAGACAGAACCAAGTCCATTTATATAAACTTTCATAGCTTAGAATTTAGAAAATATAACTGTTGAACAATTTCCTCCAAAACCAAAAGAGTTAGATAATACAGTGTTTATCTCTTTGTGTACTAAAGTAGTCTGAGGTCTAATAGATAACTCCTCCATCGGAGTCACAAAGTTCTTATTCGGGAACACTACACCGTGCTGTATAGCTAGTAAACTATATACAGCCTCGATAGCACCTGCTGCTGCAAGTGTATGCCCTGTATATGGTTTAGTAGAGCTAAAGAGAGGCATCTGATCTGTGAAGATACGCTGCATAGCTCTCCCTTCTGACAAATCATTATTAGGAGTAGCTGTACCGTGAGCATTGACATAATCAACTTGATTAGAAGACAGATTAGCCATCTTCAATGCTTTTTGCATAGCTAGATAAGCACCTTCACCATTCTCAGATGAGGCTGTCTGGTGGTATGCGTCATTTGCGTTGGCATATCCACTCACTACGCCTAGTATAGTTCTCCCATCAGCAATAGCAATATCTTCGCATTCTAATACTAAATAAGCTGCAGCTTCACCTAGATTTAATCCTTTTCTATTTTGATCAAATGGTGTGTTATACCCATCCGTAAGAATCATCAGTGTATTAAATCCATTGACTGTAAACTTAGACAAAGCATCTGTACCTCCAACGATAACACGATCTAGCTTACCTGCTTTTAACAGTCTAGCTCCCATCATTACCGCATTAGCCGCAGATGAGCACGCTGTACTAATCGTAGTCACAAAGCCCTTAAGCCCTATGTAATCCGCTATCTTATCTGTAGAATCTCCAGCTCCTTGTGCATCTATATATTTTCGACTAGCTTCTGTAGTCTCGTACTCAAAGAAGTACTTCTCTGTGTAATCCATACCTCCTACAGAAGTAGAAGATATCAATCCCGTCTTGCGGTCATTGATATCTCGTATTCCTGCATTAGCAATTGCTTCTTTAGCTGCATAAGCACCTAATAGAGCTGTACGCGTATAATTATTATCACTGCTCAATTCTAGTTCTGCTATTAATTGTTCAGTCGTCTTTTTGACTTGTCCAACTTTAATAGTTTCGCGGTGAATAGACTCAAATAATGTCAATTCTCCCACACCAGATTGACCTGATAGTAGAGCATTATAGTTCTCTTCGACAGTGTTACCTATCGCAGAGATAATTCCCATACCTGTAATAACGATACGCTCTTGCATAGTATATTATTTTGTTCTGTTAGCAGCAATATAAGTTGCCATTGTTTCAACTGATTGGAAGATACTACGTCCTTCTTTTGGATCACTTAATTTAATACCGTAATCTTTATCCATCAATACAATTAGTTCTAAAGCATCGATAGAGTCTAACCCTAGACCATCACCGAATAGAGGATCGTTATCCTGAATATCCTCGATTGTGATATCTTCTAAATTCAACACTTCAATGATTTTTCCTTTTAATTCAATCTTTAAATCTTCCATTACCTTTTATATATATTTTTAATATTCTCTCTTGTGTGTTCTACTTCACCTTGTTTATACGGGCTTACCATATAGCCAAAAAATTGATATGTTCCCTCTAGGTATTCCACCCAAGCACAAAGTACTTGCTTTGCTCTATTGGTCTCTAGAATATAACTAGCTTGAGCGTACATCAAATCAATATCGAAACGAGGTGAAACAAAAAACGTATTCTCTGACTGTAACTTATGTTTAATACTTACCTCAGCTAAGCATATATTCGCTAATGTATATACAAAAACTGCTGGACTAGGGTAGAAGCTTTCTTTTTCAACTATCGACTCACAGTGCTTCAAATCTGTATCTAAACTAGAACTAGCATTGCTAAATAACAAAGCGATATCACTGCTAGGCTTCTCGAACTCTTCATCCATCAGTAAGCACTCTGAACCAATAAAGGCAAGCTTACTCAATGCATCCATTTTAAAGAACTTCGGATAGTCTATTTCATTTGCTTTATAATAAGCTTTAGCAAAGGCTGCAAAGTCTCCCTTCTCACCTTCGAACACTACCTGGTCTAAACGACTAACCGTCTCGTCTGATACAGTACACCATTTGCTGATGCTATATTTGTGCTGTTCCATCTTACTTAATTTCGTTTAGCGATTAATAATGCAGTATTTGATCCACCAAAACCTGACGCTGTCTTTAAGGCTATGTTTAGAGAGAGTTCACTAGGTGTTGTTATTATATTCAACGGTCTAGAGACACCTGATACTTCATATCCCTTAGAAACGACTAATTGATTGTGAAGCATACTCTCTATCACTACCACTAATTCTAATAGTCCTGCCGCACCTAATGTATGTCCAAAGTATCCTTTTAAACTATGTGTAGGTACAGAAGCTAGTTCACATCTATCAAAAGCGATAGACTCCATCTCATCGTTATAGTTAGTGGCTGTTCCGTGAGCTGATACTAAATCTATTTGCTCTGCAGTGATACCTGATTCTCTAAGTGCTCCTTGTATACTCTGATATAGCCCTTCTCCTGTACGAGATGGTCCTGATATATGATTGGCATCTGCAATAGACGCTTCTCCTATCACTTCGAATACAGTATCACCTTCTAATCGGTTGGCAGATAAATGTACAGCAGCTGTTGCTTCACCTAAAGTTACTCCTTTGCGATTAGCATCAAAAGGCTTACACGGTTCGTCACTCATTGCCTGAAAACTATTAAACCCAGACACAACGAATGGCGTCAATTCATCACCTGCTATTACATATGCATCTTCACATACTCCCATCTGTATCATACGCTTCCCGACTGACACAGCTAAGATACCCGATACACAAGCATTACACACCACAATAGGTGTAGTCTTAAAGCCAAACAAGTCTGCTATACGCTGTATCATATCATTGATATTCGCTCCTTTAGCTCCTGTATTAGCTAGGTCATTTATATTTCCTTTGGTTGTCGCTAGTATTAACTGAGATGTATCAGTAGGTTTATTCTGATCAATCAACGGCTTAAGTGCTATAATAAGCATCTTCTCTAGTCGTGTAAACACTCCTGAGATATTTAGCTTATTCCACTGAGTATCTATTACCTCATCAGCTATCTGACCTGCATAGATGTCCTCTATAAAACCGAGTTGTCTTACTTTCTTTATTCCTGACTGCCCTTCTTGTATCCCTTGCCAAGTAAGATGCTTATCAGCTCCTACACTGCTCAAACAAGAAGTAGATGTGATATATACTTTCTTCATACTACAACAAACCAACTGTTCTTTTCCATTCTTCGTAAAAAGCAGGTAACTGTAAACACAGATTCCCCTCTTTATCTAAAAATACCTGTACAGTCTCACCTGTACAGACTACTTCATCTTTCTGATTATATATCTTAAACTTAAAGATAATCTTAGCCGCTTGCGTATTGATATAACTAGTCTCTACTCTCAATACATCTCCGTACTTAACTGTCACTTTATGCGAGCAAGATGAAGATACAATAGGAGTAACGTATCCGTTATCTATGGCGTCTAAGTAAGATATCTTATACTTACGACCAAATGCTTCTCTACCATCTTCAAAGTAAGTTAGGTAGTTACCGTGCCATACTATCCCTAATGCATCCGTCTCATTAAAACGAACCCTTACTTCTGTGACCTCCACTAGCGGAGATACCTCTTTATAAAGATCTTTTTTTCTTATCATAAAACAGTGCAATTAATAGTATTAGTAATGAAAACAAAAGTAGCAAAATAATCATATAGCGCGTTTGCCATATACCTCCATCCCTTAACAGGATAGTGTAGTACCCCTCTAATGCCCAATTCATCGGCGAAGCTTTAGCGATGTACTGCATAAAGCTAGGCATTGCAAATGTAGGTACCCATACACCACTCACTGCGGCTAGGATAACTACAAATGTAGCACCGAAAGGTGATGACTGTTCTTGTGTCTTAGCTATTGTTCCTAATAGCACTCCTAAAGACACAGCTGCTAACCCTGAAAACAGAGTCACAATAGTAAGCCCTAATAGGTTACTACTAAACTCAAATGAAGCTAAACCTATCAAAGGGAATACAAACTTCCCTACTAAAATGATTAGATAGAACTGCAATAGACAAATCACTAAATAAGTAATTACCTTACCTCCTAAAGTAATGATAGGAGAAGTGGGCATTGTATATAATCTAATATTTGTTCCTTGATTCTTTTCTTTGACAATATTCATCGATAGAGGTACGATGATAAAAAAGATTGCAAACAAGCTCCACGCAGGTACATTGTGTTGTACTGCATTTGGTATCTTGTTATACTCTTCGTCTTTAGGTGCTATCTCTTTAAAACTAATTAAGTTCTCCTGAGCGAATAACTCCTGAGGTTCATCACTCTCACTTAATTGAGAAGCAAAAGCACTGTAAATCGTCTTATTCTCTATCGTGGCTACTATCTTATCAATAGCACCTTTTATCCCTTCCTTAAACGAAGTCTGTAAGGCAGGATCAAAGTATAACTTTACTTCCTTAGGTGTAAATGGGGTAGTAGTACTCAAAGTATCTCCATCTACAAAGTGAGCT
Organism: Myroides marinus; assembly: GCF_900109075.1. Taxonomy (GTDB): domain Bacteria; phylum Bacteroidota; class Bacteroidia; order Flavobacteriales; family Flavobacteriaceae; genus Flavobacterium; species Flavobacterium marinum_A. The sequence goes on along the minus strand of NZ_FNYS01000002.1, from coordinate 384,799 downwards.
AATACACGATTAACATTACCATCTATACGCTCCGTAAGGCTACTACTTAAATGCTCTGGGATAACGATAGCTAACTGATACTGTCCTTTTCGCACAGCTTCTTTGGCTGTTTGTTCTGTTAGAGGGTTATTGTCTAATGTATTTATAAACTCGAATGTTCCTGAACCCCTTACTTCAGAGACTAACTTATTCGCTATCTCACCGCAATCAAGATCTACTAAGAGTATCTCCATCTTCTGGTTTGTGATATTCTCATACGTATTGTTCTGTATTAGCGTAACAGTGATTACTAGAAATACAGGCATAACAAAAAGTATCGCCAATCCACCAAAGTCGCGAATTAACAACAAGAACTCTTTGCGTATGTTCATCCACAATTTATACATCATCTCTTAGATTAGTACCGGTAAGAGCTAAGAATGCTTGTTCTAAAGTCTCTTTTCCAGTTTGTATTTTTAATTCTTCACTTGTACCCAACGCATAGATAGTACCTCTGTCTATAATAGCTATTTGCGTACACAGTTCTTCTACTTCAGCCAAATGGTGTGAAGTATATATAATCGTTGTTCCCTTTTGGTATAATTGCTTTAAGAAGTCAACAATAACTAACCTTGACTGCAAATCAACACCAACGGTAGGTTCGTCTAAAAACAAGAGACTAGGTTCGTGTAATATACCTGCGATAAGGTTCACTCGTCGCTTCATACCACCAGAATATGTCTCTATCTTTTTGTGCTTAAAGGCTTCTAACCCCAAATAATCTAAATAATGATTGACTCTCTCTTTCAGTATTTTTCCTTTAAGTCCATACATACTTCCCAAGAAACACAAGTTCTCATAAGCAGTAAGAGTAGGATATAAGGCATACTCTTGAGGAACCACACCTATCTGTTGTTTGATTGTATAAGCATGCGTGCTATAAGGCATCTCATTTACTAAAAGCTTACCTGAAGTTGGCTTAATCAAACCACATAACATAGATATCAATGTCGTCTTTCCTGCACCATTAGGTCCTAAGATGCCAAAGAACGTTCCTCTATCAATACAAAGTGATAAGTCCTTCACAGAAAAGAACTCACTTCCTTCATACTTCTTATAAAGGCATTCGATATCTATTATTTTATCTTGCATTATATAGCTCTTTTCAGTTTTTTAAAGAATTGTTCTTCCCTATCAGCTAAACTCATTAGCTCTTTAGATAAGGCGATGTACACATCCTCACCATTCTTTCTTTTCTTATATACTCTAGCTGCATTAACAGCGAAGTCACGCCAGCTATCACCTATTGTAGTCATTTCTTTAGACAGGTCTATTAATCTAGTATTTCCTATCTTGTTACCAGCCTCTTGTAAGAACGCAGCATAGATAAATCTAAAACCACCTCCACCAGTACCGATCTCTTCCTGCATACGCACCATCTGTGCTAGATAGTGATTAGCTTTAGGCACACCTACTTTCTTCGGCCACTTCACTATTGCTCGAGCTACCATACGCATCCCTTTTACACCCACTATAGGCACAGGAGCTAACATATCTGTACAGGTTTTCTTTATTGCTTTCCTGATTGCTACTTCCCAATCTATAGACTGAGGTAATTCTATCGGATAATATATCTGTCCTTTAGGAGCAAAAGCCCCTTGAGCAAAGCGCACACGCTCTAACTCAGCCGGAGTTAATGTAGTAGTAATTTCCATTACAGGATCACTCACTAAGAAATTATCTCCCTCTTTACCATACACCACTAAGTTATGGGCGTTAAAGTGAAATCTATACTCCTCTGGGAAATATGGTAAGTGATACACACCTACTTGTAATCCACAAGGTATTCCTTCTGCAATCTTCTGTTCTAGTACTTGCTGAGCTTTCACTCGATTAGAGAACTTGATACGCTTAACTTTTAATCCTAATCTCTTAGCCAAACGATTAAATATCAATCCAGGTAAAGGACGATAACTAATCGCAGGTGCGTGATTTACCTTCACAAAAGGCAAATACACATAGAACAACCCTGATCCTAACCCAAAAGCCATTGGCTCACTAATAGGTAGTCCTTGATTAATTAATAAATTAGAAGCAACACCATTTTCACAATGTGCTGATTGATGATGTTTAAAATCTACTATCATACTTTATTCCTTTCCCGTAAATGCTTTTAATTCCACTACCGTGATCCCAAAAGCATCTGCATATCTCTGTAATACTTTATCATTAAGTTTATTATATACTGAAGGTTTGAAGTGTCTTTTGACTCTCCATTTCCACATAGACACATATGCACATAGCGTCTGCATATCCATTCTATTTACCTCCATGAAGTAAACTATAGGGCTATAAATACCATCACTTACCTGCTGCTTCGCTTCGCGTATGCGCTCTTCTATTTGACTAAGTGTTGCTTCTTGCACAATAGTTTTAGTCTCCCAACCCGAACTAAGTGCAGTCACATACTCACCATCATCATTTACAGCATAGCACAGTTCTTTTATATCGTTCTCCTTTAGACTACTCTTGTCTTGTGGTACTTCAGACTCTTTCATAATAATCTTATTGTTTTTGTAAGAATAGATTTAACTCAGCATTCATAATCTCTATATCTCCTAGTAGTGTACTTACCTGCATCACACAGATTACAGTCTCACCACTATCTACTTTAGAAACCAATATACCTTTAGTCACAATCTCTTCACCTACTTTAGGCAATCTCTTTATACTAACTCGCTTTATTGAACTAATAAAACCTAGTACCCTGACATTTTCCCTTTCATTATCATTCTCATCAAAGAAGAATGATTGTCCTACTATAGCTGCACAAGTCTGTGCTGCATTTTCTATCAATGCAACCTCTTGTAACTCTCCTTTAGAAACGAAAATATTATCCTCCTCAATTAGAAAAGTCGTACTTACAGCCTCATTAGATATCTCGCTAATGATATCTACCATCAACATCGGATCTCGATGAGGTAGATAGTTCTGTATCGCTATAGATCTACTAGAACGTCCCATCTATTCTTCTTTAGCTAGAACAGTCTTCATCGAACCTGAAGCTATTATTACTTCGTCACAATATGTAGTTAACTCCACTAAAGTGACTCCCATAAACTCTTGTAATATATTTACTTTAGTATAAATCGTATCACCTACTTTAGGTAACCCATTTATATCTATCTTTTTTATAGAACCTATATAACCTACAGGAGCAGGCTCTTGGCGTAAATAAAACTGGTATCCTGTATGCAGTGCTACAGACTGAGCCATATGCTCTATCAGTCCTACCTCTCTCATGATACCATTACTCACACACAGATTATCATCTGCTATCGTTAGTCCTGCTGTTATCGTAGTCTCTGTATACTCATATAAGGCATCTACCATCACTATAGGTTCTCGTTGAGGTATCAACCCCTTGACTAGACTTCGATCTATTATATCTACTAATTTCATCATCTATACTACTTTTAAATAAGCATACGCATAAGAGAATCGTCCACTCTCTGGAACAGATAACATAATGCGATCACCTGATTTTAGTTTACCTGAATTCATCAGTTCTTCTAACATTAGATAGATAGAAGCAGAACCCACGTTACCTACGCGCTTAAGATTCATAAACCATTTATCCTTTGTTATTTCTAGACCTGCTTCAGCAAACTTAGTATATAAATTGTCCACAAAATAATGAGATGACACATGTGGTAGAAAATAGTCGATTTCACTTGTTTTGACCTTATGTTTTTCCATTGCACGCTTCATACTATCCACACCTCTCTCTAAGATATTTTCGTTTAATACCTTTACATCTTGCTTCAGAGAGAACACAGATTCAGTCAACCATTCACTAGCATTATAATCACTCCACGGCTTGATAGAACCATCCTCTAGTTTATCTCCACCAGCATACATACAAGCTTCTAGCTCATAAGCATAAGAGTAAGCATCCATCCACAATATCTCTAAAGAAGTCGTGTCTCTAGGTTTATCTTCTAGTAATAGTGCTGCCGCACCATCAGATAACATCCATCTCAAGAAATCCTTTTTAAACGCGATAATAGGAGTTTGTTCTAACTCTTTAAGGTTGTCTACTTCTGCTTCAAAACGATCTGCCTTCATCCACGAAGACACACGCTCAGAACCTGTACATACTGCATTAGCAGAGTTTCCAGATTTCACAGACATATATCCATACTTAAGCGCACTCATACCAGAACAACACACTCCAGAAGCAGAGTTAAGCTCTACAGACTTAGTCTTCATCAGACCGTGTACCATAGCAGCATGAGAAGGCAATAAATGATCTGGTGTAGAAGTACCACACGACAATACCTCCATATCTGATAAAGCGAATTGCTCATCACATAATCCCTTAATTGACTCGAAGGTAAGATCACTATTATTATGCGTCACATTACCACTATTATCGATAGCATAGTATCGTTGTTCGATACCATTATTGCGCAATACGATACGTCTAGCTTTTGATTCTTTATTGTCTATCTTACCTAATTTAGCTTCCATCTCATCGTTGCTAACAGCTTCATTCGGTAAAAACTTTGCACTCTTGGTTATATATACTTTATTCATAGTAGTAACTAATCTATTCCTTGAAAATACTTTTCTTCTCTCTTAATTCTTCTGTAGTTTAGAGGATATAAGAGCAGATGAATAATATGCACGATAGGCGACACAAGCCATATCGCTATAAATAAATAATAATTAAATATTTTTAGTAATGTTCTTCTATTCTTACTTTTATAGATCAACGTTGACCACACTTTAAATATTCTATTGGCCTTCTTATCCATAGATACTAAAAAGTGACGTACTTCTACTGCTCCAGAAGCAACTAACTCTGTCTGCATACCCTGATAACTGTCTTTCAATAAATAATCTCTTAAAACAACTCCAAAACGATTGCTATTCGCTATTTCTTCTTCGGAGATACCTGGCTTAGGCAAAAAGCCCCAGACTTTGCGTTGTTGACCACTGAACATCCAGTCAACGATGGTAATCACACTCACTAAATTAATATGTCGATCTACTAGAGCTATATTACCTACTAGCTTAGCATTGACTTCTTTTAGCAGTGTTTTAATCTTTTGTTGAGCCATTACCCACATATTACGACTACCACTCACTGTTACTACAGGAGTATCATTAAAGATAGTCTGAGCATAAGGGCCCTTTAAAAACGAATTAATTGGAATAGATGGGGATAAATACCAAACTTGGTATCCTAAAATAATTAAATCATACTTAGTATTCAGTACTTCAGCAGGAGGGGATAAGACAGTCTGAGGTACCTGTTTATACGATTCAGGGAAAGCATTAAAAAAAGCTTCTTTCTTCCAAGGAAACAAAAACTCGTGTTCTAACTGTATCTCACAGTAAGTCACTTCTACATTACCCTCTTGCCGTATAGGCTCAGTAAGACGGTCTAAGACCCGCTTAAGCTGTCCCGACTGAGAATAATATAAAACAAGTACTTTCTTCATTTCTTTTTACTTACTATCTGAATCCCAAAAATCATAATAGTTAAACCACTGTAACGGATACTTCTTCACAATCCGAGTAACACTATCACAGTAGGATCTCAATAGATGCTGAGCATCTCTATGCTTAACCTCTGCACGTCGCGTGTAAAGGTGGTAATGCAAATTAGATTCCTTCATCACATACACGTATGCAACAGGAACTTTCATGCGAGAAGCAATACTAAATGGACCAGCTGGAAATACAGCTTGCTCACCTAAAAACTCCTCAGTTAAGACCTTTATTCCTGGAAAATATCTATCTCCAGTAAAACAAATAATCTCATTATTAGACAAACAATTATTAATCTCAAAGATATGAGACATATCATCCTTCACTATGATAAAGTTAAGGTTTGTCTTAATAGATATACTCTCAAAGTACTCCTTGATAAACGAGTGTTCTCTATCGGTTGTCACTAGATTAATCTGACAGTCAAAATCAATATCAGCAAAGAAATACTCAGCTACCTCAAAGTTCCCAACATGAGCACTTATCAGTATAGCACCTTTCTTCTCTTCTAATAATTGTTTTAATATTTCGATACCATCAAACTCATATGTAAAACGGTTGCGTAAACCTAAAGAAATAGCTGTTTTATCTATCAGAACCTGCCCAAATCTAAAGTAACTCATATACATCATACCCCAAGTCTTCAGTACTGAGTACCCCTGTCTATTATGTAAATAATAGTACAGAGAACGATTAGATTTCCACGCAGTGATTAAATAATAAAAAGCTACAAATACTAAAACGCTATAAGCAGTCCTAATACCTAGCTTCTTTATACAAAAAACAAATATTCTATATCCTAAAAGCGTTCCTTTAGATTTACCTTGCCATTGTGTCATTTGAACTACTTTGCTGCAACTTTTGTTTCTATCAGTGTATAGAAATCATTAAATGTTACAATATTAGCAAAATCAGCTTCTACTAATTTTACTCCAAAGTTTGACTCTATTAATACAACTAAGTCTACGTAATCTAAACTATCCAAATCAAGACTTTCTTTCAGATTATTGTCATTAGCAATAACATCCGCATCTACTTCAAATTCTTCAATTAAAATTTGATTAATCTTTTCTAAAATCTCTTCGTGGTTCATTTTTTATTTATATTTTTTTAACTACTAATGCTGAATTTGTTCCACCAAATCCAAAAGAATTAGACAAATATATATCAAATTTTTTATCTAGGGTTTGGTTAATTAGATTTAATCTACTCGAATCCTCATCCGCATTTTCGAAGTTTAAATTAGGAGCAATAAAATCGTTATTCATCATCAAGGTAGAATATACAATCTCTGATGCACCCGCCATCCAACACTCATGTCCTGTCAATGACTTAGTAGAACTAACTGCTGGCGAATAGCCTTTAAACACTTCATAAATAGCTTTAGCCTCATTAGCATCTCCAAGTGGAGTAGAGGTAGCATGTGCATTAATATAGCCTATCTCATCTATAGCAACACCTGACTGTATAATAGCTCTACGCATAGCTGTAGCTGGTCCTTCTACATTAGGAGTAGAGATATGCCCTCCATTAGAAGAGAAACTATATCCTACTACTTCTGCTAAAATAGTAGCACCGCGCTTCATAGCAGACTCATAACTTTCTAATATTACTGTAGCACCACCACCACTAGGTACCAACCCGTTTCGGTTAGCGTCAAATGGTCTAGATGCCTTATCTGGAGACACTCCCTCTTCAGCGAATACTCCTAAACCATCAAAACTAGCCATCGCATAAGGATTAATCTCCTGTGCACCACCACATATTACGATGTCTTGTAGTCCTCCTTTTATCATTAGATATCCTAAACCTATAGCGTGTGAGCCACTAGCGCATGCAGCACTAATAGTCATATTGATCCCTCTAAGTTTAAATATAGTAGATAGATTCATCGTTACAGTAGAATTCATTGACTTAAAGATAGCCCCCGAACCGATTAACGCTGTATCCTTCTTCTCTCTAAAGATATCTGTAGCCTCTATGACAGCATTAGATACACTATCATTACCATACAGAATACCTACTTCATGCTGTTCTAAATAAGCATCACTAATACCTGCATTCTTAAGCGCTTCTACAGTAGCTACATAAGCATACTCAGTCTCTTCACCTATAGATATACGTTGTCTTCTACTTAATTCACTCTTTAAATCAGGACGAGGTACCATACCTGTATAAGCAGATCTAAATCCCATATCATGACGCTGTTGGTCATAGATGATACCAGACTTACCTGTATAAAGAGATTGTTTTACCTCGTCTAAGTTCAGCCCTAGACAAGAGTAAATCCCCATACCTGTGATAACTACTCTATTCTCCATATATTATGAATATATACCTCCGTTAATATTAATCACTTCTCCTGTGATATACCCAGCCTTATCAGATGCTAAAAACCCAACTAAATCAGCTACTTCTTCTGCTTTACCAAAACGGTTAGCAGGTATCATCTTTACTAATTCTTTCTGATCTAACTCTGCAGTCATATCTGACTCTATAAATCCTGGAGCTACCGCATTCACCGTAATATTTCTCTTCGCTACCTCTTGGGCTAATGCCTTAGTAGCACCTATCACACCTGCCTTAGCAGCCGAATAATTCGTTTGTCCAGGTGTACCTTTTACTCCTGATACAGATACGATATTAATTACACGGCCATATCTATTGCGCAACATCTTTTGCATAAAGAACTGAGTCACGTTATAGAATCCATTTAGACTCGTCTGTAATACCTTATTCCAATCTTCTAAAGGCATCCACATAAACAGTCCGTCACTAGTGATACCTGCATTATTAACAATAACCTCTACCACAGCTGACGGATTAGCCTCAGTCCACTGTGTTAATGTAGTGACTACATTCTCGTGATTACTCACATCAAAAGAGATGATCTCTCCTGTAGCACCTAATTTTTGTACTTCAGCTAATGTATCTAGAGCTGCCTCTTTATTAGACTGATAATTGATTAATATATGATACTTCTGATCTGCTGCTAGACGCATACATATCGCTCTACCTATTCCTCTTGATCCACCTGTTACTATAGCAGTTTTCATATACTTATTGCTTATTAAATAATTCTAAATTGTCATACCAAGTATTTCCTAATACGTTTCCTTGCGTATCTATATATCCCCACTTCTTATCTTTCTTTACCCTCGCTAAGCCATTGATAAAGCCTTTCACCTGTATTTCTGCAGAAAAATTTAAAGCAGTAATCTCGTATTCAAAAGGTATTACTACAACACCTTTCTCATCTATAAAGCCCCATTTTTTACTCTTGACTGCTGCTAATCCATCTTTAGAGAATCCAATAGCATCATCGTATTTAAATGGAACAATAGTTTCGTTCTTAGCATTGATAAATCCCCATTTACCACCAGTTCTAGCAGCTAATAAGTCACCATTGCCTTGACGTATATTCTCATATATAGAAGGTATAATCCACTCTTGTTTCTCATTAACCAATCCCCAAGTCTTCCCTATTCTAGCGATTACTCGATTAGGATTAACGATATCCTGTATCTTATCTGCTCCTTCTATAGCCTTAAACTCTTCATTATAGATCACTCCAAAAGCACCTTTATACTTAGCCCAAGCATATCCATCAATATAGTTACCGATCTCTTCATACTTAGTAGGTATAACCTCGTTTCCCTTAGTATCTATAATACCCCAACATTTATTGACCGCCACTTTAGCATAGCCATTAACGAATGGTCTTATCACATCATATTTTGGCTCTACTACTACCTGTCCTTTAGCATCTATAAGCCCTACTTTAGTATTGCTCTTATAGATAGCTACTCCTTCTGGGGTAAACTCATATAACTTATCTGCTCCAGCTATTCTCACCTTGCGGCCATCTCTATCTATATACGAATGAATACCTTCTTTAGTCACTATAGCTATACCACCTCTAAACTCATTCGCACCTTTAAAATTAGGTTGGATAACGAACTCTCCAGAGGTATTAATATACCCATAATCTTTACCAGAATATGCTACTGCAGCCAACCCTTCAGAGAAACTAGTTCCCTTATTAAACACTGGTTTTATAACTACTTCACCTTTTTTATTGATAAAACCTATCTTCCCATTTTGTTTAAACAAAGCCAACTCCTGTGCATAACTACATAAAGCTAAACCTGATATACCTAATGTTATAATAAACCTTCTCATACATTATCTTATTTACTAAACAGTTCAGCATTGCTAAACCATTTATTTGCTAATACTTTACCCTGGGTATTAATAAATCCCCACTTATTCTTGTATTTAACTCGCGCAAAACCACTAACAAAACCTTTCTCTTGCTTCTTAAAACTAAAATCTAAAGCAGTGATATCATAAACGAATGGAACTATTAGTTGTGCTTCTTTATTAATAAATCCCCACTTCTTATCCTTAACTGCTGCTAAACCATCATCACTAAATGGCAAAGCATCATTATACTTAAAGTCTATGATTACCTCATTACTCTCATTGACATATCCCCACATCCACTTATCTTTCACAGGTATTAATCCATGGTTATACTCGCGTACATCGCTGTATGTAAAAGGTAATAATACTTTTCCTTCTGCATTAATCATTCCTTTTCCTTGCCAACCTTTAACGATAATATGCTGGCTATCTAAATTAGAGATAACATCTGTTACGTTAGGTAAATGTAGTTCTATCCCATTATTTAATAAATAGAAACTTCCTTCCTTAAATACCCAAGTAACACCCTCTACATAATCTCCTATATTATCATACTTAACTTCTATGACAACCTCTCCTTTTGTATTAATAATCCCCCACTTATTACCCAGTTTTACCTTAGCATAGCCATTATTAAACGGTTTTATAATATCATAAGTAGGAGGTAGTATCATCTCTCCATCCGTATTAATAAGTCCTAACTTACTCATCGGCTTATATAATGCTACTCCTTCATTAAAGTCGTATGCTTTACTACCTACATTAATATTAGATAAGGCTTGTCCCTTATCATTGATATATTGCCACTCTTTACCTGTATTTACAAGCGCTATACCAGAGCTAAAATCTCTGGCTTTAGCGAATGTAGGTTTTATCACCCATTCTCCTTTTAAGTCTATATATCCCCAGTTAGTACCATCATATACGGCCGCTAACCCTTCAGAGAATGGTCTAGCATCCTTAAACTGAGTATCTATTACTATCTTACCTTCTTTAGACATAAATCCTTTGCCATAGCTGTTTCTTACCACTGCTAACTCCTGAGCAAAGCAACCTATGCTTAACATAATAAAACTGATACTCAAATAAAGGGCTTTCATATATCTATGCTTTTAAATAATCTTTTACTTTCTGTAAGTATGGATACATAACTACATCTTCTGCAAATGTAGGAATGATAGCACGTACTTCATTATACCACTCTTGTGTAGGTAAAGATAACTTTTCTTTACAATCAAGAGCATCTATAGCCTGAGCTAATGTTATCATCTGTATAGATAATACCTCAAAGCTGTTCTCAATCACCTTATCACACAGTACAGCAGCATTAGTCCCCATACTCACGATATCTTGATTATCGTTATTATTAGGTATACTGTGTACATACATAGAGGTAGATAATGTCTGACACTCTGCTGTAGTAGAGGTAGCAGTAAACTGTACTCCCTGCATACCGAAGTTAAACCCAAGTTTACCAAGGTTTACGAATGGTGGTAACAGTTCATTAATCTTAGCATTTAGCAGATAATTTAGCTGTCTCTCAGATAACATAGTCAGTCTAGTCATCACTAACTTTAACTTATCCATCTCTAGAGAAACGTAGTCACCGTGGAAGTTACCACCGTGATATACCTGCTTAGTTTCCATATCTACGATAGGGTTGTCATTAGCAGAGTTAATCTCATTCTCTAATACCTTCTTCACCTCCTGTATAGTATCGTATACTGGTCCTAGTATCTGAGGTACACATCTGATAGAATAGTACTCCTGTACTTTATCCTTAAAGATGCTCTCTTGATTCTCACCTGTATATAAATGTTCTTCTCTTTTGCGTACCATCTTACTAGACTCTAGCGTATCTCTCATCGCTCTAGCGATATACTGCTGTCCTACGTGTAGCTTAGCCTGATTAAGCTCTACAGAATAGTGGTCATCATATGCACTTACTATCTCATTAATAGCACAAGACATCTTAATAGACCAGTCTAATAATCTATTAGCATTACTCCAGTTTAATATACCTATACCGGTCATCACAGAAGTACCATTCATAAGTGATATTCCCTCTCTAATGCGTATTTCTATAGGTTGTAATCCTTCTATTTCGAATACTTCTTTAGTACTTCTACGCTCACCTTTATAGAACACCTCTCCTTCACCGATAAGCACTAAAGCTAAATGCGCTAACTGCACTAAATCACCACTAGCCCCAACGCTACCATGAGCGAATATAAGTGGAGTGATCTCACGATCTAGTAGCTCTTTCATCAGTGTGATGACAGATAGATTTACTCCTGAATATCCTAGTGATAGGGTATTAAGTCTAGCTAATATAGCTGCTCTCACCTGTGCTACTGATAGAGGAGTACCTATACCTGAAGCGTGACTTCTAATCAAGTTATACTGTAGTTGAATACATTCTTCTTCTTGTATTCTATATTGAGCCATCGGCCCAAAACCAGTATTCACTCCATAGATTACTTTGTTTTTAGAAAAATCAAGTAAAAAGGAGAAGCTATTCTCTACACGTGTTACTAACTCATTAGATAGAACTATATTCTCTTTATCACTTAAGATAGTTATAAAATTCTCTAGGGTTAAGAAGTCTTTTAAGATATTCATTATAAGTCTATTAATATTTTTTGTTTAAATCCTTTCAAGTATTGAATAATGTCAATAACTTTGATAGTCATAATTTTAAGGCAAATTTAATACTATTAACAAAATAACAATATAAAATGTTAATTGAAAATGTAGATGTTCTAGTCATTGGCGCTGGACCGTCTGGTAGCGTAGCTGCAAGTTATCTACACAAGATGGGGGTGAGCGTAAAAGTAGTAGAGAAAACTAAGTTTCCTCGAATAGTTGTAGGAGAAAGCCTTATACCTAGAGTGATGGATCACTTCGCAGAAGCTGATCTATTCCCATCACTAGACAGTATGGGGTTTCAGAAGAAACCAGGGGCACGTTTTATACGTGGCAATGAGATCTGTATTTTTGACTTTAGCGATAAGTTTTCGGAAGGATGGGACTGGACTTGGCAAATTCCTCGAGCTGACTTCGACTTAGCTATAGCTAACGAAATGATAAGAAAAGGAGTAGATCTAGAATTCGAAACAGAAGTAACTAATATCGAATTTAATGGTACTGACTCTATCACTACGGTAGTAGATAAGAATAAACAGGACAAACAGATACACGCTAAGTTTCTGATAGATGCTAGTGGATATGGACGTGTATTACCTCGACTATTAAAGCTAGATGCGGCGTCTAAATTAAGTCCACACTCAGCTATATTCAGCCATATTAAAGATGTAAGAAGACCAGATGGAGTAGAGGGTACTCAGATATCTTTTGATATACTAGAGACTAAAGTATGGCTATGGGTAATCCCGTTCTCTAATGGTAATACTAGTGTAGGTATAGTAGGACCTACTGACTTTATAGAATCACTATCTACTAATAATTCGACTAAAGAAGCACTAGAGAAAGCAATTACCTTATCTGACTTCTACATTAAACGCTTCGGTAATTTGCCTTTTGAGTTTGATCCTATAAAGCTATCTAATTACTCTATTAGCGTTCAAAAAATGTTCGGAGAAGGATATGTATTAACAGGTAATAGTACAGAATTCTTAGATCCAGTGTTCTCCTCTGGAGTGTGTTTTGCTACAGAGTCTGGTATGTTAGCAGCTAAACTAGCGCTTAAACAGATCAATGGTGAAACTGTAGACTGGCAAGAGAAATATAGTGATCATATGAATAAAGGGATAGATGTATTCACTACTTATATACAAGAATGGTATACTGGAAATCTACAAGAACTATTCTTTCACCAACCCGAAAATCCAGATGTAAAACGTAAGATATGTTCTGTATTAGCTGGATATGTATGGGATGATGAAAATCCATTCGTGAAGAAACATGACAATGTAATCCGCAATATGGCTCACCTAATCAAGATGGAAAAAGAGAGCAAAAACGCTTAAAAATATAGAATATCATTAGCCACTCTGTACAGAGTGGCTATTTTTTTGTACCTATATATATGTATATAGAGAACTCTATTATCATTAAATATGATCATAATGACCTCCTATGGAGATAATGCCTCTATTTGGTCAAAATGCCCTTAAATGAAGCTTTAAAATAAATATAAAATACTGATAAACAACAATATACAACTTATCATTTTCTTTTTGTTTGGATAGTGTTCGGTAATTTCTAGTGTTTACTTGGGATAGAAGGCTGTTTTCAAAACCGTAGCAAACTCGTACCCAAACCATCTACTAAGAAAACTAATAAAATACCTCCAATTTATAAAACAAAAAGAGGTCAATATTCTTGATAATATTGACCCCTAATCTCTCTTATAAAAAGGATTTATACTAATAATATAACAACTTAAATTAAGTAGATATATACAGTATCTATCCTATTATTTTAACTGTTTAGACATTATTTTCCCTAATGTTTTACCAGTTTTAGCAAAGCTTTCTGCTATACGTGTCTCATTATTAAAGTTACTACCATACTGATTACCTGGCGCATTTAAGAATGTATAAGTAGCTAATACTTCCTCAGGTTTACTTCTCTCTGTTAGGTTTACGACAGTATTTAGTTTAGCAGGTTGACGCATAACAGCTGCATCCCATCCTGGATATATCCATACTACATGAACAGTGATAATATACTTAGAATTGGTTATGCTCTTACCGAAATTCATCTTTTGTACTTCACTAGTATATTTATTTAATAAAGTTAGAAATTTAGGTTCCCAAAAAGATTCCTTACTCACCTCCCAAGTCTTCTTCCAGTTATCACCTGACTCGAATTGTTTCTCATTCATTTTTCTAACTTTCTCTGTTACATAATCTGTTTCAGTCAGATTATCATTCATCAATTTTAGTTTGTCATAAACGAATACAACTTGTACATTTTCTTCTCCATTTAGAGCTTTAAAAGTACCTGTTTTTGACGATATTTTTTGTCCAAAACTTGTCCCAAAAGACAGTAATAAAAAGACAAAAAAAGTAAATATTTTTTCATTTTATAAGGTTTATTTTATCTGCTAAAACAAGTTTTAGCTAAGGTTTTTATTGTGTTAAAAGTAGAGCAAATAAAGATAAATAACTACAGAAATGCATCTTTTAAAACTATAGAAATTGAAATATAATAGGTCGAAAAATATCAAAAATCCTCAATTTATATACAGCCTTAGATCCATAAATAAGAACAAAGTTATGAGGAAAAAAACTGTAAATCATTAATCGAAACTCTGTTTATAACCTTAAATATAGGTCAAAAACTACTCAAAAATGAGATAGTAACCAAATTTACTATATTCCATAATAGCTTAAAATACAATGATTTATATCTATGATACCCAATGTTAATAAGAAACAGTATAATGCTGATATTAAACAAACTAAGAACTAACACTTTCTGTTGATAACTGTAAAAAGTTTGAAAAAACTTTTTTTTGTTTATTTCGAAAAAATAACAATACAGCTCATCTACACATATTTGCAAATTTATTTTCTAAAACATATTGTATGGATATTAAGATCAAAAGTATAGGTTGTTCACAGTTTTACACACCCTCATTTATCTAAAAATAGCTGTTGATAACCAAAATAACCATTGTTGATAACCATTCTAAACTATTTATTTTAAATGAATTATGAATTAACAACGTGTTGATAAGTATTAATAATCAACTTTAGAGAATTTATAGAGAAAAGTTATTGTACATATTAACAGACAATACTATACTATTAGTTTATTTTAAAATTTTAAAAAATCTATTTATATATATTATAGTTGTTAATAACGTTGATAACTGAATTTGTTTTTTATATTTGGTATTATGTATTGTTGAGTGTGAAATATCGAAATTATAAGGCGTTGTTTTTTTTGAAGATTTATGTAAAGTGTATATTTAGTTTTTTTGAAGCTTCTGAGATTCTCGTATTTTTTTTGGCCTTGGGGTTTGTTCGATATATGAAAAATATAAGACGTTCTTTTTTTTAAAAGTACGATTGTTCCTCGTGGAACATTTTAAAATATCGGGCTGTAGTTTGCGTATTTTTTTTGGTGTTAGGACTCGGTCAAAATATGCGAAATATGGACGGTGATTTTTATTCGTTTTTACCTGTTATTTAGGTGGATCTTTTTAGCTTCTTTTTTAAGCTTTTTGTTTTTCGTTTTTTCTTTTTTTAGATTTTAAATATGAGAAGTTGATGAGGATAATTTTTTGATTAGATTTTTGAAAATCTCCGTTTCATTGATCCTATGTATTTTTTGGTTTGGCCTTTGATTATTTTCTAATATTTATTTCTTGATTTGCTAATGGGAAGAGAGGGTTTTTAATATTGATGCAAAAGACCAATTTCTATTTTTAGAAATAAGCTTGAATATTTTGCTTATTTATCTTTTGATTTGATGTTTTGTTTAATATCAAAAATTTCAAGGTTTGTTTTAAAAAGGTAGAATTGTTCCTCGTGGAACATTTTTGGATTTTTGTTTTCTGAATTTTAGTAGAAGTTATTTTTCCTTGAATAAATATTTTGGCTTTTATTTTTTGTGATATTATTTTTAGGTTTTTCTTTGGGGTGAAATTCTTTTTGCTGTTTGATTCATTTTTTTGTCTTTTCTCTTTTTTTTGAACGCCCTGAGATTTGCGTATATTTTTTTTCCTGGAGGATAGTTCGTTTTATCGAAAATATGCGTGTTGTATTTTGTTACCTTTTTTTGAATGTATTTTAGCTTAATCTTATGCTTTTGAGATTTTAGAACATTTTGTTGTTTTATCTTTTTTTTGAACGGCTGAGATTTGCGTATATTTTTTTTTCTGGAGGATAGTTTGTTTTATCAAAAATATGTGCGTTGTATTTTTTTGTCTGTTTTTGAGCTAGTCTTATATTTTTGGGATTTTGGAGTAGCTTGTTGTTTTCTATTTTTTAATTTACTGATGCAAAATATGAGAGTAGTGCACTGATGTTTTTTGTGGAACATTAATTTGTAGTGAGAGTTTGAGATTTTATCTAGTGAGTACGATTGGTTTTGTTTAACTTTGCTCCAGAATTAGAATGATTATTTGTATATCTAATTTTTTTACTTTTATCATCGCATTATAGTTTCGGTATTTTGTTTTGTACTTAAATAATTTAGGAATATCGAAAGCTAAGAGCGTTGTTTTGTTTTGAGGAACGTATTTTAAGTGTTTTTAAGAGCACTAAAAGCTAAATGATTAACTATCTGAGTTTTTAGTGTATTAGATTGATATTTTAAGGGCTTTTTAAGTCTATTTTTTATTTTTCCGTGTACCTTTGCAACAATTATTTTTAATAGAGAAAAAGTATGATATTTTTTAACTATGAAACTGATTTTCAATTAGTTGATGAAGCTAAGTATGAAGATTGGATTGAAGAGATAGTAACTTCAGAAGGGTTGATCGCTGGAGATATCAGTTATATATTTTGTGATGATGAGTATTTACACGAGATAAATGTGAAGTATTTAGATCATGATACATTGACAGATATTATCAGTTTTGACTACTGTGAGGGGAAGATCGTCTCTGGAGATATCTTTTTGTCTATAGAGAGAGTTCGTGAGAATGCAAAGGAATTCAATGTATCTTTTGATACTGAATTACTGAGAGTTATGTCTCATGGAGTATTACATTACTGTGGTTATAAAGATAAATCTGCAGAGGATGAGCGCATAATGCGTAGTAAAGAAGAGGAGAAAATGGCAATGTTCCACGTGGAACAATAGTCATTTTTGATTAAATTAATTTTAATGTTTCACGTGGAACAATGAGTATATTCGCTGATAAATATGATGTAATAGTAGTAGGTGGTGGGCACGCTGGTTCGGAAGCTGCTGCTGCTGCTGCAAATATGGGTTCTAAAACTTTATTGATTACAATGAGTTTACAGAACATCGCTCAGATGTCGTGTAATCCTGCTATGGGAGGTATCGCTAAAGGGCAAATCGTAAGAGAGATAGATGCGTTAGGTGGATATTCTGGTATCGTGTCTGATAAGACTGCTATCCAGTTTAAAATGCTTAATAAATCTAAAGGTCCTGCTATGTGGTCACCTCGTGTACAGTCTGACCGTATGCGTTTTGCTGAGACTTGGAGACTAATGTTAGAGGGAACTCCTAACCTTGATTTTTATCAAGATATGGTTCGTTCTTTAATCATAAAGAACCACAAGATAGAAGGTGTGGTGACTAGTTTAGGAATAGAGATTAAAGCTAAGACTGTTATTTTAACTAATGGTACATTCTTAAATGGGCTTATCCATATCGGAGAAAAACAGTTCGGTGGTGGTAGAGCTGGTGAGGGTGCTGCTTATGGTATTACAGAAGATCTAGTAAAAGCTGGATTTACTTCTGGAAGAATGAAGACAGGAACTCCTCCTAGAGTTGATGGTCGTTCTTTAGACTATAGTAAAATGGAAGTACAAGGCGGTGATGTTAATCCTGCTAAGTTTTCTTATCTGGATGTAACGCAACCTTTAGTACAACAGAGAGACTGTTATATGACATATACTTCGCCTGAAGTACATGACTTATTACGTGAAGGTTTTGATCGTTCTCCTATGTTTACTGGTAGAATTAAAAGTATAGGACCTCGTTATTGTCCTTCGATAGAAGATAAGATTAACCGTTTTGCTGATAAGGATAGACATCAGATTTTTGTAGAACCAGAGGGATGGAATACATGTGAGATCTATGTAAATGGTTTTTCTACTTCACTACCAGAGGAGGTACAGTTTAAAGCTTTACGTTCTGTAGCAGGTTTTGAGAATGCTAAGATATTTAGACCTGGTTATGCTATCGAGTATGACTATTTTCCACCTACACAACTTAAGCATACTTTAGAGACTAAGTTAGTAGATGGTCTATTCTTTGCAGGACAGATTAATGGTACTACAGGGTATGAAGAGGCAGCTGCTCAAGGGTTAATGGCTGGTATGAATGCACACTTAAAAGTACATGATAAAGGTGAATTGATTCTTAGAAGAGACGAAGCTTATATAGGTGTTCTTATAGATGATTTGATTACTAAAGGTACAGAAGAGCCTTACAGAATGTTTACTTCTCGTGCTGAGTATCGTACATTACTTCGTCAAGATAATGCTGATTTTAGACTTACACCTATGTCTTATGAGTTAGGTTTAGCATCTGAAAAACGTATGAGAAGAATGGAACATAAACAGGTAGAGTCAGAAAACTTCGTTCAGTTCTTTAAAGAAACTAGCG
This sequence comes from Myroides marinus, assembly GCF_900109075.1. GTDB lineage: Bacteria > Bacteroidota > Bacteroidia > Flavobacteriales > Flavobacteriaceae > Flavobacterium > Flavobacterium marinum_A. The sequence continues at coordinate 365,776 of NZ_FNYS01000002.1, read as the reverse complement.
TTAAAACAGAGGAGGCAAATCCTATTTTAGAAGAGAAAGGATCGTCTTTAATGAGTCAACCTGATAAGATGTTTAAGGTGTTCTCTCGCCCTCAAATAGAGTTAGAAGATATCCTTAAATTTGAAAAAGTTAAGACTTATATTGAAGAACATAATTTGGATCAAGAGATACTAGAGCAAGCTGAAATACAAGTTAAGTACTCTGGTTATATCGAGAAGGAGAAGAATAATGCTGATAAATTAACTAGGTTAGAGGACGTAAGAATTCCTGAGAATTTTGACTATGATAAGATAGTTTCTTTGTCTTTCGAGTCTCGTGAGAAGCTTAAAAATATTAGACCAATTACGATATCTCAAGCATCTCGTATCAGTGGGGTTACACCTACAGATATATCTATACTGCTTATACATATGGGTAGATAGAAGCTTATATATCGAATATATATAGAACGGTGATTTGTTCCACGTGGAACAAATCACCATTTTTTTTATGTAGTATGGTGAGAGGTATATTGATATTTATACTAGATAATAAGGAGAAGGAAAGAAGGTGTTTTAGTCTTAAAAAAGTTTATCTTTAATAGTAGTGGATAGATAATCTGTTAAGTAGTATTTATAGTATTAGATTAATTTTGTGTGGTTTCGTTTTCGTTTTGTAGAGCTTATAAAAACAGTTTTTTGACGTTGCAGAAATAGTGTTGTATGAAACGTAAAAGTTATATTATAGATTAATTTTCAGGAATTAGATTTTACTCAGAATACTATATTTTAGAAATAGGTGTAGGTAATTATTGAAGAGTGTTATTGTTTGGTTTTCTTCTTTAGAAAGAAAATGTTAGTTACTTTTATTGAATGATTTTTTATTTTAATGTAATAAGATCTTAGCTGTTTTTTCTTTGTGTTGTTATTTTATACTGCTATTATTTTTAGGTTCGTTTTTTGTTTTTTATTTTGTTATTAGTTTACAGTTAGGGGTTAGCTTGAAGTTGTTTTCTGTAATATTTTAGTATTTAAAGTAGTTTATGTAAACTGTTATTTTTTTGTTGTTTTGAGATTGTGCCCCATTAATGTTGTTTATATTTGTGAGGCTTTTAAAACTTCATTGATGAGAATAAATGCAAATATTAAATATATAGAGGTAGAGGATTTCTCCGTGTCAAAAGAGAAGTTTGAACTTTATATGGATGAGAATTATCAATTGCTAAAAACAGAACCTTTTCCTGAATTAGATAAATTGGGTTCGTATTATGAAAGTCCTGATTACATTTCTCATACTGATAGTAAGAAAACTTTTTTCGATAAAGTATATCAAGCTGTCAAATCTAAAGCGATACAAAATAAGTATAAGATATTAGAAGATATCAATATTACTAAAGGTGTACTTTTAGATATAGGATGTGGCACTGGTGAATTTTTAGTTGAGGGAAATAACAGAGGTTGGAACGTGCTAGGATATGAACCTAATGAAGGAGCTAGAAAATTAAGTATAGAGAAAGGAATTTCTATAGTTAATGAATTAAGTGAAGTAGAGGATCACTCTGTAGATGTGATTACGATGTGGCATGTACTAGAGCATGTAGTCGATTTGGATGAACAGATTAGTACACTTAAACGTATATTAAAAAAAGGAGGTACTCTTATAATTGCTGTTCCTAATTATAATTCTTATGATGCTAAGTATTATGGTAAGTATTGGGCAGCTTATGATGTTCCACGACACCTTTGGCATTTTTCTCAAATGTCTATTCCTTTACTTTTTAATCCTTATGGTTTTGAACTTGTAGAGAAGTACCCAATGTTGTTTGATAGTTTTTATGTTTCGCTTTTATCTGAGCAATATAAAACTGGAAAGAAGAATTGGTTTAAAGCTTTTCGCGTTGGATTAAAATCAAATATTGAGGCTAGAACTAATTTAGAGTACTCTTCTCTTATTTATTACTTAAAAAAGAATTAGTCGGTATTTTATATAAAGGAAGGGCATTTAAAGCGCTTAAAACTGATTAATATGTATTTTAAAGCGTTTTAAGACATTATCTGATATATAGTGGGGTGTTTGTATTCAATATTTTAGATAATAGTTCTTTTATAGCTTAAAAAAAGACACTTTTTATTAGGTTTATCTATTTAGTTAAAGAGTAACTATAGATTTTTATTATATCATAATTATTTTTATTTTACTGTAAAAAGTTTATTACATTTACAACTGGTTTAAAAAAGCGAAAATGAAAAAAACTATTTTAATGCTAGGTTTAGCTGGGTTATTATTTTCTTGTAATGGAAATAGTGATGCTAATGCTGCTGCTGAATTCAAAACTGCTTACGTTGATTCTGCAAAATTGATGAAGGAGTATGAAGAGATGAAAGACATGGAATCTAAATATAAGATTCAATCAGAGGAGAAAAGCAAAAGCTTAGAAGCTGAAGTTGCTAAGTTCCAACAAGAGGTTCAATACTTCCAAGCTAATGCTCGTCAAAAAGGTCAAGCTTGGGCTGAACAAACTGCTGCTGGACTTCAAAAGAAAGAGCAAGAATTACAGTTTAAACAACAATCTTTAATGCAATCTTTACAAAAAGATAGCGGTGAAGAAATGGAAGCTGTAGTGAAAAAAGTAAAAGAGCACATCGCTGATTATGCTAAGAAAAACAAGTTAGATTATGTATTTAATACTGAAGATGCTTCTACAGTAATCTACGGTAAAGAAGGTACAGATATCACTGAGTTAATGCTTAAAGAATTAAACGCTAAGTATAAAGGTAGTGCTACTCCTGCTAAATTAGAGGAGACTAAGCCTGCTGAAAAAGCTGAAGATAAAAAGTAATCTCTTTGATTTACTTTAGAAAAAGCCTCTGTTTTGCAGGGGCTTTTTTCGTATAGTACAGTTTTATTATCGTATTTTGTAAAAAAAAACAAGGATGAACAATTTTTCAGAAGAGGCAGAGTATGTGCTTAAGTTTATAAATGAGACGAACAGGTCTATATTTCTAACAGGTAAGGCAGGTACTGGTAAGACTACACTGTTAAAAGAAATAATCAATACTACCCATAAAAATGCTGTGATTGTAGCTCCAACGGGTATTGCTGCTCTTAATGCAGGTGGTGTAACGATACATTCTTTCTTTCATTTGCCTTTTGCTGCGTTTGTTCCTGATACTAAAAATCCTCCAATCTTTAGCGATACAATCAAGTTTGAAAATAGAGTTTCTCTAAAACGTCATATGCTCATGAGCAATGCACGTAGAGCATTGTTTTTAAACATGGATTTATTGATTATAGACGAGGTAAGTATGCTACGTGCTGATGTACTAGATGCAATGAACTTTATGCTGCAAACAGTGCGTAAAAGTCAGCAACCTTTTGGTGGTGTACAGGTATTGTTCATTGGTGATTTATTGCAACTACCTCCTGTGGTAAAGAACCAAGAGTGGGATGTGCTTAAACGTTATTATGACGGGGTATATTTCTTCCACTCGGAAGTAGTGAGACAGTATCCTCCTCTTTATATTGAGCTAGAGAAAGTGTATAGACAGTCTGATGATGTGTTTATTAATCTACTTAATAACCTTAGAAATAATCGTGTGTCTAGAGAAGATGTAGCTCTACTTAATCAGTATACTAATCCTACATTTAATATAAAGGATCACCCAGGGTATATTATGTTGAGTACACATAATGCAAAGGCAGATAAGATTAATGAGGATGCTCTGAGAGGTCTGTTTACTAAAGAGTTTAGTTTTATGCCAGAAGTAGTAGGAGACTTCCCAGAGAAGATTTATCCTATAGAGGCTAAAATGACATTAAAGGAGGGAGCTCAAGTTATCTTTATTAAGAATGATATATCACCAGAAAAACGCTTCTATAATGGTAAAATGGGGATAGTAAAGACACTTACTAAACACGAGATTTTTATTGAGTTTGAGAATAAAGAAGTGATAGAAGTAGAGCGATATGAATGGCAGAATATCAAATATACAGTTGATCCAAATACTAAAGAGATAGTAGAGGAGGTTATGGGAACATTTAGCCACTATCCGCTTAAACTAGCTTGGGCTATAACTGTACATAAAAGCCAAGGATTGACTTTTGATAAAGCTGTTTTAGACGTTTCTAGAGTGTTTTTACCTGGTCAGGCATATGTAGCACTATCTAGACTTCGTTCGTTAGAAGGATTAGTCTTATTATCGCCTATTCAGATGAATGGATTAGTCAATGATGAAGACGTGATGAGTTATGCGGAGAATAAGGCTGGTTCTGAAGAGTTAAATCTGCAACTGCGCCTTGAGACTAAGAATTTTCTTAGAAATTATCTGATACAGACTTATTCATGGTTTAATCTAAGTACACAGTGGCATACGCATTTGTACAGTTATCAAGCAGAGACAGAGCGAAGCAAGAAAGGTGCTTTTATGGGATGGGCACAGAAGATGACTAACAATCTTGATGATATGGTAGTGCATTCAGAGAAGTTTGTTAATCAGTTAAGAGCTTTGTTTGAGGAAGAACCTTTTAGGTTTGAGTTTGTGAAGGAACGTGTGATAAAGGCTTATGATTACTTCTTTCCGCGTATGGATCACATGGTGTTCGAATTGTTATTTACTATTGCTCAGGTTAAGACTGCTAAGAAATCTAAGGCTTTTTACGAGGAATTAGTACCGCTAGAAGAGTCATTGTTAAAGACAGTAATACAGATGAAAAAAGCGTGTATTATGCTTAAACTTATCGAAGAGGACAAGAAAATATGCAAAGAGAATCTGCGTTCACTAGAGATTAGTGAGTATAAGATAAATCACTTAGTGAATATAGCTAACCTCATCAGAAGTACTAAGTTAGGAGTAGAAGAGGAGGAAGACATTGAGGTGTATTCTTCAAGCCCTAAGAATAAGACGAAAGAGAAGAAGAAGTCGACATTCCTAATCACATTAGAGATGTGGCAGGATAAGAAGAGTGTAGAGGATATCGCTCTTACACGTAAACTGACAGTGACGACTATTTATTCTCATTTAGGTAAGTTGATCATGGATGGACAAATAACTTTAGATGAAGTACTGCCTAAAGAAAGAGTAAGTGAGTTAGATGCATTATTTGAGAGGAGTAGAGGTATGACGCTATCTGAGATTAAAGCGTATACAGAAGAGGAATTCTCGTGGGAGGAATTAAAGTTGTATCAACGTGCTATGACTGCTAAAGAAGTAGAATAGTGATAGGTAGTGTTAAGATATGTGCGTGAAATGAAGTATGAGATAGATAGTGGTATCTATGTAGCATTCTTGTAAAAGGGATGTTTTGGTACTATAAACCTTAGAATACTCTTAGTAATCTTCTAGCAAGTAGCAGGCATATAACGTAGTAATAAATATAAAAATAAGGGCTGTCTTACGCGTAAGACAGCCCTTATTTTATTTCTTATGGATTAATCTAGTTAGTTTAATAGAGAGATCTGTAAATATCATTTTAGCATTACCATTTCGTTCTATATGGTAAGTTGCATCACTTAACTCTTGATAGATTTCAGTAATATTACTTCCATTTACAAAAGGAGCAAATTTCTCTAGCTTAAAGTTGTCTACAGTTGTTTTATAATATACTAAATCAGGAGTCTGATAGTTAAGTAACAATGCTTGTCTAAACATTTCAATACAGAACTCAATGAATTGTTTCTGTTGTTCACGACCTAGAGCTGCAAGTTCTTCACTCCATTCTATTAGTTCCTGTATTACAGCTGCATTACCTTTAGCTCTAAAGGCCGCCCTTACCCATTGTACAAACCATTTCTCGTAAGGCAGTGCGTTAGCCTTATTGTGTAATAGCTTTAATGCTTTATTATAACTTCCTTGAGCTTGATTAGCTATCATGATCGCTTCTTGAGGATCACATTGTTCACGTTGTATCAAAGCTTCTTGAATCTCACTAGTGTTAAGTGGAGGGAATTTTAATACTTGACATCTTGATAGGATAGTCTGTAGTATATTCTTCTCGTTCTCTGCAATTAGGATGAATACAGTCTTTGCAGGTGGTTCTTCTAGTAGTTTTAGCAACTTATTAGATGCTTCTGTGTTCAACTTATCAGCCATCCAAATAATCATAATCTTATATCCTCCTTCGAATGATTTAAGTGCTAGTTTCTTCAGTACTTCACTTGCTTCATCAACACCTATTTGACCTTGTTTATTTTGAATATCTATATGCGTATACCAATCGAATAGATTACCATATCTGTTAGTCTTTAAGAAAGAACGCCATTGTTCTGCAAATAGATCACTAGTAGCATTCTTTTTGACAGCTTCAGTAGTCGCTACCGGATATACGAAGTGTAGATCAGGGTGTGATAGATTAGCGAATTTGATATTACACGCTTCGTTACCACCAGTATTTTCATTTCCTACATTCTTACATAGTAGATACTGTGCGTATGCTATAGCCATCGGTAGTGTACCTGTACCTTCTGCTCCGATAAATAGCTGTGCATGAGGTACTCGACCAGATGCAGCAGACTGTATTAAGTGATTCTTTAAAAAGGATTGCCCTATGATATCTGAGTATTGCATAAGGCAAAGATAAAGTAATTATCAAGTGATTAAAATATTAGCAATTATTATTGTGGAAGTATTTTCTGTCTTTTTAAGTATCTTTTGTATCAAGATATAGCTGTGCAATTATTAAAAAGTACCAGTAGTTAATCTGTATTTGTGGTGATATTGTTATTTCTATTTATTCCTGCTAATCTTACTTTATACTGTTTTATTGACTTTGTTGTGTGATAAACGTGAATGTGCTACAAAAAGAGTGTATTGAATACGAATTAATTTAAATATTTACTTATTATGTATATTTTATGTTTATGTGTGTAAATGTTGTAATTATGAAATTTAAATTCATAGAACTCGTTTAATTATTGATTAATATTTTGTTTATTGGCTTTTTTACAATAGAGTAGTGAGTGTAATATGTTAAAATTATTGCTTAACATTATAGAAATCAAGTAGTCTGATATCGAAAAAGATTTATATTTGTGTATCTTATAGTAAAATAAATAAAAAAGTAAAGATGAAATCTATTGATAGCTTTGATTTTAAAAATCAAAAGGTACTAGTACGTGTTGACTTTAATGTTCCATTAGATGAGAACTTTAATGTTACAGATACGAATAGAATAGAAGCTGCTAAACCTACTATTGACAAAATTGTTAATGATGGTGGTGTAGCTATTCTAATGTCACATTTAGGGAGACCTAAAGGAGAGCGAAATGATAAGTATTCACTACGTCATATCGTTAGTAAGACAGAAGAAATCTTAGGTAAGAAAGTTACGTTCGTAACTGACTGCGTTGGAGCTACAGCTGAAACAGCTGTTGCAGCTAGCAAGCCTGGAGATATCATCTTATTAGAGAATTTGCGTTTCTACGCAGAGGAAGAAAAAGGAGTCGAGGCATTTTCAAAACAATTAGCTGACTTAGCTGATTTTTATGTGAATGATGCTTTTGGTACTGCACACAGAGCTCATGCTTCTACTACGATTGTTGCGAAGTACTTCGGAGAGAAAAAATGCTTCGGATATTTGTTAGCAAAAGAGATTGAGAGTTTAAACAAAGTACTTAACAGTACTGAGAAACCTGTTACAGCAGTGTTAGGAGGATCTAAAGTATCTTCTAAAATCACTATTATAGAGAATATTCTAGATAAAATAGACCACATGATTATCGGTGGAGGTATGACGTTTACGTTTATCAAAGCTTTAGGTGGTAAGATAGGTAATTCTATCTGTGAAGATGATAAGTTAGAATTAGCTTTAGACATCTTGAAAAAAGCAAAAGAGAAAAATGTACAGATACATTTGCCTGTGGATATATTAGCAGCCGATGCATTTGCAGCTGATGCTAATGTACAGATTGTACCTGCTAACGAAATACCAGATGGATGGCAAGGACTAGACGTAGGACCTAAGACTTTAGAGAGTCTTAAACCTGTGGTAGCTGAGTCTAAAATTATCTTATGGAATGGTCCATTAGGAGTATTCGAAATGGAGAAATTTGCAAATGGTACAATAGAGCTTGGGAACTTCATTGCTGAAGCTACTAAGAACGGTACTTTTTCATTAGTTGGAGGTGGAGATTCTGTAGCTGCAGTTAAGCAGTTTGGTCTAGCACCTAAGATGAGTTATGTTTCTACTGGAGGTGGAGCAATGTTAGAAATGCTTGAAGGACAAGTATTACCTGGAATTAAAGCAATACAAGAATAGTTATATATTACCTATGGCCATACTATGGTCATAGGTCTTTTTTTTATAAAACATAGCGCAAAATGAATTACAAAGTATTAACCTTATTGGCGTGTGGGTTGTTTTCGTACTCAGTGATGGGACAAAATCAACCAACAACGCAGACCGAGACCTTAAAGAAGGAGATGGATCCAGCTGTATATCTGGACTCTATCAAAAAGACATTTGTTAACCATGCTAGTAGTGCTTCTATAGAGAAGCGTTGGTTGAATGAGTTAATGAATCAAGATTTGTTTAATGATTTAGAAGCAGAGTTAGCTGATGCAAACTTCGATGACGAAGATATTCGTTTAGATGAGTTACCTACTGAGCTTTTAAAAGAACGTTTAAAACGATTAAATGAGAAGACTCCTTTTAATGTTGAATACAATGAAACATTAGAAAAGGTGATCAAATCATTCCTTAAGAAGAGAAAACGTTCTTTTGAGAGGTTAATAGGTTTATCTGAATACTATTTCCCAATGTTCGAAGAGCAATTAGCTAAACAGAATGTTCCTTTAGAAGTTAAATACCTTTCTATTGTTGAATCAGCACTTAATCCTACTGCTAAATCAAGAGTAGGTGCAACGGGATTATGGCAATTTATGTATCCTACAGGGAAGCAATATAACTTAGAGGTGACATCATATACAGATGATCGTATAGATCCATTAAAATCTTCTGAAGCAGCTGCTAAGTTTCTGTCAGATCTTTATGGAATGTTTGGTGATTGGGATTTAGTTTTAGCATCATATAATGCTGGACCTGGTAACGTAAGTAAAGCTATCCGTCGTTCTAATGGATATACTAACTATTGGAACATAAGACCTAATCTTCCACGTGAAACACAGAACTATTTACCTGCATTCTATGCTACGATGTATATCTTTGAATATGCAAAAGAGCATGGTATAGCATCTAAGAAATCACCAATAAAAGTTGTAGAGACTGATACTATCGCAGTTAAAAAGACTATGTCTTTTGACCAAATAGCTAGTTTGTTAGATGTATCTAAAGAAGAGATTACTTTCTTAAACCCTACTTATAAGTTAGGAGTTATTCCTTATGATAGTGGTAAACAGAACTTCTTACGTCTTCCTATTAAAAAGATTGGTCTAATGGCGTCTAATGAAGCTAAGATGTACGCTTATGTTGATTATGTTGATTCTAGAAAAGAGCAACCTAATTATAATATTGTTGCTGAATCTATTGTGGAGACAGCTTCTGTTAACCCTAGATATCATACTATTAAGAAGGGTGAGAGCTTAGGAACTATTGCTAATAAGTATGGTCTTTCACAGACTGAGCTTAAGAAGTTAAACAATATGAAGAGCAGCGTTATCTACCCTGGTAAAAAGCTAGTAGTAGGTAAGACAGCAGTAGCTCAGGCTTCTAGCAAAGGAAGTAAGAGTAACTTCTATACAGTACAGAGAGGAGATTCTTTATCTTCTATCAGTAAGAAGTTTGCAGGTGTGACTGTATCTAAATTGAAATCATTAAACAATATGAAAGACGCTGATGCTATCCGTCCAGGAATGAAGCTAAGAGTTAATTAAATTGTTGTTTAAAACCAGAATAAAAGTGAAGCGTTTAGGTTATTTTATCATATTACTTTTTATGTTGTTTAGCTGTAAAGAAAGAACAGCTAATGATAAAGAAATTAATAGTACAGAAGAACCTTGCCAAGTATTGATAGTTATAAACGATAGACTTTGGTCAGGTTCAGTAGGAGATAGTATTAGAGAGTATCTAGCTACACCTATCGAAGGGATTACGCCGCCAGAAGCGAAGTTTTTAATATCGCAGATATCTCCCAATCTTTTTTCATCTAGGACAAAGGGTAGGAGAAATATCATTGTCTTTTCTGATAATTATAATAATAATGGTTTTCAGTTAGAGAAGAATAAGTTTGCTAATACTCAACTATATTTTACTGTCAGTGGTGATTCTAAAGCTGGTCTGGTAAACGAGTTAAGAAAGAATGCAGATTCTATAGTCAATACTATACTGACGTCAGAGTTTGAGGTTATAACTAATAAGTTATTAAAAGGTAGCTTAGTAGATGCTAACTTCTTTCAAGATAAGTTTAGAGTTAACCTTACTTTACCGACTACTTATAAATTAGTTAGTAACAGTGATCACTTTGTATGGTATAAGAAAGATGTGGCCTCGGGTAGTAGTAATGTACTTATCTATGATATTCCCATCGAGAGAATAGAGAATACAGATAATACTGTTATAAATAACCTTTTAGCGGTTAAAGATTCAGTCAATGGTAAGTATATACATTCTATAGAAGATAATTCATTTTTGAGCCCTAATGAAGGTAATATGCCTACTAATAAACAGTTTGTTCGACAAGGGAGAACAGTTTATGAGTTTAATGGTGACTGGGATATGCAGAATAGCTTTATGAGTGGCCCATATATGAGTTATGCTTTTAGAGACGAAAAAGCTAAAAGATATTTATTCATCGAAGCATTAGTGTACAATCCATCTATGGGAAAACGCGCTATACTGATGGAAATGGAAGCAATAGTCAATACACTTACATTTAAATAAGAAGTTAATACTTAACAATAAAAAAGAGTCCTTAATATAATTATTAAGGACTCTTTTTGTTTTATTCTCTTCTTGTAAGAGGAAGTTCTTCGATAGGATTTATCACCATCGGGAACCTTTCTACAGTGACAGAGCTACTATCTAGACCAAAAGCTTTCTCTTCTGACAGAGCTAGTTTTTTTAGCCATTCATAAAGCATTAATATTATCTTTTCGTGAGCAGGTAATTCATTGTCATAAGACAACTCTTTCTCTATGATTACGTATTCGAAGTCAGTGTATATATTGTTCTTTTGTAGAGAAGCGTATTTACTAATAACATCTATTTCACCAGTGCTAACAAGTTCTTTTAACACCTGTTTTAATAGTACACTAATCTTTTGATCATTTCTAAAACCTAAGTAAAAGTCCACACGTATTAAGTTGTCAGCTCCCATCTTTTGGATCTTGTATTCTAGATTATAAGGTTGGTCACTTACGTGTACATGAACGAACCAATAGTTATCAGCGCGTTTAGGTCTTCTCTGAGTAATAGAGTACAGTATTTTGTATTCTATCTTAGAACAAGTATTAGAGTTCGTAAGGTAGATCAAGTTAGACGCAAATTTAGGAATACTAGTATCAGTACTAATATCCTGTAATACATCTTTATACTGTTCTATATTTACGAATTCGGTATAGTTCTTTCTAATTTTCTTTGCTAAGTAATTAATAACCATAGTACCAGCTAATAAGGAAGCAATAAATACAGTCACATATCCTCCGTGAGTAAACTTCTGAACATTAGCAATAAAGAACGAAACTTCTAAACTTAGGTAAGCTATTTCCACTATAGCTATGATAATGATATGTACACGTTTTAGATACATATAGTACCCTAACAGAATCGTAGTCATAATCATACACAGTGTAATGGCTAAACCATAAGCAGCCTCCATATTACCTGATTCTTCGAAGTGTAGTACTACGAATACACATCCTAAGAATAACAACCAATTAATAGAAGGGATGTATAATTGTCCTTTTACATTAGTAGGGAATTTAACCATTACCTTAGGCCATAAGTTAAGGCGTATAGCCTCATTGATTAAGGTAAATGACCCACTGATTAATGCTTGAGAAGCAATAACAGCAGCTATGGTAGCTATTGCAATACCAAATGGTAAGAACCACTCAGGCATAACTAAAAAGAAGGGATTTACGGGATTAACTTTATCTGGAGAAAGGGTAAGTAGGGTTTCACCAGAATAATTGATTAAATAAGCTCCCTGACCGAAATAACATAATACTAACATTGTTTTTACGAATGCCCATGTTATTCTGATATTTTTTATACCACAGTGACCTAGATCACTATATAATGCCTCAGCCCCTGTTGTACACAGAAATACAAAACCTAATACAAAGTATCCTTCTGAGTGTATAGACAGTAGGTGCATTGCGTAGTAAGGGTTGATAGCTTTTAGTACTGCTAGATTACCTAATAAGTGAGATAATCCAATAACACCAATCATTAAGAACCAAAGCGTCATCATTGGCCCAAAGAATTTACCAATTGTCTTAGTACCAAACTGCTGGATTACGAATAAGATAAAGATAATACCTATAACGATAGGGATAGTCTTCAGGTTTGGTTCGTAAATTCTAAGACCTTCTATAGCAGAAGATATAGAGATAGGAGGGGTGATGATACCATCTGCTAACAGCGCACTTCCACCTATAATAGCAGGTATTAATAACCAACGTTTTTTTAGTTTCTTGACTAAAGTGTATAGAGAGAATATTCCCCCTTCCCCGTTATTGTCTGCCTTTAGCGTTAAGAATACATATTTAATTGTGGTTTGTAAAGTAAGGGTCCAGAACACACATGAGATAGCACCTAGTACGATATCCTCACGTATTATTTCTTTACCTATAATCGCCTTCATTACATAAAGAGGGGATGTACCAATATCTCCATAAATGATACCTAAGGTCACTAATAGTGTACCTAAAGTAATTTTACTTAGTTGAGAATGGTTACCATGCGATGAACTTGCTTGCATAAAATGTGTGTAATTTAAAACTTATTATTTGTAACTATATGGTTACTAAAAGTCAGTAGTCAGAGAGAGTACATTTACATCTTAGTGGCTAATCTTACTCTAGTAAAGATATTTCGATTTTAATAAAGCGATATCTACCTCTAAAGCATCAGTTAAGAAGTTCTCAACCGTGTTATAATGTTGTTCGATAGTGCTTAGGGCTTTATCTAGATACTGTTCTTTCACAGTAAATAATGTTAGTAACACATTTGCCTGATCGTCGTTCAGGTCAAATTGTTCTTGTATATTCAGTGTATTTAAACTTACACAGTGGTTAGTCAGTAGGTAATCTTCTCTTACTGTTTCTTTATCCACACCTAGAGCTGTTAGTAGTAGAGCAGCAGCTAACCCTGTTCTGTCCTTTCCTGCTGTACAGTTAAACATTAGAGGAGCGTCAGCTCTTTCCACTTCTTTAAAGAAAGCTTTATATTCATCTTGGTTATGCAGTACGAGTTGTTCGTTGATATCTACTAATAGCTTATTCGCTAAGACATCATTCGCATCCATCACTATCTGCATTACATTATTTTTACTAAGGTTACCAGGTTTGATAGGTAGTAATACCTCATTAGACACAGTAGGAGGTAATAGAGTTACCTGTTCTTTACTCTCTTCTTCACTTCTAAAATCTATGATAGTCTTCAGTGGTATAGTACTTAGGTAATGTAAATCTTTATCTGTAAGATTGCTCAATTGTCCGGAGCGGAATAGTTGTCCCCATTTTACAGTCTTTTGATCTACTGTTTTATACCCACCTAGATCTCTAAAGTTAGACTGTCCATCTAGAGGAAGTTGACGCAGACCTTTTACCGTTGTTTCTGTATCTGTTTTAGAGATATAAAGTTCGAAGGAATTCTGATTTTTCTCTGAGCTAATCACATTTCCTTGAGTACCACAATTGTCTTTCTTTAAATTTTGCATAGAGCTACCACTATATTATCTCTAAAAAATCTTAGAGTGATTTACCACAATATTTTCTAAGTATTTACGACTTATTGATTGTTTTAAGGTATCTAATACTAACTATATATCACTATACCTATATATATCATAACTATTAAAAAGGCTGTATCGTACATAATATTATGCCTATTTAATAGATAATAATAAATAAACCTCAGAAAACTATCAAGTTAAGTGTTATTCTGATATACTGCAAATATATTGTGGAAAAAGAAAACTATTGAGAATCTTCTTCTTTTTTTTCAGGGCTAGTTGCATCAATGAACTTTTCGAATAGCTTAACCATTTTATAATTAACTTCTTGAAAAGTAAGTCTATCCTTTGATTGATAGAACAGCATCATCGCATAAGGTTGATCGACATGATCTAATAGCATATGCTTATTCAGTCTGTATGCTTCACGTAACAGTCTTTTGAAGTAGTTTCTATCAACTGCTTTTTTAAAGTGACGTTTAGATACAGAAACACCTACTTTAAGAGGTAGGTTATCATCATTAGCTATCTGTACATAGACCATCCTTAACGGATATTTACTCACAGTCTTACCAGTTGTAAATAATTCGTCGATAGCTATCTTACTTTTAAGCTTTTCCTTTTTAGGATAATTGTATTTCTTTTGTTCCATATCTGCGACAAAGGTAACAAAGGAATATGAAATATTTATAAATAAATGTACAGATTGAACAGAGCTGTAAGAGTAGGAGGTAAGTACCCTTTATATTTAGATGATACCTATAGATAAATAAAAAAGGGCTGTCTCACATCTGAGACAGCCCTTGGTATATTATTTCTTATAAATACTATTTTCTTGATTTACATCAGCCATAAATTGGCTAGGATCTATCATAATAGTTTTAATAGAACTCTTTGGTTTATTGATTGTAAACTTGTATTCTGGTTGAGCCCATCCCCATCCAGCTAATACAGTTCTTTCGTATTTAACATATGGATTAGGTTTAGTCCAGTGCATAGAAGTATATGGTACATAGAACGTCTCTATAGAACCATCTTCATATTCTACTAAGATATCTAGAGGCATTCCCATTCTACCTAATCTACCTAAAGTCACCAATGTTTGATCTTTTTGTAACTCTTCTACGAATAAGATAGAGTAGTCTATCGTATTATTAGTTTGAGTCCAGTCGATCATATATTGGTCTAACACAGCTCCAGATACTTTCTCCGCTACGCGTTTAAAGTCATTAGGAGTAGGGTGAGTTAATTTGTACTCACTGTAGAACGTTTGTAATGTTTTCATCATGTTATCCCATCCGATTAAGTAAGATAACTGAGTTAAGAATATAGATCCTCTACTGTAAGCAGATGTAGAGTAAGCTCTATTCGTTAAGTAGTGATCAGCATGAGTACTTAAAGGCTCTTGCATTCCTTTAGCCACTAAGTTATAATAACTCTTATATGTAGATCCAAAAGGATTTTCGTCTTCTTGTTGGTCTTTAGGCATAATCTTAAGCAACGCTAAGTCAGCTATAAAAGAAGTAAATCCTTCGTCCATCCACTCATGTTTAGTCTCATTAGTAGCTAACGCATGTTGGAACCAGCTGTGACCTAACTCATGTGCAGTAACACCTACTAAGCTAGGGAATGATCTCTCACCTGTGATAAGTGTACACATAGAATATTCCATACCACCATCTCCACCTTGGATTACAGAGTATCTGTCATAAGGATAAGGTCCTACATTCTCATTGATAAACTTGATAATCTCAGCAGTTACTGGCTGTAGTTTTTTCCAGTTATCTATGATTTTAGGATTGTTTTTATATAAGAAGTGAAGCTTGATACCATCAGGTCCATCAAATGTATCGTGGATATAATCAGGATCTGCAGCCCATGTAAAGTCTAATACATTTTTAGCTTTAAAGTTCCATGTAAGCTCTTTACCTTTTTTGATAGAACTATCTTCGATACCAGCATCTTGATATCCATATCCTATTTCATTTCTATTTACTAATTCTCCAGTACCTCCTAAGATGTAGTTTTTGTCGATAGTGATTTTCACATCGAAGTCACCCCATACACTGTGGAACTCTCTACCTAAGTACTGCTCAGCATGCCATCCTTCGAAGTCATATTCAGCGATTTTAGGGAACCATTGAGACATAGATAATGCCACACCCTCTTTAGAGTTTCTACCTGCTCTACGGATCATCACAGGAGCTTGTCCGTTAAAGTTCAGATTAAATACTGTAGAAGATTTAGGAGCGATAGGTTTATTAAGAGTCACCTCTAGGATCGTACCTACCTCTTTAGTATCTACAGGCTGACCATCTTGAGTCATTTTAGATACCTTCATGTATCCTATTTCGTTGTCTTTAAGTTTAGTAATTCTGCTTTCATAAACTTTTTGACCTCTAACAGTTTTAGTATCTACCATACGACCATCAGGATCAGCGATATTAGATAATAACGCATTCATATCACTGCTAGGTTGGAAGGCATTGTAGTATAAGTGGAAGTAAACTACCTTTAACGTATCAGGAGAGTTGTTAGTGTAAGTAAGTTTTTGTGTACCTTGATACTGGTATTTTTTTACATCCATCTTTACGTCCATCTTATAGTCAACGTGCTGTTGCCAATAACCTGGATTAGGATTGTTTTGAGCTAATGCTTCTACAAGTGAAATAGAGCAAATAGCTAGTGCTAGTAAAATTTTTTTCATAATGTGTTTGAAATCAAAACTCCACAAATATGTAGATAAATGTGGAGTTTTTATATTAAGGGTTACTTAGTTACAAGTTTTTATTTCTTAGCTTTTGATAATTTTTCAGCCAATAATAATGCATTGTATGCATTCACGAACTTACCTGAAGTAGAGATTGACTTAAAGTTTCTCAACTCTTTTTTGTCACCTACTACTACATCGAAGTTAACTGCTACACCTGAGTCCATGATAATCTTCTTAACCTCACCAGCTGTAAACTCTGGGTAGTAAGCTCTCACTAGAGCAGCTACACCAGCCACGTTAGGCGATGCCATAGAAGTACCCTGTAAGTACTCATAAGTATTATTAGGTACTGTAGCATAGATCTTCACTCCAGGAGCGAATACGTCTACATCATAGTGACCGTAGTTAGAGAAACGAGCCACCATGTTTTTACCAAATTCTGGGTTAAGAGCTCCTACTACTAAGAAGTTATTAGAAATCTCAGGCCCCATATTTACGTTATCATTAGGGTAACGCTCTACACCACCAGGGATGTTTAAGTCTTTAGCATCATTACCAGCAGCTACTACGATAAGTACATCTTTCTCCTCTGCGTATACGATAGCATCGCGTACCCATTGGCTATTTTCTTCAAAGTATTTACCGAAACTTCCGTTGATTACTTTAGCCCCATTATCTACAGCATATCTGATACCTAATGCGATATCTTTATCATACTCATCACCATCTGGTACAGCTCTTACAGCCATAATCTCAACTACGCTAGATGCTACACCATCACCTCCTAAGTCATTACCACGAGTCTGAGCGATGATACCAGCTACGTGAGTACCGTGTTTAGCCTCGTCTCTTACAGGACCTAGTACGTTGTTATCACCATAGATTCTATCGTTGATATCAGAAGAATTGTCACCTACTAATTTTCTAGCATCTAGATCTAAGTTTAAGTGATTTTTTCTCTTGCTTTCTACGCTATTTTTATAAGCTTCTAACCAAGATAATTCTCTACCACCTGCTAAGATGTTATAAATAACATTTTTAGAATGAGTGATTTCCTCAGGAGCGTCTAATGGAATCTTGTTTAAGTCATCCATTGTATAATCTTTCTTATCTAGATATTTAGCTAAGCGCTCATTAGCACGTAGTAACATATCTACTCTGATCTGACTCTCTTGATTATCTTTAATTTCTTTTTCGTATTCTTTTACTGCTCTTTTATATTGAGCTGATCCGTCATCACCTCTACGGATAACACGTACCATCTCTACGTTCTCATGTACAGATTTACCTAAGAAGTTCCATCCGTGCATATCGTCGATGTATCCATTGTTATCATCATCGATACCATTACCAGCTACTTCTTTAGGATTCGTCCACACTTGAGGTTTTAAATCATCGTGATCAATCTCGATACCTGAATCTACTACCCCTACTATTACTTTTTTAGGTAATTTTTTTCCTTTCAGAATTTCTTCATAAGCTCTATCAACAGACATACCAGGCACAGTATCATTAATGATATCTAAGTGACTCCATCTCTTTAGTTGTTCGTCTGTTAGTTTAGTAGTTCTTTTTGGTAAATTATCCACTCCACCTATAGGAGTACTCACCACCTTACTAGCAGTACCACAGCTAGTCAAAGCTAGTGCTAAAGCAGCTGATAGGTATAAAGGTTTAATCAATCGCATTATAGTTAAATTTAAATTATCAATGTTATTCGTGCTAAAAATATAAATAAGTTACATCTTAGAGAGGTACTTAACACTAAATTAAGATATCATTAGCTTTTAAATTCTCATTTAGTCTCACACCTTTTTCAGTATGTTGTACTGTGATTATCTCGTTATAAGCATCGTGTTCTAAGAATAAATACCAATTCTCATCAGCTGCAGTTTTCAGAAATTTCTCTTTCTCATCTAGTGTAAGTAGTGGTCTAGTATCATATCCCATAACATATGGAAGTGGGATGTGACCTACAGTAGGCAGTAAGTCTGCAGTATATGCTATCTTCTTGCCCTTATAGTCTATGATTGGTATCATTTGCTTCTCAGTATGTCCATCGGCGAAGAAGATGTCGAATCCTAATTCTGAGTTATGTAGTATATTTCCTTCAGGTCTTTGGATAAAGTTAAGAGCACCACTTTCTTGTATTGGGATAATGTTCTCTGGTAAGAACGACGCTTTCTCACGAGCATTAGGTTTAGTAGCCCATTCCCAGTGATTTTCGTTCGTCCAGTATTTCGCATTTTTAAAGGCATTTACATACCCTGTACGATCCGAGTTCCAATTAACTGCTCCACCTACGTGGTCAAAGTGAAGGTGTGTTAAGAATACATCAGTAATGTCATCTCTGTGAAATCCGTGCTTTGCTAAGGAAGCGTCTAGACTGTGATCACCCCATAAATTATAATACCCAAAGAACTTCTCAGACTGTTTATTACCCATACCTGTATCGATAAGTATCAGTTTATTACCTTCTTCTATTAGTAGTAATCTGGCACCTAGATCTATTAAGTTATTGTCATCTGCAGGATTTGTTTTGTTCCATATCACTTTAGGTACAACTCCAAACATAGCACCACCGTCTAGTTTAAAATTGCCACTCTCTATAGCATATAATTTCATAATTGTTTTAGTTTATTTGAGTTAGGTGCAAATTACTAAAATTATTTATCTCATACTCCCTTTTTTGAAAAAGACTGTCACTCTTATTCTTCAGATATGCTACTGTTGTACTAGTGTTTATTATGTAGATGGTTTGGGTACGAGTTTGGTATGGTTTTGAAAACAGCCTTTCATCCCAAGTAAACACTAGTAATTACCGAACAGTATCAAAACAAACTTAATTTTATTGTTTATAAATTATTGACATTTAGTTGTTTATGTGTTTTCGGCTAGCCATATTAGGTCAAAAAGGGATTATGGAGCCAAAAAGAGCAAATGAGGGCATTATTCAATGAAGAATTTAAAATGAAGAATTAGGAATGTTTGTCTTCGACATTTGGTGTTGGTGGTTTGTTTATCTCCTTTGATGCTGTTGTTTATCTATTAGATTTTTTGAATGTTTATGTTATCTAATGTGTTAAAACCCTCAAATGTTCAATACATTCTTTTAAATGTCCTTGAATTTTAGCGTTAAAGTTGCAATCTTTGCGTCATAGATAAAAATGATGCAATTCAAACATAAATAACTGTTTAGTTTTCAGTAGTTTTTTTACTAAAGTACTACGTAAAGAATAGGGAAAAAGGAGTTCTAACGATAGTTTTTATTGATATTAGTATTAAAACTTCTAATCGTTATAAATATGTTAGTTAGTGTTAGAAACCATTTTTTTATAATACCTTTGTAAATCAAATTTTAGAACTAATCTATTTTAAAAGAAGGTATGATAAAAGTTTCAGATATAGCGTGTAAACGCGTGGCCCTTTTGATGGAAGATGAAGGGTTTGACCATACTACAGATTATGTACGTGTAGGTGTTACTAGCGGAGGATGTTCAGGACTTTCGTATCAATTAAAATTTGATCGTGAGATAGGCGAAGATGACAAAGTTTTTGAAGACAATGGTGTTAGAATCGCTGTTGATAAAAAGAGCTTCTTGTACCTAGTAGGAACTACTTTAGAGTATTCTGGAGGATTGAACGGAAAAGGCTTTTACTTTAACAACCCTAATGCAAGTAGAACTTGCGGTTGTGGAGAGAGCTTTTCATTATAAGACCTCAAGGTAGAAGGACGGATGTAGGTCCGTCTTTCTCTCCTTTTGATAATTAGTTAAAAATAAAGAAGCGTACGAGAAAGTAGTGGCTTTTAAGTATAAATATATGAGTAAGTATACAGAAGAAGATTTAAAGAAAGAATTAGAGACCAAGGAGTATGAGTACGGGTTCTATACAGATATAGAGTCTGAGACATTTCCTGTTGGTTTAAATGAAGATATTGTTAGAGCTATCTCTGCTAAAAAAGGTGAACCTGAATGGATGACTGAATGGAGACTAGAGGCATTCCGTATATGGGAGTCTATGGTAGAGCCAGAGTGGGCTAATGTGAACTATACTAAGCCTGATTTTCAAGCTATTTCGTATTACTCAGCTCCTAAGAAGAAGGACGAGTATAAGAGCTTAGATGAGGTGGATCCAGAATTAATTGAGACTTTTAATAAGTTAGGAATCTCGTTAAATGAGCAAAAAAGATTAAGTGGTGTGGCGATGGATATCGTGATGGACTCTGTGTCTGTAGCGACTACATTTAAAGAAACACTTGCTGAGAAAGGTATTATTTTCTGTTCTATTTCTGAAGCGATTAAGACGCACCCAGAATTAGTGAAGAAATATTTAGGTACTGTAGTACCACAGACTGATAACTTCTATGCAGCATTAAACTCTGCTGTATTCTCTGATGGATCATTCTGTTATATTCCTAAAGGAGTTCGTTGTCCTATGGAGTTATCTACTTACTTCCGTATTAACCAGGCTGGTACAGGTCAGTTTGAGCGTACATTAGTAGTAGCTGATGAGGGTAGTTATGTATCTTACCTTGAGGGATGTACTGCTCCATCACGTGATGAGAACCAATTACACGCTGCTGTAGTAGAGCTTATCGCTATGGATGACGCTGAGATTAAATATTCTACTGTACAAAACTGGTTCCCTGGAGACAGTGAAGGTAAAGGTGGTGTATTTAACTTCGTGACTAAACGTGGTCTATGTGAGAAAAATGCTAAAATATCTTGGACTCAAGTAGAGACAGGATCTGCTGTAACATGGAAATATCCTTCATGTGTGTTAAAAGGAGATAACTCTATCGGAGAGTTTTACTCTATCGCTGTGACTAATAACTTCCAACAGGCAGATACTGGTACTAAAATGATTCACTTAGGTAAGAATACAAAGTCGACTATTATTTCGAAAGGTATTTCTGCTGGTAAATCTCAAAATAGTTATAGAGGATTGGTTCAGATGGGACCTAGAGCTGAGAACGCTCGTAACTTCTCTCAGTGTGACTCTTTATTAATGGGTAATGAGTGTGGTGCTCATACATTCCCTTATATCGAGGCTAAGAATACTACTGCTCAGATCGAGCACGAGGCGACTACTAGTAAGATTGGTGAAGATCAAATCTTCTACTGTAATCAACGTGGTATTCCAACAGAGAAAGCTATTGCACTTATCGTTAACGGATTCTCTAAAGAGGTGTTAAACAAGTTGCCAATGGAGTTCGCTGTAGAAGCACAAAAATTATTAGAGATTTCTTTAGAAGGAAGTGTGGGTTAATCTACCACTGGACTAAAGAATTAAAAAATCAGATTACCTCAACAAAATTTAAAAGACAATTTTTATGTTACAGATAAAGAATTTACACGCAAGTGTTGAAGATAAAGAAATATTAAAAGGAATTAACTTAGAAGTGAAAGCTGGTGAAGTACACGCTATTATGGGACCTAATGGTGCTGGTAAGAGTACTTTATCATCTGTGATTACTGGTAATGAGGCTTTCGAAGTAACGGAAGGTGAAATTATCTTAGAAGGTGAAGAGTTAAACGAATTAGGACCAGAAGAAAGAGCTCATAAAGGTGTGTTCTTATCATTCCAATATCCTGTTGAGATTCCTGGTGTTTCTGTAACTAACTTTATGAAAACTGCTATCAACGAATCTCGTAAAGCGCAAGGTCTTGAAGAAATGCCTGCTAATGAGATGTTGAAAAAAATTAAAGAGAAAGCTGAGTTATTAGAGATTGATAGAAAATTCTTATCTCGTTCTCTTAACGAAGGATTCTCTGGTGGTGAGAAAAAACGTAATGAGATCTTCCAGATGGCTATGTTAGAGCCTAAGTTAGCAATCTTAGATGAGACTGACTCAGGATTAGATATCGATGCTCTACGTATCGTAGCTAATGGGGTGAATAAATTAAAAAGCAAGGATAACGCTGTAGTGTTAATTACACACTACCAACGTTTGTTAGACTATATCGTGCCTGATTATGTACACGTTTTATACGATGGAAAAATCGTTATGACTGGTGGTAAAGAATTGGCATTGGAATTAGAAGAAAAAGGATACGACTGGATCAAAGCTTCTTTAGAGAAGTAATCAGCAGAATCAATCATTTTAATCTAATTGCAAAGAAATAATTATGGAGCTTAAAGATAAATTAATTACGTCTTTTGTAGCTTTCGAACAAGGGTTGAAAGGTGAACATGATGGTTTACACGATATCCGTTTAGAAGCATTAAAGACATTCGAAGATAAAGGTTTTCCTACTAAGAAGGATGAAGCGTGGAAATACACATCATTAAATTCTATTTTAAAGAATGAGTTTCGCGTACTTCAAAAAGAGGAAACAGCTATAGAATATAAAGAGGTTAAGAAGTATTTCTTAAGTGATTCTGATACTTATAAATTGGTATTTATCAATGGAGTATTTAGTTCTCACTTATCTTCTACTACACATGATGGATTAGATGTATGTCTGATGTCATCTGCGTTTACTAAGCCTAAGTATAAAATGGTTATCGACGCATTTTATAACAATACGGCTGATAAGTCTGATAGTCTTACTGCTTTAAATACTGCATTCGCTACTGAAGGAGCTTTTATTAATGTTCCGAAGAGTAAAGTAGTGGCTAAGCCTATTGAGATTATCTACTTATCTACAGTAGAAGACAAAGCTTTATTAGTACAACCTCGTAACTTAATCGTAGTAGGAGAGAATGCTCATGTACAAATCGTAGAGAGACACCAGTCTCTTAATGATGCTGTAGTATTCACTAATGCGGTGACTGAAATCGTAGCTCATAAACGTGCTATCGTTGACTTCTATAAGTTACAAAATGATAAAGAGAACGCGAACTTAGTAGATAATACTTACGTGACTCAAAAACAAGAGAGTAGAGTATCTGTACATACATTCTCATTCGGTGGTAAGTTAACTAGAAATAACTTAAACTTCTACCAAGATGGTGAGCGTATCGATAGTACTCTAAAAGGGATTACTCTTATTAGTGATAAACAACACGTAGATCACTATACTTTAGTATCTCACAATCAACCTAACTGTGAAAGCCACCAAAACTATAAAGGTATCTATGATGGTAACTCTACTGGTGTGTTTAACGGGAAGATATACGTAGATAAGATCGCTCAGAAGACTGACGGTTTCCAACAGAATAACAATATTCTGTTAAGTGAGAAAGCAACTATTTATGCTAAACCACAATTAGAAATCTTCGCTGATGATGTGAAGTGTTCTCATGGATGTACTATCGGACAGCTTAATGAGGATGCTATGTTCTACATGCGTCAAAGAGGTATTCCGAAGAAAGAAGCTAAGGCTTTACTTATGTATGCATTTACAGATGAAGTAATGGAGTCTGTAAAAGTGCCAGAGCTTAAAGCTAAGATAGCTAAGGTTATCGCTGGTAAACTAGGAGTATCTATGGGATTTGAAATTTAATTTCACGTTTTTTATACTTGGTCAAATATAAAAGAGACTGCCTTTCGGTAGTCTCTTTTTGCATTTATAAATGCATTGGTTGTTATGGTGTGGTGTATATATCTTATGTACGTTACATCTGTTTTTAAAGTAAAGCGACCTAGCTACTTGGGGATAGTTAGGTCGCTTAAGAAAAAGAAAGTTTGTTGTTTTTGTTGTACATGCTATAATACATATACCGTGCCAAAAAATATAACACCTTCTTTTTTAGAATGTAAGGGTATAAAATACCCTGTTTTTAATAAAAATTTAAGAATACTGTATTTTTGATTTACTTTTTTTATGGTTTTTTTGATTACGTAGAGTAAATAAAGCTAAGCGGTAATTGTTTTTGTATTATGGAATACTGAGTTTAGAATAATAAATATACCAGTTGTATTTGCTTGTTTTTATTGGTTTTAAGACAGTAAGTTCGCATTTGTTGGTAAATGTACTGAATGAGCAAAAGGAAGGCTTAAAAGCTTTTAATTAATAGTGTTCCATTTTATGCGACCATAATTAACTAAAATAGGGTAGAAGTGGTCAAAAAGAGCAGCTTTGAGAATAGAGAATGTGTGAATGTATAGTTTTGGAGTAGAATTATAGTTCATACGTTCTTTGACATATTGGTATATCTACTGGAGCAAACAGGGATAAATAAAAAAGAGAACCTCTAGGTGAGGTCCTCTTTCATAGTTATAATAAGGTAATAATCGTTACTTACGATTCACAACTGCTACAAGTAACTAAGTTAGTTACCATTTCTTTAGATACACTTTGACTACGTTGGTAGTAAAGTGTTTTTACTCCTAGTTTCCACGCCTCAATCATTAATTGATTCACATCCTTAATAGGAAGACTAGAAGGAATATTTAGATTTAAACTTTGAGCCTGATCAACGTATTTTTGTCTTACAGCTGCTTGCTGTATGATCTCTAACTGACTGATCTCTTTAAATGTTTTAAATACTGCTTTTTCTTCTTCAGTAAGCCCTTCTATTGTCTGTACACTACCACCGTTAAGCATGATAGTTCTCCATGTTTCTTCGTTGTCTAGACCTTTCTCTTCTAATAGTTGAGTTAGGTATTTATTCTTACGCATGAAGTTACCTTTAGACAGTCCTGCTTTATAGTAGTTACTACTAAATGGCTCGATACCTGGAGATGTTTGACCTAAGATAGCTGATGATGATGTAGTAGGAGCGATGGCCATAGTCGTACTATTACGTCTACCATATCCTTTCATAATTTCCGGTTCTCCATAGATACGAGCTAGCTCTTGAGAAGCTTTATCTGCTTTAGTACTTATGTTTTGGAAGATAGAGTTAGTTAGCATTTTAGCTTGTAACCCTTCGAAAGGGATCATGTTTTTCTGTAAGTATGAGTGCCATCCTAATACACCTAGACCTAGTGCTCTGTGACGCTTAGCGAAGCGGTTAGCTGCAGCTAAGTAGTAGTTGCCTTCTGTCTTTTCGATAAACTCTTGTAATACTGCATCTAAGAAGAAGATAGCTAGCTTTACAGCTTCTGTATCTTTCCACTCATCGTATAGTTCTAAGTTCATCGAAGATAAACAGCAGATAAATGATTCATCATCTGATGAAGGTAACATAATCTCTGAACAAAGGTTACTTGCGTTAACACGCATGTTTAAATCTTTGTATACTTGAGGTTTATGCCCATTAACGTTATCAGAGAAGAATAAATATGGCATACCTTTTTGTTGGCGGCTTTCTAAGACCTTAGCCCATAGTTGTCTTTTCTCTCTATCACCATCTATCATCTCTTGCATCCAGTAGTCTGGTATACAAACTCCGTAGAACAAGTTCTGGATAGGGTTACCGATGTTTTTAATATTTAAGAATTCTTCACAGTCTGGGTGGTCTATGTCTAAGTATGCAGCAAAAGCACCACGGCGTACACCTCCCTGTGAGATTGTGTCCATAGCTGTATCAAACAATTTCATAAAGCTAACAGCACCACTACTTTTACCATTATCTGTAACAGCACTTCCTCTCTCACGTAGCGCCCCAAAATAACCTGATGTACCTCCACCGATTTTAGTTTGCATAATCACTTCACCTAGCTTGTGTGTAATGCCTTCTATTCCATCAGGAATATGAACGTTAAAACAAGATATAGGCAACCCTCTCTCAGTACCCATATTAGCCCAGATAGGAGAACTAAGACTCATCCATCCACGTTCGATCATCTCTTGGAATGATTCCTTTAATTCAGGTTTATATAAACGTTTAGCAGCTGCAGTAGTAATACGGTCTATAGCCCCTTCTACTGTTTCTCCTTTAAGTAAGTATCCTCTATTAAGGATTTGCTCGCTTTCAGAGTTCTTCCACCATAGTTTTGGTGTTTGGATATCTTTATCTTCTGTCTGTAATGGTAATGAGAAATTGTTCATAGAATTCTTTTGTATTTTTTTGAGGTAATGTGTTTATTAGAATAGGTCGTCAGCAGAGAAACTCTTATCGTGTTTCGTATAATCCACTGGTCTTTTAGCGAAGAAATCGTCTAAACTATTAGCGAATACTTCTTCTTCAAACCACGCCATTGGTTTATATTGTTCTGTAGTGATGTTATATACTTTCTTAAGTCCAATTTTTTCCATACTCTCATCTACTCTGAACTTCATGAAGTTTAATAAATCTGCTTTGTTTACAGTCTCTATATCTCCAGAACTAAAGATCCAATCTAGTATTCTGCTTTCAATATCGATTGATTTATGAATTACTTCATTTACATGGTTGATTAAATCTTCATCGAAGAAATCTGGGAACTCTTTTCTAATAATATTTACGATGTAGATACCAGCATTAGCATGTACTTGTTCATCTACTGATGTCCATGCAATGATGTTACTCACGTTCTTCATTAACCCTTTAAAACGAGTAAATGATAAGATGATAGCAAACTGACTAAATAGAGAAACGTTCTCAATCAATAAAGAGAATAGAATAAGAGATACAACATATTTCTTACGGTCTGTATAGTTACTAGAGTTCTCTAATACTTGAGATAAGTATTCTACTCTTTCTTTAATAACAGGAACAGTTAATAAGTTCTCAAACTCGTCATTATATCCTAGTACGTCTAATAATCTAGAGTAAGCCTCTGAGTGTCTAAATTCACATTCTGCAAACGTACTTCCTAATCCGTTAAACTCAGGTTTTGGGAAATGTTGATATAAGTTCCCCCAAAACGTTTTAACTGCTACTTCAATCTGTGCGATGGCTAATAAACTGTGTTTAATAGCTAGCTGTTCATCTTTAGTTAAGTGAGAATGGAAGTCTTGTGTGTCTGCTGTGAAGTCAACTTCACTGTGAACCCAAAAAGATTTATTAATGGCATCTGTGAATTGGTAGATACCTGGATACTCAAATGGTTTGTAGTTTACTCTTTTATCAAAAATCGACATAGCTATATTTTATT
Organism: Myroides marinus; assembly: GCF_900109075.1. Taxonomy (GTDB): domain Bacteria; phylum Bacteroidota; class Bacteroidia; order Flavobacteriales; family Flavobacteriaceae; genus Flavobacterium; species Flavobacterium marinum_A. The sequence continues at coordinate 338,320 of NZ_FNYS01000002.1, read as the reverse complement.
AAGTTAATAAGGTTTTGTCTTGTTTTATCTAATTAAAACATCTCAAAAAGAACAGTGCTTAATCTCTGAAAGTAGCTAAAACACTGTGTTAGATGCGTAATGAGACGATAAAATCTGACAAAGTTATCTTAGCTAATTTACTGTTTACTAAGCAGTAAATCAATATAAAATATTTGAAATGCGTAATTAGTTATTAAACATCTGTTGATAACTATTGTTAGAATATTTTTTGGGATTATCGATTTTAAAGTATGAACGTTTATATTCTTGTTTATTGTTGTCCGTTCGGCTTATGGATGTTTTGCTATTCCTAATTATTAAGGAATACCTCTAAAAAATATGTAATTTTTGATTTGTGTTAGGATAGAAGTTGGCCTTCTTAAAACAAAAAAAGCAGAAGATATTTCTTCTGCTTTTATATAATTAAGCTTGTTTAGCTACTAATTCTCTCCACTCTTCTAACTCAGGAATACCTGGTTTTCTCTTACCGAAGAATTGTACTATAATTTCACCTATTTCATTAAATACTTCGATAGATGTTACGATACCGTCTTCTGTAGGTTTGCGTACTATCCATGTCTGTGCTATCTTATCCATGTCTAAGTGCATATTAAAGTCAGGATCTAATACGTTATACCAGTTTTGGTGCCACATTACTCTCTTTACTTCACCTGTATGAATCTGAATGTTACCTCTGTTACCCACAAATACCATGATAGGCGTTTGAGATTCTGAAGCTCCTTCTAATAAAGAAACAATAGCTTCTTTAGAGATTTGTTTAGCATAGTATTCATCTGGAGCTAGACGCAATGCCTGCGTACGTGTTAGGTTGTATTTTTTTAGAAGAGAGAAGAAGTTATGTGTGTCTTTTAACTCTCTCCAGTCGTTTCTGAATGATTCTACATTTATCTCTTCGTCTAATCTTTCGTCAAGGTTGTGTAGATAAGGCTCAGTTGTTTCTTCTGGTGCCTGGTTTTCAGATGTATATTTTTTCACTAATGCGTGAAATGCTTCTTCGTTGCTTTGTGGTACTAAATATATCTTGTGAATAGCTTCTCCATCAATACCAAAGAATTGTAAGCTAAGTCTATCTTTATCTCCAGCTTTTTCTACTACAGCGAAGACTTTCTTCCAGTGGCTTAAGAATATTCTTAAGTCGATGTCTGGATTAACGAATAAACCTGCGTGTGGATTGCTAAAATCAGCATTAGCATATACACCTTTTCTTTCGTGTACACATTCGTCATTACGTGTTAATGCCATCACTTTACCTAGAGATTCTACTTCAGAAAGTATTTCTTTGAATTCAGGTCTTAATCTAGTAACAGTATCTCCTATTTGAGTTGCTAATAGCTCCATTTCGCTTGCATTAAGCTCTTTGGCAGCATTGCGTATTCTAGTATGTGGATTGGTAGCTTTAAGAGCTTCCCAACGTTCTTTCAATGTTTGTGTGTTTGTACTCATAATCGTTGTTTTAAATACCAAATATGATTAAAGGATTGTTGCTTACGGGGTTTTTAGTAACTACACAAGGGAAGTTGTATACTTTAGTAATGATCTCTTGTGTTAGTACTTGCTCAGGGATGTCGTATATTACTTTCTTTCCTTTTTCTAGAAGTAATATTTTATCTGCATACTGAGCTGCTAGGTTTAAATCGTGTAATACTACTATAGCAGTATTACCTTTAGATGTAAACTCTTTGATAATATCCATTATACGGTGTTGATGGAGTACATCAAGATTGTTTAATGGTTCGTCTAAGAATAACAATTTATTCTCAACATTATTGTTTAACTGTGAAAGAACCCTTGCTAAATGGACTCTTTGTTTTTCTCCACCAGATAGGTGATTATATTCACGGTGTTGCAATGGGCATATATCTATACAGTCCATGCTCTGCTGTACAGCACTTTTATCTTCTTCTGTAGGAATGTGATCAAAGTAAGGGTATCGTCCCATCATTACTACATCTTCTACGTTTAAAGGGATATCACCATTGTGATGTTGTGAGAACTTAGCTTTGTGTTTAGGCAGTTCTTTTGTACACCATTTAGGGTATTCACATGATTTAAGAAGTACTTTATTTCCTTTTTCATGTATTTCATCTGCAAGTATACTTAAGAATGTTGATTTACCAGCTCCATTAGGACCAAGGATAGCGATAAACTCTCCCTCGTTACATGTGAAATCAATATCGTTAATGATATAGTTTCCCTTGGCTAAGTAGTTTATTTTATATGCTTCAATCATGATTAGAGTGATTTTTTGAACTTAATTAATATCGCTATAAATACTGGTGCTCCCATAATAGAGGTTAGTATTCCAATCGGTATTTCTGATGGAGGTACTAGTGTTCTACTAATTGTATCTGCTACTAGGAGTAGGATACTACCACATAGTGTGGATAGAGGGAGAATGAAGTAATAGTTAGATTTAAAGATCAAACGAAGTATGTACGGTACAATAAGACCTACAAATCCAATAGTTCCTGTGAAGGCTACGATAGTTCCTACCATTAGTGCTGATAGTAGTACGATAAGTTTCTTCGTTCTTTCTACAGGAATACCTAAGTGAGTAGCATCGCGTTCACCTAGCATCATTGCATTCAAAGCTTTTCCTTTATTGATTAAGATAGCTATTGAAGTAATTACTACTACTGCCAGTATTGTAACTTTAGTCCATGTCGCTCCAGCTAAACTCCCTAAGGTCCAGAAAGTAAGATTTCTCAGTTCTTCGTCACTTGACAAATAGGTTAGGAGGCCTGTGGCAGCACCTGTTAGTGAAGTAATTGCTACACCTGATAGAAGTAATACACTTACGTTAGTCTTACCAGCAACAGTTGACATTTTATAGACAAAGGACATCGTCATTATCGCTCCTACAAAACTCATAATACTCAACAAAGAGTAATGGACAGCTTCAGGGATTAACGACTTAATATGTGCGCCTAATACGATAGTCACTGCAGCGAACAGCACTGACCCCGCAGTGATACCGATTAAATCAGGAGATGCTAAGGGGTTCTTGAACATTCCTTGTAAAGTTGTTCCTGCAAGAGATAGCCCAGCTCCCGTTAAGATTGCCATTAGAACTCTGGGAAGTCGAACATCAAAAAATACATAATGGTCGCTAGGATTTATCTCTTGCGTTGTGAACAATATATTGTATAAAGTCTGAAACGTACCCGCTTCAAATTTGTAAACTCCTATGAATATAGACGCAACCGCTATTATTATTAAAATGATAGATAGTAGTATTGCGTAAAAAGAGAGTTTGGTTTTCATTATTGATTATTCTGATAATAGTTGGTTTAATTCTTTAGCAGCTTGTCCTACTCTAGGTCCAAATCCATTAAGTAATTGACCATCCATAGCGATTACTTTCTTGTTTTTACCAGCGTTAGTTTGGTTGATACCCTCTATTTTAAGGACACCATCTACACCACCCATGCTTTCTAAACCAGTAGTGAACATTAAGATATAGTCAGGATTGCTGTTTAATAAAGATTCTGGAGTAAGAGGTTTGAAATCTTCAAATTCAGTTACTGCATTTTGAGCTCCTGCTACATTGATAATGCTATTAGCTGGAGTTTTGTCACCAGCTACTAGTAATGTAGCTGCTCCACGTGCATAGATAAACAATACTTTAGGTTTGTTATCAAATGCTTTAAGACCTTGTAAATCTTGATCTATTTTATCTTGTAGTTCCTTGTAATTATCTTTGTTAAGAGATTTAGCTACAGTCTCGATTAATTGCTTAGATCCTTCTATAGTAAACTCTTGTTTAATGATTTCAAGTCTGATTTTAGCTTTTTCAAGCTGTGCTTTAAAGTCGTCTTTGATATCTTTATCAGTAGCATAAATTACAGTTGGGTTTAGAGACATAATACTTTCAACAGATATTTTAGAAGTATGCCCTAAGTCTTGAGCTGTTTCTTTGATATCTGTAGGGTATGTACTAGTAACATCTACACCAACAATATTTTCTTTTTCTCCTAAGGCAACTAATGTCTCTGTGATAGAACCATTAAGAGATATAATTCTTTCTTTTACTGTAGTATTTTCTACAGTAGTTGTGTCTTGTTCTTTTTTGTTGTTACAACTTACCATTGCTGTAACAATCAGAAATAAAGCGAATACTTTTTTCATAAAGGTTGATTATTTGAAATAGTTCTAAATTATGGCAAAAATAGAATCTTTTTTATGCGATACAAAACATATTTAGATTAATTTTAAATTATTATTTAGTAGGCTAAAGTATACTATTGCGTATCTTTGCTATTAAATTTGTCGAGTAAAGAAGCGACAGATATTTTTTTAATTAAATGAAAAGTAATATGTTAGATATAAAGGCGATACGTCAGGATTTCCCTATCCTTACACAAACAGTAAATGGCAAACCTTTAGTTTATTTTGACAATGCTGCGACTGCACAAAAACCTAGAGTAGTAGAGGAAGCAATAGTTAAATATTACGAAACTATCAATGCAAATATCCATAGAGGAGTACATACATTAAGCCAATTGGCGACTGATGCATACGAAGAAGCTCGTAAAAAGGTGCAAACGCATATGAATGCAAAGCACGATTATGAAGTGTTATTCACTGCAGGAACTACGTTCGGGATTAATCTTGTAGCTAGCGGTTTTGGTTCATTGCTTAAGGCTGGTGATGAAGTTCTTATTTCTGCTATGGAGCACCACTCTAATATCGTGCCTTGGCAGTTTGCATGCGAACGTTCTGGAGCAACTCTTAAAGTGATTCCTATGAATCAAAATGGTGAGTTGATCATGGAAGAGTTTGATAAATTGTTAACTCCAAATACTAAGGTCGTTGCAGTAACGCATATTTCTAATGCTTTAGGAACGATCAATCCAATTAAAGAAATTATTGAGAAAGCACACAAGGTTGGAGCTGCTGTTTTAATTGATGGAGCTCAAGCAACTCCTCATATTAAACCTGATGTACAGGATCTAGATTGTGATTTTTACGTGTTCTCGGGACATAAGGTATGTGGTCCGACAGGTACAGGAGTGCTTTATGGTAAAGAAGAATGGCTTAATAAATTACCTCCTTATCAAGGTGGAGGAGAGATGATTAAGACGGTTACTTTTGAGAAGACGACTTATGCTTGTCTACCTCATAAGTTCGAGGCAGGAACTCCAAATATTGCAGGAGGAATTGTATTAGGTGTTGCTTTAGATTATCTAAATGAGGTTGGCTTTGATAATATTGCTGCCTACGAACATGAACTTCTAGAGTACGGAACAAAACGTTTGTCTGAAATAGAAGGGCTTAAAATTATTGGTACAGCTAAAGAGAAAACATCTGTAATTTCATTCAATTTAGAAGGGATTCACCCTTATGACGTTGGTGTTATTGTAGATAAGTTAGGGGTAGCTGTACGAACTGGACATCACTGTACTCAGCCTATTATGGACTTCTTCGGAATTCCAGGTACGATTAGAGCTTCTTTCTCATTCTATAATACAAAAGAGGAGATAGATGTACTAGTAGAAGCTGTTAAGAAAGCACAAATGATGTTAGCATAAATTGTAAATAAGAAAATTATAACGATATGACAATTAAAGAAATTCAAGAAGAGATTATTGACGATTTTTCAATGTTCGACGATTGGATGCAACGTTATGAATACATTATAGAATTAGGGAAGTCGCTTCCGTTAATAGACCCTCAGTATCAGGTGGAAGAGAACCTTATCAAAGGATGTCAGTCACAAGTGTGGTTACACGCTGATCTACAAGGAGAGAGTATTGTGTTCACTGCTAATAGTGATGCAATCTTGACTAAGGGAATTATCGCTATTTTAATTAGAGTTTTTTCTGGTCAAAAAGCTGAAGATATTCTGAATGCAGATATGTCTTTTATAGACGAAATAGGTCTTAAAGAGCATTTATCCCCAACTAGAGCTAATGGTCTAGTATCTATGATTAAGCAAATAAAAATGTATGCTTTAGCTTACCAAGCAAAGCAATAATAAAACAACAACAATATGGAAGAAATAGATGTACAACAATTAGGAGAGAATATAGTTAAAGTACTTAAAACTATATATGACCCTGAAATACCTGTTGATATATATGAATTAGGTCTTATTTATGACGTATTCGTAAATGAGAATAATGATGTGAAGATTTTAATGACATTAACTTCTCCTAACTGTCCTGTAGCAGAGACTTTACCAATGGAAGTAGAAGAAAAAGTTAGAGCTATCGACAATGTAAAAGGAGTGGAGATAGAATTGACTTTCGAACCTTCTTGGACAAAAGATCTAATGAGTGAAGAAGCTAAGTTAGAGCTTGGAATGCTATAATTATGGAAGGAGAAATAGTAAATAAAGTAGCCAATAGTGCATTAAAAGTATTTGATTTAGAGGATATGTATCCTACTAATCCTCGTATGGATGTAGATATTGCACAGTGGTTATACGAAGGTTTTGTTCTTAGAGAAAAAGACTTTAGAGCTGCGTTAAAAGATATTGATTGGTCTATTTACCAAGATGCTTATGTTGGGTTATTTTGTTCAACAGATGCTATTCTACCTGGATGGGCTTACATGTTATTGACGAGTCATTTACAACCTTTTGCTAAGCGAATTTTCTTAGGTGATAGAGCTCATTTAGAAAAATCTATCTATCAAGAGTTGTTATTTTCACTTGACTATTCTCAATATGTAGATTTGCCTGTTATTATTAAAGGGTGTTCAAAGAAAGAAATACCAGAAGAAGCATATGTTTTAGCGACCCAATTAATGATGAATCACGCGCGTTCAGTGATGTTTGGGGAAGCATGTTCAGCTGTACCTGTTTATAAACGATCTATTAAAAAGTAGTTCAAATTTTGCAATTTTAACCTTTTGTTATTATTTTTGATTAAAATTTTAACATTATGAAGAAACTATTAGTAGGATTATTTACTGTTTGTGCGGTGTATTCAACTCAGGCTCAGGAAACTGAGGCAACTGCAACAACTGAAGCTGTTAGCCCATGGACTAAAACAGGAAACTTTACTTTTTTGCTTAACCAATCTAGTTTTTCTAACTGGCAAGCAGGTGGAGATAACAATATCTCTGGTAACCTTAAAGTAAACTATGATTTCAATTACAAAGAAGGTGATTGGAACTGGGATAACAAAGTAATGGCTAGTTATGGTTTAACTAAGTTGCAAGGTCAAGATCAAAAGAAAACTGATGATAGACTTGAGTTCAACTCTTTACTAGGTAAACAAGCAACTGGAAATTGGTTCTATTCTGCATTCTTAAACTTTAAGACGCAAATGGATAGAGGAATTGATAAGCATGGTAACTATAACTCACACTTTATGTCTCCAGCTTATTTACAAGTAGGACCTGGTTTATTGTGGAAGAAGAGTGATAACTTAAAAGTTAACATCGCTCCAGCTACTTCACGTTTCATCTTTGTTCACGACCATTTCACTGAACTAGGTGATGCTTTTGGTGTTGAAAAAGGTAAATCAATGAAGTACCAACTGGGGATGTCTATTAACGGATACTATAAATTCGACGTTATGGAGAATGTATCTGTTGAGAACATTTTAAACTTATACTCTAACTATTTGAAAAAACCAGAGAATGTTGTTATAGATTATCAATTGAACATAGTTATGAAGATCAATAAGTATCTTTCTACTAACTTCACGTTCCAAACAATCTATGATGATTTAGCATTCAAAGGATTCCAAATCAGAGAAATGGTTGGTGTAGGAGTAAATTATAATTTCTAATTATAATATAAATACATAAATAGAAAAGGCTCAGCATAACGCTGAGCCTTTTCTATTTATAGTAAGTTGATACCTTCTAATTCTGCTTGTTTTCTAACTTCTTCAGGCCAGATGCTAGCTTGTACTTCACCAATGTGTTTTTTGCGCAATAGGAACATACATATTCTTGACTGCCCTAATCCACCTCCTATACATAAAGGTAATTTGTCAGCTAGTAATAAGCTGTGATATAACAAGGACTTTTTATCTAATGCACCTGCTAATGTAAGCTGATGTTCTAATGCTTCCTTGTCTACACGGATTCCCATAGACGATAACTCTAAAGCCTTATCGTGTACAGGGTTCCAAACTAGTAAATCACCATTTAGCCCTTTGTATCCTTCTTCTGTTGGAGTAGTCCAATCGTCATAGTCTGCTGATCTACTATCATGAGGTTCACCATTAGATAATTTACCACCAATACCAATAATAAATACAGCTCCATAATCCTTCGCTATTGTGTGTTCTCTTTCTTTTGGAGTTAGAGTAGGGTAAAGCTGTAAAAGTTGCTCAGAGTGAATAAAAGATAGCTTTTTAGGCAAGATTGGTTCTATTCCTAACTCTTCATATACTTTTTGCTCTGTGTCTAATAGGTTCTGATAGATTTTGCGGACAATGTTTTTCAAATAACTTAATGTTCTATCTGATTTATCTATGTGTAACTCCCAATCCCATTGATCAACATAGATAGAGTGGATAGGGCTACTGTCTTCATCAGGACGCAATGCTTTCATATCCGTTAAGATACCTTCATGAGCATCAAGTTCGAGTTCTTGTAGTCTGATTCTTTTCCATTTCGCTAACGAGTGAACTACTACACCACGATTGTTATTTAGAAATTTTACTGGGAATGAAACTGGACGTTCTATACCATTTAGATCATCGTTAATACCTGTACCCTCGTTTACGATCATCGGAGATGATATAGGGTATAAGTTAAGTGCATTGCACAGTCCTTTAGAGAATTGTTCTTTGACTAATGCAATGGATTTTTCTGCCTGTAAAATTTCTTTTTTGCTCATGATTTTTTGTTTTTGAAATTGTTTTAAAATAAAAAAGGCTCCTCAGAGAGGAGCCTTTAAACGGATAATGAAATAATATATAATTAACTTAAATCAATGCCAATAGGATTCCTCTTCGAGTCGTAGAAACGATTCAAATTATTATTAGAGAAATTATTGTTCATTGATAAATACATATAATCAGCTTTTTAGCTATAGTGTAAAAGTAGAAAAAATATTATTATCTACAGTTCTTTTGTTAATTAATTTATGAACAATTATTTATTCGTCGTCTGACGCTTCCATTAAATGTTCGTAATCTGGGAACAAAAAGTTGTTGTACGGGAATCGTGTAATATGGATTTCTCGCACAGCTTCGTATACCTTTTTTCTAAACTCTTCGAAGTTTTCTTTATTCGTAGCAGAGATAAATATAGCATTGTCTTCACCTACTTTACTCATCCAAGTCTTTTTCCATTCTTCAATAGAGTAGTGTTTAGATGTGCGCTCTGTTATTAGATCATCTTCAGCTATTCTTTCTGGTACATACGCATCGATCTTGTTAAAGATCATGATCGTTGGCTTATCGTTACTCTTGATATCTTTTAAGATGTCATTTACAGATTCGATGTGATCTTCGAAGTCGTGGTGAGAGATATCTACTACGTGTAATAATAAATCAGCTTCTCTAACCTCGTCTAAAGTACTCTTAAATGATTCTACTAGCTGAGTAGGTAGTTTACGGATAAACCCAACTGTATCTGATAACAAGAATGGCAAGTTGCCAATTACTATCTTACGTACAGTAGTGTCAAGTGTAGCAAACAGTTTATTCTCTACGAATACCTCACTCTTACCTACAGCATTCATCAATGTAGACTTACCTACGTTAGTGTATCCTACTAAAGCTACACGTACCATAGCACCGCGATTACCTCTCTGAGAAGCCATTTGTTTATCTATCACTTTTAGCTTATCTCTAAGAAGAGAGATACGGTCACGTACTATACGTCTATCTGTCTCAATTTCTGTCTCTCCAGGTCCTCTCATCCCGATACCACCACGTTGTCTCTCTAAGTGAGTCCACATCCCCGATAGTCTTGGTAATAAGTATTGGAACTGTGCCAACTCTACCTGCGTTCTTGCATAAGAAGTCTGTGCTCTCTGTGCGAAGATGTCTAAGATTAAGTTAGTACGGTCTAGTACTTTACAGTTTAGTTCTCTAGAAATATTCTTTTGTTGTGCAGGTGTTAGCTCATCATCGAATATTACTGTATGTATATCGTTTTCTACTATATAGTTATGAATTTCTTCCATTTTCCCAGTACCTACGAAGGTCTTAGGATTAGGCTTGTCCATTTTCTGTGTAAAACGTTTATAAACTTGTCCTCCTGCTGTAAATGTCAAGAACTCTAGCTCGTCTAAATACTCACTAAGTTTTGATTCATCTTGGTCTTGTGTAATTATTCCAACGATTACAGAACGTTCAAAATTTATGTCTTCTCTTTCAATCATATAAACCTATATTATAGCACAAAATTAATAAAATTGTCAGACTTAATATGAAGATAGAGTAAATAACTGTTTGTTAATTTGTTATCTATCGGTTTAAAATAGTAAATATTAAGAAAACATTTGCTTTTTTTATCAGTTTCGATCAGTTTTAATCCTTGTTTTTCAGTACCTTGCTATAAGATTGTTCTGGTACGTTTATTGCCAATATAAAGGAGAAATAACTTTTTTACAATTAGAAAGAAATGAAAGTATTACAATATATATCAATTATTATTTTATCATTTTTTAGTACGTTCAGTTTTGCTCAGAGAGCAGTAGTGACGGCTAATAGCTATGATATTAGTGATAACTTAGACCTTCAGGCAGTAGCATCTATATTTGGAGAATCTAAGGATTTGCCTGATTTCGAATTTAGGTTAAATGATCCTAATTTGAGAATTAATAACCTAGATTTAAACAGAGATGGTTATGTAGATTATCTACGAGTTGTGGAATTAGTGGAGGGTAGAACACACCTTATCGTTATCCAAGCAGTATTAGGTAAAGATTTATTTCAAGATGTTGCTACTATTGAAGTAGAAAAAGATACAAGACAGAATGTAGTCTTAATGCAAGTAGTTGGAAATTCATATCTGTATGGGCCTAACTATATTTATGAGCCTGTGTATATCACTAGACCACCTATGTTTACATTGTTTTGGACTAACAACTATAGAGCATATCACTCTTCATGGAGTTGGGGATATTACCCAGATTATTACTACTATTACTCACCGTATGCTACAGATAGATACATGAGTCATATTCACGTACAGATTAACCATTATAATAACTACTATTACTCTAGTAGTAGATACAGTACACGTGCTCAACGTATGTATTATGATGTACACCAAGATTACTATGAGCGTCAGAATCCTAATCAATCTTTTAGAACGAGATATGGAGAAGATAACTACTATAATAGAAAGGATTTAACAAGTTCTAGAGGAGATTATGCTTCATCTAGTAATAGTGGATCGTCATACAGTCGTGGTGATTCTTACTCAGGTACTAATAGCTCTCGTAGTAGTTATAGCAGAGGAGATTACTCTTCGACGAGCACTAATGGGGCATCGTATAGTCGTGGTGACTCTAGTTCTAATACAAATGGATCTCGTAGTAGTTATAGCAGAGGAGACGCATCTACGTCTAGTACTAGTAGCTCATCATATAGTCGTGGTGATGCTAACTCTGGTAACAACAACAGTTCTCGTAGTAGTTATAGTAGAAGTGGGAATTCTGGTAATACTAGTTCTAGCAATAATTCGTCTTATTCAAGATCTAACTATAGTTCAGGTAATTCATCATATCCTAGCAGTAGTAATTCATCGTATTCGAGATCTAACTATAGCTCAGGTAGCTCATCATATCCTAGTAGTAGCAATTCATCTTACTCAAGATCGAATTATAGTTCAGGAAGCTCTTCATACCCAAGTAGCTCTAACAGTAGCTACAGTAGATCATCAGGTAGTAGCAGTTACTCTAGCGGTTCTAGCGGATACAGTAGAGGAGGAGGCTCATCCTCATCGTCTTCATCATCAAGATCAAGTTACAGTAGATAAATATCAAAAGCGAAGTGTACAGCACTTCGCTTTTTTTTTATGTCTTTTTATTTCTAAGCTATAATCTTTCATTGTTTTGAGAGTGCACTGTTGTAGAGTGCAGTTTGTACTGAGACAGTCTTTTATCAGTTTCTTACTGTTATTTATCTATAGATATTTTACTTCTTTATTTTATAGCGATAGATGTATACTGCGTTTTGATTTTTAGAGAGTATGAAGACTTATTTTTTCTTTAACCTATCTTCTTGTCTCTTTCTTGTTTTCTTTGATTAGAAGTCCTGTAATTTCGTTTTAAAGGTGTGTTAGGATATTATCGACATGATAGTATATCCTATCTATTTGTGTTTCTGTTTGCGTTATAGTGTGAGTATAATTTTATAATAATGCTAGTATAGTTTTAGTACTATTTACCGGGGTTTTGGTACTTGCACTATACTTACACTATACTAGCATTGTACTAGCACTAGGTAAATAATACTATAAGAATTTGTCTTGAGAATGTATTGAAGATATATTGTGAATTGCCTTAGTTAGGATGGTTAATTTACAAGAGTTGTCGATTTTGGGAAGGATAAAAACAAAAAAAAGGAGAAGTACATCGTACTTCTCCTTTTGTATATGATTAGAGTATTTCTTATTTAAAGATGTCGTTTAAGATTGTAGCTAATCTTAATCCTCCTTTTAATAATTGGTTCTCTACGTTGTCTTTGTGATTAAAGTGGTATTTGTAGCTTAATGACTCTTCTGCTTCTACGCTGTCGTAGATTTTATTAGCCATTGTGTATGAGTCGAATAACCAATCTTCTAAAGTACCATTGGTAATTTTTTGGTTATAATCTTTACCGTGAACGTCTAGTACAGTAGCATATTCAGTATAACTGTATTTATCGAAGTCCACTAAAGATGAATCCCATAGACTGTGTAAGTTAGTTCCTTTTTTGAACCACTCTACTTTTACTCTATTTCCTCCTAAGTCATCTGCTCTACCAATGTGTAATGGCTGATGAGCATCTCCGATGATATGAATTAAGAAGTATAAGTTTTCTTGTTTCTTAGCTAGAGGAAGATTTTTATCTTTTAACTCTTCGATTAAGATTTGAGCTCTTTTGTATAGATTCTTATCTGTAGAATCAGCTAACTCTTTATCAAAAGCTGCTCTGTCTAGATTACCTGGTAAGTTAATGTAATGCCAGCTATCAGAGAATTTCCAAGCAGGATCTGACTTTAAGAAGTCTGGCCAGTTAGCCCAATATGCTAATTGTTGTTGACCGATGATTTCTTTTAATTGTTTCTTTGCTTTTTTAGACAGATTTCTTTCTGCTAATTCAGCGATAACTCTGTGTCCTGTAGTTCCCCACGCCAATACATTCATCGATTGTAATGCGAAGAAAGCAACTACTAATAGTGAAAATAGTTTCTTCATATTCTTATTCGTTAAATAACGCTATAAGTTCTGTAGCGTCACTTGGTTTCATTTTTCCTGCGATAACTAAGCTAAGTTGTTTACGTCTTAATGCTCCGATATATCTTTCTTTCTCTAAGTCTGTTTCAGGGATAAGTTCTGGGATACATACAGGATGTCCTGTATCGTCTACAGCTACGAATGTATAGATAGCTTCGTTAGCTTTTTTCTTAATTCCTGATTCTCTGTCCTCAATCCATACATCTAGGTATACTTCCATAGATGTGTTAAAAGAGCGTGATATTTTTGCCTCTACAGTTACTACACTTCCTAGAGGAATAGGTCTGTTAAAAGCGACGTGGTTAACTGAAGCCGTTACACATACTCTACGAGAGTGTCTTCTAGCCGCTATACCAGCAGCTCTATCCATACGAGCTAATAATTCTCCACCAAACATATTATTAAGTGGGTTAGTCTCTCCTGGTAGAACTAAGTCTGTCATTAAAGTAGCTGATTCAGATACTAATTTTGCTTCCATTGTGAATATTTTCGGCAAATATAGAGACATTCAACAAAAAATCCCGAACTTTTAGAGTTCGGGATTGATGTTTAACTATTTATTGTACTAAAATCCATGCATCAATATTGATTGTATTATGGATAGTTCTCATTTCTTTTTGTGCTTCACCTTGTGTGCTGTATCCGCCGTATGATACTGGATATACACCATATTTAGTACGCGGAAGAGCTATAGCATTCTCAAAACCTTTCTTTTTAAGTTTCTCTGCTTCAGATTTAGATGTGTTTTCAGATCTAAAAGCACATGCGATGATATGGTAAGGTTTAACATCTACTGGAGCAACTTCTTCTACTATTTCTTCTGCTTTTACAGGTATAGAAATGGTTGTAGCAGCTGGTTCGATGATAAAAGTAGCTTGTTGTATCTTGTTTTGAACTTGAGCTTGTACATTCTTTTGGACAGTATATGATTCATCGTTTAGATAAGCTTCATATCCTTTATTCACGAATACACTAGCTGTACTCGCTAATACAGTTACTACAGCTGCATACTTTAAGAAAGTATATGCTTTATTTCTCTTAACTGTAGGTACTTCTACAGTCTCGATAAGAGGGATGATAGGAGCGCGCTCCACTGTACTAGCTATTACTGTAGACAGACCGAAAGATGTCTTTAAGTAATTGCTTTCAGATACAGGTTCGAACACTAGTCCACCTTCTTCATTAGTAGTGAATATACCAACATTAGCTACTTCTAGTCTACCTATATTGCTTATCTCTAAGTCCCACCCTTTTACCTCAGTATTGATTTGTTCTACTGCTTGGTCATAAGTGATTTTTTCTTCAGTAGCTATATGATTAGCTAGTAATCCATCATTGTGTTTGATGTTTACATTAAAAGAAAGACTCTTCTGTGGAGGGAAAAAGCATTGCTTCTCCTCACTGTAATAAGAGGACTTAATCTCAGTCAAGAAGGCTCCGAAACCAGGAATGATTACACACTGGTATCTGTAAAGTAAAGCTGATATGTATTTTTCGATCTTCATAAAGACAAAATTACATTAAACAATATGTGAATCAAAAAAATATTCACAATTATTTTTAATAACTCCTAAGTTTTTTATGCATAGGTAGTTATATTACTAAAAGAATTGAAAGAATAACGCGGGTTACGACGTTATTGGATAGGTTTTTGAGGTCTATTTTTAAAGATACAAATTGTTGTTGAAAGTATCAATTTAAGTATATGGAAGAAGAAGATTTGTTATATATGTTAGCTCTGCAGACCACTTCAGGTATTGGACCGATTACTGCTAAGCGACTTTTAGAGTACTTTGGGTCTGCTAAAGCTGTTTTTCAGGCAAAAGAAAAAGAAGTTAGTGCTGTACATAGAATAGGATACTTGCTATGGAAGAATATTCAAGATGTAACAGTCTTAAAGCGTGCTGAGCAAGAGATCAAGAATATTCAAACTTATAATTTGTCTTGTTTTAGTTATAAGGATAGTATGTATCCATCACTTTTAAGAGAGTGTGAAGATAGTCCTATATTGTTTTTTAGCACTTCAGATAAGCTTAATTTGAATAATCGAAAGGTGATCAGTTTTATTGGTACACGTAATCCAAGTAAGAGAGGTATAGACCTCTGTAAAGAGTTTATAGAAGAACTAAAACCGTATAATCCTGTTATCATTAGTGGACTAGCTTATGGAGTAGACGTTACTGCGCATTTAGCTGCTCTAGAGAATGGGTTGGATACTTATGCAGTGCTTGGTCATGGGCTTAATAGAGTATATCCTGATATCCATACTAGTGTAGCAAATAAAATAAATGAGAGCGGAGGAGCATGTATTTCTGAGTTTTGGGTGAACAGTAGAGTAGATAGAGAAAACTTCATTCAACGCAATCGTATAGTCGCTGGTATGTCGCAGGCTACAATAGTAATCGAAAGTGCAATAAAGGGAGGTTCTATGAGTACGATTAACTTTGCTAATGATTATAACAGAGATGTATTTGCCGTACCTGGTCGTGTAGGTGATATTATGAGCGAAGGGTGTAATAATGTTATCAAAAAGAATAGAGCACAACTGCTTACTTCAGCTAGTGACATCATAGAGGCACTAAGTTGGGATAGTGTATCTAAAGCACCTAAGATTATTCAGCCCCAGCTGTTTGTTGATTTGAGTGGAGAGGAGGAGCTAGTAGTTTCTATCTTAGGTAAGTGTGATCGTGAGTTGTTAGATATTATTGCATTGAGCTGTTCTCTGCCGATATACAAGGTTAGTAGTATTCTGCTAAACCTTGAAATGATAGGTTTGGTTAGACCTCTGCCAGGTAAGTATTTTGAGTTGGTAAGATAGGAGATAGTCTAATAAAAAAGCCTCGTACATCGTACGAGGCTTAGTATATTTATGTTTGACTAGATAGGATTACTTAGTTCCGTATCCTAGTTTTTCTCTTACTTTATTTAAAGTACCTGTAGCGATTACAGATGCTTTCTTAGCACCGATACCTAATAAACGATCTACTTCTTCTAGGTTGTTGATGTAGTATTCGTATTTCTCACGTATATCTTTAAACTTCTCTACGATAAGTTCGAATAACTCTTGTTTAGCGTGCCCATATCCATAGTTACCACCTAAGTATTTCGCTCTCATTGCTTCTACTTGTTCAGGAGTAGCTAGTAATTTATAGATAGTAAATACATTACATGTATCTGGGTTTTTAGGTTCTTCTAGAGGAGTACTGTCTGTTTCTATAGACATTACCTCTTTTCTAAGTACTTTATCTGTTTGGAAGATATTGATAGTATTGTGTCTAGATTTAGACATCTTGTTTCCATCAGTACCAGGTACTACCATTACTTCCTCTTGAATCTTTACTTCTGGCAATACGAATGTCTCTCCCATCTGGTGGTTAAAACGAGAAGCTACGTCACGAGTAATCTCTAAGTGTTGCATTTGGTCTTTACCTACTGGTACGAATTCAGCATCGTATAGTAAGATATCCGCAGCCATAAGCATAGGGTAAGTAAATAGTCCTGCATTAACATCAGATAAAACATCTGCTTTATCTTTAAACGAATGAGCTAATGTTAGACGTTGGTATGGAAAGAAGCAACTTAGGTACCAAGTAAGTTCAGTTGTTTGCGGTACATCTGACTGGCGGTAAAAAGTTACATGATTAACGTCTACACCACAAGCAAGCCAAGTAGCCGCAACACTATAGGTATTTTCTTGTAAAGTTTTAGCGTCTTTAATTTGCGTTGCAGAGTGCAAGTTCGCAATAAAAATAAAAGACTCATTCTCTTTTTTGTTTGCCATTTCTACCGCTGGTAGAATAGCTCCTAAAAGATTCCCTAAGTGTGGAGTTCCTGTACTTTGAACTCCTGTTAGAATTTTAGCCATTGCGTGATATTAATTATTTTTAAAGAAGCAAAGATAAGTGAATTCAAGTTTACTTGCCTTGTTTTTATAGCTTAATATGCTTGTATGGCGTTAGAATTGTTTATTTTTGAAGTTAGTATAAGAAAGAATTTGAACAACATAATATGAAAATTATTAGCGTGTTTTTTAGCTCACTATGGCGACTGTGGTTTTATATCTGGATGGTAGTAGTGATAATATTGTTATCTCCATTTTTATTGTGGACGATTAGGTCAGAGAAGACTTATCCACAGTTCTTTAAAGTTGCTAGAGTATGGGCTATCCTTGTGTTCTATGGTATAGGGATGAGGTATCGCATCGAGGAGCAACATCATTTAGAGAAAGGAAAGAGTTATATGTTTATCGCTAATCATACTTCTATGCTAGATATTATGATGATGTTGATATTGGTTAAAGATAATCCCTTCGTTTTTGTTGGTAAAAAGGAATTAGCGAAGTTACCCGTGTTTGGATTCTTCTATAAACGCACTTGTATTCTAGTGGATAGAAAGGACGCAATGAGTAAGAAACAGGTATTCGAAAGTGCACAAGAACGATTGAGTAGAGGATTGAGCATATGTATTTTTCCAGAAGGAGGAGTTACAGATGATAGAACTATTATATTAGACAGTTTTAAAGATGGCGCTTTTAGATTAGCTATTGATCATCAGATTCCGATAGCTTCTTTAGCATTAGGTAAATTGAGACATTTCTTTCCTTTTGTATGGGGAATTGGTCATCCTGGTGTTGTACCTGTTAAGATATATGAACCCATAGTTACTGAAGGACTAACAATGGACAGTAAGAAGCAACTAAAGGAACAAGCTTATAATTTGATATATACTCCTGTAGAACAATGGGAGATGGAGTATAATAAGAATTAATGTACAAAGCAAAAAGCGATGAGATACGAATACCTCACCGCTTTTTTAGTTATATATGGTTTATGGATTCTCCCCATATTGTTCAATAGCCCGCTACTGTGAGCTAATTATACTTCATATTTCTATTACTTCTCTTAAAACCATACGATAGTATGCTTTTCTATAAGTTCAGAGCTATCTCGTATAATTTACTCTGATTAATGAGCCTATTGCATAATCAGAGTTTATAGTTGAATAATCCCTGCTCCTGAGATTCGACCACTAGCGTGAACAAAGTCATTCATTGACTGGTTTTGTTCAGTAGTCAGCTTGCTATAATTAATATCTAGTTTAGAACGACTCATCGCTAAGTCAAATAGTTCTTTTTGGATATCCTTTTGTCTTCCAGCATCAGTTGAATTTTTAAATTCAGCTACTAATTCCATCTCTTTTTTATATGATGCGATAACATCTTCTTGAGGTACATCTGGTAATACTATTTCTAGAGCAGTTGGTTCAGTAATGGTACATTCACCTCCAGCTGTTTTATTCTTTTCGTGAAAACCTTTGTTTTCCGCTGGTAGATCCTCGTCATAGAAAGCTATAAATTCATTCTTAGTAAAGAATTTATTGTAAAAGTTACCAACGGCTTTCTTGTCGTGAGTAATTTGTTCTTCTGGGTATTCTTCTCCTAAGAAATAAGTACATCTATAAAGGTTGTTGTCAATGAATAAAGCATTTGTTGACTTGATATTATCTTCATATAAAACATCATCAATTATTACTTCTCTTGCTGTAGAACCAAATTTGTCAAAGTTACCTTCTGTAGCATATACCATTGAGAAGATATAGTGAGGTTCTAATGTAGGGTTGATAATTCCACCAGAGTTTTGTTTGAATACGTTGAAACTGTTTTTTTGTCCATTGTATGTTAACTCGTGAATGCCATTGTTAAGTTTTAGTACTTCGAATGCGTTAGGAGCTACTTTGTACTCTTTGTCGTCTATTGATACTGTGATTTCTTTATCAGTAGGATTAGACAAGTAGAAGTCTTGTCTTTTAAATGGATCATCACAACTAATTAAAGTCATAATTGTTAGCATGAATGCTAATAATCGTAATTTCATAGGTAGTGTTTATATGTAAATGAATTAATGTACAAAATTAAGGCATTCGCTATAACAAGCCTAGTGGAACACAATTTTTATATAAAAGGCGTTTGTGTTCTTGTTATAATATTTGGAGTGTAATTAGCGTTATTATGGTTTGTATATGAGAGTATTATGATGAGTAAAACAAAAATAAATATCTATACTACTTTAGGATTGTTATTATTTATATTTCCTTGGGTTATTGCATATCTAGGATTTTATGGAGTTATTGATTTTGAAGGACCTTCTTATGAAGTACCACTTGAGATTATATTTTTAATGCTCCTTTTTACATTGATATTAATTGTGTTTAAGATTAGCAATACGAAAACAAGGGTTATTAGTGAAGATTGGACTACTGTGTTTAATGGAGTATTTTATTTCTATTTATTTATTGTATCGGCTATGGTTGTTATATCCATATTTGATTTAATAGGGCGTATGTCTTGATACTTTTTCTGTTGTTAGTTATGTTATTTGTAATTTAAATATATGAGGTTTTTTGAGTCTTTCTGGGTAAAGCTTGTTTTGCTCTTAGTTTTTTTGACTTTACCCTACATCTTAGCTTTGGCTGTGTTTGATCAGCAGGACCAATGGGGTAGAGCTTTGTTAGCAGTTTATACTCTGTTTGGGATGGTTGTAGGTGATATTATATATCTTTTTTTCTATTCAGTGTTTAAAGACAATGAACAAGAGAGAAAGTTGTTTTGGTTCGGTTTTGTATATATCGTTTTCTTGACAAGTTTATATGCAGAGTTACACCTTAAATAGGAATTAAGTTTATTCTATAAGAAGTTATTAATAACAAGCTAAAAAAAATCCCTTACAACATAAGTTATAAGGGATTCTTATTAAGGATAGAAACAATTAAGCTTCTTTAGATTTAATTTCGTCCTTGATTAATTGTTCAAGTTCTTCCATTAGTTCAGGATTGTCTTTGATTACTGATTTAACAGCGTCACGACCTTGACCTAATTTAGTATCACCATAGCTAAACCAAGAACCGCTTTTCTTCACGATATCATAGTCAACAGCCATATCTAATACTTCACCTACTTTAGAGATACCTTCACCATACATAATATCAAACTCTGCAGTACGGAAAGGAGGTGCTACTTTATTCTTAACGATTTTTACTTTAGTTCTGTTACCGATAACGTTCTCACCATCTTTAATTTGAGTAGATTTACGGATATCTAAACGTACAGAAGCATAGAATTTCAATGCGTTACCTCCAGTAGTAGTTTCAGGGTTACCAAACATTACACCAATTTTATCACGCAACTGGTTAATGAAGAATACAGTACAGTTAGTTTTGCTAATTGTAGACGTTAGTTTTCTCAATGCTTGAGACATTAAACGAGCGTGTAATCCCATTTTAGAGTCACCCATTTCCCCTTCGATTTCACTCTTAGGAGTTAAGGCAGCTACAGAATCGACTACTACTAAGTCAATAGCTCCAGAGCGGATTAAGTTTTCAGCAATTTCTAATGCTTGTTCTCCGTTGTCTGGTTGAGATATAATTAAATTATCGATATCTACACCTAATTTTTGTGCATAGAAACGGTCAAATGCATGTTCCGCATCAATGAATGCTGCAATACCACCTGCCTTTTGTGCTTCTGCGATAGCGTGTAAAGTTAAAGTCGTTTTACCAGAAGATTCAGGACCATAGATCTCTATAATTCTTCCTCTTGGGAACCCTCCAACACCTAAAGCAAGGTCAATACCTAATGATCCAGAAGAAATAACTTCTACCTCTTCTACAGCAGTATCTCCCAACTTCATCACTGTTCCTTTACCATAAGTTTTGTCTAACTTATCAAGTGTAAGTTGTAACGCTTTTAATTTTGCTTCTTTATCTGCACTCATTTTTTTAAAAATTAGATTCTTACTGATGTAAAAGTAATATAATTTATTTAGAGTCCAAGAGCGGGACTGTATTATGCTATGAATTATAGCAGTATGACGAGTTGCCTTTGCTATGATATAATTTATAGCAACTGAGTAGCTTGTGATCTGTAAATGTTCTGTACCTTTGTTATTGATAATTAGAGTTATAGATGGGACATATCAAGGAGTTTTACGAGCGTATATTTGATATCACTGATAAAGAATGGGCGTTTATATCAAGTTTTTTTGAACGTAAAGTGTATCGTAAAGGTGAGATAATCACAGCATATGGAGAAGTAGAGGAGTATTTATTCTTTATAGAGAGTGGTATGTTGAGGTTCTTTATTCCGAATGAAGATTCAGAGTTGACTTTTAACTTTAGTTTTGAGAAACAGTTTACCTGTGCCTATGATTCTTTCTTGAGTCGCAATCCGTCCTTATATAGTTTAGAAGCTTTAGGAGAGATGGTAGTTTGGCAAATCTCACATGAGAATTTACAGAAAGTATATGCACATACAGCAGCAGGACATTATTTGGGTCGTTTTGTAGCAGAACAGATGTACTTAGACAAGAGTAAGCGCGAGTTAAGTTTATTAAAGTACAATGCCACAGAACGTTATTTGAAACTGTTTGATGAGCAACCTCAGATCATTCATCAAATACCCTTAAAGTACATAGCTTCTTACATTGGTATCACACCGCAAGCACTTAGTCGTATTCGCAGACAAATTAATTAACCTATGTTCATTGTATAGTATTGAACTAATCTTGAACTTTGTACCAAATATAGAACAACAATGAAATTAGCAATATTAGCATACGGAAATAACACACTTAAAGTTGACTGTGATACTGTAGAGAGTAATTCAGAGGATTTAAGTAAACTAATTGATAATATGTGGGAGACTATGGAACACGCTTATGGGTGTGGATTAGCAGCTCCACAAATAGGCGAGACTAAGCAGCTATTCGTAGTAGATAGTATAGTGATGTATGAGAATGCAGATGAGAATGAGCGCAAGGCAAACTTCGTAGAGGGGGATACTGGAATGAGAGAGACTTTTATCAATGCTCGTATTATTGGTAAATCTGATGAGACTTGGGATGAGATAGAGGGATGCTTAAGTATTCCAGATATTTTTAAGAGAGTTACACGTCCTTGGTCGATTACGATAGAGTACTTAGATAGAGATTTCCAACCACATACTAAGACATTCTATGGAACTACAGCACGTATCATACAGCACGAGTATGATCATACTAGAGGTGTATTATTCATAGATCGCTTGAGCTCTTTAACAAGAAAGCTAATTGGTACTAAACTAAATAAGATTATGAATGGTAAAGTATTTACTGATTATAAGATGAAACAATAATAAACAAAAGGGATAGTCTACTAGGCTACCCCTTTTAAGTTTCTTTATTTATCTAGTTTTCTAAACGTTCTGTAGCATATCAGTGCTATCACTAGTCCTACTACTATGATTACTGCCCAAAGTATATTATTCAACGTATTATCCATTTTTTTAACTTTCTCTGGATCTGTTTTTTGTAAATGATCAAAGTAGAAATCTTGTGTCTGAACTATTGGTAAAGTACTAGGAATATCATTTTTAAAATGCTGTATATCATAGTCAGGCATATCCTTAGTAATGTTATCTACTCTTATTGTATAGTTTGTATTAGCATTTAAATAAGCAGTTGCATAACGAGTTAATGAATAAGTCTTGACAGATTTTATTGTCAGAGGTGTATTATCTCCATTATAGATCTCTATATAAGGGTTATGCACCAATATATCGTCTAATATGAATTCATTGCTATTCTTAGAAGAGAGGATAAATGGTATTAAAACTTTGCTTATAGTGTCTTTTAATATCGCTTTGCGATAGTAGTCTTTTGGAGTATCGATTTCTATAGCTAATTTACTCAGTTTATATTGTAGTTTCTGTTTAGTAAACGAAACAATACTTGTTTTATCTTTTTTATTGTTTTTTGTATTTGCTAACTCCAGAAGTGTAGGTTGGAACTGTCCATAAATCTTTGTGTCAATTGCTGTTGTCACCTTATTTATCTTTAAAGGTGAAGACTGATTATTGACTAACTCTATTTCGTAATACTTATACTGCCCTTCAGGTATAGAAACGAATAGTGTAATTTCATTCTTATCAGTTGAAGTATATTTATAGATTGGCTTTTTTTGCTTGACAATAAACCAACTCTTGTTATCATTACTACCTCTTACAGCAGCATTGATGGATACATCTGCTTTATTTATAGTTATGTAGAAGTCAGAGATTTTTTTGGCCTCTTCATTGTGTACTATAAAACGATTAATACTATCTCGTTCTATACTATTCAATATTTTGTAATCTATAATCTTTGTTTCCTTTGCAGTAGGTTGTGCATTTCTGATAAAGTAAGGCACTTCAGCAACACCAGTACTATCTTTCTGTAAAATACGGAGATTAGAGAAACCTGAGTTAGCTGCTCCTATTAGTCTAGTATCTAACTCTATATTGTAGTATCCACTTTCTGTAATCGGATTAATTGATACAGTATATATTTTAGGTTGAGCATAACCTATTTGAGTACCTAGGAGATAGGTACTCAATAGAGCTAAGGTTATTTGATATAATGTTTTCATTTATGAGTCTTATTTAATGCATTTTGGTCAAGTATATTATTCTTCTGTAGAGGAAGTATCCTTGTTTGCTTCTTTGTCCTTTAAAAGCAATTTAATGCGTTCTAGAAGGAATGATACCACTAGAAGTATAATACCTAATACTACGAAAGAAGCTATTTTACCTCCTTGTGACATTCCCCATACATCGTATAGATAGAATTTTAGTATAATTACACCAAAGCTAATTAGAGATAACTTTCTCAACTCAGTCTTTTGCTTATTAATACCCAATACCATTAAAAGCATTGCCATGAGCCCCCATAATATAGGATAACCATATGAGTGTACATTAGAGAGTGTATAATAGTAAGTCTCTGGTAGATTGTTAATCCATACCATCATATTATCTAGTTCTATGGAGAACATGACTACTAAGGAGATAAATAGTACACCATTTAGCCATAAAGTAACTTGTTCAGTAACGATACTTAGATGTTTATACAGCCAGTAATAGATGTACAGTAGTGTTGCAAAAGTTATCCAATGTAAAAAGAATGAAGCTTGTATATAATCAGCGTTATAGAATATTGCATACCTGAATGATGTAACTGTAACACTAAATATAAATAGTATTAAGATAGAAAATATAAATGACAACGTGTAGAACGATTGAGTAGGTTTCTTTTTACTCAAGAATAAATACGTTGCTATATAAACAATCGTGTAAGTTGCTAATGCAAAGCTTCGCATAGCTCCACTTATAAAGCCATCTGCAGAGTATTCTACACGACTAGACATTTGGAAAGATATTTCTAGATACCCTACTAAGAATGATATTAATATTGTTAGTACATAGTACACACGTTGAAGAACTATTTGGGTAGGTAGAGGTAGCTGTTTTAATCCTATTGTACTTTCTTCCTCTATCTTATTTTTGTTTAATGTAAAGTATGCAAATATTAAAGATAGCAATACCACTATACCAGTGATTGTATATCTATTAATCAGTATAGGCAAGCTATTTAGTAGTACTGTTTTGTTTGTTTGTGTATCAATCTCATAGACTACTCTAAAGTCAGCAATGTCCATTAGATAAGATAAGACAGTCAATACAGCTAGTATTATAGCCCCCGCTCTAAATAAATTAGCTTTAGTACGAGTCCATATCCATAATAATACGCTCATCTCTATAGCCCATACTACTGTGATATACACTTTGCTTAGTTGTACTGGAATTGAAAGTGAAACTAGTCCTATTGTAACAGCTAGTAGTGTATATACAAAATCTTTATTTATAGGTTTACCTCCTCGAGTTGTTACAATGATAAACATAGCATTAACCAACGCCATACCAATAATAATAGCCCCTAAGTAGTTAGTTCCAGGACTTTCATTATGGATTATAGCAAAACATAATAAAGCAATGAAGTTAGTTGTAACTATATATATTAAATGTTGCCAATCTGACTTTTCTTTTGAAGAGTTAATATAGCGTAACACTAATAATACCATGAATTGTAGGTAGAATAAAGCAATAAATATATTAGCTGATAATTGGTGCGCTACTTGATATTTAGAGAATATCCAAGAGAGTAGATAGAGAAAGGTTAGTACATAACTAAATTTGTCGACTACTAACCACTTCTGACGAATAGCAACAAATAACACCCCTATATTTAATAATAAAATATAAGAGAATAACACAACATGATCACCAGCACCTGTGCTAACTAATAGCGGTGATAACATACCTCCAATAAAAGCAAATATCGCTAGCTCTTGTCTCTTATACGCGATAGATAAGAGTACTGCTAATATTGTTATTACTATTAAAAGAATAAATGCAGTAGTCTGATTAAATATTTCGTATTCTCTAAAGGCTAAGGTAATAGTCGTGTAGAATGTAGCGAATCCTCCTCCCATAAGTATAGAAGAAAACACATGATACTTACTACTAAGTTTATGAGCTATTCCTACTATGATACCACCTACAGCTATACCTAATGCCACACGACCTACTTCATTAATCCAATCTTGGTCAATAGCGTATTTTACAAAGAAACCTATCCCTAGCACTAAAGTGATTATACCGATAGCATTTAGCCAGTTTACTTCTTTTAACTTTTTCATAAACTTACTCTCATAAGAAGACGCTGTATTGTAGTCTACAGTTTGTTGTCTGTGGTTTTCTTCTGGAGTATGCTGTATTTCACTTGTTGGTAGGGGAGGAGGGGTATTAGTGTCTTCTATAGGATCTATAGATTCTAATACAGGTTGTTCTATAGTTTCAGGAACTATACTTATAGATTCAACAGGTGAAGGACTTACCTCGGCAGGAGGGATTGGTGCTGTTACAGCTTGTTCTACCTCACTTGTGATAGGTTTATCTACTGTGTGTACTCCATTCTTCTTAAGAGAATCTACGCTCTCGTGTAGATCCTTTAGCATTTGATAGAGTACATCTATTTTTTGCTCAGTCGTATTAAGTTTTGTACTGACTTTACTAGACTTTTGAGAGTTACTTATTAGGAATATAAAGATGATTACTAATAAAAGGAAGATTAAGTATTCCATAATTGATTAGTTTTAGTGTTGTGTAATATCTTTTTTAAATAAGATTTTTACTAAACTTAATAGTAAAAATAGCAAAAAAAAGAATGCTTTAACATTTAATAGGTGCCTGATACTAATGATGCACTTTCTTTATGTTATTTTACTTATAGAGGTAACTTAAAAAAGAGTATTTCATATCTAATTATTGTATGAAAGTTTCATATTGGTATTATTCTTTTTTATCCTTGTATTACTTCACAAGAATATTTTTAAAATGGCTGTGTTATTTTTTAACTAAAAAACGGATTTTATTCAAAAAGTTTATTTGTAATTAATTGTTTTACTGTTTGTTATAAGCTTGGTTAAATTGTTCTTAAAATAATTTTTTCACACTTCGCTTGCATACATTTGGTCTATCAAAATCAATGATTTATACAGCTATGAAATTAACAAAAATGACTTTAGCTATCGCATTTATGGCTATCGCTTTTGCTTCTTGTAAACAACAACCAGAAGCTCCTGTAACAGAAGAAACAACAACTACTGAAGTAGTAGAAGAGACTGCAGCACCTGTAGCTGTAGACACTAAAGTATTAGTTGGTTCTTGGACTCAACCAAACCCTATTAATGACAAAGAGGTTCAAGGTTTCGAATTAAAAGAAGACGGAACTGCTACTTCTATTAATATGGCTACGCTTAAAACAAACAAATGGTGGGTAGACGGAGACAAATTGTTCTTAGAACAAGAGAGCATCGGTAACGGTACATCTGCTGTAGATACTGTGTCATATCAGTTTGAGGTGGTTGATGGTACAACATTAAACCTAGTTAATGGTGAGTCTAAAGACTCTTTCACTAAGAAGTAATCTTTTTCGGATTAAACAAATGAAAATTAAACAAACAGTTCTTGCTTTAGCTTTAGTAGCTATCGCTTTCGCTTCTTGTAAACAACAGACAGAAGCTCCAGTAGTAGAAGAAACTACACCAACAGAGACAGTAGCGGAGTCTACTCCTGTAATTCTTGACATGAAACATTTGGTAGGTGAGTGGACACAACCAAATGGTGCTGATGCAAGTTTATTACAAGGATTTGAATTAAAAGAAGACGGAACAATGTCTTCTATTAAAGACCAAGCTAATCAGTACACTAAATGGAAAATGGTGGATAACACTATTACCTTTGAGACTACTATGGTTGGTACAGATTCTACTTCTGTGAAATCTGCTACTTATACTTACGAGATCGTGGATCAGAATGTATTAAAGCTTACTGCTAATGGTGTAACTGAAGAGTTCACTAAAAAGTAAGGACTAACACTTTCATATAATTTTAGAGCTACTCTTCGGAGTAGCTTTTTTTATGTTTTTATCATAGTATCTATTATTTTTGTTAGTGTATGGTGATTTAATAATTAGAACTAATGAAACAGAATACACTTGATTTAGCTATAATCGATCTAAAGCCTTTCATTCCTTGTAAGGACTTTGAAACATCTATATCATTCTATACCGCTTTAGGATTTGATACTTTATGGCAGAGTGATGAACTATGTCTATTAGCATGTGGTACACAGAAGTTCTTTCTACAGAACTTTTATAATCAAGAAGCATCAGAGAATATGATGTTTCACTTACAAGTAGAGAATGCTGATGACTGGTACACCCATATAGTTAATCTTGATTTACAGACTAAGTATTCTATTAGACTTACTGATGTAGAAGATCGTGAGTGGGGTATGAGAGACTTTGTACTCATAGACCCTTCAGGTGTTCTTTGGCGTATAGCCCATAATATCTAATTTTGTCAGACGCACTCCGTATAATTATCAGCTACCTATAGGGGGGCTTTTTTTACTTTTACTTTAAATTGATTAAACAATATGAAAACATCAGACCTTAGTAAATTACAGTATTATATAGATACCTTACCCAGTAAACTAAACGCGTTTACAGAAGAAGAGTTTGCTCATAAAACAGCTCCAGACAAATGGAGTAAGAAAGAGCTAGTAGGACATCTAATAGACAGTGCTACTAATAACCATCACCGTTTTGTGAGAGGGCAGTTTGAAGCTAATCCTGTTATTTCTTACGCACAAAATGAGTGGGTATTAGCCACGTCATATCAGCAGATGTCACAAGAATTAGTGATAGATACGTGGAAGATGTACAATGCTTTTTTGCTAAACCTTATTTGTACTATTTCTCCAGAGGTCTTAGATAAGCATACGGCCAATGGTCATACATTATCGTTTCTGTTTGCTGACTATGTTTCTCATTTGGAACATCACTTAGAGCAAATCTTTGAGGATTTTGACTTTAAAGCCTAAGTATAGTAAAGGGGGTATCACAGTACCCCCTTTTATAAGTATACTATTTAATAAATGAGAACGTCTTATCTGACCATTGTCCGATAATAGGCAATGGTTTTTGTTTTTCACCTGCTGCGTTAAGAATACCGATTACCATATATCCAATTGAGATAAGGTATAATACTGAGCTTATTAGCATAGCCATAGCTGGCAGTATTCTAGCTACTACTTGTATTACTATTCCTAAAGCGAAACTTAGAACCACTACACCTAGAGCTTGTCTAAGGTGATACTTTAGTAAGTTATCTGCTTTTTCTTTGCCTAAAAAGAAGGCTACTATCCATCCTATTACAGTGATGTACGATACGATTGATAAAGTTTTATTATCCATTTTTACAATTTTAGTTCAAACAAATATCTGTATAAATGTTTTATATATAACTACTTAAGTGTATTTGTAGTACTAAAATGGCTGTTTATAGGGATATTTTAAGGAGTTTTTAGAAGATGCATTTATTCTAATATAAGTGAAATTGCCAGACTGTATTTATTCCATTTATTTTGAGGAGATTATTCATTATCGAATTAATGTTTTAGAAGCTGAGGTTATAAAAATAACCTAGAATAGTTTGATATTTAGTTATTTATGCAATTTTTATGATGTTTAATTCTCCATTATTGAGCAAAATATTATCTTTGCACCGAAATTCTTCCATTTAGGATTTCAAACATATATAATCTACACTTAAAAGTATATAGCATGCAACTGTATAACACATTAAGCGCAGAAGAAAGAGCAGAACTTATCGAACAAGCGGGAGAGAACCGTTTGACTTTATCTTTCTATGCGTACGCCAAAATAGAAAACCCACAACAATTTAGAGACGATTTATTCCGTGCTTGGGATGCATTAGACGCTTTAGGACGTACTTATGTAGCTCATGAGGGTATTAATGCTCAGATGTCTGTACCTGCATCACAGTTTGATGCATTTAGAGATACGTTAGAGCAGTATGACTTTATGAAAGGAATCCGTCTGAATGTAGCGGTAGAACAAGACGACTTATCATTCTTAAAACTAACAGTAAAGGTTAGAAATAAGATTGTAGCAGACGGATTAAACGACGATACATTCGATGTTACTAATAAGGGAATTCACTTAAAGGCAAAAGAATTCAATGAATTATTAGAGGATCCTAACACAGTAGTAGTGGACTTTAGAAACCACTACGAGAGTGAAGTAGGACACTTCGTAGGAGCGATCACTCCAGACGTGGACACTTTCCGTGAATCACTGCCAATCATTAAAGACCAATTAGAGGATATCAAAGAGGAGAAAAACTTATTGATGTACTGTACAGGAGGTATCCGTTGTGAGAAAGCATCAGCTTACTTTAAACACAATGGGTTTAAGAATGTATACCAATTAGAAGGAGGTATTATCGAGTACACTCGTCAGGTAAAAGCAGAAGGATTAGAGAGTAAGTTCATTGGTAAAAACTTCGTGTTTGACCACCGTCTTGGAGAGCGTATCACTGACGATATTATCTCTAACTGCCACCAATGTGGTAAACCATGTGATACTCACGTAAACTGTGCTAATGAAGCATGTCACTTATTGTTCATTCAGTGTGATGAGTGTGCTGAGAAGATGCACGGATGTTGTTCTGATGAGTGTTTAGACATCATTCAATTACCAGAGGATGAACAAAAACGCTTACGTCAAGGAGTACAAAAAGGAAACTTAGTGTTCAAAAAAGGGCGTTCAGAAGCATTAAAGTTCCAAGGAGAACGCAGTGCTACTGATGAGATCAAGGCAGTGAAGGTAAGTGCAGTAACACAAATCCGCAAGAAACAAGTAGAACGAAAAGTACTTATCGGTACAGCTCAGCACTACTTTACTAAAGCGAGTGTAGGGCAGTTTATTGTTGACAGAGAGTTAAACGTTGGAGATAAAATAGCTATCGTAGGACCTACTACAGGTGATGAGAGACTAACTATAGAGAAGATGATGGTGAATGGAGCTGAGGTTAGTACAGCTAATAATGGAGATAAGATGACTATGGAGTTAAACTTCCGTATTCGTAAGAATGACCAATTGTATAAAATAATAGACTAAGATAAAGAATATGACAGTTTCAGGAAGAGTAGAGCTAATGGCTCCTGCAGGTAACTTCGAGTCTTTACAGGCCGCATTAGATAACGGTGCAGACTCAGTATATTTCGGAGTAGACCAATTGAATATGCGTGCGCGTTCTACAGTGAACTTTTCTATTGACGATTTAGAAGAGATCGCGAGAAGATGTAAAGAGAAGAATGTACGTACTTATTTGACATTAAACACTATCGTTTATGACCATGACTTATCAGTGGTTAAGACCTTATTGAATAAAGCAAAAGAGGCAGGGCTTACAGCTGTTATTGCATCTGACCAGGCAGTTATCGCATCTGCGAGAGCTATTGGGTTAGAAGTGCATATCTCTACTCAGCTAAATGTGACAAACATTGAGACTGTTAAGTTCTACAGTTTATTCGCTGATACTATTGTTCTTTCGCGTGAGCTGAGCTTACGCCAAGTGAAGAAGATTACTGAAGCGATCGAAAGAGAGCAAGTTAAGGGACCATCTGGTAACTTAATAGAGATAGAAATCTTCGGTCACGGAGCATTGTGTATGGCAGTATCTGGTAAATGTTACTTAAGCTTACACTCACATAACTCATCTGCTAACAGAGGAGCGTGTAAACAAAACTGTCGTAAGAAATACACCGTTATAGACCAAGAAACT
This sequence comes from Myroides marinus, assembly GCF_900109075.1. Taxonomy (GTDB): domain Bacteria; phylum Bacteroidota; class Bacteroidia; order Flavobacteriales; family Flavobacteriaceae; genus Flavobacterium; species Flavobacterium marinum_A. The sequence goes on along the minus strand of NZ_FNYS01000002.1, from coordinate 306,872 downwards.
GGTTTTGAGATAGAGATAGATAACGAGTATATGATGTCTCCTAAAGACTTGTGTACGTTAGACTTCTTAGATCAAGTAATCGATGCAGGTACTAAGGTACTGAAGATAGAGGGTAGAGGTAGAGCTCCTGAGTATGTAGCTACAGTGATACATACTTACCGCGAGGCTATTGACTCTATCGCTGATGGTACTTATTCTCAAGAGAAAGTAGCGGAGTGGATGAAGGCTTTAGAGACGGTGTATAACCGTGGATTCTGGAGTGGATACTACTTAGGACAGAAATTAGGTGAGTGGAGTGATAATCCAGGTAGTAACGCTACGCAGAAGAAAGTGTATGTAGGTAAAGCGGCACACTACTTCCAAAAGGCATCTATCGGAGAGTTTAAAATCGAGGCTTATGATATCAAGATAGGAGATAAGATCCTTATCACTGGGCCGAGTACAGGAGCACAGGAGTTAATCGTAGATGAGCTATTCGTAAACGAACAGAAGGTAGAGAAAGCCACTAAAGGAGATGATTGTACTATTAAGATACCTTTTAGAATACGTCTATCAGATAAACTGTATAAAATAGTAGAAGCATAATGGTCATAGTTACTCTACAACGAGATAAGTGTATCGGATGTAATTACTGTGTAGAGGTAGCCCCTCAACAGTTTCAGATGTCTAAGAAAGATGGTAAGACGGTTCTGTTGAAATCAGTTAATAATAAAGGATTTCATACGCTAAAGTCACCAGATTATACTATTTTAGAGGCATGTGAACAAGCAGAGAAAGTTTGTCCAGTACACATCATTACCGTAAAAGACGTATAATATGAGAAAGATATATTACCTAAGTACTTGTGGTACATGTAAGCGTATCTTAGCAGAGATGCCAGAGATAGAGAGTTTCGAACTACAAGAGATTAAGAAGAATCCTGTGACTGCACCGCAGTTAGATGAGATGTATAAGTTAGTAGGTAGCTACGAAAAGCTATTTAATAAACGTGCTCAACTATACAAGAGTGAAGGACTAAAGGATAAGAACCTTCAAGAAGAAGACTTCAAAAAACTGATCTTGGAGCAATACACTTTCCTTAACCGCCCTGTGATGTTTATCGATGGTAACATCTATGTGGGGAACAGTAAGAAAGTAGTTGAAGCTGCTATAGAACAAGTGAAAAATAAGTAAATAGATGAAAAGGGTGTCCTTCTGGGACACCCTTTTTGTTTTCTGTATTTTTAATCGTACCCTTTCACTAGAATAGTAGGCCAATATTCAAAATCTTAGATAAATCAATTACCATAGTAAACATCTTCTTTTGTTGTTTGAACTAATATCTGCACTATTCTGATGGATTAGATATTATGTACTGTAGTTCTAAGCAATGGTATGTTTCGTTACTGTTTCTTCTGAAGAAATAGAGCGTTAAAAAATATACCTGCTGGTATAACTAAAGGGATCAATGGTAAGAAATCTTTATATGAGATAGCTCCTGTATGTCTATATAATATGATGAGGTCATACGTATGTACTCCTGTAAAGAAGAGAACGAGTACAAAGCAAGTCGAGATGACTTTTCTCTTAATAGTTACCATAGTTTTAGCGATTTAGTTATGTTGTGTAGTTATAGTCTAAAGATAAGATATATAGATAGATAAAGTCTGTATGTGTACAGACATTGTTTGAAGTATTACACTATTATTGATTTATGTTTGATTGATTGTCTTTAGTTAGGAGTGTTTATATTGAGGATACTTAGGCCGCTGTATTTTGATTAGTGTACTTTACTACTTGACGGATAGGGTATTTATTTTCTTTTGTTCTAGTATTCAATAGAGAGAGGCTACGTTTCAGTCGCTGTTTTATCCGTTTTGAACAAGTTTATCCCATAAGATGGAATTATTTAAAGACTTTTGGAAGAGTAACCTGAGAGTAAGAGATATAATCAATGATGAGTAATCTCATTCTGGAGGGAGTTACAACTATGATCTGATATAAATAGAATAAGATATATACTGAGCAATTACTTCGCCCCACAGCTCTAAAATAAAACAGAGAACTTTAAGTAATTAAAGTTTGTGTTTGTGTAAGTTGACTTTTTTGGCTTTCAAAAAATCAATTAATTAGGTTTTTATTTAATGTTTTGAGCTAAGGCACCTAGTGCCTTAGCTTATTTTTTTACTTTTTATTTAGTTGGTTTTCATTGTGTTATATTTTTTTTGTAATTTTTTTTAAAAAAATGTGTGACCAAATGTGATGTTCGGTGTCTTAATAATGAAAACGAAAGGGAAGAATTGCTATAATTCCTTTATAAAAGAAAAGAAAGAAAAAGTTTTAAGTGCTTGGGGATTAAATTAAAACAGAAGGTTTAGGTTAGGTTGTTCAGTTTTGATTACAAAATTTAATTCACATAGTTTCATCGTCGATACTAAACTATTGCTGACTTTGTAGATTGTGGTGGTCTAAATAAGGACTTAGAAGGCGTAGTTCATAGTTATGGTTGTTTTGGTTATCTCCTATGGTAACGATGAAACGAAAAAATTGTAGGAGAATACAACATAAAAGAGAGCTTTATAGCTCTCTTTTTTTATGCTTATATCTGATGTCAGTAAGCAGTGATTAATTTGGTCACTTATGGTTATATTGACCTGTTTTGGCTGTCTTGTTTTAGAGATTCATCTCTTTGTTAGTCTAAGTTGGTTAGTAGATTGTTTGGGTACGGGTTTGGTGTCGTTTTGAAAACAGCCTCTTAACCCAAGTAAATACGGGGATGTTCCAAACAGTATCAAAACAAATCAAAATTAAAATTACGTATAGTATTGATTGTTAATTGATTGATGGTTTTTTAAATCTTCATTCTCGACCAAAAAGAGCATGCGTGACCATTATCGTCAAATGAGGTCAAAAGTGGCCAATTGTTGTGTATACTTCTTATATATATTATCTATTCCTCTTTATCTATTTATGTTTAAAGCATACTTATTGTTCTCTTTGAGTAGTTAACGAATGAGATGTTCGAATTGCTGTATATGTTAGTAGATATAGTGTACGCCGATGGAATTCGTTGATAATGAGAAAAGAAATTGTGAGGAGTGTAGGATTTTGTGCTATTTATAAGCTAGTTAGTAATGATTTTCATACCTTTGCACCTATTATTTTTTAATATATGATACAATCGATGACAGGGTTTGGTAAAGCATGTTTGCAGTTACCAACAAAGAAAATCACAGTAGAAGTAAAATCACTAAACAGCAAAAGCTTAGACTTAAATGTTAGATTGCCTTTGACATATAGAGAGAAAGAGTTACCACTGCGCAACCTTATCGCTCAAGAGTTAGAGCGTGGAAAAGTTGATTTTTCGTTATACAGCGAGATCACAGCAGAAGAAACTTCTAACAAGATTAATGGACCTATCGTGATGGCATATATTGATCAGATGAAAGCGATCATTCCAGATGCTGATGCTACAGAATTAATGAAGATGGCTGTACGTATGCCAGACGCACTTAAGGTGGAGCGTGCCGAACTAGACGAGAATGAATGGAAGGAGATAGAGAAAGTTATCACTGAGGCTATCGCTAATATGAAAGAGTTCAGAGCTAGTGAAGGATCTTCGTTAGAGAATGACTTTAGACTTCGTATCGGTAACATTCGCAAGTATATGGATGAGGTGTCTGTATTGGATAAAGAGCGTATCGTGACTGTAAAAGAGAGATTACGTGCTAATCTAGTAGAGCTACAACTTAATATCGATGAGAATAGATATGAACAAGAGGTAATCTACTACCTAGAGAAAATGGATATCACGGAGGAGAAAGTACGTCTTAGTAAACACTTAGATTACTTTATCGAAACATTAGAAGGAGCTGAAGCTAATGGTCGTAAACTTGGGTTTATCGGTCAAGAGATGGGGCGTGAGATCAATACAATGGGATCTAAATCTAACCATGCTGAGATGCAAAAGATAGTGGTGAAGATGAAAGATGAGTTAGAGAAAATAAAAGAGCAAGTGTTAAACGTGCTTTAATCCATATATACAACACGACAGAATATTATTATGCAAAGAGGTAAATTAATCGTTTTCTCTGCACCGTCTGGTTCAGGTAAAACTACAATAGTAAAACATTTATTAGAACAAGAAGATCTGAACCTAGCGTTCTCTATTTCTTGTACATCTCGTGCACCTAGAGGTGAAGAAGAAAACGGTAAAGATTACTATTTTATTTCTCTTGAAGAGTTTAAACAAAATATAAAAGGAGAGAAGTTCTTAGAATGGGAAGAAGTGTATAGAGATAACTTCTACGGAACGCTAAGCAGTGAAGTAGAGCGTCTATGGGCTGAAGGTAAGAATGTGATCTTCGATATTGATGTGGCTGGAGGATTGCGTATTAAGCGCAAATTCCCTGAGGAGACTTTAGCAGTATTCGTAAAACCACCTAGTATAGATGAACTTAAGATTCGTCTTAAGAAACGTTCTACAGAGAGTGAAGACAAGATCAATATGCGTATCGCTAAGGCTTCTGTAGAGTTAGCTACTGCTCCACAGTTTGACATGATTATTAAGAATTATGACTTAGATACAGCTAAGAATGAAGCTGTAGAGTTAGTAAAGAACTTTATAAAATAAGAGAATACTATGAAGGTCGGATTGTATTTCGGGACATTTAATCCTATTCACATCGGGCATTTAGTGATTGCTAACCATATGGTGCAGTACACTGATCTCGATGAGGTATGGATGGTGGTGACTCCTCATAGTCCACTGAAAAAGAAGAAGGGACTGCTAGAGGACTTTCACAGAATACATATGGTCAACTTAGCTACGGCTGACTATGACTATATCAAACCTTCTGATATAGAGTTTAATCTTCCACAACCTAACTATACAGTGAATACAATGGCGCATCTTCACGAGCGCTACCCTAAGCATGAGTTTTCTCTGCTAATGGGGCAGGATAACCTGGATAGTCTGCCGAAGTGGAAGAATTATGAGATACTACTAGAGCGATATGCTATCTATGTGTATCCGCGTATATTTATGGATAAGCAGGAGGACAATCCTCTACTTAGTCACCCGAATATTCACTTAGTAGATAATGCTCCTATCATGGAGATATCAGCTACGTTTATTAGGGATTCTATTAAAGAAGGAAAAAATATTATGCCATTATTAGATAAAGAGGTGTGGAAATATATTGACCACAACCTATTTTATAAGAAATAATTAAGAGTGAAAAAGGAATGCGATAGCATTCCTTTTTTTACTTTTATAAGGTAATTACAGATAAAAGAAAGAGATTATGTTGAATTTTGAATTATATAACCCTACCCGTTTATTATACGGTAAGGGGCAGATAGCTGAGATCAATAAGTATATAGATAAGAAGAGTAAAGTGCTTATCGTATACGGAGGAGGTAGCATACTTAAGAATGGTGTGCACGCTCAGGTAATAGAGGCATTAGTAGGGTATGATGTAGTAGAGTTTAGTGGTGTGGAGCCTAATCCTAAGTACGAGACTTTAGTAAAGGCTGTAGAGGTTATAAAGAGAGAAAAGGTTGACTTTATCTTAGGTGTAGGAGGTGGTAGTGTGATAGATGGGGTGAAGTTTATCTCTGCCGCGGTACACTATGAAGGAAACTCTATAGATATTGTTCAAAAGAAATTAAATGTGAACTGGAAGGCGATGCCTTACGGAGCTATATTAACGCTACCTGCTACGGGAAGTGAGATGAATTGTGGTGCAGTGGTGACAATCGAGGCGACTCAGGAGAAGCTCTCTTTCTCAGGAGAGGTATTATATCCTGTGTTCTCTGTGTGTGACCCTATGGTGATAGCTTCTCTACCGCAGAAGCAGATTGCTAATGGTATCACGGATGCGTTTATCCATGTGTTAGAGCAGTATGTTACTTATCCACAGAATGCTCCAGTACAAGACAGATTTGCAGAAGGTATCCTTCAGACACTTATAGAGGTAGCTCCTAAGGTACTAAAAGATCCTACAGACTACGATGCAGCCATGAACTATATGTGGTGCTGTACAATGGCTCTAAATGGGCTTATCTCGAAGGGTGTACACGAGGACTGGGTGACGCATGCTATTGGTCATGAGCTTACAGCACTTTATGGCATAGACCATGGTAGAACGTTAGCTATCATAGGGCCTAACTTATATAGGGTGATGCTGGAGACTAAGAAGGAGAAACTAAGTCAGCTAGGACGTAGAGTGTTTAACCTTAATGGTAGTGATGATGAGGTAGCTAGAGAGGCTATTGATAAGATGGTAGAGTTTTTCCATTCGTTAGGGGTACAGACTAAGTTAAGTGATTATACAGATGATGGTAATCGCGCTGTAGAATGGATCGTTAATAGATTTGAAGAACGTGGCTGGGTAGCTATGGGTGAAAAGAAAAATATCACTCCTGCTAAAGTGCGAGAAATAGTAAAAATGAGTTTATAGAGATATTAAATAAGTTCTTAAGCACACTGTCTGTCAGACTAGTGTGCTTTTTTATTATGGTCTGTTTTAGGGGATTAGATTAGCAGTATGCATTTTTTACTGTTAATTTAATCTAAAAGTGATGGTTTAAAGTGTTTTTATATGCTTTGTCGTTAATTAAACTAAAATGTGGATACGTAAACAAAAGTGTTTTTTAAGAGCTGTTATTTGATTAAAAGTTAGATATATTTCAATTTTTGTTGAATAAATTATGTAATCTTTCATCATAAGCTATTAAGTATGTAATTGTTTGCAATGTGTTTTTTACTTACTTTTGACCAACTAATAAACTTAGTGTATGAATGAATATCCAAAAATTGCAGTTATAGGTGGTGGGAGCTGGGCTACTGCTATAGTAAAAATGTTGAGCGAGAACCTAACTGAGATTGCATGGTATATGCGAAATGAGTCTGCATTAGAAGAGATAAAAGTAAATTACCACAATCCGAACTATCTTAGTTCTGTGGAGTTTGATGTAGATCAACTAAGACTTACTAATGATATCAATAAGGCTATCTCTTATGCTGATTATGTGATATTCGCTATTCCGTCTGCTTTTTTATCACAAGAGATGACTAATCTACATGTGAGCTTAGAGGGAAAGGTAATTGTCTCTGCTATTAAAGGGATTATTCCTGAAACTAGTCTTATCGTGGGAGAACACTTCCACCAAACATATAATGTACCTTATGAGAATATAGCTGTTCTAACTGGACCTTGTCATGCTGAGGAGGTTGCTTTAGAGCGTTTGTCTTATTTGACTATCGCATGTCAAACGGAGGAGTATGCTAAGGTAATTTCTAACTGTGTAAGTAGTCATTATATCAAGGCTAAGACTACTGATGATATCATCGGTACTGAGTATGCTGCTGTACTTAAGAATATCTATGCTGTGGCATGTGGTATAGCTCATGGATTAGGGTATGGCGATAACTTCCAGGCTCTGCTAATGAGTAATGCTATTCGCGAGATGAAGAAGTTTATCAAGAAAGTACACCGTATGAAGCGTAATATTAATAATTCGGCTTATCTAGGAGATTTATTAGTGACAGGATACTCTCTGTTCTCTCGTAATCGTATGTTCGGTAATATGATAGGAAAGGGATATACAGTAAAGTCTGCTCAGATGGAGATGAATATGATAGCGGAAGGGTACTACGCGACTAAGAGTGCGTATGAACTGAATAAACAGTATGGTGCTAAAACTCCGATAATCAATGCTGTATATGAAATATTATACAACGGAAAAGATCCTAAAAAGGTATTTAGAAAACTAACTGAGAAATTAGATTAAAAAAAATATCTAATTGACCGTGTTTTGTTTTTTGAAAAAATATAGTCAATAACCTATTGAAATTCAATAGGTTATTTTTTTACTCTGTTTTTTGGCTGTTTAAAAGTAAGTTTGTAATTTGTTGATTTAATGTTAGTTAAGAGGGTTTCTCTTGGGGGAGAATATTACTTTTAGTTTTGTCGAGTTAAAAAATAGAACATGGATCATTTAATTAATCACCCTGGTTTATTAGGGGTATTCGGAGTAGTAGTTATTATTATGCTACTTCTTGACTTAGGAGTATTTAATAGACATAGTCACACAGTATCGACTAAAGAAGCGTTGATATGGACTGTAGTATGGATTGGTCTAGCGATGTGTTTTAGTGGAGTGATATATTATTATATGGACTTCGAGAACTTCGCACGATTCCAATCAGCTTATTGGATAGAAAAGGCTCTCTCTGTAGATAATTTATTTGTATTCATATTAGTATTTACTTTCTTTAAAGTACCTAAGGAGTTACATCACAGAGTTTTGTTTTGGGGGATAATTGGAGCTTTAGTATTTAGAGCGATCTTTATTTTCGCTGGTGTTGAGATCATTAATATGACTTATCTACCTGCTATGGAGATCTTTGGTCAGACAGTAGAGATTAATGCTGTATTAACTGTATTCGGGGTATTCTTACTTATCTCTGGTATTAAATCGTGGTTCGCTAAGGATGAGCACGATGAGAATGAAGACTTGTCTAAGAATTTTGCTGTGCGTATGGTACACAAGTTCTTTAAGGTAAGTGATGAATATGATGGAGAGAAGTTCTTCACTGTTAAGAATGGAGTGCGTATGGTAACCCCATTGTTCGTTGCTCTTATGGTAATTGAATTTACGGATGTGATCTTTGCAGTAGATAGTATTCCAGCTATTTTCGCTATTGCACCTGATGATCCATTCATCTTATATACATCTAATATTTTCGCTATATTAGGTTTGAGATCACTTTATTTCTTGTTGGCTAACTTTATGGATAAGTTCTCTAAACTGAAATATGGTTTAGCAATTATACTTGCGTTTATTGGTACTAAGATGATAATATCACCATTCTACCACGTAGACTCTATGGTGTCGTTATCTGTTATCGGTGGTGTATTAACTTTATCAGTAATAGCATCATTTATGTTTCCTCCTAAAAAAGAGGTTAGCACTAAGTAAAAAACTAATTATATAATATAAGAAAGCCCCTCTAGTACCTAGAGGGGCTTTTGTGTTATGAATTGTGTAGACTGTGTACTCTGAACTTAGTAATGTCTATTCTACCTTCTTCTACTGATAGCTGTAGGCTATTATAAGGTTCTGAAGGAAAGATAAGGTTAGTCATAACTGTTTTTCCCTTGTTTAAGAACAGTTCTGCTGAGCATTTATCTACATACAATTTGAATTTATATTTCTTTTCGACTTGTAGAGGCGCGGTGATTAGCTTCTTGCTAAATCGCTTAGAGAATGAGCAATCTCCGCTCTCAGATCGATCTACTAAGAGTAAACCTTTTGTTAGATCTAAGGTGTATTGCAGTCTTTCGCCTTCAGTGTTGAGTAAACTAAACTTTACTCTCTGTGTCTTAGTATCAACGATGTCAAACTCTAGTATAATCTCATAGGCTCCCTGATTATCATCTAGGAAGTACTGTATATTTAGTGATTTGTCTAATAACTGAGTTTGGAACTCAGAGACTTCTTCACGTATCTTCTTTAGCTCTTTGACTGGGTAGCTTTTGAGTACGATTTGTTCTCCATTAGTTCCAAGCTCTAAGTTACGAGGTATAGTCATTGCGTTCTTAAATGCCTTAGACGGAAGGTTCTTAGTATATTCCCAGTTACTCATCCATGCTATATAGGTTACTTTATCTTTAGGAGTATTATGCCATATCATACTCGAAGTGTGATCCTTGCCATAGTCGAGCCATAAAGCAGTAGAGGTGTTATCTGCAGTGAAGGTCTTTCCGTCAAACTCACCTATAAAGTACTGTGTACCGCTACCTCCATTAGGAGCACCTGTTTTTGTGTCTAGCAGGAGTACCCATTTTGTGGTTTTGCCATACGGAAGTTCGAATAAGTCAGGTGAGTGCCATGTTCCTTTATTAGAGCTTATACCAACGCCAAAATCACTTAGTTTATTCCAATCTTTAAGATTGCTAGAGTTATAGATAGAGATAGTAGGTGAAGTGGGTATAACCATGACCCAACTCTTAGAAGCATCATGCCAGAAGACTTTAGGATCGTTGATCTCTTGGTCTGTATTGTAAGCTAGGATAGGATTATTTGTATATGAGGTAAAGGTTTTGCCTTTATTAGAGCTATAAGCTAGGTGTATGCTATAAGGAGACATACAGGAAGTATAAAATGCGAGGATAGCATTCTTACCAAAACCAGCTATATTCTCTTTGTCTATAACGATACTCTTATTGTGAGTTTCGTTTATGTTGCCTATATGTGTTGGGGTGTTTTTAGTATGCCAGTCGATCATATTATCTGAGACAGCATGTGTGGAGATGATGTTCTCATATTTGTTGCCATAGGCATTGTGTTGATAATATAGGTGGTAGTTTCCTTTTTTATAGAATAGTCCATTAGGAGAGCTTAACCATCCTGTAGGAGCTGTAAAGTGGTATACTGGTCTGAAGTCGTCTAGAGTGGTAGGGTCGGGATCACTAGACTGTTTGATAATATCTGTAACACTGTTTAGTGGAAGATCTGTTACTATCGAAAGTACTACTGTAGTATGGAGCAGTTCGGCACTATCAAACTTTATGTAATACAATGGAGGCTTATCTGTGATACGGGTATGGAATTGCCTTATTACATTCCCTTTGTTGTCTAAAATGCTTATTTGACTTTCGTCGCTCTTATCGTGATAAGGAAAAAGCAAATATTTATCCGTTACAGATACTTGGAACCTATGCGTGTGTTTCATATTCTTCATTTTAAGTATTAAAACTTTGATTGTAGTACGTTTTAGCATATTCGTACTTAAATGTAAGAAAATAACACATTGGTTTGAATAAAGGGTATAAAAAAAGCAGTGTTTTTATTAAAACACTGCTTATCTATGGTTTACTTTTTTAAAGTCTTGCTCGGATTAGTTGTGCCTCGGTGACACATGGTACAGCTAACTACATCAATAGTTTCTGGGTTAGGGTGATTATCCCAGTTAAAGTTTTCTGCATTGATCTTATGAGTCATCGTAATCATATGTCTAGCGAACTCTTTTTCTTTCTTAGTGTCAGCTGCAAAGTCTAGTTTATCTGTTCCTTCTATAGAAGTATGGCAGTAACTACACTTTACACCTAGTGCATCATTATACCCTCTCATTAGTCCTTTAAGACTATCATTAGAGATGTCTTTAGGTAGTACTTTTAAGTTTTTCCACTCTGTATCTCCTTTTTTACTAAACGTGTTGGTATTGAAAGAAAACAGTGTGATAAGTACAGTAAGGCATGCTACTATACTCAATACATTCTTCATTTTCATAATAATCTAGTTTTAAGTTATATGTAGCAAATTAAGCAAACTAACTTTTGGATTGATTATAAATTAGAGTGTATGTAGCAAGCTGTCAGACTACTTAATTACAATTCCTTTTTTAGTAGTAAAAGGAAGCGTAGTTAAATGTGCATCACCTAAAGAATCTTGGATGAACGTAAATGTTTTGTCATATAGTTTACCTCCTTGGAAGAAAGTAAGCATAAATGTATTGCTTAGTTTGAATACTGATTCGTCTAGTAATTCGATTTTGATGTTCTCTTTAGGAGCTAGAGATTTAAAAGCATGTCTAAATACTCCTGTTCCTCTCACTTCGCCATTAATTTCACCTACGGCTTGTGATACCACTAAGATAGCTTCGATCTCTTGGTCTGAGTTATTAAATAGGTATGCATACCATGAGTCCGCTAAGAACTCTTCATTGTATTCTTTTATAATAGCAATCTCTATGTCCTTTACTACAGGAATCTCAATGTCTTTTTTCATCTTTTGTAATTTGTGTCAAAGATAATTTATTTTGATATAAATAACGAAAATGGGGTGTAAGTGATTTTCGGCATCGTTTTTGAATATAATTAGTTGAAGGTTAATTTTATAGTTTTTTAGTTTTTAGGTTTAAAGAAGCTGTTCTTGTTTATTGAAGAATAGCTTCTTTTTTTATTACTTCCCTTTACTTAAGAATTTCTCAAATGTTAGAGAATATTGAAAATTAGAGTTTTGCTTATTTGTACTTTTTATAATAATGAAGAAAATTAAAAATAATTGTAATTAAGTTGTAACAAAATGTAATAAATGATACTAATATATCACTATTACATTTTGAACTATGAATAAATTATTTGTTTTTCTTGAAAAGAAAAGACTATTGAGAAACAAGAACCAAGACATGAATACTGTATTAACAGTGTTTAAGTGGTTGGCTATTGTTTACTTTGGTTTAATGTTTTTGCTTTTAGGTATTGGTGGCTACTTTAGCATCGAGAAGGCGGGTCTAGGTATGGGATCTCCTATACAAGTTATTAGCCGATTTTGGATGTATTATATGGTGGCTGAGATGATGATGAGATTTATGTTGCAAAAATTGCCTACTGCTAGTATAAAACCTTTACTCGTATTACCAATTCCGAAACTTAAGATAGTTAAGTTCTATGTCAGTAGTTCTTTTGTTAGTGCATTTAACTTTGTACAACTACTGTTTATTATCCCTTTTACTATTGTCTGTCTGAGTAAAGGATATTCTATAATAGGTGTGTTAGCATGGGTGGTAGCTGTATACTTATGCGTGTGTACAATGCACTTCGTCAATATCTTAATTGAATCTTATAAATCTGTATTTATAGCTGTAATAGTAGTATTCGGTTCTTTAGCTGCGATACAATATTTTAATTTATTTGACAGCACAGAATATACTCAGTACTTACTGTATAGTGTATATGAGTATCCTGTATTAGTATTAGCGTATGCATTAATATTAGCCGCTTCTATCTGGCTGACTATTCGCTATTATGTGACTAATATGTATATGGATGACTTACTAAAGACTAAGGTAGAAGTAGGTACAACTCAAGAGATGAAGTGGCTAGATGGGTTCGGTACTTATGCTTCGTTCTTAAAGAATGATTTGAGACTGATTATGCGTAATAAGCGTGCACGTACTACTGTGTTGATGAGTATTTTATTTATGTTTTATGGATTTTTAGTACTTACGCCAGGTCATAATGGTGAGTATCCTATGTTTATGATGATTTTCGTAGCATTCTTTGTATCTGGAGGTTTTTTGATGATGTTCGGTCAGTATGTTCCTAGTTGGGACTCTTCGTATTATCCACTAATGATGACGCAGAATATTACTTATAAAAATTACTTGAAGTCTAAGTGGCTTATCATTGCTCTAGGTACTGCTATATCTATGTTAGGAGCTGTCCTGTATATAAACAAGAGTATGGAGTTAGTATATCTAATTTTGGCTATGGGAATGTTTAACATTGGTGTTAATGGGTATATCGTGTTATGGGGTGGTGCATATCTAAAAAGCCCTGTGGATTTAACTGCTAATAAGAATGTGTTCGGCGATAAGAATGCTTTTAATCTTAGGGTAATGTTAATCTCATTGCCTAAGTTATTCTTGCCTGTGATATTTTATTATATAGGAGCTGCAATATGTGGATTCTGGGGCGGTGTTGTGACATTAGCAATAGTTGGTATTATTGGTATGTTCTTTCAGGCTCCAGTGTTTAAATTCATTGAGAAAATTTATAAAAAAGAAAAGTACAGCACATTAGATGCTTTTAAATCTAAGTAATATGATAGTAGTAAATAATTTAGTGAAATCTTACGGTCAACAGACTGTATTGAATATTCCATCTTTAGAGATCACAAAAGGACAAAGTGTAGGACTAGTAGGTAATAATGGTGCTGGAAAAACTACTTTTTTTAGCTTATTACTTGATTTGATACAACCTTCTCAAGGGAATATCAGCTCTAAGGGCAATGTGGTAAATGAAACTGAGGAATGGAAGAAGTATACTGGATCGTTCTTTGACGATTCGTTTTTAATAGGATACTTGACTCCTGAGGAATATTTCTATTTCGTTGGAGAACTTAGAGGGATGAATAGAGCAGATATAGAGTCTTATCTAAATGAATATGGAAACTTCTTTAACGGAGAGGTGTTAAAGCAACGTAAGTATTTACGCGACTTCTCAAAAGGAAATCAGAAGAAGGTGGGGATTATAGCTGCTTTTATGGGGAACCCTGAGTTGGTAGTACTGGATGAGCCCTTCGCTAATCTAGATCCTACGACCCAATTGAGATTAAAGGAGTTAGTAAAACAGAAGATGCAGAGTAGAGAGACGACAATTATTATCTCTAGTCACGATTTACAACATACTTATGAAGTGTCTGATCGTATCATAGCATTGGATAAAGGTGAGGTACAGAAGGATGTGATGACTACGGATATTACGTTCGAGGCTTTAGAAGCATTCTTTCAGATATAAAAATTTAAACAATAATGTTCGCCGCTATAGTTTTCCATAATAGGCTATAGTCGAATAGTGTTTACATTGATTAGTTAGCGGAACCCTAGTTAGACTTGTTCTTTCTAGGGTTTTATTTTTAGATTAGTAGGGATGTAATAGAAGTAGAAATATTGTAATCTTTAGGAATAAGTTGCTGTAGATAATGTGTTATTACTGATGAATATTTTATGTATAGTCTAATTTATTAGATGGTAGTGTCGAGATATTTAATTAGAATCTCTTTTATCTGTTGACTTGTGAGAGAAGTTCAAAAACTTTTGAAATACTGCCTTAGTATTTCTAAAAGTAGTGTATTTTTACGTTTTGTTATATACTAAATTAAAGAAATAGTAGTTTTTAAGTAAAGCTCATTGTGTTGAAAAATCGTATAAAATATGTAATCTTTTTGGCTGTACTTCTTCTAGGAGCCGCTTGTTCTGTGAAACAGGATAGACTTCTTAATCGAGGATATCACGCTATGACTACGAGATATAACATATTGTATAATGGTGAATTGGCTTATGATGATGCATTGATTTCCTTAAAGAAAGATTATTTTGACGACTTCTGGGAGATACTTCCGGTGGAACGTATTGATATTAAAATAGACTCAACTAGAGAGTTTGATAGAGGTAGATCTCTGGAATCTAAAAAAGGTTCTATTCTCGAGAATATACAAGTGGATGGTGATCAATTAGGAGGAGCGCAAGAACAAGGTGAGCAGGGATTTAGACGTGCTGAAGATAAAGCAGCTAAAGCGATACAGAAGCACTCAATGTATATCAAAGGACGTGAGAGAAACTTTCAGATAGATGATGCTTATTTGATGCTCGGACAGGCTAGATATTACGATGGTAGATTTGTACCTGCGTTGGAAGCGTTTAATTATATCTTATATAAATATCCTGATGGTAGCTTAGCTAATGAAGCTAGTATCTGGCGTGAAAAGACTAATGTACGTCTTACTTATGACGATATTGCTATAAAGAATTTAAATCTATTACTTAGGGATAAAAAGAAAGAGCTGAGTAAACAGCAGATGGCGGATGCTAATGCTACGCTAACACAAGCATATATCAATATAGAAGAATATCAACAGGCTATAGCACCACTAAAAATTGCTATAGAGAATACAAAAGATAAGGAAGAAAGAGCTAGGTATACATTTATATTGGGACAGCTCTATGGTAAACTGGGTAGAAAAGGAGAAGCTGCTACTGCATTTACTACAGTTATCGAAATGAACAGAAAGAGTCCTCGCTCTTATGTGATACAGTCACACGCTCAACAGTATGGGCTAAACTTTGAGTCTATCAAAGACTCTGTGGCTTTCTTAAAAAAATATAAAAAACTTATTAAAGACCGTGAGAATAGGGCATACTTAGATGTGTTACACAGACAGGTAGGATTGTTCTATGAGCATAATGGAAATACAAAAGAAGCTCTTAATTCTCTTAAGAAAGCGGTAAAACTTAGTAAAGGAGATAAGCAGCTGAAGGCTCAGAATTATTTGAGTATAGCTGAGATTTACTTTAATGAGGCTGGGTATGCATTAGCAGGGCAGTATTATGATAGTGTATTAGCTATTATGCCTCCAAAAGCGAAAGAAAGATTTAGAATTACTAAGAGACGTGATGCATTAAGAGATGTTGTGGCATTCGAAAAAGTGGCTCATGTGAATGATAGTATTCTTCGATTAGTAGCAATGAGTGACGATCAGAGAATAAGTTATTTCCAAAAATATGTAGATGATCTTAGAAAAGAGGATTTTAGAAAGCTTCAGGCTAATCTGAAAGGTAAGAAAGCAGGTAATCAAAATTACTTTAACATGGCTAATTTTGGTGATGCTATTGCATCTGCATTTGATGTGAATGCTCCTACAGGGCAAGGGAATAGAACATTCTATTTCTACTCAGCACAAGCTACGTCTAATGGTAAGATGGACTTTAGAAGAAGATGGGGGAATAGACCACTAGTAGATAACTGGAGATGGGCAAGTGATATACAAGATGCGCAAAGTAATGCGTCAAATCAAGAGGCAACTACAAGTGCGAATAGCAATACAAATAGTGGTACAACAGAACAATTTAACGATGCTAGATATGATATCAATGCGTATATAGCTAAGATTCCTACGGATGAAATGGAGATAGCTTCTCTGAAGAAAGATAGGGATTTCGCCTATTTCCAATTGGGGTCTATGTATGCTGATCGTTTTAAAAAGTATGATTTGGCTAGTAGCCGTTTAGAAGCTCTATTGACTTTTGATCCAACTGAACGTCTGGTCTTGCCAAGTATGTATAAGTTGTATAAGATTTATCTAGAGATAGATATGGCTAAGGCTGTAGCAATGAAAGATCGTATAATTAGCCAATATCCTAATTCGAGATATGCTAAATTACTACAGAATATGTCTGTGGATAAGATAGATGATTTATCTCCAGAACAGATTTATGCACAAGCTTATAAAGTGTATGCGCAAGGAGGAGATTATAATAATGCTCTTAGAGCTATAGACAGCGCATTAGAGCGTTTTGATGATGATGGTTATGTGAGTAAGTTAGAATTGCTTAAAGCTCATGTAATCGGTAAATTAAAGGGTATTACAGCTTATAAAGAAGCACTGAACTTTGTAGCTTTAACTTATAGTTCATCTAAAGAAGGAAAAGAGGCTGAGAACTTGTTGAAAACAACTATTCCGTCTTTAGAAAGTAGAAACTTTACAAATGGGGATTCTAAAAACTGGAAAGTTGTTATCTTCGTGAATGATAAACAATCTTCTGATAGTCAAATGTTAAGTCGTAGTTTTATACAGTTTTCGACAAATAATAGCAGTAGAGGTATTAAGTATTCTGAGGATATGTATTTAGATAGCAAGGAATTCTTAGTATTACACGGATTTAAGACAAAAGAGGAGGCAGAGAAGGCAGCACATAGTATGAATAATAATGCTGTAGTGATTAGTGCTGAGAACTATATTATAGTTCAGATTAAGAAGAATTGGGAAGAGTATCTCACTCCCAAAGAAGGTTAGAGAATAAGGTTGAAAAAAAATAAATATTATGTTTCAAAAGAGTAAAGAAGGCGGGCCTATAGACCAGTTAGGTAAAACAAACAGAATTATTGAGGCTACAATAATTAAAGGGGATATAGAGGCAGTAACAGATTTGCGTTTAGATGGAGAGTTACACGGTAATCTAAAAGTAGCAGGTAGAGTGGTCGTAGGACCTAAGGCTAAGATTATTGGTAATGTTGATTGTGAAAATGCAGATATTGAAGGTATAGTGGAAGGTGTATTGAAGGTTAAAGATTTACTACATATCAAAGAAACGGCTGATGTAAAGGGTGATTTACTTGTAGGAAGACTTTCTGTAGTACCTGGTGCTAAAATTCAGGTGAAATGTGATATGACTATCACTGGTGATAGCAATAATAAAAGCAGTAAATAGTAGTGAGTAAAAACTCTAAACCTAATCGTTGGTTAAGCTTGATAAATATACCTATACAGATGGGTGTAACTATTTATTTGTTTCACTTGTTAGGTACTTGGTTAGACAATAAGTATAATTTAGTTGACGGATTAGCAAATAAAATTTGTACGTTACTCGGAGTAGGATTAGCTTTGTACCAAGTTATAAAACAAGTAAATCAATTAAATAAAGATTAATGGATAAAGAAACGATAGGTTTAGGATTAAAGCTTTTAGGAGCTTTAGTAGTTATATTTGCATTGCATTTTGTTGCATTTACATTTACTGATTTTGGTCAGTCATTTGTAGATTTAGGTTATTCGTTAGTTGGATTTTATGGTTTTGAGTTTTTGTTTTCTATAGGTATTTTATTAGCTATGGTAGGGATAAAAACAAGTATGCCGAATAGTTTAGGTTATGTTTTTTTAGGATTTATTACAGTTCGTTTATTGGCAAGTTATCTTTTTGTTCGTGAGGGCTTAGATAGCGAGAATGTTGACGAACTTTTTAAATATAATTTTCTGATAGTAGTCTTGATTTATTTAGGAGGAGATGCGTTTGTAGCATATCATATTTTAAATAAGAAGGTTAGTTAGAAGAAAGATAATAAAAAAAAGTTTCATTAGAAAGTATGATTATCTAAGATTTATTGTACTTTTGCACAAAATTTTAAGAACCATAAATATTCAAGAAGTTAAGGTATGGTGACTCTGAAGAAATCACTGAATTTATTAGCAGCTGTTATTTTTACAGCATCGTCGGTATTTTCGTACGCACAATCTAATGCTCAAACCCTTGGTGAATCTGTCCAAGAAACAGAGCAGTCATTGGGAGAAACAATTAATGCTGCTGAAGTAGCTGATCATGAGCATGAAGCTGAAGCAGAACACGTAGCAGGTGAAAAATCACAAGCTGAAAAAGTGCAAGATCACATCACGCACCACTTAGCAGATGATTATTCATTCATTTTCTTCTCTGATGAAGAGACTGGAAAACATTACGGTTTTTCTTTACCAGTTATTTTAATAGACAATGGTCTTAAAGTATTTATGTCTTCTGAATTTGACTACGGAAACAAAGTAGTTGAGAAAGATGGACAACACTACAAGTTATATCACGGTAAGATATACAAAACTGATGCAGAGGGGACTATCTCTTATGATGAGGCACACCACCCTACAAATGAGAAACCATTAGATTTCTCTATTACTAAAAACGTTGCATCGTTATTATTCACTACAGTTTTAATTTTCCTTATGTTCTTAAGCTTAGCTAAGACATATAAAAAAGGACCGAACAATTTACCTAAAGGATTTGCTAGAGCACTAGAGCCAATGGTACTTTATGTTCGTGATGAGATGGCAGTTCCAAATATTGGAAAAGATAAATACAAGAAGTTTATGCCATACTTATTATCTGTATTTTTCTTAATTTTCTTATTGAACTTATTAGGATTGACTCCACTAGGATTTAACGTTACAGGAAGTATTTCAGTAACTGCGTGTTTGGCAATCTTTACATTCATAATTACTCAGTTCTCTGCAAATAAGGATTATTGGAAACACATGTTCTGGATGCCAGGTGTACCAGTTCCAATGAAAATTATGTTAGCACCTATCGAGATTTTAGGAGCTTTAATTAAGCCTTTCTCGTTAATGGTTCGTTTATTCGCTAACATTACAGCAGGTCACTCAGTAGTATTTGGTCTTATCGCTATTATCTTCGTTATGAAGGAAGCTTTAGGTACTGCAGGAGCTGTGGGAATAGGATTCTTCTTATCTACGTTCTTAGTTATTTTGGAAATATTAGTTGCTTTCTTACAAGCGTTCATCTTTACAATGTTGTCTTCTTTATTTATTGGAATGGCAGTTGCAGAGCACGAACATGATGAAGCACACCACTAGTAGATTAAAATAGAATAAAAATAAAATTTGTTTAATTAATATAAATCAATCACTATGACATTACCAAACATTATTGGTGCAGGTTTAATCGTAATCGGAGCTGGTTACGGTTTAGGAAAAATTGGATCTTCTGCAATGGACGCTATCGCTCGTCAACCAGAAGCTGCTGGAAAAATCCAAACTGCAATGATCATTATTGGAGCTTTATTGGAAGGTTTAGCATTCGGTGCTTTAATCTTAGGTAAATAATCCAAGACAAGAAAAAGAGTTTATCTGCAACGGTTGGTTGCAGGTAAACTTCTTAATTAAACAACATAGGTATTAAAAAGTATAATTTTAGATAATGGATAAATTAATTAACGATTTCGGTTTTGGATTATTTTTCTGGCAGTTCATCATTCTATTGGTGATCGTATTCATCCTAGGAAAATTTGCATGGAAACCAATTGTAAATGCTTTAGAGGCTCGTGAAGAGGGTATCGCTGATGCATTAGCAGCTGCTGAAAATGCTAAAAGAGAAATGGCTAATTTAAAAGCTGATAACGAGAAATTACTAGCTGAAGCTCGTGCTGAGCGTGATGCATTAATTAAGGAAGCTCGTGAAATTAAAGAAAAAATGTTAGCTGATGCTAAAGCTGAAGGTGAAGCTGTAGGAGAGAAAATGATCTCTCAAGCTAAAGCTACTATCGAAAGCGAAAAAGCTGCTGCTATCGTTGAGTTAAAAACTCAAGTTTCTTCAATTTCTATTGAAATCGCTGAAAAATTATTGAAAGAAGAACTAGCTAACACTGAAGCTCAAGCTAAATTGGTTGAGAAGATGTTAGATGACGTTAAACTAAACTAATAAAAGGATCATTATGGTAAGCACTAGAGCAGCTGCAAGATATGCAAAAGCAATGCTAGAAGTTTCTGGTCAAAAAGGAAACGCTGAAGCTATTAATAGTGATATGATCTTGATCTCTGAATCAGTATCTCAAAGTGAGGACTTAAAAGTGTTTTTAGTTAATCCAATCATCAGTGATGAGATTAAATTAAATGCTTTGTTAGAAGTATTCACTAATGTTGATCAAAGCACTAAAGAGTTGTTTAAAGTTCTTAAAGCAAACAAAAGATTCGAAATTCTTGGATCTATTGCTTTAGAGTTTCAAAAACAATACGAAGCTTTGAAAGGTATTGAGAAGGTAGTTGTAACAACTGCTATTCCAATGGATGCGGCTTTAGAGAGCAAAGTTTTATCTAAAGTTCAAAGTTTAGCTCCTGGAAAACAGATCATCATTTCTAACGTAGTAGATACTACTATCTTAGGAGGATTTATCTTAAAAATGGGAGATAAACAATACAATGCTTCGATAGCGAATCAATTACAAGTATTAAAAAGAGAATTAACTAATTAAAAAAATCACCGCACGAATGTTCGTGTATAAACATAGATAAAAATGGCGGAAATTAAACCAGCTGAGATATCAGCGATTTTAAAGAAACAATTATCTGGATTTAGCTCAGAGGCTTCTTTAGAAGAAGTAGGAACAGTACTAGAAGTAGGAGATGGTGTTGCTCGTGTTTACGGGTTAACAAATGCTGAGTACGGAGAGCTAGTTGTATTTGAGAATGGACTTGAAGCAATGGTACAAAACCTTGAGCAAGACAATGTAGGTATTGTATTGTTAGGTGCTCCTGTTGGTGTTAGTGAAGGTTCTGTAGTAAAAAGAACAGGTCGTATCGCATCACTTAAAGTAGGTGAGAAGATGGTAGGACGTGTTGTTAATACATTAGGTCTTCCAATCGATGGAAAAGGTGCTATTGAAGGTGATTTATATGAGATGCCATTAGAGCGTAAAGCTCCTGGAGTTATCTACCGTCAACCAGTAACTGAACCGTTACAAACAGGTATTAAATCTGTTGATGCCATGATTCCTATCGGACGTGGACAACGTGAGTTAGTAATTGGTGACCGTCAAACAGGTAAAACTACTGTTTGTATCGATACTATCTTAAATCAAAAAGAATTTTACGATGCTGGACAGCCAGTTTATTGTATATATGTAGCTATTGGACAAAAAGCTTCTACTGTAGCAGGTATTGCTAAAACTTTAGAAGATAAAGGTGCAATGGACTATACTATCATTGTTGCTGCTAATGCTTCTGACCCTGCTCCAATGCAAGTTTACTCTGCTATGGCTGGTGCTGCTATCGGAGAGTATTTCCGTGATACAGGACGTCCTGCATTAATTATCTATGATGATTTATCAAAACAAGCGGTAGCTTACCGTGAGATGTCATTAATCTTACGTCGCCCACCAGGACGTGAAGCTTACCCTGGAGACGTTTTCTATCTTCACTCAAGATTATTAGAGCGTGCTGCTCGTGTAATCGGTGATGATGAAATCGCTAAAAACATGAATGATTTACCAGAATCTATCAGACCATTCGTTAAAGGTGGTGGTTCATTAACTGCTCTTCCAATTATCGAAACTCAAGCTGGTGACGTTTCTGCTTATATCCCAACAAACGTAATTTCGATTACTGATGGACAGATATTCTTAGAATCTGATTTATTTAACTCTGGTGTACGTCCAGCGATCAACGTAGGTATCTCTGTATCTCGTGTTGGAGGTTCTGCTCAGATTAAGTCAATGAAGAAAGTAGCTGGTACATTAAAACTTGACCAAGCTCAATACCGTGAGTTAGAAGCTTTCGCTAAGTTTGGTTCTGATTTAGATGCTGCTACAATGAATGTAATTTCAAAAGGACAACGTAACGTTGAAATCTTGAAACAAGCAGTTAACGATCCTTATACTGTAGAAGATCAAGTAGCTATTATCTACGCTGGTTCTAAAAACTTATTAAGAAACGTTCCTGTTTCTAAAGTTAAAGAATTTGAGAAAGATTATCTTGATGCTTTAAATTCTCGTCATAGAGATACTTTAAACCAATTAAAAGCTGGTAAATTCACTGACGAAATTACTGCTGTATTAGAGAAAGTAGCTAAAGAGATCTCTTCAAAATATTAAGAAATAATGTTTATCCACAAGTAGTCATTTGACTATTTGTGGATAGATTTATATACAAATTACAATGGCAAACCTTAAGGAAATACGTAATAGGATTTCATCAATCGGATCGACTATGCAGATTACTTCTGCTATGAAGATGGTGTCTGCAGCTAAACTAAAAAAGGCTACTGATACTATTATGGCAATGCGTCCATATTCAGAAAAGTTGACTGAATTGATTCAAAATGTTAGCGCAACTTTAGAAGGTGATAATTCTGGGGTATACTCTCAAGAAAGAGAGATCAAAAATGTACTTCTTGTAGTTATTACTTCAAACAGAGGTTTGTGTGGTGGTTTTAATGCAAATATTATTAAGCAAATAAATGTACTTAAAGCTACTCAATACAAAGACGTTAATGTTGATTTATTGACAATTGGTAAAAAAGGTCACGATATATTACGTAAATCTTTTACTGTAATTGAGAATAAAAGTGATTTGTTTGATCATGTAGATTTTGCAAATTGTGAGGTTATCGCTGAGCAGATGATGAATGCTTTCGTTGAAGAAAAGTATGATTCTATTCAAATTGTTTACAATCAATTTAAGAATGCTGCTACTCAAGATGTAGTAACTGAACAGTTCTTACCATTGTTACCAGTTGAAACTAGTGAAAATACAAGTTCTGACTATATATATGAGCCTTCTAAAGAAGAGATTATCAATACTTTGATTCCTCTTTCTTTAAAAACTCAATTATTAAAAGCTGTTGCTGATTCAGTTGCTTCAGAACATGGTGCTCGTATGACTGCTATGCATAAAGCTACTGATAATGCTAAAGAGCTTAGAGATGATTTGACATTAAGCTATAATAAAGCTCGTCAAGCTGCAATTACAAATGAAATTTTAGAGATTGTTGGAGGTGCTGAGGCATTAAACAACTAATCTAACAATATTATACTTTTAGAAAAGGCTATCCCAAAGGATAGCCTTTTCTGTTTTTAAATGTGCTCTGTTTTGGGGTTAGTTTTCTTTGTTTGACAAATAGGTTTTAAGATGTTTTAAACCCTTTTAAGAGATTATTTTATAAAAGGTGTGTAATCTTATATGATGGAATTCATTTCTGCGTTTTAAAGGCTTTTTTAGCTAGTTTACTAAATTGTTTTGTGAAAGGTGTATGGTGATAGGTAGGAGTTAGGATTTTAATAATACAGTGATTAGATGTAAATAGTATCTATACCTAGATCGTTCAACAAGGTAAGTACTTGGATATAAAATTAAAAAAGGCCGTTTAAACATTGTTTAAACGGCCTTTTTTAGGATAGAGATTATTATTTCATTTCTCTGATTAAATAGATGTAGACAGGGAAGTGATCACTAAATCCTGGTTCTCCATTTGTATTTCTTAACGGGTAACCTTTATACTGTCCAGTAGGTTGAACCATAAAAGGTTTCTTGTATATTCTAGCTTTCCAGTATCCCCAACCTGAGAAATCACCTCTCATGTATGGTTCGCTAACAATCATTTGGTCAAATACGTCCCAAGCATCGCGGTAAGCTAATGTACCTAAACCATCTTTTGACATTTTTTCCATTGGATTGAAAAGTCCTTGAGCTTTTAAGTCTTCTTTTTTACCAGCAGTCTTAAGTACTTTTTTCATACTGTTGTTGTATGGACCATCATTCATATCTCCCATAGTTATAACCTTTGCATCTGGGTTAATAGCATATAGTGAATCAATGATCTTTTTGTTAAGAGCAGCAGCAGCCTCACGTAATGGGCTACTTTTCTTTTCACCACCAACTCTAGATGGCCAGTGATTAACGATGAAGTGAACTTCTTCTCCATCTAATTTACCACTAACTAATAATTGATCACGAGTATAGATACGTGTTCCTTTTTCACCAGTGTGTTTATCTACTTTGTTCATGTCGTAGATATAAAGTGGGTGAGGAGTAGCATTAGTAACAGTGAAGTGTTTCTTCTGGTATAAAAGTCCTACGTCAATACCACGTTTATCTGGAGAATCAAAATGCGCTATTCCGTAATCACCAGGCGCTAATTGTGGGTTTTTAACAAGGTCTTCAAGTACACCTCTGTTTTCTACTTCTGCAACACCGATGATAGCAGGCATTTTTGTGTTTTCATCTGTGCCTATTTGTGACATAACTTTTGCTAAGTTGTTCACTTTCTTTTGGTACTTCTTAGAAGTCCATGCTTGAGCTCCGTTTGGTGTCCACTCTTCATCGTAGATTTTAGGATCTCTTATTGTATCAAACAAGTTTTCACAGTTGTAAAATGCAATTGTTTGAATTTCATACTTTTTATCTTGTGCTTGAGCCCCAAAACCAAGGAGAACAAAGAACAAAACTAGTTGTTGAAGTTTGATGTGCATAACTAGGTTAATTTTAAGTAAAGAATTGTCTTATTTCTTTTACAAAAATAGCTAATATTATTATAATAACATACCTTTGTATTAGAAATAACCTTACGGTTTTTTTTAACATAGCACTTTAATCATTTTTAATTTATGAAGAAACTTTTATTTAGTTTGTTCTTTGTGTTACAGGTAGTTATATCTTATGCACAAGGAGTTCAGGAAATTAAAGGGAAGGTAGTTGATGCGAAGACGCAGATGCCAATTAGTTCGGTATCTGTTCGAATACAAGCTTCAACGAATTCCTCTTTAACAAACAATGAAGGGAACTTCACTTTAGAAAATGTTAAAGCTGGTAACCAGGATGTTGTTATATCTTATGTTGGATATATCACTAAGAGATTACCAGTAGAGGTTGGTGATAAAGTCATTGATCTTGGAACAATTTCTATAGATGAGGATTTCGCTTCTATTGAGCAATTGGGAATTATTTCACTTACGGAGAATGACCTTAGTGATGATAATTCTAGTAACGACACTTCATCAGGTTTGTTACAAGCTACTAAAGATCCATTCCAACAAGCAGCTGCTTATAACTGGGGATCTGCATTCTTTAGAATCAGAGGGCTTGACAACGAATATGGTAAAACCATGATCAATGGTGTTGTAATGAACAAAGCACAAGATGGCCGCCCACAATGGGGGAACTGGGGAGGTCTGAATGACGCTACTCGTAACCAGGTTTTCTCAGCAGGTTCTACACCATCTGATTTCAACTTCGGAGGTATCTTAGGTACCCAAAACATTTCTACAAGAGCATCTCAAATCAGAAAGGGTGCTAAAGCAGGTTTCTCTGCTTCTAATACAAATTATACTTGGAGACCTTATGCAATCTATTCTTCTGGTTTAAACAAGAAAGGATGGGCATTCGCGTTATCAGCGTCTTATAGAGGAGCTAAAGAAGGTTACTTCGATGGTACTAATTACGATGCATTATCTTTATTCGCTGCAGTTGAGAAGAAATTCAATGATAACCACAGCTTAAACTTTACAGCAATCTACGCTCAAAATAAGAGAGGAAAAAACTCTCCTATTACTGATGAGCAAGCTGAGTTAAAAGATTTTAAATACAACTCTTACTGGGGATGGCAAAATGGAGATAAAAGAAACTCTCGTTACAAAGATGTTTCTGAACCTATCTTCCAATTGACACACTACTGGAAAATTGACGAAGTTAGTAATTTGACTACAACTGCATCTTATCAGTTTGGACATATTGCTAATAGCCGTTTAGGATATATTGATGGTATTAACCCAGATCCTACTTATTACAAAAAATTACCAAGTTACTTCTTGAATAAAATAGAACCTAAATATTGGTCTATGACTAAAGAAGAATTTGAAAGTTTACCTGATAGTGAATTTAAAAGCTATACAAATTCGTTACTAGATCAAGCTCAATATGTTAAAGATGAATTCCAAAATTTTGGACAAATCAATTGGGATGATATCTATACTATTAACCAAGCTAATGGTGGGGCAAGTAAAATAATGCAGTACGAAGATAGACAAGATGATAAAACATTCTCGTTTAACACGAACTTCAAAACTATATTATCTGACCACGTAACATTAGATGCAGGTTTCAACTATAGAAGAGTTCACTCAAACTATTACAAGAAAGCTGTTGATCTTTTAGGAGGTGAATACTACATGGACCTTGATACTTATCAAGATGCTGGTAAGCAAGATAGTGATATGAATAATCCAAACCGTGCTATCGGTGTAGGAGATAAGTTTGGTTATAACTATAGTATTGACTCTAACATAGTAGATGTGTTTACACAATTTAACTTTGACTATGACAAGTTTGACTTCTATGTAGCTCAAAAAATTGGTTATACATCTTATGAGAGAGATGGTAAATATAGAAATGCTGTTTATGCTAACAATTCTTATGGTAAAAGTGGTTTAGTTGATTTCAACAACTACGGATTTAAAGGAGGAGTTGTATATCACTTGACTGGACGTCACGCGTTCAGTGTAAATGCAGCTTACTATAATCAAGCTCCAACAATCAGAAATACTTTTGCTAACTCTAGATTAAATAATTTAGTAACTAAAGATTTAACTAACGAAGACGTATTCAGTATCGATGGTAGTTATATCGTTAGAACACCAAAATTAAAAGCAAGAGTTTCTGGATATTTATCAGAAATCAAGAATAGTACTCAGATTAACTTTTACTATGCTGATGGTGTTGGTATCGTAGATGATAATGGTGATTTCTTATCAACTACAGGAGGTGCATTCGTATCTGAAATCTTAACTGGTGTGAACAAACGTAATATCGGTGTAGAAATAGGTGCTGAGTACCAATTAACACAAACATTAAAAGCTACTGCAGCAGCTACTATAGGACAGTCTATTTATACTAACAATCCTAACTTACGCCTTAACTCAGATAACGTTGCTAAAACGTTTGACTATGGTACAGCGTATATGAAAGATTATAGAACAGGTAACGGACCTCAAACAGCTTTATCTTTAGGATTAGAATACAGAGACCCAGCTTACTGGTGGGTAGGAGCGAACATCAACTATATGGATCACGCTTATACTAATATCTCTGGACTTAGAAGAACTGAAAACTTCGTGAAAGACCCTGCTACAGGACAACCTTTTAGCAACTTAACTGAAGATAAACTAAGATCTGTTTTAAAACAAGAGCAATTAGCGGACTTTACTGTTGTAAATATTACAGGAGGAAAATCATGGAGACTGCCTAATAGAAATATTATCGGTTTCTTCGCTAGCGTAAATAACTTGTTTAATAAACAATATAAAACAGGAGGATTCGAACAAGCAAGAAATGCTAACTACGAGCGTGAGATGTTAAACACTCAAAGTGGTACTAATACTTTCTCTAATAAGTACTGGTATGCTTACGGACGTAATTTCTTTGTAAATGTTTATTACAACTTCTAAAACACTTTTCAAGATGAAGACAATTTTTAAATCATTATTATATTTTTCATTCGCAGGGCTTATCCTTACAGGATGTGCGAAGAATGATGACTTCTCGGTTCCACCAATTAATTGTGAAGAACCTAATATTGCTGCTAACCAAACTATAGATGGGTTATA
Organism: Myroides marinus; assembly: GCF_900109075.1. Lineage (GTDB taxonomy): Bacteria > Bacteroidota > Bacteroidia > Flavobacteriales > Flavobacteriaceae > Flavobacterium > Flavobacterium marinum_A. Next base: position 278,671 of record NZ_FNYS01000002.1, on the reverse strand, counting down.
CTCTACTATTAAAGAAGATAGTAAAGTTGTAGCTAAATATACTAACGACGAGGTTATTTCTGGTATTGTTGTTTCTAGTGATCAAGCTGGTAACTTCCACCAACAACTTTATATTGTTGATGAGAACACACAAACTCCTGTAACTTTAAAAGTTGATATTAAAGGAGGTTTTGCACTTTATCCAGTAGGATCTAAAGTTTTTGTTAAACTTAAAGATACTTATATTCACCATAGTTTTGGTATGATCACAGTTGGAGGGGGTATTTATACTTCAACATCTGGAAATAAATATGCAGATGTTATTACAGGGTCTAAATTAAGAAATACTTTATACAGATCTTGTAAGATAAAAACAGGAGATGAGTTTAATAAATACATCAACGTAGTTACTTTAGAACAACTTAAAGCTGATAAAACTTTATTAGGTAAGTTAATACGTGTTAATGAAGTTCAGTTTGAAAGAGCTGTAGTTGGTAAAACTTATTATGATAAAGATGATAAAGCAAGTAATGATGCACAAGGTCAAACACTAAGAAAAATTGTTGACAAAAAAGGAAACTCATTAGTTGTTAGAACAGGTCAATACTCTAATGGTATTAAGGATCAAATCATAGTAAAAGAGAGTGGAAGTATTACAGGTATTGTAAGCGACTTCCAAGGAACACTTCAGTTCTATCCTAGAACTATGGAAGATATGAAGTTAGACCAAGCACCATTCGATGAAGGAAATGGAGCAGTAGATGAGGATGGAAGTTATGATGACCCAAATATGAAATTAGAGCCAGGTAAGTATTTAGCATTTCCAGGATCTAATTTTGAAAAATGGGAAGATTTTACATCTGTAGTAAATAGCTATGGGTTGAAACATGTTGCTTTAGCCGAAAAACAAGGCTGGAATGGTACAAATGGAATGAGCCTTAAAGCTACTCCTACTGGTAATGATTTCTTATTTACTATTGAAAAAGTGAAAAATGTACCTACAGGAGCAACTAAGATATCTTTCTTAGTTAAAGGAAAAGCAACTGGTGGTTCGTTAGTTCCTTTAGTATATAAAGCTAATGGAAAAGATTATGTAGCATACAATGTTAAGAACCTAACTGTTCATAAAGTAGTAAAAGCAAATACTAAAGCTTTAGGAAACAATACAACACCTGTGTATGATGGTACAATTGATACAAAAGGTGAATGGGTAAAAGTTGTATTAGATTTAACTTCCGCTCCAGAAGGTGCTGGATATAATACATCAGGTGCAGGTAATTTCTTTGCTATAAAAGTTAAAAAAGAAATAGCTTATGATCTAATTATTGATGAGATTAAGTTTGAAGATGGTACACCAGGAGATGGTACAGGACCAGAAGTTCCAGAAGGAGACTTATCAGAAGCAAAAGGTTTGAATGAGGATTTCGAAAAAGAATTTACGAAAGATGATAGAGCCTCTAGTTATGATGTTAAAGATTTAGAGTTCCCTATTGGTATATGGTCTTTTTCTGATGGAGGAGTTTATGGAGAAGCTAATGATTTAAAAGCTTCTGGTAAACAATCTGTGAGACTTAGAGGAAATGATAAAGCAGAAGGATTTATACAAACTAAGTTCTTTGTTACAGGTTTGAAAAAAGTAGAATTACAGTTTGGTGGTACTAAATTTAGTGAAGCTACTGATGCAGATAAAGAGTTTGCTGTTGAAGTATTCTACTCTGTAGATAATGGTAAAACATGGAAATCTGCAGGGAAAAAAGTTGGAGTTAAAGAAGCTTTAACTAGTGCAACTTTTGATATTGCGTCTAAATCAACTGATAAAGTTATTGTGAAAATTCAAAATGCTTCTTTTACAAGAAGTACTAAGAATAGACTTAGAATTAATATTGATGATGTTAAGTTCATTAAGTAAGAAATAAATAAACTAAAAAGCTCGGCTATGCCGAGCTTTTTTTATGCAGTTAAGTTAAGTGTTATGCTTAAAGTGAATAGATCACTAAACCTATTTAAAACATCTTATTGATGATCTCTTGTCCATAGACTAGAGATACTTCCTCTACGAAAGATTGGAAGCTGAAGCTAGCTTCTTCGTTTGCGTTATCAGAGATAGTTCGGATAACGATAAATGGAACACCGAATTCATAGCACACCTGTGCTACTGCAGCACCTTCCATTTCTACACATAAAACTTCAGGAAGTTGAGCCTTAAGGTTATTTTTTTGGGTAGAGGTAGAGAAGAACTGATCCCCACTAGCTATAGTACCATAGTGAACTTTAGGTGTAGTGATATTAAACTTAGCTAATTCAGAAGGAGTGATTAATTGATACAAGTTCTCTAATCCAAACATTTCTTCGATGTGATCACATGTTTCTTTAGACCATGACTCATCAGTGTCAAAGTAAGTCTTGCCTAATAATGGAATCTCAAATTTAGGTCTAAGAGGTGAAGCATCCATATCGTATTGTACTAAATTCTTAGCAACTACCACATCGCCAACTTTGACATCAGCATGTATTCCTCCAGCCACACCTATAAAGGCAATACTGTCAACCTTGAATTCTAGCAATAATGTTGCTACTGTAGCTGCTGCAGCTACCTTACCGATACGTGAGTATACCACTACTACTTTTTGGTCATTTATGTATCCTTGATAGTAAGTGCGGTTACCTATTTTGTGTTCAGATCTATTCTTTAGTTGCGTGATAATCCCATTTACCTCTTGAGGGATTGCTCCTAATATTCCTATTATTTTATCTGCTTGCATGTTCTCATTAATAATTGATTAGTCAAAATTACAAAATTTTAGACCAATGCCTTTCCCTCTATTTTTGTTTATAATCTTATAGTGTTTTTTACGTTATGTAAGTATAGTGCTAGTACAATGCAAGTATAGTGCAAGTACCAAAACACCGTAAAATGGTACTAAAACTATACTAGGATTATGTACTAAGTATACTTACATATCATCTAGAAGAGCAATGGAAATGATAAGAAAACTATATTTGGTTATCTTCATTTTAGGTTTAGTAGTTTAGTTGATATAAATCTGGGATATTGTTGATTCGATTAAATATTTAGGCGTTAGTTTTTCTTTTTATACGCAGATGGATCACATTTAAAATGACTCTAGATTATACCTAATAAAAAGATGAAAATACAGATACACATAGAAGACTGTTACCCTCTGTACTGTATTTTAAATAAGAACTTTAGGTAATAGAGGTGGTGAAAACCGTGTGTTATAAAAAAATATTTAAGAGAGTAGTAAAAATAGTATCTTTACAGCGAGTAAATTAAATGCAATAATTCCCGAAAGGGATTCAATATATAAATATTATTAGATGGCTTGTACAAATTGTTCAACAGATAAAGATAGTAACGGGCTCCCGAAGGGATGCCAGAATAAAGGAACGTGCGGTACAGATGGCTGTAATAAATTAGCAGTTTTTGATTGGTTGTCAAATATGGTTTATCCTACTGGCACCGAAGTATATGATATAGTAGAAGTTCGTTTTAAAAACGGTAGAAAAGATTTTTATCGCTACCCTAAAGAGATAAGTATCTCTATGGGTGATATAGTAGCTACAGAGTCTTCTCCAGGACACGATATTGGTATTGTGTCATTAGTAGGTGAGTTAGTGAAAGTGCAGATGAAAAAGAAAAAAGCTGACCCTAATGGAGAAGTTTTAAAGATATACCGCAAGGCGACGCAAAAGGATATCGATATATGGCAAGAAGCTCGTAACAGAGAAGAAACTGTAAAAGTTAGAGCTCGTGAGATGGCTATTGCTTTGAAGCTGGAAATGAAGATTTCGGATGTAGAGTTTCAAGGAGATGCATCTAAGGCAACTTTTTATTATACAGCAAGTGAGCGTGTAGACTTTAGACAATTAATTAAAGACTTTGCACGCGAGTTCAGTATTCGTATAGAGATGAAGCAAGTAGGTTTCCGTCAGGAGGCTGCTAGATTAGGTGGTATCGGATCATGTGGACGCGAGTTATGTTGTTCTACATGGTTGACAGACTTTAGAAGTGTGAATACTTCTGCAGCACGTTACCAGCAGTTATCACTTAACCCACAAAAACTTGCAGGTCAATGTGGTAAACTTAAGTGTTGTCTTAACTTTGAGTTAGATACATACTTAGAAGCTTTAAAAGATATGCCAGATTCTGATACGAAGTTAATGACTGTAAAAGGGTTAGCTGTATGTCAGAAGATAGATATATTTAAAGGACAGATGTGGTTTGCTTATATCAATAATTCTGCGAATTGGTATGTATTATCTACTGAGATGGTTAAAGAGATAGTAGCTCTAAATAAGAAAGACCAAAAAGGTCAAGAGTTAGAGAGTTATATGTTAGAGGTAGAGTGTGACGAGGCAGACTTTAAACATGTTACTGAGCAAGATAGCGTTACTCGTTTTGACCAACCTAAGCGCAAGAAGAAACCTTCTAAAAATAAGAAGAAGGAAACTCCTGCTAAAGAAGGACAAGAGGGGAATGCTCCTGTAGCTAAGAAAGAGCGTTCTAATAACAATGATGCTAGACCTAAACAGGCTAAACAACAAGGTGATAGAGAACCTAATAATAAGCAACAGGTACGCAATAGAAATAAGAATAGAGCTGAAGGAACTAAGGAAAACGAAGGTGAAAAAGTAGTTAAACAAACTAATGGAGAGCCTAAGAATGTTCGCAAGGAAAAGAACGGTCCTAGAGAACAACGTGGACCTAGAGAGCCTAAAGCAGATAATAGAGGCCCTAGAGAACCAAAAGGACCTCAAAAAGAAAATAATAAACCTGTAGAAGGGGCAAAAGAGGGAGAGGACACACCTAAGGCTAAGCACCATAAAGGTAATCGCCCAAATAGAAATAAGAAGTTTAAAAAAGATAACAGTAATAATAGTGACAACTCCAATGCAGAGAATTAGTAGTTATTTGCTTGTACTAAGTGCTGTGATATTATCAATGACATCTTGTAAACAAGATGAGAATATGCTATTTGATCAGTATCAAGAGACCTCAGGTACATGGGATAAGACAGATGTGAAGACATTTGTATATGATGTACAAGACACAGTACAACGCCATAATCTATTTATGAATTTGAGGGTAAATAAGAGTTATCCTTACAGTAACTTATTTGTTATATTTAAGATACACCAGCCAGATTCAGATATACTAGTAGATACATTACAGTTTCAGATGGCTAAACCTGATGGTACACTACTAGGTAATGGTTTTTCTGATGTGAAAGAGAGTAGATTAGAACTAAAAGAAGGTTACGTATTTCCGAAGGCAGGTAGCTATAAGTTCAGTGTAGAGCAGGTAGTTCGTGAGTTAGGAGAAGTAGAGGGAGTTAGTTCATTAAATGGAGTTTCTGAAGTAGGATTCCGAATAGAAAAACAATAATAGAATAATAGATTTAGAAGTATTATACGCTTTATGAGTTCAGATAACAACAAAAAAGGAACAAAGAAACAACAGCCAAAGGGACCTAAAAACTATCTAAAGATGTTTTGGTTAGGCTTTTTAGGTTTTGTAGCAGCTGTTATATTCTTTTTCTTATGTGCTTCTTGGGGAGTTTTTGGGCAGATGCCGACCTTTGATGAATTAGAGAATCCTGCTAGTAATGTAGCTACAGAGATTATTTCGTCAGACGGGAAAACTATTGGTAAGTTTTACTTAGAGAACCGTGTTCCTATTAAGTATGAAGATCTTCCAGATTATTTAGTCAACGCTTTAATATCTACGGAGGATGAGCGATTTAAAGAGCACTCAGGTATTGATGCTCGTGGTACATTACGTGCTATTACTTCAGTAGGAAGTAGTGGTGGAGCGAGTACTATCACACAGCAGTTAGCTAAACTGTTGTTTCACGGTGAAGGATCTAGAAGTTTGCCTAAACGTATTACACAAAAGGCAAAAGAATGGGTTATCGCTGTTAAATTAGAAAGACAATATACAAAAGAAGAGATTCTGACGATGTATTTAAATAAAGCTGACTTCGTTAATAATGCAGTAGGTATTCGTTCGGCAACTCGTATTTATATGGGTAAAGAACCTAAGGATCTTACTATAGATGAGGCAGCGATGTTCGTGGGAATGTTACAGAACCCTGCATACTTTAACCCTGTGCGTCGTCCAGAGTTAGTAGAGAAGAGACGTAATGTAGTATTACACCAGATGGCTCGTAATGGGTACATTACTCAAGAAGAGAGCGAGAGATTACAGAAGAAACCTTTAGCTCTTCACTTCACACCTGAGAGTCATAGAGAGGGTATTGCTACATATTTCCGTGAGTATCTACGTGATTATATGCGTCGTTGGGTTAAGGAGAACCCTAAGAAGGACGGATCTACTTATGATATTTATAGAGATGGATTGAAGATATATGTATCTATAGATTCACGTATGCAGAAGTATGGTGAGGAAGCTGTAGAGGCACATATTGCTAATTTACAAGAGGAGTTCTTTATTGATCAAAAGAACAATAAAATGGCTCCATTCTATAAGATTAACCAAGGTGAGGTAGATAATATCATGATGCGCGCTATGAAGACTTCAGAGAGATGGAGACAGATGAGTGAGCAAGGTAAGTCTGAGAGTGATATCATCAAGTCATTTGATGTAAAAACAGAGATGAGAATCTTTACTTGGAAGGGAGATAGAGATACGATTATGACTCCTAAAGATTCGATACGTTACTACAAACATTTCTTACAAGCTGGTATGATGGCTATGGAGCCTCAGACAGGGCATATTAAGGCTTGGGTAGGAGGTATTAATTATAAGCACTTCCAATATGACCACGTAGGGCAAGGAGCTAGACAAGTTGGTTCTACATTTAAACCATTTGTTTATGCTACTGCTATTGAGCAATTGCACTATTCGCCATGTGATTCTATTATAGATTCACCATTCACTATGCCTAGAGGTAGATATGGTATTTCTAAGGATTGGACACCTCAGAACTCTAACCGTTCTTATAGAGGTATTATGACATTAAAACAGGCTTTAGCAGGATCTGTAAATACAGTTACAGCTAAGCTTATGGATAAAGTAGGACCTAAGGCAGTAGTAGATATGTGTAGAGATTTAGGTATCTCTGGAGATATACCTCAGAGTCCAGCTATCGCATTAGGAGCAGTAGACCTTACTGTAAGTGATATGGTAGCAGCATATAGTACATTCGCTAACCAAGGTATTTATGTGAAACCAATCTTTATTACTCGTATTGAGGATAAGAATGGAGTAGCATTGTTTAATGCAGTTCCAGAGACTAAAGATGTAGTAAGTAAAGATGTGGCCTATGCTATTATCAAGTTGTTAGAAGGGGTTACCGAGTCTGGATCAGGTGTTAGGTTACGTACTACTTGGCAAGGTGCTGGATATAAGCGTGTGACAGGTCACCCTTATAAGTTCACTAACCCTATCGCTGGTAAGACAGGAACGAGTCAGAATAATAGTGATGGATGGTTTATCGGTATGGTACCTAACTTAGCTACTGGTATTTGGGTAGGTAATGATGATAGAGCAGCTCACTTTAGAACAATGACTTATGGTCAAGGGGCTACATTAGCACTTCCGATATGGGGTATATTTATGAATAAATGTTATGCAGATAAAGGATTAAATATATCTAAAGCTGGATTCCCAGTGCCGGAGAACTTGTCTATTAGAGTAGATTGTACTAGAATAGTTCAACCAGAAACAGATGATGTATCTGAGGGAGCATTAGACACAGAAGAATTTGATTTTTAATAATACTAAACGCCTTTTTTGAAAAGGCGTTTTTTTTTGTATTTTTAGGAGCATATAACTAAACCTATAATTATGATCAATAAGAAAGTAGCTGGTGTGAAAGAAGCATTAGCAGATATAAAGAATGATATGACTATCATGCTTGGAGGATTTGGTCTATGTGGAATCCCTGAGAATAGTATAGCTGAGCTAGTGGAGAAAAATGTAACAGGGCTTACCTGTATCTCTAATAACGCTGGAGTAGATAACTTCGGGTTAGGATTATTATTACAAAAACGTCAGATTAAGAAGATGATTTCTTCTTATGTAGGTGAGAATGCCGAGTTTGAACGTCAGATGTTATCAGGAGAACTTGAAGTAGAGCTTACACCACAAGGGACTTTAGCTGAGAAATGTAGAGCAGCTCAGATGGGTATCCCAGGTTTTTATACTCCTGCTGGATATGGTACTGAAGTGGCTGAAGGGAAAGAGGTAAGAGAGTTTCATGGTAAACCACATATATTAGAACTAGCTTTTGAGGCAGACTTTGCTATTGTAAAGGCTTGGAAAGGAGATGAAGCAGGTAACCTAATCTTTAAGGGAACTGCACGTAACTTTAATGCATGTATGGCTGGGGCAGCTAAGATCACTGTAGCAGAGGTTGAAGAATTGGTGCCAGCAGGTCAGTTAGACCCAAATGAGATTCATGTACCTGGAATATTCGTTAAGCGTATTTTCCAAGGAAAGAATTACGAGAAGAGAATTGAGCAACGCACTGTTCGTTCTAAGAATTAATCACCTTTTTAAACTTAAGTTATGTTAGATAAAGTAGGAATTGCAAAACGTATAGCAAAAGAAGTAAAAGATGGCTTCTATGTAAATTTAGGTATAGGTATCCCGACCTTAGTAGCGAACTATGTTCCAGAAGGGATGAATGTAGAATTTCAGAGTGAAAACGGTATATTAGGTATGGGGCCATTCCCGTATGAAGGTGAAGAGGATCCAGATCTGATTAATGCTGGTAAGCAAACAATCACAAGTTTGCCAGGAGCTTCGTTCTTTGACTCAGCTACTAGTTTCGGTATGATACGTGGAAAGCATGTTGACCTTACTATTCTAGGGGCTATGGAAGTGTCAGAACAAGGAGATATAGCTAACTGGAAGATACCTGGTAAGATGGTGAAAGGAATGGGTGGTGCTATGGATTTAGTGGCGTCTGCTGAGAATATCATCGTAGCTATGATGCATGTGAATAAAGCAGGTGAGTCTAAGATTCTAAAAGAGTGTTCGCTGCCGCTTACTGGTGTGAAATGTGTGAAGAAGATCGTAACAGAGTTAGCAGTAATGGAAGTAACGGATAAAGGTATCAAGTTGCTAGAGAGAGCACCTGGAGTGTCTGTAGAAGACATTGTAAAGGCTACAGAGGTAACTTTAATCATCGAGGGTGATATACCAGAGATGAGTATATAATAATGGAATAGAAGAGCTCTAATGAGCTCTTTTTTTATTGTTGTATTTTGTTTTTTATTTTAACGTTATGTGGAGTAACGAGGTATTTGAGTATTTTTATATCAAAAAAAGCATGAATAAGTTTGTTAATTATCCCTTATATCTAAAGGTAACCTGTGTGTTATTGAGCCTAGTGGTATTTAGTTATATGGCTATATTGCTGGAGAATATATTTGTACCCTTATTTCTTGGGCTTTTGGTCGCATCATTGTTAGTGCCCTTTAGTCAGTTTTTAGAGACTAAATTTAGGTTTTCTCGTGGTATTGCTTCTATCATTGTTGTATTAATAGCTCTCTCTGTCTTAGTTGGAGTCTTGTTCTTGATAGGTATGCAGCTAGTCCATCTGGAGGATGAGTGGCCAGCTTTTCAAAGCCAACTTATGGATAGTGTAGGTGTGATACAAGAGTGGGTGTACACAAAGTTTGGCATAGCTAAAGAACATCAGTTAAACTATATAGAGTCAGCAGCATCTAACTCGTTAAAGACTGGTACGGATATACTCGGAGCAGCTATGAGCTCACTATCTACTTTAGTGATGTTTATTGTCTTTACCTTCTTGTATTCAGTTTTTCTGTTGATATACAGAGGGCATCTAGTACGTTTTGTATTAATGTTGTTCCATGATAAGCACAGAGATAAGGTATTAGATACTGTGCATGCTATACAGCATATGGTTAAGAAGTACTTAGTAGGATTGTTATTACAGATGATTATCGTAAGTACATTAGCACTTATTGTATTTGCTATTTTAGACATTAAGTATTCTTTGATGCTTGCTGTTATCACAGGGATATTAAATGTGCTACCTTATGTTGGTATTCTTATAGCATTGATTATTACAGTTCTAATTACTTTTGCTACTGCATCAGGAGCTAAAGTGTTATTTGTATTGATTGGTTTTGTGGTTATACATGCTATTGATGGAAATATTGTAATGCCTAAGATAGTGGGGTCTAAAGTAAAAGTAAATTCACTAGTGGTTATTATAGGACTTATTCTTGGAGAGATGGCATGGGGAATTTCTGGTATGTTACTAGCTATTCCTGCCTTAGCTATTATTAAGATTATCTGTGATAGAGTGGAGAGTCTTAGACCATGGGGATATTTATTAGGTGAAGAGAGTTTACCTAAGGATATTGTGGTAGAAGATGAGATAAAAGAAGAACAAGAGCATTAGAGCTAATGATAAGAAATAAAAGAGGCTATCTGATTCAGATAGCCTCTTTGTTATTATTGAAGTCTTATTTCTTTGATTTATACACGAAGAAAGGAACTTTTAGATGCTTAGCTAAGTGCTGTGTGATGCTTTTAGAAAGGATGTTTTCTATAAAAGACTTGTTTCTTTTAATAGTAGCAACTGTATCGACTTTCTCATGCTCAATAAAGTCTAATAATGTTTTCTCTATATTCTCAGCATTGAATAAATGGAAACTTACTGGAGAATCTTTATACTTCTCTTTCCATTTATTATAAACCTCTTCACAAGATGTACATCCTTTAGATTTAACATGTACCACTTTTACATGAGCGTTATTTGCTTCTGCTCCTTTAATGATGTCGTCTAAAGTAGATTCTTCTTCTAATTCAAAACGAGAAGTAAAGATAATATTCTCTAATTGTTTAAAGTGAGCTTCTCTAGGAATACTCATTACAGGTATATCTACTCTAGAGATTGTATTCACAGTATTAGAACCTAAAAGTTTCTTTTGGAAACTAGAGCTAGCTCCATCAGTACCCATTACTAAGAAATCTATTTCGTTTTCTTCGATAGCATGCAGTATCTCAGGGATAAGCAATCCTTCTTTTACTTTGAATAGTACTTCAACGTGCTCTAGGTTCAACTCTTTTCTCATTTCGATTAGAGCAGGACTATTAGCATGTAACTGTTCTAACTTCTCAAAAGAAGTTTTCTTAAGCACATTCTCGACTAAGTGTGGGCTAATACCTCCTGATATTACAGGTGGGTCATAAACGTGAAGAACATAAAGCTCTGCATCTCTATAGTCAGCTAACTGTAAAGCATATTTGAATGCATTATTTGCAGTCTCTGAGTAGTCAGTTGGGAATAATATCTTTTTCATAATATAGGTACTTTCATCTTGCATACAAGTTAGTGAAAAAAACGATGATTATTTATTTTTATCTCAATAGAATTAATGACACAGATATATTGCTTAAGTGTGATAAACTATGACCTAAATTTAAATAATTGTAGTTTTTTTACCTAAAACTTGTATGATAAGTTAGTAACCTCTGCTATCTTATTTCCACTGATTTTTTTATAAAAATCGCTATTATTCTCACCAAGTGGAGGTAGAGTTAGCTTGTGTTTCTCTGCTTCTTGAGCATAATAATCTAACCTACTCGTGTACTTAGGAGATACGATATTGTAAATATGATTACCTGAAAAACCTTTGTCTATAATAGCACTAGATAATGTAATAATATCATCTAGGTGTATCATGTTAATCGGTAGTTCTGGATTATCTAATATCTCTCTTCTCACGATATAATCAACAGGTCGTCTGTCTTCACTAAATAATCCTCCTAAGCGCAAAATACAAGTGTTAATACCAGCTTCGTTTAGCAATACATCTTCAGCTTCTCTGATCTGAACAGCGGTAGGCTCTGTAGAGAATAGTTGGTTATTTTCTGTTATTTCTTCTTTTTGTGGAGCATATACTGAGACAGAACTCATCATAATCACGTTTTTTATATTGTGCTTATGTAGGTAAGGTATTAGCTTTTTAAAATTATCAGCATATGTAGGTGTAGGCTCGTTTCTGATAGGTGGGATGGTGATAATTAGTAGTTCAGCATTACCTATAAAGGGATCTAAAAACTGGATGTTGTCTTCATAAAGGTTTATGTGATAAGGCTTTATTTTATGTTCCTCTAGTATATTCATTTTGGCTAGAGTAGTAGTAGATCCTTTGACGTAATATCCTTTATCGATTAGGTTTTCGGCTAATGGTGTTCCTAACCACCCACTGCCTAGTATACTTATATGTTTCATATATAGCGAAGTAATGTTTAAAATAGTTATAAAAATAGTCATTTACTTTGTAAGGATAAATTTATCTACGGATATTTGGTCGAGAAAAACAAAACAACATGAAGAAATTAATATTCCCCCTACTTACTTTAGGATTGTGTTTATTATCCTCTAATGCTATTACTGCTCAAGAGGTACAGAAACAAATAGTCGTTGAAAACCGTGTTAATGACCCTAAACAAGTAGATAAACCTTATGTAATCTTGATCTCTATCGATGGATTTAGATATGACTATATTGAGAAATATGGAACGAAGTTTTTAGAGAAACTTGGTAAAGAAGGTGTTAGAGCAGAATCGATGCAGCCATCGTACCCATCTGTTACATTCCCTAACCACTATACTATAGCTACTGGGTTATATCCATCACACCATGGATTAGTAGGTAATAATATGTACGATCCTAAGATAGAAGAGAGATATTCTTTAAGAAATGCTAAAGCAGTACACGATCCTGCTTGGTATGGAGGGACTCCATTATGGGTATTAGCAGAACAACAAGGTATGCTGAGTGCTTGTTATTACTGGCCAGGTTCAGAAGCTCCTATTAAAGATACATATCCATCATATTACTATGCATATTCAGAGAAGTTTGATATGGATGGACGTATTAAGGAAGTAGTAAATTGGTTAGAGTTACCAGAAGAGAAACGTCCACACTTCATTACATTCTACTTACCGGATGTAGATCATGCAGGTCATAGCTTTGGGCCAGATGCTAAAGAGACAGAAGAGGCTGTTCACTATGCAGACCAATCTATCGAGAAGTTAGTAGCGGCAGTAGATAAGCTTAACTTACCTGTTAACTATGTAATTGTATCTGACCACGGAATGTTAGCATTAGATCAAGATACATTATTAAGTTTCCCATTAAAGCTTAAAGGTGATGAGATGAAGTTAGCAAGTAATGGTACGTATATCAGTGCATTTATCAATGATAAGAAAGAAATAGATAAGTACTATAAGAAGATCAAAAAAGCAAGTAATCCTAAATACATGAAAGTGTATAAAACGGAAGACTTACCTAAAGAGTTTAACTTTAGCAAAGAGCACGACCGTTTTGGTAGAATTGGAGATATTGTAGTAACGGCTGAAGCACCATATTACTTTACGAATAGAAAGTTAGCAGGTAGTCATGGTTTTGATCCCAATACAGTGAAAGAGATGCATGCTATCTTCTTAGCTAAAGGACCACAAATCCAATCAGGTAAAACGATTGAGACATTTGAGAACATAGATGTTTATCCTGTTATCGCTAAGATATTAGGACTTGATATTACAGAACCGATTGATGGAACAGATAAAGTAGCAAACAAAGTATTAGTTAAATAAACATATACTGAGTTTATATAAATAAGAAAAGGCTTGTAGGTATATCTACAAGCCTTTTTATTTGCGTTTTAAGACACTTAATTAGAATTGGTAACCAAACCCTAGGTTTAAGTATATATTGTGCATAGAGAACGAAATAGCATCGAAATCTTTATTAAGCACTCCATTAAATCCGTATGATAACTCTCCTAATAAGAAGAAGTTTTTGTTCATCTTCCATTCAGCACCTACTTGAGTACCCCATTGGAATTTACGTACTTCATTAGAGAAGTCATATGGAGCAGTATTATCGCCTTCAAATAACATTTTTTCTCCAGTTGGTGTATTTTGACGTAGGTATCCATCGTATACATATCCATCAAAGGTTTTATCTATTAAAGCAGATACATAAAGACCACCATATACATTCCAATTTTCATTAATTTTATAAACTGCAGAAACAGGAACTGTAAGGTAAGTATTTCTAACTTTTGTTTTTACTCCACCTGTAAAGTATCCTTTAACTCGTTCTCCTCCATCTCCAATAACTTCTGTCTTATAGTTTTTTACAGTAGCTTTTGTTGTCATTCCTTTGCTTTCAAAACGAAGACCTAAGCGAACCCCCCATTGTTTGTCATCAGTTAACCACTTAGTAGCATTAGCTTCTAATCCTAACTGTAACCCAGGATTATAACTATCAATACTTCTAATCTCTTCAGGAATTCCTAGAGGGGCAGATCCACCAATACTGAAGTGAGCTCTCACTTGGTAATCCATATTTTGAGTAAAAAATTCTTTAAATTGATTACTCTCTATCTTAGTATTGTTGATAGAGTCGTTTGTTTGTGCATTTGCTGTTATGGCAACTATTGATAAAGCACAAACTAATATTATTTTATTTAGATTCATTGATTTGTCTGTTTTTGTTATTTAACTTTTTCATAAATTATTTCAAGGTCATCTACAAGTAATGTACTTTCTAATGCACCTTTAAAGAAATCACCATCAACACTTGATGACATAACAATTGTTAAACTATATCCATCAGATTTTAGTTTTTGGATATTTATAGATTTGCCATTTATATTTACGAATGGAATTTTAAAATCTATCCAAGAATCTGTTTCTATTGCTTTACTAGGATCTATTCTAGCTATTGAAACAATATTCGGATGATCAAATTTATTTGTTCCATCTAAATAGATATTCTTACCCTCAGTTTTATTTTCAAAGAAAACAGCGTACAAGTCAAATTTGTCTATAATCTTTTTACCTGGGGTCTCTATCACTCTTTTGTTTATTACTTCAACAAAAGTACTACCAGATTCATATTTAAATTTACCAGTGATTGCAGTAGGTACTTTATCAAATGGAGCTCCTAAGTGGATTGCTAGTAGTGAGTTAGATAATGCCTGTTGAACATCAAACTGACCGATGAATGAACTACCTGCAGCAATAGGTTTTTTTAATATATTACCAAAGAAACCAGTAGATTTTGTTGTTAATTTAATAGCACTTTTATCATATCCCTCTTTGCTTATTGTTGTAGGGTAGTCATATGGTGTAGCATCTTCTCCTACAGAGAAGTAAAAAGCTGCGTTAGCATTAGTCCAAGGGTATGTTTTTATTCCTGCTTCATCATAATCAAAGAAAGTAAAGTATTTTTCCTCTTCGTCATCACTGTTTATTCTGATTTCATAATTGTCAAAGTTGTATTTAGTTGGTAACTTAGCTGTTGAGTATGTTACTTTATATTTTTTTGACCATTTACCATCTTGAGAAGTCACAGTGTAAAATTGTGAATCAGTGAAGTCTAGTTCTGTTTTACTTGCAGGTGAGATAGTAGCTCCATCTGTAATTATAAATTCAGGAGCTTGTTTAGTTAAATCAGTCCCTGTATTTACATAAACAGTTATATTGGTGTTTTCTATCTTTGGAGAAGTTCTTTGAATAGAGTCTGTTGCAATTATTTTTAGTATATCTGCTTCAGCATTTAACGCCTCATCTTTTATACAAGAAGAGAACGTGATCCCTACTATTGCCAATAGGGTGAAAAATAAGTAATTTATTCTCATAAGGTTTGTATTATGTTATTTATTTATGTTTGTTTTTAAAACTTAATATTGGCTTAACATATAAGTCAATAAAGTAATTTGCAAAGATAAGGAATATACTAATGAATATAGTTTTCTAAAAATGGAGTTAATAATATGAGCCTTACGTATTGTTTCATACACAGTATAATCTTATTGTGATTTTTAGGGACAAAATTTTTACTGTTTGATACCAAAATATGTGTACACTTTGCGTTTATGTCAAAAGGTTTTCAAATAAAAAAGGCCAATCTAATAGATTGACCTTTATAGTTTAATATTTCTTTAACTCTAGAACGTATACCCAAAACCAATGTTCGCGTAGATATTATACATTTTGAAAGTGATAGCATCGAAATCTTTTTTGAATACCTGATTTAGCCCCCAGTTTAAGTCAGCGAATAAGCGGAAGTGCGTATTTAGCTTGTACTCACCGCCTAGCTGTATCCCGTACTGGAATCTATTTAGTTCGTCAGAGAAATCATAATCACCTTTAGCGTCACCTTCAAACTCTACAGGAGTACCTATAGGAGAGTCTTCTCTTAGCACACCATCATATACATAACCTGTAAAGTCTTTGTCGATCAGACCTGAGAAATAAAGACCTCCATACGCATTCCAATTTTTAGAAGCATTGTAAGTCATTAGCACAGGGAATGTGATATAAGAGTTCTTCATCGTAGTCTTTACATTACCAGTAAAGTATCCTTTCGTTTGTTTTCCCTCACCTCCATCTATCTGTGTGTAATAGTTCTTTACACGGGCATCCGTTTTCATTCCTCTACCTTCCATACGTAGACCAGTACGCACACCCCATTTATGTTCATCAGTGAACCATTTAGTCACATTTAGTTCTAATCCTAATTGTAAGGTTGGGTTATAACTATTGATTTCTCTAATCTGTGCAGGCATCCCTAAAGGAGTACTACCTCCAATACTAAACTGCCCTCTTAGTTGATACTCTAAATTCTCTTTAAAGAAAGCTTTAAATCCTGTAGAGTCTTTTTCTTGAGCGATTGTAGTTATGCTGAATCCTAAAGTCAGTATGATTGCACTGATATATCTATATAATGTGTTCATGTTACTTACTGTTTTCTTTTTCGTATACTAATTCTATTTCATCCACTAGAAGTGTACTACCGATGGCACCTTTAAATTCTGCTCCATCGATACTAGATGTCATTACTATAGCGAGTACATAATCTTTCTGTGGATCATACGTCTTACCTGGTAATAATTTAAACGGCACATCAAACTCAGTCCATAAATTAGTTTCTATTCTATCCTTTTCATCTACTCTAGCTATAGCTACATTTCTTGGATCTTTAAAAGCGTGGTCACCATATTGAAAGTTATCTTTCTTTTGTGTTTCGAATAGTATCGCATAGATATCAAAACTATCTTTCGCACCAGGAACTTCTTTAAAGTCACTATCAGTAACTACTTTACCAGCAGTATATTTAAAAGTACCTCTTAGACTAGTAGGCATTTCACCAGTATAAGGAAGCCCAAAGCGTGTTGATTTTAATGTATTGAATATATTAAGCTTGAATGTTCCTAAAAACAGGTTACCAGCAGCAATAGGATTACCTGTTAATTGCCCTGATTTAGACGTGTACACAGTCTGCATCTTAACAGCGAATCCACCTCTTCTACCAGGAGTTATTGTAGTAGGATATCCATCAGGAGGAGTACTTCCTGCTACAGTAGAATAGCCTTCATTACCACTGTCCCAGTCATATATTTTGTCTCCATTAGATCCTACCTCATAGAATCTATAGTATCTGTCTTTGTTTGTAAGTTCAGCATTGTTAAACGTGTATAGCGTACTTAACTCATCACTAGTAAAGCTGACGATATATGTTTTCTTCCATCTATTATCTTGTGCTGTGATAGTCACCTCTTGACTATTTGTATAGTTACGTGTGGTACCATTAGGTGGATCCATAGTAGCATTAGGCGAAATAATAAAGAACGGAGTTTGTTTCTCTAAGTCTATATTAGCCTTTACCTTAAATTCTATCGACGTATTTGTGATTATAGGATCAGTCTTTAGATATTCGCTTGGAATATAAGCCTCTAAGATATCTGCATTAGTATCTAACTCTTCGTCTTTTATACACGATGTCAGTACCACAGGAGTAAGTAGTAATAAGGCTTTAATGTATTGTCTCATATAAGTCTTTGTTTTTTCAGATGTCCTTGCAATATCCTTGCCATAATGGTTCAGGTAGAAGAATGCATCACAGTGGTGATTTAGTATTTTGTGTTAAAAGTATAAATAAAATCATTTGAATTTATCCGTGAAGCAATAGTTTTTACACAGTTGTAAACTTGTGTATCGCCCATAAAAAAAACGGCACTTATATAAGCGCCGTTTCTATTTATCGTTGATTGATTATTTTTTAAGTTTTCTAGTTTCGTATAAGTCAGTACGTCTATCTTTCTTAATACGCACACTACCGTGCTCGTGAAGTTCTTTAAGTAAGTCCACATCCACATCCACGATAAGAGTCATCTCTGTATTAGGAGTAGCCTCAGCCTTCACTCCATTAGTAGGGAAGGCAAAGTCAGATGGAGTTAATACTGCTGCTTGAGCGAACTGTATATCCATGTTATTTACCTTAGGTAAGTTACCTACACATCCTGCAATAGCTACATAACACTCATTCTCGATGGCTCTAGCAGCCGCACAGTTGCGCACACGAGTATATCCGTTTTGTGTATCTGTTAAGAATGGTACAAATAAGATATCCATACCCTGATCAGCTAATAATCTCGATAGCTCCGGGAACTCTACATCATAGCAAATCATAATACCAATCTTACCACAGTCTGTGTCAAATGTCTGTATAGTAGAACCACCCTTCATCCCCCAGTAGTGCACCTCATTAGGTGTAATGTGTATCTTAGAATACATCTCATACGTACCATCTCTCTTACATAAGAATCCTACATTGTATAGAATACCGTCTACTAGATAAGGCATACTACCAGTGATGATATTTATATTATACGAGATGGCAAACTCTTGAAACTTCTTACGTATAGGGTCTGTATATCGTGCTAACTCACGTATCGCATCTGCCTCAGATAAGTGGTTATAGTCAGCCATAAGAGGTGCTGTAAATAGCTCTGGGAACATAGCGAAGTCACTCTCATAGTCAGATACCGCATTGATAAAGAACTCAGCTTGGTCAAAGAATTCTTGCAAATCATTAAGAGGTCTCATCTGCCACTGAATTAATCCTAGTCTAATAACACTCTTTTTAGCATTGATCAGTTGCACATCCTTTTCATAGTAGATATTATTCCACTCTAGTAACACAGCATACTCCTTAGAACTTGTGTCTCCCTCTAGATAATTGCGCATCAGGCGAACCATATGGAAGTCATTAGCCATCTGGAATGACATTACTGGATCGTGTATTTCTTTAGTTTTTACTTTCTCTAGATATTGCTTAGGAGTTAATTCATCTGCATATTTCGAGTATTTAGGTATACGTCCAGCGAATACGATAGACTTTAGATTAAGCTGTTCACACATCTCTTTACGAGCATCGTATAACCTTCTTCCTAATCTTAGTCCTCTATATTTAGGATGTATAAATACATCTATACCATACAGCACATTTCCCTCAGGGTCATGTGTGCTGAATGTAGAGTATCCTGTGATCTGTTCATAGGTATGCGCAGACATTGCACGCTTTTCATCAATAATAAGTGATAAGGCCGAACCTACTACAACACCATCTACAAGTACTACAAGTTGTCCTTCTGGAAAGACTTCTAATAACTGTTCGATTTCTTCTTTGTTCCAATACGAATCTTCCAATCCTTGATATGATTCAAGCATTGACTTCTTAAGTTCTAAGTAATCGTCAATTAATAAATTTCTTAATTCTACTTTATTGATAGTAGCTTCCATAATAATTTTTTTGTTTGCAATTTACGAATAAAAGAAAACAAAGTAAATAGAAGTGTTGATTATAAATTCAAATAAATGTTAAAAAACGGAGTTGTTTTTGATGTTGTTTGTAATGAATATCTTTTTTAATAACAAATTGTTAACTACTAAAACTAAGAGCTATGAGTTCATTAAAAAACAAAGTGCAATTAATCGGCAGGGTAGGACAAGACCCAGTCGTTAAGGTTTATGAGTCTAATAAGAAGCGAGCTACCTTTTCATTAGCGATTAATGATGTATACTATAACGATGCAGGTGAACGCGTAGAGTCTTGTGATTGGCACAATATTACTGTGTGGGGGAAGTTGGCCGAAATTGTTGACAAGTTTGTTAATAAAGGAAAAGAAATTGCTGTCGAAGGTAAGCTAGTTAATCGTAGCTTTGAAGACAAAGATGGTAATCAGCGCTATGTTACCGAAATTGCTGTTTCAGAATTAGTTTTTCTAGGCAGTAAGTAAAGTTTTATTATTTCTGTTGTCGCTCAGTATTTTAATCAATATTGAGCGACTTTTTTTGCCCTTATCTGTTACAGAATGGGTTTAATGAAGTAATTCTGCGGCGGATATATTGTGTTAATCAGGGAGTAATCACTCTCTTTTTTAAAAAAAGCCTTAACTTGGCGAATGATAATTTAAGCATTAACACTGTGGATAAGATATTAGTTATCGAAGACGACGTCCGAGTTGCAGAATTACTTCAGCGCAGTTTAGAAGAACAAAACTTTGAAGTAGATTTAGCCTATGACGGCTATTTAGGCAAAAAGCTTGCCTTACAGAAACCTTATGATTTAATCATTACAGATGTAATCTTGCCTAAGATTAACGGGATAGATCTATGTAAGGAAATCAAAACAACTCACCCACATATACCTATTATAATGCTTACAGCGCTTGGTACTACTGATGATAAGGTAGAAGGCTTTGACGCAGGAGCAGATGATTATCTAGTAAAACCCTTTGAACTTAGAGAACTGTACGTACGTATCAGAGCATTGCTAAAGCGTTTTGAACATATCCAATCTGCTGAGGTGAATACACTGAAGTATGCAGATCTAGAGATAGATCTAAAAGAAAAAGTATTTAAACGTTCTGGACAAGAGATACACTTGACTCCTAAAGAGTTTAACCTGATGCAGTATATGATGGAGAATCCTGAGCGTGTACTATCTAGAACAGAGATATCTGAGAAAGTGTGGGATACACACTTCGATACAGGTACTAACTTTATAGATGTGTATATTAACTATCTACGCAAGAAGATAGAGACAGACCCTGCTAATAAGCTGATACATACTAAATCTGGTATGGGCTTTATCCTAAAGAGCAATGAGAATTAAGACTAGACTAACCCTGTGGTTTACCCTACTAGTGGCTTCCATCTTATTGGTATTCGCTGTAGTAGTGTATTGGTCGTCATCTAAAAACAGAGAAGTAGAATTCTTTGAAGAACTAGAAAAAGAGGCTATTACTAAGGCTAAACTTTATCTAGAGACAGAGGTCAAATCGTCTACACTGCATAAAATATACAAGTATAACAATGAAGTAATCAATGAAGTACAGGTAGCTGTATATGACTTTGATTTTAATTTACTCTACCACGATGCAGAGGAGATAGATAGTGTCAAGGAGACTAAAGAGATGATTGACCAGATTGTATCTAAAGGTCGTGTACATCTATTTCAGGGGGAGTGGCAAGTCATCGGTATTGTCTATAGTAGTGGAGGTAAAGACTATGTGGTTACTGCTATCGCTTTAGATCAGTACGGATATACTAAGCTGCACAATCTGTTTTTGACAATATTAATATTGAGTATTGTATCTCTTATCGTGATATTCTTTGTGGGTAGCTTCTTTGCAGAGCGTGTACTGCGTCCCTTAAAGTTAATGAATGAAGAGATTAATAATATCACAGCTACTAATCTTGATTTACGCGTTAGTACAGATAGTAATCAAGACGAACTTAGCCGCCTCGGCAATACGTTTAACACCATGCTAGATAGGCTAGAGCAGTCTTTTGACTCACAGAAGCAGTTTGTCTCTAATATATCTCATGAGTTGCGCACTCCATTAGCAGCAGTAATAGCAGAGTTAGAACTATCACTAGCGAAAGAACAAGATAAAGAGAAATATGTAAAGACTATAGAGAATGCTTTAGGAGATGCTAAGAGATTGGTTCGACTATCTAATAGTTTACTAGACTTCGCTAAGGCGAGCTATGACCCTACAGAGATTGTCTTTAAGCCAACTAGAGTAGATGAGGTAGTATTAGACGCTTGTCAGAAGATACAGAAAGCTAATGCTGGATATACATTTGGGTTTATGATAGATGAGCGTATAGACAGCGAAGAGTTGGTCACAGTACATGCTAACCCTTATCTATTAGAAGTAGCTATCGCTAATCTATTAGAGAATGCGTGTAAATATTCAGATAACCATCACGGGACTGTTAGTATCTCTAACCATCATGGAGCTGTGATTATTGAGATTACAGACCAGGGGTTAGGGATGAGTGCAGAGGACTTAGACGGCATCTTTAAGCCGTTTTTTAGAGGTGAGAATGGTAAGCATTTTGATGGCAACGGTATTGGTTTATCACTGACTAAGAAAGTTATTGATTTACACAAAGGAACTATTACAGTCCAATCTGAAGTAAATAAAGGAACTACGTTTACTATTAGGTTAGAATAGAGTATGTAAGACGTATTATGTATTTAATTGTATTGTTGAGTTATTTATAAATAATTATATTTTGTTTTTTTGATTTAAAATCATATATTGTTTGTAATTAACCAATTAACTATTTTTAAATCATGAAAAAATTATTAATTCTAGGTGTGGTTTTTACCGCTTTTATTGGGGGAGTTAATGCCTCAACTTTAGAGAATGAAGCTAGTTTTACGAAAGTAGAAGCTTCTTTCTTGGTTCAAAACAACTATATTGTTGTAGTTGTTGTTAAGACATCTAATGGTTCTATTATTGAAATTAATGGAGAAGAATGTGCGAGACGTTATGTTCAAAACAATGGAGGAGAAATTATTGGATATAAAAGTGTTCCTGCTTCTGGACCAACTCCATTCAGATGTGCTGATTTACCAGGAAGTGATGGAGAATATCCTAATGTTATAAATCCAGGTTCTGGCGGCGGAGGCGGCGGAAGCACTGGTGGTGGCGGTGGTGGAGGAAAACACAAGTTTAAGCGTTATAATCCAGACGAAGATGTGTTTAATTAAGATAGAATCATATCTAAGTATCTTATAAGAAATATTAAAAAGGAAGTTACTCAATTAAGTAGCTTCCTTTTTTGTTTGGACATATCTGAATTGTTTTTAGTAAGTCATTCTTTAGAGTAAGTACTTTGATGATATTAGATTCTTAATATGTACAATGTAACTGTGTTTACTATCACTTTATAGTAAGGCATTGATTATATAGAGAAGCACTCCATTATGGGGTGCTTTTTTAGTTTTGGCTGTTTACTCTGGGTATACCTTAAAGTAGGTGACATAGATGATAATCTATCTCTACATTGGTATACACCCTTTATATCATAAAGAAGCAGAATGTTTCTCATTCGTAATTTATATCCCTTGATTGTTTTGCCCTCATTTGGTCTTTTTGGTTTCAGATGGTTTTTTTGCCCTAATTTGAAAGAGGTTTTTTATTTTAACTAATTGAATATCAGTTTTTAATGAAATTTTATTTTTGATTTGTTTGGATAGTGTTCGGTAATTTCCTGTGTTTACTTGGGATAGAAGGCTGTTTTCAAAACCGTACTAAACTCGTACCCAAACGATCTCCTATAGAAGTAGGGTGAGAGAATGAAATCTTTTATGATTGGGAAGTTAGATAGTAGCTAAGTTATAGAATATTTTTTCGTGTTAGGTGATGATTATATCGTTTTTGGAACACTATATGTGACTATTCTAATAGGATTCTAATTTTTTTCTAAAAGCTTTCTAATAGCCTTCAGAAGAGGTTATAGGTACTTTTGCCAAGTCAAAAAAATTAAGAGATGGAAACAGAATCCAGATTAGTTAAACTAGAATGTTAAACCTTCTTTCTGAATATACACGTTAACGATGTAGCTCAGAAAGAGCAAAAAATAGTTATCATGTTAATTTCAGTATTTATAGGAAGATTAGTTCTTGCTTTCGTTTTAGGAGCGCTAATCGGGGCAGAGAGACAAGTAAGACAAAAGAGTGCAGGACTGAGAACGAATACACTTGTATGTATAGGTGCAGCAGGCTTTGTGCTTATGGCTCATACTATAGGAGATGCGGCTATCGGTAGAGTAGCCTCTTATGTAGTGAGCGGTATAGGTTTTTTAGGTGCAGGGGTGATTATGAAAGACGGATTTAGTATCCGTGGACTAAATACAGCTGCTACGATATGGTGTTCGGCATCAGTAGGGTCTATGTGTGCAGTAGGATTATGGATGGAAGCGATAGTGATGACAGTGCTTATCCTAACGGCTCACTTATCACTAAGACCTTTAGGATCTATCATTAATAAACTTTCTTTTGAGACAGAGACAGATTCGGCAGAGGCTCACTACGAGATTATTGTAGGGTGTAAGGAGCAGGTAGAGAATCACATCAGAGTAATGGTGTTAGAAAACTTGCGTTCGCAAAAAGAGTTACAACTACGTTCTTTAAAAAGTACAGATAATGGGAATCCAGCTTTCTCTTACTTAAAGTTTGAGATACTAGCTATCGGAAAGAAGGATGACATATTAGAACAGATCACAAGTAAGGTATCTCTAGAGTATGGAGTATCAGAAGTAACATGGGAACTTACCTCTTATTAATCTTTAAAACTCAGGGAATATGAAAATGCATAATAGAGATTTAAAAAATCTACAGAAGATAGCAAGCGATATGAACAGTATGGAGAAGATAACGATGGTAATGCCTGTGATAAAGAAGATGCCTATCATAGATGTTAGTGAGGTGCTGAGTCTAGTGGAGAATGATGATTTGGTAGTAATCTTTAACGAGTTTACACATGAGGAGCAAGGAGAGATCTTTGCAGAGTTTCCATTAGTTAAGCAGTTGAGTTTCTTTCAGAGGGTGAGTAAGAAGCTGTTCTCTAAGATATTCGAAGAAATGCCATCAGATGCGAGAGCAGATTTGTTTCAACTGATGACTCAGCAGGAGCAAGTAGATTTGTTACCCTATCTAAGTAAACCTGTTAGAGAGAATGTGTTGTCACTGAGTTCTTACCCGGCAGATACAGCAGGAGGGATTATGATTACAGACTTCGCTACTGTGTCTAAAGATATGACTTGTTTTGAGGCAATACAGCAGGTGCGTAAGGATTCACCTTCTAAGAAGACAATCTATTATGTGTATGTGGTGAATAGCGATAAGACCCTAGTGGGCTTTATCACATTAAAGGATTTGATCATAGCAGAGCCAGATGTATTAGTGGAGGATGAGTTACACACAGAGTTTGTATTCGGTTATCTAGAGGATACGAGTGAGTCTGTAGCTAAAAAGATAGATAAGTACCAATTAGTAGCCTTGCCAATACTAAACGATAAGAATCAATTAGTAGGTATCGTGACACACGATGAAGCACTAGATGTGATACAGGCAGAACATACAGAAGATATGGAGCGCTTCATGGGAATACTTAGCAATAATGAGGAACTAGATTATAATGAGACATCTATATTCGGTCACTTTAAGAAGAGAGTATTCTGGTTAGTGACTTTAGCTATAGTAGGTATTATATCAGGACTGATTATTCACAGTTATGAAGGGGCGTTAGCTCAAATGATGATACTAGCCTTATATATGCCTATGGTAGCGGATACTGGAGGTAATGCAGGTAGCCAGTCGGCTACAGTAGTGATAAGAGCATTAGCCCTAGGACAGATCACGATGAAGTCTTGGATAAAGGTGTTGTGGAAAGAGACACGTATTGCCTTAATGCTTTCGATATGTCTAGGTGTACTAGCATTCGCTAAGGTAGTGTTCTTGAGTTGGGAGACTGATATACCAGCAGCATATTCGTTAGTATCTATAGGAGGTGTGATCGCACTAGCTTTATCACTACAAGTAATTTCATCTACTATTATCGGAGCTATATTGCCGATACTAGTACGCAGATTCGGAGGCGATCCTGCAGTGGCAGCGAGTCCAGCGATCACTACGATAGTAGATATTTCTGGGTTACTGATATATTTTAGTCTAGCTGCTAACTTCTTTAACTTATCGTAGCACGGTTATTGTAATATCACTTAACATAAATTATATAAATATCAAATGCGAAAACTTCGTTGGAGATGCGACTTGACAGCAGAGGGATAATATTTTTATATTAAATCATTGAATAATAGTTAATAATGATTATAAAAATAGGTAACTTTAAAGAGAATTAGGTTAAAGCTCTTTATAAAGCAATAAGAATTAGTAATAAAAAAACATACATAATGGCTAAGACATTAAAACTAGCAGGTATTTTAGGAGTTAGCGT
The DNA here is from genome assembly GCF_900109075.1 of Myroides marinus. Lineage (GTDB taxonomy): Bacteria > Bacteroidota > Bacteroidia > Flavobacteriales > Flavobacteriaceae > Flavobacterium > Flavobacterium marinum_A. The sequence goes on along the minus strand of NZ_FNYS01000002.1, from coordinate 252,541 downwards.
ATTATTAAGCTTTTGTTCTGATAAGAAAGAACAATCTACAGATAGTGCACAGTTCACAATAGAGAACCACGTGGTAACCTTGACTGAAAACTCTAATCTTAAGGACAGAATAAAAACGAGTAAAGTGTCTGAAGAAGACTTTACGTTTGACCTAGTTACTGCTGGGGTAGTGAAAGCTATTCCCAACCATTATGCCGAAATAGCATCACCATTCTCTGGGAGAATAGTAAAATCATTTGTGAAATTAGGGCAAAAAGTAAGTGAAAATACACCATTATTTGAGGTGTCTTCGCCAGATTACTTTGAAGCTCAAAAAGGATATTTTGATTCAAAACAAGAGTTTAAACAAGCGGCTCTAAATCTTAAGCGTCAAGAAGACTTGCTTAATAATGGAGTGGGAGTTAGACAAGAGTTTGAAGAATCACAAACTGAATATTCTATCGCGAAAGCAGCTTATGACAATGCTGTAGCAGCTCTTAAAATATATAGTGTAGATGCGAAGTCTCTAGTGTTAGGACAAGCATTAACAGTGCGTTCTCCGATAGCTGGAGAGGTGTTAGAGAATAACTTAGTGATAGGACAGTTTATCAGTGATGAGGCTGAACCAGTGATTAAGATTGCATCTCTAGGTAAGATTTGGATTGTAGGTAAGATTAAAGAGAAAGATATCCAACACTTAGAGAAGTTAAACAAAGTACAGGTAGAGTTGGCTGCATATCCAGATGCACCATTAACGGGTACTATCTATCATATCAACGAGATCGTGGATGAAGAAACGAGAAGTATAGATGTACTGATAGAAGTAGATAATGAGAAGAGAATATTAAAGCCAGGTATGTATGTGAATGTTCGTTTTATAGACCAACCACAGCAGGTAATCCTTATTCCTTCACGTGCCGTATTACAAGGTGAGGATAGTTCATTCGTATTCGTCAAAGCTGGAGATCACAAGTATAAAAAGAAAAGTGTAGTGATAGGTGGTGTGTCTGGTGAGAAGACAGTGATCTTGTCTGGATTAGATAGAAACGATGAGGTAGTGAGCGAAGGTGGTATTTACTTACCACAAGGTCTTTAATAATAAACAACAGTACAATGAAGAAAAGTATAATAGATACAGCTATTCACAAAAGATGGCTTGTAGCAGCGTTGTTTGCTTTGCTATGTATATTTGGATATTATTCTTGGAAACAATTATCGATAGAAGCTTATCCAGATATTGCAGACGTTACTTCTCAGGTAGTAACGCAAGTGCCAGGTTTGGCAGCAGAAGAAATAGAATTACAAATTACTATTCCGATAGAGCGTGCTCTTAATGGGATGCCAGGAATGCACGTGATGCGTAGCAACAGTACATTCGGACTGTCTATGATCACTATAGTATTCGCTGATGGAGTAGATGACTACTTCGCTCGTCAACGAATTCAAGAACGTCTGAATGACGTGGAACTTCCATATGATGCAGTACCAGAATTAGATCCACTGACATCGCCTATCGGTGAGGTTTATAGATATATTATCGAAGGAGACGGATATAGTCTTAGAGAGTTAACGGACTTACAGAACTTCGTGATTATCCCTAAGCTTAATCAGGTACCTGGGGTAGCTGAGGTGACTAACTTCGGAGGGATTACTACACAGTTTCAAATAGAACTTGATCCACATAAATTAGAACAGTACGGATTGTCTCTTAGCGATGTGACAGAGACGATAGAAGAGAATAACGTAAATGCTGGAGGTAGTGTTCTGACTAGAGGTGATCTAGGGTATGTGGTGAGAGGTATCGGACTGATCAAAGACTTAGAGGATTTAGGTAAGATCGTAGTAAAGGCTGAAGATGGTATTCCGGTATTCTTAAATGACCTTGGTCGCTTAAAATATGGTAATGTAGAGCGTAAAGGTGTTTTAGGATTTACAGATAGAGAAAGAGATTATTCTGATAGTATAGAAGGGATTGTACTGTTGTTAAAACACGAGAATCCGTCTGTAGTATTAGAGAAAATACATCAGTATGTAGATGAACTAAATAATGGCTTGTTGCCAGAGGGAGTTAAGATACATACATTCTTAGATCGTACTGATCTAGTAGATACTACATTGAATACAGTATCGATGACCTTGATAGAAGGGATAAGCCTTGTAGTTATAGTGCTTATCGTGTTCTTAGGTAGTTGGAGAGGAGCACTTTTAGTAGCTATCACAATTCCTGTGTCTCTGTTGTTTGCATTTATTATGATGCACTTCACTAATATTCCTGCAAACTTACTTTCGTTAGGAGCTATTGACTTCGGTATTATTGTGGATGGGGCTATCGTAATGATGGAGTCCATACTGAAGAAGAGGGAGGATAATCCGGAAGAGGAACTTAAAGAAAAAAGTATTGCACAACGTACGAAAGAGGTGGCTAAGCCTATCTTCTTCGCTACGATCATTATTATCACAGCTTATTTGCCATTATTCGCTTTTGAACGTGTAGAGAAGAAGTTGTTTACACCGATGGCTTTTACAGTAGGGTATGCATTACTAGGAGCTTTATTAGTAGCGCTTATCTTAATACCTGGTCTGGCGTATGCTGTGTATAGAAAACCACGAAAGATATATCACAATAAATGGTTAGAGAAGTTAACTAACTTATATCACAATAGAATTATTAAGATAGTTAATAAACCTAAGCAGGTATTCGTACCACTTATTGTGGTGCTAGCTATAACAGTAGGGCTTACAATGAAGGTAGGTAAGGACTTCTTACCCCCACTAGATGAAGGATCTATCTGGCTTCAAGTAACCTTACCTCCAGGTATCTCATTAGAGAAGTCAAAGGAAATGAGTGATACTCTACGTGCAAGAACAATGAAGTATGATGAGGTAACGTATATCATGGTACAGTCTGGTCGTAATGATGATGGAACAGACCCATTTACACCATCTCACTTCGAATGTTCTGTAGGTATTAAGCCTTATAAGGAATGGCCAAGAGGTAAGACTAAAGATGACTTAATCGAAGAGTTGGCTGCGGAGTATGAATCTTTACCTGGATTTATAGTTGGATTTGCTCAGCCGATGATTGATGGGGTTATGGATAAGATATCTGGTGCTCACAGTGAATTAGTAGTGAAGGTATATGGTGAAGATTTCCACGAGACTAGACGTATTGCTAATGAGGTGTTAAGCACACTGCGTACAGTAGATGGTGCGGTGGACTTAGCGATAGATCAGGAGCCGCCTTTACCACAGTTACAGATACATGCTAATAGAGACAAGATAGCGCAGTATGGACTGAATGTGTCTGATGTAGCTGAACTTATCGAAGTAGCGATAGGAGGTAAAGCTATTTCTCAGATATTTATTGGTAATAAGGTGTATGACATTAGTGCTCGATATACTGAGGAGAGTAGAAATACTCCTGAGAAGATTGCTAACTTAATGTTGACGTCAAGTACTGGTGCTAAGATTCCGCTATCTCAGGTAGCTGATGTGAAGACGAGTACTGGAGAGAGTACAATCACTCGTGAGATGAACAGACGTCACTTAACTGTGAAACTGAATGTGCGTAATAGAGACTTAGCTTCTCTATTAAAAGAAGCACACCAAAAGATAGAGAGTAATATTACATATGATCACGAGAAGTTCCACATCGAATGGGGTGGACAGTTCGAAAATCAGAATAGAGCTTATAGCCGTTTGGCAGTAATTGTTCCTTTGACATTGTGTTTGATGTTTGTATTGCTTTATGGAGCATTCGGACAATTTAGACAAGCTGGACTGTTAATGATTGTAGTGCCGCTAGCGTTATTCGGAGGTATGTTAGCCTTAAATATTAGAGGGATGTCATTGAATGTGTCTTCTGCTGTAGGGTTTATCGCCTTATTCGGAGTTGCGATACAGAATGGGGTGATTATGATTTCCTATATCAATGATCTCCGACGTAAAGGGGCTGCACTGAAAGATGCTGTATTAACTGGAGCAGAACAGAGATTTAGACCTGTATTAATGACTGCTACTGTGGCGGTATTAGGTTTATTCCCTGCTTCATTAGCTACGGGTATTGGATCGGATGTACAGAGACCATTAGCAACAGTTATCGTATATGGATTGTTATTTGCTACTGTTCTTACACTATTTGTACTGCCTGCATTATATTATATGGTAGAGCGCAAATGGGGTAGTGATAGCGATTTTGTAAAGAGTGAAACGGACGAAAATTAGTATAAGATATGAATGTTATTAAAAGATATATACTAGTAGGAATATTAGCTGTGTTCTGTAGTGGAGTTGGGTTTGCCCAGCTTCATACTGAAGCAGTGGAAGGTAAAACACCATTGACATTTACAGAGTATCTGCACAAGATGTCAATGAACAATTTAGGATATGCTGCGGCTAAGTATAATATAGATATTGCTGAAGCTGAGGTACAGGCTGCTAAGGTGTTTCCTGATCCAGAGTTGAGCTTTGGTTGGTTTGACAATCAACAGAAGCGTATGCAGATGGGATATGGTTTTGAGGCTGAGTTATCTTGGGACTTAGAATTAGGTGGAAAGCGCAAAGCAAGAAAAAACCTTGCTGCAGACCAAAAGGTATTGGCTGAGTTAGAATTACAAGAGTTCTTCCAAACGCTACGTGCGGAGTCAACAATACTGTTCTTAGAAGCAATGCAAAATAAGATGCTGTATGATATACAGAAAGACTCTTATGAATCTATGAAACAAGTGGCTAAGTCTGATAGTATCCGTTATACATTAGGTCAAATCAGTAAGGTCGATGCTATCCAAAGTAACTTAGAAGCTAAGGGAATGTATAATGATCTACAAGATGCCGATGATACTTGGGAAAATAGTCTGATAGAGATTAGAAATGTAATTAGTAAACAGAGAAATGATACTATCTATATTCCTAAAGGGGAGTTTAATAAGTTCGATAGGCTATTTGATTTAAATGATCTTATCGTTACTGCTCAGAATAATAGAGCTGACTTCTTAGTGGCTAGACAAAATAAAGTTGTGGCTAGTAAACAAGTTACTTTAGCTAAAGCTGAGAGAGTGATAGATCTAGGTCTTAACTTCGGGGTAGAGAACAACTCTTTCGTTAAGAATGCGATAGCTCCTACTCCTGGTAATACTGTGGTGAAAGCTGGATTCTCTGTGCCGTTAAAGTTTTCTAATAGAAAAGAGGCTGGACTGAAAACTGCTTTATATGAAGAACGCCAAGCTCATTTAGAATATGACTTTATAGAATTAGAGTTAGAAAAGGAGATTACTCAAGCGTATCGTAACTATCTAACGAAACAGAAGCAAATCAATAGATTCGAAAAAGGAATGTTAGAAGAAGCTAAACAGGTGTACGAAGGTATTAAGTATAGCTATCAGAGAGGTGCGAGTAGTTTATTAGAAGTATTGGATGCTCAACGTACTTATAACGAGACACAACAGGCTTATGCTGAGACTTTATTTGGGTACGCATCTGCGTTAGTGGAGTTAGAGAATGCTGTAGGAATGTGGGATATAGATTTTTAAGAATTAGAGGTATGAGAAACTTATTACTAAGTGTTTGTTCGGTTTTAGCTGTATCAGGTACAGCTCTAGCACAAGATATCAATCACGACTTAAAAGGGAATACAACTTTTAGTGTAAAAGGAGGTTGGATACAGTCTACGCTTAAAGGAGATGATTTAGAACATCTGGCTATAGATGGTAAAGTGAATAGTAAAAATAGCTTTTCTGTAGGAGTAGCTGTTGATAATAGCTTAGGAAAATATTTTGGGTTAAAACACGAATTGTTTTACCAACAGTATGGAGCTAGTTTTGATAGAGAGAATGAAGATGGAGTAGCATTAGATGCTAAATTGCAGATGCATAGTCTACGCCTTAATCCTATTAGTGCAGTATTTAAGACTGGAGGATTACAAGTGTATGCTGGTCCTTATGTGAATATGCTGTTATACTCATCTATAACTGCTGTAGACGAAGATGGAAACAAGTATAAATATCACGGAATCTTTGGAAGTATAGATGACGATCAAGAAGATGGTCAGTATCTACAAAAGATGGACTATGGTATAGTAGTAGGTGCTGAGTATCAGTTTAACTGTGGGTTCTTAGTAGGTGCTAATTATAGCAGAGGTTTCGCTTCGATATTTGATAATTCGAATACTTTCGGGTTAGAAGAAAATCCTGGAGTAGGTGATCTTAAAATATATAATCAAAGTTTTAATGTATTCGTAGGATATAGATTTTAGAAATACATTGTTTATAAGTGTTAGTAAGAAGGGCTGGTTTTATGTAAAACCAGCCCTTCTTTTTATAGTAATATATCTTTTATCTCGTTAAGCTTCTTGATAGATGTGAAGTTAGGATGTACTATCTCGTGATCTACATGCTCATGTAGCCAAGTAGTATGGAAAGGGACATGTACAGCATGCCCTCCTAGCTCTAAGACAGGTAGTACATCTGATCTTAGCGAGTTGCCAATCATAATAAATTCTTCAGGACGAATATCTAAGCGTCCTAGTAATTTCTGATAATCTATTTCTTCTTTATCAGTCATTACTTCAATGTGATGGAAGTATGGACCTAGACCAGACTTGTGTAGTTTGCGGTGTTGATCTTTTAGATCACCTTTAGTCGCTACTACTAGTTTATATTTTCCTTTTAGTTCTTCTAATACATCTTCTACTTCATCTAGTAACTCCACAGGTTTAGTCAGTAAGTCTTTACCTATAGCTATAATTCTCTCCATTATTTTAGGACTTACAGTCCCTTTAGAGATTATACCTGCTGCCTCTACCATAGATAAAGTAAATCCTTTAATACCGTATCCATAAAGAGGAAGATTGTCTATCTGAGTTTTAAATAATACTTGTGAAATGCTTTGGTGTGTTAGGTAGTCTTCCATTAAGATACAGAATGATTTCTCTGCTTCGTTAAAGAATGGCTCATTCACCCATAGGGTATCATCTGCATCAAAAGCAACTACTTTAAAAGGCTTCATATTCTTGTTTGATTTAGTTATGTAGAGTAAATATACGGGATATTGTGTAGTTGTCTTATAAAAAAGGTGTAGTAAGCGTGTTAAAGATTGTACTTTTTATATGTTAAGCTTGCATTAACTTTATTTTAATAAACACGTATTTTCACCTTGTTTTTCTTCATGATATGTGAATTATTTCTTTATAAAATACGCTGTTTTATGTTAAAATGATTAATGATATTTCTGTTTTTGGTTTATTTATTTGAGTAATTTTACAACTATTTATTGATTAAATGTGTAATATGTTTTTTTGTATTCTTTTTTTTATATTTTTGACAATGCTAAAATAATCTTAAAAAGATGTTTATGAAATTAAAACTTTACTTAACGTTTTCTATGCTTGTGTTAACAAGTGTAGTTTTTGCTCAAGCAAAAAAGACAATAACTGGAAGTGTAAAAGACACTGAAGGTTCACCTTTGATTGGTGCAACTATTGTTCTAGAGGGAACTGACTTTGGAACAAGTGCAGATGATCATGGGATATTTACAATTAATGCTAGCGAAGGCGATGTGTTAGTTGTTTCTTATGTGTTCTATGAAACGCAAAGAATCAGATTAACATCAAAAACACATTATGACATAAAATTAAAAGAAGATGGTCAGGTGTTAGACGATGTAGTAGTAGTAGCTTATGGTACTGCGACAAAAGAATCTGTAACTGGAGCTATCGCTGTAGTAGGCAGTGATGATATTGCGAAAAGACCAGCGACAAATGCTCTAGGAGCATTAGAAGGAGCAGCTCCAGGTATTCGTGTGAATAATGCTTCTGGTCAGCCTGGTTCTGAGCCAAGTATTCGTATTCGTGGGTTTTCTTCATTGAGAGATAATGCACCTTTACTTGTAGTAGACGGTGTTCCTTTTGGAGGAAATATTTCTGATATTAATCCAAATGATATTGAGAATATGTCTGTTCTTAAGGACGCATCTGCTTCGACTTTATATGGAAATAGAGCTTCTAATGGAGTTGTTTTAATTACAACTAAGAAAGCTTCTAAAGGAAAAGGTTTCTTTGGGGTTAGTATGAAGCAAGGTTTATTTACTCGTGGTATGAAGGATTATGATAGATTAGGACCAGATGAGTTTATGGAAACGATGTGGACTGGATACAGAAACAGTTTAATTAGTAATAAGGTTAATTACGAACAAGCTAGTTTAATGGCTAATCAGAAATTAGTAAGTGATATCTTGTGGACTAATATTTACAATTTGCCAGGTGATCAATTATTTGTAGAAAATGGTAAATTGAATCCTAATGCTAAAATATTAGCTGGATATTCTGATGATTTAGATTGGTATAAGCCAATAGAAAGAACTGGTATGTATCAGGATATTAATATGAGTGGTCGTGTAGCTAATGATAAAGGAGGTGCTTATTTTTCTGGAGGATTCCTAAATAATGAGGGATACTTTAAAGGAAGTGATTTTAAGAGGTTTACAGGAAGAGTAAATGCTGATTATAAAGTAAATAATGCAATTAAGGTAGGTGCTAATATTGCTGCTTCTCACCAAATTTCAAATGGATTGAGTGCGACAACTAGTGACACTGGACTTTATACAAATCCATTTATGTATGCTCGTAACATTGCTCCTATTTATCCTGTACATGCACATGATCAAAAAACAGGAGAATATTTATATGATGGTGATGGGAATAAGATGTTCGATACAGGAGACTCTTCTCGTAAGCAGTTTAATGGACGTCACGTAATTTGGGAGAATGAATTAAATAGTAATGAATCTATCCGTAATACAATTAATGGACAGTTTTATGCTGATTTTAAATTCTTGGAAGACTTTACATTTACAATTAAAGGAGATTTAAGTTTACGCAATAGCGAGAATAGAAAGTATGACAATGCTATTATTGGTGATGGAAAAGGAAATAATGGACGTTCTAGAAGAGATATTTATAGATATAAAACATACTCTGCTCAACAATTATTAAATTGGAATAAGAGTTTTGCAGACCACTCTTTAGAAGTATTGTTAGGTCATGAGAACTATAATACTGATTATAGCTATTTATATGGATTAAAAGCAGGACAAACATTTCCTGGTATTCCAGAGTGGGTTAACTTCAGTGATGTTACAAGTTTAACTGATTATACAGTTAAGTATAGAACAGAGGGGTATTTATCTAGAGTGAAATATAATTATGCTAATAAGTATTTTGCTGAAGCATCATTCCGTAGAGATGGTTCATCTAAATTCCATAAAGATTCAAGATGGGGTAACTTCTGGTCTGTAGGAGGTAGCTGGATTGTATCAGCAGAAGAGTTCTTTAAAGTTAAGCAAATAGATTATTTAAAATTAAGAGCATCTTATGGAGAAGTCGGTAATGATGGAGGAGCTGATACTTATGCTTATCAATCGTTATATGCAATTGTTAAAAATGCTGGTAAACCTGCAATGTATAAAAATCAAAATGGTAATGTTGATTTACAGTGGGAAACTTCTTCATCTGTGAACGTTGGTTTAGATGGAAGATTGTTTAATCGTGCTAACTTTACAGTTGAATATTTTGATAAACGCTCTCAAAATTTATTGTTTGATTTAAGTATGCCATTATCAAATGGATCAACTAGTACAGGATCTCAGACTTCTAGTGTAACTAGTAATGTAGGAACAATTTCTAACAATGGATTAGAACTTTCATTTGATGTAGATATTATCCGTAATAAAGATTTTAAATGGAATTTTGGAGTTAATGCTACATGGATGAAGAATAAGTTAGTTACTTTACCTGCAGAGAACAGAGAATTTGGAATTCCTTCTGCACCATTTTTAAGAAAAGAGGGTAAAAGTATATATGAATTTTGGTTACCAGTATTTGTTGGAGTTGACCAATTAACAGGTAGGTCGTTATACGTTGTTGACAATGAGAGTTTTAATGTAAATGGTTCAGCACCTGGAAAAGAAGAGATTGATGCTGCTAACTTAGTGACTATAAATGGAGTAACGTATACTACTAACGCTTCAGCGTATGGTAAGAGAGAGTTTGCTGGTAATGCTTTGCCAAAAATGGAAGGAAGTTTTACAACGTCATTTTCATATAAGAATTTCTCTTTATCAGCATTATTTACTTATGCTTTAGGAGGGAAGATGGTTGATTATTCTTATTTAGGTTTAATGACAGTTGGTTCAACTCCTAGTGCAATTCACAAAGATATTTTAGGATCATGGAAGGAGGCACCAGAAGGAATGACAGCAACATCACCGGATAGAATTGATCCTAATGGATTACCAATTGTTCAATTTGGTACTGTAGGATCACAAAGTAATGCTCTATCGAATAGATTTATTAAGAGTGGAGATTATTTAGTAGTAAAGAATATATCATTGAACTACGATATGCCTAAGACAGTATTGACAAAAATGGGAATCAGTCAAATGAGCTTGAATTTAGGAGTAGACAATTTAGCTACTTTTACTAAATTAAAAGGAATGAGCCCACAACAGTCATTTGGTGGTTATAGCCAAGATGCATGGGTAACTGCAAGAACATTTATTTTTGGGGTTAACTTAGGATTTTAATATTAAAACTTGATTAAGATGAAAATTAAATATATAAAATATGCTTTATTGTCTACAGTATTAGCTTTAGGCTCATGTAGTAAAGATTATTTAGACACTCTTCCAACTAATCAAACAGCTCCAGAAAATGTATTCAAAACTACAGAGACTGTAGCTATGGCTGTGAATGGGTTAGCAAAAATTATGACAGCTCAACATAATGCACAAGGATATAATGGCGAAGGAACAATAAAATTGCATTATGGTGAAATGCCTGGAAATAATTCAAGAAAAGATATATTATCTGCAGTAGCTAATTTTGAGTATTTAGAGAATACAAATCATGCACATAATTCTTACCCATGGCATTATTACTATATGTTAATTACTAATGCTAATGCAATAATTGACAAAGTAGATGGTGTAGATGGACCTGCTAATGAAAAGAAATATTTAAAAGCACAAGCTTTAGCTTTTCGTTCATATGCTTATACAATGCTAGTTCAACTTTATGGAAATCGTTGGGTTGATTCAAATAAGGGAGAAACTAAATCTGTTATTTTAAGATTAACTCTTAATGATCCTAAAGAAATGCCATTGTCGCCTTTAAAAGAGGTGTATGCTCAGATTTATAAAGATTTAGATTTAGCTATTCAATTATTTGAAGAAAGTGGTTATAAGAGAGCTGGGACTAATAATTTTATGATAGATCTGAACGTAGTTCATGCTATTTATGCTAGAGCAGCACTAAATAAACAGGATTATACAGTTGCATTAAAAGAAGCAGGGCTTGCAAAGAAAGGGTATCCTTTAATGTCTGTAGCAGATTATAAAGATGGTTTTTCAAACCCTAATAAAGAGTGGATATGGAGTAGTTATGGTGCGACTGATGAGCAGTTACATTATTTTTCTTATGGTGCTTATATAGGATATAATTCAAACGCTAGTGCAGTAAGAAACTCTCCAAGTCGTATTAGTAAAGAGCTTTATGAAACTATCCCAGCATCAGATATTCGTAAAGGGTTATTTATGGATCCTACCGGGTATTCAGATAAAGACTTTAGTGTTGATAGTGGATTAACTGTTACTAAGAGCCCATTAGACTTGAATATTCGTTCTAAGTTTCCAGATATAGCTTCTGATGCTAGAACAGCCGCTTATATGCAAGTAAAAATAAAGAATAATGCCAATCCGGGGGTTGGACATATAAATCATTTCCGTTCTTCGGAGATGTATTTAATAGAAGCTGAAGCATTACATTTCTTAGGACGTGATTCTGAGGCTGCAAAGTTATTAGAAGAATTAACTAGAAGTTCTGGTAGAGATGCGAACTATACTTGTTCTAAATCTGGTAAAGAGTTATTTGAGGAGATAGTTAAATATAGAGGTATTGAATTATGGGGAGAAGGATTTGATTGGTTTGATTACAAACGATGGAATAGAACTATTAGTAGAAAGTTAGGGTCTGACGGAGGAAATGCAAGTCCAACATTTGCAAAAGAATTTACTCCAGAAATGAATAACAAATGGACATGGAGAATACCTAAAAAAGAATCGGATTTTAATCCAAACATATAATAAGTCTTAGATTATAAAGAATTAGTTAGCATTAAAAGGCTGTCCATATAAGGGCAGCCTTTTTGCTTTTGCATATAAATGACATTGATAACATACAGTTAATCTTAGTTTTAGATAGAATGTATATTTTTGATGGATATAATTCTAAATGTTAATGTTAGAGTTTTTTGTAGAATAAATGTTTGTAAAGTCTTTGAGTTTAATAGTTTTGTAAACAGAAGCCTTATTAAAAACATATACAAACCTTAATTAAAAGATGAAAATCAGAACAACCTTATTTGCAGCAGTAGGCTGTATGTTCTCTTTGACTGCATTAGCAGGAGGGACATTACCGAAACCAAAGTTAGTAGTAGGAGTAGTAGTTGACCAGATGAGATGGGACTACTTATATAGATACTACGATCGCTATTCAGATAATGGATTTAAGCGTTTATTAAACGAAGGATTTTCAAGTGAGAATACTTACATAGATTATGTACCTACGTATACAGCTATTGGGCACAGTACAATTTATACAGGTAGTGTACCAGCTATTCACGGTATAGCTGGTAACGATTTTATTATCCAAGCTACAGGAGAGAGCATGTATTGTACTCAAGATGATAGTGTAGAAGGAGTAGGTGGGGGAGCTGGTAAGATTGGTAAACAATCACCTAAAAACTTACTAGTATCTACAGTTACTGATCAATTGAGATTAGCTACTAACTTCCAATCCAAAGTGGTTGGTATTGCTATTAAAGATAGAGGTGGTATCCTTCCTGCTGGACATTTTGCTAATGCTGCGTATTGGTTAGATGGTACTACAGGAGATTGGATCACTAGTACATATTATATGAAAGATCTACCTAAATGGGTTAAATCATTTAATAAAGAAAAATTAGCTGATAAATACTTTAAACAAGGATGGAATACACTTTATCCTATCAATACTTATGTATTAAGTACAGCTGATGATAATGTTTACGAAGAGCCTTTTAAAGGAGAAGACAAACCTGTATTCCCTCGTAATTTAGTTAAATTGAAAAAGGATAATGGATATGACTTAATTAAGGCTACCCCATTTGGTAACTCATTAACTCTTGATTTTGCTAAAGCAGCGATTGATAGTGAAGAACTAGGAGCTAACCCTGCAGGTGTTACAGATTTCTTAGCTGTAAGTTTATCATCTACAGATTATGTAGGTCACCAGTTTGCGATTAACTCTATCGAGGTAGAAGATACTTATTTAAGACTTGATGCTGATTTAGGTGAATTCTTAACTTATTTAGATAAGAAAGTAGGGAAAGGAAACTATACACTTTTCTTAACTGCTGATCACGGTGCAGCTCATAATCCTAAGTATTTTGCTGATCAGAAAGGTAACGCAGGTTACTTCAATACAGCAGAAGCAAGAAAGACTTTGAACGAGAAGTTAGAGAAGAAGTTTGGAGAAAAAGATATTATCAAAAGTCTTACAAACTACCAAGTTCACTTAAACAATGCTCTTGTTGAAGAAAAAGGACTTGAGGAAGAAGATATCAGAGAATACATCGTTAGAGAGATGAAGAAATTAGAAGGTATTGCTTTTGTTACTGATATGGATGATGCAGCATCAGCAGCTATTCCTGCTAAGATTCGCGAGCGTATCGTTAATGGATATAATATCAAGAGAAGTGGAGTTATCCAGTATATCTTAGAACCACAATGGTATAGTGGTAAAAAAGATAGTAAAGGAACTACACATGGTACTTGGGGTTCTTATGACGCTCATATTCCTGCAGTATTTATGGGATGGGGAGTTAAACCAGGTAAGACTATCCGCGAGACTCATATGACTGATATAGCACCTACTATTGCTGAAATATTAAAAATAGAAGTGCCTAATGGTAACATAGGAACACCTATTCACGAAGCAGTAGATGTAAAATAATAAGTATTATACTCTATATAGAAAGTCGCTTGTAGTAATACAGGCGACTTTTTTGTTTCTGTAATTTAGATTCAATTTTAATAAAGTAGTGTAAAATATATTTTATAGATTTGGGACTTAGACACAAAAACACCGTTATATGAAAAAAAGGTACCTACTTTTTGGTTTCGTTTTTGCTGTAAGTGCTTCAATGCATGCACAGTATAAGACTGTAACTAAAAAAGATGCTAATGGGTTTACTTACGAGTATGTAGAGAATGACCCTTCTAAAGCTAGAGTGTATACATTAGGCAATGGCTTAAAAGTATATCTAGCACAGAACCACGACGAACCACGTATACAGACTTATATACCTGTTCGTACTGGTTCTAATAATGATCCTGAAGACAGTACAGGTCTAGCTCACTATCTTGAGCATATGGTGTTTAAAGGAACATCTAAGCTAGGTACTATTAACTGGGCTAAAGAGCAAGAGCTAATCAAACAAATCTCTGATTTATATGAGCAACATAAAGCTGAAAAAGACGTAGAGAAGAAAAAAGCTATTTATAAAAAGATAGATGAGATTTCTAAAGTGGCGTCACAGTATGCAGTTGCTAACGAGTATGATAAATCTGTAGCTTCTATTGGAGCAACTGGTACTAATGCACATACTTGGTTTGACGAAACAGTTTACCAAAATACGATTCCTTCTAATGAGCTAGAGAAATTCTTATTAATCGAGAGTGAGCGTTTCTCTGAATTAGTATTGCGTTTATTCCACACTGAATTAGAAGCAGTATACGAAGAGTTTAATAGAGGACAAGATAATGACTATTGGGCATCTCATGAGGCAATGATGAAGTTATTATTCCCTGCATCTCACTATGGTACTCAGACTACGATAGGTACTTCAGATCACCTTAAGAACCCTTCTATGGTAGCTATTAATAACTACTTTAACCAATACTATGTTCCTAATAATATGGCAGTAGTATTAGTTGGAGACCTTGAGTTTGAATCTACTATTAAGTTGGTTAATGCTTACTTTGGAGCTATGAAGAAAGCAACTCAACCAGTTGAGTATATTGCTAAAGAAGCTCCTTTGACTAAGATTCAAACTAAAGATATCTATAGCCCACAGAGTGAGCGAGTAGAAATAGGTTTCCGTTTAGGAGGTATCCAAACTAAAGATGCTATCTACTTAAACTTGATTGATATGTTATTGAGCAATGGTCAGGCAGGTATCATTGACTTAGATGTTAATCAAAAACAAAAGACATTATATGCAGGTAGTTCTCCTATGATTATGAAGGATTACTCTGTACACCAACTTACAGGTATGCCTAACGAAGGACAAACTGTAGAAGAGGTTAAAGACATCTTATTAGCACAAATCGAAAAGCTTAAGAAAGGTGAATTTGATGAATGGTTATTAGAAGCTGTAGTTAATGACTTCCGTAAGAACTCTATGGAAGCTTTAGAAAGCAATGAAGCAATGGCTACAGAGATGTACCAAGCATTTATCCATGGACGTACTTGGGAGCAGTCAGTATCTGACTTAGAACGTATGTCTAAAGTGACTAAACAAGAAGTAGTTGACTTCGTGAACGCTAATTATAAAGACAACTATGTAGTTATCTATAAGCGTCAAGGTGAAAACAAAGACTTAGTACGTGTAGAGAATCCTGGTATTACGCCTATTGATTTGAATAGAGACAGTGAGTCAGAATTCTACAAACGCTTAAAAGGAATTGATGTAAAAGAGATTGCACCTGTATTTGTTGACTTTAATAGCGCTATTCAAAAAGAGAAAATTGGCAAAGGGAACAGTCAATTATACTCTATTAAAAATACTACTAATGACCTATCTACTGTGACTTATATTACAGAAGTTGGTTCTGATAATGACAACAAATTATCATTAGCTATTGGATATTTAGATTACCTAGGTACTAGTAAATATTCAGCTGCTGAGATTAAGAAAGAGTTCTATAAATTAGGTATTTCTTATGGTATTAGTACTGGTACAGATAAAACATATATTACTGTAAAAGGACTTAAAGAAAACATCCCAGCAGGTATTAAATTATTAGAACATTTAGTAACTGATGCTAAAGCAGACGCAGATGCTTACGCGAATATGGTTGATCAAATCCTTAAAGGACGTGTAGATGCTAAATCAAGCAAAGGAGGAATCCAGAGAGCATTGAATAGCTATATCGTATCTAATGGAGAGTTAAGTCGTTTTAAAGACATCTTAAGTGAGAAAGAATTAAAGACTATTAAACCAACAGAATTAGTTGGATTAATTCACAACTTCTTTGATTATAACAACGATGTATTCTACTACGGTAATGATAAAGATACAGCTAAGAAAGCTATTGTAGAAAACCACAATTTAGGAAAAGGTAAGAAAGTACCTGCAGCTAAGATCTATCCAGAACCAGCTACAGACGGAACACTATACTTCGCTCCTTATGACATGGTTCAAGCAGAGATTACTTATAGAGCGAGAGAGAGCAAGTTTAACAAAGACTTACTAGCGACTAGTTCTGTATTTAATAATTACTTCGGAGGAGGTATGGCTTCTGTTGTATTCCAAGAGATTCGTGAGTCTAAATCATTAGCTTATTCAGCTTATGCATACTATATGAATGCAGCTAAGGCTGACAAACATAACTATGTAATGGCTTATGTAGGAACTCAAGCTAATAAACTAGGGCAAGCAGTAGATGCAATGATGGAATTAATGAATGATATGCCACAAGGCGAAAGTCAATTCCAGAATGCTAAGAATACTGTACTTAAGAATATCGCTACTCAGCGTTATACTAAAGCACAAATATTCAACTACTGGTTAAGCTTAAAAGAAAAAGGACTTGACTATGATATCAATAAAGACATCTATAATCAAGTAGAGAAAATGCAGATGACTGATCTAGTTAACTACTTTAATAAATATGTAAAAGGTAAAACTTTCAACGTAGGTTTATTAGGTAAGAAAGAGAACTTAGACTGGGAAGCTGTTAAGAAAATGGGTAAAGTAAAAGAACTTAGCCTAGAAGACTTATTTGGATACTAAGATTAAGTTTTAAACTATATATCATTGAGGCTTTACACATCGTGTAAAGCCTCTTTTGTTATTTTTAAGCAACTATTAAGCGTTTACTAATATTTGTGTTGATTCAATAATAAAGAGCCTTTAAAACGCTTATATTTAAATAAGTACTGGACTAAAATTAAAACGCCCGATATAAGTGATAAAACCTTATATCGGGCGTTGTACATTTATACTAAGCTTGGTTAGAGTCTAACAACTCTATGTACTCAAGACCTTGTTTTATAGTTTTTACGTTTTTAAATGTCAGGAGTAGTCTCAGTCCATTCTTTGTTTGTTTCTCTTTCATCTCACAGATATTAGAGCGATGCTGTACGAATGTAAGCACCTTTCTAAACTTATTTGATTGATAGAACCCTGACTGTTGGTCACCTAAGAAGTAGCAAATCATCTTACCTTGTTTCATTACTATTTTTTCTATTCCCATATTAGCCGCATGCCATTTGATACACAAGCTGTTTAAAAGTGCCACAGCTTGACGTGGCAATGGCCCAAATCGATCTATTAGACGTTGCTCATACTGCTGTAATATATCTTCGTTAGGGATAGTACTCAGTTCGTTATATAAGTTTAGGCGCTCAGTGATATTATTGATATACTCATCAGGGAACAGTATTTCGAAGTCAGTATCTATCTGAGTATCCTTGACAAATACTTTGTTTTCTTCTTTGTTCTCTTCTTCGTACAGATCCTTAAACTCGTTAGCTTTAAGTTCCTCGATAGCTTCTTGCATAATCTTTTGATATGTCTCGAAGCCTATTTCATTGATAAATCCACTTTGTTCACCACCTAGTATATCTCCAGCACCTCTAATCTCTAGATCCTTCATCGCTATATTTAGACCACTTCCTAAGTCGCTGAATTGCTCTAAGGCTTGTATCCTCTTACGAGCTTCTTCTGTCATAGCAGAGTATGGAGGACAGATAAAGTAGCAAAACGCTTTCTTATTGCTTCGACCTACGCGACCTCTCATCTGGTGTAGATCCGATAGACCGAAGTTATTTGCGTTATTAATTAATATTGTATTCGCATTAGGAACATCTAAACCACTTTCGATAATGGTAGTAGCTACTAGTACATCAAATTCTCCATTCATAAAAGCTAACATCAATTCCTCTAGCTTTTTTCCTTCCATTTGACCATGACCAACACCTACTTTAGCATCAGGTACTAAGCGCTGTATCATACCAGCTACCTCTCTGATATTTTCTATGCGATTATTGATAAAGTACACTTGACCACCTCTCTCTATCTCATAAGACACAGCATCTCTAATCACCTCTTCGTTAAATCCTACTACATTAGTCTCTATAGGATATCTATTAGGAGGAGGAGTACTTATCACAGATAAATCACGTGCAGCCATTAGTGAGAACTGAAGTGTACGTGGGATAGGGGTTGCAGTCAGTGTAAGTGTATCTACATTCTCAGAGATAGTCTTTAACTTGTCTTTTACAGCCACTCCGAACTTCTGTTCCTCATCTATAATTAGCAGGCCTAAGTCTTTAAATACAATACCTTTATTAACTAATTGATGTGTACCGATTAAGATATCTATCTTTCCATCGTGAAGATCTTGAAGTATCTCAGCCTTCTGCTTAGCAGTTCTAAATCTATTGATATAAGACACACGTACAGGCATATCCTTAAGACGCTCACTAAAAGTCTGGTAGTGCTGGAAAGCTAAGATAGTAGTAGGTACTAGTATTGCTACCTGTTTACCATTATCCACCATCTTAAAGGCAGCTCTTATCGCCACCTCAGTTTTACCAAAACCAACATCACCACATACTAATCTATCCATTGGTCTCTCTTGTTCCATATCAGCCTTTACCTCTTGAGTAGCTTTAAGCTGATCAGGAGTATCCTCATAGATAAACGAACTCTCTAGTTCGTGTTGTAAATAACTGTCTGGAGCACACTGAAACCCCTTCTGTAGACGGCGTTTCGCGTATAGTTGTATCAAGTTGAAGGCTATGTGTTTTACACGAGCCTTAGTCTTATTCTTTAATGTTTTCCAAGCCGAAGATCCCAGCTTGTGTATTTTTGGTACAGCACCATCCTTGCCATTGTACTTAGAGATCTTATGCAGAGAGTGTATACTCACATACACGATATCATTATCAGCATATACTAGCTTTATCGCTTCTTGTGTTTTGCCCTCTACTTGTATCTTTTGTAATCCGCCGAACTTACCGATACCGTGGTCTATATGCGTTACATAATCCCCCACAGATAGAGAGTTAAGTTCTTTAAGCGTTATAGATTGTTTCTTGGTATACCCGTTCTTGATATTAAACTTGTGGTAACGTTCGAATATTTGATGGTCAGTATAGCAGACGATTTGTTTTTCCTCATCTATAAACCCTTCGAATATAGGCATTACTACAGTCTTAAAAGCCTGTACTACCTTATGATTATCATCCTCTTTAAGTGATTCGAATATATCCTTGAAGCGTTTTGCTTGATTTTCATTAGCACAGAATAGATAATTGTAATACCCATTGTCTGTATTTTCGTTTAAGTTGCGAGCTAGTAAGTCAAACTGCTTGTTAAACGAAGGTTGTGGCTTTATGTGAAACTCAACAGTCTTATTAATATCAAGTAGTCTAGTATCATTTAACTCTAGAAGAGTAAACAACTCTAGTTTATGTAAAAACGATTGACCATCTAAGAACATATCTTTAGGTTCTTTGTGTTTCAGGTCTTTGTTTAGCTTTTCGAATGTAGTAGTAGCTCTTTCGAAGTGTCTGTTTAGCTGATCTACACTCATCGCCGTATTCTGTGTAAGTACTATAGTCTTCTCAGAAATATAATCTAAGAAACTCTCTCTAACCTCAGACGAGAACTTATTCTCTACGTTAGGGATAATCGTAATCTTCTTTTGTCTTTCTACAGATAGCTGAGTTTCTACATCGAAGGTACGTATACTATCTATCTCATCCCCGAAGAACTCTATACGATACGGATTGTCATTAGAGAACGAGAATACGTCTATAATACCACCACGTACAGAGAATTCACCTGGCTCCGCTACGAAGTCAACTCGCTTAAAGTTGTATTCGAATAGCACCTCGTTTACGAAGTCGATAGACATTTTATCTCCTTGCTGTACCTTTAAGGTGTTTTTCTCCAATACCTTTTTAGTAACTACTTTTTCAAAGATTGCTTCTGTATACGATACGATAATAGCAGGCTTCTTACGAGAACTAATTCTGTTTAATACTTCTGCACGCAGTAGTACATTCGCATTATCAGTCTCTTCTATCTGATAAGGTCTTCTATATGACCCAGGATAGAATAGAACATCCGTTTTATTAATTAGTGTCTCAAGATCGTTGAGATAGTATGCAGCCTCTTCTTTATCATTAAAGATTAGTAAGAAGGGAGCGTCTAGCTGAGTGAAGAGACTCTCTATTTGAAAAGAAACAGCCGAACCTATTAATCCCTTCAGATATATTTTATTCCCTCTAGACTGTAAGTCTTGGAGAAGTTGTTTAGTCTTTGAAGATTCTTTAAATCGTTGTTTAATTTCCATTATTCAGTTACATTTTCAGTTGTAGGATTAGCTCTTCGCTCATTGTCTATAGCCTCTAGCATTTCTGCTTCCCCTTCTTCTTGTGGTATATTTGCTTTTCTAATGTTTTCTTCCATCTGAGCAGTTAGTAGTCTAAAAGCTCTATTGACATATTTGATATCGTGATCTAATTTCTTGATATCTATAGGTTCTACTTCTAAGAACATATTCAGATTATTTAGAGCAGTTTGTAATAAAGATACCCTAGTCTTAATGTCAGGAAGGTTTAGTTCTGCAGGATATTCTTGATAAGTCAGAGAAGATATTAACTCTGCTAATCTCACAGACCTTTTCTGAAACGCACCTATAGAAGATACAGGTTTAAGTCTTACTTCTTGAGCTAGCTCTTGCCAAGGTTTCCACTCTTGTAATATTTGGTCTAACTCAGGAGTAGTCTCAGGAATACGCAGGTTCCAATTCTTTGTTAGGAACTCATATACACTATCATTGTGTTGAGTAAGTTTTAATTCTTGTTCTTTCTCAAATCTGTTATCATCTTTACAAGAGAATGTTAAGATAGAAACTAAGAATAGTAATGGTAAAAGTATATAAGAGTTGCTTTTCATTTTTTCAAAATGTTTTAGATGCCAAATTTACAAAGTTATCTACATTTTATATTACTTGCATTGTCAGATTGTTATATAAGTTATAAAGTTGTAGTAATGTTTATTGTGAAAATTGATTTGTAATCGTAGTTAAACTATATTTGTGTACTTTTTAAATACACAAACAATGGGAACCAAAATTCTTATAATCGGAGCTTGTGGACAGATAGGTTCTGAGCTAACGCTTAAATTAAGAGATGTTTATGGAAGTGAGAATGTAATCGCTTCTGATATTAGAGAAGGTAATGAAGCTCTTATGAGTTCTGGACCTTTCGAAACATTAAATGCTATGGAGTTTGAATCTGTTAAGTCAGTTATCGAAAAACACCAAGTAGAAGAAGTTTATTTAATGGCAGCTTTGTTATCAGCTACTGCAGAGAAAAACCCAGCATTTGCTTGGGATTTAAATATGAACTCTTTGTTCCACGTATTGAACCTTGCTAAAGAAGGATTAATTAAAAAGATATTTTGGCCATCATCTATTGCCGTTTTTGGACCAACAACACCTAGACATAACACACCTCAGTATACTGTAATGGAGCCAAGTACTGTATATGGTATTTCTAAACAAACAGGAGAACGCTGGTGTGAATATTACTACAACAAATTTGGAGTAGACGTACGTAGTATCCGTTACCCAGGTTTAATCTCTTGGACTACACCTCCAGGTGGTGGTACTACAGATTACGCTGTAGATATATTCTATAAGGCTATTGAGGATAAACACTATAACTGTTTCTTATCTGAGGGGTCAGCTCTTCCGATGATGTATATGGAAGATGCTCTTAATGCTACTGTAGGTATTATGCAAGCGAAGAAAGAAGATGTAAAGATTCGCTCTTCTTATAACTTAGGAGGTATCTCATTCACGCCAGAAGAGATCGCTGCTGAGATTACTAAACATATTCCTGATTTTACTATCGAGTATAATCCAGACTTTAGACAAGCTATCGCTGATAGCTGGCCAGCTAGTATCGATGATACATCTGCACAACAAGACTGGGGATGGAACCATAAGTATGACTTATCTTCTATGACAGAAGTAATGTTAGAAAACTTAGAAAGAGAATTAAAGAAATAAGTCTTTATATAAACGATAAGCCAGCTATAAGCTGGCTTTTTTTGTATTTTAGCATACTTAATTAGAGAGTAGTTCTCTAACGTGTAACTTTATAATCGTATTATGATTTTTATTTGGCAATTTTTTCTATTAGTATTACTTATATTAATACCGTATAGCCTGTATAGAGTAGGTAGAGCAGATCTAGAATATAATTATAAGATTATTTGGTGTTTATTAATCATATTCGTGCCTGTACTAGGTGCTATTGCATACTTACTAGTAGGAAATAGTAAAAAAACAAGCCAGCTATAATTAGCTGGCTTTTTTATTTTCTCAATCTTTTAAATACTAGATTGTATAGAGGTACTACTACTATTATCAATGCTATGATAGCCAATGCTAGGATAGCACTACTGTTAATAGCCGTTGCAGTTCGTAATATTATCGTGATTATAAATAGGATTGCTCCTAAAAGTAATAACTTTACATTTTTATCCATGCTTAGTTTTTTATTGCAAAAATAAGGTTTTAGTTTAACTTATTGAATAAATAGATCACTAATGGACTTACTATCATCACAAAAGACAGTAGAACGATAAAGTAAGCTAACTGCGCTCCGATAATATTCAGATAAAACAGGGTAAATGACAGGGCAAATAAAGCGATGCCAATTAGAAATATAACTTGATTTCTTCTCATGGTCATTTCATTAAAGTGTGGTACTAATTTAGTTATTTTAGAGTAGATATCAAATTTTATATCTGTACAACAGTGTTGATTATAAAACAATTATTAATTTTAGTAAATAGAAAATATACGATATATGAATGCATTAGTTTCAACAACTTTAGATAGAGCTAACCAATCTTTTCTAGAATGGAAAAGAGTGAGTATAGCAGAGAGAGTGGTTTACCTTCAACAAGTAAAAGCTAAATTATTAGCTAATCTACAGGAGTATGGTAAGTGTATGACACTAGATATGCATAAACCTATAAGGCAAGCAGTAGCTGAAGCGGAGAAGAGTGCAAGGCTGATAGATTATTATATCGACAATGGAGAAGAGATATTAAAAGGACGTACGATAAAGACTGACTGGACAGAGACTTATACAGTGAATGATCCGCTGGGGGTAATATTAGGAGTAATGCCGTGGAACTTTCCGTTCTGGCAAGTGTTTCGCTTCGCTATTCCTGCGATATTAGCTGGTAATACTGTAGTAGTGAAGCATGCTAGTAATGTACCTCTAAGTGCTAAAGCACTAGAAGACTGCTTTAGCATAGAAGGATTTGAACAAGTGTATTTTAATATTACAGTGTCTGGTAAGGAGGTAGATGCTATCATCGAGTCTCCTATCATTAAGGGGGTATCTCTGACAGGTAGTGAAGCTGCAGGTAGCTCAGTAGGTAAAAAAGCAGGAGAATTAATCAAACCTGTGGTGCTAGAGCTAGGAGGTAGTAATACCTTTATCGTAAGAGAAGACGTAGATATCGATGCTATAATACCGACTGCTATCAATGCTAGATTTCAGAATACCGGTCAAAGCTGTATAGCAGGGAAGCGATTTTTAATTCATAACTCTATAAAACAGGAGTTCACAGATAAATTGGTAGAAGCAGTTAAGTTGATTAAGTTTGGCGATTTAATGGACCACGAAACGAATATCGGACTTATGGCGAGAGAAGATCTAGCTGTAGAATTAGAGACAATCATGAATGACTCAGTGAAGATGGGAGCTAAGGTGTTAGTAGGAGGTAAGCGCGATGGAGTTAAATTTGAACCAACTGTAATCACTGATGTCACAGATCAGATGCCAGCGTTTCAGTTAGAGACTTTCGGTCCTCTAGCTGTGATAGTAGGGTATGAGACATTCGACGAAGCTATCTCGATGAGTAATGATTCGAGATTTGGGCTAGGAGTGGCGATGTTTAGTAAAGATGTTGAATATTTAAAGTCGAAGGTACACGAGTTTGACGAAGGGGCTGTATTTATCAACGAAATGGTTATTTCTGACCCTAGAGTACCCTTCGGAGGTAATAAGTTCTCAGGAATAGGTAGAGAGATGGCAGAAGAAGGACTATTATCATTTGTAAACAAAAAATCAGTTGTAATTAAGTAAGGCGGTTATCATATATATTGTCGTGTTATGCTAGATAAGTTTTTTGAGTTTTGGACTACAATACACTTTGTAGACATCATTGAGTTTTTTGGTACTTGTGCTTTTGCTATTTCGGGTATCCGTATGGCCTCAGCGAAGAGTCTTGATTGGTTCGGTGCATTAGTAGTAGGATTTGTCACTGCTACAGGAGGAGGTACATTACGTGACCTTCTATTAGGCGTTACTCCATTCTGGATGTTAAACAGTGTTTATGTATGGTGTACCATTATAGCATTATTCTTTGTAGTAGTCTTCAGAAAACAGTTAGTGCATCTAAACAATACATTCTTATGGTTTGACGGTATTGGTCTTGGGTTGTTCGTAGTAGTAGGTACTGAGAAGACGATGTCACTAGGCTATCCATTTTGGGTAGTGGTGATCATGGCTACTATCACTGGAGTAGTAGGAGGTATCGTCAGAGATATCATGATTAATGAAATACCAGCTATCTTTAAACAAGAGTGGTACGCATTGACTTGTATTTTCGGAGTGATGATCTATTATACTTTAGATTTTTTTAATGTAGGTACAGTTTTTACACAACTATTTTGTGCTACATCTGTTTTTGTAATTCGTTTGATAGCAACCCGTTATAAACTCGGGCTTCCGACACTCAAAAGCGAAGATTAAAAAAGTTTGATTTTTTTTATTTAAATGTTTGCAGATACTAAAAAACGTTATATATTTGCACCGCAATAAAGGTAATACACCTTCCTCCTTAGCTCAGTTGGTTAGAGCATCTGACTGTTAATCAGAGGGTCCTTGGTTCGAGCCCAAGAGGGGGAGCATAAGAGAAGCCAGTCGTAAGACTGGCTTTTTTATTTGGTATAGATTCTATTTAGTAGAATTCCATTTTCTTTTCTTCTTATGATTTCTTTGCTATCCCTCTAGCTTATCTTTTATACTTCTATTCAATATAACTCGAAAAACTTAGCTAATTACGGTCGTTTTTTAATTCTGTAATAGTACGTTTTGGGTTGTATTTATCTATATAGTGTATCGATTTTACTAATTGGGGTGTTTTTTTTAGAAAATAATTGAAGTTATTTCTAGCTGATTATGAGTTAGTTTTGTTTTAGAAGTAAATTTTTTTGACAAAAAATGCTCGTTAAACGTAGAAAACGTGCGGTATTTGGTCAAAAATATATATATTTGCAATGCAATAAAGGTAATACACCTTCCTCCTTAGCTCAGTTGGTTAGAGCATCTGACTGTTAATCAGAGGGTCCTTGGTTCGAGCCCAAGAGGGGGAGCATAACAGAAGCCAGTCTTACGACTGGCTTTTTTATTTGGTTATATTTTCATTACTTTTATTTTTGATAATTCCTCCTAGATCATTTCCTCTTTTCTTTTATTTAGATCTATAGTAGATCCTTTGGGTACGAGTTGGCTACGGTTTTGAAAACACCCTTCTAACCCAAGTAAACACTAGAAGTTACCGAACACTATCCAAACAAAACTAAAATCATTTATATTAAAATGCTGTAATTCAGTATTTTATTTGTTTTTTAAAACTTCATATGTGGTCAAAAAGTGCAGGAGAGGTCATTTTAACCAAATGAGGGCAAATCAATTGAGCATTAATGAGAGATTAAGTGTGATGTGGCTATGTGAAAATATAGTTTGAATAGGAGTTTACTTAGCTTTGTTTTTGGGGTAGGTATAGTATGCATTGTGTTATTTAAGAATATGTCCTTTGTTATTAGTTTTTGAGTACTTTTAGTAGAATAAAGTGTTATTAGAGAAATGGAAGAAAAATTTGCTGAATGTATTCCTTATGATAATAGTATCAAAGGAAGGATAGGTGGTAATGTGCCTGGTATAATAGAAAATGATATTCCTGAGGGATATGTGTTTTATGCTACAATAGTGCATCCAGATATGGAGGATAAGATGTTGTCTATTTTGATATATGAGGATTTTGAAATATTGCTTGATAAGTCGATTTATCCAGATATAGCTGTAAGAGTGATAGAACATGATTACTCTACGATGAGTAATAAGCAATCTGGTATAAAGGACTTAGGAATATGTTCTATATCTGAATATACTAGTAAAAGGATGGATGAAGAAGAAGCAATACTTATTAAATGTTATGGTGCTCCTGACCTAATCCAAGAAGAATCTTTTTATATTGAACCTTTAGAGAAAGATAATTATAGTTTTTATCTTATGATAGATGAGGATGGTTATAATACTGAAATACTTGGTGATTATGTTTTTATGTATGGAGCTTTGTATCTATATAAACATAATGAGACAGGTAAGGTGATAGCTGGTTACTGGCAATGTAGTTAGAAGATAGATTTAGAGTATGGAATAACTATGTATTGATATAAACACTCCCAATAAGATGTCCTATTGGGAGTGTTGTTCTGATTATTGTAGAGGTTAAGTGTCTTATTACTGTCCTTCTGTATTAAAATTGACCATCCACTGAATACCGTATTTGTCTATAGCCATCCCGAAGTAGTCCCCCCAGAAGGCATCGGCGATAGGCATAGTTACTATACCGCCTGCTGATATCTTTGCGAATAGTGTGTCTGCTTCCTCTTTAGAGTCTGCTGAGATAGATATAGAGAAGTTATTACCCATGACTAACTGCATTGGGGTACTACTAGTTATATCGCTTCCCATTAAGATCGATTGTCCTATAGGTAGTGAGACGTGCATAATCTTATGTTTGTCTTCTACGGATGTTACGTATTCAGGACTGTCTGGGATACTGTCAAATCTGACTAAGTATGCAAATTCTCCTCCAAATACAGATTTGTAAAAATTAAATGCTTCTTCACAATTACCATCAAAGGTTAAATAGGTGTTCGTTGTTGCCATATTAACTAATTTAAGTTGTTAACTATGAGGCAATTTAGAAAAAAAGAGCGTTCGTATGTTGAGGTGTTTTGAGATAAATTATAACAATCTTTATTTTTTGAGGAATGATAAGGTATGAGCTGAGGTATTTGTGCCTTTATATTCGAGTTATGTGATTAAAAAGTATTGTTTTTGAATGAGTTGTTATATAATTTATGACATTTTTATTTACTAAAAACTGCTTTTTATCATGTATTATGAATTTACAATGTACAATCTTTGTACTAGCATAATAAAATAACTAACACTATGAAACAAAGAGTTCCTGTATCACAAATTATGGCTAAAGCTCTTATAGCTGTGCCTACGAACAAAAAATTGAGCGAAGTAAATCAGTTATTTATCGAATACAATATTCGACACATTCCAGTGGTAGAAGCTGAGACTGTGGTAGGAATAGTGAGTAGTAATGATATCCTTAAGATCGGATACGGAGTGTCAGATCTAGATAAGGATGCGTTAGATGCTATCTATGATGCATATAAATTAACTGATGTAATGACTAAGAATCCGATAGTGGTAACGGATGAAACGAGTATTAAAGACGTGGCAGAGATATTCTCTAAACAACAGTTCCACTCTCTTCCTGTAGTGAATAAAGACAATGAGCTACAAGGAATAGTAACAACAACAGATATGATCAATTACTTGATCGCACAATACTAATTTGTACTTTTTTTAAGTCCCCACAAACAACCTTTTAGGCAGAAATAATAAATGGTAACATAGCGCAGTTTATCACTATTGTAAATAAAAAGGTTTTGTATGAAAGTATTCATCTTTGCTAGTCATAGATGAGTACTTTTGTTTTTTATGGAAGGCTGATTTACTTTTTATTGTTGTAATAAAGAGGAAGTATTAAGAATGAGAGTGCTCCTAATACAACTACAATAGCAGTCTGTGTAGTCCATAATATCCAACCAAATGCGGTACCTGCTACTGTGGATATACCATATAGAGATAGTAGCTCGGCAATAATAAGCGGAAAGGCTCCAAAACCTCCATTAGTAAACGATACAGCAAAACTGCCTGCTACGAATGCTGACATAACGATGGGGAAGCTCAGTGTACTGGTGGATGCTAGGGCATGTGTGCCAAAGTAGAAGGTGGCTATATATCCAAACCAAATTAAGAAGGTATGAAATAGAAATCCTGCTCGATGTGGCATCTTAAAAATACTGATAGCACCTTCAGTTAATCCTTTTACTTTTTGTTTAATAAAGAGAATAATTCTCCATTTACTGTAATAAAATATCGCGACTACTACTAAGAAGCCTGTTAAGGCTATAGTACCTAATATGGCTAGTTTTTCTATGGGTACTTTAGCTAATAAGAAGTCTTTTAGTACTTGATACTGTAATAATAATGCAGCTAATACACATATAAGTAAACAGATTAGATCTATTACTCGCTCAGATACTATAGAGCCAAACCCTTTGTCAAAAGGGACTTTCTCGTATTTCTGTAATACAATAGCTCGTGATACTTCTCCAGATCTAGGTACGGTAAGATTGAGCAAATAACCAATGGAAATGGCCATAAAATTAGTAGAAGTAGAGACAGGGTGCCCCATGTAGTTTAGTGCATATTTCCATCTATAGGCGCGTGCCCAAAGGCTCAGTAAAGAAAAGAATGAGGAGATGAGAATATAATTGTAATTCGCATCTCTAAATTGAGATTTCATCTCCTCAATCTGTTGGTCAGTAAATTGACTATAGGCATAATAAACCAAAAAAACTCCCAACAAAAGTGGGAGTAGTATATTAGTTAATTTACTGATATTTTTTTTCAAAAAGAGGCTATGTTAAAGTGTTTGTCTCTTCATTAGGGAATACGATAGAAGGCTTAAATGACTTAGCTTCTTCGAAGTCCATAATACCGTAAGTGATAATGATAATGATATCCCCTTTATGCACTTTACGTGCAGCAGGACCGTTTAAGCAGATTTCTCCACTGTTACGAGGACCTGGGATAGCGTAAGTTTCAAAACGTTCTCCATTGTTAATGTTAACAATCGAAACTTTCTCGCCTTCTATGATGTTAGAAGCTTCCATTAAAACTTCGTCAATCGTAATACTTCCGATGTAGTGTAGGTCTGCTCCAGTTACAGTTACTCGGTGAATTTTTGATTTTACTACTTCAACTTGCATTTCGCGTGAGTTTTAGTTAAAAGATAAATTGTCGATTAGTCGAACACCTTCAATATGAGCTACTAAGAATCCTCTGTATTTATGGTCTACTTTTTTATCAGTAGCTGTTTTTAGAGAATCTTCTTCTGCGATAGTGAAGTATTCGAGTTCAAAGTTAGAATTATTTTTAAATTCATTCTCTACAAAAGCATTAACTTTAGAAATACTTTCACTTTTAAATAATTCCTTGGCTTTCAATAAGACTTGGTATAAGAAAGTAGATTTTTGAAGTCCTTCTGCAGATACGCGCTCATTACGCGAGCTCATCGCTAAACCATCGCTTCCTCTAAAGATAGGAACTCCAATTACTTGTACAGGAATGTGAAGTTTCTGTACCATCTTGCGAATGATTTGTAACTGTTGGAAGTCTTTTTCTCCAAAATAAGCTTTGGTAGGTGACACAAGTTCGAATAATTTACCCACGATAGTTCCTACTCCATCAAAATGGCCAGGGCGAGAAGCACCTTCCATTTCGTTTTCTAGTCCATCAAAGTCAAATGATTGGGCTACAGTATTTCCACCATAAATTTCATCAACTGATGGTGCAAATATTACAATTTGTTCAGAAAGAGACTTAATAATCTCCTTATCTCTTTCTAAAGTACGAGGGTATTTTTCTAAATCTTCCGCATTATTAAATTGCGTAGGATTTACGAAAATACTTACTACCGTACATTCATTTTCGTTTAAAGATTGTTCCATTAATGAGAGGTGCCCGTTATGAATGGCCCCCATTGTTGGTACAAGACCAATTGCCTTATTAGCATCGCGAAATGTTTTTAAATACGCTTGTAATTCGGCTTTTGTACTAAAAAGAAACATTAGCTTCGTGTTTAAAATAATGGCAAAATTAGTTATTTAGAAAATAACTGCATAAATTTTTGTAAATTTGCAATGTTTATTTATTTCAAACACAGAAATTATAATTGAAGATGAAAGAAAAGAGGATATTATATGTATCATCTGAAGTGGTACCTTATTTAGCAGAAAACGAAGTTTCATTAATGTCTTATGATGCTCCAAAAATGATTAATGATCAAGGTGGACAGATAAGAATATTTATGCCTAGATATGGTAGTATAAATGAGAGAAGACATCAATTACACGAAGTTATTAGACTGTCTGGTATGAATCTAGTCGTGAATGACATGGATATGCCATTGATTATAAAAGTAGCTTCTATCCCAAAAGAGCGAATTCAAGTTTACTTTATAGATAATGATGAGTACTTTAAAAGAAAATCTACATTCTCGGATGAAGACGGGACGTTATATCCTGATAATGACGAGAGAGCGATATTCTTTACTAAAGGTGTTATCGAGACAGTTAAGAAGCTTAACTGGGTGCCTGATGTGATACATGTACAAGGGTGGATGGCGTCACTACTGCCTACATACCTAAAACATTATTATAAAGATGAAGCTATCTTCTCTGATACGAAGGTGGTTACTTCTATCTTTAGCGAAGGATTCGAAGGAGTACTTGATGCTACTATGAAAGAAAAAATCGCATTTGACGGTTTCTCAGAGGATATTGTAAGTGATTTTACAGAGCCTACGTATGAGAATATCATGAAAAATGCTATTAAAAATTCTGATGGGGTGATCATTGCTTCTGAAGAGGTAAGCTCAAATTTAACAAAATTTATAGAGTCTTCTGAAAAACCTTTTTTACCTTTCGTAGCTAAAGATGAGTTTGCTCAGGCTTATACTGAATTTTATCAGAAGTTTTTTTAATAACTACATCTCTATAGAATAGTAATAACCCATATACATTGGATTGACTAGATGAACCATAAAAAAATATTAAAAGGAATATCTCTTGTAGTAGGCTTAGTAGCCTTACAAGCTTGTGAAAGTGATTTTACATCAACAGGAAATGATTTAATCGGTGGAGGAGCTTTTGAGATTGTTCCACATACAGTTAAAGATTTGAAGGCTTATAATAAGTCTTATGGTGTTGTAGATGGAAGTAGATTAAACGAGGTGCCTTTTGGGTATTTAGACAATGGTTTATTCGGTGCTACTAGCAGTAACTTAGTATTGCAACTGGTAAATCAAACTAGTACTATTAGTGAGATAACGGATAAAGTTAAAGTAGATTCTGTATATGTGTATATTCCTTATTACTCTCAATTTGATAAAGTAGAGGATAAGGTGACTAAGTATAAATTAAAGAACGTTTATGGTGAAGGATTGATAGATCTTAAGGTTTATCAAAATGGATACTATCTTATGGATGTTGATCTAAGTGATGGTAGTACTTCTAAGTTCTTTACTAATAAGAATAGTGACTTCGAACAGAATAAAGTAGGAGATGTTCTGAATAAAAAGAGAAGCTTCTTCTTCGACAATAAAGAAATCGTTATCTATAAAAAAGATAAAGACGGTGCTCCTATTAAGGATCCAAAAACTGGTGAGAACTTAGTAAAAGAGCGTTTGACTCCTGGTGCTTGGTTAGATCTAGATGAGGCACATTTCACTAAGTTTATGAAAGACAATAAATCTAAGTTGACTACAGGAAGTGGGTTTAACGAAGCGTTTAAAGGTCTTTACTTTGAAACTAATCAAGGGGTTAATGGAGGAACAGGTTCTGTGGGTCTTTTAGATGTAACTAAAGGGAAAATGGTAATTATTTATCATGATGATGTTACAACTAAGGATAAAGATGGTAAAGAAACTGTGACGAATGAAAGAAAAGAAATCAGTATTCCTTTTGGAAATAATAGCTTAGGATCTAAGAAATTTACAGTTAATACTTATAAGTCTCAAAAAGATGCTGTGTATCAATCGGCTGTAGCTAAAGCTAATACCATGCAAGGTGATGAGTCTATCCTTTTAAGAGGAGGAGAAGGTAGTATTGCTATTATCGAATTATTAAGAGATAATGATTTCGCAGAGTTAAAAGCTATTAAAGAAAGTGAAGGTTTACTAAATGATGCTTATCTAACTATTTTTGTAGATAAAGAAAAGATGAGTGGGCAGCCTATTCCTGAGCGTTTATATTTATATGACTACGATAACAGTATTGCTATAACGGATTTTGCGAATGATGCAGTAAGTTCTGCTCAGTATATCAAACAAGGGTATAATGGTATATTCGTAAAAGAGGATACTGAAAAAGGTAAACAAGGATATTACTATAAGTTTAAAATCACTGATCACATTAGAGGTTTACTGAAGAGTAAAAATACTGTAAGTCCTAGATTAGCTCTTACTGTAGCAAATAACTTTGCTGTAGCAGGATATACTAATCAAAAACTACAAACAGAAATAACTAACACCCCAACTAACGTAACTGTCATTCCATCATTCTCTGTGAGTGCTCCAATAGGTGTAGCACTTTATGGTACAAATGCTCCGGAAGGCAAAAAAATGAAGTTAGAAATCTATTATACAAAAGCTAAAAAGTAATAAAAAGTAACAGCTATGTGTGGAATTGTTGGATATATAGGGCATCGCGATGCGTTTCCTGTTATTATTAAGGGATTAACAAGATTAGAGTATAGAGGATATGACTCTGCTGGTCTTGCTATATTTGATGGAGAGACGATTAACCTTTGTAAAACAAAGGGAAAGGTTGTTGATTTAGAAGAAAAAAGTACAGAAGCAATAAAAAAAGGAACTGTAGGAATAGGGCACACTAGATGGGCTACTCACGGTGTTCCTAATGATGTAAACTCTCACCCTCACTTCTCTAATTCTGGAGAATTAGTGTTGATTCACAATGGGATTATTGAGAACTACGATTCATTAAAACAAGAATTAATCAAAAGAGGATATACGTTTAAGTCTGATACAGATACTGAGGTGTTAATCAACTTAATCGAAGATGTTCAAAAAACACAAGGAGTAAAATTAGGTAAGGCTGTACAGATTGCACTTAATCAAGTTGTAGGTGCGTATGCTATAGCCGTAATGGATATCAAGAAGCCAGACGAAATTATCGCTGCTAGATTAGGAAGTCCATTAGCTATCGGTATTGGAGAGAATGAATATTTCATTACTTCTGATGCTTCTCCTTTTATTGAGTATACTAATAATGCTATTTATTTAGAAGATGAGGAGATGGCTATTATTAGATTACACAAGCCATTGCGTATCCGTAAGATTAAAGATGACTCTTTAGTAACACACTATGTTCAAGAGTTGCAATTAAACTTAGAACAAATAGAGAAAAATGGTTATGACCATTTTATGCTTAAAGAAATATATGAACAACCAGAAGTAATTAAAGATACTTTTAGAGGACGTTTAATCGCTGACCAGGGTCTAATCAGAATGGCTGGTATCGAGGATAATATCGATAAGTTTTTAAACGCTAAGAGAATTATTATTGCTGCTTGTGGTACTTCATGGCATGCTGCGCTAGTAGCTGAGTATGTAATCGAGGAGTTCGCTAGAATACCTGTAGAGGTAGAATATGCATCTGAGTTTAGATATAGAAACCCTATTATTGATTCTAGTGATGTATTAATTGCTATTTCTCAATCTGGAGAAACTGCAGATACATTAGCAGCTATTAAATTGGCTAAAGAAAAAGGTGCTTTCGTATTTGGTGTATGTAACGTAGTTGGTTCTTCTATTTCTAGAGAGACACATGCAGGTGCTTATACACATGCAGGTCCTGAAATTGGTGTAGCATCTACAAAAGCATTTACAACTCAAATTACGGTATTGACTTTAATTGCTCTTAGATTAGCTAAGGCAAAAGGAACTTTAGCAAACTCTGAGTATTTAAAATATTTACACGAATTAGAATTAGTTCCAGAACGTGTAGAAGAGGCATTAACTCAAAATGAGGAGATTTTAAGCATTGCTAATGTTTATAAAGATTCTACAAACTGTCTTTACTTAGGAAGAGGGTATAACTATCCAGTGGCATTAGAAGGAGCTCTTAAATTAAAAGAGATTTCTTATATCCATGCAGAAGGATATCCAGCTGCTGAAATGAAACACGGTCCAATCGCATTAATCGATGAGCATATGCCTGTGATTGTGATTGCACCAAGTCAAGATCACTATGATAAGGTAGTGAGCAACATTCAAGAGATTAAAGCAAGAAACGGAAAAATTATTGCTGTGGTAACTAAAGGGGATAAACAAGTTAGAGAACTTGCTGACCACGTTATCGAAGTACCTGGTATTTCTGAGGCTTTAACTCCGATATTAACGACAATCCCATTACAATTATTATCTTACCACATCGCTGTTTTAAGAGAATGTAATGTTGACCAACCGAGAAACTTAGCTAAGTCAGTAACGGTTGAATAATAATAAGAAAGTGAGCCTTTTTTAGGCTCGCTTTTTTTTGTGTAAAATAAAATTTCAAACTTTTTAATATTCAGAGAAAAAAACTATCTTTGCACTCTGAAAAAGTAGAATTTTTCGATAAACGTAAATAGCTGTTAAATAAATACATAAGCAATGTCTAAAGTTACAGGAAAAGTTGCGCAAGTTATCGGACCAGTAGTTGACGTAGTATTCAACACTGCAAATGCCGAGCTTCCAAAGATTTATGATTCATTAGAAATCACAAAACCAAATGGTACGAAATTAATCCTAGAGGTACAATCTCACATTGGAGAAGATACAGTAAGAACAATTTCAATGGACTCTACAGACGGTTTAAGTAGAGGATATGAAGTTTCTTCTACTGGAGCACCTATACAAGTTCCAATTGGAAAAGATGTATTTGGTAGATTGTTTAATGTAGTAGGAGACGCTATTGACGGTCTTGGAAACTTACCTAAAGAAGGTACTAATGGTTTACCAATCCACCGTTCAGCTCCAAAATTTGAAGATTTATCTACTTCAACTGAAGTATTATTCACAGGAATCAAAGTAATCGACTTAATTGAGCCTTACGCAAAAGGAGGTAAAATTGGTTTATTCGGAGGTGCTGGAGTTGGTAAAACAGTATTAATTCAAGAATTAATTAACAATATCGCTAAAGGACACGGAGGACTTTCAGTATTCGCTGGAGTTGGTGAGCGTACTCGTGAGGGTAACGACTTACTACGTGAGATGTTAGAGTCAGGTATTATTAAATATGGTGATGATTTCATGCACTCTATGGAAAATGGAGGATGGGATTTATCAAAAGTTGATCGTCCAGGAATGAAAGAATCGAAAGCTACTTTCGTATTCGGACAGATGAATGAGCCACCAGGAGCACGTGCTCGTGTTGCGTTATCAGGATTAACAATCGCTGAGTTCTTCCGTGATGGAGCTGGAGATGATCAAGGTAAAGACGTATTATTCTTCGTTGATAATATCTTCCGTTTTACTCAAGCTGGTTCTGAGGTATCTGCATTATTAGGTCGTATGCCTTCTGCAGTAGGATACCAACCAACATTAGCTACTGAGATGGGAGCTATGCAAGAGCGTATTACTTCTACTAAAAAAGGATCTATTACTTCTGTACAGGCGGTTTACGTTCCTGCGGATGACTTAACTGACCCTGCACCAGCAACAACGTTTGCTCACTTAGATGCTACTACAGTATTATCTCGTAAGATTGCTGAGTTAGGTATTTATCCTGCAGTGGATCCATTAGAGTCTTCTTCTCGTATCTTAACACCAGAGATCTTAGGAAAAGATCACTATGCTTGTGCTCAAAGAGTAAAAGAGATTTTACAGAAATACAAACAATTACAAGATATCATCGCGATCTTAGGTATGGAAGAGTTATCTGAAGAAGATAAACAAGCTGTATACAGAGCTCGTCGTGTTCAACGTTTCTTATCTCAACCATTCCACGTTGCGGAGCAGTTTACTGGTATCCCAGGTGTATTAGTTGATATTAAAGATACTATCAAAGGATTTAATATGATTATCGATGGTGAGTTAGACCACTTACCAGAAGCAGCTTTCAACTTAAAAGGTTCAATCGAAGAAGCGATTGCAGCTGGAGAGAAAATGTTAGCAGAAATATAATCTAATTAATATTTAAAGAGATCAACATGAGATTAGAAATTGTATCACCTGAGGCTACTTTATTTTCTGGAGAAGTTACTTCAGTATCGGTTCCAGGAGCAAATGGAGAGTTTCAGATGTTAAATAATCACGCTCCTATTGTTTCTATCCTAACAAAAGGGAATGTAAAGTTTACAGGGCAAAACATTTCTATTGCACCAGAGTTTAGTTCTAAATTCGAGAAAGTAAGTAATGATACTTATCATTTACCTATCAATCTTGGTACTATCGAATTAAGCGATAATAAGATTATTATATTAGCTAACTAATTAGCTGATTATAAATATTAAAAAAGACCTACTCATTGAGTAGGTCTTTTTTGTTTAATGTATTTTAAAAGTTGTAGCCTATAGATAGCCTTATAGCTGGCCCTGTTCTATTCTCTGTTGGGGCATTGTTATAGTGTATTTTATAAAAATCTAAACCTATACCTGCTTCGTAGTTGAAGTTTGATTGACCAATGTTTCTTCTAATATTCCACATTGGCGATAAGTGAGATGATTTTTCGACTTTAATGTTATCTGATGAACTCGTGCTTGTTAATAGGTCTGGCATATAATCAAAGCCTAGAGAAAAGAAATTAGCAGCATTGTGTTTAACATTTTTGCCCTTTTGAACTCTTTTGTTGTAATTGTAGTAGTATCTTGATTCTATTCCTAATGAGAGTGAAGCTATGTAATCAACATAGTCAGAGTTCCCAAAGATGCCCATTTGATATTGAGCTTTACCTAGTACTGTCAATTGATCTATAATAGGATATTCATAGCTTATTCCTACTCCTAGTAAGTGTACTCCTGCTTCAAAGTGCTTCTCTAGTGGTTTTTCTTGTGCGTGTACAATTGTTATACCTAAGGCTGTAATCGCAAGTATAGCACAACAAAGTGTCTTTTTCATATTTATTTAAGTGTTTTTATGTATAAGTAAATATAATTATTATTTAATTGTTCGGATTATATCTTTAATTGCTTATTTGATTAGTGTTACGATTTATAGTACCTATTCCTTTCTAATAATACTTTTTCTGATGTTTTCTTGTCTAATCATAACATCGTATCTTCGTATGTAGATTTAAATAGTATATCTAATGGCAAAGGTAAAAACAGCTTTTTTCTGTCAGAGTTGCGGTACGCAGTATGCTAAATGGCAAGGACAGTGCAATGCATGTAAAGAGTGGAATACACTAGTAGAAGAGGTTATTCAGAAGGAAGAAAAGACTGCATGGAAAGCAGTTAGTAGTTCTGCAAGTGTTGTAAAGACAGTAGCCAAACCTTTAAAGGTTCGTGATATTGACAGTACTGCTGAGATCCGTATGAATACGATGGATGGAGAACTTAATCGTGTATTAGGAGGAGGTCTTGTGCCTGGGTCTATGGTATTGCTTGGTGGTGAACCAGGTATTGGTAAGAGTACCTTACTACTACAGATCTCTCTGAGATTGCCATTTAAGACACTTTATGTGTCTGGTGAGGAAAGTCAGAAGCAAATTAAGATGCGTGCTGAGCGTATTAACCCTGCTAATGATAACTGTTATATCCTAACGGAGACGAATACACAGAACATCTTCCGTCAGATAGAAGAGATACAACCTGATGTATTAATTATTGACTCTATTCAAACACTACATACCGAATATATCGAATCATCTGCAGGTACTGTTTCCCAGATTAAGGAATGTACAGCAGAGCTTACTAAGTTCGCTAAAGAGACAGGTACCCCCGTATTGATTATTGGACATATTACTAAAGATGGAAGTATTGCAGGACCTAAGATGTTAGAGCATATGGTAGACACTGTGCTTCAGTTTGAGGGTGATCGCAATCACGTCTATCGTATACTAAGAGCGAATAAGAACCGTTTTGGTTCTACAGCAGAACTTGGTATATATGAGATGCAAGGCAGTGGGCTTAGGGAAGTATCTAATCCATCAGAGATATTAATTTCGCATAAAGAAGAAGAACTATCAGGTACAGCTATTGCTGCAACTTTAGAAGGGATGAGACCACTGATGGTAGAGGTACAGGCTTTAGTTAGTACAGCAGTATATGGTACTCCTCAGCGCAGTGCCACAGGGTATAATCTGAAGAGACTTAATATGATATTGGCTGTATTAGAAAAAAGAGCTGGATTTAGATTAGGACAGAAAGACGTTTTCTTGAATATCACAGGAGGTATCTCAGTAGATGACCCAGCTATTGACTTGGGAGTGGTAGCGGCTATTCTTTCTTCAGA
The DNA here is from genome assembly GCF_900109075.1 of Myroides marinus. Taxonomy (GTDB): domain Bacteria; phylum Bacteroidota; class Bacteroidia; order Flavobacteriales; family Flavobacteriaceae; genus Flavobacterium; species Flavobacterium marinum_A. Next base: position 213,752 of record NZ_FNYS01000002.1, on the reverse strand, counting down.
TCAAGATGTCTCAATAGGTAAAGACTTTGCTTTTGCAGGTGAAGTAGGATTGTCTGGAGAGATTAGACCTGTTAATCGTGTAGATCAACGCATACAAGAAGCAGAGAAGCTTGGATTCTCAACAATCTTTGTATCTAAGTATAATAAGATTAGTCATAACAGTTCTGCCATTAAAGTGATACTAGTGACTAAAATCGAAGATGTAGTAGAATACCTCTTTGGTTAATTTAAAAATTGAAAACTATGAAAAAGAACCTAACAATTGTTGCTTTAGCTTTGTGTTCAGTTGTGACTTGGGGGCAGAAGCCCGTGTTTACACAAGCTAGTTTAGAGAGTGCTCGCGTTTACTTTAACAGTGCTGAACTAACACATAAAGCAAAAGTGAAGTTACCAAAAGGAACTTCTGAACTTGTAATTACTAACGTAGCTGATTATTTAAATGAGAGCTCTATACAGATAGGATCTATCAGTGATGTGACAGTGATGTCTATTCAGTATAGTAATCGTTATGTAGAGGAATATGATAGCGCAGTAGATTCCCCATTGATTAAACCTGTAAAGGATAGTATCAAATTAATTAAAGCTGAGATTAAGAAATTAAGCAATGCTTTAAACGTAGAAAATAAAACTATAGATCTATTAGATAAGAACCAGAATGTAGGAGGGGAGAATGGTACGACTACTGCTGAAGTAATGAAGATGGTTGATTATTATAAAACAAAGAGATTACAATTAGTTACAGAAGTTGACAAGCTAACAGAGAAGAAAGAGATCTTAGAAATAAAGCTTTCTAACTTAGAAAGTAAACTTGCATTTAACGAAGGTAAAGACGAGAAGTCAAGTAAAGGAAAGCTTATCATACAAGTGATGAATGATAAAGAAGGAGATGTACCTTTTCAGATTAAATATCTTACTCAATCTGCGTCTTGGAAGCCGTTCTATGACTTAAGAGTAGATAAGATTAACTCGCCAGTTAAAGTAGTGTATAAAGCAGATGTGAAACAGTATTCAGGTATTGACTGGAGAGGAGTGAATCTTAGCTTGACTAGTGGTGTAGCTAATCAGAGTAATGTTATCCCTACTTGGAGAACGTGGTTTTTAGACTATAGATCTAATGCAACTTATGGGCAGTATGGTAAAGGGGTAGGTATAGGTGTAAAGAAAATCAGTCCTTCAGCTATGTTGGACGTGTCAGATAGCTATGAAACTAAGGACTATGCTAAGGCAGATAAATCTGTAGTTTATGAAACGAAGAGTGTGAGTAGCTATACACAAGTAAATGAATCTCAACTTAACGTATCATTTGATATCAGTATTCCTTATACGATATTATCTAATGGGAAGTCTCATAGTGTATCGTTAAATGACTTTAGTATTCCAGCAGAGTACAAGTATTACGTTGCTCCTAAGCTAGATCTAAATGCTTATTTAGTTGCTACTATCACTGATTATGGGAACTATAATTTATTAGCAGGAGAGGCTAATGTGATATTTGACGGAGTATATGTGGGTAAAACTATTCTTAACCCTGCGAATACAGAGGAAGAGATGAAGTTAAATATGGGTAAAGATCCTAAAGTAACTGTAACTCGCACGCTGATGAAAGATAAGTCTGGTACGAAGGTATTATCATCTAAGAAGACTCAAAACTTCGTTTATGATATTACTGTTCGCAATAATAAATCAGAACAAGTAGTGATACAGGTGGAAGATCAATATCCTCTAAGTAATAATACAAGTATAGAAATTGAATTAACAGATACATCTTCTGGTGTTGTAGATACTGAAAAAGGATTGGTGAAATGGGATCTTAAGCTAAAAGCAAATGAGACTAAGACACTTCGTTTTGGGTATCAAGTGAGATCTGATAAGAGCCAAAATCTTAATTTGTAAATAGATTGCCTAGATAGTTTTATAGACAGTATTTTTAAGAAGTATCTGTCTTATAAGATAAAGAAGGGAAGCATTTTGTGCTTCCCTTTTTTTGTTTGCAGAAGTATGATTAGACAACCAATAGTTGCTTAAGCGAATCGTTGTTTGATGTTTAAGGTTCGATTAGTTATGTAAGTATACTTTTATCATAATGCTAGTATAGTTTTAGTACCATTTTATGCTGTTTTGGTACTTGCACTATACTTACACTATACTTGCATTGTACTAGCACTAGGTAAAAAGTACAACTTATTATAAAGAGAAATGGAAGCGGGGAATGACCTTTTTTAAGCCTTCTTTGGTATTTCTACAAGAGCCTAAATTTGTCTTATGTGGTCGTCAATAGAAGTATTGTTGTTGATCATGTTTTTTAATTTCTCAATTGTATGATGTATGGATTAACGAAGTAGGATAGTATATTATAGCGATGAGTTTACTATTAAAGCAGATTTTAATATGGGTTGAGAATAAGAGTAGGGAATTTAGAGCAGGCTAATTCATAATGTGAGATCTGGATTAGTGTATTGCAATCTGAGAGATATAGCTTTTTAGTTATATCTTTATCAGTAGTGATGTTATGGCTCTACTTTTGCTATTGATTATTAAGCTAAAAACAATTGATTATGGAGTATTTAGATATTGTATTGAGAAGTGTAGTTGTATATCTGTTTATGATTATAGCGATGCGTGTCTTCGGTAAGAAGCAATTATCTCAATTAAACACGTTTGACGTTGTTTTAATGCTCTTAATTAGTAATTCGGTACAGAATGCTATGGTGGGTCCTAATACGAGCTTAGAAGGTGGTATTTTGGCTGCGTTTATTTTGTTTTCGTTAAACTATGGGATGAAGCGTCTGATCGCTCGCAATAAATTTGTCAATAGGTTATTACAACAAAAACCAGAGGTGATAATACAGCATGGGGTGGTAGACTTCGCTAAGGCGACTCAACTAGGAATAACATCTGAGGAGCTTACTGAGGCAATGCATGAGCATGGAGTAGAGTATTTTAAGCAGGTGAAGTTAGCTACCTTAGAGATTAATGGTAGCATCAGTATAATCGCTAAGGATAGTAAAGGAAACTACAAAGAGACATTTCACAACAGAAAGATAAAACCGTTAGGAGATAATAGTGATATAAATTAACATTGCTAGATTAAACGTTACGCATTGTTAACCTGGTTTTAATTCTCTAATAATACCATAAGAGTTGTTTTGTAATAAAAGTAAGTATTATGAAACAACCACAATTAAACAGAAGAAACTTCTTGCGTTCTTCTCTGTTAGCTTCAAGCAGTATATTCTTGGCACCAGTTATCATTAGTTGCTCTAACGATGATAATAATAACTCTACTAATGAACAAATAGGTGATTTAAACATTCGCAACTTTGATTATGGAGTAGCTAGTTTTGACCCTACTGCTACTAGTGTTATTATCTGGTCTCGTTATGCTAAGGCTGATGTAGAAGTTAATTGGCAAGTAGCACGAGATATTGCGTTTAAGGATGTGGTGCGTCAGGGTGCTGTACTGATTCAATCTGCTACCGATAATACATTAGCTATAGAGGTACAAGGGTTGCCATCTAATAGCAAGTTTTACTACAGATTCTTTAATAAATCTTCTAAAGATACTTCAGTGATAGGGGAGACTATCACACTACCAGCCTATACAGATAATGTGTCTAATGTGAAGCTAGCTGTAGCATCGTGTTCTAACTATCCAGCAGGATTGTTTAATGTATATGCTGAGATGGCTAAGTCTGATGCAGATGTGATTATCCATCTAGGAGATTATATCTATGAATATGCACCTGGTCAATATGGTACTAATGCCAGTACAGCATTGTTAAACAGGGCACATAAACCGAATAAAGAGATAATAAGTCTAGATGACTATAGAGAGCGATATAGACAGTATCGCAGTGATGTTAATCTGCAGTTGGCACATCAGAAAAAACCTTTTATATGTGTATGGGATGATCACGAAATAGCAAATGATACATATAAGGATGGTGCTGAGAACCATCAACCAGAAACAGAAGGTAGCTTTGAGGTTAGAAAGCGTGCTGCACTTCAGGCATACAGCGAGTTTATTCCATTAAAAACGGGGAAAGATACTCGAATCTATAGAAGCTTTGACTTCGGTAATATCTTATCACTTCACATGTTAGATACTCGTGTTATCGCTAGAGATAAGCAGTTGAGTTATAATGACTATTTTACTAAAGAAGGCTTTGATACTAATGGCTTTATGCAAGCGTATATGAACCCTAATCGCCAACTTATGGGACAAGAACAACTAGGGTGGTTAGCAGGACAAATGAATAATAGTAAAGCTTCTTGGCAAGTATTAGGACAACAAGTCTTAATGGCTAAGATGTTAGTGCCTGCAGAATTTCTGATGATTGTTAATCAGATTATGGCTGAGATAGAGAAGACAGGTAGCGCATCAGCAGCTTCGTTAGGAGCTCTTCAGAAGGCTATCAGTGAATTAGTAGTAATCAAAACTAGAATGCTAAAGGGTGATCCTACTTTAACTTCAGCAGAAAAAGCGAGAATAACGACTGTACTACCATATAACTTAGATGCTTGGGATGGATATGCAGTGGAACGCGAGAAGTTATACAGCCTATGTAAAGGCAAAAAAGTAATGACATTGGCAGGAGATACACATAACGCATGGTATAGTCAGATGAAGACTCAGACAGGAGAAGTAGTAGGTTATGAGTTGGCGACTAGTTCTATTAGTTCACCAGGGATGGAGACTTACTTAGGACTTTCTAATGATATGTCTCAGGCAAGACAACTAGAACAGGTAATGCCAATGTTAATAGATGAACTAGAATATGTCAATTTATCTGATAGAGGGTATTTATATGTTGACTATACTTCTGCTGGGGCTAAGGCAGAGTGGAGATATGTTGATACTATAACTAGTGCTAGCTATAGCACACAGACTAAAAAGACAGTTGTAATATAAGTTTTGTTGTTGTGTTTTTGTTCTAAGAGGGTCATTATGGCTCTCTTTTTTGTTATAAAGAATATAGGTAGTTGATTTCGTAATAGTTAAGAGGAGAATTGATTGGATATTAACTAATATGGTTTGATTTGCAGTCTTTTAGGCGTGAAATTTAGTGATTCATGTGTTTTTGTTGATTGATTATGAATTGTTTATAGATGTTTAGAGGATTTGAAATAATGGAGTACATTTGTGTAAGAAAGTAAGTATAATTATTATGAAAAAAGTTTTATTATCTGCATGTTTAGTGTGTTTCGCAATCGGAACCGCTAACGCACAATTTGGTAAATTAAATCCAAAGAAAATCGAAGCTGGTCTAAAAGCTGTTTCTGCATTTACAGTATCTGATGAGGATATCGCTCAGTCAGCAGCTGCATCTGTGAAGTGGATGGATGAGCATAACCCTGTATGTTCAGTTAAGGATAAAGATCCTAAGAAGAAAGCATATGCTGAACGTCTAGAGCGTATCTTCGGGCCATACAAGAACTACGATGGACTTAATTTAAACTACAAAGTGTACTATGTGACTGATGTTAACGCATTCGCATGTCCTGATGGTAGTGTACGTGTGTTCTCTTCATTGATGGACATTATGACTGATGATGAGTTATTGGGAATCATCGGACACGAGATTGGACACGTTAAGTTAGAGCACTCTAAAAAAGCGTACAGACAAACATTAATCACTGAGGCTGCTGTGCAGTTTGCTGGTTCTACTCAAGGAACTGTTGGAGATTTAATGAAGTCTAACTTAGGAGGAATGGCTGAGAAATTAACTGGAGCTCAATTCTCTCAATCTCAAGAGTCTGATTCAGATGATTACTCTTATAAATTCTTAGTAGCTAATGGTAAAAATCCTCAAGCTTTAGCAGATGGATTTAAGAAATTTGCTGATATGGAAAAAGAGTATGGAGCTGATAAGTCTATGGGATCTAAAATGTTCTCAAGCCACCCAGACAGTGAAAAACGTGCTAAACGCGTAGAAGAAAAAATTAAAAAAGACGCTAAGAAAAAATAACCTAAGCGTATAGAATACAAGAAGTCACCTCTGCAAAGAGGTGACTTTTTTAGTTTATAGCGATGTTAGATAGTGAGTATTAAAGGAACTCTTTAGTTTATCATCATGGATAGTATAATAGCTATGAGCATGATTATAGAACAGAGGAGTATCGTTTTAAGACGTGTATTCTGTGTAGATCTTTCGGGTTCTGTAATTTCGTTATCTTCCCAATCAATTGTATTTGCATTCTGATAGGACAGTAGGTCTTCGAAAGCTTCATTATACTCAGTCGGTATCCCTGTACCTGTATAGATGAGTTCTGTAAGGATGAGAAATCTTGTTTCAGTGTAGAAAAGATATTCTAATGCTTTTACTTCATTAGTCATTTCAGTGATAAAATCCTGTTGGTTCTTATAGCACCATATGTACTCATGTATATCTAGGCGGATGACAGCTCCTTCGTAGAGATGCTGAGTAAGGTTAGTGACAAAGTCAGTAAATAACGGGAGTGCAGTAGGATAGTATTCTGCTATAAAAGGTTTGTGTTTAGCGGAGTTAGTTAGTAATTTTTCTTTGGTGATGAGAATGTCATGATTGATCAGACTAACTTCATCTTCTTTTAGATTGGCATCTAGATAGGTAGCAGGTTCTAACCAATCCGATTCCTTATTTGCTATCAATTCAAGGTCTAATAGACATATCCAAAAATAAGGGAAGCAGTTCTCTATTTCGAATAGTACAGTGTTCAACCTGTCTTTATAAATACTTAAATAAATAGTCACGTCCATCTTTAAAATGTCTTATAGGTTAAAGAAAAATGTAGGTATGTGAGTTTATGGTTAGAGATGTTGTTGTTTTCTTTTCTTTTTTATATCATCTGTTAACATTCGTAAACTGATATAGTAGAATAATAAGTTGAATAGCGCTACTATGATAATAGCTACCCTTGGTACATCTGCTATGTACATCCAATAGATAATACCTGAAAATAGCACACAAACTAATAGCCATATAAAGCCAGACTTAATATCTCCATGTTTATATGGGGAGTCTTGATGTTTAGGATTGATTCTTATTTCTTCAGCTAGTTTATAGTTGTCTAATGTATTAAACACTTGATTATCTATTGACGGGAAGCCTGTCCCCATATTAGTTAGATCAGTAAGACTTAAATATCTTATCTCAGTAGATGTGTTATTCTCTATCGCCTGTACTTCATTTAGTAGCGAGTCGGTAAACTCTTGTACAGTATCATAGAACCAAATGTGCTCTATCAATTCTATAGCAACCACTCCATTGTCGTTAATATGTTTGTTGATACAGTTGAGAAAGTCATCATACAGTGGTAAAGTAGTTGGGAAGTGTTGTTCTAGAAATGTCCTTGACCTATCAGCATTAGAGATGTAAATATCTTTCGCCAATATGAGGATGCATTTGTCACTTTGTTCATCTTGATCAAAGTCTTCCTCTTCTTCCTCCGCCATCGCTTCTTTCCAAAGTTGACTTTTGTTATTGACTATATTTTGATCTAGTAGACATATCCAAAAGAAGGGTAGAGTGCCCTTTCCTTCAAATAGGTAGTGAGATACATTGTCTTTAATAACACTTAAGTAAGTATAGTTAGCCATAACACTATTTTATATTATAGTGTTAAATATAAGATATTTATGAATAGAAGGAGACAAAAAAATACGTTACTGAGGAGTAACGGATTGTGTATTTATCGTTTGATTATCTTTTTGATAACGGTATTTTCAAATTTGTAAACCATCCCTAAGAAAGCAATTATAAAGGCGATGCCGATGTAGTAGTTCTCTCTGAAACAGTAGAAGTAAACAAAGCTCAATAGTATCGATAGTCCTAGATATCCACCTATTGCTTTTTTGTCATAAGGGATAGGGTATTGTTTTTGTCCCAGCACATATGAAACTAGCATCATAGAAGCGTAAGCTATTAGTGTTGCGATAGCAGACCCCATATAACCCCAAATAGGGATTAATAGGTAGTTAAATATTAGAGTGAACACAGCTCCCATAATAGAGATATAAGCTCCTATAGCGGTCTTATCTCTTAGTTTATACCACACAGATAGATTGGTATAGATACCCATACACAGGTTTGCCAATATGATTAGGGGTACAACTATCATTGCATCCCAATAAGACTCGTTTCTGATAAAAAGCACTTTTAATACATCTGCAAAGACTATAACTCCTAACATGATAAGGCTCCCGAAGATAGTAAAGTACTTCGTGATAGTAGCATACTTAGTAGGTGCATCATCGTTCTTAGCATAGTTAAAGAAGAAAGGTTCTATTCCTAAAGTATATGCTTGTCTAAACAGCACCATGAACAATCCTAGCTTATAACACGCTGCGTATTTACCTACTTCTGATAAGGCAACGTCTGCTGGCAATAAGCGCTCTAATAATATCTTGTCAAATCCTTCATTAACAGCAAAAGCAAGTCCTCCTACCATAATAGGGAAACTGTACTTAAGCATTTGTTTATTTAGGTCTTTATTAAACTTAAATTTGATACCAAAGTAGTCTTTGTAGAATACTAAGAAGGTAGCTAAACTAGCGATAAGGTTAGCAACGAAGATGTAAACTACTTGATTTCCTTCTCTAAACAAGCTGTGAAATATGCTGTCTGGGTAGCTAGTACTAAGTTTAGGAAGGTAGTATAAGAAGAATATATTAAGTACTGTGTAGATACACACATTCGCAATTCTGATAGCACTGTAGTAAAGTGGACGTTGGTCAGCTCTCAGTTTAGCAAATGGTACAATAACTAAAGCATCTAGCACTAGAATACATAATACATAGTATAATAGTTTTGTAGAAACATTAAGTATAGATGCCCAATAATCAATAGTCAATAATCCAAAAGCAGCGAAAATCAGTGAGGTGCAGCCAAGAAATAACAAACTGTTATTAATAACTTCTTTCTTGTCATCTTGTTTGTTATAGAATCTAAAGAAAGCTGTTTCCATCCCGAAAGATAGGATAACATTAAGAAACATCATGATCGAAAAAATAACGCTATACTGGCCATAGTCGTTATTTTGCATGATGTCTGTGTGAAATGGAACTAGGAAGAAACCAATTACTTTAGGGAATACAGCTGCTAGTCCATAAATAGCTGTTTGTTTAAAAATTTTCTTGTAAATGCTCACAATCTGAGGTTCTAGTATTGTTTAGGAAATATTATTTGTTGGTATTAGGCTTAGGCGTTAAGTCAAAGCTTAAGTATGGTGTTACTTCTTCTTTAGTTAGCGTGATAGTAATTACCTTGTTAGCTAAAGCTCCTAATTCACTGCTGTTAAAGTTAAGAACAATACTATCTTCGTAGATGAAGATATCTTCAGGAAGTTGGAAAGAGCTCTCGTCAAAAGCTAATTCGTCTTTCTGTATTGTATCTCCTTTGTCAATACTTTTAGAGCCTTTTAGTTTAGTAATAACTAATTGTTTAAAGTCGTTATAGTTTTTAAACAATTGCTCATTTGTATATTGTTCACCAGTAGTTGGATTGTAGTGTATAGCTTTCTCTCCTTTAAATCCACTAGCACCACCTGTAGACATATAGTAATCTAAGGTGAAACTTAGTAAGTTGTCATTATAGAATGTGACAACATTATCTGCTGTAGCTTGCCATGGAATAGTAGCTTTAGGATATTTAGCTACTAGAGCAGTATAAGCATTAATGAATGACTGTACGATGTCATCATATGTAGTAGCCGTCTTCTTTTCATCTTCAAACGAAAGAATGTCAGTGATAATCGCTAAGTTGTTTTGATTAATTTTAGTACTTATCTCATCTGTAGGCTTTATTATTTCGGCTGTAGTGATTTTGATTTCAGTACAGTCGTCTTCTACACATGTTTCTAATAATAATTTTTGGTACACTTTCTCCTCAAAAGAGAAGCTTTTATCCTTTTTACAGCTTATAACTGCTATAGAAAGGAATAGGATTAGTAGGGTTTTCTTCATGGTGTTTTTTTCATAGGTAATTGCAAAGCTATGAAAATTGTAGTGATTATAATCTCATATTGTAAGATTTCGTTTGTCCTTATTTTTAGATGTATTTATACTGTGTAATAGTCTTTTAAGAATAGAATTGTGCTATGTTTTTTACACCAATGAGAGATGTGTTCGCTTATTATTTTAATACTTTTGCACAGAATTAGACTAAGATGATTATTTTTAGACGTTTAAATGGAGGGATAAATGCAGATAAAGACTAAAGCAATTGTACTTAGTGCTTTAAAATACCAAGAGAAGAGTTTGATAGTGAAGTGCTTCACAGAAGAGGTTGGTGTGGTTAGTTTCTTCGTGCGCAATGCTTTCGCTAAAGGAAAATCAGCACAGAAGATGGCTTACTTTCAACCATTGACTATACTTGATCTTGATTTTACGTATAAGAATAAGGGAGGACTTGAGTATTTTAAAGAGGTTAAAGTAGCTCAGGTATATCAGGATATCTATTATAACTATAATAAGAACTGCATTGCTATATTCGTAGGGGAAGTATTACATTCAGCATTTAGAGAGCCTGTAGTAGATAAGGACTTCTTTGCTTTCTTAGAAGCAGCCTTACTGTGGTTTGATACCCATGATGAGGTAGCTAACTTCCATTTGATTTTAATGTTAGAGTTGACTAAATACTTTGGTTTTTACCCAGCGGTTGATACTCAAAATAGTTTGTATTTTGATTGGGAAGAAGGGGTGTTTACCAACCGTTTTTCTCCTTGTTGTTTTGATGAAGAACCTACTTTTTTGTTCAAAAAACTATTGGATTTGGGATTCTCTACAGATCAAAAAGTATTTAATAACCGAGATAGAAAGAGGTTGTTAACCATGTTGATTAGCTATTATGAGCAACACCTAAATGACTTCAGGAAACCTAATTCTTTGGAGGTTTTGAAGGAGGTTTTCTCTAATTGACTATTTTTAATGTTTTTCCTACCAATTAATTAGGGAGATATTAAAGTAAATTGTTTAAATTCGCGAAATTGATTAAAAAATATTATAATAATAACGATGAGCACTAAATTTACAGAATATAAGAATCTTGACATGTCAGGGGTAGCATCGGAGATGCTAGAGTTTTGGAAAGAACAATCAATATTCGAAAAAAGTATTAGTACTAGAGAGGATAATAAACCTTTCGTGTTTTTCGAAGGCCCACCTTCAGCTAATGGTAAACCAGGAATTCACCACGTGATGGCTCGTGCTATTAAGGATATTTTTTGTCGTTATAAAACTCAAAAAGGGTACCAAGTAAAGCGTAAAGCTGGATGGGATACGCATGGATTACCTGTAGAGTTAGGTACAGAGAAAGAACTTGGAATCACAAAAGAAGATATCGGAACAAAGATTACAGTAGAAGAATACAACCAAGCGTGTAAGCGTACTGTAATGCGTTATACTGACCTATGGAATGACCTGACTGAGAAGATGGGTTACTGGGTAGATATGAACGATCCTTATGTGACATACAAGTCTAAATATATGGAATCAGTATGGTGGTTGTTAAAACAAATCTATGATAAAGACTTGTTATACAAAGGATATACTATCCAACCATATTCTCCTAAAGCTGGTACAGGTTTATCATCTCATGAGATTAACCAACCAGGAGCATATAAAGATATTACAGATACGACTATCGTAGCACAGTTTAAAGCTATTGATGAGACTTTACCTGCTTTTTTACAAGGGTTCGGTACTATTCATTTCTTAGCTTGGACGACTACTCCATGGACGTTACCATCTAATACAGCATTAACTGTAGGACCTAAAATAGACTATGTACTTGTTAAGTCATTTAACCAGTATACAGGAGAAGCTATTAATGTAGTATTAGGTAAACCATTAGTTGGAAAACAGTTTGCTGGTAAGTTTGCAGCTGTAGAAACAGAAGAAGAATTAAACGCATATAAAGAAGGTGACAAGAAGATTCCTTACTTAGTAGTTAAGGAGTTTAAAGGTGCTGACTTAGTAGGTACTAAGTATGAGCAATTGTTGCCATATACATTACCATACCAAAACCCTGAGAACGCATTCAGAGTAATTGCTGGAGACTTCGTTACTACGGAAGATGGTACAGGTATCGTGCATACAGCTCCTACTTTTGGTGCTGATGATGCTAAGGTAGCTAAAGAGGCTACACCAGAAGTACCTCCAATGCTTATCCTTGATGCTGATGAGAACCCTGTTCCATTAGTAGATTTACAAGGTCGTTTCGTTAAAGAAATGGGTGACTTAGCAGGTAAGTATGTGAAGAATGAATACTATGACGATGGGCAAGCGCCAGAGCGTTCTGTAGACGTTGAAATAGCTATTCGCTTAAAAGAAGAGAACAAAGCATTTAAAGTAGAAAAATACGTTCACAGTTACCCACATTGTTGGAGAACTAATAAACCAGTGTTATACTACCCACTTGATTCTTGGTTTATCAAGATCACTGAAGTGAAAGAGCGCATGTTTGAGTTAAACGAAGAAGTAAACTGGAAACCTAAAGCGACTGGAGAAGGACGTTTTGGTAACTGGATTAAGAATGCAAATGACTGGAACTTATCTCGTTCACGTTTCTGGGGTATTCCATTGCCAATCTGGAGATCTGAAGATAAGACAGAAGAATTAGTAGTTGGTTCTGTTGAAGAATTAATGAAAGAGATTGAGAAGTCAATGGCTGCTGGTATTCAAACGACTAATCCTTTTGAAGGATTCGTAGTTGGAGACATGAGTGAAGAGAACTATGATTTAGTGGATTTACACAAGAATGTAGTTGACAATATCGTATTAGTATCTCCATCTGGTAAACCGATGCGTCGTGAGTCAGATTTAATTGACGTTTGGTTTGATTCTGGATCAATGCCTTATGCACAATGGCACTATCCATTTGAAAACAAAGAGTTAATAGATAATAATCAATCATACCCAGCTGACTTTATTGCAGAAGGAGTTGATCAAACTCGTGGATGGTTCTATACACTTCATGCTATTGCTACATTAGTATTCGATACTAAAGCATATAAAAATGTTGTATCTAATGGATTAGTGTTAGACAAGAATGGATTGAAAATGTCTAAGAGTTTAGGTAATACTGTAGATCCATTTGAAACATTAGCAGAACACGGACCAGATGCTACTCGTTGGTATATGATTTCGAATGCTAACCCATGGGATAACTTGAAGTTTGACCTTGATGGTATCACAGAAGTGAGAAGAAAGTTCTTTGGAACATTATATAATACATATAACTTCTTTGCGTTATATGCTAATATTGATGGATTTAAATACGAAGAGAAAGACATCCCATTAGCAGATAGACCAGAGATAGATAGATGGATTTTATCAGAATTAAATACATTAGTTCAACGTGTAGACGAATTCTATGCAGAGTATGAACCAACAAAAGCGGCTCGTGCTATTACAGATTTCGTGACAGAGAACTTGAGTAACTGGTACGTTCGTTTATGTAGAAGAAGATTCTGGAAAGGTGAATATGCTCAAGATAAGATTGCTGCTTACCAAACATTATATACATGTTTATTAACAGTGTCTAAGTTAGGAGCACCTATTGCACCATTCTTTATGGATAAACTTTACAGAGACTTAACTTTAGCAACACATGGAGAAAGTTTTGAATCTGTACATTTGGCTAACTTCCCTGAGTTTAAGGAAGAGTTCGTTGATAAAGCGTTAGAAAGCAGAATGCAAAAAGCTCAAATCATTTCATCATTAGTGTTATCACTTCGTAAGAAAGAAATGATTAAGGTACGTCAACCACTACAGAGAGTTATGATTCCTGTATTAGATGTAAACCAAAAGAACGAGATTTTAGCTATCGCTGATTTAATTAAGGCTGAGGTTAATGTTAAAGAAATTGAATTGTTAGATGATGCTTCAGGTATCTTAGTAAAACAGATCAAACCTAACTTCAAAACTTTAGGTCCACGATTCGGTAAGGATATGGGGCTGATTGCGAATAAGATACAAGGTTTTGGCCAAGAAGAAATCGCAGAACTTGAAAGAAAAGGTGAGATAACACTAGATATCTCGGATAAAAGTGTTAATTTAACAGTTGCAGACGTAGAGATTACATCTCAAGATATAGAAGGATGGTTAGTTGCTAACGAAGGAGGACTTACAGTAGCTCTTGATATAACAATCAGCCCAGAATTGAGAAAAGAAGGTATCTCTAGAGAGTTAGTAAACAGAATCCAGAATATTAGAAAAGATTCAGGATTAGAGGTTACTGATAAGATTACAGTAAAAATACTAGAAGAAAAAGAAATAAAAGAGGCTGTTTTGGCGAATGAAGACTATATTAAGTCTGAAACACTAACACACACATTAGAATTCGTGACTGAGTTAAGCGAGGGTGTAGATGTAGAGTTTGATGAGCTAAAAACACGAGTGTTAATTTTAAAATAATTAAAATTATGAAAGAAGTAGGTGAAATGGTACGTTATTCTGATGCGGATTTAGCTGAATTTAAAACATTAATATCGGCTAAAATTGAGAAGGCTCAAGCAGACTTAGAATTAATAAAAAGCGCCTATATGAATGATTTGAACAACGGTACTGATGATACATCACCTACATTCAAGGCATTCGAAGAGGGAAGCGAGACTATGTCTAAAGAAGCAAATGCTCAGTTAGCAATACGTCAAGAGAAGTTTATTCGCGACTTAAAAAATGCATTAATTCGTATTGAAAATAAGACTTACGGAATATGCAAAGTAACAGGGAAATTAATCGATAAAGAGAGATTAAAATTAGTTCCACATGCTACTATGAGTATCGAGGCAAAGAATCTGCAACGTTAATCTTTAATAAATTTGAAAACGCTCCATTAGGAGCGTTTTTTTTATCTGATAAAATAACTACATTTGTTGCTTGAAATTAGAGAAAAATGTCGTTAAAGAAAGCATACTTACTTGTTTTGGTAGTTTTAGTATTAGATCAAGTATTAAAGATATACATTAAAACAAACTTTTTATTGAATGATGAAATCATATTTTTTGATTGGTTTCGTATCCATTTTATAGAGAATGAAGGTATGGCATGGGGTGTTGAGTTACCAGGAGATTATGGTAAACTTGCCCTTACACTGTTTAGAATTGTAGCTGTATTTGGTATCGGTTGGTGGTTAAATGATTCTTTTAAGAAGAAAGCATCTAATTATCTTATCGTGGCTATTGCTTTAATTATGGCAGGAGCTTTAGGTAATATTATAGATTCTATTTTCTACGGCGTTATCTTCAACGAGAGTACTCCAGGTCAGATAGCTACTATGTTCTCTAATGAACCTTATGGTTCTTGGTTTCACGGTAAGGTAGTAGATATGTTCTATTTTCCTATCTGGAAAGGGTATTTACCTAGTTGGTTACCTATTTGGGGAGGTAAATACTTTACATTCTTCAATGCGATATTTAATCTAGCGGATGTGGCTATATCTGTAGGTGTAGGTATCCTGATTATATTTAATAAAAAAGTATTCAAAAACTAATATACGGCTTCCTTTTAGGGAGCCTTTTTTTTGTTTTATACGAGTATGTGATTTGACAGTGATAATGGCTAAGAATGCTTTATTATAACTCTATGATTAGTATAGATGAGGTAGTTCACTATATATAAATTAAAAAGGCTTCCCTAGGGAAGCCTTTTACGTATTATTTGATATCTTTTAATATCTCTTGAACAGCTCTCTCTAATTGAGGATCGTTGTTGTTCAGTCTATCTGTAAATGTATTTTTTACATAGATATCCGGTGCTACACCTGTTTTCTCTAAGTTTTGTCCATCTAATGTATATGTACCCCAAGAAGGTAATCTGTATGAAGAACCATCTACCAGACTCTTACCAGAAGTAAAGATGATCCATCTATAGGTCTCTTGACCGATGATCTTACCTAACTTAAGGGCTTTAAATCCTGCTGCAGTCATCTCAGCATCACTCAGTGACGATTCGTTTATTAGCAGTACTATTGGTTTTCCACTAGGAGTGAAGTTACTTTGTACTGTTAACTTACCTTCTCTATACTTCCATTGTAAATAAGGTCTTTGAGCTAAGAAGTTTAATACTTTATCGTGTACATTACCACCAGTATTATAACGCAAGTCTAAGATCACACCTTCTTTATTCGCTTCTTGCTCCACCATATCAAGTAAGAATCTATCTAACTCAGGCGAAGTCATATTCTTCATATATGAGTAAGCGATACGGTTATTACTCAGCTGGTTCACACGTTGTTTATTAGTATGTATCCACTCGTCGTATAGCAATGACTTCATTGTAGAAGAAGAGATAGGATGTAGTTTAGTATTTATTTCTTTACCACCTCTGTTAAATGTCAATGTGATTTCGTCTTGACTATTAGCGAAAGTGAAGTAAGTATCTCTATTTATCTTTTCATCAACCTTCTGACCGTTAACTTTGATTAATACATCATTAGGTTGTACATCGATGTCTGTAGCATAAGCAGGTGATTTGCGTGCGATTCGCTCCACCTGATAAGGTTTGTCAGCACTGAATACGATACCAGTTTCATACGTTCTATAGTTAAGTTTAGTTTTCTCTTCGTCTCCACTAGAATTGAAACCTAAGTGAGAAGAACCTAACTCTCCTAACATATCGTTTAATAGTATACGTAGATCATTTCTGCTATTTACCTCAGGTAAGTATTGAGCAAACTGACCTTTCATTTTATTCCAGTCTATTCCGTGGAAAGTTTCGTCATAGAAGTTTTCTTCTACACCTGCCCAAGTCTCATAGTACATCTGGTTAAACTCATCAGATAAGTTTTTAGTAAAGCTGTGTTTGATTTTGATTTGCTCAGGTTTTCCTTTGCTTAGTTCAAAACTGTAGATGTTGCTATCTATCAATGCGTACATCTTTTTGTCTCGTTTTTGTAACTGACTAGCTCTTTTATCAAATACTTTCTCTGCTTTTGGAGCTTCGAAGTCCTCGTATACTTTTTTGTATAAGTTGCCTTTCCCGTTTTCTTGATTTGTGTTATAGAACACTACCTCTTTCTTATCATCAGCGAATACCATAGGAGCATATTGGTTACCAAAACGGTCACTCACTAGTTCTATACGGTCTAGTATTCCCTCTGTATTTACTTTGATAGACGATATTTTAGGGCTTTCTACTTTAGCAGTTTCTTTCGCTTTTTTATCTTTTTTAGAAGGCTCTTTTTTTACCTCTTCTTTCTTTTCTACAAATAGTTTGTCAAACTGATCAGACTTAAATGGATCTGTTGTCCAGTCTAGTGAGAATCTGTAGATACTTGGGTTTTGTAACCCTAGAGGATAAGATGGATTAAATCTATCACTCGTAAAATAGATATACTTACCATTAGGAGACCAATATGGATTAGACTCAGATACTCCAGTATTTGTCAGGTTTGTAGTCTCATTCTTTGCTATGTTGTGGATAAAGATATCCTCTTCGAAGTTGCGCTTAGCAGTGAATAACACATACTCTCCTTTAGGAGAGAACGAAGGCACAGAGTTTTGGAATGCCCATATCTCATCCTTAACTATCGTCTTAGAAGTAAACGAAGTCAAGTCTAATAACCTTACTTCATCTCTACCACTGATATATACAGCCTTCGTCATATCACTATTTAATGTGATATCTCGATTATTTCTAGCATCACTAGTTAATTGCGTAGGAGTACCTTTGCCATTAGCATTGATCTTAAACCAGTTTTGATATCCATTATACGTCTGACTGTAGACTAATGTCTTGTTATCCTTCATCCATACAACCTCCATTACACGCTCTTTACCATCTGTAATGCTTTGGATAAACTTCCCTTCAATATCAGACACGAATAGCGTACCTCTACTCACAAAAGCAATTTTCTTAGCATCAGGAGACACATCGAAGTTGCTGATATTATTTTCCACAGCGTATGATTGATCTTTCTCTATAGCCTTGTTTGTATTTACAGAAGAGGCTAGAGGAGACACAGTCTTAGTAACAGTATCAAAAACATAGATCATATAATCCTTTTCGAATACTACCTTGCTACCATCAGCCGACACATAAGGTTTCTTAATTGAAGAGTCGAAGTTAGTTAATGCTACCTTTTTACCGTTGTCGAATGTATATAAGTTATAGTTCCCGTTATTCTCATCTGAGATAAAGTATATCTTACCATTCTTGTCCACAGTAGGATTAAAGTCTTTTCCTTCGTAATCAGTATATGATTTGAATGCTTTAGTAGTTGGGTTATATCCTAAGATATCAGGGTTATTCTCCCCTTTATATCTCTTACGAGTAGTCTGGCTAGCACTCTCCATAGAGCTAGTGAATAAGTATTCACCAGCAGGTGTAACTACTAGTCCATTAGTATTATTAAAGTAGTTCGTAAACAGTGGTCTAGGTGTACCACCAGTAACATCTATGGCAAAAGAACCAAAGTTATTATTTGCAGTCGAAGTGAAGTAAATCGTCTTGCTATCCCAGCTCCAACTCTCTACTTCTTCAGAAGCTTGGTGATAAGTAAGTTGAGTGATTTGACCTCCAGTCAAAGGCATTAAGAATACATCTTTATTGCCATACTGATCAGAAGTGAACGCTAACCATTTGCCATCAGGAGACACGCGTGGATTAGACTCATTCCCTTCTAGAGCAGTTATTCTTAAGGCTTCACCTCCAGCAGTAGGAGCTTGCCATATATCGCCATTATAGCTAAAGTAAGTTGTCTTTCCATCTGGGCTAAGCGATGGAGTAGAAGCAAATTTAGGCGACTTCTGCCCCCAAGCCAAACTCACTAAAGAAAGAGTAAGTAATGTTATAGTATTTTTGATCATTGGTGAATATTTTCAATAAACATAAAAATATTTTTGCTAACTCACCAATACTTGTTCAGTTTTAGTATTTAAAACCAGACTATTTAGTTCAAAATTAGAACTAAAAAAGCCGAAACAGTATATAGATACTATTTCGGCTGTGTATAATTAGAATTTGAATACTTCTGTTGGAGTAATGCAATAATCAAGAGGAATATCTCCATCTCTTACATCACTGATACGCTCTTCAGGAGGGAAGAAACTCAGTCCAACTTTGATAACATCAGGTTTGCACTCCGCTAAGAAGCGGTCATAAAATCCTTTGCCATATCCGATGCGATTACCCTGTTTATCATACGCTAACAATGGGATAAATACAACATCAAGTTGTTTCTCACTAACCTGTATACCATCTACAGGCTCAGGTATTCCATAACTATTCACTTTAATAGTCGTATTGTCAGTCAATAGGTAATGTGCTAACGTCCCTTCCTTAAAGTCAGATTTAGATAGGATAACATTCTTATCCTTACCCGCCAATATCTGAAGTAAGTATTCTGTATCTATCTCTTTCTTATTCTGAATACTCAAAAATAAATGATAGTTTGTCTTATCCCATATTGGTAGTTGTAAGGCTTGATTAGCGATATCAAGACTTAGGTTGTCTATTGCCTCTGATGGCAACTCCTCGCGTAATGCCTTATACTTTAATCGTAGTTTGTCTTTGTTCATTATTTAATTGTTTTTGAGATATGGAATACCGCATCTCCTTGATACACTATAGGAGCGTCATTTACGTTGATTACATAACCAGCATTTGGAGCCTTGATAGCGACATTCTCTTTCCCATATGGATCAGATATTTCAGCTAACACTTGTCCTTTCTCAACATAAGCCCCAATCTTTACTTGATCGTGTAACAAACCCGACTGCCTAGCGCGAACCCACAGCGAATTAGTAATCACAGTCATCTCTTCAGTAGGTGTCTCTACCTTAAACTTATCTCTAAGCATATCAAACGAATGTAAAAATCGTTTAGTACCCTCAACCCCCATATCAGATACAGTAGAGTTAATATCTAAAGATTTTCCACCTTCGAATAACAGCATTTTAATTCCTTTTTTAGCACATGCACTTCTAAACGAACCTGATATCTGAGCAGAGTACAATAAGAATGGAGGATGAAAGATAGAAGCTAACTCCTCTAATTCTTGGCTCTCTGGAGCAATTCTGATTTGGGGAGCGTTAAATCTGCTCGCCCCACCTGCGTGAAAATCGATAGCATAATCCACATGAGGTAGTATGTAGGTCACTAGATAATGAGCAAATCTCCCAGCTAAAGAACCTGTCTTACTACCCGGGAACACTCTGTTCATATCACGCCCGTCAGGGAACTCACGAGTCTTGTTGATAAACCCGAATATATTAATCACAGGAATACAGATTATCGTTCCTCTCTTAGGTACATTCATTTCACTATGTACGATTTGGCGTACGATATCTACTCCGTTTAGTTCGTCACCATGAAGTCCAGCAGATAATAGTACAGTAGGCCCATCTAGCTTAGCTCTAGATACGATTACAGGTATCTTTAGCTTAGTAGCTGTATGTAGTCTGGCGATTTCTAAGTTAAGTGTCTTAGTCTCACCAGGCAATATCGTTTCGTCTAATATGGTCATCTTCCTAACAATTTTTGATTGTGAAGATATTAAAAGTTTCGAATTTAGGCAGTATCCCAATTGAGTTTTAATTGAAAGGGTTTAAACTTGCTCTAATATTGTAACACAGATAGTAGATGCTTTGGGTACGAGTTTGCTACGGTTTTGAAAACAGCCTCTCATCCCAAGTAAACACAGAGAATTACCAAACACTATCAAAACAAAAGTAAATTTATATTTTGTTGTATATTGATAATCAGTAATTTATGTTGTTTTTGAATGATCATATTAGCTCGTTTTAATCAAATGAGCTTATTATCTCCAAATGAGGGCAATGTAAGTAAGCGATTGATTAAAAATCAGGACATACCTATTTGATTTGTGATGTTATTATTGATGAGGATTAAGTATATTTACTATTGACTTAGTATAAATGAAGAGGGAAATTATTAAAGATAAATTAAAAATATATGCCTAAACTTAAGTGTGTATGTAGTGAGGTAATCAACTTAAGTGAGATACCTTCTCCTCATCAGTATTTGATGATATCAGATCAGAAGTATGATAACTTTCAGGGATTGGTAGATACAGAAGTGTTGTATCGTGAGATGATAATAACTGTTAAATGTCCTACTTGTAGTAGGTTGCACATTTTTGAAAACGGATTTGATAACCCTGCTATTACTTATCAATTAGAGTCCTGATGGATCCTATAAATTATAGTGTCGATTTGTAATTTAGGCTAGGTAGGCTATAAAGCTTTAACAGCATAATTGTGCGTTAGATTATGGAAGGATTAGAAAAGGAGGTATTGGACTTCTTTAAAAAAGGGTTAGTAGAAAACTCACAATCGAATCATATCTTACTGATTACTAGGGTGAGGGTGATGTTTTTTTCTTGTTAATAAAGTTTTTTGAGAAGTATACAATTGTTTTCAGGACTATCCTAAGTGAATATTATTATCAAATTGTAGTTATGGATATAGTAGAGGTTAAAGTAAACAGATGGAAAGAAAAAATTACGGGTGTGATTTATGAAAACAAGAGTGATTTCATAGTGCTAAAAGAAGTAACAGACGATTTCTTCTTGGATGGGGTAATAATAGTCAATATGAAGTATGTGCGAAGGATTACTTCTATCGATAATCAGGTAAAAAAATATGTCATTAATGAGAAGCTTAAATTACTTGCTCAGTCAGATAGTAGATGGGTAAATGAAGAAAGCATAGATGGTGTACTTAATTGTTTATTTACGAATAATATTTTGTTTCAGATAGGTTTGGAGTCTAGTGATTATATTTTGGTCGGGTATATTGAGAATATTTTTAAACATTCAATACGAGTATCTTTAATCGATGTGAAAGGTGAGTTCTTCCGAAGTTTAAATATTAGAAAAGAGCTGATAAGAACTATTACGATTGATAATGAGTATTTAGTAGGATTATTGTTGTATATGAGAAGAGAGGAAAAGTAATAGATAAAAACAACGCAGTAAAATCTATCCTAAGATATGATAAGAAGATTAGTAAAAAGAGAAGAAACTCCTAAGTACACACTTAGGAGTTTCTTCTCTTTCTAGAAGTATGCATTACTGCTAGTATTGTTGTCTTGATTTAGGGTGTAGTGGACACCATAAGGAAATACTGGAGTATATGCTATACGGGTATTTCTATATCTTATTTCAAATTGAAGAGGATTGGAAGAGATAAGTATTATCGTTTGTTTGATGGCTAATGTGAACCTCTTGTCTAAACCATCTAATTGTTCTTTATACCAATGCTTAGCTGATATAATATCATGTGTAGCATCTGTATGATAAAGAACAGTATATGAAATAGTTAATCCAATAAATCTAATAATTCATCTATTGGCTTCAAATTGCTTTCGTGTTCTAGGTTTTTAAGTCTCTGGTCTAGAATGTCTTTTTGCCATTGAGGCAATTCACCTAGTATATGGTCATACTGAGGAATAGAGGAAATATGCGTCAAAACACTAGCTGTATTCTCTTCGCTATTTGATATAGTTTGTTTTTTCATATCGTTTTGACTAATTCATTGATACAAGGATGTTTAAAATGCTTTTATACTGTTAGAATATAGGGCGTTAAATAATTGTAATGAGTTTGATACTAATGACTACACTCAATACAGTGCTAAGAAAGTTAAGTAGAACAATAAACTTATCTCGAAACGGGATAAGTATTTCATAAAGTTTAAATTTGTATTTCATAACAGATTATTATGCAGGTTACACCTTCTTTAGCGATACAGATTCAGACATTACCAGATCAACCAGGAGTATATCAATACTATGACAAGGATGATAAGATCCTCTATGTCGGTAAGGCAAAGAATTTAAAGAAAAGAGTTAGTTCGTACTTTAATAAGGTTCACGATAACGCTAAGACGAATGTATTAGTTAAGAAGATAGTGACGATAAAGCACATCGTAGTTCCTACGGAGACAGATGCATTATTGTTAGAGAATAACTTGATTAAGCAGTTGCAACCTCGCTATAATGTGTTGTTAAAAGATGATAAGAGTTATCCATGGATATGTATTAAGAAAGAACCTTTTCCGAGAGTGTTCACTACTCGTCGTATGGTAAAGGACGGGTCAGAATATTTCGGTCCTTATACGAGTATTAAGACTGTGCATACACTTATAGACTTGATTAAAGAGTTATACCCGTTGCGTACGTGTAACCTAGATTTGACTACGAGTAATATCCGAAGTGGTAAGTATAAAGTCTGTTTAGAATATCATATCGGCAACTGTGGTGGGCCATGTGAAGAACGCGAATCTGATGTGAAGTATGACAATAAGATAAAAGCAATACGTGATATTCTGAAAGGAAACTTTAAAGATAGTCTGAAGGACTTTAAGGATTATATGATGGAGTTGGCTTCGAATATGGAGTTTGAAGAAGCGCAGAAGGTCAAGGATAAGATAGACTTGTTAGAGAATTACCAGTCTAAGTCTACTATCGTGAGCTCTAAGATTAGTAATGTAGATGTGTTCTCAATTATCTCTGATGAGTCAGCGGCGTATGTAAACTTCTTACAAGTATCATACGGTGCCATTATCCGATCGCATACGATGGAGTTAAAGAAGAAACTGGATGAGACAGATGAGGAGCTGTTAGAATTAGCAATTACAGAATTAAGAGAGCGTTTTCACTTGAACTCGAAAGAGATTATTGTTCCTTTTGATGTTGAGGTTCAGGATGGAATACATGTGACTGTGCCAAAGTTAGGGGATAAGAAGAAGCTACTAGACTTATCTGAACGAAACGCTAAGTACTACAGAATAGATCAACTAAAACAAATCAAGATAGTAGATCCTGAACGTCATGTGAATCGTATCATGACTCAGATGAAGAAGGATTTGCGTATGCATGTGGAACCTCGACATATAGAGTGTTTTGATAACTCGAATATACACGGTACTAATCCAGTGTCTGCCTGTGTAGTGTTTAAAGATGGGAAGCCAAGTAAGAAGGATTATCGCCACTTTAATGTGAAGACTGTGGAGGGGCCGAATGATTATGATACGATGGAAGAAATCGTGTATAGACGCTATAAGAGAGTACTAGAAGAGGGACAACCTTTGCCTGACTTAATCGTGATAGATGGAGGTAAAGGACAGCTGGGTGTAGCTGTGGGATGTCTGGAGCGATTAGGTATTAGAGGGAAAGTGGCTATCATCAGTTTGGCTGAGAGACTAGAAGAAATCTTTTATCCAGGAGATAGCATTCCGCTGTATCTAGATAAGCGATCGGAGACGATGAAGGTGATTATTCACTTGAGAGATGAGGCACACCGATTCGGATTAACTTTCCATAGAAATCAAAGAAGTAAGAATGCAATAACAAGTGAAATGGATAGCATAAGTGGTGTGGGTGAGAAGACAAAGACTACACTAATGAACCATTTTAAATCAACAAAAAGAATCAAAGAGGCTAGTCTAGAGGACTTAGAAAAAGTTATAGGAAAGTCTAAAGGAAAGCTAGTATTTGATTTTTTTCAAGTAAATTAGAGGAAAAATTGAAAAAGCTATGCGAAGAATAATTACAGTGATTTTACTCGCTATATGTTTAACATCAAATAGTTATGCTGCGGAGGGTGAAAAGGATAGACCGAAGGTAGGTTTAGTACTAAGTGGAGGTGGTGCTAAGGGATTAGCTCATATCGGAGTGCTAAAAGTATTGGAGGAAGAAGGGGTGAAAGTTGACTATATAGCAGGGACCAGTATGGGAGCTATAGTCGGGGGTCTGTATGCATCTGGATATACAGCTACTGAGCTTGACTCTATCTTTAATAGTATAGATGTGTCAGCTCTGATTAAGGATTATATACCTCGTATCTCTAAATCGTTCTATGAGAAGAAAAATGATGAGATATACGCATTGACATTGCCGTTCGATAAGTTTAAGATTGGTTTTCCAAAGGCATTATCTCGAGGGATGTACAATTATAACCTGATGAATAAACTATTGGCGCATGTGCGTCACGTAGACGATTTTAGTAAGTTAAAGGTTCCTTTTTTATGTATCGCTACTAACCTTGAGACAGGAGAGCCAGTGATATTAAAAGAAGGGTACCTACCACAAGTAATACTTGCAAGTGGCGCGTTTCCATCTTTGTTTGCTCCAGTGGAGATAGATGGTAAATACTTGATCGATGGAGGTGTGGTGAATAACTATCCGATCGATGAGTTACGTAAAATGGGAGCTGATATTGTTATCGGTGTAGATGTACAGGATGACTTAAAGACGATAAAAGAGATAGAAGGTGCGCCTGATTTATTACTGCAGATATCTAATTATTCTACGATTAGACAGATGAAAGATAAGCTGCCTAAGACTGATGTATATATCAAACCTGATATTGTAGGATATACAGTGGTTTCTTTTGACGAAGGAGAGCCAATTATTTCTAGAGGGGTAGACGCCGCTAATAAGGTGATAGTAGATCTTAAGTTATTAGGAGGGAATAAGGATGTGGCTAAAGAGCACTATGTGCCTAAAGAGTCAGACTCGATAAGTGTGTCTAAGATAGATATACATGGACTGAACCGATTCACTCGAAGATATGTACATGGTAAGCTAGGGTTCAAGCCTAATACTAAGATATCTTTTGATCAATTAGCAGATGGTATTACACAGCTAAATGGTACAGAAAACTTTAGTAGTATGACTTACCGCTTTATCGCTGACGGAGAAAAGGATGAGTTAGATATGACGTTAGTAGAGAATCCTGTAAATCGCTACTTAAAACTTGGAGTACACTATGACGGACTGTATAAAGCAGCTGCATTAGTCAATGTGACTCAGAAGAACTTATTTACGAAGAGTGATGTTGCGTCTTTAGATTTAGCTTTAGGAGATAATGTTCGTTATAATTTTAATTATTTTATCGATAACGGTTTCTATTGGAGTGTAGGAGTATCATCTCGATATAATCAATTTAAAAGAGATTTGCCATTCTCTATTCTTAGTGAAGCAAGTGGAGAACCTATCGTGATAGAAGGAGCTCCATCTATGTTCGGGGTAGACTATGCTGACTTAGAAAACAAGCTGTATTTTCAGTCTTTCTATAAGCAGAAGTATTTATTAAATATTGGTATAGAACACCGCTTCTTAGATATTAGAAGTAAGACGATAAATATTCCTTATTCTCGTTTTGATAGAAATCATTATTTGGGAGGATTCTTAAATGTGACGATGGATACTTATGACAATAGGTATTTCCCAAGAAAGGGATTCTTATTTAAAGGGGAGTATAAAAACTTCTTTTACTCTTCAAATAATGGGAATAGTCTAGCGTATGACTTTGATAACTTTTCTACGATTACTGGACAGGTAGGATATGCTACACGTATTACTAATAAGTTGGCAGTAGACCTTAGATCTAGATTAGGTACATCATTAGGAGGAAGTATTCCTAGTATTGGATTTGGATATTATTTAGGAGGATACGGATTTGCTGATAGAGATAATGTTGTTCCGTTTTATGGATACGATTTGTTGAGTATAGGTGGGAACTCTTTTATAACAGGTAGTATTACTTTTGACTATGAGATATTCAAGAAGCACCACATTAATTTTACAGCAAACTATGCTAATGCAGGAGATAATATCTTCGGTAGTTCCGATTGGTTTACTCGTGCGAAGTATACTGGATATGCTGTAGGATATGGTATGCAGACCATGATAGGACCTATAGAGTTTAAATATACTTATTCGCCTGATACAGGTAGTACATCAGCAATATTTGCTGTTGGATTCTGGTTCTAGTATGTAAGTGTAATGATATAAATAAAGCCCATTAAACACGTGTTTAATGGGCTTTATTTATTGTAAGTTTTTATACTGTTTAAAGTTTTTCTAATAAAAAACGTTTGCATTGTTTGATATGTGTTATGTGTGTTTGAGAATATGATTTTATATGGGATGTTTTGTTGTGGATATGTAAAATAAATTTAGACTAAAAGTTGTATAATTCATTTTTATGTCGATATTTGTGTTATTATGAAAACACAATGGGACGGTTTATTGGCTTATTTAAAGTTTCTCATCAAGCGCAAGCCTGAGTGAGAACTCTTACTTATTATACTTTATAGATAGCCTTTATTTACTACAATAGTAAAACCCTTTTATGTGTAACTTTTAATAGCGTGTTAAGCACTTGAATGATGTTTATAGCTATTTCTGTGTATGTGTAATACTTTATTATTTCAACTGTTTTGTTGATTATAATTGTCTTGATACGGTTGAATGTTGAGGTTTTACTTTGTTGATATGTTATAGGTGACTCTATGTTTTTTATTACCAACCAAAAAATTATAAGTAATTATGCCTTTATATCATCACTTAGGGAGTATTCCCCCTAAACGTCATACGGTGTTCCGAAAGGAAAACGGAGACTTGTATTATGAGCAATTGTTCGGTACAATTGGTTTTGACGGGATGTCAACTAATATGTATCACGAGCATAGACCTACTCAAGTAAAAAAGATCTTAGGGCAGTATAGTGTAGCTCCTAAAATCGCAAAAGCAAACAACATTCAATCTTATCGATTAAGAGGATTTCAAGTAGATCCTGAGAATGATTATTTAGACAGCCGAAAAGCAGTTTTGACCAATAGTGACTGTACCATTGTATTAGCGGCTCCTAAACAATCGATGAAGGATTATTTCTACAAGAACACAGATTCGGATGAGTTGTTATTCATACATAAGGGAACGGGAACTCTACGCACTATGCTGGGGAACCTTACTTTTAAGTATGGAGATTATTTATTAATACCACGTGGTATTATCTATCAGATAGACTTCGATACTGAAGATAATAGATTGTTTATAGTAGAGTCTAGAAGACCTATCTATACTCCTAAGCGTTACCGCAACTGGTTTGGACAGTTATTAGAACATTCTCCATTCTGTGAACGTGATATCCGTAGACCTCAAGAATTAGAAACGTATAATGAAACGGGTGATTTCTTAATTAAAGTACGTAAGCAGGATGAGATATTCGATATGGTATACGCTACTCACCCTTTCGATGTGGTAGGGTATGATGGGTACAACTATCCGTATGCGTTCTCTATCCATGACTTCGAGCCTATAACTGGTAGAATACACCAACCACCACCAGTACATCAGACTTTTGAGACAGATGCATTTGTGATCTGTTCGTTTGTACCACGCCTTTATGACTATCATCCTGATTCTATTCCGGCACCATATAATCACAGTAATATTGATAGTGATGAGGTGTTGTACTATGTAGATGGAGATTTTATGAGTCGAAATGATATTGCAGCTGGACATATCTCATTGCACCCAGCGGGTATTCCACATGGGCCTCATCCTGGTGCTGTAGAACGCTCTATAGGTAAAACTGAAACACAAGAGTTAGCAGTGATGGTGGATACATTCAAACCATTAATGTTGACAGAAGAAGCTATGAAAATAGCAGATGAAAAATATTACCAATCTTGGTTAGAACCAGAGAAATAACTAAAAAACAAACAACAACCTAAAAAACTATAAATTATGAGTAAAGAAGTAACGTCAGTAGAATTTGGCTTAGAGAAGATATTTGAAGGAGCACAAGATTTCTTGCCTTTATTAGGAACTGATTATGTTGAATTTATTGTTGGGAATGCTAAGCAAGCGGCTCATTTCTATAAAACTGCATTTGGTTTTCAGTCATTAGCGTATGCAGGATTAGAGACAGGAGTTAGAGATAGAGCGTCTTATGTATTAGTACAAGACAAAATCAGAATAGTATTAACTACTCCGTTAACTGCGGAGTCAGAGTTAAATAATCATATTGTACAGCACGGTGATGGAGTTAAAGTAGTGGCGTTATGGGTAGAAGATGCTCGTAAGGCTTATGAAGAGACAACTAGTCGTGGTGCTAAATCATATATGGAACCAGTGGTAGAGAAAGATGAGTTTGGTGAAGTGGTGAGAGCTGGTATCTATACTTATGGAGAGACTGTGCACATGTTCGTAGAACGCAAAAACTACAAAGGGACATTCTTACCAGGGTTTAAGAAATGGGAAAGTGATTATAATCCTTCTCCAGTAGGATTAAAGTATGTAGATCATATGGTAGGTAATGTGGGATGGAATGAGATGAACACATGGGTTAAGTGGTATGAGGATGTGATGGGATTTGTGAATTTCTTGTCTTTTGATGATAAGCAGATCAATACAGAGTACTCTGCTCTAATGAGTAAAGTGATGTCTAATGGAAATGGAAGAATTAAGTTTCCTATTAATGAACCTGCAGAAGGTAAAAAGAAATCACAAGTAGAGGAGTATTTAGACTTCTACAATGGAGCAGGTATACAACATATTGCTGTAGCTACTGATGATATCATCAAAACTGTAGCTGCGATGAAGAATAGAGGAGTAGAATTCTTGTCTGCACCACCTCAATCTTATTATGATATGATCCCTGCGCGTTTAGGTGTACATATGGATATGATGAAGGAAGATATTAAAGAACTTCAGAAGCTAGGTATTATGATTGATGCTGATGAAGAAGGGTACTTATTACAAATATTTACTAAGCCTGTAGAGGATCGTCCTACTTTATTTTTCGAAATTATCCAACGTATGGGAGCTAGAGGATTCGGAGCAGGTAACTTTAAGGCGCTTTTTGAGTCTATCGAGAGAGAACAAGAGAAGAGAGGAACGCTTTAAGATTCAGTTAATTAAATACTAAATACGGTTGTTATAAGGACTGTAAAGTTAATTATAAGTTAAAAACCAATAAGGATAGTATTAATCCGTAAAAAGCTATACATTTGCACTCGCAAAAATAAAGTCGTCATAAGCTTTATTTGAGTGTAATAAATTTTTCATAATTTATAGTTTTTTGGTTGGTTAATAGCATAAAAACTCAGTCATTTCTTTGACTGGGTTTTTTTGTTTTATATTTTTGAATTAAAATGCTGCCAAAATATGAAAAAGAACTTCCTAATGTTACTAGTGACTATGCTATGCACTAGTTTTCTGTATTCACAAACTTCTGTGAAGGCCTTTGATAACAAAGAATTTCTACAATTTAAGATTAGTTATGGACTTGTCAATGCTGGTATCGCTACTTTAACTTTAAGCGAAACTATGCAAGGAGGGGTACCTGTATATCATGCTAAAGGTATTGGGTATACTACTGGTATTACTAAAGCTTTCTTTAAGGTATATGATAATTACGAGAGCTATTTTGAGAGAGATAACGTCGTTCCACATCGTTTTGTTCGTAAAATAGATGAGGGAGGGTATACAAAAGATCAAGAAGGATGGTTTGATTATAAGACAATGAAGGTGACTGTGAAGGATTATGAGAAGAAAACAGAAAAGTCTTTTAATATCACTCGAAACGCTCAGGATATAGTGTCAGCCTTCTATTATCTGCGTAAATACCCTGGGTTAAATAGCTTAAAAGTAGGTGAGTCTGTGGAGATAGATATGTTCTTCGACGGAGAAATATCTAAATTTAAATTAAAATATCTAGGAACTGAAGTTTTAAAGACAAAATTTGGTAAATTGAAAACCTTAAAGTTTAGGCCATATGTAATGGCAGGACGTGTGTTTAAGGAGCAAGAAAGTTTGACTGTTTGGGTAAGTGCAGATGTAAATAAAGTACCTGTGCGTATTAAAGCAAGTTTATTAGTTGGTTCTTTAAAAGCTGATCTTGATAATTACAAGAATCTGGTTAAACAATTAGAATTCGAAAAGTAAGACATACCAAAAACTATGATAGATAATAAATTCTCTGAAGTAGTGAATCGCTTTAATGACTTAGGGATTAAAGCTGAGACACAGATAGAGGGCATGCTTTATGCAAAGCCAATTACGTATTGGGATTATATCCAAACAGACGCATTGCTTAATCTCCAAACTCAGAGAACTGTCTTGCCCGACGAGATGGTGTTTATTATGTATCACCAAGTGAATGAACTTCTTTTTAAAATGATTTTATGGGAGTTAGATCAAGTTAGTTCTTGTTCTGATGAAGCACTTACTGTAGCTTTCTTTACAGATAGGCTAGCTCGTATTAGTCGTTATTTTGATATGTTGACTTCTTCTTTTACTATTATGAAAGAAGGGATGGAGGTAGAGCAATATTTAAAATTCAGAAATACTTTAGCTCCTGCTAGTGGATTTCAGAGTAGTCAATATCGTTTGATCGAGTTTGGTTGTACAGATTGGATTAATTTGATAGATAAACGTTATGTGGCTGATTTACCACAAAATATTTCTGAACGTGATGCGTTAGAATATATGTATTGGCAAGCAGCTGGTAAAGATTATAGGACAGGGGAAAAATCATATCTTCTAAGAGAGTTTGAAAACAAGTATTGTGAAATATTTGTTAAAGCCATGAAAGATTATGAAAAAACAAATTTATGGCAGAAATTTGTGAAATTACCCGAAGAAGCCAAATCGGATAAAGGACTGATAGATGCTATGCGTCATTTAGATAAAACGGTGAATGTGACATGGGTGATGGGACACTATGAAGCAGCTGTGAAGTATCTAGAAAGCCATACAGGGGAAACGAAGGAAGCTACTGGAGGTAGTGACTGGAAGAAATATATGTTGCCACAATATCAAAAACGCATATTCTTTCCAGAATTATGGAGTGAGGAAGAGAAGGCTAATTGGGGGAAATAGTAAGGAGAAGAAGTTGAAAAATAAAGAGATTATAGAGTTTTGAAGCATTTTATATACAGTATACTTGTCAGTGCTGCACTTTTTTCGTGTAAAAAGACAGAAGAAATTACAATAGAAGAACAACCAAAGACTGAACATGCAGAAGAGATAGTTGGGGAGCTTTACGGTTTTCAGTTAAAAGATTATGTTTTAGTAGAGGATACTATTCGCAGTGGAGATAATCTAGGTAAAATATTTGGAGATAATAATATTGGTTCTACAGAAGTGCTTAATATCGTAACTCAAGTAAAAGATACGTTTAACGTTAGAAATATTAGAGTTGGACAACCTTATGCGTTAGTTAAGTATAGAAAAAATCAAGAGAAGTTAGCTGCATTTATTTATCATCCTAATGTAACAGGGTACCAAGTTATCGACTTACGTGATTCTATTAGTGCATATACAATCACATATCCAGTAACTATTAAGCGTAGAACTGTCGCGTCTGAGATAGAAGGTTCTCTTTCTGCTAGTTTAGCAAGAGAGGGTGTAGATCAATCTTTAGCTACTAAAATGTCACAGATATTTGCATGGTCTATTGACTTCTTTAAACTTCGCCCAGAGGATAGATTTGCATTTACTATTGAAGAGAAATATATTAATGACAGTGTTTATCTAGGAATTTCTAAGATTGAAGCTGCTTATTTTAGATATAGAGGAAAGGATTTATATTCTTTCCCGTATAAAAGAGAGGGGTATAAATCTACTGAGTATTTTGATGAGCTAGGAAGACCTATGAAGGCAATGTTCTTAAAGGCTCCTTTAAAATTCTTTAGAATTACTTCGAAATACACAAAGAGTCGTTTTCATCCTGTGCAAAAAACATGGAAAGCTCACAATGGAACAGATTATGCTGCTCCATCGGGAACGCCGATTATGACGACTGCGGCAGGTGTGGTAGAAAGAGCTGGATATACTGCTGGAAATGGTAACTTTGTAAAAGTGAAACACAGTGGTACATATTCAACTCAGTATTTACACATGTCTAAAATACTTGTGAAAACTGGTCAGCGTGTAGATCAGGGGCAAACAATTGGGCTGGTAGGTAGTACTGGTCTAGCAACTGGACCACACGTATGTTATAGATTTTGGAAAAATGGAGTACAGGTAGATCCATTGAGTCAAAACCTTCCTAACTCTGAACCAATGGAAAAAAGAGATATGCCTGCATTTAAGGCTTATATGACTCCTTTAAAAGAGGAATTGGATAAAGTATTAAACGAAAAATTTCAAGGAGAATAATAGTTAGTTGTTGTAATGTTAGAGAGTATAAATCCTTCGGGTACTTTAGCTTGGAAAAAGCTTAGGGAGCATTTTGCACAAATGGAGTTTGTGCAGATGCAAGATCTTTTTGCTAATGATTCAGAGAGAGCTAATAAGATGCACATTGAGTGGAATGATTTTTTATTAGATTACTCAAAGAATAAAGTAACTGAAGAAACAATAGATTTGTTATTAGAGCTGGCTGATGAGTTAAAGCTTAAGGATGCAATCAAAGCTATGTATCAGGGGCAAATTATTAATGCAACAGAACAAAGAGCTGTGCTGCATACAGCATTGAGAAATTTGTCAGCAGATGAATCTGTAGTAGTTGCAGGAGAAGATGTTTTACCTGAGATTAGAGATACTCGTATACGTATCAAAGACTTTACTAGTAGAGTGCTTAATGGGACTTATACTTCATATTCTGGAAAGAAATTTACAGATGTAATTAATATTGGTATTGGAGGTTCTGACTTGGGACCAAAGATGGTAGTGCATGCATTAGCTAATTATCGCAATGAATTGGGAATGCATTATATCTCTAATGTAGATGATGATTACTTACAGTCTGTTTTAAATAAATTAAATCCTGAAACTACGTTAGTGTTGATTGTGTCGAAGACATTTACAACACAAGAAACCATTGAAAATGCTAAGAAAGTAAAACAATGGTTAGTTCGTAGTTTAGGTGATGTTGACTTGAGTTCTCATTATGTTGGTGTGTCTGTAGCTATAGAAGAAGCAATGAGCTTCGGACTAAAGCGAGAGAATATTTATCCAATGTGGGATTTCGTAGGTGGACGTTTTTCTCTATGGAGTGCGGTAGGTCTTTCTATAGCATTAGCTGTAGGGTATGATAATTTTGAGAAATTGTTAGATGGGGCTTATGCGATGGATCGCCATTTCTTAGAAGAAGAAAATAAGAATAATATTCCTGTGGTACTTGCTTTATTAAGTGTGTGGTACAATAACTTTTATGGTTATGAAACGGAGGCTGTTGTTCCGTATAGTCAGTTGTTAGGTAAATTACCTGCTCACTTACAACAAATGATTATGGAGAGTAATGGTAAGAATAAAGATAGAAGTGGAAGCCCAGTTAATTATCAAACAGGAACATTAATTTGGGGTGAAGTGGGAGTATCTGCTCAACATGCTTTCTTTCAGCTGTTTCACCAAGGGACAAAAGTAATTCCAATAGATTTTATTGGATTTGTTAATCCTCACTTTAAAGAGAGTTCGAATCATGATATTTTGATGTCTAATTTCTTTGGGCAGAGCGAAGCGCTTTTAAAAGGGAAAGATGGAGAGCAATATGAAAGTGATGGAGGGCCTTTTTTAAGTAACTTTAGAGAGTTTTGTGGTAATAAACCATCAAATACAATCTTGATACAGAAATTATGTCCAAGGTCTTTAGGTGAATTAATCGCATTGTATGAACATAAGACATTTGTACAGGGGGTGATATGGAACATTTTTAGTTTCGATCAGTTCGGTGTAGAGTACGGTAAAATTTTGGCAAAGAATATACAAAACGAAATTAAAACCAAAAATATATGTGAACATGATAGTTCTACTGAGTTTTTATTGAGATATTTTGTGAAAAACAGAATTGTAGAATAAGTCTAAATAGTGATAAAACGTTAATTTTAATGTTTTGGTAACATTGCGTATATATGTTTTTGTACATTTGTCGCGAAAATAATTTTATCACTTACACTTACAAAATGAAAAACTTGAAGAACTGGATGCTGATGATGGTAATGATTCTTACCTCAGTGTCTGCATTTTCACAAAACAAAATCACTGGTATAGTTGTAGATGGAGAATTCCAATCGGGATTACCTGGTGCAACAGTGATAGTAAAAGGGACTCAAAACGGTACGTCATCTGATATGGATGGTAAATTCGAATTGACTGTTTCTGGTGATAAAGGAGAAGTAGTTATCTCTTTTATTGGTTATCAATCAAAAACTGTAGCTTTCAAAGTTGGCGCTGATAAGAAAGCTGATCTTGGATCTGTAGTACTTTCTGCAGACGAAAACTTGTTAGAAGACATCGTTATTATGGGTGTTGCTGACGTAGCGAAAGATCGTAAAACTCCAGTAGCTGTTTCTACAATTAAAGCAGCTCAAATTCAAGAAAAACTTGGTTCTCAAGAATTTCCTGAAATTTTAAACACAACACCTTCAGTTTATACTTCTAAATCAGGAGGAGGATTTGGTGATTCTAAAATTAACATTCGTGGATTTGATCAAAAGAATATCGCTGTAATGGTTAACGGTATGCCTGTTAACGATATGGAGAACTCTTCTGTTTATTGGTCAAACTGGGCTGGTTTATCAGATGTTACATCTGCTATGCAAGTTCAACGTGGATTAGGATCTTCTAAATTAGCTATTTCTTCTATCGGAGGAACTATTAATATTCTTACTCGTACAGCTGATGCTAGACAAGGAGGATCTATTATGGCTAGTGTTGGTAATAATGATTACTTTAAAGGAACTGCTTCTTATAATACAGGTGTTTTAGAGAGCGGATTCTCTGCTTCTGTATTAATGAGCTACAACCGTGGAAATGGTTATGTTCAAGGAACAAATTTTGAGGCTAGTAACTATTTCGTTGGGTTAGGATACCGTTCTAAAGATTCTAAACACAATGTTCAGTTTACATTTACTGGTGCTCCTCAAACTCACGGACAACGTTCTACTTATACTTCTATCGATGAGTATATTGCTCAAGGAAGTAATGGAGATCCAAATATCAAATACAACAAAGATTGGGGATATTTAGATGGTAAAATGTATAATGGTAAACAAAACTATTATCATAAACCAGTAATGTCTATCAACTATGATTGGCAAATTAATGAAACTACTAAATTAGGTGCAGTTGTTTACGGTTCTTGGGGCCGTGGAGGTGGAGCTAGCATGAATGGTAAAGTTGCGACTACTGATAAAGACGGTAAGACTGTTTACAAATATGCTGATGGAGTACTTGGAGCTGATGGACAGTTACGTATGGATGACATCGTAGCATATAATCAAGGATTAACAAATCCATTTGGAGGTCCTGCTAAAGGAACTTCTATTAATGATAATAACAACGGTATCACACGTTTAAACTCTGTTAACTCACATAACTGGTATGGGACAGTAATTAACTTAAACAAAAAGTTAAGTGAGAACTTTACTTGGGATATTGGAGTTGATGCTCGTACTTATAAAGGATACCACTTTAATAACGTATCTGATTTCTTAGGATCAACAGGTTATAAAGAAACAGGAAATCTTAACTATGGTAAAGATGGATACATTGTTACTAATAGTTATGGATCACAAGTTAGTTACAACCCATGGGCTGATAAAAACAATGTAGGAGATGTAAAATACAACAATGATGGTAATGTTCGTTGGTATGGTGCATTTACTCAATTTGAGTACTCTAAAGATAACTTTACTGCTTTCATTCAAGGAGCTATCTCTAATCAAGATTTCCAACGTGTAGATAATTTTGTACAAGACGGAAGAACTCATGGTAATGATGGTAAAGAATTAAAACCTTGGAAACAACAATCAACTACTTCTTGGAAAAGTTTAGTTGGAGGTAATGTTAAAGGGGGAGTGAACTACAACATTAATGAACACCACAATGTATTCGGAAATGTTGGTTACTATTCTAAACAACCATTCTTTAATGGGGTTTATATTAACAATACAAACCAATTGAACCCAGATTTAATGAATGAAAAAATCTTTGGTGTTGAATTAGGTTACGGATTCCGTTCTGCATACTTTAATGCTAACGTTAACGTTTATAGAACTTCTTGGGAAGATCGTATTGAAAGAAAATCATCTACTATTGAATTACCTGGAGCTGATGGTAAACCTATCAAGTATCAAGGGAATGTTCAGTTAAACGGATTAGCTCAATTACACAAAGGTGTTGAGTTCGATTTCAATTCTCGCCCAACAGATCGTTTAACAATTAATGGGTCTTTCTCTTATGGAGATTGGAATTATACTAAGGATATAAAAGGAGCTACTTTATTAGATCGTGATACAAATGAAGCTATGACAGATAAAGATGGAAATGTTCTTACAAGAGATTTGTATTTAAAAGATTCTAAAGTAGGATCAGCTCCTCAGTTGACTGCAAGTTTAGGTTTAGACTATGAAGTAATCGAAGGATTAAAATTTGATGGTACTTACCGTTTTGTAGATAAGTTATATTCAAATATTGATGTAATGGCTGCTTCTGATCGTAATTATAAAGGAGCAATGGAATTACCAAGCTTTAACTTATTTGATTTAGGTATGACTTATACTATGAAAGTAGGAAAAGATAAATCTAACTCAGTAGTTATTAGAGCAAACGTAAACAACGTATTTGATACAGTATACATTGCTGAAGGTAATACTTCTAAGAGAGTTGGAGATAAAGGAACTACAGGAAAAACATGGAAAGGTGTTGATACATCTAACCAAGTTTGGTTTGGTGCTGGAAGAACTTGGAACGTAGCATTACGTTATAACTTCTAATCAGTTATACAAAATATATCACAAAAAAGGAGATCATTTATGGTCTCCTTTTTTTATTGTGTAATTTTACTTGAGTAGTTAATTGATAAATATAGAATATATGAAAAAATATAAGTTAGGTAAATCTGAATTAGAGGTGCCAGCATTGTCTTTTGGAGGTAATGTATTCGGATGGACATTAGATGAAAAGGCATCTTTCAAGATGCTAGATGAATTATATGAGAATGGGTTGACTTTTATCGATACAGCTAATAATTATTCACATTGGGCTCCTGCCAATGTAGGTGGTGAATCAGAGGCTATTATCGGGAAATGGTTTAAAGAGAGTAAGAAGAGACATAATATAGTTCTATCTACTAAAGTTGGTGGACGTATGGGCGACGGTACTAGAGGATTGAAAAAAGAATATATATATGACTGTGTTGATGCTTCACTTAAGCGTTTACAAACAGATTATATTGATTTGTATTTCTCTCACTATGATGACTTAGAAACATCACAAGAGGAAACAATGGAAGCCTTTAATGATCTTATTAAGGCTGGTAAGGTTCGTTATTTAGGTGCTTCTAATCTTGAAGTGGATCGTATAGTAAGTAGTAATGCTATAGCTAGAGATAAGGGATGGGCTGAGTATATAGCTATTCAACCTCTTTATAATCTTTATGACCGTATTAAGTATGAGCAAGAGTACTTGTCTTTGGTAGAAGAGGAGAAGTTAGCTGTAATGAGCTATTTTGCCTTAGCAAGTGGTTTTCTTAGTGGTAAGTATAGATCATTAGAAGATATTGAAAAGAGTGCGCGTAAAGATATGGTGAAAGGTTATATTAATGAACGCGGATTAAATATTCTAAATCTCTGTGATAAGATTGCTAAAGACTATAATGCAACGATAGCTGAAGTTGCTATTGCTTGGCAAATACATAAACCATCAATAAGTACTCCGATAGTAAGTGCAACATCTAATGAACAATTAAAGAGCTTACTTCGTTCAGTTGATATTAAGTTATCTGTAGAAGAAATGAATTTACTTGATAAAGTAAGTGCATACTAAGTAAGATATCAAATGTATAGAATAGTAAAAGGGGAGCTCAATTAGAACTCCCCTTTTGTTATTTATTAGAAGCGAATACTAGTTAATAGTTGCTCCGTTTTTTACGTTTTGATCATCTGGATTAACGAATACCAACTTACCATCTTGGTCTTCTGTCATTAGGATCATACCTTGGCTCTCTACACCTCTTAAAGCACGAGGAGCAAGGTTAGCTAACACAGTCACACGTTTACCAATTACTTCTTCTGGTTTAAAGTGTTCTGCTATACCAGATACAATAGTACGTACATCCATACCAGTATCTACCTTTAGTACTAGTAGTTTATTTGCTTTTGGCATCTTCTCTGCTTCTACGATAGTACCTACACGTAGATCTAACTTAGCGAAGTCTTCATAAGTAGCTGTTTCTTTTTGAGGATCTACAACTTTTGCAGCAGCAGCGTTAGCCTTTTTAGAAGCTTCTAAGCGATCTAATTGTTTTTGCACTTCCTCATCTTCTATCTTAGCGAATAATAACTCAGCTTGTCCGATAGTATGCCCAGCAGGTAATAATACTTTATCTTCAGCTATAGTACTCCATTTGATAGGAGACTCTAACTTAAGAATTGATTTCAACTTATCTGCAGTGAATGGTAAGAATGGCTCAGCTAAAGTACTTAAAGCAGCAGCTATTTGAAGTGCTACATACATTTGTGTTTTTACTCTTTCTGGATTCTCCTTGATTAGTTTCCAAGGTTCCTCATCAGCCAAGTATTTATTACCTAAACGAGCTACATTCATCATTTCTGACAATGCCTCTCTGAATCTATATCTATCTACTGAACTTTCGATTACACCTGGGTACGCTCTAAGTTCAGTCAATGTAGCAATGTCAACATCAGAGAACTCATTAGGTTGAGGCACTACACCTTCGTAATATTTGTTAGTTAATACAACTACACGGTTAATAAAGTTACCGAAGATAGCAACTAACTCATTGTTATTTCTTGCTTGGAAGTCTTTCCAAGTAAAGTCATTATCTTTTGTCTCAGGAGCATTAGATGTCAAGGCATAGCGAAGCACATCTTGTTTACCAGGAAAATCTTCTAAGTACTCATGAAGCCATACAGCCCAGTTTTTAGACGTAGAAAGTTTGTTACCTTCTAAGTTTAAGAACTCATTAGCAGGCACGTTGTCAGGAAGGATATAACTACCTTCTGCTTTCAACATTGCAGGGAAAATAACACAGTGGAATACAATATTATCTTTACCAATAAAGTGTACTAACTTAGTATCATCAGACTTCCAATATGGTTCCCAATCTTTACCTTCGCGTAGAGCCCATTCTTTAGTAGAAGAGATGTATCCGATAGGAGCATCAAACCACACATAAAGAACCTTTCCTTCAGCACCTTCTACAGGCACAGGAATACCCCAATCTAAGTCACGCGTTACAGCACGAGGTTTTAACCCATCTTCTAACCAAGACTTTACTTGACCATATACGTTAGGTTTCCAGTCGTTTTTATGACCTTCTAAGATCCACTCACGTAAGAATGTATCATATTGGTCTAATGGTAAGAACCAGTGCTTTGTAGATTTTAAAATAGGCTTAGTCCCAGTGATTGTTGACTTAGGGTTGATAAGATCAGTAGCATTTAATGAAGTACCACATTTCTCACATTGATCCCCGTAAGCTTCCTCATTCGCACACTTCGGACAAGTCCCAGTTACGAAACGGTCAGCTAAGAACTGATCAGCCTTCTCATCATATAACTGTTCTGTTACTTCTTCAATAAACTTACCTTCGTTGTATAGTTTTTTAAAGAATTCAGAAGCTGTTTGATGGTGAATAGATGAAGACGTACGAGAGTAATTGTCTAAAGAAATACCAAAATCCATAAAAGATTGCTTGATAATACCATTGTATTTATCAATTACTTGTTGAGGCGTAATACCTTCTTTCTTTGCTTTCATAGAGATAGCTACTCCATGCTCATCACTTCCACATATAAAAGCTACGTCTTTTCCTTGCAAACGCAAGAATCTTGCATAAATATCAGCAGGTACATATACACCAGCTAAGTGCCCGATATGGATAGGTCCATTCGTGTAAGGCAATGCTGCTGTAATAGTATATCTTTTAGGTTCTTGTATCATATATCAATTACTGTTAATATCAAACGAATTTAATAAGAATGCAAAAATAAACAATACTAACGGATTACGACTATTTATTTTTGACTCAAATTCGAGATAGGTTGTTTATTCTTTAAATTATTTATAAAAAAAAATGACCTTAGAAAAACGTAAGTAGTTCTAAGGTCATACTAATTTGTAAAATGTATAGGCGTCTTATTGTTGAGCCTTTTGATCTTGGATATTTTTTTTCATATCCTCATCCATTTTAAAACTTCCATTAGTAGCAGAAGAACTATTCTCACCAGTGCCATGCATTGGTATAGCCATTGATCCCTCGTTATCAGAATTCTTCATTGACGAAGACTCTGCAGGAGTAGGCTCATTAGGAGTAGTAGCTTTATTTTCTTTGCATCCTACAGCCATCATAGCCATAGTTGCCATTAACATAATGTGTTTATTCATGGTGAGTAATATTGTTGTTTTATTTATTCTAAATTTGGTTGCATTGGTTGGTTTATATCCTCTGGAGTATCTACTGTAACTTTCTTTTTCCCTTTAAGGAAGAAGAAGTAAATACAGCTCAATATCCAGTTAAACCAAAACAAGTAAAACCCAAGGTGGAAGTAAAACTTCATATACTTATGAGAAGTCGTAGTGAAATCAAGGTAAGTATAATAAACACCTATAGCTCCAATTACCAAAAATACAAAAGAAATGGTATGACTAACCTTATTTGAAGCAAAACGTTTAAATAATGCTAATAACAAGATTAAGAATACCTGTATCCCAAAGATTATTAGAGCAGTTTTCCACGGAGTTTTGAATACAGTATACTGTTTATACATCAGAGAGATACCTATCTTACCTATAAATGACATCTTAGAGATAAGTATTGAAGACACTATAGCTAAACTCAGCTGTAAAAGAGCTAATATGGTAATATTCTTTCCCATTGCTTATTAGTTAATTGTCCAACCGTTCTCTTCACTAAAGCGAAGCTTGTATTTCTTCGTGATGAACTTTGTATTTGGGTTTTTATCTTTAGCTAGCGCGATGAATGGCGTATATTCTTTGTTAAGCATTACAGATGCAGTAGCAGATTTTTTACTTCTATTGTTCAGCTGTAGATTACTACTATCGCCTAGAGTATATAGTACTGTTTTTACAGTGACTTTATCATTCTTTTGGTCGATCACATACGGATGAGCCTTTTCTGTCAGCTTAAGTGTTACATTCCAGATAGAATCTTTAGATAGCCATTTCTTTTTAGAAGTCTCTTCCGCGAATTCTATATAACCATCTTTTTCTAAGTTTTTGTATTGTTCTATTTGCAGACTATCTTTTTTCATTCTCAGCTTTTTCTTTCCTAAATGAATAGTTGTGCTTTCGAACTCGGGTTTATCTGCCAAGTATGCCTCTACAGTATCATAAGCTTTAGATGCAGTAATATCTTTATTGTTACAGCTACTAAGTAAGATCACTAAGAATAGTGATAATGTAGTTAGTAAAGTTCTTGTTTTCATAGCTTAAATTTTAATCAAAAGTACGAAAAAAGATATTACTTGATTAACAATTTTCACTTGTCTTTTTTAGCTTAGTATCTTAAACAAGAAAGGCTGCTTTAAAGCAACCTTTCGTTTTATAATCAGTAGGATAGAGTTATTCTCTAACCCAAACTTCTACGTTTTTTTGAACCTTTTTTCCATTCGAAATAACCGTCATACTCATTGCCGTTTTTCCGATTTTACTACTTGGTTTTAGCACTAATTCTTCCCCTTCGATAGTAGCATATCCGAACTCGTTTTCTAAGTTCTTTACAGACTTTTCTATCAATGCATAAGGGCTATCCTGATCTACCACGATATCTTTAAGAGCAACTCTAAATTCCTTGTTTGCTTTTAGTACTATTTGGTTTACTAAAATCTCAGGAGCATTATTGTCTTGGAAGAATGGAATAGAAGGGAACCAATAATGTCCTTTAGCCTCATTGACAGTTCCACCTTCCATAAATACAGATCCTTTAGCACTACCAGTATTAGATACTATTTTTGTCCAGTTATACCCACCATTATCACCCCAACCTGCTCTTTTATACACTAGTACTAAATCATCCTTTACTGGATCTACCCTTAATCCAGCAGCATAGAATTCTAAACTTTTACCTAGGTCATCTTTACCAAGATCAAAAAACTCAGTGTTTAATTCTCCTGTTTGAGTATTAAATTTAGCTATTTTACTTCCTCCATTCCATGCACCATCATTAGCGATCCAGTAGATAGCATCTTCTTTCATACTAGGCGACATAGATCCAGGATTCCATGCCCCCCATTTACCCTGTATTGGAGCATTAGCTATAGAGAAAGACTTATTGTCTTTGTTATCTTTTGGGTTTATGCGTTCTATTTCATTTCCTTTACCAGCCCATACGATACCATTTTTATCTAGTGTTACTTGAGTATATACACCTTCTTTAGTACCTATCACAGCATCCGTGTCTGTGTCGATTATTACTAGACCTCCACCCTGTACTACAGCATATACTTTACCATCCACATAGACCATATTACCAGTCATCTTAGTAACTCCGTTTACAGTTCCTCTGATGATAAGGTCAGAAGTGTTAAGTATCGCGATACCATTAGTAGTTGATATATACGCTTTGTTGTTAGAGATACCTACGAATGCGTTAGCTTGTGATCCAGGTATATCCTTGATAGTTTTTATTTCTTTAAAAGATTTGTCTGTTACTACCAGTTTATTTCGTTGTTTAGATATTAGATAGTAATTCTCACCGAATGTCACTCCCATTGTAGTAGTTGTACCTAGAGTCTTACCTTCATTAGCGTTAGCATATATTCTATATGATCTATTTAATCCGTAATCTAAGAAGTTTACACTTCCTTCTTCATGACCAAACCAACCTTCATTAGCGATATAGAACCCACTAGGTTGAATCAATGGAGTAGGTTGTGAAGGAGGAATGATTTTAAAACCATTCTCATTTTGATTGTCATCATTAGAACTACATGCTATAGTAAAGGCAAGTAATGAGAATACTAGAGAGCGAGTTAATATCGTTTTTTTCATTGTAGCTTTTTTAGTTTAAGTTTCTACAAAAATAACTCTTCATACCAAGGAACAAAGACTTTCTCGTTTTCTTTTTTTAAAGAATGTCCATAAATACTAGGATTTTACTATTTTAGAGGAATAAAGACACCTTGTAATATGAGAAAAATAGGAAGTTTATTATTCGCGAGTGTATTGTTGTTCTCTTGTACAGAGAAACAGAAGTCGTCGAATGAACCTGTTACCACAGAAGATCAACCAACATTAGCCCTTACAGTAGCTGAGGCTAAGAAGATTATAGAATTACCTCTACACTGTATAGAAATAGAGTACCCTAATAAGTTAGGACAAGTATTAGGCAAAGATGAAGATCTAAAAACACCTAAACAATTGCGCCCTATTTTTTACGGTTGTTTTGATTGGCACTCTTCTGTACATGGCTTTTGGTCTATTGTGACTTTATTACAGAAGTTTCCAGAATTAGATGCGGATGGGCAGATTAGAGCTAGGTTAAACAATCTGATTACAGATGAAAACGTAGCAGTAGAATTAGCCTTTTTT
The DNA here is from genome assembly GCF_900109075.1 of Myroides marinus. Classification (GTDB taxonomy): domain Bacteria; phylum Bacteroidota; class Bacteroidia; order Flavobacteriales; family Flavobacteriaceae; genus Flavobacterium; species Flavobacterium marinum_A. The sequence goes on along the minus strand of NZ_FNYS01000002.1, from coordinate 169,492 downwards.
CACGATCCGAATAATAAGACATTTGAACGTACTTATGGATGGGCATGGTTATTCCAGCTACACGGTACACTGTCTAAATGGGAAGATGCCGATGCTCAACGTTGGGCAAAGACTATCGAACCTTTAGCTAAAATCATGAAAGAACGCTATGCAGAGTACTTACCTAAATTATTATACCCAATACGCACGGGTACACATGACAACACAGCCTTTGGATTGTCTTTATCATTAGACTATGCTCGCCAGATGGGAGATACCGCATTCGAGGAACTTATAGAGACTAACGCTAAGCGACTATATGGAGCTGATAAAGGATGTAATATTGCATTTGAGCCAAGCGGACATGACTTTTTATCACCGTGTTTAGAAGAAGCACGTCTGATGAGTAAAGTATTAAAGCAAGGCGAATACCATACTTGGGCTAAGGCATTCTTACCTCAATTGTTTGATAAGAACTTTACTTTAGAAGTTGCAAAAGTATCAGATCGAACAGATGGACATTTAGTACATCTAGACGGACTGAACTTCAGTAGAGCTACCTGTCTAAAAGAAATAGGGAAAGCACTACCAGAGTTAGCACCTAATCTTAATCAGTTATCAGTAAAGCACTTTGAGAATTCGTTTGGCAATATCACTGGAGATGACTATATGGGAAGCCATTGGTTAGGTACTTTTGCCTTGTACACATTATTACACCAGTAGTCTATAGATTAACGAGAAGGAGTAACACAATAGAAATAGTATGAAATTAAGAGAATTGTTTAGCATCGAAGATAAAGACAGAGACTTATCTATAGATGCAGTAAGAAAGATATTCAGCTTGTCTATTGTTCAGAGTTTATATTATAACAGATGGCTTATACTTAGAGATGATGAGACAATCTCAGACTTTGTAGAAGCCTATGATATTAGCGAGAATGAAACAGAAGATACTGATAAGTTTGCAGTTTATTTTCAAGAAGATGAGTTTAATACCCGCTTAGTCATATCTAAGGATTATATCAATGCAGAAGGAGAGAAAGATGCAGAGATGTATCACTATTTTATCCGTCGTCTAGGATTAGAAGTTAGCAGTGTTTTGATATTTTATCAAGAGCACAATGCATACTCAGATCAGCTATCCTTATTAACACCTAAAGATGAAGAACATATAGAGAGAGCTAATAGCTGGTTTACTTCTATATGTGATTTATTGTATTCAGCGAACCACTTTTTTGAGTTTGATGATAAGATAGCTAATATGGTAGAACATGCTCAGATGTTTAGCTTAGATGTAATCAATCAAGAACCTGATATAGAAACCATTTTTTACAATGGTATTATATATAAAGTAGTCAGTATTCGCAAAGGATTAGAGATACTTAAAGGGCTCAAAGGAGTCAATAATAAAGAGGAAGAACTATATACATTAGATAATCTAATGTATGATCTGAGTGACGAGAATTCTTTCTTTCTTGTAGTGGAGAGTGATGCAGAAGTAGATGAGTTAGAGATACTAAACTTTATAGAAGACTATGAGATAGACATTCAGGGATATATCTTTATGGGAGATCTGAAAGTCACTGATTCATTATTCTGTCAAGAGTTAGACTTCTCACCTGTATTAGTAGTCATGGGTGACCTAGTGATAAAGAATGCTTATTTCTGTGGCAATGTGCATTACATTGGAGGTAGTGTATATGGAGAAGTAGTTTATGCTAAGTATAATCATGGCGAACTACACGTAAAAGGGACCTTAGATGTCAGATGTCTCGTATCAGTAGACATGCCTTGCTATATTAATAAGATATGTATCACGTGTATCATCTCTGATAACTCAGTATATGGATTAGACCAGGTAACAGGTGAAGACGGACTACCATTCTTTATGCTTAATGTCTATCCTAGTACACATCGTACACGTGATGTGTTTATAGATGAGATAGCAGAAGAGTTTGCTTGGGGAGAGAACTTCCCTAATGATGACGATATCATCGATGCTATGCGCTTAGGCAAGACTTTGATAAAAGATAGTGTATTCAGTGTATACAGTGAGTTTAGTGATACCGTAGCAGAACGTTTTAATAAGCTATTTATAGAACTGATAGACAGTAATGGATTGACTACTCAGCGTATAGATGGTGGTTATGTCAGTGAGTACTTCTTTAATGTATATATGTATGAAGGACAAAAGTATAGGGAGTTAGGCAGAAAGGACAAGACAAGTAACTATCAATGTCGTATTTTGCACAATATCGATACAGGAGAATATATAGCAGTAGTAGATTTCTTTAAACCTGATGGTAAATCACTATACAGTGCATTTAGATCTAAACTAACAGATACTTTTACCTCTACACATGCAGCAATGTATGCTTTTAATCAAGCAGAATCAGCATTCTTAAAGAAATTAGGAATGTAAGTATTGTACTCTGTTCAGAGTTATAAAAAAAGACTATTCAACACTTGAATAGTCTTTTTTTATGATCATATATTGTTAAGCAATAATGGTCATCCTATATCAGAGACATCCGATCTACCAACTGTACACCGAAAACTGTCAATCAACTTATCCTATTCTTAAACCATTTTTAGTTGGTTTATCCATAGTCATAAGAGTTACTTCTTTTCCTTCTACAGCACCCATGACTAAGCATTCACTCATAAGAGTAGCTATTTGTTTAGGAGGGAAGTTTACTACAGCCACCACTTGTTTACCGATAAGTTCTTCTGGAGTATATAGTTTAGTGATTTGAGCAGAAGATTTGCGTTTACCTATTTCTTCTCCGAAATCCACTATTAATTTATAAGCAGGGTTTCTCACTTCAGCGAATACTTCCGCCTCTATAATTGTACCGACTCTCATCTCTACCTTAGAAAACTCATCCCAAGTCAATGTATTGTTGTTATTTTCCATGTTTTAGATTTGTGATTAAATCCAAAAATAGGGAAAATAAAATAAAAACGATTTACTAGATAGTTTTTAACACGAATTCAGAGTTACAGTAACGAATCATAAATCCCCAACAACTAGAACTAGAATTAAAACAGCGATAACTGTTCTGGTTCTGTAGACGGTAGTCCTAAAAATGGGAATATATCTATGATATCATACTGTCTTCTGTCCGGGTTAAAGCGGCGAAGAGCTACCTGATTACACATAAATGAGATAGTAGGTTTATCAAAAAAAGTTAGTGCACGCTGAAGCCTCTCAGGATCTAATTTACGAGCGATAGACATATGAGGCTCGTTACTTTTATATACATCAGGTAGAGATACCTTACTCATCACCTTTTTGGCATATTCGCGTAGAGGGATTTGCGCCTCAGCCTCTACAGCTAAGAAGAAAGCACCATTAGGATACTGCCCATAATCATTAAATACTACAGGAGTAGGAGTGAATGTACTACACTGTAGTCTCACTAATTCGGCAATCTTATTTACGCCTACTGTATCTGTCTGAAACTTAGAGATAGTCATATGAGCTAGAGAGTTCTTACTGTTATACCAACCAATTTCATCAGCTAATCTTAGCTTCATTTGTCTAACTATTTCTATAGTCATTTCATCAGGTTGAAAACACAAGGAGTATCTAGCTATCATAATCTAGGGATAATGGGTAAATGTATTTGTCAGTTATAAGTTGGAGACACCTCTTCTATATTGCGAATTACGAATCATAGATCTGTAACAACTAATAACAACGGGATAAAAGTACTCAAAAAAAATAAGACTAGAAGTAATCTAAGCTGTTGATATGACCTATAATGACCTCATTTGGAGATAATGCCCCCGCATGCTCTTTTTGACCATTTCTACACATTGGATTTGTGTGTAACTTGCTGATATTTAGTATTTACTGTTATTTTGTTTTGTTTTTGGTTGGATAGTGTTCGGTAATTACTAGTGTTTACTTGGGATAAGAGGCTGTTTTCAAAACCGTAGCAAACTCGTACCCAAAGAATCTCCTTATAAAGATGTAATCTTCTCTATCGTGCAGATGTTAGAATGAATCAATAAGAGAAGAGGCCATCAACATTACTGTTGATGACCTCTTCTGTGATTTTATATTGATGTTGTTTCCTTATCGGATCACTATTCTACCTCTAAAAGGGACATCTGTAGCGATATCGATATTGTGAGCTTTAGAGATAAATATCTTACATGGTTTGACCTGATATACGAACTCGTCTATAATCTCCGAAACCTGTACCATAGGGTTTTCGATTTGATGGTCTTTAAAGTCTACTACTAGAATATTACTATCGAAATCTAGTGCAGAAAATTCTTTTACATATTTCATAATTGGGTGGTTTTTAAATTATATATTAAGTTACGGATAATATAATAGTTAGACGAACGAAAGGGCTAAAATCTTTTAAATCAGTACTTTTTTAACGTAAGGTTGATTATATTTGTTAAAATTGTCTTTAACATATTTAGAAGCTTAGTAAAGTATAACAGAGAGTATGAATATTATCAACATATTAGTAGAGGGAGGAATAGATTCGATAGGAGTAGATATATTGTTGTTAGTATTGTGGTTCTGGTTAGCAAACAAGATGTCATATCGTTTCTTACAACGAAGTCTCTTTAAAAAGGAAAATAGGCGTGCAGTTTGGTTACCCGTAGTTGTTGGGATGATCGTATTACATGTAATCTATAATATTGCACTGTTTAGTTTTTTAGTTTTTAAGAAACATGTTATCTCTTTGTTTTATGGAGATGATTATTTACTATTGAGTTTGATTTACGTCTTGTTTTACGCGGCTGTATTGGCCGTAGAGTTCATCTTTATCAGTGCGTTATGTAGTTATGCTTTGGGGAGAGAGAAAGTTCTTTTTTATGATTTAATTACTGGACCTTTTGTTAAAGCGGGAAACTGGCTATTTACAAAAGTAGGTATACCTGGTGTACTTTTATTTTTTCTGTTTGGTTGTATCTATGGTTTTTTTAAAGCGAAGACATTGTCTGAAGCTCTCGATATTTTAATTGTTTTAGGAATAAGCGCATTAGGATGTTATATCTATTTTAAAACAGGTTTTTTAGATCAAAATAAGGATGCAGACCCTGTACAGAAACATAAATGGACGAGACGCTATGCCCGTGTAGGTCTTCGAGATATTGATCTTAAACATGCAGCATTACAGAAAAAGAAATAATACGAGCAGTTCTTACAAGAAATGAGTTATGATAGACATCAGAAACCCCTAAATAGTGAAGAGCAGCTTAATGAAGTAACTCAGTCGACACAGAATGAAGAAAGGTCTGAAGTGAATGTAATCGATAGAGCTAGAGCTGAGAGTAGTACACATGGATTTAATAATAGAGTAGAGTAGTAATGTTAGTACTGATAGGTATTGTTATTATAGGATGGCTGGTGTATAGAGTGCCAGCTATACATAAACGCGAAGGGATATATGTTAGAGATGGAGCTAGCGGGACACGTCTGTTTATTCTATTTATGACTGCGATGGCTCTTGGGCTTGGTCAATATACAATCAAAGAAGTGCAATATACTAAGTGGCTATTAACTCAGACAGATAAATACACTGCTGTACTAACAGATTATTATGTAAATCAGAATGGAACAGGCAAGTGGGGAACTACTACTTATTTTCCTTTCTATGAGTTTAGAACTGTAGCTGGGGACAGTATCGAGTATAGTCCGAGAACTACGAGTCTAGTAAAGCCTGTGATAGGGAGTACATATACGGTATATTATAATAAAGAAAGTAAGCGTACTTATGTGCTAGATGGACAGACTATAATCGGTGGTGCTGTGGTGCTAGCAGTGTTAGTAATCGCTCTATATTTTACGTTAGGTTTATTGCTGTATAGTATCATGCCTATTAAGATACGGTATAGATGGGTAGATATGGAGATGTGTTTAGCGATGGTTAAAGTCTCTGCATTTATTCTTATACAGTTGTGTATATGTCTATTGATATTTAGTGGATATCACTATTCTTGGGCGATGATTATAGTATATCTGGTTATCTCTACGTATTTGACAGTAAGGGCATTTAGAACAAATATTAAGGAGTGGATAGAGGAGTTTAAGTTGAGGTGATTGATGCCTTGACACAATAGTAGAGTAAATATGATAGAAGAATATAAGAATGTGTGGATAGGATGTACTATAGTAGCTGCTGTAGTAGGGACTTTATTTATCATACGGATGAATGCAAGGTCAAAAGAAGGGGATGGATTAGGATGCTTTTTAACAGGAGGTACCTTCTTTGGTGTATGGGTGCTGACTTGTGTAGGGTTAGGAGGTAATATTGTCTTAGTATCAAAACTTGTGGATAAGGCAGAGACTATCTATAGTGGTGATAAGTATGTAGCTAGTGTAGTGAACTATGTACGTACGGAGCACTACGACGAAAAGACAAAAAGCTATAGATCTAGTTATAGGACAGTGTTAGGGTTCACAACAAAAAATTATAAACCGATTACTTATACATTCGAGATAGGTAGTAATAAGGTTCCTAAGATGGGTAAGCTATATGAAGTTTACTATAATGAGGCCACGGGTATTACGACTACATTTAGTCTAGGTAGTCTGGCATTGATTCTGATATTAGCTGGTATATTATACTTTGCCTTAGCTTTGTTTTTGAATGTGATAGGATATAGTGTAGGGATTTCTACTATTCGTTTTTGGAAAGTAGTAGTTAATGTTGGGGTGTTCTTGTTTATACCTCTACTTATGTTGGTTTTAGAGTCAGCTTTTTTGTACAGACTCATTGTAGATGGTAGTAATTTGGGAGATGAACGCACGAGGTATATTTTTCTTTCAGTAGTTTTTGGAGCTTTTATGATAGGCTATATCTATGTGCTTATTAATATAGATAAGTACAGGAGAGAGTATGGTGATCTAGTAAAGAGTTACGTGAAATCTCGTACTTTAGAAGGTAGAATAAGAGAGCTTCAGAATGTTCAAGATAGGAGTAATCAAAGACATTTATAATTGAGATGATAGAAGATATAGTTTATAATCAGTGGTCTATTATACTAGGGCTGTTATACATTGGGTGGTTAACAGCTAGGATAGTAAAACGGACAACGAATGGTCGAAAAGAGAAGGCGGGGTGTCTAGATGTGATAAGGGTGTTCTTAATTATGGGAGGGTTATTCTTTCTGACCATACTAGGAGCAGTAGCTTTTGGCAGTGCTTTTATACGCAACTTGAGTTTAGTACTCAGTGGACAGCTCTATGTAGATATGATATTGGTAGCTAAGTTTATTACTTACGGTACGATGACAGCTGTACTGGTATTTACGTTTATAGGAGTGATGATATATGGTATGGGGTGGGATATGAAGAGGTATAATCAGTTAGCTCGTATGTTAGGACTGGGGATAGTGGTACCTATAGTGATGCTGATGTTTAATGGTGCATTAATCTATGCATTGTGTATCAACCTAGATAAGATAGCGCTGTCTGTATTGCTGATATTTTTTATCCTTATCATGACTGCAGGTACACTGATGTATGTGAAGATTATGATAGACGATCGCATCTTTAGCTTAGAGAGTACAGAAAGTAAAAGTAACAAAGGAAATAAGGGGAATAAACGAAGTAAGTCTAATGATAAAGGGGAACGTACTAGACAGACTGCAAATCAGTCTATGCAAATGAGTGATAAGACAACTCATGAGGTGAATAGTAATAAAGGTCCAAAGAATGTGGAATGGACGCGTAGAAGTAATAGACGTAAAAAGAGATAAGTATGAGTGAGGTGAGAGTAAATCAGATAGCGTTAGTATTAGGTATAGCATATACGATATGGTTGACTTATAAGATACTGAAGCGTACCTATAGTGGTAAAAATGAGAAAATAGGATGTGTAGCAGCGGGTTATATTTATCTTATCGTAGCTTCTATTTCTTCTTTAGCTATAGGTGGAACGGTAGCCTTATCTATGATGTTAGTATCTAAGGTACAGACGGTGTCTAATGGGGATAAATATGAGGCTAAGGTGGTGTCATTCACTAGCTATGAGAGTCGTAACTCGGATGATAATGGATATACTACGATGTATACACCTACAGTACACTTCACTACACATAGTGGAGAGGTGGTAGAATATGAGCTGGACTACTCTAGTAGTGGGAGGCCTACTTTAGGAGATAAACACACAGTGTATTACGATGAGGTGAATGATCGTGTGACTACCTTTGGGCTAGGCACAGTGGCTCTGATTCTTGCTTTCGGAGCGATGATAGCTATACTGGTATATCTATTTATAGGGATGATAATCTATGCGATGAACTGGTCGATGACTAGATATAAGGATATCGGTGTGATTATAGGTCTAGCGGTTATCTTGCCTTTATTTATGATTTTGTTTGATGGAGCTATGATTTATGCTCTGTTTAATGGTGAGGAAAAGCCAATGTGGGTGAATGTGATATTGGTATTCTTTACATTAGTATTAACTATGGCTATCTGGGCATATCTAAAGAATATCTATGGCGATGGAATCAAGAATATGGGAATGAATAGAAAGGGAGTAAGGAGGGTAGATGCTAGTAGGTTTAGTAATACAAGTAGAAATAAATAGGAAAAAGTCTTAGAGTACACTCTAAGACTTTTTCTTTTTATTAGTTTCGGTTGTGTATAAGTTTAGTGTTAATAGTGCGAAAATCATTATATACACTAATGGTTCTGTGTGAAAGCCAATCATTAGCTTTAGCAGGTATAGGGTTGCAAAAGCGATTAGCAGACCTATAATGGATTTAATGTAAATATTCATAGACTTGTGTTCTATAATTATTTGAAGTAAAGGTACTTACTTGATTTGTGTTAATCTGTTATGTTTCAAATAAATATTGACAAAGTGTGAAAGTTATCAAAGTTCTTTTATAACAACTTTTCAAAACAAAGACTGCTCTCTACTCCTTTGTACTGACCATAGTTTGGGATTACAGTATAATTGTTCTTGCGATAGAGTATTTCTGCCTGAGTCTGTTGTTTACCCATCTCTAAGATACATCGCGTGTATCCTAGCTCTAGACTCCACTGCTCTAGTTCTCTTAATACTGTAGAAGCAATACCCTTACCACGAGCAGCAGGTGAGGTAAACATACGTTTGACTTCCATCGTACCTACTTCGTATTCTTTTATCGCTCCACAGGCTATAGCCAAGTTGTCTTGGTATATAACGATGACGTGATTAATGTGATCTACTTTGTTAAACTGGGCAAAGAAGCTATGATCTTCTCCATCTAAAACTCGTAGATATTGGTCTAGGTGTGTGATGAGGTTGAGAAAATCAGTGTTGTCTGAGTTGGTTCTTACTATGTTTAGCATATGGTTGTGTTTAGGCTTCTAAAAGTACTGTTTTTGTCTAGAATATGACAATGTAATCTTGGAGAGTATTGTGTATCTTTATGTAAATAAAAAGAAGTTGATATGGATTTAGATTTTGAGAGTAAATTCTTTATGGTGTGGATAGTATCTAGTGTTGTTATAGCGATATTTGGTACACTGCTTTATAGGGTAATTCAAGATGCAAAACAGAAGAAAATGAGTATTGTGAAGTATGTAGTTGCTTTTATAGTAAGTTTAGTGATGGGGCTAGCTTTTGAGTGGGTATTGTTCTATCTGGCATTATAGCTTTGAATATGTTTATAGATTGATTGTAATTGTTTGAATTGCATTGTGTTGGTTGTTTTTTAGTAGCGTATTTTTATTAAACCAATATTTAAAAGCTACAGCAATGAAATACACTATCTATTTAATAATTACCTCTATGGTATTATATGGCTTTTATAAAGTTTATTTTATTAGTCATGGCGTTAGTATAGATAACTATACTAGTTACTTAAAGGATCCTATCTTTTATGTCGCTCTAGCAATCTCTTTAATAGTAGATTTTTTCGTATTATATTCAGTATCTAAAACTAAAAATGGTATTTAAAAACTTATTGACAAAGTGGGTAACTAGTAATAGTTATCCACTTTGTTGTTTTATTATGTTTGGTGAAGAATGTAATAAATAGAAGATTTATGACGTTACTTATATCTATAGAAATATTGGAACAATGATAGGACTTTTGTTATTATTACTTCTGGCTTTTTATGGAACAGTGGGAGGCTTGAGTGTATTGGTGGTATTTAGAATTGTGATGGCAATTATGGGAATTAAATTAGATTGGAAGTATTACCTTGCTGTATTCATTTCTAGTTTCTTTACATCTATTTTTATTGCATTAATTATTTATACAAATGCATAAATAAAAAGGCTGCCTTTATCAGACAGCCTTAGTAATATTATTCTTTAGTGACGATTTGCATTGTCTCTCTATTTACCTGTTTAAGTAGGAGTGTTTTGTCTCCTAATATTTTCTGAGCAGAGTCTTCGTCGAAGTGTCTGATAGTGTATAAAGACACATTCTCATTATAACTTACTTTAAATTTATCTGTAAGTAGTAGTCTTACGTCTTCAAAGTGGTTAAACTTATCTTCTACACATACAGAGAAGCTGATAGCAGAGTTCTGTATCACGTTAACCTTAATGTTATACTCTCCGAATAGCTTAAAGATATCACTAATGTTTTGTTCCATAATAAAAGAAAAATCTTTAGATGATAGTGAAATCAATAGTTGATTTTTCTTTACGATGAAGCAAGGTACATGTGGTGTCAATGGAGCTCCTTTAGATACATTAGTTCCCTCTAATAACGGATTAAGGAATGACTTAACGTATAATGGTATTTCTTTTTGACGAAGCGGTTGTAGTGTCTTAGGATGTATAACTGAGGCTCCGTAGAACGCTAACTCTATAGCTTCAGCATAAGAGATATGCTGTAATAGGGTAGTGTCTTCAAAGTATCGTGGATCTGCATTAAGTACTCCTGGTACGTCTTTCCATATTGTCACGCTCTCTGCATCTAGTGCGTAGGCAAAGATAGCTGCTGAGTAGTCTGATCCTTCACGTCCTAAGGTGGTAGAGAATCCGTTATAGTCTGATCCGATAAACCCCTGTACTACAAATAATTGTTTAGTACAGATTTGTTCTTTTATATTCTGTATTGTGATGTCCCAGTTAACATTGGCATCTCTATAGGTAGTGTCTGTCTTCACTAAGTTACGAGAGTCTAACCAGTTGTTCTCTATACCTGATTCGATAAGGTAATAGTGTAAGATAGTAGTAGAAATAATTTCTCCATAACTTACGATTTGGTCATAGACGAAGTTGTAATTAGGTGATTTGTTATTCAATAAGAAATAGGTGATATCTTCGAACAAACCTTTTAGGGATGCGTAGATATCGTGGTCTTCATTAGGGAATAGGTCTCTAACGATGTTGTAGTGATACTCTTTGACAACATCTACAGATTCGGCTAGATCAAATCTGTTTTGAAAATAGTTGTGCACTACTACTTCTAAGGCATTAGTGGTCTTACCCATAGCCGAAGCAATAATTAGACTGTCTTCATATCCTACTGTTTTTAGAACGTGACATACGTTCTTTACGTTCTCTGCGTCTCTTACTGAGGCTCCTCCAAATTTGAATACTCTCATTACTTAGATTGACTAAATTGTTCTATTCCGTTATGATCCATCTGTACAGTATACCAATCTTCTAATACTGTAGCTCCTGATTTTTTATAAAAGTTAATAGCTGGATCGTTCCAATTAAGAACTACCCATTCTACTCTGCGTACACCTTCTCTCTTAGCGATGTTCATCACTTCGGCATACAGTTTATAACCTGCACCTGTACCTCTCATAGATTCTGTCACGATAAGGTCTTCTAGATGGATAGTCTTTCCTTTCCAAGTAGAAAATCTGTTGTAGAATAAAGCCATACCAATGATTCGATTATCTAGTTCGGCAACAATAACATTGAATAAAGGATTAGCTCCAAAGCCCTCTCTCACTAGGTCCTCAACAGTAACTTCGACTGCATCAGGTTCTTTCTCAAATGTAGCTAGTTCTTGTATTAAAGCTAGTACGTCTGTCATGTCTAAAGGGGTAGCTGGTCTAATATTCATTTTAGTTATTGATTTAATGGTTAATATCTTCGGTTACACGACAAAATTAACGATATTTGCACTGTAAAATACACAACTAAAGAATCATTTTTAAAAATGACAACAGAAAGATCTCAAACTTTAGGAGAGTTTATTATTGAAAAACAAGAAGACTTTAAATATTCTTCTGGTGAGTTATCAAGATTAATTAATTCTCTTAGACTTGCTGCTAAGGTAGTAAGTCACCAAGTTAACCAAGCAGGTTTAGTTGACATCGTAGGTGCTTTTGGTAAACAAAATGTACAAGGTGAGCAACAGCAAAAACTTGACGTTTTTGCAAACGAAGTATTCATTAAAACACTTATCAATAGAGAAATTGTTTGTGGTATCGCTTCTGAAGAGGAAGATGATTTCATCTCTATCCACGGAAGAGATGGTAGCAACGATAACAAGTATGTGGTGTTAATGGATCCACTAGACGGTTCGTCTAATATTGATGTGAATGTGTCAGTAGGTACTATCTTCTCTATCTATAGACGTGTGACTCCTGTGGGAACTCCTGTGACTAAAGAAGACTTCTTACAAAAAGGAGATAACCAAGTAGCAGCAGGATATATTGTTTATGGTTCTTCTACTATGTTAGTTTATACTACTGGTAATGGGGTACACGGATTTACATTAAACCCTGCTATCGGTACATTCTTCTTGTCTCACCCGAATATGAAGATCAATGAGGATGGACATATCTACTCTATCAACGAGGGGAACTATGTACACTTCCCTCAAGGAGTAAAAGATTATTTAAAATACTGTCAAGCTGAAGAAGGTGATAGACCTTATACTTCTAGATATATCGGTAGTTTAGTGTCTGATATTCACCGTAACATTCTTAAAGGAGGTATCTATATTTACCCAACTAGTACAAAAGCACCAAAAGGTAAATTGAGATTGTTATACGAATGTAATCCTATAGCATTTATTATCGAGCAGGCTGGTGGTAGAGCTTCTGACGGTTATAACCGTATTATGGAGGTAGAACCTACAGAATTGCATCAACGTGTTCCTTTCTTCTGTGGTAGTAAAAACATGGTAGAAAAGGCTGAAGAGTTTATGAAGAAATAATGTTTCTATAAATAGAAAGCGAGCTAATGAATAATTAGCTCGCTTTTTTTATTTGTTGAAATTGTGAATCTCTGTTATAAATGTATCGATATCTACATTTAGTACTAAGAGTGATAATGCTTTATCTACTAGGTGGTCGATGTTCTTAGTGAACCCTAATGCAACAGTAAATTTCTTTAATATTTCTTTTTGTTTAGGGCCTAACACATGGTTTACATATACCATTCTAGCTAAATCGTATAATCTTTCGATGCGATTTGTTTCTAAATATGGAGGGTTAACTGGGTAACTCTCTGGTTTTGCAAGTATCTTAGCGTAGTCTTCTTCTGAGATTTCTAAACGAATAGCTAACTCATCTAAGAAAGCTTTTTCTTCTGGACTAAAATGTCCATTAGCTAACGCCACACGTACTATGGAAGCAAAGTGCCCTTTGTTTCTCTCTCTAAATCCTAAATCGAATAATTCTGAGTATGACATCTTAGTTTGTATTTGGTTAATAATTTGGTTTATATATGTAATGTAAGAAAAAATTATGAGATTGAAAATGTAAGGTGCTTAATTTTATATTTCTTTTAGCAATTATTGATTTTGATTTAGGGTTCCGTAATCTGATGGTTAATATTGAGGTGCTGTAAAGTAACTGAACAAGTTAGTACAGTGTAGGTAGTAAATTAACAAGAATGTTTGTGTATTTTTGTTAGGTCGAAGTTTTAATTTACTTTGTATAACATACTAACTAAAATATGGAAGTTTCTAAAATAACAAAATACGATAAAGCTTATCTACGCATTGCTCGAGAGTGGGGGCAACTATCTTACTGCAAGAGAAAGAAGGTGGGAGCTATTATCGTTAAAGATAGAATGATTATCTCTGATGGATATAATGGTACTCCTACTGGATTCGAGAATTGTTGTGAGGATGAGAATGGGAGTACGAATTGGTATGTACTACATGCTGAAGCGAATGCTATACTAAAAGTGGCAGGGTCTACTCAGAGCTGTAAAGGTGCGACATTGTATATAACGATGTCTCCATGTAGAGATTGTAGTAAGCTTATCCATCAGGCGGGTATTACTAGAGTTGTTTATTTCGAGGGATATAGAGATACTGAAGGAATAGACTTCTTAGAGAAGGCTGGTGTAGAGGTAGTATATCTACCAGACCTAGACTAAAATAGTTAGCAGATGAGAAAAATCTTTTGGCCACTTATTGTTTCCATTTCTTTGGCTCTAGGTATTTTACTAGGGGGCTTTATTGTATCTGCTTCTTATAGAGGAAAGACTGGATTATATACTAATCACAATAAGCTAAAGTTAAATAGACTGATTGACTTTATAGAACAGGAATATGTGGATAATGTAGATACTGATTCTATAGTAGATAGAACAGTTACTACTATTCTAGAACAGCTAGATCCTCACTCTATTTATATTGCTAAGAATGAGTTACAATCTGTGACTGAATCTATGCAAGGAAGTTTTGTTGGAATTGGTATTAATTACTATTACTATAAAGATAGTGTAGCTGTAATTAAGGATATTAAAGCTGGACCATCATTTAAGGCTGGCATAGAACCTGGTGATCGTATATTAGCTGCTGATGGACATAAGTTATCAGGGAAAGAGATTACTTCTGATACGATAGCGAAGTACTTAAGAGGGGCAGAGGGAACTGATGTAGTTTTAGATGTTTATAGAAAAACAACTGATCAACATCTGAAGATTACTGTGAATAGACAACCTATTCCGATTAAGAGTGTAGACATTGCTTTTAAAATGTCTGATGGACGTGGGTATATTAAGCTTAACCGCTTCTCTAGTACTACTTACGTGGAATTTAAAGAGGCTTTAGATAAATTGATTAAACAGGATATATCTAGTCTGGTATTGGATCTACGTGATAATGGTGGTGGATATATGGAGCAGGCAATCAAGATGCTCGACGATTTATTAGAGAAAGGACAAGTGATAGTCAAAACTGTTAATAAGGGAGGGAAAAGTACAGTGATGAAGTCTAAAGGGACTGGTTTATTCACAGAGAAGCCCTTATATGTGTTGATTAATGAGAACTCTGCATCAGCAAGTGAGATTATAGCTGGAGCTATACAAGATAATGATAGAGGGACAATAGTAGGACGTAGAAGCTTCGGTAAGGGACTTGTACAACGAGAACTGATGCTTGGTGATGGTTCTGCTATTCGGTTGACTACAGCGCGTTATTATACGCCTTCAGGACGTTCGATACAGAAGTCTTATAAGATGGGAATAGAAGAGTATAATAATGACTTTAGATCCCGCTATACGCATGGAGAGCTTTATGCAGCTGATAGTATTAAGGTGGCAGATAGCTTACAATACAAGACACTAAAAGGGCGTACAGTCTATGGTGGAGGGGGTATTGTACCTGATATGTTTGTATCTATAGGGAATAAGCATGGAGATGATACTATCGTGTTATTGATGAAGTCTGGTGTAGTTAGCTACTTTGTATTCCAGGAATTAGATAAACAACGCGCAATGTTTAATAAGTTTTCTAAAGAAGAGGTTATAGAATATGTAATGTCTAATGATAAAGTGTTTAAAGCGTATGTGAAACACCTAGAAGGAAATAAATTATTCTTTAAGTTAGATAAGCGTAAAGAGATTGTAAAACGCTTCTTAGTTGGGGAGTTTTTAAGTCAGTTGTTCTCAGAGGAGGAGTATTATACTTGGATGTTAGAGTATGACCCGATGATAAAGAAAATAGATAGTAAGCTTAGTAAATAGGCTGTATACTTTATAAATAATAAAAAACGCACTGTGGTATTCTCAGTGCGTTTTTTGTTATTTCTCATTTGTATCTAAGAGTCTTGATATAGAGAATATAATTTCGTTCATTCTACTTCTACGTACAATCTTTCGGATAATTAATAAGAAAGAGATAAAGTATAGTACTTTTTGAGTATTTGTTAGCTAGGACACTACAAGGTGAATACGTCGACCATTGGTGGAGGAAAGGCGCCTCTAGTCTAATAAACACTAGCTATTGTCTAAGGTTTGTCCAACAATCGAAATACTAGGTTGTATTCTATAAGATGGGAGCAATGCTGTTGTACAATAAGATTTGTTGTTTTAGATATTTAGTAGTCTGTATTGTTGTTCTGAAGTACTAGATAGAAAAAGTTGTGGTTATTTCTATTCTTTAAAAAGTAAAAAGGTTGATTAATAGTTGTTTAGGTATGGTTTTTGTTATACTTTTAATAACCTAAACTATTTATTATGAAAAGATTAATTCTGTTTTTTGCTTTGTTTTTAGTAGGTATTAGTTATGCCTCTGATAAAACAAGTCCTAAGTCAAGAGAAGTTGCTAAACCAGCTAGTTTTATAGGTTTAGATATTGCTTCTATAGACTTCTTTGATGCGAAGGAGCTTACGACTAGCTCTACTTATAACCTTAATGCATATTTTACCAACTACGAGTTGAATAAGATGTTTAATGACTTCGTTAGAAAATATGATATAAAGCAGGCTAATTATTCTGTAACTAGAATTGAAACGATAAAGGGTAAACCTTATTTACGTTCTTATTCAGCTGATGGGTTTGTAGCTACTACAGGTTTGGATATTGTTCATTCTGTTGAGAAGAATGCTTTTGTACTTAGAACTGAAGGAATAACATGTAGATCTCAAGGAGGTTGTTTGCCAAATGGGACTTATTGTGTCAAAGATGGTTTGAGTGATGATGATTGCATAAAGACTGTTACAAGCGAGTAAAAGAATACAAAAGTTGATATATAGAAATAAAGATATAATTAGATTTGTTTTTGGTATAAGGGTAAAAAAATAGGGCTATCTCAATGAGATAGCCCTATTACATTTTGTTTATGTGATCTTACCAGATTTTAACTCTGTTCTCTGGTTTGATATATAATTTATCACCTTCTTTAATTCCAAATGCTTCATAGAAAGCATCTACGTTTTGAAGAGGTACGTAAGCTCTGTAGTGTCCTGGAGCGTGTGGATCAGTTTTAACTTGATTCTTAATAGCTTCATCACGAGCTTTAGTTCTCCAGATAGTTCCCCAAGAAATGAAGAAACGTTGTTGAGGTGTGAAACCATCAATTAAACCTGGATCTCCGTTTTCTTTTAAGAAGATTTTTAATCCGTCATAAGCAGCGTTAACTCCACCTAAATCTCCGATGTTCTCACCTAAAGTGAACTTACCATCAACGAATACTCCTGGAAGTGGCTCTAAAGCACTGTATTGACCAGCTAAAGCATCACCTAGTTTAGTGAAACGCTCTAAGTCAGCATCAGTCCACCAGTTGTTAAGGTTACCATTTTTGTCATAACGAGCTCCTGAGTCATCAAAACTGTGAGAAATCTCGTGTCCGATTACTGCTCCGATACCACCGTAGTTGATAGCTTCGTCAGCTTTATAATCATAGAATGGAGGTTGTAAAATAGCTGCTGGGAATACGATTTCGTTATAAATTGGGTTGAAGTAAGCATTCACTGTTTGTGGTGCCATACCCCAACGAGATTTATCTACTGGTTTTCCGAAGTCAGACATATTTTTAGCAATATCCCATTTCTCTGCATTTTTCATGTTTTCGAAGTGGTTACCACCATCTTTAGGAGATTTGATAGCCATAGCTGAGTAGTCTTCCCATTTGTCTGGGTAACCAATCTTAACTGTTGTAGTAGCTAATTTTTCTAAAGCTCCTTTTTTAGTTTCTTCAGCCATCCATGGTAAAGCTTTAATACGCTCACCGAAAGCTGTAAGTACGTTTTTAATCATCGCTTGTGCTTTAGCTTTAGCTTCAGCAGGGAATTTCTTAGCCACATATAATTGACCTAAAGCTTCTCCTACAGTACCGTTAACTACAGCAAGAGCTCTTTCGTCAACTGGTCTTTGCTCTTTAGCACCTTCTAAAGTTTTAGAATAGAACTCCCAGTTAGCTTTTTCCATATCTGTTGATAAGTAACTAGCATTACCGTTTACTAAAGTCCATTTCATATAAGCTTTTAACTCATCGATATTCTTAGCAGAAAGGATTTCGTTAAGTGCTTTCATGTATTTTGGTTGAGATATGATTACTTTATCTACATTTTTAAGTCCTGTAGCAGCAATGTATGCATTCCAATCAACAGCTGGAGTAATTTTTTGTAACTCAGCAATTGTCATTGGGTTATAAGTAAGACGGCTATCTCTACGCTCTACTCTAGTAAGACGTGGTGTAGCCATTTTAGTTTCGATAGATAATACACGTTTAGAATCTGTAGTAGCTTCTTCTTTAGATTCACCAGCTAATTCTAACATACGAGCTACGTGAGCTACATATTGATCGCGTTTTTCTTTAATATCTTTATCGTTTAGTACATAGTAATCACGGTCAGGTAAACCTAAAGAACCTGTACTTAGATATACTGCATTTGCCTGTGAGTTTTTAGCATCTGCGTAAACGTAGATAGAGTAAAGCCCAAGGCCTCCTTCAGCAACTAATTCATTAATTAATTTAGTAGCATCTTCAGGAGTTTTGATAGCGTTGATTTTATCTAAATATGGTTTAAGTGGACTAACACCTAATTCATTTCTTTTAGCATCATCAAGGTATGTTTGGTAGATAGCCACAGCTTTTGCTTGATCAGATTTAGGATCAAGTTTAGTGTCAGCTACAGCCTCTTTTAAGATGTCAATAGCGTCTTTATCTGTGTTCTTTCTTAATTCGTCAAAACTTCCCCAACGTGTTCTATCGTCTGGAATTTCAGTTTTGTCATACCAAGCACCGTTTACATAACGGAAGAAATCATCACCAGGTTTTACATTTTTATCCATGTATTCTAGGTTGATTCCATGAGCTACTTGATCTTCTTTGTCAGCAGTAGTCTTAGCATCTTTACAAGCTACTAATGATACTACAGCAAAGGCTGAAGTTAATAATACTCTTTTGTTCATAGTATAAAATTGATTATGTATCTATTGATATTCTAACAAAAATAGAAAATATCTTTAATTATCGTAAAGTTCCATGGTAGAAATAAGAGTTCCTCTATTTATAAACTCTTTAACCTTAAAGATGGAAGCGTTTTTGTAAGTTTGTCGAAACTCTATTTAAAATGTTACACTTTTTCAAGAAATATAAGTACTTTTTTATTTTCTTCTTCCTTTTATGTGCTGTAATCATGTACTTGTTTTATGATGCATTGAAGTATAGAAAATCACTACCTGTCTATACACCATCTATGGTTAATCCTGAAATGGTAGATAGTTTAATCCAACATGAAGCTAATAAACAAAAGCATAAAATAGCTGCTTTTAAGTTTATTAACCAAAATGGAGATACTATTACTAATAAGGATTACGAGGGGCATATCTATGTAGCAGATTTCTTCTTTACTACTTGTCAAACGATTTGTCCAATTATGAGTGATAATATGGTTTGGTTACAAGAAAAAATTAAAACCTTACCAGGAGTTAAATTATTATCTCACTCTGTAACTCCAGATATTGATACAGTACCTGTATTAAAAGAATATGCACTACACAAAGGAGCTGATGATAAGATTTGGAATTTTGTGACAGGTGATAAGCGTGAGATTTATTACATCGCACGTAATTCGTATCTAGCAGTGAAGACTGGTTCACCAGAACAGATGTATGATATGGTACATACAGAAAACTTTATTCTAGTAGATGGTAATGGTCGTATCAGAGGATTCTATGATGGAACTAATTTAGATACACCAGATAAAGAAACAAAGAATATGCAGCAGCTATGGGAAGATATCCAGTGGCTATATGAGCATGAAAAGAGTAAGAAGTAATAAGACTTTAGTCTACTATCTATATAACCACTTAACTTTAGATGTTAAGTGGTTTTTTTGTTCGCTATAGATTTGTAAAATTATGCCTGCTTTTTGCACTTCACCCTGTTTAAAGGTTCTAAAGAAGGTGTAAATAAGAAGATTAGTAGTTTTTATTATGAGATTTAATCTAAATAATACTTCTTAAATCTTTTTAATTGACTAAATTTGCAATATAAATTAAATCTAAATAAGGTGAGTACAACTTTAGACTTATTGAAAAGAAATGAAAAAGGAGTAATAGCAGACTTTGATATGCATAAAGTTCCTTTAAAATTATTGGAAATGGGATGTTTACCTGGTAACGCCGTAGAACTTTTAGAAGTTGCTCCTCTTGGGGATCCAATATATCTGTGTATCAACGATACGCATTTATCTATTCGCAAAGAATTAGCTAGAGAAATTCAAGTAGAACTAGTAGGCTAATTAGATTAAGATATTATAAGGAATTAATGAAAAAAAAAATAAAAGTTGCCCTAATAGGTAATCCTAACGTAGGGAAAACCTCTGTATTCAATGCCTTAACAGGGCTTAACCATAAGATAGGTAACTATCCAGGTATTACTGTTGACAAGAAGTCTGGTGTAGCAAAGTTAGATGATGAAGTGAACGCTACTATCATTGACTTACCAGGTACATATAGTATTAATGCGAGTTCTGAAGATGAACGTATCGTACTTGATTTATTGTTCGACCCAACGAATGAAGACTATCCAGATGTAGCTATTGTTGTAGCTGATATCGAAAACTTAAAACGTAACTTATTACTGTTTACTCAAGTTAAAGAGCTTGGGTTCCCTACTGTGTTAGCTATTAATATGGCTGACCACATGGAGGAGAAAGGTATTAGTATTAAGATAGCCGAGTTAGAAAAGAAATTAAATACAAAGATTGTTTTAATCAGTGCTAAGAAGAAACTTGGTATTCAAGAGTTAAAACAAGCTGTATTAGACTATAAAAACTTTTCTATAGAACCATGTCTTAACGCTACGGCTGTGGACACTGAGTTCTTTAGTAAACTTGCTTTGACATTCTCTAATCTTTCAGTATTTAAACTGTGGATGATTTATTCACAAGATATCAAGATTGGAAATATTGGTAAGAAAGAAATAGAAGCTAAAGGGATTCATTTGTCTGAGAATGAAATCAAGAAGCTTCAGCATAAGAAGACTATTAAGCGTTACCAATTTATCAATGATGCTTTAAAAGAGACTTACTCACGTGATGTAAATAAAGCTAGTGATATTCGTACTAAAGTTGATAGAATTCTTACACATAAAGTGTATGGATATCTTATCTTCTTCTTTATTATGATGTTGGTGTTTCAGGCTATTTTTGAATGGTCTAGTATTCCAATGGATTGGATAGATGAGCAGTTTGCTAATCTTAGCACTTGGGTACATGAAGTAATGGAACCAGGTAAACTTACTGATCTTATAGCAGATGGTATCGTACCAGGTATTGGAGGGGTAATGCCTTTCATTCCACAGATTGCTATCTTGTTTATGTTTATCTCTATCCTAGAGGAGACAGGATATATGAGTAGAGTAGTATTCTTAATGGATAAGTTGATGCGTCCATTTGGATTAAGTGGTAAGTCAGTTGTGCCTCTTATCTCAGGTAATGCATGTGCTATCCCAGCTATTATGTCTGCTCGTAATATCGAGAATCCAAAAGAGAGATTGATTACAATACTTGTGACACCGTTTACAACGTGTTCAGCACGTATTCCAGTATATATTATCATTATTGCTTTAGTTATTCCAGATACCCGTATTTTCGGTTTCTTGAGTATACAAGGATTAACACTAACACTGTTCTATCTAATCGGATTTTTAGCAGCATTAGTTTCTTCTTGGGCTTTAAGTAAATATATTAAGAGTGAGCGCAAATCTTACTTCGTAATCGAGATGCCTAACTACCGTACTCCAATTATCAAGAACGTAGTAGTAAATATGTATGAGAAGACTAAAGCATTCGTAGTAGGTGCTGGTAAGATCATCTTTGTATTATCTATTATTATTTGGTTCTTAGGTGCACACGGACCAGGAGAGCGTTTTGAGAATGCAGAACAACATATCACAGAAGTATATCAAGATAAAGAAGTAAGTGAAGAAGAACTAAGCGAGCATATAGCTAGTTATAAGTTAGAGAACTCTTACATTGGTATTCTTGGAAAAACAATAGAACCAGTAATCAAACCATTAGGGTATGACTGGAAGGTAGGTATCGCAGTATTATCATCTTTCGTAGGACGTGAAATCTTCGTAGGTGTACTAGGTACTATTTATAACGTAGGTTCTGGTGATGAGAATGACGAGGACGGACGTATTAAACAAAAGATGGCAGCTGAGATATGGCCAGATACTGGCCAGCCAGTGTTTACACTAGCGAGTGGAGTATCACTGATGTTCTTTTATGCTTTTGCAATGCAGTGTACAGCTACAGTAGCAATTGTGAGAAGAGAAACTAAGTCATGGAAGTGGACTATTTACCAATTGGTATTTATGACAGTTCTAGCTTATGTTGCAGCACTTATAGCATATCAACTTTTAAAATAAAACAATATGGGATACCAAGAAATAATTGCCTATGCAATTGTAATTATTGCACTAGGGTATATCATTAAAAAAGGTTTTTGGAAAGGTAATAATAAGAAGAAAGGTTCTTGTGGCGGAGGTAGCTGCGGATGTTCTTAAGGTATAACCTTTGATAAAATATAAAGGCAGTCTGATCAGACTGCCTTTTTTTGTATTTGTGGTTTTGTTAGGGGAACAATTAGTTAATTGAGATGAATGTGTTATAATAGGGACAGTATTAATTATCTAATACCTTTTACGAAGTTTTGTATTGAATCTGTATCTATCCCATGTTCACTAATGTGCTTCATAAATGCTGTACCTATTATCGCCCCAGAACTGTATTGATTAGTTAATTCATACGTCTGCTTATCTCTTACGCCAAAACCTATTAAAGCTGGATTATTTAGCTCTAGGCTTCGTATATGTCTGTAATAATCCTGTTGGCTTTCTAGTGATTTATTAGAACCTGTAGTACCATTAGAAGACACTAGGTATATAAATCCGTTAGTCTGCTCATCTATCTGGCGTACTCGTTCTACAGAAGTATCATTACTTATCAACATAATATTACTGATATTATAATATTCACAGTGAGTCTTAAAGTGTGACAGATAGTAATCCATAGGTAGATCAGGTAAGATAATACCATCTACACCTACCTCTGCACATTTGGCTAAGAAAGCTTCTACACCATATCGCATTACAGGGTTAAGGTATCCCATTAATACAATAGGCATAGTAATGTGTTGTCTCATCTCTTTTAGCTGCTCAAATAATCTTGCTATTGTAATACCATTTAGTAATGCCTGTTCGCTGCTGTGCTGTATCACTGGACCATCTGCTAATGGATCAGAGAATGGCATTCCTATCTCTGCTAGATCAACACCTGCTGTATCTAGATTCTTTAAGATAGTCATCGTGTCGTCTAATGCAGGATAACCTGCAGTGAAGTATATCGAAAGTATATTAGATTTCTTCTCAGAGAAGAGTGTATTAATTCTGTTATTCATGGTTAAAGTATTTAGAGTAAGTAATCATGTCTTTATCTCCACGTCCTGATAAGTTCACTACTACGATATCACTTTCTTTTAAGTTCATCTTATTTAAGTAGGCTAATGCATGAGCAGACTCTAGAGCGGGTATGATACCATCTATACGTGTTAGTTCAAAAGCCGCCTTGATAGCCTCGTCATCAGTGATACTACCCACAGTTATCTTGCCCATATCACTTAGATAAGCGTGTGCAGGTCCTATACCAGGGTAATCTAATCCAGCAGAGATAGAGTAAGGCTCTATAATCTGCCCGTCTTCAGTTTGTATAAGATAAGTTTTACTACCGTGGATAATACCTTGTTTACCTAGAGCTATAGTAGCTGCAGTTTGTCCAGTATTCACTCCTTTACCAGCAGCCTCTACCGCGATAAGATTAGTATGACCATTGTCTATAAAATGATAGAATGCTCCCATAGCATTACTACCACCACCTACACAAGCTACCACATAGTCAGGATTAGGTGTGCCTTCCTGTTCTTCTAGTTGTACCTTAATCTCCTTGCTGATAATAGATTGAAACTTAGCTACCATATCAGGATAAGGGTGAGGACCTACTACAGAACCAATCACATAGTAAGTCTCTTGTGGGTTATTTATCCATTCTCTAATAGCCTCGTTAGTTGCATCCTTTAATGTTTTACTACCACTCTCTGCCGCTACTACTTTAGCCCCTAACATGCGCATACGTTCTACATTTGGCTTTTGACGTTCTATATCGTGAGCTCCCATAAATACTGTGCACTCTAAGTTTAACAATGCACACGTAGTAGCAGTAGCTACTCCATGCTGTCCCGCACCTGTCTCTGCTATAATTCTCTTTTTACCTAAGCGTTTTGCTAATAGAACTTGCCCTATTGTATTGTTTATCTTATGAGCACCCGTATGGTTTAGATCTTCTCTCTTTAGATAGATCTTAGCTTTGTATTTAGCTGATAAGTTAGCAGAGTAGAATAGAGGAGTAGGTCTTCCTACATAATCTTTAAGCAACTGGTTAAGCTCCTGCTGAAAATCTTCTGTCTGTATAATCTCTAAGTATTTCTCTTGTAAGTCAGATACATTTTTATAGAGCATCTCAGGGATAAATGCACCTCCGTATTCGCCGTAGTATCCTTGTTCGTTTGGATTAAATTCTTTCATATTCTCGTATATTTTTGACTAGCTCTCTCACTAGTGTTATGTCTTTATGATGTTGATCGTTTTCTAATTTACTGTTGAGGTCAAATCCTATTAATCTATCATCTCGTAATAGTAAGGCAGACTCTATGTTATGTAATCCTAGTCCTCCACTTAGTAGATAGGGGGTATCTTGGCGATAATGTTTTAATACATCCCAGTCAAATGATAATCCACTACCACCATAATCCGAAGTAGGAGTATCGAATATAAATAGATCACAGTAGTTACTGTAAGGAGCTACCATTTCTAAATCTGCAACTTGTCCAATAGAAAAGGCTTTGATTACCTTAATACCTTTATCTTTATAATACGCACAATCTTCTGGGCTTTCGTCACCGTGTAGTTGTACATAATCTAAGTGATATTGAGTTATTCGTTTAATTACCTCTTCTCTAGTTGCATTGACGAATACACCTACCTTTTTGATATGTTGAGGTAGGTTATCAACAGCCTTGTTGATATCTTCTCGCACATAGCGTTTAGACTTAGAATAAAATATGAACCCCATAAGATCGATATCTTCTTGACTGATGGTATCGATATTCTTAGGATCAAACATTCCACATATCTTTATCTTTTTCATCTATGACTACCTCCTGATTTCTTGTTGTAACGCATTTAACTGTTCTGCAGGATTAGCAGTCTTCATAAAGTATTCACCCATTAAGAAACCAGAGAAACCATTGTTTGCCAATTCGAGTAAAGTATTAGCGTCTTGTATACCGCTTTCTGCTATCTTCACTGCTTGTTGAGGTAGTAGATTAGCTAGAGCTATACTGTGCTTTATATTTACCTCAAAGGTGTTAAGGTCTCTATTATTTATCCCTATAAGATCAAACTCAGTATGTAAGTGATCTAGTATCTCTTGTTCAGTATGCGTTTCTAGCAGTACCTGTAACCCTAATTGATGTGCATAGTCTGCAAGTACCTTTATACGTTCTACTGGGAGCATCTTTGCGATTAATAAGATAGCATCAGCTCCTATTGCTTTTGCCTCTACTAATTGATATTCATCGAGAATAAAATCCTTTTGTAGCAATGGAAGGTTTACAGATGCTCTAGCATTAGCAAAGTCTGTCTCTAATGCCCCGAAGAAGTGATTATCGTTTAGTATCGACAGTGCTGCAGCTCCATTAGATTCATACCCCTTTACTATCGAGATAACATCAGCATCTGGGTGAATCACTCCTTTAGAAGGAGACTGTCTCTTAAACTCAGCGATGATGGCTCTGTTGTTTTTAGACAGTATACTAGCCTTAAAGTCTATTGATACTCTGTTATATAGCTCAGATAGTTTAAGCTGTTCTATGCTCTTTATTTGCTTTCTCTGTTGTATCTCGATAAGCTTATGTGCTTTTATTTTTTCTAGTATTTTCATCTCAAATCTTTTAATATCTCAAATGTCTGTTTTGCTTTTCCTCCAAATAAAGATTCTGTCGCTTTCTCTTTAGCTTCTAGAATACTTAGTTCAGGGTAATAGGTATTTATGGCAAGGGCACTATTCGCAAGTACAACTTCGTTCTGAGCAGATGTACCTTTGCCTTTAAGTATCTGCCAGAAGATATAAGCTGATTCTTCCACTGTTCTTCCTCCTTTGATATCTTCTTCTAATACTGGAAGTGTATTAAAGTAAGCAGCATCTATAATCTTTTCTTCTTTGTTATTAATCAGTTTTACTGTTTTAGTCAGACTACATTCATCATAACCATCTAAGGCGTGGATGATGCTATACTGTGTATTCTCTGCCTGTAAGAAATACTTATACATACGCAGTAACTCTAGATTAAACAGACCTACTAGCTGAACCTTAGGTTGAGCAGGATTAGTCAGAGGGCCTAGCATATTAAAGAACGTCTTAACTCCTAATGCCTTGCGGACTGGAGCGATACGCTTCATAGCAGGATGAAATAAGGGTGCGTGAAGGAAGCAGATATTAGCAGCCTCTAACTGCTCTTTTAATTCAGCTTCTGTACTTTTAAATGGGATACCTAGCATCTCCATCACGCTAGAAGACCCAGATATAGAAGACACTCCATAGTTACCATGTTTAGCTACTGGTACACCTGCACCAGCAGTGATGAATGAAGATAGAGTAGATATATTAAAGGTGTCTTTACCATCTCCACCTGTACCGCATAGATCCATAGGATTATAGTCTGATAGATCTACCTTATTGGCCAGAAGTAGCATTCCTTCTCTAAATCCTCTTAACTCATCTAGCGTAATCGGTCTCATGATAAACGTGGTCAATAGAGCTGCCATCTGAGCGTCTGAGTATTGATCATTAGCCATATTGATAACAATATCTTTAGCCTGATCTGTAGTTAATGTCTTATGTTGTATTAGGTGATTTAATGTCTCTTTCATAACCTTAGTTTTTAATCCAATTTTTAATAATCTCTTTGCCGTAAGTAGTGAGGATAGACTCTGGGTGAAACTGTACTCCTCTGATATTTAGCGAGCGATGCTTTAGCGCCATAATATTCTGATGCTCATCATAGGCAGTGATATCTAGCTCGCTATCACTTTCCTCTATAACCCACGAGTGATAATGTGCGATAGGAGAATGATCAGCTACATTAGCAAAGAGTGTATCTGATACAGCTAACTGTATAGGAGATGAGATACCATGTAGGGGAGCTGCTAATCTCTTAAGGTTATGTCCATAATACTCTCCTATAGCCTGATGTCCTAGACAGATACCTAGTATATCCTTATGGGGAGCAGCATAGGCTATGACCTCCATTAGCTTACCTGCCTCAGAGGGAATGCCTGGACCAGGAGATAAAATAATCTTGTCATAGTTATCTATAGAAGTGATCTCTATTTTGTCGTTTTTCACTACATCTATATCCTTTATACCTAGTTCCTTTAGGATGTGTATCACATTATAGATAAACGAATCATAGTTGTCGATTACTAATACTCTCATAACTTATATGTTTTGTGCTTCACTGATGGCTTGTGTGATAGCGCTTAGTTTGTTTTCTATTTCTTTTAATTCTGATAAATCGTCTGACTTAGTCACTATACCACATCCCGCCTGATAGTGTATCTCATTCTGATAGCTCAGTGCTGAGCGGATAAAGATGGCATGGTTAATTCCTCCATCTAAGGTGATAAAGCCTATTGTTCCTCCATAGAATCCTCTATTTTCTGGCTCATATTTATCTATAAGCTCCATCGCTTTATGTTTAGGGGCTCCTGATAATGTACCTGCAGGGAAGGTATCTGTGAATACCTTAAGGCTATCGCGTTCCATATCTACAGATGCACTCACCTTAGAGACTAGGTGTATCACATGGGAGTACTGTTCTACAGTTTTGTATTGCTCTACAGTTACTTCATTTCCTGTAATACTTAAGTCATTTCTAGCTAAGTCTACTAGCATCACATGTTCTGCATTCTCTTTAGGATCGTCTAGTAGTTTTTGTGTTAGCAACTCATTCTGTGCCTTGTCTTCTGTCTTTCTAAATGTACCTGCGATAGGGTTGACATAAGCTTTATTATCTTTTACCACAACCTGAGCTTCTGGCGATGATCCGAATATTTTAAACGAACCGTAGTCAAAGTAGAATAGATAAGGAGAAGGATTGATAGAACGAAGTGCTCTATAAACATTAAACTCATCCCCTGTAAAACCTTGTTTATATTTGCGCGAGAGTACTAATTGAAATACATCTCCTCTAAAACAATGCTCTTTACCTCGTCTGATAATATCTAAGAACTCGTCATCTGTGTAAGGAGTACTAGGGCTATCTATAGCCTTAAACGGGTATGGCGTAATGCTATTTGTGTTTAAGTAACTGTGTATTTTGTCTAATTGACTAGTCTCATTTGCTGTAGTATATTCTACTAGGTGTAACTCGTTCTTATAGTGGTCATATACAATAACATATTTAAAGAAGTGATACTGCATAAGTGGTAAAGTCGTATCAGCAGGTTTAAACTGTATGTCGTGTACTAGCGGTATGCTATCATAGCTCGTATACCCATATATACCTGCCTTTAGCTGCTCATACACTGTGATGTTTTCTACATCTATCCCTTTGATAAAGGCTTGTAGCTGCTCCAGTACATCTATATCTGCAGTAGGGTAAGTCGTAGTCTGCTCTAATGTCTGTACTGTAGTGTGCTTAGCGTCTACGATGTAAGACATGATCGGCTCAAAGCAGATGTAGGAACAGCTGTTTTCTCTAGAGTGGTTACTAGAGTTCTCTAATAAGAAGCTGTTAGAAAATTTGTCTCTAAGCTTTAGGTAAATCTCGATAGGAGTGTAAAGGTCTCCTAGTATTTTTTTGTGATTAATGTGAAGTTTCATCTTTAATTTTCTTTGAGTTTAGTGCATAAAAAAAGCCTGCTAGGGGTTCCTAGCAGGCTTCTCGTATATATAATTGTTATATAATCTATCTATAATATATCACAACTTAAATACAAAGTACGTCCAACCGAACCCTGATAGGATTTAGCTAGCCACCACCAATTAGTATTTAAGAATTGTGTATTCATTTTTTGTTTCTTGTTATGAGTGCTAAATTATAATTTTTTTTAATATCAATGACATTTTTTTAAAAAAAGTGCATTTTTCCCTATTTTACTGGGTTTTTAGCCTCTTCTAATATGTTTTTGCACGTAATTAGTTCGTCTTTGAAAATAGTATCTTGGTAAAATAACTCAAAATCTTCTGTTTCATATTCTGGATTTGCACCTGTATGTGAAGTGACAAAGGCTCCTAGTGAAGCGGCTCTCTTAATCACTCTTATAGGATCATCTCCTCGTAACTTAGCAGCTAGGAATCCTGCTAAGAAGGAATCACCGCTACCTACTGTATCTCTAATCACTATGTCTACTGCTGGAAAGCTATACAGCATCTCTTTATTGAGATACATTCCTCCTTTATCACCTTTAGATACGATAATCTCATCACAGTTAAAGTGCTTCTGAGCAAACTTGATAGCTTCTTCTTCTGTTGTATACGGTTGTTCTAAATGAGTCAAAACTTCTTTTAACTCAAACTTGTTCATCTTTAATAAATCTGCTTTATGCATTAGCTCTATTACTGCATCTAGATCGTAGTGAGGCGGTCTAAAGTTGACATCATATACCTTATACTTAGCTGCATCTAGTAGCTTGTGCAGAGTCTCTCGTGTATGAGCCGTTCTACTGGCTAATGTACCGAATACGAATGCGTCAGACTGAGCGACTAGGTCATAGTCTTCTTGTTTAAAATCGATGAAGTCCCAGGCACTATTCTTTAAAAATTCATAACTAGCTTCATTTTTATCATCAAATGTAGCGAATACAGTACCTGTTTTTTGAGCTGGGTCTACTTGAATATATTTTGTACAGGCGTCTACTTCTTTAAGTCTAGATAAGATTTTTTGTCCCCCATCATCATTTCCTAGTTTAGTAATGATATGAGAGTCTATATTCATCTTATGTAAATGATATGCTACGTTAAGTGGGGCTCCACCAATCTTTTTGTAAGTAGGGAAGATGTCCCAAAGTATTTCACCAAAACATACAACCAATGGTCTCTGAGTATTATCTGACATAAAGAGTAATTCTTATATAAATTTGACATCACTAAGATACGAAAATCTTGTTTGATGTTAAATAACGTGATAAATATTGACAATGTTGTTTATTCATTGAAAATATTTGGATGTTTAGTCAAAAAGTATCCTTTTTAGCTCGTTATTGTGATGAGGTTTGGAAGTGTAGTGGATAGGAGATGGTTTGGGTACGAGTTTGGTATGATTTTGAAAACGGGTGCTCATCCCAAGTAAATACTAGGAATTACCGAACAGTATCCAAACAATATGGAATTTAATTTATGTAAATTGTTGATATATAGTATGTTGTTTGTTTTGTGTTGCTTCATAAATGGCCAAAAAAGGATTTATTAGCCATAAACTCCAAATGAGGTCAAAAGTGGGCAATGAAACAAAAAAACAGCTCTGCTAGCAGAGCTGTTCAAATGCTATTGATAATACATCTTCTTTACTTTGTTTTTTATCGCTTTTTTCTTGTAGAATCGATATTGAAACTTGATGGTTTCTAACCATAGTTTGATAAAGACATCTCTAGAACTCTTACCGATAAGTAGCGCATAGTGCGTGGCCATCTTCTCGATATCGTGAATGTTAGTAGTCAGGTGTGATAAGTTTTTCATTCGGTTAGAAAAACTCATCTCTTGGTTAAACTTCATTCGGTTAATGTCTACTAGATAGAAGTCAAATTCACCATTGTCTTTAGCTTTGATCAGGGTGTTTCCTGGAGAGTGGTCTAAGAAGTTGATTCCTTTCTCATGTAGTTTAAAAGTGAATTCAACAAATTTCTGTAAAACTAGTTCTCTCTGAGGACAATCCTGATGTTCGTCTATATCTCTATAGGTAATATCTGCCTGTATGTATTCTGATATGTAATATGAGTCTATAAGGGCTCCGTTGCTACTGTATTCGAAGTAGGCTATACCTTTAGGTGTCTTGATACCTAATTGATCTAATTGGTCTGCGTGTTCGTATGACCTGAGTCCTTTCGGCTTTCGCAGAAATGTGTAGACATAGCGATTAATAAAATTAGGTCGTTTAAAGGACTTGATTGCTATTTGAGTACCGTCAGACAGAGTTGCAAGCTTTATGGTATTTCGAGTTCCTTTGGCGATATAAGTAGTTAGTGCATCATAGGCTTGAATAATGTTAGTTAGTTCTTGTTGTTTATTTTTGAATTGAGGATGTATTATTGCATTTACTTTCAACTTCTTCATATAAAAAGTAATTACAATTAAGTGTTGAAGTTAATGAGTATTTAGGAAACTGAATTTTCAGAGGTTTTGTTTGTATTTTGTTGTTTATTAGTGTGTTGTGTTTTTGTTGATGAGGTGTTTATAGTAAGTTATCTGGTTTTTTAAGGTTGACTTTTTAACTTTTGTAGTAAGATTAAACTAATCTTCTATTCTAATAGTTCAGGTTTTGTAATTGATGGATTGTGTTGAGTGTGTTTTATGGATTTAGGGTAGTGAGGATATTGTGATTTTTGAGTTTATATCACTTTTATGCAATTTAGATTTTTAGTACTAAAATGTTGTTTTTTAGTCATTAAGAGAGTGCATAATTTGAGAATAAAGTATTGCTCAGTAAAAGGACTGAGAGGGGATAAGGTATAGGTATAAAAAAATAGGAGAGCATTTAAAGTTAAATGCTCTCCTATTCGTAATCTATCGAGTTGTTATTTATTTGTTCTTATGGAATAAGGTTTAACAAGATCGACGGACAAAGTCCAATGATAATGTTGATTGCGATAGCTGCAACACCTACTACTTTATACGCTAGTGGTACTTCGATAGTAGCAGTTTCTTCTTCTGTAGAAGAGTACATCGCTACGATCACTTTAAGGTAGTAATAGATACTTATGAATGAGTTAATCACCCCGAAGATAACTAGTGTTATAAACCCGTTGTTAATTGCTTGTGAGAACAAGAAGAACTTACCAAAGAATCCTGCGAAGATAGGTATACCTCCCATAGATAGTAATGCTATAGATAGTATTACTGCTAGTAGTGGGTTTTTCTTAGCTAATCCGTTGAAATTAGAGATTTGTTCGTTATCCTTGTTTTTAGTTACTGCGATTAATACTGTAAATGCTGCGATACCTGCTACAGCATATGCTGATGCGTAGTAGAATAGGTTAGCATCTGCAGTGCTTAACGCTGTAAGTGCCATCATCATAAACCCAGCATGAGATATACCAGAGTATGCTAATAGACGCTTCATGTTGTCTTGGCGAATAGCCATGATATTACCTACTGTCATCGTAAGTATAGCGATAACTACGATAACATTAATGATGTCTGTAGATAGTCCTCCGAATAGGTATTTGCTCATTCTGTATAGCGTTGCCACTGCTGCTACTTTTACTAATGTGCTCATTAGTGCCGTAGTTAAGCTAGGAGCCCCTTGGTATACGTCTGGTGCCCAGAAGTGGAATGGTACAGCTGCTACTTTAAACAACATACCGATGATGATCATAGCTACTCCTAAAGCATACCATACTGGCATAGCTGTAGAGAAGGCTAAGTTTTTAATCGTTACGATGTCAAAAGACCCTGTAGCACCATATACTAGAGCGATACCAAATAATACTACTCCTGAAGCGAATGATCCTAAAAGGAAGTACTTCATAGCTGATTCGTTACTCTTAATGTTTTTGCGATCTGTACCACATAGGATGTATAATGTGATAGATAAGATCTCAAGTCCTAAGAAGAACATAGCCATATTACCAAAGGCAACCATACACATAGCTCCCATTAATAAGAATAACTTTAATGAGATGTAGTCTGATATTTTTGATAATTCTGTTTTATAAAAATCTTTACTTAATGCTACTAAGAAAATAGTTAAGGCGATAAATAAAGATGAAAATGCGTTAGAAAAGTTAGTACTCACAAACATATTGTTATAATACGCTTGTGTCACATCAATATTACATACAGTATACCCTAAGATACCTAGTAGACCTAGAAGTGTCGCAGGGATGACTACTTTGCGCAAATTGATGATCTCTAGTACAAGTACTAAAACCGCTAATACTCCAATTGCTATTAATGTATTCATTTGTTCTATTTTGGAATTAAATTCATCAGTTATACTGACTCCTTACTATTTATTACTTAATATAAGATATTATTTCAGTCAAACTAGGTGTGATTAAGTCAGATAGTGGCTGTGGGAATATACCGAAGAATATTACAGCTACTACTAATACACCTAATACTACCGCTTCTTTAGTAGTTACATCTGCAAATGGTTTTGCATTAGTCTCTCCTAACATTGATTTTTGGAACATTCTAAGCATGTAGAACGCTCCTAGGATGATAGAAGAACCTCCTACTACTGCATACCAAATATTAACTTGTGATAAACCGAAAAGTAAGTTGAACTCTCCGATGAAACTGAATGTACCTGGTAATCCAATCGAAGCAAACATTAATATCATAAATAATGAGGCAAATTTAGGAGCTTGTTGTCTAATACCTCCCATTTCACCAATCATTCTTGTTTGGTAACGTTTATAGATCATTTCTGCTACGAAGAATAATCCTACGATCACAAATCCGTGAGCGATCATCTGTAATACTGCTCCTCTTAATCCGTCTAGTGTTAATGAATATGCACCAGCAGCAATAAGTCCAACGTGAGCTAATGACGAATAAGCAAAGAATCTTTTGATATTCGATTGTTTTAAAGCTACGATAGATCCATAAACTACTCCGATAATACACAACACTAAGATAGTAGGCATTACTTGTTTAGCCGCGATAGGTGAAATAGGTAATTGCCAACGGATGATAGAGTATAATCCCATCTTAAGCATAATCCCTGCTAATAACATAGTACCTACTGTAGGAGCTTTCTCGTATGTAGATGCCTGCCATGTGTGGAATGGGAATACTGGAATCTTAATTGCATAAGCAATAAAGAATGCTAAGAATATCCAATACTGTTCTGTAGCTGTTAATTGTACATTATAAAGGTCTAATAGCATAAAGCTTCCTGCACGTTGGTATAGGTAAATAAACCCAACTAACATGAATAATGAACCTGCAAATGTGTAGATAAAGAACTTGAAGATTGCTTTTTTACGTGCTTCGAAAGTATCATTCCCCCATAGTAATGCAATGAAGTAAATAGGTAGTAATGATAACTCCCAGAAGATGTAGTATAAGAATCCGTCTGATGCTAAGAATGTTCCTGTCATAGCAAATGACATAAACATTACTAGTGCATAGAATGTATTAGATTTCTCTATGTGATCTCCTAGTGATGATAATATAATCACTGGAGTTAATGCTGTCGTTAGTAAAACTAAAGCTAATCCTAATCCATCTGCTCTAAAGGCGATGTGGATATTAGGGTTAGTCATCCATTGCGTTACATATCCTGTGTCAACTCCAGAAGTATGTGAACAGATTAGAACTAAAGTTTCTACAAAAGCAACTAGTCCAAATAGCAAAGCTACTTTAGCAGCAGATTGTTTACCTACGAAATAAGTTGCTATAGCTCCGACTAATAACGTTAATAATAATATAGTTACGTTCATCTCTCTAAGTTATCTTGCAATGAATAAATAATATAAAATCAAACAGATTCCGAATACAAAGGCGAATAAATACAATCCGATATTACCGTTTTGTGCTTTTTTACCTTGTAGAGATAATCCGTCTGCTATCTTTCCTAAACCAAATATAGTTCCAGATAAAGCTACTTCTACTACATCTCTTAAGAATGTTGCTAAGTTGTAAATAGGATTTACAATTGCTTTTTGATAGATTTCATCGATATAGTATTTGTTGTAAAGTACTTTGTGGAAACCAACGATTTGTTCGTCTTCTTGAGGGACTTCACTTTTCTGAATATATTTATTGAATGCTAAACCTAAACCGATTAAGAATCCAATAGTAGCTACTCCCATTAGAGAGTATTCTAACACTCCTAGATCATGTCCATGTGCTGTAACTGTGTTTACAATTACAGGTTTTAAGTACTCGTTTAACCATGAGTAACCATTAGGTAAGCTGATTAATCCACCGAAGATAGATAGTGTAGCTAAGATGATTAATGGAGTAGTCATTGAAGCTGGACTCTCGTGTAAATGGTTCTTTTGTTCTTGAGTTCCTCTGAATCCTTTTTTGAATGTTAAGAAGAATAATCTGAACATATAGAATGCAGTCATAACAGAAGCTAATGAACCAATAGCGTAAAGAACGATATTGTGATTAAAAGCTGTTAATAAGATCTCGTCTTTAGAGAAGAAACCTGACATTAAAGGGAATCCTGAGATTGCTAAAGTAGCGATTAAGAAGGTAGCGTAAGTTATCTTCATAAATGGTTGTAATCCTCCCATTTTACGCATGTCTTGTTCTCCACCCATAGCGTGAATAACAGATCCAGATCCAAGGAATAAACAAGCTTTAAAGAAAGCATGTGTAATCACGTGGAATACTGCAATCTCGTATGCGCCAAAACCAATAGCCATAAACATTAATCCCAATTGAGATACTGTAGAGTAAGCTAATACTTTTTTGATATCGTTTTGTACTAGACCAATAGTTGCAGCGAATAGAGCAGTGAAAGCACCTACGATAGCAATTATATTTTGCACTTGTGGTGCAAGGTCAAATACGAAGTTTAATCTAGTAATTAAGAATATACCAGCTGTTACCATTGTTGCAGCGTGGATTAATGCAGATACAGGAGTTGGTCCTGCCATCGCATCAGGTAACCATGTGTATAATGGTATCTGTGCACTCTTACCAACAGCTCCGATAAATAAAGCTAGTGCAGCATATCCAACCCAAGTATTTACTTGGTGATTAGTACCACTTAAGATAGCTTCTTTAATAGTCATATAATCTAATGACTGGAATAAGAAAGCTAATATAAATACCCCTACTAAGAAACCTAAGTCTCCTATACGGTTCATAATGAATGCTTTCTTAGCTGCATCGTTATAAGATTGGTTCTTATGCCAGAATCCGATAAGTAAGTATGAACATAGTCCAACACCTTCCCATCCGATGAATGTGATAAGTAAGTTGCTACCTGTAACTAGAACTACCATAAAGAAGATAAACAAGTTAAGGTATCCAAAGAACTTAGCATAGTTCTCATCACCTTTCATATAGCTAGTAGAGTACCAGTGTATCAGTGTACCAATACCTGTTACGAATAATAACCATAATAATGAAAGTTGATCAAGTAAGAATCCAAAAGAGATGTCAAACCTTGCAGTTGATATCCAATTGAATAGATTAGCTTGTATTGGTTCATTTGTACTTGTTACTTGTACAAATGCAATGATTGTAATAATGAATGAAATTAAAACTGCAAGGGTAGCTATCATTCCAGCACTATTACCTAGCTTCTTTCCAAAGAAAAGATTAATTAGAGACCCTAATAAAGGAGTCAATAATAAAAGTAAAATTACGTTTGTATCCATGCGGAATTATCCTTTT
This sequence comes from Myroides marinus, assembly GCF_900109075.1. Lineage (GTDB taxonomy): Bacteria > Bacteroidota > Bacteroidia > Flavobacteriales > Flavobacteriaceae > Flavobacterium > Flavobacterium marinum_A. The sequence continues at coordinate 132,728 of NZ_FNYS01000002.1, read as the reverse complement.
AAGTTTTTTAATTTATCAATATCAATTGATCCAATATTTCTGTATATCGTTACTAAGATTGCTAGTCCTACAGCTACTTCAGCTGCTGCTACTGCCATAGTAAAGAATACGAATACTTGTCCTTGTGCATCTTGGTGATAAGTTGAGAAAGCAACTAATAACATATTAGCTGAGTTCAACATAATCTCGATACACATAAACATCACAATTGCGTTACGTCTATATAAAATACCAAATACTCCGATGCAGAATAAAATGATCGATAAGTAAATGTATCTGTCAATACCTATTATTTCAATTACGTTCTCCATAGTTATGCTACTTTATCAGTTTTGTCCTTTTTAGAGATTAGTACAGCACCTATCATAGCTAATAATAATAGAACTGCCACCATTTCGAAAGGCATTACGTATTCGTTTAACAATACTTTTCCTAATACTTGTACTGATTGGAAGTCTTCACCGTGATTTGCATATTGCAATTCATAAGTTTGAGCTCCACGCATAGTAATAGAAAGTAATAATAAACCTACTAAACAGAATGCTATAGTAGCAACAACTTTAGTTATGAAAGGTTTAGATACTTCGTGGCTAATATTTAGGTTCATTAACATGATCGTAAATAACATCAAGATCATAATAGCACCTGAGTATACCATGATATGTACCATACCTAAGAACTGAGAGTTCAATAGGATATAGTGACCTGCTATTGAAAAGAAACTTACTACTAACCATAGTGCACTATGGATAGGATTCTTGCTCAATAGGGTAAGGGCTGCACTTCCGAGTGTTATAGTCGAAAGGATATAAAATAATATTTCTACCATAATTAAGCTTGATTCTGTTGTTTAGTATTTTCAATAGCTGCTTCTAACGGCATAACTAATTTATCTTTTCCAAAGATGAAGTTATCACGAGAGATATCTGCTTTAGCAATCTGTTTTGATTTAGTTAAGTAGATAGCTTGTTTTGGACAAGCTTCCTCACATAAACCACAGAAGATACAACGCAACATATTAATCTCGTATATTTCTGCATATTTCTCTTCTCTGTATAAGTGCATTTCATCTGCTGTACGCTCAGCTGCTTTCATCGAAATAGCTTCTGCAGGACATGATAAAGCACATAAACCACAAGCTGTACAGCGCTCTCTACCTTCGTCATCGCGCATTAACATATGTTTACCGCGATATACATCACTAAATGGTCTAGTTTTTTCTGGATAAGAAATAGTTACTTTCTTTTTAAACATGTGTTTTAGAGTAACCATCATTCCTTTGAGGATTGCTACTAAGTAGATCTTCTCAGTCCAAGTTAGCTTCTTATTAGAAACTTCCTTTTTTCTTCCTGATAATGAGTAAGTATTTGTTGACATGTTTAGTTTTTTATAAGTAAGATTACAATAGCTGTAACTACTAAGTTCAACAATGCTAGTGGAATCAATGATTTCCACCCTAGGTTCATCAATTGGTCATAACGGAAACGTGGTAATGTCCAACGTACCCACATATAAACGAATATGAAGAAACAGATCTTAATGAATAAGGCAAAAATACCTATTACGTTAGCGATATTTACTCCCCAGTTTTCTACTGCCCATGACATACCTGGATAGTTATAAGCTCCAAAGTAAAGAACAGAGATAATAGCTGAAGAAATAAATAAGTTAGCATATTCAGCAAATAAGAAGAATCCCATCTTCATAGATGAATATTCTGTGTGGAAACCTCCAATAAGCTCTTGCTCACACTCTGCTAAATCGAATGGTGCACGGTTAGTCTCTGCGAAAGAACAAATTAAGAAGATTAAGAATCCTACTGGTTGGTAGAATACGTTCCAGTTCATTCCTTCTTGTTGTAGAGCTATTTCTCTCATACTTAGGGTTTGAGTCATTAATAGAAGTCCTATTAATGAAAGCCCCATTGCAATTTCGTATGAAATCATTTGAGAAGCTGCACGAATACCACTCATAAGAGAATATTTATTATTAGAAGCCCAAGCTCCAATCATAATACCATAAACTCCTACAGAAAGTACTGCGATTATATAAAGCAAACCTACGTTTAAGTCAGCTGCTTGTAATTCAATATCTCTTCCGAATAGGTGAAATTTATCTCCCCATGGAATAACAGCACTTGTCATAAGTGCTAAAGTCATCGCTAAGAAAGGACCAAATTTGAATAAGAACTTATTCGGCGTATTTGGTTGAGTCTCTTCTTTTGCGAATAGTTTTAAACCATCAGCAAGTGGTTGAAGAAGACCTCCTTTACCTGCACGGTTTGGACCTATACGATCCTGTATCCAGGCAGCGATCTTTCGTTCTGCAAGCGTGGCATACATCGCCATAAGCATTGTAACTGCAAAGACAACTACAATGATAACTGCTTTATCTATAATAATAGTTTTATCCATACTTATGCCGTTTATTCTTTTGATTCGTTATCTGTAAAAGGAATTTCCTTCATACTAATCTTCACTCTGTCCTGTTGACGTCCTTCTAAGATTTGTTTTTCAGTTTTCATAACTACTTTATCTAATTTCTGTGTGTAGTTATTTTGGTTGATAACTGAGAATTTCTCGAATTTACGAGGACCTTCTATAACCCAATCTTTAGTGTCTTTGTGATCAAAACGACAACTGTTACAGATAAATTCTTCTACTTCGTGGAACTCATCTTTACGAGCAGTGACTCTTTGGATTTCCTCTCCGAACATCCAAACTGTAGTTTTACCTGAGCAAGTTGGACAGTCTCTGTGTGCATTGTAAGGTTTGTTAAACCATACACGTGATTTGAAACGGAATGTCTTATCTGTAAGAGCTCCTACAGGACATACGTCAATCATATTTCCAGAGAATTCATTATCTATGGCAGCAGATATGTAAGTCGATATTTGTGCGTGATCACCACGTCCACATACACCATGTACTCGTTTATCTGTTAATTGCTCTGCTGTTTTTACACAACGGTAACAAAGAATACAACGGTTCATATGAAGTTGAATATTCTCTCCAATGTTTTCAGGTGCGAATGTTCTTTTTTCTTCTTTAAAACGTTTTTGTTCTTTACCGTGATTGAAAGCAAGGTTTTGTAAATCACATTCTCCTGCTTGGTCACATACTGGACAGTCAAGAGGGTGGTTGATTAATAAAAACTCAGTAACTGCTTTACGTGCCTCAAGTACTTTTGGTGAAGTGATACTTTTTACTTCCATACCATCCATAACTCCTGTTTTACAAGAAGCCATTAGTTTTGGCATTGGACGTGGATCAGCTTCACTTCCTTTAGATACTTCTACTAAACACGCTCTACATTTACCTCCTGTACCTTCTAATTTAGAATAGTAGCACATCGCTGGAGGTACTGATTCGCCTCCTATCATTCTTGCCGCTTGTAGAATGGATGTTCCTGGTTCTACTTCTATTTCATGTCCGTCTATAGTAACTTTCATAAACTGTGCTTTGTTTAAGCTGAATATTTAGTCAGCGTATATTATTTATTAATCAAGTGTTTTACTGTTGAGAAAGGTTCATTGACATAGTGGTCTCTGTTCTTTATTTTCTCTGGGTATAAAACGTGATATTCAAACTCTTCTCTAAAATGTCTAATAGCTGCAGCTACAGGCCATGCAGCAGCATCTCCTAAAGGACAGATAGTATTTCCTTCGATATTACTTTGGATATTCCATAATAGGTCAATATCCTCCATAGTACCATTACCTGTTTCTATTCGGTGTAAGATTTTTTCTAACCAACCTGTACCTTCACGACATGGAGAACATTGTCCACAACTTTCGTGAGCATAGAATCTAGCGAAGTTCCAAGTATTTCTAACGATACATGCAGTATCATTGTATACGATAAATCCTCCAGATCCTAACATTGATCCTGTCTCAAAACCTCCATCAGATAATGATTCATACGTCATCAGACGATCTTCACCATTAGCTGTTTTGTAGATTAAATGTTCTGGTAAGATTGGTACTGATGATCCACCAGGGATTAATGCTTTGATAGGACGATCATCCATCATTCCTCCACAGTACTCATCTGAGTTAATGAATTCATGAACAGTGATTCCCATCTCTATTTCATACACACCAGGTTTTCTGATATGACCAGAAGCAGAGATTAACTTAGTACCTGCTGATCTACCTAAACCAATTTTAGAGTAAGCTTCACCAGAATTATTAACAATCCAAGGCACGTTAGCGATTGACTCTACGTTGTTCACTACAGTCGGATTACTCCATAATCCACTTACAGCAGGGAAAGGTGGTTTTATACGAGGGTTACCTCTTTTTCCTTCTAGTGATTCGATAAGAGCAGTTTCCTCACCGCAGATATACGCTCCAGCACCACAGTGCACGTGTAAGTCTAGTGAATAATCTGATCCTAAGATATTTTTACCAAGCCATCCAGCAGCATAAGCTTCTTTGATCGCTCTTTCTAAGATTTTAAAAACCCACATATATTCTCCACGAATATAAATGTAAGATAGGTTAGCTCCTAAAGCGTAACTTGATGTAATCATACCCTCGATAAGTAAGTGAGGAATATGTTCCATTAAGTAACGGTCTTTAAAAGTACCTGGTTCAGACTCATCGGCATTGCAAACTAAGTGTCTTGGTTTACCTGATTTCTTGTCGATGAAGCTCCATTTTAATCCAACAGGGAATCCTGCACCACCACGACCTCTCAATCCAGAAGCTTTTACTTCTTCAGTGATTTCATCAGGAGTCATAGATTTGATAGCCTTTTCTACAGAAGCATAACCGCCATTTTGGCGATATACGTCATAAGACTTAATCCCTGGAATATTGATTTTATCTAATAATATTTTTGTTGCCATATTACTATTTGTCGTGAAGAATTACATTACCAGCTTTACAATCTTCGATGATTTTATCTATCTTTTCTCTTGTTAAATGCTCTTTATAGAAATCTCCTAATTGCATCATAGGAGCATATCCACAAGCACCTAGACATTGTACACCTACTACAGAGAACATTCCATCAGGAGTAGTTTCTCCAGGTTGTACACCTAGTTTTTCACAAGCGTATTCCATCATATCATCAGCACCTCTAATACCACAGCATGATGTTAAGCAGAACTCAAACATATACTTACCTACAGGTTTTTGGTTGTACATTGTATAGAATGTTACTACCTCATAAACCTCGATAGGAGTGATGTTTAAAATCTCAGCTACCTTATCCATTAATTCAGCACTTAACCAGTTATCATGAGCATCTTGTACTTCATGTAATACCGGTAGTAGAGCTGACTTTCTTTTATCAGCAGGGTAGTGGCTAATCAACTCATCAATGCGTTGTTGCAACTCTGGCGTGATATTTATGTTTTGTTTGTATTTTTTAACTTCCATAATCTTAAGCGTCTAATTCTCCTGCGATAATATTTAAACTTGACAATGTGATAATTGCATCTGATAACATACCACCTTTAACGATGTCATTATATGCTTGGTAGATGATAAAACAAGGTCTTCTAAAGTGTAAGCGATAAGGAGTTCTACTACCATCAGTGATCAAGTAGAAACCAAGCTCACCATTTCCACCTTCTACTGGATGATAAAGTTCTGTAACAGGTACAGGTACTTCTCCCATGATTATTTTAAAGTGGTAGATAAGCGCTTCCATGTTAGTATAAACATCTTCTTTAGGAGGAAGGTAATAATCAGGAACATCAGCATGATATGGACCTTCTGGCATTTTATCTAATGCTTGTCTAATGATTTTTAAACTTTCCCAGATCTCTGCATTACGTACACAGAATCTGTCATAACAGTCACCACTAGTTCCTACTGGAATTTCGAAGTCGAAATCTTCATAAGAACAATAAGGAGTAGCCACACGTACGTCATAATCTACACCTGCAGCTCTTAAGTTTGGTCCTGTAAAACCGAAGTTGATAGCATCCTCTGCAGATATACCACCTACACCGATTGTTCTATCCATGAAGATTCTATTACGAGTAAGTAGCCCTTCAAATTCTGACCAAATAGCAGGGAATTCTTTTAAGAACTCTTCAATTAGTTGGAATACTTTAGGAGACCACTCTCTTTCGAATCCTCCGATTCTACCCATATTAGTAGTCAAACGAGCACCACTAATTTCTTCGAATATTTCGTATATTTTTTCTCTGTATTGGAATACGTATAAGAACCCTGTAAGAGCTCCTGTATCCACCCCCATAACTGAACTACAGATAATGTGGTCAGCTATACGAGCAAGTTCCATTACGATAACACGTAAGTACTGAACTCTTTTAGGAATTTCAATACCTAATGCTTTTTCTACAGTCAACCACCAAGCAGTATTGTTGATAGGTGAAGAACAGTAATTTAAACGATCTGTTAGTACGTTGATTTGATAGAAAGGTCTATTCTCAGCAATCTTTTCGAATGCTCTATGGATGTAACCTACAGTTCCTTCTCCTTCTACAACTCTTTCTCCATCAAGTAAAATGATGTTTTGAAAGATACCATGCGTAGCAGGGTGAGTAGGACCTAGGTTTAATATTTGTAGTTCTGTCCCGTCTTCTTGAAACTTTTCTTCAATAAGTTTAGCGTAGCGCTTTTCAGGAGGTAATAATAAGTCTGACATAGTTACGATACTTTAAGTTTTAAGAATTATGAACTGTTCTACCAAAGAATCTATCATCTTTGTCTGTTCTTCCTGGATCTTCCATCGGGAATTCTTTTCTCAATGGGAAAGACTCCATTTCATCCATGTTTAAGATTCTCTTTAACTGTGGATGATTTTTAAAGATAATTCCGTAAAAATCATATGTTTCTCTCTCTTGCCAGTTAGCACTTCTGAACAAATCAGTTGCTGACTCTACAACAGGGTTTTTTATATCTAAGAAAGTTTTAAAACGAACTCGAACATTATCAATCCAATTATGCATGTGATAAACCACTGCTAATTGTTTTTCCGAAGGTAAGTCAGCATAATGAACTCCACAAACATCTGTAAGGAAGTTGAAGTTCATCTCAGCATTCTCTTTTAAAAACTTAAGAACATCATGCGTAGCATTAGTAGCAACTTCAAATGACAACATTCCATGTTGTTCATGAAACTCACTAACTGACATTCCGAATGTCTCTATTAGTTTTTTTTGTAATGTAGTATTATCTAATGCCATACTATTTATCTAAGTTGTATGAAGTTAATAAATCATCGTATTCTTTTGTACCTCTACGATTTACTGACTCAGACTTTACAATTTCTTGTAATCTAAGTACTCCATCTAAAATTTGCTCTGGTCTAGGAGGACATCCAGGAACATATACGTCAACTGGGATTACCTTGTCTATTCCTTGTAATACAGAGTATGTATCAAAAACCCCACCAGAACATGCACATGCACCAACAGCGATAACCCATTTTGGCTCAGCCATTTGTTCATATACTTGTCTTAGGATAGGAGCCATCTTTTTAGAAATAGTACCCATAACCATTAGCATATCTGCCTGTCTTGGAGAGAAACTCATACGCTCAGAACCAAAACGAGCTACGTCATACGTAGCTGCCATCGTTGCCATGAATTCAATACCACAACATGAAGTTGCAAAAGGTAATGGCCACATAGAGTTTGCACGTGCTAAACCAACTACTGAACTTAGTTTAGTAGCAAAGAATCCTTCTCCTACATATCCCTCAGGAGCTTCTACTGTGTTATATTTATTATCGCTCATCTCTTTCTAATTTGTTAGTCCCACTCAAGGCCTTTTTTCTTAAATTCATATAGTAACCCTAAAAGAATGATAAATAAAAATATTCCCATTTTTAGTAAACCATCCCATCCTAACTCAAGGAAGTTAACCGCCCAAGGGTAAAGGAAAATTACTTCTACATCAAATAATACGAATAATATAGCTACAAGGAAATATTTTACATTGAATGGAATACGAGCACTTCCTAGTGACTCTAAACCACATTCCCAAGTACTGTCTTTAATCTTAGTAGATTTCTTTGGACCTAGTTTGCCAGATACCCAAATAGTCATTGACACAAATCCAGCGGCTAACGCTATTTGCATCAAAATTGGGATAAAATCAAGTTGACTTGCCTGCATATGTAAAGTATTTATATTAATACAACATACAAATATACATTTGAGTTATCGTTTTACAAAGCTTTGGTACTCTATGTGTTGTACAGATTGGTTTGTTTGCCTTAATATGTATTTAGATTAATTTTAAATAGAAGTAATGCTAATAAAAAAAGCTACCCATAATTAATATGGGTAGCTTTTTAGTAATTGAAAATTTATATTGTAAAAAATTAATTTCCTATCACTTCTACATCAACAGCGATTATACCTTTTTTACCTTTTTCTTCAGTGTAAGAAACGCGGTCTCCTTGGTTAATGCTTTTAGTTTTTAAACCTGTGATGTGAACAAAAATGTCTTGTTTAGTAGCCTCATTTGTGATAAAGCCAAATCCTTTGTCTTCGTTGAAGAACTTAATTACGCCTGTATGCATTGTATTGAAATAAATAAAATTATCCTCAAATATAATGTTTGTTTCGAACTAAGTTTACTTTTTTTTGACTTTTTTTTAAAAATTATAGTTTATTTAATGTTGAGGACTATTTTTATTTTCAAAACATTAAGTAAGTTATAAAAATGTTTGATATCCTTCTGATATTATTAGAAAGTGTTGCAATTGAATAGATATCTATTTTGCTGATTACAGAAGGTTTACGTTTAGGGAGTATTGTTGCTTTTTGTGCTTTATAGTAATAAAAAAGGGCTATTCTATAATAAGAATAGCCCTTAATATGTGTTATGGATTTATTCCTCTTCTAAAGGTTTCATTTTAAAAGTCTCCATAAACGCTGTTGTATAATTACCAGCGATATAGTTTGGATCATCCATTAATTGTCTATGGAATGGAATAGTCGTTTTAATTCCTTCGATTACGAATTCGTCTAACGCTCTTCTCATCTTGTTAATAGCTTCTTCTCTTGTTTGAGCAGTAGTGATTAACTTAGCGATCATAGAGTCATAGTTAGGCGGGATAGCATATCCAGAATATACGTGAGTATCTAGACGTACACCGTGTCCACCAGGAGTATGTAATGTAGTAATTCTACCTGGAGAAGGACGGAAGTCATTAAATGGGTCCTCAGCGTTAATACGACATTCTATAGAGTGCATTTTAGGCAAGTAGTTTTTACCAGAGATTGGTGTACCAGCTGCTACTAAGATTTGTTCTCTAATAAGGTCATAATCGATTACTTGTTCAGTGATAGGGTGTTCTACTTGGATACGAGTATTCATTTCCATAAAGTAGAAGTTTCTGTCCTTATCTACTAAGAATTCGATAGTACCAGCACCTTCATATTTAATGAATTCAGCAGCCTTAACAGCAGCCTCACCCATTTTATGTCTCAATTCATCAGTCATGAATGGAGAAGGTGTTTCTTCAGTAAGTTTCTGGTGACGTCTTTGGATAGAACAGTCACGCTCAGAAAGGTGACATGCTTTACCATAAGAATCTCCTACTACTTGGATCTCGATGTGACGTGGGTCTACGATAAGTTTCTCCATGTACATACCATCGTTACCGAAGGCAGCAGAAGCCTCTTGACGAGCACTTTCCCATGCTCTATCTAATTCTTCTTCTTTGAAGATTTCACGCATACCTTTACCACCACCACCAGCAGTAGCTTTCATCATTACTGGGTAACCGATAGCTTTAGCTGTTTTTTTAGCGTGTTCTAATGATTCTAATAATCCATCAGAACCTGGTACAGTAGGTACTCCAGCTAATTTCATTGTTTCTTTAGCTGTAGCTTTATCTCCCATTTTCTCGATCATCTCTGGTCCAGCACCGATGAATTTAACACCATGCTCTTGACAGATTTTAGAGAATTTAGCGTTTTCTGATAAGAAACCGTAACCTGGGTGTATAGCATCTGCATTAGTAATCTCAGCAGCAGCTATTATATTTGAAATCTTTAAATACGATAAGTTACTTGGAGCAGGTCCAATACAAACAGCTTCATCCGCAAAACGAACGTGTAAACTATCTGCATCCGCAGTAGAGTAAACTGCTACAGTCTTAATGCCCATTTCTTTACATGTTCTGATAACACGTAGGGCAATTTCACCTCTATTAGCGATTAATATTTTTTTAAACATCTCTTGAAACTTTAATTTAACTTTAGTGAGTTTACTTCCATAAGAAGTAAAGATTGTGTATTATAGATTTCTTAAGATGGATCAACTAAGAATAATGGTTGATCAAATTCTACTGGAGAAGCATCATCAACTAATACTTTAACGATTTTACCTGAAATCTCAGATTCGATCTCGTTAAATAATTTCATTGCTTCGATAACACATACTACATCTCCTGCTTTGATAGTTTTTCCTACTTCAGCAAATGGTTCTTTGTCTGGAGCTGGTTTTCTATAGAAAGTACCGATGATTGGAGATTTTACAGTAATGTATTTAGAATCTTCGTTTGTTGTATTTTCTGTTGTTGCAGCAGCTACTGGAGCTACTGGAGCAGCTTGTTGAGCTACTGGAGCTTGTGATAAAGCAGAAGCTACTGGTACTTGTTGGATGTAAGTAGTCTCAGTGTTTCCTGTTTCAGTTGTTTTAATGGTGATTTTAAAATCATCCATTTCTAATTTTACTTCTGTAGCACCTGATTTAGCTACGAATTTAATTAAGTTTTGAATCTCTCTAATGTCCATACCTAATGTATTGGTTAGTTGTTTTTATTTCGCTGTGTACGCCCACTTTAAGTACATTGCACCCCACGTGAATCCACCTCCAAAAGTAGCGAAAATAATATTATCACCCTTTTTAAGTTGTTTTTCGTAATCGCAAAGTAGTAATGGTAAAGTGGCAGACGTTGTATTTCCGTATCTTTCGATATTCATTAATACCTTAGAATCATCTAGACCCATTCTATGAGCAGTAGCATCGATGATTCGTTTATTAGCTTGGTGTGCAGCTAACCAAGTTACGTCTCCATGAGTAAGATTGTTGCGTTGCATGATTTTTTCACTCACATCAGCCATGTTAGATACAGCATATTTAAATACTGTTTTTCCATCTTGGAACACATAGTGTTGTTTGTTTGCAACTGTTTCTGCACTTGCTGGTAGGATAGACCCACCTGCGTCTATTTTTAAGTATTCACGACCTATACCGTCGCTTCTTAAGTATTCGTCTTGTACTCCATAACCTTCTGAGTTAGGTTCGAATAATACTGCACCAGCAGCATCTCCGAAAATAATACAAGTTGCACGATCTGTATAATCGATAATTGAAGACATTTTATCTGACCCGATTAACAGTACTTTCTTATATCTACCTGATTCGATATATGCAGAAGCTACTGACATACCATATAAAAAGCTAGAACAAGCTGCTTGTAAATCAAATGAAAATGCATTCGTTGCGCCAATTTTAGTAGCAACATAAACTCCTGTAGAAGCTACAGGCATATCTGGTGTAGCTGTAGATAAGATAATACAATCAATATCTTTAGGATTAGTACCTGATTTGCGTAATAAGTCTTCAGCGGCTTTAATGGCCATATATGAAGCACCTTCTCCAGGTTCTTTAAGAATTCTTCTTTCTTTAATTCCTGTACGGCTAGTAATCCATTCGTCGTTCGTGTCTACCATTGTTTCTAAGTCAGCATTTGTCAACTTAGTTTCTGGTAGGTAGCATCCGATCGCTGTAATGGCTGCGTGTATTTTTGTCATATGGTGTTGCTTTACTTTATAAAAACATTCCAAAAAGAAGCGAAAATTACAAAAAAAAAACGAATTAACGGTTCTTTGGTGGCGTAAAGTACGTTTTTTGGGCTATATACCAAAAAAAAACTCTCACACATTGTGAGAGTTAATTTGTACTTTGTCTAAAGTTATGCCTCTACTTCAGCTGTTTTGTCAATTACAACTTGCCCTCTGTAGTACATTTTTCCTTCATGCCAGTAAGCTCTGTGATATAAGTGAGCTTCTCCTGTTACAGGACATGTAGCGATTGTTGGAGCTACAGCTTTGTAATGAGTTCTTCTCTTATCTCTTCTTGTTTTCGAGGTTTTTCTCTTAGGATGTGCCATTTTACTATATTATTTATCCGTTAATAGTTTCTTTAATTCTGCCCATCTAGGGTCAATATCTTTATTTGTATTTTCTTCTTCCTCTTCTACATCTTCTTCCTCGTCTAAGTCATCTATTAGATTAAAGATATCTTCATCTTCATCGTCGAATAAGTCACCGAACTCATCTTCATCTTCATTGACATAACCTAGATAATCTAGAGCTGCAGAATCTAACGTTCCGTCTTTAACACCAGGGTGAACCCTTTTCTGTGGTATAGCCAGAACTATCATTTCATATATATATTGAGCTACATTTAATTGATGTTCAGTAAATGGGATGATTAATATCTCATCGTGATCATCATTAAAGCTGTCTCCAAACTTGACTACCAAATCAATCTCACTCTCAATTGGCATGTCAAAATCTTGGTTTGTCACATCACATGGTACATTTGCTATACCTTTTGCAGTGAAGTGTAACTCAAATAGATTAATTTTCTTATCAAAAAGAACGTTTATTTCGGCATTGATATGGTTGAAATCATTGTAATTGTAATTTTCAAAAAAACTACTATCTACTTTAAAATCAAACGAATGTTTGCCATTTTTTAATCCTGTAAATGGAATTAAAAAGTCTTTTTCAATATTCATGGAATACATGATTTGAGCGTGCAAAGATAAAAAATTATTATAATTACAAGCTAGTTATCAAATTTTTTTGTGCTAAAATCTTTTTCTTGAGGCTGTAAAGGGTTTGCAGCTGCTTCGATATTTCTACTTCTATTCGTGTAAATATCGATAGCTAGATAAAGAGCTTCTTTAAATGAAGTCTCATCAGCCATACCTTTTCCAGCTATTTCATAAGCAGTTCCGTGGTCAGGTGACGTTCTAATTTTGTCAAGACCAGCAGTGTAGTTAACTCCACTACCGAACGAAAGCGCTTTGAAAGGGGCTAAACCTTGATCGTGATAGCATGCTATAACTGCATCAAAGTGTTTATGTGTTCCAGATCCGAAGAATCCATCGGCAGGGAACGGACCAGATAATAATATTCCGTCTTGATTTAGTTTTTCTACAGTTGGTTTTATGATTGTTAATTCCTCTTGACCGATTACGCCACCATCACCAGCATGTGGGTTTAACCCTAGGATAGCGATACGTGGTTTAAATATATTAAAATCTTTAATTAACGTGTCGTTGATTGTTTTTACCTTTTGTTCTATTAACTCAGGAGTTATAGCCTTTGCTACATCTTGTATAGGAAGATGGTCTGTTAATAAACCGATCTTAAGGTCTTCGCTTACTAATAACATTAGTGCTTGTCCTTCTAGCTGTTCGTTAAGATAATCTGTGTGTCCAGGATATTTAAATTCTTCGTCCACACTATTATACTTATTGATTGGAGCAGTAACTAATACGTCAATATCTCCATTTTTAAGCGCCTCAGTAGCAGCTATAAATGATTTGATAGCATATTTACCTACTAAAGGGTCGTTCTTACCGAAAGTGATATTTATATTCTCCTTCCACAGGTTTAGAACATTTAATTTATTTGGAATGATCTGGTCTAAACTGTCTATTCCTTGTATTGCAGTATTGCTATTGATAGTTTTTTTTACGTAAGATAGAGGCTTCGAATTTCCGAATATAACAGGAGTGCAAAGTTCTAGCATTCTATTGTCTTCGAAACATTTGAGTATAACTTCACAGCCTATCCCATTTAGGTCCCCGATAGAGATTCCTACTTTTATAATTTCTTCTTTATGGCTCATAGTTTCGTCTAAATTATTCCTATTTTTGAAAGCAAATTTAATAAAAATAAATGGAGTTATGTTTACAGGTATAGTTGAAAACATCGGAAATATAAAAAGAATAGAGAAAGAACAAGAAAACTTACACATCACTGTATCTTGTGATTTTGCTCATGAATTACAGGTTGATCAGAGTGTATTGCACAACGGGATTTGTCTTACAGTTGTGTCTTTAGAAGAAGGTGGATATACTGTGACAGCAATTAAAGAGACTATCGATGTGACTAGTATAGGTGAGTGGAAAGTAGGACAGTCAGTAAACCTAGAGAGAGCGATGCTTATGAATGGACGTCTAGACGGACATATCGTACAGGGGCACGTAGATCATATCGCTACCTGTGTAAGTATTGATGAAGTGGGAGGTAGTACATATTTCGGGTTCGAATATAAAAAGACTTCACAACATGTAACTATCGAAAAAGGGTCAATCACTATAGATGGTACTAGTCTTACGGTAGTAGATTCTGGTATTAATACCTTTAAAGTAGCGATTATTCCATATACATTAGAGCATACTATATTTAAAGATTATCACGTGGGGACTATTGTTAACCTTGAGTTTGATGTAGTAGGTAAGTATGTGTCTAAGTTGATGCAAGTGAGAGAATTAAATTAAATTGTCACGAAATTTAGTTAACTATTGGTGCAAAAGAGTTTACTTTGCACCTGAAAAACAATTATATGAAGTTTAATTCGCAAAATAGTAATTTTGCAGCTATGACAGATGAAGAGTTAGTACAATTCATAGTTCATAGTAGCAATACTAACTTATTTGGGATACTTTATGATCGGTACGCACAGAAGGTATATGGTAAGTGTTTAGGTTTTGCAGAGTCAAGAGATGTGGCAGAGGACTTAACCCAAGATATTTTTGTGAAGTTATATTTAAACTTAAAGAACTTCAGAGGGGAGTCTAAGTTTTCTACTTGGCTATATTCTTTTGCGTATAATCATTGTGTCAATTATTCTAAGTTAGTCCTTAAAAAGAAAAGGAACGAAGAAGTATTAGATGATGAGAATCAATACGCACTGTCTATAGAAGACGAAATCTCAGATGAAGAAATATTCTCTTTGAGTGTAGATAAATTACAGGAGTCATTAGTCAAACTAGATCCGGAAGATAAAATCGTACTGCTGATGAAATATCAGGACGATAAGTCGATAAAGGAAATAGCTACTCTATTAGATTTAGGAGAGAGCGCCGTAAAGATGCGACTCCATAGGGCTAAGAAAAAGATAGTAGAAATTTATAACTCGTTGTAATATGGATAATCCGTTCAAAAAAATACTTCAGGATGAAAAATTACCAGATTACTTAAAAAATCGGGTGATAGATAATCTCAACTTTATCAAGTTGTCACTTGACGTGTCCGAATTATACACAGTCAAGGTGCCTCAGACATTAGGTAGTATCTTAGGAGAAAAAGATGTCAAAAAAGAAAATGAAATAATCAATAAAATTAAAAATAGTGAGAATGATGGAACTATATAATTTTGAATATCCGAGTCAGATGATCAACTCTGTATTGAATTCGCTGTTACAAGGGTTAATAGGATTTGTTTTTTTAGTAGGCTATGTTTTAGTTTCATGGTTGATTATTAGAGTATGTTCTTATTTACTAAAAAAAATATTCAAAGTAGTACGCTTAGAAAAAGTACAAAACTTATTAAGCGAAAACGACTTTTTAAATAAAGTGAACATTAAGATAAGTGTATCAGGAGTGTTAATCTTCTTCGTGAAGGTGTTCTTGGTTTTTTTATTAGTGGTAGTAGGAGCAGAGTTGTTTGGTTTAGAGATTGTGTCTCGTGAGATCAGTAATCTGATGTTGTATATACCTAAAGTATTCGTAGCGCTATTAATCTTCGTAGGAGGATTATATTTCGCAACATGGATAAAGAAGGCTATCGTGGAAGTGCTAAAGGCTGTGGACTTCAGTGGAGCACGTATGATAGGTAATATCTTGTTTTATCTAATACTAGTATTTGTGTTTATCACTACACTTAATCAGATGGGGATTAACACAGATATTATTACTAATAATATCTCTATCATAGTAGGGGCTATACTGTTGACTGTAGCGCTATCATTAGGATTGGGATCTAAGGATGTGGTGACTCGACTGCTGTATTCGTTTTATGCACGTAAGAATTTAGAGTTAGGGCAGCTAGTACGCATAGATGGGTTAGAAGGATATGTGATCTCTATTGATAATATCTACTTATGTCTATTAGTAGAAGGTAAAAAGCATTACCTACCGATAGCTAAAGTATCTGAAAGTCATATCGAAATACTGAAATAATACTGAAGTTTAGTAGGTATATTAGAATATATAATAAGGCGGATATCCATTGGGTATCCGCCTTACTTATTTAATTTGACCATTTTTGACCTCATTTGGTCTTTTTGGCTCTATAATCCCTTTTTGGCTATTTATGCTCTTTTGTTTTTGATATAACTTATTGTTATTCAGTGTTTAGTGTGGGGTAGTTTTATTTTTGTTTTGATAGTGTTCGGTAATCTCTAGTGTTTAGTTGGGTTGAGAGGGTGTTTTCAAAACCGTACCAAACTCGTACCCAAAGGAAGTGCTTATAATAAGCGTAATATAGTAACGAAGAGTAGTGATGAGAGTGTAATAAAAAAAGCTGATTGCGAATAGCAATCAGCTTTTGAGTATATCGGTAGATAGTCTTTAGTCTATCTTAATAGTTAATACTGATATCGGAGAGTGGTTCACTAGATCTTCACTGATACTTCCGTTAAAGAAGTGTGCTAACCCAGTACGCCCATGAGTAGCGATAGTGATTAGGTCAGAATTTACTTTCTTAGCGAAGTTAAGTATTCCTTTTTCTACAGTAAGGTCATTGTAGATAGATAGGTCATACTCTGTCTCTGTGATGTCTTCTAAGAAGTTATCTAATATTTCCTCGGCTACATGAGTAGGTTTAAAACTGTTAGGCGTGTTCACCATCAGTAGGTGTAGGTTAGTCTTAAACATATTGTGTAGGCGTAGTATTCTTTTAAATGGTTCTTTCATACCGTCTGTAAAGTCAGAAGCGAATACTAAGTCATTTACTTTAAAGTCGTCACCATCGCCTTTGATTACTAATACTGGCGCTTCAGATGTTCTAACTACTTTCTGCGTATTAGATCCTACGAAGTATTCTCTAGCACCACTAGCACCATGAGATCCCATCACGATAAGGTCTACGTTATTAGTCTCTGCGGTCTTAGTCACACCATAAGCAGTTCTGTCTAGTATTAGACTAGTCGATACTTTTATTCCTTCGAATATTTTAGATAGAGCTAACTCTTTTAGTTTCTCTTCTGCAGCATTTTTAAAGAACATTACTTCAGGAGCAGGGGTACCTTTCTGAACGCTGTCACTACCTTGTTGTGGTAAGTCTAGGATATGTAGAAGTAAGATTTCGGCATTGTCAGACTTCTGAGCAATGCATGCGGCTACTTTAATAGCATTATATGCTTGTGTAGAAAAATCTGTTGGAACTAGTATTTTTTTCATAGTAATATTTGTTGTTTTATTTCCATTTAATTCTATGATTTAAAGTTAAGAATATAATTATCAATAGGCAAAAGTTTTATTTGTAATAAAAAAATTAATATCTTTGCACTGTTATTTATTAAAAAAGTTAAATAATGAGGGGACACATAGTCCCCTCTTTTTATAGCATATGACATTAAAAAGTAAAGTACAAGAATTAATAGATAGAGCTTTAGAAGAGCACACATCTATATTTATTATAGATTTTACGGTGTCTGCTGACAACAAAATCACTCTTACTATAGATGGTGATGAAGGTGTGACACTACAAGATTGTATAAATTTTAGTAGAGCTATAGAGCATAATTTAGATAGAGAAGAACAAGATTTTGGACTAGAGGTGGCATCTGCGGGTGCAACAGCTCCAATTAAATTACTTCGTCAATACCACAAAAATATCGGTAGAAAGTTAAAAGTGGTAACTCTAACACAAGAGAAATACGAGGCTACTCTAGATAATGTGATCGATAACCAGATTGTCTTAAAGTGGAAGGCTAGAGAGCCTAAAGCTGTAGGAAAAGGAAAAGTAACAGTGGAGAAAGAAGCTGTTATCCCTTTTGAGAATATCAAAGAAGCGAATGTTATAATTTCATTTTAAAAATAAAAGAAGCACATGGAGAATAGAGATTTAGTAGATTCATTCTCAGAATTTAAAGACGAAAAAGATATTGAGCGTGTAACGCTGATGGCCATCTTAGAAGATGTATTTAGAAATGCATTGAAAAAAAGATTTGGTAATGATGATAACTTCGATATCATCGTTAACCCAGATAAAGGAGATTGCCAGATATTTAGAAACCGTGTAGTAGTTGATGATGGTGAGGTAGAGAATGAGAACTATGAAATTTCTTTATCTCAAGCACGCAAAATCGAACCTGATTTTGAGGTAGGAGAGGAAGTTTCAGAAGAGGTTAAACTAGAGGAGTTAGGTAGACGTGCTATTTTAGCATTGCGCCAAAACTTGAATTCTAAAGTGACTGAACACGATAATACTACTTTATACAAACAGTTTAAAGACATTATCGGAGAAGTTTATTCTGCAGAAGTGCACCACATCCGTCCAAAAGTTGTAATTTTGATGGATGAGGAAGGAAATGAGATCGTTTTACCTAAAGATAAACAGATACCATCTGACTTTTTTAGAAAGGGAGATACTGTAAAAGGTATCATCGAGGCTGTAGAATTGAAAGGAGCTAAGCCACAAATCATCATGTCTAGAACTTCACAAAAGTTCTTAGAAAGATTGTTTGAGCAAGAAATCCCTGAAATTGCTGATGGACACATCACTATTAAGAAAGTAGTACGTATCCCTGGTGAGAAAGCAAAAGTGGCAGTAGATACTTTTGACGATCGTATCGATCCAGTAGGAGCGTGTGTGGGGATGAAAGGATCTCGTATCCACGGTATCGTTCGTGAATTAGGTAATGAAAATATCGATGTAATTAACTTTACTAATAATACTGAGTTATTTATTAAGCGTGCTTTAGCACCTGCTAACGTAAATAAAGTGGTTATTAATGAAGAGGCTAAGAAAGCTAATGTTTACTTAGCGTTAGAAGAAGTATCACGTGCTATTGGACGTGGTGGACAAAACATCAAATTAGCTGGTATGTTAACTGGTTATGATATTGATGTGATGCGTGAATTAAACCCAGAAGATGATGACGTAGAATTAAAAGAATTCAAAGACGAAATCGACGAGTGGGTAATTGAAGAATTTGCAAGAATCGGTTTAGATACGGCTAAGAGCGTTTTAAGCCTAAGTGTTGACGAGTTAATGAAACGTACTGATCTTGAAGAGGAAACAATTGAGAATGTACTAAGAATCTTGAAAGAAGAATTCGAAGATTAATTGAATTAACAACACAACACATTTAATACACTAAAAGGATAATATGTCTGAAGAAAGAGCAATAAGAATTAATAAAGTTTTAAGGGAATTGAATATTTCTCTCGATAGAGCCGTTGACTTTTTAAAAGGAAAAGGTTTCGATATCGACGCAACACCTAATGCTAAAATTTCTGATACAGAATACAGTGTTTTGTGTAAACAATTTTCTGCTGATAAAGGTAAGAAAGAGGCATCTATTGAAGTAAGTGAGGAGAAGAAGAAAGAGAAAGAGGCCCTAAAAATTGAGCGCGATAAAGAATTAGAAGAGAAGAAAAAACAAGAGGAAGCACGTATTAAACGTGAACAAGAGGTTATCCGAGCTAAAGCTGAAGAAATTGCAGCTATAAAAACTGTGGGTAAAATCGACCTAGAGCCTAAAAAAACTAAAGCTTCTTCAGACGATTCTAATAAAGAAAATAAATCTTTTGATAAAGATGCTCAAGCTCCTGCTAAAGAGAATAAGCAAAAACAATCTACGGAGGTTATAGAAGATAAGAAGGAGACTGTCGCTAAACCAGTGGTTGAGAAGGAAGCATCTAAAGTAACGAACTCAAGTAAACAAGTGGAAGCTAAAAAAGAGGTAGAAAAACCAAAACAGAAAGAATCTGTAGCAGGAAGTAAGGATGCTTCATCTAAGAATGTTGATTCTAAAAAAGTGGAGTCTAAACCAGCAGAAGATACTGCTAAAACTGGCGAGGCTGTAGAAGAGACAATTAAGACTAATTACCAAAAACTTTCAGGAACAACTTTTACTGGACAGACTATCGATTTATCTCAATTCGATAAGCCTAAAAAGAAAAAAGAGGATCCTAAAAAAGGTGGTAATAATGCTGGTAACAACGCTAAAAATAATGGTGCTGGGGCTGCAGGAAATAAGAATAAGAGAAAACGTATAGCTAAGCCTGGTACTGAAGGGGCTAATACTACTAACAATAACAGCAATACTAATAATAATGCTGGTGGTGGTAATAACAACAACAATAATAACAGAAACCAAGGCGGAGGTCAACGTAATAACAACAATACTAACAATAATGCTGGTGGTAACAAATTTGGTAATAGAAACCAAAGACGTAACCAACAAGCGCCTATCGTGAAGGCTGAGCCTACAGAAGAAGAAGTTAAAAACCAAATCAAGGAGACTCTAGAGCGTCTTCAAGGTAAAGGGAATAAATCTAAATCTGCTAAGTACCGTCGTGATAAACGTGATGTTCACCGTAAGAAAACGGATGATGAACAAAAAGCATTAGAGGCTGGAAGTAAAGTATTAAAGGTTACTGAATTCGTTACAGTAGGAGAAATCGCTACAATGATGGATGTGCCTATTACTAAAGTTATCGGTACTTGTATGTCATTAGGTATCATGGTAACGATGAATCAACGTCTAGACGCTGAGACATTGTCTATCGTAGCTGATGAGTTTGGATATGAAGTTGACTTTACAACAGCTGCTATTGAAGAAGCTATTGAAGAGACACCAGATAACCCAGAAGATTTAGTATCTCGTGCTCCTATCGTTACTGTAATGGGACACGTTGACCACGGTAAAACATCTTTACTTGACTACGTTCGTAAAGCGAATGTTATTGCAGGTGAGTCTGGAGGTATTACACAGCACATCGGGGCGTATGGAGTAACATTAGAAAATGGTCAAAAAATCACTTTCTTAGATACACCAGGTCACGAGGCGTTTACAGCGATGCGTGCTCGTGGAGCACAAGTAACGGATATCGTTATTATCGTAATTGCTGCGGATGATGATATCATGCCACAAACTAAAGAGGCTATCAGTCACGCACAAGCGGCAGGTGTACCTATTATCTTCGCTATTAATAAAGTGGATAAGCCTACGGCTAACCCTGAAAAGATAAAAGAAAAATTAGCTGCTATGAACTTCTTAGTAGAAGATTGGGGTGGTACTTACCAGTCTCAAGATATTTCTGCTAAACAAGGTATTGGTATGTCTGAGTTACTTGAAAAAGTATTATTAGAAGCTGAAATGTTAGACCTTAAAGCGAACCCTAATAAGTTAGCTGTTGGTACTGTAGTAGAAGCTTTCTTAGATAAAGGTAGAGGATATGTATCTACTGTATTAGTTCAAGCAGGTACATTAAGAGTAGGTGATTATTTATTAGCTGGATGTAACCATGGTAAAGTACGTGCTATGCATGACGAACGTGGTAAATCTATTAAAGTAGCTGGGCCTTCAACTCCTATCTCTGTATTAGGTTTAGATGGAGCACCAACTGCGGGTGATAAATTTAACGTATTTGAAGAGGAAAAAGAAGCAAAACAAATTGCGTCTAAACGTACTCAACTTATCCGTGAACAATCTGTACGTGCTCAACGTCACATTACGTTAGCAGAGATTGGACGTCGTATCGCTTTAGGAGATTTCAAAGAGTTGAACATTATCTTAAAAGGAGACGTGGATGGATCTGTTGAGGCATTATCTGATTCATTCTCTAAATTATCAACTGAAGAAATTCAAGTTAATATTATACATAAAGGTGTTGGAGCGATTACAGAGTCTGACGTATTGTTAGCTTCTGCTTCTGATGCAATTATTATCGGATTTAACGTTCGTCCTATGGCTTCTGCTAAACAGTTAGCTGATAAGGAAGAAATCGATATCCGTAACTACTCAATCATCTATGCTGCTATCGATGATCTTAAAGATGCAATGGAAGGTATGTTATCTCCAGAGCTTAAAGAAGAGGTTACTGGTACTGCTGAGATCCGTGAGTTATTTAAAATCTCTAAAGTGGGAACTATTGCTGGATGTATGGTTACAGATGGTAAGATATTCCGTAACTCTAGAATCCGCTTAATCCGTGAGGGTGTTGTTATCTACACTGGTGAGTTAACTGCTCTTAAACGTTTTAAAGACGATGTTAAAGAGGTTTCTAAAGGATATGATTGTGGTATCCAAATTAAAAACTACAACGATATTAAGGAGTATGACGTAATCGAAGCTTTCCAAGAAGTAGAGGTTAAGAAAAAACTTAAATAATCATATAAAGTTTATCTAAAAGGGCTGTCGTAAGACAGCCCTTTTTTTGTTTATAACTTGATGAATTTTGTGTGTTTATTAGGTTGAATGTCATTTAGTTAGTGTTGATAACTTTAGCTTGTTTATTGTCCTCTTTTTTGTAATTTTAATAGGTAAGTATTTTAAAATCAGATAGTATGAAGTATAGGAAGATGTGAGAGGAAGATGTAATGGGAGAACCTGGTTATAGTGTAGATGCTAAAGTAAAGTAGTGTCTAGTTATGTTAAAATTTGAACTATTTGTCATTAATACGCTTTAAAAATTAACTAATATTTGTAATTATCTGTCATGTTGTCTTGTTTTGACTTTGGCTTATATTTTGTATGTTTACTTTTAAAGCAATAAAACGATAAAGTATGATTTGGGTATTAATGATCCTAATAATGGGTGCCAGCTGGTTAGTTGGTAATCGATTAAAAAAGAAGTTTGAACAATACTCTGAAGTGCACCTTCAGAATGGTATGAGTGGAGCTGAGATAGCACAGAAGATGTTGATGGATCACGGTATTAGAGATGTAAGAGTAATCTCTACTCCAGGTAGATTAACAGACCATTATAATCCTATGGATAAGACAGTGAATTTAAGTGAGGCGGTATATAATGAGAGAAATGCTGCTGCTGCGGCTGTAGCTGCTCACGAGGTGGGACACGCAGTACAACATGCACAAGCATATCATTGGTTAACGATGCGTTCTAAACTAGTACCTATCGTAAACTTCTCATCATCTATTATGTCTTTCGTCTTAATAGGAGGTATTCTGATGCTTAATACGTTTCCACAACTGTTGTTGTTTGGGATTATATTATTTGCAATGACAACGATATTTTCTTTTGTGACACTACCAGTAGAGTACGATGCGAGTAGCCGCGCATTAAAGTGGTTAAAAGATAAAAACATGGTAACACAGGCTGAACTTGCTGGAGCTGAAGATTCATTAAAGTGGGCAGCTCGTACTTATGTTGTAGCAGCGATTAGTTCACTAGCGACATTACTGTACTATGTTATGGTGTATATGAATAGACGATAAAACAATAATAAAAAGCCAAAAAACAGAACGGCCTCCCAAGTGGAGGCCGTTTTATTTATAGCGGGTTGATGGTAATCATTAATGGAATATGATCTGATATTCTTCTAGCGATTGTTATGTCTTCAAAGTCTTCGAAGAACAAGATAGGTTTAGCTTTTACGAGCTCATTCTTATCTGTGTGATAGAATATATTATCATACTCAGATGCTAAGCAATCTCCTTTAATACACTTCTGTTTTAAACTCGATTTTTGCTCCGTAAAGCTTGGTACATAACCTAACTTCTTTAATGGATTGAATACACTGTGTTGCTCTGTTAGATTGAAGTCTCCTAAGAAGATCAGATTGTGCTCTGGATATACTTCAGGAAAGAACTTTAGATATTTGATCTCTGTTTCGGGCTGGTGTTTAGTAGGTAATGTATGTATACTACTTATCGTCAATTCTTTTCCTTTATAAATGAAAGTTGCCATATAAGGCTCCCTTTCTATTTCTTCTACATAAGTTGGCTCTAAGAATGGTTTACCTTTTAGTTTTACCTTACTTGTTTTCCACAAGTAGGCGTATCGTTCTGATCGATATGGAGAACTTACAGTGGGATCACTAATAGCATAATCCCATTTCGCTCCTGATGAACGGTTAAGTTCTTCGTGAATCTTAGCGATAGTTTGTGCTCCTGATGGATTAGTCACTACTTCTTGAATTGCTATAATATCAGTCTGCTTGATAACTTTAGCTATGTATTCGATGTTTTCGTCTGTTTTACTCTTTCCTACGTTTAGTAAGTTCCACGTCATTATCTTTACCTGTGCATCCACAGAAAAAGAGGTTAATACGGTAGTCAGTAATAGAATTAGGGCTTTTAAAAATCTAGTATTGGGCATATTGAAATGTGTTAAAGACGTTATATTAAATTGTTTTTATAAAGAGGCTTTTGTAAAAATGATGTATTTTTACGCGGTTTTATTTTGCACCCGTACCTCTTTTGAAAAGGGTGACAAAATTAGTAATGTAACTGATATAAACTCTAAAAATTGAAAACATTTTCTTCTATATCAAATTTTGAAAGTGATAAACGTGTAGTAGCAACTTTAGGAACATTTGACGGTGTACATATCGGTCATCAGATGATTATAAAGAAGCTTGTAGATTCTGCTAAAGCAACAGGAGGAGAAAGTCTAGTATTGACGTTTTTTCCACATCCTCGTATGGTTTTAAAGCAGGATAACAGTATTCGATTACTGAATACTATAGAGGAGAAGAAAGAGCTTTTAAAAGGGCTAGGATTAGACAATCTAGTTATTCAGAAGTTTGATTACGAGTTTTCGCAGCACACAGCAGAGGAGTTTGTAAAGAAGGTATTAGTAGATCAATTTAATATCTCTAAGATTATTATTGGTTATGATCACCGTTTTGGAAAAAATAGAACTGCAGATATCAATGATCTTAAAGCATTCGGAGAAAAGTATGGCTTCGAAGTAGAAGAAATATCTGCTCAAGAGATAGACCACGTATCTATTAGCTCTACAAAAATACGAACAGCTCTAGAAGAAGTAGGAGATATGACATTAGCCAATGAGTTTTTAGGTTATGAATATTATTTCTCTGGAGTAGTAGTACATGGTAAAAAACTAGGACGTACACTTGGTTTTCCAACTGCTAACATCGTAGTTGACGAAGACTATAAGTTGATCCCTAAGAATGGTGTCTATGTAGTAGAGTCAGAATTAAATGGTGAGCTAGTAAAAGGTATGATGAGCGTGGGTATTAACCCTACTTTTGCTGATCATCCATATACTATAGAAGTAAATTATCTAGATTGGAACGGAGATTTATACGACCAAAAGCTAAAAGTTCGTATCTTAGACAGAATAAGAGATGAATTAAAGTTTAGTGGACTTGATGAGTTAGTTGCGAAGTTAAAAGATGACGAGCGAGTGACTAGAGAGTTCTTCAGTGCTTATGAAAGAAAGGTTGTACCGTCAGATAGATAATTCACCATTAATTATCTTCCGTATTTTATTTGGTTTTTTATTCGCCTGTGAATCATTTGGAGCGTTAGCTACAGGTTGGGTAAAAAGCAATCTCGTAGACGTTAAGTTTACATTCTCACATATCTATATGGACTTTCTGCAGGTATTAGTAGGACCTCAGATGTATGTCTATTTCTTTCTGATGGGATGTGTATCTGTAGCAGTCATGATAGGATATCGCTATAAATGGACTATGCCATTACTTACGGTGTTATGGGCAGGTGCTTATTTTATACAGAAGACTTCTTATAATAATCATTATTACATGCTATTAGTGATATGTGTGTATATGTGTTTTCTACCTGCTAATAGATATGCTTCGTTAGACGTTCGTGATAAAAGGGTATCAGAAGAGTTATCTATGCCGACGTATATCTCATGGCTATTTATCTTCCAAGTAGGAATGCTATATATCTACGGAACAGTAGCTAAGTTTTACCCAGATTGGTTAGACGGAACCTTTACTAAGCTGATGTATGAGGGTGCCAATATACCTGATGTATTTAAAACTGTATTTACGCAAGATTGGTTTGCGGTGACTATTGCTTATCTAGGAATAGTATTCGATGGATTAGTAGTATTCTTATTGCTTAATAAACGCACTAGAACTCTTGCGGTGATTGCTTCTTTAGTGTTCCATCTATTTAACTCTATAACACTTCACATAGGTATATTTCCATATTTTGCTTTAAGTTTTGCAGTGTTCTTTTATGACCCTAATCAGGTAAGAGGTTGGTTCTTTAGGAAGAAGCCTCAGTTAGATGAATCAGCAATAGTGGAGGCACAATCTACAACCATAGGATTAACACCCTCTGTTAAGTACTTTCTATATGCTTTTATGTTTATACAATTGGTGCTACCGTTAAGACACTATTTTATCAAAGGAGATGTGTTATGGACAGACGAAGGACATCGCCTTAGCTGGCGTATGATGCTACGCTCTAGAGGGGGGTATACTAACTATATCACTGTAGATAAAAAGACTGGAGAGCGCAAGTATTACAATATAGAAGAAGTATTAACAGACAAACAAATGGCTAGGCTATCCTCTCCAGATATGATTTGGCAAATGGCACAGTACATTAAAAAAGAATACAAGACTAAAGGTCAAGAGGTAGAAGTGTATGCAGAGAGCTATGTATCAATTAACAATAGAGAGTTAAGTCGATTTGTAGATCCTAATATAGATTTAGGAGCAGTTAGTTGGAACTACTTTACACATTGTGAATGGATACTAGACAAACCTTTTTAAGGCATAACTCAATATAGAAATAACAAAAAACGCATACTATCTAGTATGCGTTTTTTGTTATTTATTAGCTTCAGCTAACTCTTTCTTATATTCTATTAGGTGTAGTTTGGTATCGTACTTTCCATAAGTAAAGTAGTTTATCCAGTCCCCTAAGTTGATGTATTTAGAGTTTTCATTTAGATCTATAATCATAGGTAAATGACGATGGCCAAATACGAAGTAGTCATAATGAGCTGTCTCTAGTTTGCGTTTAGCATATAGTATCAACCATTCATTATCTTCTCCTAAAAACTTGATATCCTCATCTCCAGAGATCAGCTTATTCTTCACAGATAGATAAGAACCTAGTCTTACTCCTACATCTGGGTGTAGCCATCTGAATAGCCATTTAGAGAACGGGTTAGTAAATACCTTCTTCATTCTCTTATACCCCATATCTCCAGGGCCTAAACCATCACCATGACCTATAAAGAACTTCTTACCATTAATGTCAAATACTTTAGGCTCGTGATATACAGGTATACCTAGTTCAGTCTCAAAGTAGTCACCCATCCATAAATCGTGATTACCCACGAAGAAGAATACTGGTATTCCCTTATCCTTTATCTCTGCTAATTTCCCTAGTATTCTGACGAAACCTTTAGGCACTACAGTTTTATACTCAAACCAGAAGTCAAATAAATCCCCTAGTATGAATAGAGCTCCCATATCATCCTCTTTCTCACGTAGCCACTGTAAGAATATCTCTTCTCTAGGAAGACTCTTCTCACGAGTAGGTGCGCCGAAGTGCTGATCAGAAGCAAAGTAAATGCTCTTATCTGTATTAATCGTAAAACTCAATGCTTATAAATTATCTGATTGATGCCATTCAGCATATGATGATTCTGTCTCTTGTAATCTTAATGAGTATAGTTCTATCCCTTCAGGTAGCTTGCTCTTAATCTTCTCAGCGAAGTCTATAACCATATTCTCGCTAGTCGGTTGGTAATCTACTAAGATTACGTGATGACCGCGTTCTTCTAGTTCTTTTGCTAGTTCTATATGAGGGGTATTTTTATTGAAAACAGTAGCGTGGTCGAATACATCTACGATGTCCCCTTTCACTATTTTTTTTAAGTCTCCAAAATCTATAACCATACCATACTTCACATTCGTGGTATCTTCTATAGGTGTACCGATTACTGTTACCGCTAGTTTATAACTATGTCCGTGTACGTTACGACATTTACCATCATAACCATACAGAGCATGTCCTGTCTCAAATGTGAATTGTTTTGTAATTCTAATCTTAGGCATAACTAAAAATTTTGGCAAAGGTACATAAAAATACAGTTGACCTCATAAAATAAGACCTTGCTTTTAAGTTAACAGCTGTGTTAACAAGGACTAGAACAATCTGTATCGCACTTGAAACGATACTTTAGGCCACCAAGTAATACGGTTTAACCATTTTTCTGCCTTTTCATTGTATTCACCAGATTCACTTAAGTCAAAGACTACTTTAGTGCCATCTTGTTTAAGAACATAATCACCTTGATACATCATACCTAGTTCGAATGAGAAGCCTAATCTTTTACTAGTTACCACACGTCCAATACCTATTCCTAAGTACGGTTTGATGATATTACCTAATGTCACATCAGCCTTTAGATCCCCTTCAGCCATCTTTAATAAGTTTCCCTGAAAATCTAAATCAGGCCATTCTGTTATCTCAGGTCTTAGTTCTGCTCTGTTTCCTTTATGATCTATAAAGTAACCACTAAGGTCAGTTTTATTCTGACCAAAGTATAGACCTCCTGAGAAGAAGAACAGACCATCAGGTACAGGGTAATAATCTACTAATGCATGAGCATGTATCATGTGATTTTTACCTTTGATAGATAAGTTCGGTTTATAACCAAAGGCCTTAGCTAGATTACCATCTGGATCATCTACACCAATATCATAATACTTAGAGTCATAGAAGAACAAGTCAATACCTCCTCTAAGTTTTAGTGATTTAGAGATAGGAGTAAGTACCTCCATCGTAAGTCCCATAGTAGATACACCAGCACTTAAAGTCCATTCGTAGAATGGGTAGTCAGAGTAATGTATAGCGATATCCTCTCTGGCGAATTCATCACCACCTACGTGGAGTAGGTATGAAGTAGAGCTATTGCGCGGTAGTGTAGTAGCTTTTTTCTTCTTCTTTTTCTTTTTGTCTGCTTTCGTTTCTTCAGCAGTGGTAGTATCTGTATTAACAGTATTTTCTTCTTCTAACACAGGTACTTCTTCTGTTGCTAGAGCAGTTTTAGCTTGAGGTAGTATCGTTTCTTCCGTTTCCTCTACTTGTTGTGCATGGGATGCTGTCGTACACAGAAGTACAAAACCTAAAGTAATTAGAGCTATATGTTTCAATGTGTATTTGTTTTAAAATATACGGTAGTTGATTTGTAGATTAACCATAGGCCACCATTTAAGCCATTTGGTCACTTGATCAGCATCTTGTATAGACGCTTCGACATCGCTAGTAGATACTACCTTCTGTCCATTCTGTCTTAAGGTGTAATCACCTTGATATAATACACCTAGTTCAAATTTTACACCTAGACGTCTCTTTGATACTGCTCTACCTAACCCTATACCAAAGTAAGGCTTGATAGTTTGTCCTAATTCTAGTTCAGCATCTATTCTACCATTATCTATATTTAATTGTTTTCCATCAAAGTCAATAGTAGGCCACTCATATCCAGGTCTTAACTCAGCTGGATTTCCATCGCCATCAGTAAGTATCCCTTTAGCTTTTATTTTATTACTTCCTAGGTAAACTCCAGCTGTGAAGTGTAAGATACCTTTCTTGAAAGGATAGTAGTCTACTAATGCATGTCCATGAAAGGCATTTAAAGAACCTTTTGCCTCGTAAGTAGGAGTAAAACCAAAGGCATCATGTAGAGAACCCTCATTATCATCAATGTCAAAGTCGTATTGTTTTGTATTAAAATTAAAGATGTCAAAACCTGCTCTTAATTTAAGACTCTCAGTGATAGGAGTGGCAGCTTCAAATGTGAATCCTAATGTAGATACACCAGCAGAGACATTAAGATGGCTCATAAAACCTCCGTCATAATGAGAAGTGCTATATCGTCCCTTGTCCTGATCTTCTAGTGTATAAGTGGTATTGGCGAATAAGTTGCTACTGAATAGCATTAAAAGTGTTAAATACTTAATTGTTTTCATAGTCTTATATTTTCTATAAAGATAAGATATGAAGTTAATTTAAGTTAAAAATTATTGTAAATGTGTGGTTTTTATTAGTTAGCATCCATGCAGTATTATAGCAAGGTTGACTACCCATGCGATAATTTAGTCGTGACTTAGTGATAAATCTGTCGTGACTCCGTTGTTTTTAATAGAATGACGGAGTTAGTACGGACTCATAACGGACTTATAGCGGAGTCACTTGATACAAAATAAAAAGCCTTCTAATAGCAGACGCTATTAGAAGGCTTTATATATGACGGTTATTAATGACTATTTCTTTTTGAATTGGTTTAGCGCATTTACAGTGAAATCTGATAATACTAATTTACCAGATATCTTAGCACGCTGATATAAAAGCTCTGTCCAGTGATCAGTACCTTCCCAGAATACTCTTTTCATCTCGTATAAGGCTTCTGGATTATAACTACTTATTCTACTAACGAATGTGTCTATCTCTAGATCTAATCGTTCTACTGTGTCGTATACCTCACCGTATAGTCCATGTGTCTGTGCCCAAGTAGCTGTTTTCCATTCATGAGCATTTAGAGACATATCTGTGAATGCAGTCTTACCTATTTTGCGTGACACAGCAGGCTCTATCACGAAAGGACCTATCCCGATAGCTAACTCTGACAACTTAATAGCAGCATTAGATGTAGCGAAGCAGTAGTCACATGCAGCTGCTAATCCTACTCCACCTCCTACAGCTTTGCCATGTATACGGCCTACGAATATCTTAGGACTCTTACGCATCGCATTAATCACGTTAGCAAAGCCAGAGAAGAATGCTTGTCCTGTCTGAGTATCTTTTATAGATAGTAATTCGTCAAATGAAGCTCCTGCGCAGAAAGCACCAGTTCCTTCACTCTTTAATATTATAGCGGTTATATTGGCATTGTCACTTAGGGTATTAATCATCTCTGTTAGTTTCTCAAGTTGTGAACTAGGAAAAGAGTTACTAGCAGGACTATAGAATGATAATGTAGCTACTTTATCTTTAATCGTTTCTGTTATAAATGGTGTGTTTTGGTCTTGGCTCATAATTTTAATTTTCTTAAAAGTAAGGAATATTGTGTTATATAGCCCTTTTTTTTACTAATCATGGAGTTTTGTAAACTTTAACAGTCACATTATGTGAAGATTAACGCTATTATTTTACTACTAAAAAGGGAATGTAGGTATCTACTTTCTAGACTGTTTCTTATAAATCAGCAATAATTTTACATTTTATCAAAAAATAATAATTTTTCACTTGCTTTTAAGAGTTTTGTTTAAGGTGTAGGAGAGGTGTTTTACTAGGAAACTGATTTGTTTTGAGTAATTTTGTGCAATAATTTTAATAATTTATTCAATTATTGTTTTGATGTAATTGTCAGATATATAGTTTGTTGTGGGTTATTTGAATTGTGTGGTTATCACAAAAGGTGATTTTTTTCTAGTAAAAAACAAATGTGGCCTAATATTTGTTTCTTTTAAGAAAAGTAGATTAAACAACTAAAGCTAGTGGAGCTATAGTGTATAAGAATAAATAACTGCATTGGGTTGATCAGCTCAGGCAAAAAGTGAAAAAGGAAAAAGTAAAGTATCAAAAAAAAACAGCAACGATTTTTCTTAGTTGCTAATCACAGTCAAATTTAGTGGGAGTCAGATACCTAGTATATAGGTGAGGACTTTTATGCTCTATACGGTCGATAGTTATGGCTATTCGGTGCAGGGATAATCTGTCTCGTATATAGAGGTTTTGATAAGTTTTATGATGCTGTAAATGTGTAGGTTAATTAAAGTATGAGAGAAAATAAGGTATATGTTTTATTGTTGATTATAAGTGTGTTCTTAGGGCAGTTTTCTCCTGTATACGCACAGTTTAATATACAAGAAAGCTTCACTCATAGATCTGTAAACGACAAGGTTAAGTATGGGGATAATGCTGTACTGACTGCTGATGGTAAGATAGATGATTATGGTAAGGGATGGCTTCGGCTAACATCAGATAAGACTAATCAGAAAGGATATATGATTATTGATGAAAGCTTTCCTTCTACTAGAGGAGTACTTATCGAGTTTGAATATAAGTCAT
Organism: Myroides marinus; assembly: GCF_900109075.1. GTDB lineage: Bacteria > Bacteroidota > Bacteroidia > Flavobacteriales > Flavobacteriaceae > Flavobacterium > Flavobacterium marinum_A. Next base: position 100,686 of record NZ_FNYS01000002.1, on the reverse strand, counting down.
GGCGTAGTAGGAATGCAGGAGATAATAGAGGAGCAGATGGTATTTCAGTGTTTTTATTCGATGCAAGATATAATGCTAAGACATTTGCTTTGGGAAGTTATGGAGGAGCTTTAGGTTATGGTCCGTCTAGTGAGAGATATGGTGTGACTGGTGGATATATAGCAGTAGGACTAGATGAGTATGGAAACTTTACTAGTCAAGCAGTTAATAAGCCTTCTGGAAGTTATTTTGAGCAGAGTGTAGTACTGCGAGGTAAGATTACAAATAGTATGTCTACTACTGCTAAATATCTTAAACATATAAAGAAACCTGGTAATAAGAATATAGATTATGGTATAACAAAGACTAGACCTGATGACTATAACTTCTATCGAAAAGTACAGATAGAGATGAAACCAGTCTTAGAAGAAGATACTACAAAGAGAAAACCAGATGGAACTTATGAGATGAAGAAGAAGTTTCACATTAAGGTTCGTATTCAGTCAGATGTAAAAGGGAGCTATGTAGATGTGATTAGTTATGTATATGATGAGTTGCCTTATGATAATCTGAAGATTGGTTTTGCGGCTTCTACAGGGGCTTCTGTGAATAATCACGAGATACGCAATCTGAATGTAACTACGCCTGAAGGGCTGTTAATCACAAAAACTGTGGATAAGCTAGAAGCTAAGAAAGGTGATAAGTTGATTTATACTATAGATATGTCTAACCACTCTTCGGACTTATATAAGGATTTTAAGCTAAATGATTATTTGGCAACAATAAAAGAGTTCTTCAGAGTAGACGAGATATTCTTTGACAATAGAGGGAATGCTAAGAATACATTAATTCCACCTAGTAATATACCAAGTATATATAGTGCTAAGAACATAGAGAACTGGAAGGTGAGTTTAGATGCACGCTCTACTTCTCGTATAGTGATACACGGTACAGTGATAGGTTATCCAGGTAAGGGAGTATTAACTAACGAAGCGTTTTTAGATGTGAGTAATCTGAAGTTGCCTTATGTAGATAATACTAAGCTGTATGGTATAGCTGAGACTGTGATAACAGGTAAGCCTCATCCTCGTCCAACATTATCATCTGATACAGGTGTGATGTGTCAAGGTGAAGAAGCATTATTAACAGCTAAAAAACCAGTAACAGCTATCGGCACTGTAGAGTCTTATAGATGGTTTAAGGATGGTACCCTGTTTAAGGTAAGTGAGGTAGACGGAGACTTAGTGGATAGGGTGGTAGAAGAGTTATTACCTCCTGAGAATATAAGAGTGACCGAGCCAGGTAAGTATAGTGTGGTTTATGTAATAAATGGGGTGAGCTCTGAGATGTCTAATGAAGTAGATATCAATGTTAATCCTATACCGAGACTACAGTTAAGAGATCCTAAAGACGCTTTAAGTTATACGCTTAATATAGGTGATTCATTCGTACTGCCTGTGATGATAACTGCTAATTCTACTGATGTGATTAAGTGGTACGGGCCTAAAGGAGAGGAGATATACGATAGAACTGCACCTAAGACTTTTAATAAAGAAGGGGTGTATAACTATACGGTAATAGCCGAAAATGTTAAAGGATGTACAGATATTAAAACAGTACAAGTAAACGTGTTTAACAATGCGTCTTGTCCTCCTACTTATGAGAGGTATTGGGCTACTGATTATACAGCGTGGTATTCAGCTCTGACAGGAGGAGTAAGTAATAAATCAAATGCAATAGATGGTCGACCAGATACTTACTCTACTATTACTGTAGGACTAGGGTTATTAGGATTGGGAACTACCTGGCAAAACATCTACTTTAAAGAAGATCAGGAGGCAGGTACACCAGTGACTATTAAGCTAGGTAAAGAGTATAGTGGATTAGTTGCCCTTGGTGGTATTACAGTGGTAGGATTAGATAAAGATGGTAAGAAGATAGGTACACTACAGGGAGTAGATGGTGGTCTTGTAGATCTGTTAGCAGCAGATAATGTATTAGAGTACACCTTCGTACCATCTAATAAGAAAGGACCTCAGAAGTATAGAGGAGTGCAAGTGGTACTGGGATCTACAGTGGGGGTAGCGCAGAATGCTAAGGTATATGGAGCTTATATTAAGAAAGAAGTAGATACGCCATCGTGTAATCCCGTGTTGCCTAATATAAATCCTAATGTGTTAGATGTGCTTCATGGAGTAGAAGATATAGGATTAGGAGTAGCGAGTGCTACAGCATCAGTGACAGATCCGTGGAATGCAGTAGATAATGATTTAGATAGTTATGCTGTGATTAGTCGTGGTGTAGCTGTGGCTAATATGGCTAGTCTGACTGTTGTATTTAAGCAGACTGCTATGCCTGGAGATGAGTTGCATATCACAGCTGAGAATAAGAATCTAGGTATACTGAGTTTAGAACTAGTAAAAGGGTTTAAGATACAGCGATACTTAGGAGATAAGAAAGTAGGAGAACCACTGACAGAGTCTAATGGAGCACTTCGACTTAGGCTACTAGGTATCGGAGGTAGAAATAGGTATAGAATTATAGTAGCTCCATCAACAGAGCCTTTTGATAGAGTTAAGATATCGTATGGTTCGGTAGTAGGTGTACTAGGAGACTTTACTCATATCTATAATGTTGACTTGGTACCTAGTGTTGATGTTGGGATGCAGACAGAAGTAGATGAATATGGTTATGAGCTAGAACAGGTGTTACAGCTATGTGAGGGCGAACCGCTGCGCATTACTCCACAGAACAGCCATTGTACTACGTATGAAGTGTATACTTCTGCTGATGGTAGTACTAGACTACCCGCTCTTAATGATATGTTCACGATAGACTTATCTAAGCATTATAAAGTAGGTGAAGAGTTTACAGTATACGTACAGGCAGTGAGAGGTGGATGTAATATCGGAAGTAGAACACCTATCAAGATAAAGATCAATAGCCAATCAACTATAGAGAAAGTTGTGGCTGAGGATAGTAAAGGAAAACAAGAAGTAGTAACGGGGGAAGTAAAGATAAAAGGAGGAAATCCTCTAAAGCTTATTCCGATCATCACAGGTGAGATACAGAGTTATAGTTGGGAATACTTATTTGATACAGATAGTGAGTGGAAAACAATCCCTTTTATGACAATAGATAACCCAGTGGTAGAAGTTAGAAGGACGATAGTAGAACGCGATAGTAAAGGGAATGTAAAGTATGATAGCGAAGGGAATCTTGTGTTGAAACAAAAAGGAGGAACCTTTATCACTAAGCCAGGTACGGGGATTGCTACTATTAACTTCCCAAAAGACGCGATGGTTAATGGAGAGAATTGGCATAATAAGAAAGGTAAGATAAGACTTACTGTGACTAACCTAACGGGGTGTAGCACTTCAGTAATGTATGATTTAGCCATCTTAAAAGGATATAGAAGTGGGATATACTCTAATCCGATGCTACCAAGTAAAAAGACAAAATAACAAAACATAGAATAAAAGACAGAACAGATGAGAAAGATTACAATTTTAGCCGCTTTATTAGGATCAGTTTATACAGCATCAGCACAGGTAGGTATCGGTACGCCGGACCCTGTTACATCAGCAGAGCTTGAGATCTTATCAGAACATAGAGGGGTTTTAATACCACGTGTTAGCCTTACAGATTTAAAAGTGTTTGCTCCAATTGAAGGAGAAAAAGTGGAGAGTTTATTGATCTATAATACAAGTGAAGTAGCAGATAAAGATATCTTAAAAGGGTTCTATTACTGGACGACAGAAGAAGGTGGTAAGTGGAATAGAATCGTTAGTAAGGCGGAGTTGACAACTGTTATCAATAACTTAGATAATAACGTGACTAAGTTAGAAGGGGATATCAAGAATATTCAAAATGTTATCAACTATATCGTTCCTTCTAATCCTGATAATAAAGATAATAAGGAAGAACATACTACTATCGTATTTGATCCAGTGAAGAATGAGTTTAAGTATGTGACGTACAATACTACTAATAATAAGTATGAGACGAAAGATATAGATATGGAAGATATGGTAATTAAAGAAGAGACTAAAACGTTCTTCCGTATATTACCAGTGAGTGGAGATAATAAGACTAAAAAGTACTTATTCTTCTCTGAGACTACTATTCAATCTTGGTTAGCTCAAAAAGGAAATGAAGGTAAGAAAGAAGAAGATGTGCCTAACGATGCACCAGGTGTTATTACAATTGATGTAGTTGGAGAGATCACAGGTGATATTAACCATTTCTTTAATACTAAGACTACTGTATTAAAAGAAGGTAGTACTACTGAATATTATACTGTAGAGGAATTGATTAAGAATATGTCTACTAAGGTAGATGGTAACGTAATCTATACTAATAAAGGTGGAGATAACTGGGAGTTTCAGTTCTATAACAATGGGAAATATGATACTATCAATCTTAAAGAGTTAGTAGCAGGTACAGAGACTACTACTGTAGTAGTGCCAGTAGTTAAGGAAGGTAAGACTGTAGGGTATAAGTACTTTAATGAAGTAGAGGTAAAAGCATTCTTAGCAGCTAATAGTGGTAAGACAGTTACTGATATTAATGGAGAAACAGCAGGAGGAACTTCTGTAAATGTAGTAGGTGATATCGTAAACAACTTTAACGACATCTTAAACCAAGAAGTTAAAGAAGGAGATAAGACCTATAAAGTGGGTGATCTAATCTCTAAGTTTATCAATAAAGGTGGTAATGTGTACTATGGTAAGATGACTGAAGCTGGTGAAGAAGTATTCTATACTATCGATGAGAGCGGTGCTAAGAAAGAAATTAGCTTTGATTTTATTACGAATTATATCACTAATAATGTAGATAAGATTAAGAATATCTTAGGTGATCATATTAGTAATGGTAAAGTGATCTTTACAGGTAATACGATTAATAATAAGAAGGTGTACAAGTTTATGGGTGAAACTAGTATTGGTGCACATTCAGCTAGAACATCTGGTGTGGTTATCCCTAAAGAAGCTAAAGTTGGTTCGGTAGTAAGTATCCAAGTATTACAAGGAGAAATGTTGAAAACTACTGCTACTACAGATGTTAAGGTAGAAGGTAATACTTTAAAATTTAATATTGGATCAGGTAATCAATATATCATGATCGGACAAGGAAGCTATAACGTTATCGTTGAGTTTACAGAGTAAACTAGCATAACGGCTTTAACGCAAAACAAACAATAATCAAAACAACTCACACTGTGTGCGAGTCTTGTATTGAGACTCGCACTTTTTTTCAATGATTTAAAGATAAATGATGAAGCAATTATATTTCGCAATGCTTGCTGTGCTATTTAGTACTGTGAGTTTTGCACAAACTAAAATTGGTACATCACCTGATATAAATGCAGACGCAATGTTCGAAGTCGAATCTACTAATAAAGGGCTATTGTTGCCCCGAGTAGAGTTGAAGTCAACTAAAGAGGCTGCACCAATGAGTACTCACGTAGCGGGGATGACAGTGTATAATATGAAGGCACAGAATGATGTGTTAGTAGGATTTTATTACAATGATGGAGAGAAGTGGCAACAGATGGTCACTAAGGATTATAAAGCTGTAAAGTTCTTCTATATGCCATCTATTGTATTTGACACATCAGAGGATCGCAGTGGAGTTACTATTAATCTGTTTGAGGAGTATAAGAAACAATTTGCCCTACAGAACGATAGTCACTTTATCAGTGAGGGAGCACCTAAAGCAGGGATACCTTATTTTGAGAAAGCAACAGACTTGTACTACTATGTAACAAGTTATGATAAAACAGTCTTTACCATTAAGTCTATTACCAAAGAAGGATTGATGACTTATGACGTAAAGGCACAAGCAACAGACTGTACGATTATGAATATCGTATTCGTAGTGAAAGACTAACCTAGTTATAGATTGAGATGAATAAATATTTGAGATTACTATTACTTATTGGAGTATTGCCAAACTTGTCTTACGGACAGGCAGTAAATAAAGGTCAGTTTTATATAAAACCTGGCTCTGTAGTCTCTGTGTATTATCCGTTAGAGAATAAGGAAGGAGGAGACTTTATGAATAATGGAGAACTCTTCTTACACAACAATCTTATTAATAATGGAAAAGAGTTTGACTTTAAAGGTAAAGTACCACAAGGAAAGACTTATCTAGTAGGTAAACACTTGCAGTTGATAGAAGGCAAAAGTCTAATCAACTTTAATTCTTTAGTGCTTAATAATCCTTCTAAACGCAAAGCATTTGAAGTAAAAGCACCTTTGAGCATTGCTGGAGATGTAGAGTTTAAAGAGGGTATTGTAAAGGTTGATTCTTTACAGGGGGCGTTTACCTTTCTAAATCATGCTAAGGTAAGCAATGTAGGAGATCACAGCCATATCGAAGGAGCAGTAGAGAAAGAGGGTAATGAGCAGTTTACGTACCCAAAAGGTGACAAAGGATACTATAGAGAAGCGACTATTTCTGCTCCAAAGCATGAGAAAGATATCTTCTCTGGGCGTTATAGTTTAGATGATAAGAAGTTCTTTAAGATAAGAGGTAATGTATCTGGAGTAGTAGATAAGCTTAATACTCGAGAATATTGGATTATAGAGCATTCTAAGTCTACATCGAGTAATGTTATCCTGACATTGACTTGGGATGAACGTACTACCCCAAAAGAGATTTATGCTAATGCAGCAGATAATTTACATATACTACGTTGGGATGCTAAGCAACAGCTCTGGGTAGATGAAGGAGGTATAGTGGATGTAGATAATAAGACTGTAAGTACACCAACATCGTTAGAACAGTACGGTTTCTTTACGTTAGGAACAGTTAAGACGGATAAGTTACTAAAAGGAGATGTGGTAATCTACAACTTTGTTAGTGCTAATGGAGATGGTCAGAATGACTTCTTTAGAATAGATAATATTGACCGATTCCCTAATAACAAAGTAGAAATATTTAATAGATGGGGAGTGAAAGTGTATGATACTAGTAATTATAATAGTAACGATAATGTATTCAGAGGGTACTCAGAAGGCCGAGTGACAATGAATAAGAAAGAGCAGTTACCTAGTGGTACTTACTATTATATAATCTCTTATGAATACAAGGACGAATCAGGATCACGTATGATTAAGAAGACAGGGTATCTACACTTAGAGACCAATTAATAATATTGAGATGTGGAGTGCTTATGTGCTCTATACACTTAATTTTTATAACCTTACCGTAGTTGTAAAGAGCTGAAGTAGAAATGCTTTGGCTCTTTTTTGTATAAAAAATGTTAAGAGTAAAAAGTTCTTTTCTCTGTTTTGCCTATTTAATAATTATCAAAAAAACTAAAAATATTTGAATTGTTTCATTGATAAAATGGAGCTTTCACTAAATATACCTTTAGTAATCACATATTATGTTTAAAACAGTATAATGTTAAATGTTTGAATAATGTAATAATGTATTAAGAAAAAGTATCTTTTATATCTAATCAGACACTTGTAATTTAGCATCAGAAATCACAGTTGATTATTACTATAAGAATAAAGAACGCTATGCTATCGGAGGCGGGTCTGTTAAGGGTATATATGGTGTTGAATGGATGACAGGTTTATAATAAAACACACTATAGTCATAAACAGAATTTTGTTTAGTACTGATAGCTATCTCGATCTGATTAAGAAAGAAAGTCTCACAAGAGATAGTTATAACTTTAGTAGAGTTATTCTCTTTCTTTTCTTTAGACGAATGGTCATTTGCGATTTCGAATATATTATATACATACATATTAGCTGTAGGGCAAAAGCGCAAGTCTTTAGAGCATATTGATTTGGCAGAGAAGTTAGTTTTCTCTACACCAAATACTGCAAATATCAGGATGAGCAGCCAAGCTATATGATTAATATAATGTTTCATTGAGATACAAATATATTTGTTTCTAGTTAATAACTAGAAAATGTTGTCAAAGATGTAGGTTATTTAACATTTTAAGGACGTGAAAGAGAAAGTATTGTTTTTTGAAGTAATGACTCAAGAGGAAGCTCTTGAGATAGCTTATAACTGGAAGTATGAAGGGGCTATGAGTTTTTATAATATGACTTCAGATCAAGAGGATTTAGAGAACTTTTTAGATGCGGATGCACGAGGACAGAACACATTCAGTGTACGCACTAAACGCGAGAAAGAGATGATAGCTTATTTTCACTATTATTTAGTGGATAATAATACTGCGGAGATAGTACTAGCTATTAATCCTCATTGTCTACACAGAGGATACGGAAGCGAGATTATCGAATACGTAGAAGAAGCCTTATCTGTGCGAAAAGGAGTTAAGAAACTTACTGTAGCTGTAGCTGAGTTTAATAAGACGTGTATTAACTTCTATGAGATGCAGGGGTTTAGAAGTGCTGGAGCCTTTAATAATTATACTAATGGAGGCATGTACACTTTCTTAAAGATGGAAAAGAGTATCTAGCGATACTTACTCCATCATTTTTTTGACAGAGTAGTTTAATCCTAATGCAGCTATAACTACTAGTGCAGCAGTACCTAACCATAGCACATCATATCCTAGATGTGTAGCAACTTTAGTTCCTAATATAGGAGAGATAATAAAACCTATAGCGAACGTTAATCCGTTTACTCCCATATAAGCTCCTTTATTTTTACTACCAGCACGCATAGCAGTCACTGTTGAGGTAAATGGCATAGCTAACATCTCAGAAACACATAGGATAGTCATAGATGCGTATATAGCTATATATCCATGGTCAAAGGCTAGCATACCATATCCTAAAGCACTAATCATTACACCGTAGACAATAGTCTGTCTAATGGTAAAATAGCGCTCAGCTACGTATACTAATAACATCTCGGTTAAGAAAATAAGTAATCCACTATATCCTAGGATAAGCCCTATCTCTACTTCATCAAGTCCTGCTGCTTTCTCATAGAAGATAGGCAAAGTACTTAATAGCTGTAAGAAGGCGATAGAGTAGAGTGTACAGAATAAACTGTATACTAAAAACATTTTATCCTTATAAGGAGATTTATTAGATACATCTGCCACCTCATTTAACTCATCTATATCTCCTCGCTCTAATAGAAGCTCTTTATTCGTCTTTCTCCCTTTAAAGAAGTAGATGAATACTATAGCAGCTAAGAACGCTGCAGTAGCGTTTACATAGAATAATAAAGCATAAGATATAGCAGCTAAGATACCTCCCATAGCAGGACCTATAGAGAATCCTAAGTTAACAGCCATTCTGTTTAGTGAGAAAGCACGAGTGATATTCTCAGGTTTTGCATACATTGTGATCGCTACAGAGTTAGCAGGTCTAAACATTTCGCTGACAGCACTCTGTAGTAACATCATAAGCGCTAAACTTATGACAGAAGTGAAGTGTGGTAACATAACGAATACAGGAATACTACCTAAAAGGCTTAAGTATTGTACTTTATAATTACCTATTTTATCTGTTATCCAACCACCTAAAGTAGTACCAATAATAGATCCAACACCAAAACAGGCTAATACATAACCTGTCTCCTCTTGACTAAAGCCAAGTTCTTTAGTCATATACACACCTAAGAAGGGAAGTACCATGGACCCAGACCTATTAATTAACATCACAATGGCTAGCATCCAAGATGCTGTTGATAAACCTTTGTAAGAGTCGATATAGATTTGAGCTATTTTCTTCATAAGTGGTGGTGAGTTATAGTGTTATTCTGGTTGTTCTGGCGGTACTTTGTTTTGTATTTCTGTATTAGTGACATCGATACCTCTTATAGCCTTATAATATGCAGCTCTACTTAGAGGTTCGTACTCTTGAGTTTCACCTAGCATAACGATATCTTCGTTAGCAGCTTTTCTAAAGCTGTAGTTAGCTAAGTTACCTGTACGAGTACAGATAGCGTGTACTTTAGTTACTTGTTCTGCTGTAGCCATTAAGTAAGGCATAGGTCCAAAAGGTTGTCCTTTAAAGTCCATGTCTAATCCAGCTACGATCACTCTGATACCTGAATTAGCTAAGTCATTACATACACTTACTATTTCGTCGTCAAAGAATTGAGCCTCATCTATACCTACTACATCGCATCCATCAGCTAATAATCTGATATGAGCAGCAGATGGTACAGGTGTAGAGCGTATCTCATTAGCATCGTGTGATACTACGAATTCGTCGTGATATCTAGTGTCTATAGCAGGTTTAAAAATTTCTACTTTTTGCTTTGCAAATTTGGCTCTTTTAAGTCTGCGAATTAGTTCTTCAGTCTTACCAGAGAACATTGAACCACAGATAACTTCGATCCAACCAAATTGTTCTTTGTGATTAACGGGATTTTCGAGAAACATTTTGTAAATTTCAGGCTGAAACCAGCGATTTTTTCTGTTATTTTTGTAATGAGCAAATTTATCAAAAAAAGCTCGTCAATTTACTAATGCAAAATAAAAGTTATGAAGAAAGTCTTAGAAGGAGAGTTGTTAAGTCTAGCTCATCGTGTATTACAATTGAAGGATAGGGAGATAGATAGTCTCTTTAGAGAATCAAAAGAATTATACGAGAAGCTCTTAATCTTAAAGTTTTACCAGGATCACTTAGATGAAGGTAGGATTAAGGACGTCTCTCCTGAGCGATTAAATGATGCACTGAAAGCTGTAGCGATTACTAATTTAAATACTACTGTAGCAGATGATACAGAGCGTCATCAGATGCCTGTAGATCTAGTAGAAGAAGACTATCCAATAGTAGCTGAAACAGAGAAAGAAGCTATTAATGTTATGGATGAAAGTCTGCTAGCAGATAAAGTGTCTAAGATAGCGCCAGAGGTTAATGAAGTATCGTCTGTCGTTTCTCATAGTGTTACTTATGACGAACCTTTTATTACAGATGTATATATTGACGAGAGTACAACTGAAGAAGATGATGCTCAACTACACAACTATCTAGATCAACATGAAGCAATGCTAAAACAAGTAGACGAGAGAGGGGCTGCTGTGAATAGCGAACAAGTTGCTGCTCAATCATTGTTAGAAGAAGAGTTGGAGGAAGACGCAGATGATATTGAGGTATCAACTATTTTTGAAGAGGAAGTAATCATTGAAACATCAATAGTTGAAGAACCAATAGCAGAGGAAGCTCCAATAGTAACTCCTGGAGTAGAAGAGCATATGATTATCGCTGTAGAAGATGATATACCTGCATTTGAGAAACCTTTATCAGAGTTTACATCTCCTGTGTATCAACAAGCTCCTGTAGCAGAACCTACTTTTACTGCACCAGTAGTTCATAAGTTAGAAGATGAAAAGGTAGAAAGCATAGAAGAGACATTAGTAAATATAAATCAGCAATTTGCTTCAGCTACTTTTGATGAGCCTGTAATAGAGAAACCAATCATCAATACTCCTGCTGCTGTAGTTGAGACACCTAAGATAGTAGAGGAGAGAACAAATGTGAATGGCAATAAATCATCTAACGAAGATCCTTTCTTTGGTTTTGATTTTAGTGATGTAGAATTTGTACGTGTAGATGATGTTGATGAGAAGATAGTAGAGAAGTTTGACACACAGTTTGTACCTGTAGAGCCGAAGGTTGAAGAGCCTGTAGTACAACAGGTAGTAGTAGAACCTACTCCAGTAGCAGCTCCTAAGGTAGAGACGCCTGCAGCTCAGAATACATTATTTAATGTAGAACATACATCTGTACGCGAACCGAAGATTAGTAAACCTAAATCTATAAACGATATTTATAATACAACTATAGTAGTAGGGTTAAATGATAGAATAGCTTTTGAGAGACACTTGTTTAACGGTAGTGCTGAAGACTTTAATAGAGTACTTTCACAGTTAAATACTGTTAGTTCTTTTGACGAAGCTTTAAGCTTAATAGAGCATTTAGTAAAACCAGAATACAATAACTGGGAAGGTAAAGAAGAATATGCAGAACGTTTTATGGCGTTAGTAGAAAAACGCTTTATATAATTATGGGGAAACTTTATTTGGTACCTACACCAATTGGAAATTTAGAAGATATGACATATCGTGCAATCAAGGTGTTGCAAGAAGTAGATTATATCTTAGCAGAGGATACACGTAACAGTGGTAAATTATTAAAACACTTTGAGATTACTACACCTATGTTTAGTCATCACATGCATAATGAACATAAGACCATAGAAGGGTTAGTAAAGAGAATGCAAGCAGGAGAAACCTTTGCACTTATTTCTGACGCGGGGACACCTGCTATATCAGATCCTGGGTTCTTATTGACTCGTGCCTGTGTAGAACAAGGGGTAGATGTGGAGTGTTTACCTGGGGCAACTGCTTTTGTACCCGCATTAGTAAATAGTGGATTGCCTAATGACAAGTTTGTTTTTGAAGGATTCTTACCAGATAAAAAAGGAAGACAAACAAGGTTCTTAATCTTAGCAGAAGAAACGAGAACGATGATTATTTATGTGTCTCCTCATAAATTAGTCAAAACTCTAGTAGAGTTTAAAGAGTACTTCGGAGAAGAGCGACAAGTATCTGTATCTAGAGAATTGTCAAAACTACACGAAGAAACAGTGAGAGGAACAGTTACTGAAGTTCACGCACACTTTGAAGCGAAACCACCGAAAGGAGAAATCGTAGTGATCGTAACAGGAAAAAGTAAATAGAAATAACGCTAAAGTTTACATAGAATCAATGTATGACGCTTATTTAAGTGTCATACATTGATTTTTTTTTGATACATTTGATAAAAACAGAACATTATGTCACATAAAGTAACTACAACTTGGATAGAAAATATGCAGTTCGAATCGACTAATCCTAGTGGAGGAACGATAAGAATAGACGCAGGACCTGAGAATGGTGGAGATAATAAAGGATTAAGACCTAAAGCTTTAATGTTGTCTGCATTAGCAGGTTGTTCTGGATTAGACATTGCTCATTTGATTAAAAAGATGAGGTTAGAAGTGTCTAATTTTAAAATAGAAACGGATGGATTACTAACTGATACAGATCCAGCTACATATCATACTGTTATAGTAGATTACCACTTCTACGGACCTAACTTAGACGAAGGTAAACTAAAGAGAGCAGTAGACTTATCTATAGAGAAGTACTGTGGAGTTATGGATATGTTTAGAGAATTTGCAGACGTACAAACTAATATTTATTATCATAAAGAGTAATTAATGCGCTGGTATTTAAAACAAGATCCAGATGAAAAAACAGTTGCTCATTTACAAGAAGTTTTAGGCGTTAATGCCATTATAGCTCGTTTATTAGCGCAGAGAGATATCTCTAGCTATGACGAGGCAAAACAGTTCTTTAGACCTTCTTTAGCAGATTTGCACGATCCCTTTCTGATGGCAGATATGGCTAAAGCTGTCCATCGTATTATCCAGGCTATAGAGACACATCAGTCTATATTAGTTTTTGGTGATTACGATGTAGATGGTACTACTTCGGTAGCTCTGATGTACTCATACTTACGTCATTTAGGTGCTGAAGTAGACACTTATATCCCTGATCGATATAATGAAGGGTATGGTATTTCTTATCAAGGAATAGACTATGCTATACAACATGGTATTAAACTTATCGTAGCATTAGACTGTGGAATTAAGTCTATAGAACACATCGAATATGCTAAGCGCCATGGTGTTGATTTTATCATATGTGATCATCACCTACCTGGGGATAGTATTCCAGAGGCTATTGCTGTCTTAGATCCCAAACGAATTGACTGTGCATATCCATATAAAGAGTTGTGCGGTTGTGGAGTAGGTTTTAAGCTTATTCAGGCAGTACATACTACATTAGGAGAGCCTTTTGAAACGATACAACCATATTTAGATTTAGTAGCTACAGCTATTGCAGCAGATGTAGTACCTATCACTGGAGAAAATAGGGTGTTAGCACATTACGGCTTACAAGTGATTAATAGCAATCCTAGACCAGGGCTTAAAGCGCTTATGCAACTTTATAATCTAAATACCTATACGATGAGTGACATCGTGTTTAAGCTAGCACCTAAGATTAATGCGGCAGGTCGTATCGAACATGGTAATTTTACTGTTCATTTATTGACAGAAGAGACTGACGAAGCGGCTAATAAGACTGTAGAGAAGATAGTGCGTATTAACGAGGAACGCAAGTCATTAGATCAAGGGATTACAGAAGAGGCTTTAAAGCAGATAGTCGATAAGAAACTTATTAATTCTAAGAGTACTGTAGTCTACAGTCCCTCATGGCATAAAGGTGTGATAGGGATAGTAGCATCGCGTCTTATAGATACCTATTATCGACCTACTATCGTGTTTACAGATAGTGGAGAACATCTAGCAGCTTCAGCTCGTTCAGTGAAGAACTTTGATATATATCAGGCACTAGAGGCCTGTTCAGAACATTTGATACAGTTCGGTGGGCATATGTATGCTGCTGGCTTAACAATTAAGAAAGAGAACTTAGAAGCATTTAGTCAAAAGTTTGAAGAAGTAGTGACTAATACAATCAACGAGACTGATCTAATCCCTGAAATAGAGATAGATTCGAAGCTGAAGTTTTCGGATATAACGGATAAGTTTCTTCGTATCTTAAAGCAGTTCGAACCTTTCGGACCAGGTAATCCAAGCCCTTGTTTTTTGAGCAAAGATGTTTTTGACACAGGCTATGCTAAGCAAGCAGGAGGACAGGGAGAGCACCTAAAGATGACATTGAAGCAACGCAGAGTTACAGGATTTAAGTTTAGCGCTATAGGCTTTAACTTAGGTAATCAGTATGAGGGTGTTAGAGAGAAGCGTTCTTTTGATGTTATATATTCCATAGAAGAGAATAACTGGAGAAATAAAACTACTATTCAATTGCAAATAAAAGACATGCAATTGTCATGGTAATTGAATAAAGTATTATTTTTATCAAGTATTAAAACTATTTATCAATCCTAATTTTAAAAAAATGAAAATCGCAGTAGTAGGCGCTACCGGTATGGTAGGTGAAATCATGCTAAAAGTATTAGCGGAGAGAAATTTTCCTGTAACAGAACTAATCCCTGTGGCTTCTGAGAAGTCCGTAGGTAAGGAAGTAGAATTTAAGGGTAAGAAGTACACTATAAAGTCTATGGAAGAAGCTGTTATGATGAAGCCGGACATTGCTTTATTTTCAGCTGGAGGTAGTATTTCATTAGAATGTGCTCCTAAGTTTGCGGCTGTAGGTACTACAGTTATCGACAATTCTTCTGCATGGAGAATGGATCCAACAAAGAAATTAATCGTTCCTGAAATTAATGCTGACTCTTTGACTAAAGAGGACAAGATTATTGCTAATCCTAACTGCTCTACTATCCAGTTAGTAATGGCTTTATCACCTCTACATAAGAAGTACGGTATTAAGCGTGTAGTAGTTTCTACATATCAGTCTATTACTGGTACAGGTGTTAAGGCTGTAAAACAGTTAGAGAACGAATATCAAGATATTAAAGGGGACATGGCTTATAACTATCCTATCCACCGAAACGCTATCCCTCACTGTGATGTATTCGAAGACAATGGGTACACTAAAGAGGAGATGAAGTTAGTAAAGGAGACTAAGAAGATTCTTAGAGATGATACAGTATTAGTGACAGCTACAGCAGTGAGAATCCCTGTAGTAGGAGGACACAGTGAGACTGTGAACATAGAGTTCGCTAATGACTTTAACTTAGGTGATGTACGTCAAGTTCTTCATGAGACTCCAGGAGTTGTAGTACAGGATAATACAGATACTAACACTTACCCTATGCCATTATATGCACAAGGTAAAGATGATGTATTCGTAGGACGTATCAGAAGAGATGAGAGTCAAAAGAATACTTTAAATATGTGGATTGTAGCTGACAACTTACGCAAAGGCGCGGCGACTAATACAGTACAGATAGCAGAATACTTAGTAGCTAATAATTTAGTATAGTAATTATACTAATAGGAATATTTGAAAAGCATTAGAAGAAATTCTAATGCTTTTTTATTTTTATTGTTGTAAGTAGTACAAAATGTATTAATTTAGTATTATATGTATGTATTTTTAAGGAGTTATGTTGATAAAATGTGTATAACTTACACGTTGCAGTTTTGCTAAAGATTAAATATTCAATCATAATGATTAAATTTGCATTTAAATGCTAGAAATAAGATTTGTATGAGTAAAATACTATTAGTCGATGATCACCCTCTTATTGTAGAAGGATACGTACTGGCACTATCAAAGAGCAAGGCAGAGTTAGGGAATATTGAGTTTGAGAAAGCTTTTGACTGTTTGACAGCTAAAGAGACTATAGATGCTGCTGCAGCTCGAGGAGAATCGTTTAAGCTAGCTATAGTTGACTTTTCTCTTCCTACTAAAGAAGGAGGGACTTTAGAAGACGGTGGCGATATCGTAGCTTATATACAGAAGATGATGCCTAATTGTAAAACTATTATACTAACAGGACATACAGAAGTAATTACCATCTATAATATAGTGAAGAACATTAGACCTGATGGACTAGTGAGTAAACATGAGATAACACCTGATAACCTATTAGAGATCGTTAAGAGTGTAATGGGAGGAGATCGCTATCAGAGTGATATCGTTAAGCATTGTCTAAGTGAGATTGTGCGTAAAGAGGTAATGTATGACGATTATAATAGGGAGATATTAGTACTTCTGTCTAAAGGATATAAATTACAAGAGTTAGAAAATCACATTCCTTTATCTAACCCTGCAATTAAGAAGCGTCTGGCGAAGATGAAGAACGTCTTTGAAGTGTCAGATACAGCTAACTTAATTCAGTTAGTACTTAAAGAAGGATTTGTATAAGATATAGAAATAAGCACTTCATTTGGAGTGCTTATTTTTTTGTATATTTGCATTGTAATTCGCTTTGATTGAATGTGTTATTTCTTCAATAAGTATACTAATCAAAGTAATTATTTCTTTTCTATTTAGAGATAAAAAACACTATTCTTGTTTATCTCTCTTTTATTTTTAACAAATATTTTAACGTTTATTAATTAGCTGTAATTCTAGTGCTGATAAGGGTTTGCTAGTGGTTTGTTTGGATGTTGTTCGGAAAGTAGGTTGTTTTTGCTAGGGTTTACCGAAGGATACCCAAACAATGCCCAAACAAAGTACTTTTTAATCTCTTTAAAGCCTTGTGTTTACTGAGTTTAAAGCTTTTTGTGGTTTGGTATTTTGCTCTCTATTTTGCTTTATTTGTTAAAAAATTAACAATAAGTAAATAATTCTATTTAAGATTTTTTTTAGTCACCTAGATCTGTCACAATGAAGTAATTCAAATATTTGTGTTTTGGGCGTTTGTTTGCTTTTTTGTGTAGTATTAGTTGTTTTTGATTATGATAATTGTCATTTTTTAATGCTTTGAGTGTTAGTACTTTTAATCTCTGAAAAAAAAGATAACGTATGAAAATCGAACAGATATACACAGGCTGTATAGCGCATGCAGCATATTATATAGAGAGTAAAGGTGAGGCAGCTATTTTTGATCCATTAAGAGATGTGGATCCTTATATTGAAAGAGCGGATAAGGACAATGCTGTTATCAAGTACGTTTTTGAGACTCACTTTCATGCAGATTTCGTTAGTGGACATTTAGATTTGAAAGAAAAGACAGGAGCTAAGATTGTCTTTGGGCTTACAGCTACACCGAGTTATGAAGCTGTGATAGCAGAGGATAACCAAATCTTTACACTTGGTGATATTCAGATTAAAGTACTTCATACTCCAGGACATACTATGGAGAGTAGCACATATCTAATCATAGATGAGAATGGTAAAGAACACGCTATTATAAGTGGAGATACTTTATTTATCGGTGATGTAGGAAGACCTGATCTAGTGCAATTAGTCAAATCAGAAATTACAGAAGAGATATTAGCTAGACACTTATTCCAATCGTTGAGAAACAAGATCATGGTACTACCTGATGATATTATCGTATACCCTAATCATGGAGCCGGATCAGCCTGTGGTAAGAATATGAGTAAAGAGACAGTGGATACACTAGGGAATCAAAAAAAGACAAATTATACGTTAAGAGCTGATATGACTGAAGATGAGTTCGTAGTAGAGTTATTGACTGGATTAGCTACGCCTCCTCAATATTTTCCTAAGAACGTGCTGATGAACATTACAGGATACGAGGAGCTTGACAGTATCCTAGATAGATCAATGAATGCCTTGACTATAGCTGAGGTGAAGGAGTTAATAGAAAAGGAGAATGTGATAGTTCTAGATACTCGTAATCCACAGTTGTTCTCAGAAGGATTTATGGTAGGTAGTTTAAATATCGGACTTAATGGGCAGTTTGCAGTATGGGTAGGAGAATTGATCAAGGATATTAAAGCGCCAATAGTAATTATAGCCGAACAAGATAAAGTGGAAGAGAGTATGATACGTTTATCTCGTGTGGGATATGATAACTATATTGGGTACTTACAAGGGGGCTTCGAGGCGTGGAAAGCCGCTGGTGAACCTGTACAAACTGTTACGCGTATTACTCCTGCTGAGATGGATCAGATGTATTTAGATACTAAGGGGGTGCTGCTAGATGTGCGTAAGATAAACGAGTTTAAATCGGAACATTTAGAAGATTCATTAAGTTTACCCTTAAATCAGTTAGAGGATAAAATAGACTTATTGTCAAAAGATAAACGATATATTATATACTGTGCTGGAGGATATAGAAGTATGATGGCAGCATCTATTATGTATAAGCATGGGTATACTAATTTGGTAGATGTATTAGGAGGCTATAACGCTATTAGTAAAGATAGTTCACTAGACCACACAGACTTTGTGTGTCCTACATCTATGCTTTAGACTAAATTAGGTATTAGAGGTGGCTGTATACCTTAGGACGTGGTAACACATAGATAGGGAATAGAGCGGTATTAGCCATTTCTAGTACTGTATTTAGAAGCAACTTTTTCAGTTCTAGTTTCTTTTATATTTGGTTTGTTAGTAATACTGTTGTTAGTATATAGTTGATTGCCTGTTGTAGTTAGGCAATGTAGAGACTAGAATTGATTAAGTTTTTTAAAAAAGAGAAATATTTATGTGAAAAACAGGCTAGGTATTAATAGCTTTGTTATTCATAATAAACATAATAATGGCAAAAACAGTAGGGTTAGTAGGTGTAGGACTGATCGGAGGATCTATAGTATTAGATCTAAAGGAGAAAGGTTTTGCAACTAAAGTGTTGGCTTCAGATTTATCTGAACGCAATGCTAAGAAGGCTTTAGAACTACGTATCGCTGATGAGATAGTAGATCTAGACGTGTTAATCGAAAAATCAGATATAATCATTATAGCAACACCAGTTAACGCGAGCGTTAAGCTGGTATCGTATGTGTTAGATAGAGTAAGTGATGGGCAGTATGTAATGGATGTGGGGTCTACGAAGTCATTATTAGATAAAGAGATAGATGGTCATGCTAAACGTGATCAGTTCGTAGCTACACACCCTATGGCAGGTACAGAGTTTAGCGGTCCTGAGGCAGCATTTAAAGGGCTGTTTAAAGATAGGGTAGCTATTATCTGTAATCCAGAAAAGTCTAATCCGAAAGCGCTAAATGCAATATCAGAATTGTACTATCACTTAGAGACTAGAATGATATTGATGGACTCTAACTCACATGATGAACACGTAGGATATGTGTCTCATCTATCTCATGCTATATCATATGCATTAGCTGTAGCAGTGTTAGATAAAGAGAAAGATGATACGGCTATCTTTAATTTAGCAGCAGGAGGTTTTGCTTCTACTGTTAGGTTAGCTAAGAGTTCGGTAGATATGTGGTTGCCTATATTCGAACAAAATTCAGAGCATATCTTACCTATCCTAGATACGTATTTAGATAAACTGACTCAGTTTAAAACGTATTTAGAACAGGGAGATACTAAGAACCTAGCAGGTTTTATCACTGAGGCAAATCGCATTAAGGATAAACTTAAAAAATAGGTATTAGTACGCTGTAGATACGAGAAGTATTGAGTAAATTGTTTGTTTTTAAAAGGTATTGATATGATAACACATATAGTAATGTGGAGGCTGAAAGATGAAAATAAAGAAGCCAATAAATTAGAGATGAAAAGACTATTAGAAGGTCTTAAAGGTAAAATAGATGTATTAGAGTCTATCTCAGTAGCGTTTAACGACGCTAATGCAGATACTAAAAACTTCGAAGTAATCTTAAACACTACGTTTAAGTCTTTAGAAGATTTAGATATCTATGCTAAACATCCAGAACACTTAAAAGTAGTTGACTTTATAAAATCAGTAGTGACTGAACGTGTAGCAATAGACTATTAGGTTATATAGGATATGATGATATAAATAAAAAAAGTTAGTTATTTAGTTATCGATTTTAGTTTAAAAGCAGTTTGTCTTTAATGACGGGCTGCTTTTTTTTTGTTTATAAGGTTTTAGCATTGTCCATAATGAGATGTAATAAAGATAGTGTACTAGCTTATTTATTTGCTATTCAAATATTTTAACAGTTTTTATAGTAGTATTCAAACATCTGTTTGTAACGGTTCTAAATAAGATTTACGTTTGTCTAGGAAAAAAAGTTATAAGTATGTTTTTTAAACGAATGATACTGTTGGTAATATTCATTACTACAGTTAGTTACGGACAGGTGGTGAATGTAAATGGGGTAGTGCTATCTGAGGATAATAAGACGTTATCTAATGTAGAGATAGGGTTAGTATCTTCTAATGGAGAGTATAATACAGAGGTCAAAAGTGGGGTGGACGGTAGTTATACTTTTATGAATGTTCCTCATGGTCATTATACTATTGTGTATTCTTATAACAACTTTAGTGACTTTAAAACGATTGAGGTGAGTAAGGCTAATGTGTACTTCGAGCTTAAGGTGGAAGGGCAACACAAAGTATTAGATAACATAGATATCGTTATTCAAAATAAAAAGCAACAACTAGAACGCACTGGTTATGCTATGAATGTAATCAGTATCGATAACGCAGCATATCAGTCTGTACAGACTAATGAACTATTAGATAGAAGTGCAGGGGTAAAGATACGCCAGGATGGAGGCCTAGGATCTAAGGTAAGCTATAATATCAATGGATTATCAGGTAGGTCTGTACGCATCTTTATAGATGGTGTGCCAGCTGAGAATTTTGGATCTGCTTTTTCTATTAATAGTATTCCTCCTGCATCGATAGAACGTATAGAAGTGTATAAAGGGGTAGTACCAGCATATCTGTCTCAGGATGCTTTAGGTGGTGCTATAAACATTGTTCTTAAACAGAAACGCACAAGTAGCCTTAATGTATCGGGTAGTTATGGTTCTTTTAATACTAATCAATATAATGTGAATGGGAGTTATAGAGCTGATAATGGATTAACTGTTAATGGTACGGCATTCTATAATTATAGCGATAATAATTATCGCGTCTATGGTCCTATGATTAGAACATCTGATGCTGAGGGTAATATCACTTATCTGACTAAAGGGGCTAAGCGATTTAATGATGCGTATGAATCTTATGGTACGCAAGTCAATGTAGGATTTACTGATGTGAAGTGGGCAGATAAGTTTTTTATAGGGACTGTGTTGTCAAAGGGATATAAGGAACAACAACACGGTAGTACGATGGAGAAGGTGTATGGTGATAGACATAGTAGAAGAAACTCAGAGATGATAGCTCTTAACTATGATAAGAAGGATTTCTTAGTAGATGGATTACAGTTTAAAGTGGATGCTAGCTACGGTAACTACACTAGACAGGTCATAGATACTGTAGGAATTATGTATGACTGGAGTGGAAAACCTACTTATGATAAGGATGGTAATATTATTTATCACAATGGTAAGGCTGAGGTAGGTGATAAGCAGAGTATGCGTAAAGACTTAGATAAAAGCTTTGCTCTACGTGCTAATCTTTCGTATGAGTTTATAAAAAATAATATACTTCACGTTAACTACTTTCACAATACGTTTAAACGAAGTGTCACTGACCCGAAAGAACATCCTGTGGTGCAAAGTCTAATCAATACTCGAGATTTACAGAAGGATATCTTATCAATCTCTTATGAGAATATCTCATTTAAAGAAAGACTTCGTACTAATCTGTTCTATAAGAATTATAATCAAAAAGCGACTTCTAATGAACCAGAACGTATAGATAAGGATAACTATAAGATTAATCAGTCTGTGATTACTAAGAAGTTTGATGGGTATGGATTGTCGCTGTCATATAGAGTTTGGGATAGTTTTTACTTATTGACTTCGTATGAGAAAGCTATCCGTATGCCAGCAGAAGAGGAGCTGTTTGGTAATAGTTCAGAGAATTTGTTGTCTGCTATTTTATTAGAACCAGAGAAGAGTACTAATGTCAATATTGGTTTTAATGCTGGTCCGTTTAGATTAGGAGATCATGTGCTGAGTGTTAATGCAACTTATTTTTATAGAGATACTAAAGATATGATTCGCTTAATACCTGATGACTCTAGGGGAGAGTATGCTAAGTACGAAAACTTAGAAAACGTATTAAGTAGAGGAATAGATGTGGAGTTGAATTATTCGTTTAGAGAAAGGCTGATGTTCAATTTTACGGTGTCTAAATTTGATGTATTGTTTAATACTGAGTTTAATAAAAGAGGAGAGCCGTATCCGTTCTATCGCACACAGATTAGAAATGAGCCTTCATTAAAACTAAATGCTAACCTGAGTTATACATTTAAAGATTTATTCAAAAAGGGGAACTCTCTAAATGTGTATTACAATGTGTATTATGTTGAGGAGTTCCATAGAAACTGGAAGAATGTAGGAGGTGCGGGATTAGATATTATCCCTGCTCAATATCCTAATGATATAGGTGCGATGTATCAGTTGCACAACAAGAAGACTACGATAAGCTTTGATGCTAAAAACATATTTAATCAACATATATATGACAATTTCGGGTTGCAAAAACCTGGTAGAGCATTCTATGTCAAAGTAACACATTCATTTTTTAATTAATACTAAATAACTATGAAACTTAATTTTCGTGCACTGACTGGTGCTGCATTCATTACTGCCTTATTGTTCAGTACAGTAGGGTGTTCTTCAGATGATAAAGATGGACCTGTAACACCTCCTATTAAAGTAGATAGAGATTTTCAGGTAGCTTATGCTAGTGGGTCAGGATCACAGTCAGCAGTGTATTTACAAGGGTTAAACGATATATCTAAAGGAGAAATCTCTTTTTCGGGTAAAGGGTATCAATTGCCTTCATCTAGAACAGCTAGAATCTTTATGTCTAGTGATGGTAAATACGTATATAATCTTAATTATACAGTAGGAGACTTAGCAAAGTATGAGTATAAAGGTGGACAGAACTATGTGAAAATAGGAGAAATTGATTCGTCTAAACCATTAGGAACTAAGACAGGTAGATTTACTAAGATTAGTGATGAACTAGGATCTGTGCATTATATTACTTCGAAGCCATTATTCACACAAGGGGATAAAGGGGATTATATCCGTAATGAAATGACTGCAAGTATTGGTCTTTTTGATTTGAAAACTATGTCTATTAAACCTGGATACCAATCTAAGATAGATATTCGCTTAGATGAGAAATTAGAGAAAGAAGGGTATCATATCTGGCGTATAGATGCTCCTGTAGTATCTAATGGTAAGCTGTATTATGGTGCAGGATTTAGAAAGTATAATGCTAAGACAGGAAAGAATGAGTCGTCTAATTATACTGCTGTATTAGTGTTTAATCAAAATGACTTGACTAAACCTAAAGTGCTGTTTACAGATAAAGTACAGGGGGATACAAATGGATATAGAACACCTACGCTTTATAAAAATGAAAGAGGAGAGGTGTTAGTAATGGTTAATAATAAAGAAGGGAATAAAGGACAGACTAAAGTAATCAAAATCGTAAATGATAAGTTTGACACAGGGTCTATCTTTGATTTAGGACTAGCTCTAGGTGGTAAAGATGTCTCTAGTAACGGTTGGTTTTATGCTGCTAATGGGATAGGATATATGCCTTATGAGAGATTAAATGAGCAAGGGATACAAATAGGTGTTGATAAGGATGGACAACCTACTTATTCTAGCCCATGGGGATTAGCTCGTATAGATCTTAACACGAATACTGCTGTAGATCTTAATGTGCCTAAAGGTTTATGGTTGACTCAGTATCAGACATCAGCTGTTAAGAATGGTGTATTCTATATTGCTTTAGCTCCTATATCTGGTAAAGGGAATATCTATATGTTTGATATCAACTCGACTGCTAAAGATGGTAAAGTAGGGGCGGCTATAACATCTGGTGCTGACCAATATTATATAGGCGTTTATTTTTAATTAGGCTTAAAAGATACATAATCATAATTGAGGAAGGTTTGTAGAGAAGTTAATTCGCTGCAAGATAAGTGTATTGCTATGTAACCCTCTAGTCATATGACTAGAGGGTTAATTTTTTACTACTAAACTACTTGTCGTTTAGTATAAGTATCTTTTTTAGTTACTGATTATTAATTATTTATGTTTAATTTTAATGATAACAAAAAATATAAAAGCTATAAATATGAAGAAAATTACACTGTTATTAGGACTAATGTTATCTGGATTAACAATGACTGCACAGACTAAAATTGACTTTACAGATATTAATATTGTTAATCTAGGAGACGGACAGCGTTATGTGAAAGATGTAAAGAGTCCGAATAAATCTCTTAATGGAAAGATGCGAATCATCAATGGGGTGACTGAGCAGTATATAGATGTGGACTTAAAAGATGGTCTGCTAAATGGAAAGTGGGAGTACTATGACAAGAATAAGCTGAAAGAGTCTCTGAACTTTAAGAATGGGTATATGGATGGCAAACAAGAAGCTTACTTCGTCGCAACGGGTAAGGCTGAGTATGAAGGGAATATGAAGATGGGTAAGAAGCATGGGGAATGGATATATTTTAGTAGTAATGGGAACAAACGTGAGATGGAAGTATATGCTGATGATAGTATGACGAAGCGTGTGACGTACTATACAAGTGGTCAGGTGGAGCAAGAACGAAACTTCAAACAAGGTAAAGAGGATGGTGTATCTAAGGCTTTTACAAACGAAGGCAAGATGAAGTATGAGCGTACATTCGTAAATGGTAAACAAATTGGTAAAGAACGCTCTCTAATCTCATCTAATATTGGTGATTACTTTATCACTTGTAATTACAATGATAAAGGGAATAAAGATGGAGACTATACTGAAGAATGGGCTGACTCTAAAAAGCTTAAAGCTAAAGGAAAGTATCTAAATGGCCAAAAAGATGGTAAATGGACAGAATGGACTTCTAGAGGAGAGGTGAAGAAAGAGGAAACTTATAAGAATGGAGTAAGAGAATAAGTATGTAAATTATGGATATAGAAACAGAGAGAAATAATTAGTTACTAAGCGTCCCTATAGTTGCTATCATATTAGAGCAGATGTAGTCAATAATGGTTAATATAGTCAAAGAGAAAAACTGGTGTTCATAGGAATGGTAGTTTTGTGAAGAGATTAATTCTCACACGTTCTTTGACATATTGAAATAATATAAGTAGCTTTAAACAAGATGATAAAGTAGCTTAATAGTGAGAGTTAGTTCTCATGAGTCTATGGCTTAATCTGTGGTTAGAAGAAATAATAAGATTGGAGTTTAATTAAAATTTATATACTTATGAAGAAAAGATTAGTAAGTATTCCAGTTGCAGTCGCTTTTGGATTATACATTATGATCTATCTGATTAATCATTCTGATAGATTTATGCAAGGTGTATTAGATGGCCTTAAGTAATCTAAAATAAAAGCTCTTAGATAATATCTAAGAGCTTTGTTTTTATCTTGTGTTATTTTATTCTTCCATTTCTCCGCATATCGGAGTTTCGAAAGCAACTTTAAAGTCTGAATAATCAGTCTTAGTAAGTAAGTACATCAGTTTAGTGATGGCAGCTTCTGTGGTAATATCTTTACCAGAGATAACGCCTATCTCTTTTAGCTCTGTACTTGTCTCATATTTACCCATGTGAACACTACCACTAGAGCATTGGGTTACATTGATTACCTTAAGTCCTTTCTTAATAGCTTCTCCTAGGGTTGTCAAGAACCATGGCTCTGTAGGTGCATTACCTGCTCCATAGGTTTCTAATACGATACCTTCTAAGTCTTTAATGTTTAAGATAGCTTCTAAAACGTTTTGCTGAATACCAGGGAACATTTTTAGAATCATTACATTGGTTGACATCTGTTTATGAACCGTGAATGGTGATTGAGGTTGAGCATAGTTAAGCAATGGTTTGTTAATGCGCAGATTAACACCTGATTCCGCTAAGTGTGGAATATTAGGCGAAGTAAATGCATTAAATAACTCGGCACTAACTTTAGAGGTACGATTACCTCTATACAGTTTATACTCAAAGTATAGACATACTTCCTGAATCACAGGTATATTGTTCTCTTGTATAGCTGCTACTTGTATAGCAGTAATAAGGTTTTCTTTTGCATCTGTACGCAAATCACCAATAGGTAACTGTGAACCTGTTAAGATAACAGGCTTGTGCACGTTCTCTAGCATAAAGCTTAGTGCTGATGCTGAATATGACATTGTATCTGAACCGTGAAGTATCACGAATCCATCAAACTGCTCATAGTTATCCTCTATCACTTGTGCCATTTTCACCCAATGGTCTGGGTTCATATCTGAAGAGTCTATAGGAGTCTCAAATGAGTAGGTCTCTATAGAGCAATCTAACATGTGTAGCTCAGGGATGCGTTCTACTAGTTGGTCGAAATTAAAAGCGCGCAAAGCACCTGTTTTAAAGTCTTTAACCATACCGATAGTACCTCCAGTATAGATTAGAAGGATAGCAGGTTTATTGTTCATTTTTTAACTTTAATTGATTGATAACAGGATTAGCATACATGGCTAAGAAACCATCTACAACAATCTTATTCTCTTTATCTACACGTAGTTCTAGACGTCTTTCGAATAGTTGTCTTTCTTTTTCAGTGTATTTATCTGCAAAAGTATTTGTACCATGCATTATATCATAAGCGATATAATTAGTAGGCCATAAGAAATAGTTTTTGATAATAATATTGTCTATTTCTGTGGCAACTGCTTGCATTTGTTTATTTGTTTTATCAAAAGTCTCTTTGATAGTATCTAACTCATTGGCTAATGGTTCTCCTACGTGGATGTGGATACCTCTTTTTTGGCCAATGATACCACTATATAAGTTGATAAAGTCTTCGTTTTTGTCTTTAACATATACTTCATCATTAGCTTTAGCTAATAATTGAGGCATCTTCATAGCATCTGTAGGATCATATTCGTAAGAGATAGATACAGGAACTATCTTTACCTTTTTAAAGTAGTCCATTAGATCAGCTTCATCAGAAGCCATTCCAATCATCTTTAATACACCCTGATGCGTGGCATCATTACCATCTTTAGTACGGCCTTCTCGCTGAGCAATCCATACTGATCTATTCTCTTCGAATAAAAGATGTTGTATATACTCAGACATTAGCTTAGAGCTCTCTAATAGTTCTCTAGGTGGTAATCCACGTTTTACTAAGAAGTTTCTATTTACTTTAGCAAGAGCAAGTAAGAAAGATTTCTGTACTAGATTATCTCCAATTGCTGAAGCAGTCATTACCAATCCATTGTCTTTAAGGGCTACGTTCAGAAGTGAAGTATCCATAAGAATGTCACGGTGATTAGATATGTATAGATAAGCAGTGTCTTTTTCTAATTTGTCAAATCCAGAAGTAGTTAATCCATTAGAACTTTTTTCTAGAATTCGTTGAATAGAATAATAGGCAAAGTCATCTTGAAATTGCTGAATAGACTTTACTTCCTTTAAGGCAGCCATCCACTGTTCTTCAGTTTTGTTAGGAAAAGTATATCCCATTAACGCTTTTATCATTGGGTGCTTAGAAATCTGTTGTAAGACTTCGTTTACCTCGTGATCGTGGTAGTGGCGTATAGAATCAAACTTTGACATTAGTGTAATATGTTATTATAAACAAGTTATGTTGTTTTCTTATGTTATATTCCAAAAACAGCTACTGAATTAGCTGTTGTTTGTTTTGCTATTTCTTCCAAAGGAAGCGCGTAAATATCTGATAATTTTTCTGCAATATTTACTATATAAGCACTTTCATTTCTCTTTCCTCTATAAGGAACAGGTGCAAGGTACGGAGAATCAGTCTCTAATACGATATGCTCAAGTGGTATTTTGTTTAAAAATTGGTCTATTTTACCATTTTTAAATGTAGCCACACCACCTATACCTAGTTTTAGGTTGTAAGAGATAGCTTTTAAGGCTTGTTCTTCTGTTCCTGTAAAACAGTGGAAGATACCTCTTAGATTATCACCTTTCTCTCTTTCTAGCACTTCAAATACTTCATCAAATGCATCTCTACAGTGGATGTTGATTGGAAGATTATATTTCTTAGCCAACTGTATTTGATACTGAAAAGCTTCTTGCTGTATTGCTAAAGTACTTTTGTCCCAATATAGATCTATTCCTATTTCTCCTACTGCATAATACTTTCTACGAGCAAGTTCGCTTTCTACTAGAGCAAGTTCCATTTTATATGTTTCTGGTTTCACATCTGTAGGATGCAACCCCATCATTAGAAAAATATTATCTGGAAATTCTCTTTCTAATTCGAACATTGACTCTGTATAACTAGAATCAATAGCTGGTATAAAAAAACGCGTAACTCCACTAGATATTGCACGATTTATTGTTTCTTTACGATCATCTGCAAAAGCATCTGAATATAGGTGTGTATGCGTATCAGTAAAAATCATTTGAATTATATTTTCTAATAATGCTTAATTATTGGTACAAAAGTACCTTTTAAAAAGAATTAAAACTACATTTGATTGATGGAAAACATGAAAGAAATACTAAAAAAGGGAGGATACAAACAGATTAAGTTTAAAATATCTAAAACGAACCACCTTTTTGTGAAGGCTAAGATAAATGGAGTACTAGGTGATTTTATAATTGATACAGGAGCGTCGAATAGTTGTATTGACTTTAGTCATATCGATCACTTTAAGATTATCCCTGAGCATTCTACGACTAAAGCTTCTGGTGCAGGAGCTAATGGTATGCATACTCAGGTATCTTTTCACAATCATCTGCAGATGAGTAGATGGCATAACAAATCATTTGGATTAGTTATCCTTGATCTAACTCATGTCAATGTAGCTTTAGTAGAATACAAAGTGCAGACTGTACATGGTATCATAGGATCTGATATACTATTACAAGGCAATGCTATAATCGACTATAAGAATCAAGTACTTTATATACAGTAGAGTTTATCTTTTAGATTTACTCCATTCCTCTGCTACAAGTTCAAGTTCTTTATACCAATCTTCTCCATATTTACGGATTAGAGGTGCCTTTAAGAATTTGTATACAGGAACGCTTAACTCTTGTCCTAATGTACACGCATCACTACAGATATGCCATTTGTGGTAATTAACAGCAGAGAAAGATGAAAACTCTTTTATTCTAATTGGGTATAGGTGACAAGAGATTGGTTTTTTCCAATCAATAAGTCCTTCATTATATGCTTTTTCGATACCACATAATGCCATTTCATTCTCATATATAACGTAAGCACATTCACCTCCTTCGATTAGTGGAGTTTCATATTCATCGTCATCGCCATATACTGAAGTACCTTGCTCTTCAATAGCAGCAATACCTTCAGGACGTAAGAAAGGTTTTACTTTATCATACACAGATCTAAGTATTTCTACTTCGCTATCTTCTACAGGAGCACCTGCATCTCCATCAATACAACACTCTCCTTTACAAGCTGAAAGGTTACACACGAATTCTTTTTCAAGAACATCTTCTGATACAATTGTTTTTCCTATTTGAAACATCTGAATATTAAATTAATGGGTGCAAAATTACAAATCTTTAATCAATTAATCTCTTTTGAATGTAGTTTAACCTTTTAAAGCATTTATTTAGTGTGAGTATAAATGTCTTGAAGCTAGTAAGTTGTTTGTTCTAGAGCAGATTGTGTTAATTATGGGCTAGTAATCAGTGTTAATATTTTTATTCTAAATAAGCTGTTTTACTGTTTTTTGTTATCGCTCAAGTGCTAATAGTGAAGACTTCTTTATTATTAATGTAAAGAAAAGGGCTTTAAAGCTTATATTTTAGGCTGTTAAAATATTTAGTACTAATGTTAAAGGATTGTGCTAGTGACTGTTTTTTTGTACTTTCGGGAGGTAAAATCAAATTCTTTATCATTCGAAATGAAAATATTTAGTTACGTAATTATTGTATTTGCTGTTGCTTTGTTAGTGTTAAATATCACTATGTTAGACTTTAATAACCTTTTTCAAGGGGATAGTTTAATTGCAATTATTGGTATTGTGGCAGTGCTATGTGCAGTATGTATAGTGTTAATCTATCGTATGTCTAAAGTTATAGACGAAAAGACAAAATAGTTCTATGGAAGTATTTGATGTTCTTATCATAGGAGGTGGTGTGTCTGGAGTATCTTGTGCACAAGTCTTGGGTAGTGCTGTAAAGAAACCTTTTGCAGCTGATAAGAAAATAGGTATTATAATGCATCAGAAAGCATCTATGCTACAAGATGCAGTATTCTATAATGCCTATGGAATAAAGCAAGGAACATTAGGATGTGATTTATTAAGCCAATCTATTGAAGACTTAAAATATTACAGTCATATTAATCAAATCTTAGAGGAGAAAGTAACCGCAGTGTTAGTAGAAAATGATGTTTATAGAGTAACAACTAATAAGCAAGAGTATTTTACTAAGATTGTAGTTGTAGCAGTAAACTCTAGTGCTACTTTTAGTATAGAAGGATTACTTGATTATGTAGAACCACATAAAAAATCACTTGCATCTAAAAATAGAATACAATTAAAGAATATAGATCACTTTGTAACAGAAGGAATTTATGTTGTAGGTACATTAGCTGGGCATAGAAGCCAACTTGCTATAGCAGCAGGTAGTGGAGCAGCAGTAGCTACTGATATTCTAACATTATGGAATGATGGCATAGAGACTCATAGTCACGATAGTAATCGTGTGAAATAGTAAGAGTAAATATCAGATATAAAAATAGGGTGTAAAACTTAGTTTTACACCCTATTTTTATATTACCGATATTAGTAAACTAATCCTACATTATCTACCCATAGACGACTACTTGTATTACCAATATATGCTCCTCCATTACTTGACGAGAATTGTACGATAAGATGAGTTACTTCATCATCTGCTGTTCCCCATCCTTCTTCGATGATTGGTACCATTTTACCTTTGCTATTTCTAGTGTAGTATGCATTACTACCAGATCTCAAAGCCATATGTGACGCATAATAACTCTGTTTTGTGATGTCACCATAGTTTACAGTTAAACGGTGTTTGTTTTGCCATGTCTTAACAGTCTTATCCATAAGTTCCCATCCGGTACCTATACGTTTAGCATGAACATTACCATCTTTATCTTCCCATCTTTTTTGTAGTAGTATCTGTATTTCAGCTTTATCAGTTCTGTTAGCATCAGTACCACTACCCATACCATTTACTTTTTTTGAAGCACCTCCAGTAATTACTTTGTAATCGAATTGAAGAGCCTTAGGTTTCTTAGTAAAAGCAATACCCGTTACTAATTTACTTTGAGGGTTTTTAGTATCTGTGATTGGCTCTAACATCTCTCCTAAGAAGATAGTACCACTAGCTAATACATTGATATTAATAACCCCTAACACTTTTACTTTTTCGATACGTGTCTCTAAACGTGCAGCATATCCATTATCTCTTTTTTCAGGAAATACAGTTACACTACCTTTAGTAATACCACTTACAGTAGCTAATACAGATGAGGTTGCCCAAGGAGATTTCTTGTTCTTGTATGGAGTATTGTTCTTTAAAGTATCTTTAGTTTCTGTTATCTCATAAAGGTATTGGGTATTACCACCGATAACAAAAGATTCTTTAATCTCACGTACCATCCAGTGATCCATATTACCTAGGCGAATAGACTCTACTTTTTCACTTTGTGCTGTAGCTACGAATGGCATAATGCTCATCAATAGCGTAAGTATTTTTAATGTTGTTTTTGTTGTCATATTATTGTTTGTTACTCTTTGATGTTATTCTTTTTAAGCATCTCTAGATCTTCTTCTTTTAAGTTCATCTTCGTATAAGGTACTGCGATATCATGATCGTTTAAGTACATACGAGCTTCTGCATTAAAAGCTCTATTTACTAAAGATAAGTCTTTTTCTAGATAAGAAGTACGGATATGAGCTGCGTTAATCATGGTATGAAATACTGCATTGGTAGAGATAGGCTTAGTTCTATTTTCTTTTACAGCATTCATTCTTTTTTTGTTATTAGCTATGTACTCATTTGAGAACCACATAACGAAAGGTATTCTTAATTGATAGTATGTTGGGCTTGGTGAAGCATGTAAGAATCTATTTCTATCATCGTCAAACAAGTCTTCCCCGTGATCTGAAGTATACAACATAGCTACTTCAGCATTTGTTTTTTCTAATGCTTTAATAGTTTGAGATAAGAAGTAATCTGTGTATAGAATAGTATTGTCGTAAGCATTAACTAAGTGATCTTTTTCAGACTTGCGCACTCCAGCTACATTATCAGGCGTAAACTTTTTAAAAGTTTCTGGATAACGTTCCATATAATTAAAGTGAGAACCATAACTATGCAGAAGAATGAATAAGTCACCTTCGTTTTGTTCAATCTCTTGCTGCATTAAGCTAACCAATTCTTCATCGAAGTGATTCTCAGTCATACGTGTTTTACTATCAGTAGTACGAATAGTTTTATAGATATCAGCCTCTTTAGTAAAGAACTCTATAAAAGAAGAATTCTCTGCTTGATTAGACAGACATATTGTTTTAAAACCAGCTTCTTTAAACGCGTGAACTATACCTTTTTTTCTATAGATAGAGTTGTAGTTTTCTGCTTCGGCATCAGATAAGATTATAGATACACTCTTGTGAGTCGTATTAGACTGAGTTAATGCATCAGGGAATACATATAAGTTCTCTTGGTTTTTAAGTAGTGGATTAGTTTCTCTCTCATATCCATATAAAGACCAGTTATCTGCTCTACTAGTCTCTCCGATAATCAATACATAGATTTGTCTTTCTGGACTAGGTACACTATCTCTAAATGCTTTAAAAGAAAAGTCTTTAGAGGTATCTGGATATCGTTTTACCTTATCCCATTTGTTCACTGCAAAACCTAAGTTATGCAGAGCATTAATAGGGTATACATCTTGATTAAAAGCAAAGGTATTCGTGTTCTTATTTGCACTGAAGAATGATAATACTAGCGAAGCAACTAATAGCAAGACAGCAGGTAATAGAGTCTGTCTTCTAAAGCTCCAGTCCAAGTAATTCTTTTGTTTCCATTGACGTATAGCAAAGACAATAGGAGGAATATATAAGAAACATACAAAAGCTATAGAAGGCAATAAGCTACCTAATAACTCATTGATTTCAGAAGTATTTGTAGTCGCTACATTAAGAAACATATCTGCAGCAATAACATCTTCACCAAATAGATAAAACAACACTATTTGGAAGGCATGTAAGAACATTAATGGGAAACACATTAGTAACCATGCTCCTGAGTTCTTAAATGCAGAGAAAATAGTCATAAATAACCCTAAAGGGAATAAAAGAACAACTACTTTACCTAATACATCTATTGGCTGAGTAAATGCAAAATAAAAGCTAGGTACCATATTCACTAGAATATAGAACCAAAATAACACTATAGGATTATTAATACATCTTTTAAAGAATCCCTTGTTTTGTATTTTTTCTGTCATCTTTCTTAAAACGATTCATAGATATTAAAGTAAAACCCACTTTGTCCTTTACCAAAGCCATAGTCTAGTCTAACGTTCACTCTATTTTTAAACTCCCATCTATAACCTATACCATAAGTAGGTAAGGTATGTGACCAGTCAAATTCGTTCATATTTTTGAACGCATTACCGGCTCCACCCCATACAGCTACACCATGACGATTATAGATCTTTTGTCTTAATTCTATTTGAGTATTAATCTGTTTTCTATCTCTGTATTGCCCCATAAAATAACCCCTCATTTGTCTAGAACCACCTATTTTAGAAAGCATTGTCCAAGGTACATCACCGTTGTTAAACTCTCCGTTTAAATCAAATGCTAACAGACCATCTTTCCACACCTGTTTATAAGCACGAGTCGTAAATTTGATATTACCGAAGTGCTTATTACTACCTAATGTTTTAGGATAAAATGTCTGTTCATATTGAATAAACAATCCCTTGCTCGGGTTTGGTATAAAATCTCTACTGTCATACGAAGCGATAAACCCTCCTCCGATAGCAGTATCTTTGCTATCTGTATCAGGTCTTACCTCTTCAGTTTGAAAGTTTCTACTCTGAATATTTTGAGCAGAGAATACCAATCCCACATAAGTATTAGGCAATACTTGTCTTAATATATCAAATTTCAGGCCTAAATGATATTCATCGTATTTTGTGTACTCACCTAAGTTACCAGCATCATATCCAATACCATAGAATTTACTAGGCATAAACTTAAACGCCATATCATAGTGAAAACGATATTTGTCATTAGGAAATATAGTTGTGTTTTCGACCCCAATAGAGAAGAAACCACTAGTAGTAAAGTTAGTATAAATAGCAACATCAGAAGGAGGTAGACTCATATCTTCTTTATCCATTCTGTATAATCCAGATGCTACGATACCTAATCCTAGTTTTGTATCTACAGAGTAACTAGGCCCTCCGATAAATGACAAGTCAAACTTGCTTTGAGATTTGTCTTTTTTAGCTTCTTCAAAGTAAGAAACTACACGGTCAAAGAATTTCTTTTTTACAGCCGTGCTATCCCGTTGTTCCTCTTGTTCGATTACATTCGTACTTTCTTGTGCGAATGTTACTGTGTTGGTTATTAAAAAGATAACCAATATTTTTGATAGTATGTAGTGTTTTGTCATATTGTGATATAAGGATGCAAATTTACATAATTTACATCTTTAAGAGACTTGACCTACATTAATAAACAATGACATTGGGTGTTTATTAACTAACTTTTAGAAAGTTTTACCTTTCTTTAAGCTTTACCCTCTGCTTACAACTAATAGTTGTGCGTAAACGATTAGTACAGAAAGTATTAATATAAAACCAATAATGAAATATTGTAAGATTGATATTTTGATATTGTGAAACTTCATTGCTTTTAAGTAAAGAATAATAGGTATTACCAAAGCGAGCACCACTCCAGCAATAGCAGCATACCCTAAAGCTAAAATAAACCCTTCTGGATAGAACAATGCAAACATTAAAGGAGGAAAGAAAGTACACACTGCAGCCAATGGCTTAATCACATTCGCTTTCTTTTCTTTAAACAGATCCTTGTAGTAGTCATATAATCCTAAACTCACCCCTAAGAAAGAAGTACCCAAAGCTGCTGCTGCGAAGAAACTAAATAGAGTCTCTATATAAGCAGAATCAGATAATTCTCTAATGCTAAGCAGTAGACCTTTTACCTCTGAGTGTTGCTGTAATATTTGCATAAATACAGTTTGATCTAGACTACCTAGTATTGCAATTTGCCATACCAGATAGATAACTAGTGGTAATAAACTCCCTAGAATAAATGCTCTTTTTAGCATCTTCTTGTTACCATCTAGATAATCAACGATACTTGGAATACTACCATGAAATCCAAAAGAAGTAAATATAGCAGGAATAGACATAATTACTAACCCTTGAGATAGAGGCATATGTAGTAAGTTTGCCCATTTGATAAGCGGAGTCATCAGAACCACTAGCAATACTAAGAATACCAATTTAGCCCCAAATAACAGACGGGTAAACCAATCTACCCATTTTGTTCCTACAATAACTATGGTACTAAAGACAATTGAAAACATCAATACAGCCAGTCGATCATCTAAGTTAGTGTTAAACAGTAAATCTATATTAGTCTTTAAGATCGTTCCACCACCAGACATATAAGCTGCTGTCAAACCATAAATTAAGAACATCAGACTGAGTCCTGCTATTCGATTGACAGTAAAGCCAGCATACTTTCTAGTCAAGGTATCAAAGCCATCTTTAGAACTATTAAAATCATAGATACGAACCATCAATAAAGCTGTATAGCACATCGCAAACCAAATAATAAATAGCAATATTGTTGCTCCTACGAACCCAACCCCTGCTGAAGTGATAGGCATAGCTAGCATTCCTCCACCTATAGAAGATCCTGCGATAATTAATATACTACCTAAAAGTTTGCTATTCATTGTTGATGATTTTTATAAAAACAAAGGTAATAAAACACAAACGATATTCTTTGTTCAACACCGAACACATCTGTTCAGACTTACAATTACATAAAGAAGAGAAAAACTAAGTGCTAGTTCTCATAAAATAGACATAATGTGAAGTAATTATTAAATATTATCATTCATATTGTCTATTTCTTACATTCTTGTCTATATTTGCAACATGCAAGCAAAGAAAAACATAGCGAGAATATTATTGGTGGTAGCCATTATGTTTACCATTGTTTTTCAGTTTGTGCATAGTTATGAGCATATTGTTTCTTCAGTAGAGTACGAAAGAGAACACAGTACACATGCTCACTTCACAGAAAAGAGAGGTGACCACTTAGATCAATTAACTTTTAAAGAAGCACACAGTCAGTTAGACAAGTGTTTCGTTTGTGATACGATACTAAATCCTGCTATTACTTCAGATATTCTATCTGTAGAATTTACCACATTTGATGTGACTAAAGAGGTTCAGGACATCGTATCTCTATCTATTATCCCACTTTCTCAAGTATTCTTTTCCCTTAGGGCACCCCCTGTATTAGCATAAATTATTGATTAGATCTCTTACGCACTTTGTAATGAGATAGATTTTTTATGTACAATTTAAATTTTTAGCGATTAAATGAGAATATCTATTCTTGTGCTTTCACTAATGGCTTCTATTGGTACCTATGCGCAGCAGTATGTTGTTAAAGCTAAAGTATCAGATATTTATGGAGAAGCATTAGTAGGGAGCAGTGTATCCTTTGCAGGTTTACAGTCTGGGACTGACCTGAAAGGACAGTTCACATCTATACCTGTATCAGCAGGTAAGCACCGATTATTAGTAGAATATTTAGGATATAAGTCTATAGATACGTTACTTAATGTAAAGTCAGACCTGTATTTAGACCTACACCTTAGAGAAGACAATACCCTGCTAGATCAAGTAGTAGTCTCTACTCATGGACAGAAGACTATAGCTAATACTGAAGTTGTTACTAATAAGAAATTAGTAGAGAGCTTCTCAGGGTCATTTGCTAAGACATTGACATCTGTACCAGGAGTGAATGCTATGGAGATAGGAGCAGGAGCCTCTAAACCTATTATTCGTGGGTTAGGGTTTAATCGTGTTGCCGTATCTGAGAATGGAGCTAAACAAGAAGGACAACAATGGGGAGCTGATCACGGGCTAGAGATAGACGCATTTAGTACAGAAGAAGTAGAAGTGATTAAGGGAGTTGGTACTATCGAGTACGGTAGTGACGCTATTGGAGGTGTGATTAAGATTAACAATGAGAAAGTACCAGAAGTACACTCATTTAGCGGTTGTGCTACTATGTTTGGCAAGACTGTAAATGATTCTTATGGAGCATCTGTGCAGGTAAAAGGAAGAGATGAGAAGTTCTTCTATAAGTTTAAAGCTACAGGACAAGACGCTGGAGATTA
This sequence comes from Myroides marinus, assembly GCF_900109075.1. GTDB lineage: Bacteria > Bacteroidota > Bacteroidia > Flavobacteriales > Flavobacteriaceae > Flavobacterium > Flavobacterium marinum_A. The sequence continues at coordinate 62,853 of NZ_FNYS01000002.1, read as the reverse complement.
CCGTGTGCCTGTATCAGAGATAGACTATCTGAACACTATTATCCCTATCTATGGCAATAGAATGAAGAATACTGCTTCTAAGAACTTTGCTCTATATGGACAAGTAGGCTATGTAGATGATAACTTTAAGAATATCCTTAGTATCAGTAATGTTTATGATAAGAGTGGGTTCTTTCCAGGCTCTCACGGTTTGCCTAATGTAGCAGCCGTAGCAGATGATGGCAACCACCGCAATATAGAATACCCTCGTCAGAATGTAAACCATTTTAAAGTTGTGAATACGACTACTTGGGACAGTTCAGTACAGGATAAGTGGACATTTATGGTCGCTTATCAAAACAATAGAAGACAAGAGCACAGCTTGTTTCACTCACACTTTGATGATCAAGCGCCACCTACTTCTAACCCTAACTTAGAACTACAGTTTGTACTTAACACAGTGGATGCTTCAGTGAAGTACGAGCATTTGTTTAATAACAATCACAAGTTGACATTAGGAGTACAACAGAATTTTCAGAACAATACCATTGATGGTTACGGATTCTTGTTGCCTAAATATAATAAACAAGGGACAGGAGTATTTGGGATGTATGAGTACTTTGTCAATGATAAATTAACGTTAGAAGGAGGAGCGCGTTTTGACTATGCTAGTATACACGTTAAACCGTTCTATGACCAGTATCTATTTGATTATTTGAAAGAACAAGGGTATGCCGACCAGTTAGCCAATAAGTATGCACAGAGAAGTACTACTACTAACAGAGACTTCACTAGCATAAACGGGATGATAGGAGCGAAGTACACCTTAAACGATAACCTCAATTTTGGAGCTACCGTGGGCACCAACTTTAGATTCCCCACTGCTATCGAGTTAGCATCTAATGGTGTTCACCACGGAGCTTTCAGACATGAGAAAGGTAATCCTGATTTAGACCCAGAGAAAGGTATCGCTTTAGACTTTAGAGCAGAGTTTAAGACATCAACGTTTAACACTACCTTCAGTCCATACATGTACTATTTCTCTAACTACATTTATCTTAAACCATCAGGTAAGTTTTCGATACTACCAGATAGCGGACAGATTTATGAATACACACAGTCAGAAGCTATTATTACAGGTTTTGAATGGAAAGTAGAGAAGCGCTTCTTTGAACGTCTAAATGTATCAGCAGTATTAGAGTATATCTATAATCAGCAAGTGTCTAATGGGCAGAATGGAGCATATCCATTGCCATTTACACCACCGATGAATGTATTTGGAGAGTTGAGATACAGCTTTAAAGATACCAACCTATTTAAAGAGTCAGAAGTGTACTTTAATGGGAAGTGGTATGCTAAACAAGAGCGCATTGCTCAGGGAGAAGAGATAACACCTAGCAGTCAGAGTTTCGGAGCAGGTGTATCATCTACATTAGCGTTCGGTAAGTTTAAGGCACGTACGACATTGTCTATTACCAATATGTTTGATACGAAGATCCTTAATCACACGAGTTTCTATAGACCATTAGGCATACCAGAGTTAGGACGTTCAATACAATTGATGATACAAGTACCATTCTAATATGACTGATAAGAACATACGTGCATTAGTATGTTCATTGTGGTGTACTTTATTCTTAGTACCCATACTGAACAATACTCTTCACTATGTCATCATCGATCACCACTTTGGGCAGAAGTCAGCTAAATTAGAGTACGTAGACAGTACTACCATACACTATTGTGAGCAGTACTTGTGTAAATTCTCACCAGCTATAGCGCATATAGTAGCACCTGTAGAACTATGGATAGAGAAAGCACACAGTGAATTAGTAATCGAAGTAGTAGCCAGCTATAAAGAGTGTTTGTTTCCCTTTTATTGGTTAAGAGGACCGCCGTTAAATGTGATTATATAAACTCATTTTGCAACAGGTAGAAACAAAAACATTAACTCATTTCCAGATTGTGTTTTATAAAAAAGATCAACACAATCTGGATTTAAAACATTTTAAAAAATGAAACAATTAAAATATATAGCAAGCGTAATTTTATTAAGTAGTGTATTATTCACATCATGTCTTAAGAGTGATGGAGATATAGATACAGAGAAGCCAGTTATCGTCCTAAATGCACCAGAAGAGGGAGCTAAGTTAGAGGCAGGAGAGAGTATTCACTTTGATATGGATTTATCAGATAACATAGCTTTAGGTTCATACGATATAGATATACACTCAGCAGAAGGGCACTCACATACACACAGTGTAGCGGTTAAACATGATGACCATGACCACGATCACGACCATGATGACGAAGAGAATGCACACCGCAAATCGTTTAAGTATAAAAACAGTTGGGATGATATTTACGGACAGCGCAATGCTCACATACATCACCACGAAATCGTTATAGATAAAGACGCTAAGAGAGGAGAGTACCACTTTGTAGTAAAAGTATTAGACAAAGTGGGTAATCAAGCGATGGAATATCGTACTGTGAATATCGTTAATCCTGGAGAAGGAGATCACGATCACGACCATCAGCATTAATAATCTCAAAAGTGACGAAATGATTATAGAAAATAGAGTAACATAATAGGAAATAATGTTAATATATAGAGAGTAAGGGGGATTCCTCCTTGCTCTTTATTAATTAATAGATATATTTACTAACTTATTCTTTAAAATCCAGATTATGTAGCAGACCAGTTAACTCTTAAAGGAGAGGTTTAATGCAGAAGCTGGGTTGATATTAAATTAACTAACTTAACATTTATGAGAAAAACACTTATGACTTTACTCGTTGCGACGATTATAGTTTCTTGTAAGCAAGGAGCTACAGAAGAAGCAACTGTGGATTTAAAATACCCTGAGACTAAGAAGGGTGATGTAGTAGATACATACTTCGGAGTAGAAGTAGCTGACCCTTACAGATGGTTAGAAGATGATAGATCAGAGGAGACTGCTGCTTGGGTAAAAGCAGAGAATCAAGTTACTTTTGATTATTTAGGACAAATCCCATTCAGAGATGACCTAAAGAAACAAATGGAAGAAGCATGGAACTACGAGAAAATAGGTGCTCCATTTAAAGAAGGTAAATACACTTATTTCTTTAAAAATGACGGTTTACAAAACCAATCTATCTTATACCGCAAAGATGAAGCTGGTAAAGAAGAAGTGTTCTTAGACCCAAACCAATTCTCTAAAGATGGTACTACTTCATTAGGAAGTGTTGACTTCTCTGAAGATGGTTCTAAAGTTGCATACGCTATCTCTGAAGGAGGAAGTGACTGGAGAAAGATCATCGTATTAGACGCTGAAACTAAAAAAGTTATAGGTGATACACTTGTAGATGTGAAGTTCAGTGGAGTTTCTTGGTTAGGAAACGAAGGATTCTACTATTCTAGTTATGATAAACCAACAGGAAGTGAGTTATCTGCTAAGACAGACCAACACAAATTATATTACCACAAGTTAGGTACAGCTCAGAAAGAGGATGCACTTATCTTCGGTAAAGACCAGAAGAGACGTTACGTAGGTGGATATGTGACTGCAGATAATAAATACTTAGTGATTACTGCTGCTAACTCTACTTATGGAAACGAATTATATGTAAAAGACTTATCTGTAGCTAATAGCCCTATCGTAACATTAGTTAATAACTTCGATAGTAGCAATGGTGTACTAGATAGTAAAGATGGTAAGCTATATATCGTAACTGACTATAAAGCTCCTAACACTAGAGTAGTAACTGTAGATGCTAAGAATCCAGGACAAGCGAACTGGGTAGACTTTATCGCAGAGACTAAGAATGTACTTACACCTACTACAGGTGCAGGATATATCTATGCTAACTACCTTAAAGATGCAGTAGCTTACGTAGAGCAATACGACTATACAGGTAAGAAAGTAAGAGTAGTAGAATTACCAGGTATCGGAACAGTAAGTGGTTTCGGAGGTAAGAAAGATGATGCGACTATCTACTATTCATTCACTAACTATATTACAGCAGGTAGTATTTATGCTTTTGACCCAGCTACTGGAGCTTCTAAAGTATATGAGCAACCTAAAGTGAAGTTTGACTCATCTAAGTACGAGTCTAAGCAAGTATTCTATACTTCTAAAGACGGAACTAAAGTACCTATGATTATCACACATAAGAAAGGACTTAAATTAGATGGTAAAAACCCAACTATGTTATACGCATACGGAGGATTTAATATCAGCCTAACTCCATCATTCAGTATTGCTAATGCGATATGGTTAGAAAACGGTGGTGTATATGCGGTACCTAACCTTAGAGGTGGTGGTGAGTATGGTAAAGAGTGGCACGTAGCAGGAACTCAATTACAAAAACAAAACGTATTTGACGACTTTATCGCTGCAGGACAATACCTAATCGATAACAAGTATACTTCATCTGACTTCTTAGCTATTAAAGGAGGATCTAACGGAGGTCTATTAGTAGGTGCTACTATGACTCAACGTCCAGACCTTATGAAAGTAGCTTTACCAGCAGTAGGAGTACTTGATATGCTTCGTTACCACACATTCACAGCTGGTGCAGGATGGGCGTATGACTACGGAACATCAGAGGATAATAAAGAGATGTTCGAATACCTGAAAGGTTATTCTCCATTACACAATGTTAAGGCTGTAGCATACCCTGCTACTATGGTGACTACAGGTGACCATGATGATAGAGTAGTACCAGCACACAGCTTTAAGTTTGCTGCTGAGTTACAAGCTAAAAACACAGGTAAGAACCCTATGCTTATCCGTATCGAAACAAATGCTGGACATGGCGCAGGTAAATCTATAGCTCAACAAATCCAAGAGAATGTAGACTTACAAGCGTTCACATTATACAATATGGGAGTTAAGAAACTAAAATAAGAATACCTTATTCTAGATATAAGAAAGGCGAGTCAATAGTTTGACTCGCCTTTTATATTTGTATTATGTTGTTTTTATTTTAGGGAACCCTCCGTCTACACTTATTTCTGCTCCTACTATAAATGAAGAAGCATCTGAAGCTAAGAATAAGACAGCCTCTGCTACTTCTGACGGCAACCCAAAGCGCTGTATAGGTACCTGAGGTGCAAATGAGGTAGTGAACTGTTCCACCTGCTCTTTCGATAGATTAGATCTGTCAAAGTAGTTAGTCTGTATCGGACCTGGAGATACAGCATTTACTCTTATTCCCTTGCTGATAAGTTCTGCAGCAAATGTCTTAGTGAAGGACTGTACTGCAGCTTTTGCAGCAGAGTACACACTAGAATTCTGCATTCCTACTTCAGTTACTATTGAGGTGTTAAGTATGATAGCCCCATTGTTAGACATAAGCGGTTGTGCCTGTTGTACTGTGAATAGCGTACCTCTCACGATTGTATCGAACATCTCATTGTAGTGCACTTCATCTATGTATTCTAAAGGAGCATATTTGCCAAAACCTGCATTGACGAAGACTATATCTAGATGAGTGACGTATTGCTTTAATTGACTAGCTAGAGTCATAATATCTGTCATTTTACCTGCATCTGACACGATACCTATCGTGTTACTACCTATTTCTTTAGCAGTACTTTCTACAGTTTCTTTATTCCTTCCAGTGATTACTACTTGAGCTCCTTCTTGATGTAATAATTGAGCAGTAGCCTTACCGATACCACTAGTTGCTCCAGTGATAAGTGCTATTTTACCTTTTAGTTTCATTTCTAATTGATTTAAAACTCAAAAGTATGATGACTCTTATCCCTTCACAATCCGTTTCTTGCTCTTGTTATTATTCGTACTTATAATCTTTCACTCCAGCATTGATATCCGCATTGATAAAGTTCTGTTCTGGCGGAATCGGGCAAGAGAACTTAGGATTATATACACAGTATGGATTATACGCTAGATTAAAGTTAAGTGTGATAGTATCCCCCTCAGGTATCTCTAAGTCTAGGTATCGACCACCACCATAAGTAGTCACACCTGATGTAAGATCTGTAAATGGTAGGAATAATCTATTAACATATTCAGGTTTGCCTTGCAGAGTTAAGTCTTGGAACACATCTACTTTAAATTCTTTACCCGAAAGAGTGAAGCTAACCTCCCCAAACTTCTTATAAGTAGGTCTTCTAGACGTAGTCGTAGGCATCTCAAAAGGCTTTTCGTCTGGTGTACGTACTAGTTTACCCTCTAAGACAAAATCTTCTGTTATAGGGAAGAAATCAAGCTCTTTAAATTTCTTTAAAGCATCTTTAGGTAGAGGAGAAGTATCAGAGTCACTAAACTCTTTGTTCATATTCTTTTGAAACAGGACAGCCTTTTCAGATTCATTAGCTGGAGTATTATTGCTACAGCTGATTCCGAAAAGAGCGATAAGCGCTACGGCAACTAATTTTTTCATAATAGATTGTTGTTTGAAGTAAAAGTAACAAAAAAGGTTTGCCCGAGAAAGGCAAACCTTGTTATTATCCCAGATTGAGCTAATGCACAACCTAAGAACTATGTTGTTTCACTAATTATCCTAAGTGTGAACGTAACATCCACGCTGTTTTTTCGTGAGCCTCCATCAGACCGATTAAGAAGTCTGCAGTACTCTTATCATTTGATTCTTCGATAGCATCTATATTTTGTCTAATGAAGCTAACGATGATTTCGTAATCTATTAATAACTCACTGATCCATGATTTACTATCAGTACTATCAGTAGATCTCTCTTCTGTTAAGTGAGTAAGTTTTAAGTAATCTTTTAATGAAGAAGGAGCATAGTGACCTAATGTTTTGATACGTTCAGCTACTGCATCCACATTTACTGCTAATTCAGTATATAATTCTTCGAAGTACACGTGTTTAGAGTGGAAGTCTACACCAGTTACATTATAATGAGCATTTCTAGCTTTAGTATATAAGATAAACTCATCTGCTAATAATTTAGATAATACTTCTGCATTGAATTGACGTGCGTTGTCTGTTAATCCGATATTTGTTTTCATAGTTTCTTAATTTTTATTACAATGTAAATTTACGAAAATGTATGATTAATTACATTGTACTACAATTGTTTATGTTTATAAAACTATCGAAAAGTTTTATTGAAAATCTATAGTATGACATAAGCACAAATAAAAAAAGGAGCTCTTTCGAACTCCTTTCTCTGTATTGCTTAAATACTATTTTTTAATTTTATCAGCTGCTTCTTTCACAGCGTCTTTTACTTCAGCAGCTTTTTCTTGAGTTGCTTCTTTAGCTTCTTTTACAGCCTCTTTAGCATCAGCTACTTTCTCTTGAGTAGCTTCTTTAGCTTCCTCTACTGCTTTACCAGTTTTTTCGCTTACCTCTTCGAATTTAACTTTAGCCTCATCCCAAGTTTTTTGAGCAGCATCTAGAGCTTTCTGAGCTTCTTCTTGAGCTTTTTTGTCTCCTTTTTCGATAGCCTCTTGTACTTTAGCTTTAGCCTCAGCTAGTTTAGTTTCAGCTTCTGCTTTCGCAGCTTCGAATTTAGTTAACTCAGGAGTTTCCTCAGTTGTAGCCTCAGTGTTTTCAGTTGCTGGAGCAGTTTCTTCCGTTTTAGTGTCCTTACATGAAGTAGCGAATAATAATCCTACTACTGCGAATGATAACAATACTTTTTTCATAGTAAATCAATTTTAGTGTCTATCAAAGTTAGAAAAAAATAGTTAAACTATTGTGTTTTTTACCTATTTTTTCTTTTTACCTTCTTTCGGCTCCTCTTTAAACTTAAGTGGTCCGAAGTTATTCACATATCTAGTGATGGTGTTTTTACGGCTATTAATATACGGTCCAGAGTTATTCGCTTTATATCTGCGCGGACTAGGTAATATCACTGCTATACCAGCAGCTTCTCTAGGACTTAAGTTCTTCGCATCCTTCTTATACCAGTATTCAGATGCAGCCTGAGCACCGTAGATACCATCACCCATCTCTATACTATTTAGATAGACTTCTAAGATTCTTTCCTTAGGCCAAATTAATTCTATCAGCACAGTGAAGTATGCCTCAAAGCCTTTGCGGATATAGCTACGCCCTGGCCATAAGAACACGTTCTTAGCAGTCTGCTGTGAGATAGTACTACCACCTTTTATCTTCTTGCCCTTCTCATTGTTCTTCATTGCCTTTTTGATAGCTTTAAAGTCAAAGCCATTGTGCTGGATAAACGTACCGTCTTCACTAGCGATTACAGCTTTCTGTAGATTGATACTTATATCCTCCATAGGTACCCACTTATGCTTTAGCGTTAGAGGTTTGTCCTCTTTGACTTGGTCATAGAGTCTGATAAACATCAGCGGAGTATAAGGTATTGGGACAAATCGAAAGAATACTACTGAGCAAATACTCAGTACAAAAAAGGCTAGGATAGCCTTAAGAATAAATCTAAATATTTTTCGTATCATGACGAAAGATTGATTTTAAAACGGAGCAAAAGTAATTAAAATTCTCATTCACAAATAAAAAATTATAGACAATAAAAAACTCGCTAGGCTAGCGAGTTTAGGTTGTAATCATAATAAGTAATAAGAAAAATAGACGGCTCCGTCTCTCCCCTTAAATTATTGAGGATTAGTCGTCCACAGCGATGCCGTTTTGACCATTGCTCTTCGTGGTAATCTCAATGTAGCTACGATAAGCTCTGCGAAGTCCTCTGGCTGTAGTATATGATCAGGGTTACCATCTGTAAGCCCTAATTCGATAGACATATCTGATGCGATAGTACTAGGTGTAAGTGTACATACTCTGATGTTGTTCTTACGCACCTCTTTCATCAGTGACTCAGACATCCCGATTACTGCAAACTTAGAAGCAGAATACGCAGACGTAGTTGCATTTCCGTTTAGACCAGCTGTAGAAGCTACGTTAAAGATATCTCCTTCGTTCTGATCGATTAGATGAGGTAGTACTTCTCTAGTCACATTATATACTCCCATCACGTTAGTTAGTAAGATCTCTTCCCAACGCTCAGCAGACATATCTGTAAATTTTCCGAACTCTGATATACCAGCATTGTTCACTAATATATCTACTCCACCTAATGTGTTTATTAAGTTAGCTACTTCCGTTTTTACCTTTGCTTTATCAGTCACATCGAATACAGCATAAGTTGCTTTAACTCCTAATGATTCTAACTCAGCTACAGTAGCTTGTAATGTTTTTTCGTTTCTACCAGTAATAGCTACGTTTATCCCTTCTTGAGCGAAAGCTATTGCTGTAGCTTTACCTAATCCTCTTCCACCACCTGTGATAATTGCGTTTTTACCTTTCAATTTCATGTTTTTTATGCTTTTACGTAAAGATATATAAATAATTGGGTATTTAGTATTTCCTTAATGTTAAACTTATTTTTTATCGATAAATTTTTCGATAGAGTTCCATAAATTGTATCGTTTCACTAGTGCCTCTTTAGATACTATCACGACATCATTCCACTTCTGTTGGTCATCACCACATAGCTCAGATATCATCTTCATCGCCATCGGTCCGTGCTCATCTCCATCTAGTTCGATATGACGTTCGAAGTAGTATACTAGCTTCGTTAGGTCTGTCTCAGGGAAGTTTTGTTGAAAACCTTTTAAGATCTCTGTGAACATAGAAGGGATTAAGTCTTCACGCCCAAAAGTAAAGGCAGCAGCTATCTCATGAGCTTTACCTCCCTCAATAGTCTTAAAGGTGAAGTTTAAGAATTCTTTTATTCCACTATCTAGGTTTGTTTTTTGTATTGCTTCGAAGATTGGTGTACCACTCTTAAGATCATTGATAAGCGCTGTGATAGCAGTAGTGTTAGCATTAGCTGTTATCATCGCGTCTAGGTACATCTCGAAGTGGCTTAGACGCTGTCCGTCATAGGCTAAGTCAGACTCTTCTGCTAGAACTATTTCATTAATCAAGTAACGCGTCTGAGGAAATTCTGATGCGAACCATGGTGTAGTAGTACAAGTCAATTGCTGCTGTAATGCTTTAAGCAGTGACATAAAATCCCATACAGCATATACATGTCCTTCCATAAAGGCGCATAAGTCTGGTATAGTCTTTATCTTGTTGTAAAGTGGATGTTGAAGTAACGCATTTCTTTCTTCAGCTATCTGTGCATTGATTTCTTGAATAGTCATATCTTCTAAATTTGTCACAAAAGTAAAAAAGCTTCACCGAAAGGCGAAGCTCTTTATATAAAGTTTATCTATTCTGATATTTATTACTTGAATGCAGCGAATCCTGTAACATCCATACCTGTGATTAGTAAGTGGATGTCATGTGTGCCTTCATAGGTCACTACAGACTCTAAGTTCATCATGTGGCGCATGATAGAGTACTCACCCGTAATCCCCATACCACCTAACATCTGACGAGCATCACGTGCAATGTCTAATGCCATAGCAACATTGTTACGCTTAGCCATAGATATCTGAGCAGAAGTAGCTCTTCCTTCGTTTCTAAGTACACCTAGTCTCCATGTTAATAACTGTGCTTTAGTAATCTCAGTGATCATCTCAGCTAGTTTCTTCTGTTGAAGTTGAGTAGCACCGATAGGTTTGTCAAACTGTATGCGCTCCTTAGAGTAGCGAAGTGCTGTATCATAACAGTCCATAGCTGCCCCGATAGCTCCCCATGCAATACCATATCTAGCAGAGTCAAGACATCCTAGAGGAGCTCCTAATCCTGACTTATTTGGCAATAAGTTCTCTTTAGGAACCTTCACATTATCGAATATCAACTCACCCGTAGCAGATGCTCTAAGTGACCACTTATTATGTGTCTCCGGAGTAGTGAATCCTTCCATACCACGCTCTACGATAAGCCCGTGGATGCGTCCTTCTTCATTCTTAGCCCATACTACAGCGATGTCTGCGAATGGCGCGTTAGAGATCCACATCTTAGCCCCGTTTAGCAGGTAGTGGTCTCCCATATCTTTAAAGTTAGTTAGCATTCCGCCAGGGTTAGATCCGTGGTCTGGCTCTGTCAATCCAAAACATCCGATGTACTCTCCAGTAGCTAACTTAGGTAGGTATTTATTGCGTTGTTCTTCGTTTCCGTATTTCCAGATTGGGTACATCACTAATGACGACTGTACAGAAGAGGTAGAACGAATACCAGAGTCCCCTCTCTCGATCTCTTGCATAATTAGTCCATAAGAAATTTGGTCTAATCCTGCTCCTCCATACTCTGTAGGGATATAAGGACCGAATCCACCTATCTCAGCAAGTCCTGGTATTAACTGTTTTGGAAATTCTGCACGTTGAGCGAAGTCCTCTATGATAGGGCTTACTTCTCTCTTTACCCATGCTCTAGCTGTATCTCTAATTAACTTGTGTTCGTCTGTTAACAAGTCATCTAATAAGTAATAATCAGGTGCCTGAAATAAATCTGGTCTCATATATCAATATCGTTTTTTGTGGTTGTATAACAAAAATAGACATTATTTCGAATTGACCAATTTTTACCCGGAAAAGAGAATATAAAAATTCAAATACACGTCGTTTTTATACAAATAATGCTTTATTTCTATCTTAATCTATAGTAGATGGTTTGGGTACGGGTTTAGTACGCTTTTGAAAACACCCTTCTAACCCAAGTAAACACTAGAAATTACCGAACACTATCAAAACAAACGTAAAACAAAATATTGCTAAGTATTGAATATTAGTTTGTTATGTGTTTTTTCGTTCTTCATATTAGTGCATTTTAACCAAATAAGGTCATTATCTCCAAATGAGGGCAGTTTCTTTAGGTAAGTGGGGAGGAGTGGTATGTATATTCATTGTATATAGCCTTTACCGTGTTTCTATATACTTTAGGTTTGATTTAATACTATTGACAGAATAGGGCAGTAATATACTTCTGAACCATGCGTTGTAGATTAGTAACAAACCAATCACTTAAATTATGACTAATAGAATAATTGTATTGATAACATTATTGTTGTCTGTAGGCATTTTTGCTCAGGATAAATTACATATCACTGGAAAGATTACTGGGATAGATAATAAGACTAAACTTAGTATCTCAGGAGGAGAGAAAGAAAAAGAGTTTTATCTAAAGGACGGAGTGATAGATGTAGAAGTAAGCTTAAAAGAAGCACCTACTTCTGTATCTATATCAGTGTATGATGATAATGATATTATACGCACTTATTTTTACTTAGGTAATGAATCTGTGACTATCGATGCTTCTATTGATGATTTTCCTAATGAGGTAGTTGCTAAAAACTCAAAGTATGATGGATTGAGATATGAGAACTACTTACTAAGTAAAGATCTTGATAAGAAAAGCAATGATATTGACGAGATTATAGAAAAGGAAATTGAAGAAGGGACTAAATCTGAAGTTGTATACGCGAAGTACAAAGATGAATTAGATACTATTAGAAAAGAATATGTTAGACGTCAGTATGAGTTTCTGAAAAAGCACATTAATACTGATTATGGTAGACGTTTAATCAGGTTTTATCAAGATCAATTTACAGTAGAACAGTTTAAGACTTTGTATAGCTTAGTAGACTCTGTAAATATGGATAGAAGTGAGATTAAGTTTTTAAAGGTTTTATGTGATTCTAAACAGTTGGAAATAGGAGATATGTATTATGACTTCACAGCATTAAATTTGAAAAATAAAGAAGTTAGGTTCAGTGACTATTATAATGGCAAGTATGTTCTATTAGACTTCTCTAATGTTTACTGTTGGTTTTGTGGCAAGGCAGCTCCTAAGACTGCTGTGATAGAAGAAGAGTTAAAGGATAAAGTAATGTATGTGACTTATCACACAGGTGATAATCTGCAAGAAGCACAGAAGTATTATGAGTTAAAAGGTAAGAAAGGAAACATAATTTGGAATAAAGAAGGACATCTTCATCCTGCTATGGCTATGTATCGAAATATGAGTACTCCATCTTATTTATTATTTAGTCCTGAAGGGAAGTTTATAAAAGAAATTAATGGTTTTAATGCTGATCTAAAAGCAATCATACTAAAAGAAATAGAGTAATTTAGATATACTAAGCGCGGATATCATCCGTGCTTTTTGTTTTATAGAGCGTCTTTGAGATAGATGTATCTCGGTTGTCCTTAAGCATTGATCATCTATTAAGTATCGATGGGACAAAAGTCTTATACCATCAAGAAGATTACGTATATTTTCGCTTTCGATTACTAAAACAACAAGAACAACTATGAGAACTAAAATAGAACTCTCACAATGGAATCGAAAAGAGCAGTATGCGTTCTTTTCTCAATTTACAGAACCTTTCTTTGGGTTGACTGTACAAGTAGATTGTACTATTGCCTATCAAAGTGCCAAAGAACACGGTCACTCATTCTTCTTAACTTATCTACACGATGCACTAAAAGCAGCAAATGAGGTAGAGGCTTTCCGATACAGAATAGTAGATAAAGAGGTGTATTTATATGATGAGGTACATGCTTCACCGACAATTAATAGACCGAATGGGACTTTTGGGTTTGCATATATGGATTACTACAGCGATGCAACAGTGTTCTTCGCTAAAGCAAAGGAGGAGATAGACCGTGTGCAAAAGTCATCTGATTTCTTTCCTGCGTCTAAAGGAGAGAATGTATTACATATCTCAGCAGTGCCTTGGCTTGACTTTACGTCTATGTCGCATGCGAGGCATTATGACTTCCCAGATAGTTGTCCTAAAATTTCGTTTGGTAAGGTGATGGATGAAGGTGGACGCAAGCGTATGGCTGTATCTATTCATGGACATCACGCACTGATGGACGGAGCACATGTAGGAGAGTTCGTAGATCGTTTTCAGCAACTATTAAACGAGAAGTAGGATGAGTAAAATCGTGATACCAGAGGGAATAAAAAAGATAGCAACACTATGTGTGCTTAGAAATGGCAACAACTTTATGCTACTTAAGCGCCTAAAAGAGCCTAATAAAGATACATACACGCCAGTTGGTGGTAAGATAGAACCTTATGAAACGCCTGAAGAAGGAGTTCTCCGTGAGACTTTTGAAGAGACAGGTATTCGTGTGGATAAAGTGAAGTTCTGTGGTATACTGACAGAGACTTCTCCTACCAAGTATAATTGGTTGAGTTATGTGTATGTAGCAGATATCGATGAGGTAACTCCTCCTGAGTGTAATGAGGGAACATTAGAGTGGATAGCTTATGAAGACTTGTTGAATGTACCTACTCCTAAGACGGATTGGTATATTTATCAGTATATCTTAGAGCAACAGCCTTTTGTGTTTCATGCGTTATACGATGGCGAGCTGAATCTGTTGGAGATGAAGGAAGAGATAGGAGGTTTACTATTATCGACTGAGAATTAATAGCTATTTGCTTGTGGCATTGAATTGGTGGAGTTGATTACTGTAGAGACGTAATACTTTACGTCTACCGCAGCGAATGTCGATTAGATATTCTGGCTTTATTTGCCACAATAGGTAAAAATATATTAATAGGTATAAGAAAGCCCTTCTGTTTAGGAAGGGCTTTTGTGTTTTTAGAGTGAACAATTACTTGTTACTATAGAATTTTTTAAAGGCAATTATAGCAGCAATAAGTAATAGGATAAATGGCCAAATGTTCAGTAACCCTGAGAAAAACCACATTAACCCAGACCAGCCTGTTAAGAAAGATTCTTTAAAGCCATATCCTTTGTCTTCTTCGATATGTACTGGCTCGTCTTGTTCGTAAAACTCAAGTGATAATGTACTGAAAGCAGCTCTGTTTCTCAAAACATTTAATCTTCCTTCTGAGGATTCAATGTCTGAACGTATCTTTTCTATTTCTTTTTCTACAACAAAGATCTCTTCCATTGTATTCGCTCTTTTTAGCAATTCCTTAAAGCGAGACTCCATTTCTTTCTTTGTTTTAATTCTCGCTTCTAGATCTACATATTGTTCTGTGATATCTATTGCTTTGATGTCCTTACTCTCAATCTGAAGAGCATTGTCTGTTACTCTGTCAAGTAATTTTTCGAAGTTCTCTGCAGGGACTCTGATAGTCACGGTGTATTGATCTATACCTGTTTTTGTGTTTACATCATCCTGGGCTAAATAACCATTATAGTCAGTTATGCATTGAGATATTAGTTTTCTGGATTCTTTTGCACTCGCAGTTTTAAAGCGGATAAGGCCCTCTTTGATTACTTTTCGGTTATCTGTGTTTTGAGGAGGCTGAGTTTGAGGTTCCTCTTTTGAAGTATCAGTAGATGAAGTTGTAGTCGCTTTTTCTGCTGTACTTGTGTATTCTGTTGTCTCTCCTGATGGTTCAGCATATTCTCTTTTTTGACCACAAGCAACACATATCATTAGGGTGATAATGATTAATAATAGGTTTGTTTTTTTCATAGCAGTCATTTTATTATATAACGCGATAATGATGTTTAAAGTGTTTATATGTAGTTAGATATCATTAATATTCGAAAGTTTAGATACTAAAAACTTAATGCAGTTTCAGGTAACAAATAATGTATAGTACTATTTCAATATACCTTCGGTAGGACACTACTAGGTGAATGGTTAGAGCATTCATGGAGAAAAGGTGTCTCTAGTCTAGTATTCACTACTTATTGTCCAAGGTTTGTCCAACAATCGAGATGTGGAACTTTATAGGTAAAAGAATAAAAGTTGTTCTGATTATAACTAAGTATTACATTCTTTACAGTAGGAATAGTAATGTTTTAGTGGTGAGAGAAGTGTTTTCTTTTTACTATGAATATATAAACGAAAACCCCTTTATCAAAATGATGAAAGGGGTTTTCTACAACCAAAAATTTATAAATAACGAGTTATGGATTCAGGTTTACAGTTTACAGTCAACAGTTGTAAACCGTTCACTGTAAACTAAATTGCTTTCTTGATAATCTTAATGATATTATCAGATTTACCCATCGAGTAGTAGTGTACGATAGGGATGCCTGCGGCGATAAGTTCTTTTGATTGCTGCGCACACCATTCTATTCCTATCTCTCGGATAGCAGTATTGTCTTTTGCCTTTAACACCTCAGCAACTAAGTCATCTGGTAGGTCAACTTTAAAGCGTTGAGGCAACAGGTTTAGTTGGCTTAGGGTAGCTAATGGCTTTAGCCCTGGTATGATAGGCACATCAATACCAATGGCTCTGCACTTGTCCACAAACTCAAAGAACTTACTGTTGTCAAAAAACATTTGAGTAACGATGTATTCTGCACCGTTGTCTATCTTTTGTTTTAGATATTTTAGATCGGTATCAAAGTTAGGTGCTTCCATGTGTTTCTCTGGATAGCCAGCTACTCCGATACAGAAGTCCGTCTTACTGGTATTCTCTAATTCAGGGTCTAAGTAAATACCTTGGTTAAGTTCTGCTATCTGAGTGACTAATTCAGAAGCGTACTTATTTCCTTTAGGTTCAGGTTTAAAGTAGGTCTCGTTCTTTACGGCATCTCCTCTAAGAGCTACAACATTGTCTATACCTAAGAAGTCAAGGTCTATAAGGAAGTTTTCGGTGTCTTCTTTGGTGAAGCCTCCACACAAGATGTGCGGTATGGCGTCCAACTTGAATCTATTTTGGATAGCCGAACAAATGCCGACAGTTCCTGGTCTTTTTCTGACAACTCTTTTTTCCCACAGTCCGTTGCCTGCTTCTTTGTACTCATATTCTTCGCGGTGATACGTCACGTCAATGAAAGGTGGTTCGAACTCCATTAGCGGTTCGATAGAGTCAAATATTCCTTGAATGTTTTGCCCTTTTAACGGTGGTAGTATCTCGAATGAGAATTGTGTTTTACCGTTTGCTTTTTGGATGTGTTCTGTTACTTTCATGATTCGTTCGTCGTTAATTTATTGTTTTGAGCTAAGTTGGGTGACAACCATCGCTCAGCTTCTTCTGTTGTTATATTTCTTCTATTGGCGTAGTCTTCTAATTGATCTTGCTCTATTTTCCCCAATCCAAAGTATCTACTCTGTGGATGGGCAAAGTAGTATCCTGAGACAGCAGCTGCTGGGAACATGGCATAGCTCTCTGTTAGCGTTACACCTATTTGTTCTTCCACTTGCAGGAGTTTCCAGATTGTTCCTTTTTCTAAATGGTCAGGACAAGCTGGGTAACCTGGTGCTGGTCGAATCCCTTGATAAGCTTCCTTAATCAGTTCTTCGTTGCTTAAGCGTTCAGCAGAAGCATAGCCCCAAATCTCTGTACGTACACGGTGGTGTAATAGTTCGGCAAAGGCTTCTACTAAGCGATCTGCTAAAGCTTTAACCATAATAGCGCTGTAATCATCAAGGTCGTCTTCGTATGTTTTAGCAATCTCATCTACTCCAAAACCTGTAGAAACAGCAAATAATCCGATGTAATCTTCTAATCCGCTTTCTTTAGGGGCGATGAAGTCTGCTAAGGCAATATTAGGTGCTTTGATATTTTTCAGCGATTGTTGACGCAGTGTTAATAAGTGGTCTAATACCTCTCCTTGTTCGTTGTAGACTTCAATATCATCGTCGTTTACTTGGTTAGCAGGGAAGATACCTAAGACACCTCTGGCGTCGAACCAACGTTCGTTTATGATTTTGTCTAACATAATTAGTGCATCGTCATAGACCTGTGTGGCTGTCTGTCCTACTATCTCATCTGTCAAGATCTCAGGAAACTTACCGTATAACTGCCAAGAGCGAAAGAACGGTGCCCAATCTATAAAAGGCAATAGTTCGTCTAACTCTACTGTGACTCTCTTCGTGCCTATGAAGTTTGGTTTGACGATGTCTTTTGCATCCCATTCGATCTTCACTTTGTTTGCTCTTGCTTGTTCTATGGTGATATAGCTCTTATCTCTGGCTCTACCTAAATAGTCGCGTCTTAATTGATCGTACTCCGCTTTGATGTTTTCCTTAAAGCTTGCTTCAACTTCTTTTTGCAATAGTTGGTTAGCAATAGTTACAGAGCGAGAGGCATCGTGTACATGTACAACACAGTTCTTATACTCTGGTGCAATCTTTACTGCAGTATGAACACGTGAGGTAGTCGCTCCACCGATCATGATAGGAATATTGCTATTAACCTTGTCCAACTCCTTAGCCAAGTGTACCATCTCATCTAAGGATGGAGTGATTAATCCACTTAGTCCGATGATGTCAACTTGTTCTTTTATAGCAGTCTCTATGATTTTCTCTGGTGGTACCATTACCCCAAGGTCTATAATCTCATAGTTATTACACGCTAATACTACAGCTACGATATTCTTACCGATGTCGTGTACATCTCCTCTTACAGTTGCCATTAGTATCTTACCTGCATTACCAACTGAGGCTTCAGCATTCTGCTTTTTGCTCTCTTCGATATAAGGTAGGAGGTAGGCTACTGCTTTCTTCATTACACGAGCAGATTTTACTACTTGTGGCAAGAACATCTTACCTGCTCCGAATAAATCACCTACTACGTTCATTCCATTCATCAAATATTGTTCGATCACTTGGATAGGTTGAGGTACACTTAGTCGAGCTTCTTCTGTATCTTCTAAGATGTAAGTTTCTATTCCTTTGACTAAAGCATGTGTTAGTCTATCCTGGATACTGCCTGAACGCCATTCTTCTACTTTGTTTTCGGTTGTTTGAATAGCACTTTCATTTTTAATACTCTCTGCAAAGTCAAGTAAGCGTTCAGTCGCATCAGCACGTCTGTTTAATAAGACGTCTTCTACGTGTTCCATTAAATCCTTGTCCACCTCATCGTAAACTTCTAACATCTCAGGATTCACTATCCCCATATTCATACCATGCTGTATTGCGTGGTATAAGAAGGCAGCGTGCATAGCTTCTCTTACTTTATTGTTCCCTCTAAAAGAGAAAGAAACATTACTTACCCCACCACTTACATTGGCATAAGGAAGGTTCTCTCTAATCCATTTGGTCGCTTGAAAGAAGTCTAAAGCATTGTTGTTGTGCTCTTCCATTCCTGTTGCTACAGGGAATATATTCGGGTCAAAGATGATATCCTGAGGTGCGAAGTTCACTTGGTTGACTAATATATCATAAGAGCGTGAGCATATCTCGATGCGTCTTGCTAAAGAGTCCGCCTGTCCATTCTCGTCAAAAGCCATCACTACTGTAGCAGCTCCATAGCGTTTGATTAGTTTAGCATGTTCGATGAATAGGGCTTCTCCTTCTTTTAAACTGATCGAATTTACAATAGCTTTACCCTGTACTACACGTAGTCCTGCTTCGATAATCTCCCATTTAGAGCTATCTATCATGATAGGTACTTTAGCAATGTCTGGCTCAGAGGCAATCAGGTTAAGAAAGTTAGTCATACAGTGTACACCGTCTAACAGTCCTTCGTCCATGTTGATATCAATAATCTGAGCACCTCCTTCTACTTGTTCTCTTGCGATGGCAAGAGCTTCGTCAAATTGTTCTTCTTTTATCAAGCGAAGGAATTTACGAGAACCAGTTACATTGGTACGTTCTCCTACGTTGATAAAATTTGCCTCCGCAGTAACATATAAGGGCTCTAATCCTGATAAAGCAAGAACAGGCTTTAGGTTGTACTGCTTAGGTCTTCTATCTTTTGCGTGCTCTGCTACTGCCTGTGCAATTAATCTGATGTGCTCTGGTGTAGTCCCACAACATCCTCCGATAATCTGAACTAAGTTTTGGCTTAAAAAGCTATCGATTAGTTCTTTCATTTCATTAGGTGTCTGATCGTATTCTCCAAAGGCATTAGGCAATCCTGCATTTGGGTGCGCAGAGATATTCACTGCTGCATGCTGGCTTAATTGCTTTACATAAGGCTCTAACTGTTCTGCTCCTAAGGCACAGTTAAATCCGATACTCAATAGTGGTATATGGGCAATAGATATCAAGAAAGCCTCTACTGTCTGTCCTGATAGGGTACGTCCTGAAGCATCAGTTATCGTACCTGATATCATAATTGGGATATCTATACCTCGCTCTGACTGTATCTCGTCTATGGCAAATAAAGCTGCTTTAGCATTCAATGTGTCAAATATAGTTTCGACTAATAACAGGTCGCATCCTCCGTCTAATAGAGCCTCGGCTTGCTGTTTATACGCTATGCGTAACTCTTCGAATGTGATAGCGCGGTATCCAGGATTGTTTACATCTGGAGATAGACTGGCTGTCTTATTCGTAGGGCCAATAGCTCCTGCTACATAGCGAGGTCTATCAGGGTTAATAGCTTCTACTTCGTCTGCTACTTCGCGTGCTATCTTAGCTGACTGATAGTTTAGTTCGTATACTAAATCTTCTAAGTGGTAATCCGCCATCGCTATGGTAGTACCAGAGAAGGTATTCGTAGATAAGATATCAGCTCCTGCCAAAAGATATTGTCTGTGAACTTCTTTTACAGCCTCCGGTTGAGTGATTGACAACAAGTCATTATTTCCCTTTAGAGGATGAGCAAAATCAGCAAAGCGCTCTCCTCTAAAGTCTTCTTCTGAAAATCGGTAAGCCTGAAGCATCGTACCCATTGCTCCATCGAGTACTAATGTTCGTTGTTTTAATAGGCTTCTGATATCAGTATGTATAAGTGTTGTTGACATAATTTATTAATTTAATCATTCTTCATTGGTGTGTAAAACAGGGTTATTGTTGTGCAACAGTTAACGCTTGTTCTAAGTCACGGATAATATCTTTCGTATTCTCTAATCCTACAGATAGACGTATCAGGTTGTCTGTGATACCTGTAGCTATTTTTTCTTCTGCAGGAACTTTACTATGTGTGGTAGAAGCAGGGTGTGTAACGATGGTTCTACTATCTCCAAGGTTAGCTGAGCGACTGCATAGCTGTAAGGCATTTAAGAATGCTCTACCTGCATCAAGCCCTCCTCTTATTCCGAAGGCGATAATATTACCTCCTTGCTTCATTTGTTTTTTTGCTATTTCATATTGTGGATGACTTGGCAAGAAAGGATACTTAATAAACTCCACTGCTGGATGTTGCTCTAAGTATTCTGCTATCGTCAAGGCATTCTCACAATGTCTATCTACTCGCACAGCTAAGGTTTCTAAGCTCTTAGATAGTACCCACGCATTGAATGGGGAGATGCTGGATCCTATGGTGCGAGCGAATAGATAGATCTTTTGTATATGTTCTTTATATCCTACTGTAACTCCTCCACATACTCGCCCTTGTCCATCTATCAGTTTAGTAGCAGAGTGTATCACTACGTGTGCTCCTAAAGTGATAGGATTCTGTAGATAGGGGGTAGCGAAGGTGTTATCTACTATAAAGATGAGGTTGTGTCTCTTAGCTATCTCTCCTAAGTACGCAAGGTCTAATACATCTACTCCTGGGTTAGTCGGACTTTCTGCAAATAGTATCTTGGTATTTGGTTTGATTAGAGACTCTACATCGTATACTTGATTTAGGTCAAAGTAACTCGTATCTACTCCCCATTCTGGAAACATACTGCTAAATAGTCCGCGTGTAGAACCAAAGATGTTAGAACAAGAAACAATGTGATCACCTGCTTTTAGTAAAGGAAACAAACTACAATACACAGCCGCCATTCCTGTAGCAAATGCATATCCTGCTTCTGCTTGTTCGAATAGGCATATCTTATCTACTAATTCTGTTTGATTGGGATTAGTGAATCGCGAGTAAGAGTATTGCTCTATTTCTTCTGCAAATACAGCTCGCATATTCTCTGCATCGTCAAAGACAAAGCTTGAGGTTAGGTATAATGGGGTAGAGTGTTCATTGTATTGTGTACGCTCTGTCTGTGTTCGTATGGCTTGTGTCTCAAAACAACAGCCTTCTTCATTGTTTTTTGTACTCATCTTTTTTTAGTTTACGGTTAACGGTTTACAGTTAACAGTGGTTAGTTTTTGGTTTACAGGTCTGTTTATTGTAATTCCTAGTCTGTTTGTTATCCTGACGAAGGAAGGATCGCACTCGAAGCTCCACAATCTAAATTCTGTCGTGCTGCAGACAGAAACTGAGATTAGTCAGTCACGGATTACAAATCCGCGACAACGGTTTACGGTTTACGGTTAACAGTGTTAGTTTTTGGTATTCAGTTATAAATCAAAATTAGTTTCCTATATAAAGCTTTTTTAAAGAGTTGATTATTATGACTTAATATGATTATTATAGTATTAAATGGTAGTAGATAGTGGGACAGTATGCTGGTTTACGGTTTACAGTTAACGGTTTACGGTTTATAGGTAGTTTATTAACCATCCACCGTTAACCAATCTGTAAACTGTACACTGTCAACTGTTAACCATTCACCGCCAATCTCAACACATCTCCAAATACCCCTCTGGCAGTTACAGATGCTCCTGCACCGGCTCCTTGGATAATGATAGGGTTGTCACCATAGCTCTCTGTGTATATCTCGAATATACTGTCCGAGCCTTTTAGCTGTCCTAATGCTGAGCTGGTAGGTACTTCGATTAGTTTAGTTTCTAATACTCCCTTGTCTTCTTGTAGATCACCTGATAGTTCCCCTACATAGCGAAGTACAGTATCTGGCGCTAAGCCTTGTTTGATCTTGTCGAAATAAGGATTTAGTTTCTCTAAGCTGTTTAAGAACGTTGGGGTATCTACTGCTTGTAAGTCTGTAGGAATTAAGTTCTGAATGTTTATCTCTTCGAACTCGTTTTGTAAGTCTAATTCTCTCGCTAAGATTAATAACTTACGTCCTACGTCATTACCAGATAAGTCTTCACGTGGATCTGGTTCTGTAAACCCTTTAGTGATAGCTTCTTTAAGTACCTCACTAAATGGTCTGTCTTGGATAGAGTAGTTATTAAAAATGTAACTCAAACTTCCCGAGAACACTCCTTTTATCTTAGTGATATTCTCTCCTGATAAGTGAAGTAATTTAATCGTATCAATCAATGGTAAACCAGCACCTACGTTAGTTTCGTATAAGTATTCTTTGTGGTTCGCCTTTAGTGTCTGACGCAACTCATTATAGAAACTATATGATATTGTGTTTGCAATTTTATTAGAAGAGATAAGGTCAAAACCATTCTCTACTAATGGAATATAGTTTTTGATAAATTCACCAGAAGCTGTGTTGTCTATCGCGATTAAGTTCTCTAAGTGATTTGCATTCGCGTAGTCTATTACTTCTTGTATAGTATAAGCTACGCTCTTGTCTTTTATCTCTTCTCTCCAGTTGCAGTTAATACCTCCATCGTTAAGCAATACTTTTTTAGAGTTACCGATAGCGAAGATGTTTAGGGCAATATTCTTTTTGTCTTCGATAGATTGGGCAGACTGTAATATCTGGTCTATTAAAGTACCTCCCACTAATCCGTGTCCAAAGACAGCGATATTGATCTTCTTAGCGATACCGAATATCTGTCCGTGTATTACGTTAAGTGCTTTCTTTGCTTCTTCTTTGCGTACGACTAAGCTTACGTTTTTCCCTGTTACTGTATTGTTGAATAGAATAGGAACAATCTTATTCTTTACTAATGCAGCATAAGGCTTGTCAAATGTGCTTAGGTTCTGTCCGATGATAGAAATAACAGCAAGGTCTCGGATGATAGAAATACTGTTCACATCACGAGTATAGAAGTCATTAGAGAACTCTCTGTTTAGAGCTTCGGCTGCCTTATCTGCATCTTTATCTTCTACGATAAAACCTAAACCACGCTCTGAAGAACCTTGTGAAATAACACCTACACTAATTCCTTCGTTTGCCAAGGCTGTAAATACACGTGCATCTACTCCTACGATTCCTAACAATCCTCTACCTTCGAACTGTACTAAAGCGACATTAGACTGTACCGATAGTGACTTAATTCCCTTATCTGTTGGTTTGTTAGAGATAAGAGTTCCTTTGTTTTCTGGGTTTAGTGTGTTTAATATTCGCAGAGGGATATTGTTTTCTACTAAAGGCAGTATTGTTTTCGCATGTAGAATAGAAGCTCCGAAGTTGGCCAACTCATTTGCCTCATCGAAGCGAAGTTCTTCTATCTTCTGTGCGTTCTTTACCCAATCAGGGTTAGCAGTATAGATACCATCTACATGAGTATAGTTTTGCAATTCATCTGCCTGGATGAAGTTCGCTAATAAGGCTGCAGAATAGTTACTACCATTGCGTCCCAGTGTAGTTGTTTCTCCTTTATCGGTAGATCCGATAAAGCCTGTTACTACAGCTATTGTTCCCTTATCTAACGCAGCGAAGTAGGCTTGTGTTTTTTGTTTAGATACCTCATCGATCGCTTGTGCACTTCCGAAGTTAGTATCTGTAATAAAGAATTGACGACTGTCTACAGCTATAGCTTTAATACCTTTTGCGTTTAGCTGAGCAGCTAATATTTTACTTGATATTAGTTCCCCTTGTGCTAACACTTGGTCTTTAATCTTTACGCCATAGTCTTCTATTAGAGAAACTCCTTCATATAATTTGCTCAATACTTCAAGCTCTGTATTTATATCTGCTTCGTTGTGATATGCTCTGTTTTTGAATGCTTCAAAAGCAGTCGTGTAATCTTGTTTAGTCTTTGCTAAGTCTAATATATTTTCAAGGGTATCTGTTGTATCTCCTATAGCAGAAACTACAATAGCGATAGGTCCTTCGTTTACTTTTGTTTTTATGATGTTTATGACGTTGTCAAAAGCTTGTCCTGATGCAAGAGATTTTCCTCCAAACTTTAATACTTTCATGATGTGCTGATTTTAGAATAATGGTTTTAATAAATTGTTTAATTGTTCGTATTCAATTAAGAAGGCATCGTGGCCGTGTATTGATTGAATCTCTTGGTATGTAATGTGTTTGCAATTGTCTTTAAGTAGAGCTACTGTGTATTCTTGCTCTGCCTTAGTGAACATATAATCCGTATCTACTGCGATGCAGTGTATCTTGGTATTTGTATGTTGACCGAAGGCTTTCAGACTTTCGTCTGTTACTTCCTGTCCTATGGTCTTTAGCAAGTGGTTCATTAGCTTATAAGCCTGTAGAGTAAAGCGACCGTTTAAGGTCTGTCCGTGATACTTTAACCAACTTTCTATAGCGTATTGACTCTCACTTTCTTTATACCCATTGGCAAACTTCTGCTGGAGCGATGCAGGAGTGCGGTAGAGTAACATAGCATGCATACGAGCGTCTTCTATCGGTTGAGAAGAGTTGTTTAGAATACTGTCTTGGATTAAGGCATTGCCTATTAACCAGTCTGATGCTTTACAACTTGTCGCTATTGGGATTAAGTGATCTACTGCTTGAGGTCTAATAAAAGTCATCTCCCAAGCGATGCTACCTCCTAAGCTACCTCCGATGATTGCATATAGATGATCAATGTGTAGTCGGTCTAATGCTTTCCAGAACACTTCAGCAACTACTTTTGTCGTTATTGCTTTGTAATCTTCGATGAGGTGAGCCTGTTGTTTGTTGTATCCATTGCCAGGGATATCAAAGGCAATCACTGTATATCGGTTGAGGTCTATTACTTTGTCATAACCCACTAAGCTATTCCACCATCCCTTATCACCTGCTACTTCACTATTTCCTGTTAAGGCATGGTTGACCAACACGATTGGAGCACTGTGTAAGGGCTGTCCCACTACCTGATAAGTAAAGTGAAAAGTATGTGTACTTCCGTTTGTCAAAGTATGGTTAGCGATAGTTATTTCTTGTAAGCGACTCATGGTATTCTATTGTTATTTATTGTGCTAATGCTTGTTTGATATCTTCTATTAAATCTTCTGTTTCTTCTAATCCTATGGACAACCTTATTAAGCTTTCTGTTATTCCTGCTTCTATTTTTGTCTCTTTAGGTACTGACCCATGAGACATCTCAAAAGGGTAATTACTTAAACTCTTTATTCCTCCAAGCCCTTCTGTAAGCGTGAAGAGTTTTAGGCTTTGGATAATCGTAAGTGCAGCCTCTTTACTGTTGTCTTTTAGGTCAAAGCTTATTACTCCGCCGAAGTACTTCTGTTGCTTCTTTGCTAACTCATGTCCTTCGTGATTCACTAATCCAGGATAGTATATCTTGTTTATCTTAGGATGAGTGCTGAGGTACTCTGCTATCTTTAGGGCATTCTCTGAATATCCTTTGTATCTCAGTAGCAAGGTTTCAATACCTCTGATGGTTAAGAAGCTGTCGAAAGGACTTAGTATGGCTCCAGTTGAGTTTTGATGAAACTTAATGATCTTGCCCAACTCCTCTGTCTTCGTGATTACTAATCCGGCTACTACATCTGAGTGACCCGCGATATACTTCGTAGCACTGTGAACCACGAGGTCAGCTCCTAAGTCTAATGGCTTTTGGGCTATCGGTGTAGCGAAGGTGTTGTCTACGCATAACCAAACTTTGTGTTTCTTAGCAATGTCTGCTATCGCTTGTATATCAGATATTCTCAGTGTTGGGTTAGTAGGGCTCTCTATCCAGATTAGTTTAGTATTATTGGTAATTGCCTTTTCTACATTCTCAACTATTGTTGTATCAACATAATGAGTCTTTATCCCAAACTTCGCATACACCTCATTTAGCAGTCTGTAAGTCCCACCATAGATATTCGCTACAGCTATTACTTCGTCTCCTTGGCTTAGTGTCTTGAATACTGCATCTATTGCAGCAAGCCCACTTCCGAAGGCAAAGCCCTTCGCACCATTCTCTAATGAAGCAACTAATTCTTCTAAAGCTTGACGAGTAGGATTATTAGTACGAGTGTAGTCAAATCCCTTGTTTACTCCTGGTGCCTCTTGAGCGAATGTCGTTGTCTGATAGATTGGTACAGCTATGGCTCCTGTGTGTGGGTCTATCGGAATGTGTTTTAGTATGTCTGTTTGGGTACTCATCTTATAATGTTTTAAATACGTTAGCTAAATCTGCTTTTAGGTCTTCGATGTTTTCTATTCCTACAGATAGTCTGATTAAGTCTGGTGCTACTCCTGTTGCTTTTTGCTCATCTACCGTTAATTGTTGGTGTGTAGTAGAAGCAGGGTGAATGATTAGTGACTTAGTATCTCCTATGTTTGCCAATAGAGAGAATAGTTTAGTGTCATTTGCTACTGTTTTGGCTGCTTCGAATCCTTTCTTTAATCCGAATGTTACCACACCACTCTGTCCTTTTGGCAAGTACTCTTTTGCTAAATCGTGGTAAGCACTTGATTTAAGACCTGGATAGTTTACCCATGCTACAGCGTCTTGTTTTTCTAACCATTCTGCTAAGGCTAATGCATTCTCACTGTGTTTTTGGATACGGATAGGTAAAGTCTCTAATCCTTGGATGATTTGGAAGGCATTAAATGGGCTAAGTGCTGCACCTAAATCTCTTAATCCTTCTACTCTTATCTTAGCGATGAAAGCAGCGTTACCTAATGCTTGGTGGTATATTAATCCGTGGTATCCTGGAGAAGGCTCTGTGAATTCTGGGAATCTACCACTTGACCAGTCAAAAGTACCTGCGTCGATTATCGCTCCTCCTAATGATGTACCGTTACCAGCGATGTATTTAGTTAGGGAATGTACTACGATGTTTGCCCCGTATTGGATTGGGTTAAGTAGAGCAGGAGAGGCTACTGTATTATCTACGATAAAAGGAATTTTAAACTCTTGTGCAATCTTAGCTACTGCTTTTAAGTTGATGATATCCAGTTTAGGATTTCCTAAGCTCTCTACGAATATTGCTTTTGTGTTCTCTTGAATATTCGTTCTGAAGTTCTCTATATTAGAAGGATCAACGAATGTAGTGTTGATACCAAAACGAGGAAGTGTAACATTGAATAAGTTGTATGTTCCTCCGTATAAGCTGTTAGAAGATACGATGTGGTCTCCCGCTTTTAGCAATGTCAAGAACGTAGTAGAGATAGCTGATGCTCCTGATGCTGTTACTACTGCTCCGATACCTCCCTCAAGTGCGGCTAAGCGTTGCTCGAGAATATCGTTTGTAGGATTGTTTAATCTTGTGTAGATATACGCTGGGATAGACAGGTTAAAAGCTCCTGCTGCGTGATCAGCATTCTCGAATACATACGATGATGTCTGATAGATAGGCACTGCTCTTGTTCCTGCTGTAGATTGTACATTGTGTCCTGCGTGTAATGCTTGTGTTGAAAAATTTAAATTGCTCATGGTTGAATATTTTTTAATGTTTTTGTTACTATTTTTTGTTTTGAATTAAGGGCATAAAAAAAGTCCTTTCGGCATTGCCAAAAGGACTTCAAGTATTTTAATCTCTTGTTTTAGATTATAACTAACTCGTTGACTTTAGGCAATAGGGCGGCGTGAACATCATCATGTTCATCATCATCATTGCCATCATCATTGTGTTAGTATTGTAAATCATGGTATTCTATATTCTGCTAATTATATACTGTTTGGTTTGGTGTAAAAAAAAAGCCCTCGCAAATGCAAGGGCTTTATATATGTTATTTTGAATTTAAGTTTATGCAAATAACAAGCCCTGCGGATTTCTCCACATCATCATGCTCATCATCATTGTATAAACTGTATTCATTTTTTCTTCTTTGTTTTCGTTGGTACAAATATCCCAAATAATTTTTGGAATAAACAAAATAAAAGTGACTTTTTTTAAAGTTTTAAATAAAAGTCTTTTACAAGTGCTTGAAATTCTGGTGTATACTGGTGCCTTTCTATTTCGATAATTAACTCGTCTAATGGTATTTGTTCTACTAATTGACGTGAAAAAGCAATTAAACTGCGCTTGATTTCAGCTTGTTCATTCCCTCGAACGCGAGTTACTTTGAATGGATAGATACCAAACTCAGCAGCTAAACGTATCATTGTATCTTCTTCTTTAGCTGGAATAATAACACTAAATACACCTTTCTCTGACAAGAAATACTCTACAGCCTCAATTAATAAATCAAAAGGCATAGCATCCTGAAAGCGAGCCGTGTCTCTCTGTTTATCATTCGTGTGGTAATCTTCACTATAAAACGGTGGGTTAGATATAATCAAGTCATATTCTTCTTCCATCTCATTGGCAAAAGTCTCTAAGTCGGCATGATAGCAGAATAGTCTATCTCCCCATGGACTGCTCTCAAAGTTTTCTACTGCTTGCTCATGTGCATGCTCATCTATCTCTACACCATCTATCTGCTCTGCCCCTGTGCGCTGAGCCATCATAAGTGCTAAAAGTCCTGTACCAGAGCCAATGTCTAATACACTGTAAGGATTGTTGTCTACAGGAGTCCACGCACCTAATAGTACCCCATCTGTACCTACCTTCATCGCACACTTATCCTGCTGTATAGTGAATTGTTTAAATTGAAACATATTGCTTATTCTTTTTTACAAAAGTACAAAAAGGAGGGTTAGTGACCTAGTATGATACTGAACAACCATGTCCTAATCTACTTCTAGTGTTATGCTAGAAATATGTTGTTCTATGATATTTTGGAATTTAGATAAGTTTTTAAGTGTGGAAATCTTCTTATGAATGATTGTTTTATCTAATAAAGCTAACTTTTTGGTATATATGTATGCTTTCGTTATTGGAGGTTTTAGTGGGGTAGTGAGATCATCATTGTCAAATTCAATACCGAATGAACCTCCTATGTGTTGTGTAGTAATCATCATTATGAGGTAATCATTACTTTTATTGACACTACTGTTGGATATTATAAGAGCAGGTCTGACTTTGAACCCTGTTAGGTCTGTGAAAGGGAATTTAACGAGTACTAAATCACGCTGCTTATACTCCATGATGCTTTATTAATAACTCATCCAGTATTCATCTTCTTCTATATCCCATTCTTTAGAGAAAGTATCAGAAGAGAGTGCAGTTATATTATGTTCTAAGTCTGACTGTGATAGTGTAGTTTCTAATATCAAATCTTCATTAAACACGCTCTCTACAGAAGAAGAAATATCTCTCTGTGAAGAATCCTGTAGTAAGGAACTAGCTTTTCTATTTGTGATGTTTAATGTCATTTGATAACTTAATTAAATGCTCTGCAAAGGTAAGTAAAAAAATAAGAAGCTGTAATATAGAATGTTACAATAGTTAAATATAACGTTCTATATTACAGTTTAATACCTTAAAAATCTCGTTCAATGGGGTTCTCAGTATCACCAACTTTTTTATTGAAGTAATCAGCCATTCCTTTGCTTAGAGTTGTCCCTTTTTCTTCCATAAGCTGAGTATATGTCTTACTTGCGGCTGTCTTACGTGCTTTAGTAGTTTGTGCCTTAGTATATTTTTCGTATTTCTCATCTGCTAGTATATCCCATATAATAGTTACTTTCTGACTGTCTACTAACTCGAAGACGAAGTGATTCTCACTATCCCAGGCTTTGACTACAAATCCTGGTAAGTTGACGAATTTGTAGGGACCACTCTGTACTGGGATGTCTTGAGTAAAGAGTACCGTCCATTGTCTCCCTCCATAGGTAGTAGTAGCCTCTTGTACCTTATAGTCATTCCATTGTTTGACCTCAGGGAGTATCGTCCACTTGATGCTATTTTTGTCTTCCTCATAATAGCTTAAGTCTAGACCTATCTTATCATAGAATGTAGTATTCTTATCTCCTGTATAAACCGTCCATTTAAATGAAGATTGATTATTCTTCTCAGGCATATCTGTCTTTAGTGAAGCCAAGTACTCATAGTTCTTCAAATCAGTAAAGCGAGTCTCTTTATCTCTTACATCTAGAATAGCTGCTCCATCTCTTACTACCTTAGCTGAGCCATTAGCGATGCTCGTTTTGTAGTTATATCTCATGACCTCTACGTCTTTACTCTGGGCTAGAGAAGTAGCTGTGATTAGCAGCATGAATAAGTACTTTTTCATTATATATTTTTTAGTGTTTTTTTAAAAATCTCGTTCTATAGGATTCTGAAGTTTACCTATAGTTATATTATAGCGGTTAGTGTGTTCCTTTCCTGCGCTAATACCTCTCTCTTCGAAAAGTTGATTATATGTTTTATTAGCTGTTGTCTTTCTTGCTTTTAGTGTCTGTTCTCTTGTGTATTTTACATACTTCTTATCTGTTAGGATGCCCCAGTTAGTTGTAGTCATCTTACTTGTAAGAAATTCAAAGACAAAGTGATTTTCACTGTCCCATGCCTTAACTACAAACCCTGGTAAATTGACAAACTTATAAGGTCCACTCTGTAAAGGTATTTCTTGGGTAAACCATACTGTCCACTCTCTCCCTCCATAGTTAGCAGTAGCCTCTTGTACCTTATAGTCATTCCACTGTTTTATTTCTGGTAGGATAGTCCATTTGATGGTATTCTTATCTTCTTCAGAGTAACTGTTGTCTAGACCTATGGTTTCATAGAAAGCAATGTTGTTTTGCTTTGTCAGCACGATCCAGTTAATAGATGGAGATGTTCCAGGTTGTGGTTTTTCTATAGGGGTAGCTTGAGTGTATTCATACTTTTTTAAATTCATAAATCGCGATTCAGTATTATAAATATCTAGAATAGCAATCCCTGATTTTATCATCTTTCCTTTGTCATTAGATATTTCTACCTGATATTCATACCTCATGACCTCTACGTCTTTATTCTGGGCTAGAGAAGTAGCTGTGATTAGCAGCATGAATAAGTACTTTTTCATTATATATTTTTTAGAAGTCTCGTTCAATAGGGTTTTGTACTGTTTTTTTCTTTGCTTTTAGTTCAGGAGGACCATTCTGTATAGTTATTCCTTTTTCACTTAGACTTTGTTCATACGTTTTGTTAGCATCTATATGACGCGCTTTATTAACTTGGTCTTTAGAGATCTGTTCATATTTTTCTAATTCTACAATGTCCCATATAGTCTCTGCTTTCTGACTGTGTAGAAGCTCGAATGTATAGTGATTCTCACTGTCCCATGCTTTGACTACAAGGCCTGGTAAGTTGACGAATTTATATGGGCCACTCTGTAAAGGTATTTCTTGAGTAAATAATACTGTCCACTCTCTCCCGCCATAGGTAGTAGTAGCTTCTTGTACCTTATAGTCATTCCACTGTTTTACTTCTGGTAGGATGGTCCACTTGATAGTGTTTTTATCCTCGCTATAGAAATTCTTTAAATCTCCTATTGTACTGTAGAAGTAAGTCTTCGCGTTATCTGTGTAGACAATCCAATTGAAACCTTTTCCAAAATTATGCGCAATTTCTAGTTTCTTTTCTTTTGAGTTGTTAGGATTGATTTTAGATTCCATCAGATGGTATCTATTGTAGTTCATAAATCTTGATTGATCACCATTGATATCTAATATAGCCTCCACAGTAGAAGTCTGATCAGATTTGTGAATTTCTGCTACTGTAGTCAGGGTATAGTTGTATCGCGTTACCTGTATTTTTTTTTGTTCTTGGGCTAGTGCAGTTGTAGTTGTGATTAGTAGAGCTAGTACTAAATTTTTTATCATTATAGTTGTTTTTTGGTTATTTGGTTTAGTAATGATAGTAATAAATTATGAATTTAACACGTTATATATTAGTGATTTGTAAAAATTAATTAGATATGAATAGCTTTAATTCTAGAGAAAACAGACCAACTGAGAATAATAATGAACCCCAAAAGAAGAGTAATACACTACTTACTATTGTATGTGGAGTCATTGCCTTAGCTCTATTCGGATGGTATACAGCTATGTAATCACTGAGCAAGAGAAACAGAAAAAACGTGCGGAGGAGTTAGAAGAACTAATCTTAAATCAATCTAAAAATGCTAAATAATGATTCTGATTTAATAGATGAATACTGGATATTAGAGGTAAGCTTATAATTCAGGAAACTACCCTAGAAGATACAAAGCTCCAGAAGAAGATGTTATTTGGAGTTAGGATATTTGGGATTAGGATAACTCCCACACCTTGTACAACCTCATCAATTCCTTAAAACTTCGGATATGGATAAATGTAGCAGGACTATTATTGATTAGTGCTATGTATTTGGGACTTTTTTTGGGAGCTTCGAATAAGATGTATTTGACCATCTTGATACTAAACTGACTCTTCGCACCATCTAAATTACCTGGACGATTATCCTTATGTGTTATACTCCTTTTGATATATCTGTACAATGCACCCATAGGAGAGAAGTCAAGCCAAATGATAGTAGTAGCATGAGCAAAGCGCTCAGGCATCAGATAACTATAGTTACCCTCTATCACCCAGTCTGTATGATTATCTAAGAAAGCCTGATGATCTGCAGCCATTAATTCTTTGTCTCTCGGTACCCAATCTGTGTTAGGGATATGAGCTATCTGATCTAAGTGTAATACATTTAGATTTAGTTTTTTGCCAAGAGCTTGTGCTAAGGTAGATTTACCAGACGAGCTAATACCAATAATACAGATGCGATTGCCAAGTTGGTCGATTGAAGTCATAGTTGGTAAAATTATAAAAAAAACCTCAAATCGATTGATTTGAGGTTTTCTATACTGTTTGGTGTGATTATCTACCTAAATAAATATCTAGTAATCCAACAGGAACATTAAGATAAAGCTTTTTGTTCTCTCTATCTACTTTGTGAATTAGCTCATCGATCATCGGTACTAATATCTCAGTACCATCTAGGTCTATTTCGAATAGAGGTTGGTAGTTACTATCATTCACTCTTTTTATTTTACCTATCGGACCTTCATTAGTATCTATTACCTCGAAGTCAGTGATTTCGTGGTAGTAGAACTTGTTTCCTTCCAATTTAGGAAGCATAGTCAGTGGTAGGTATATCTCTGAACCGATAATACGGTCAGCATCTTCTTCAGAGTCACATTCATCGAACTTAACTCTTAGGAAATCGCTTTTGTGTAATGAAGCTTCATTAATAAAAAAAGGAACCAGTTGTCCGTCGAAGTCGACGAATACTGATTCCAAGTTTTCGTATAACTCAGGTTCATCGGTGTCTAAATAAATAAGCACCTCCCCTTTAAAGCTAAATTTCTTCGCGATTTTGCCTAAATAGAAACAATCCTTTTTACGCATATCGCTAGAGAATTATGCTTGAGTTTCTTCGTTGCTTTCTTCAACTACTTCAGCAGCTTCTTCTACAGGAGCAGCAGTAGCAGCAGCAGCTTTAGCTTGAGCAGCAGCAGCACGTTTAGCGTTTACTTCTTTCTCAGCAGCTAATCTAGCAGCTTTGTCAGCAGCTTTGTTAGAAGATAATCCTTCTTTCTTAGCGTTGATTTTAGTAGCTTTCTCTTCTAACCAAGCAGCGAATTTCGCGTCAGCTTGCTCTTGAGTTAAAGCTCCTTTGTTAACTCCACCTTGTAAGTGGTGTTTTAACATTGCTCCTTTGTAAGAAAGTAATGTTCTAGCAGTATCTGTAGGTTGAGCACCGTTGAATAACCATTTAACAGCAGAATCAACATCTAATTCTACAGTTGCAGGGTTAGTGTTAGGATTGTAAGTTCCGATTTTCTCTAAGAATTTACCATCTCTTTTAGCACGTGCATCAGCAGCTACTACCCAGTAAAAAGGTTTTCCTTTTTTACCGTGTCTTTGTAATCTAATTTTTACAGACATAATTAATTTAATTAGTTGAGGTACCCGACCTCGTTAAAATTGAGGTGCAAAGATAGTATTTATTTTGATGTATATAGTTATTATCTTTATTTTTTTTGTTTCGTATCTGTTTGACTATCTGTGTGTTCTATATCAATGTTAAACAGACTTATTCATCTCTATTCCTTAGTAGATGGTTTGGGTACGAGTTTAGTACGGTTTGCAAAACAACCTCTCATCCCAAGTAAACACTAGTAATTACCGAACAGTATCAAAACAAAGATAAAATAAAATATTATTAGCATCTGTAAATCAGTTGTTTGTATTTTAATTCAATGAGCATTATATGTCAAAAAGTGCATATGAAGCCATTATCTCCAAAAGGGGGCAAATTTTAGTGAGGAATGGGTGTTTTATACATTGTCTCTGTTTGTTTACTGTCAATAAGTTGCATTAAAAAACAAAAAGTTAATTTTATATTAAAAAAAGGCTTTTTTGTGTCGGTGAAATACTATATTTTTGTAATCGCTGTTATTAAGAAAGATAGTTATAGAAATATGAAAAAGCTAATAGGTGCATTTTTACTGGTTTTAGGGTTAGGGTTTGTTGCGTGTGAGAACGAGACAAAGAATGGTGATCCTAGTATTATCGCTATGGTGAATAATGAGGAGTACACGATAAAGACTAATGCAAGTGGAATGAAATTCGAAACTTGGAGGCCAAATTATAATGAGTTAAAAGTAGCTAATGAAAATGTGTTCTTTATGAAGGCAGAGACAGATACTACTATGTTTGCTTTACGTGTTCCTTATACTTTATTTGAGAATCAGCCAGTGAGAAGTTTTGAATTTGGCGATGTAGTACAAGCAACTGAGGATAATAAAAATGTAGCTTTTGCTCAATATATTGTATACGACAAAAAAAGTAAAACTCAATTAGCTGTGTATAGAACAGCGGCAAGTATTAGCAATAGTGGTATCTTTAGTTATGCTGATGATAAGAAACAAGTGCCTGGTACTGTGACTGCAGAGTTCTTCGCTAATATGCAGAAAGAAAAGCCAGAAGGGTATGATAAACTTACCACTAAGCAAAAAGAGTACTATGAGAAATTACAGCCTATGAAATCATTTCAAGATGGGGTAATTTATATAATGCCTGTTTCTGCTGGTAAATAGTATATAATTACAATTGTGAATAATGCTTCTCTGAAGAGAAGGTGAGATATATTAAGACTACTCTGATAAAGGGTGGTCTTTTTTTTGTACATAACAATAAGGTAATGCGTGATGCGTTAAGCGTGATGACGTTACCAATAACCAAATATCAAGAGCCGTCAACCGAAAACTGATTACTGTAAACCGATTACTATATTCTGAAAGTTTTGTAACTTTGTTTTTTGATCTATTCTACCTTATTTAAGGCTAAAATTCATATAACCAAGTATGTACTTAATTTTTGATACCGAAACTACGGGACTTCCTAAGAGTTGGCAGGCGCCCATAACCGATACTGATAACTGGCCTCGATGTATACAGATCGCGTGGCAGTTACACGATGAGTATGGTAGGCTGATAGAGCATCAAGATTATTTGATCAAACCTGAGGGATTTAATATTCCTTATGATGCTGAGCGTATACATGGTATTTCTACAGAACTAGCAGAGCAGGATGGTATTTCTCTAATGGAAGCGTTAGAGAAGTTTAATATCGCGCTGTCTAAATCTAAGTTTATCGTCGGTCAGAATGCTGGGTTTGACGTGAACATCATGGGATGTGAGTTTTATCGAAAAGGGGTGAGTAGCCCTATGGCTGAGATGCCTGTGCTAGATACGTGTACAGAGGTAACGGCTGAGATGCTTAAATTACCTGGAGGTAGAGGAGGTAGATTTAAACTACCTACACTGACAGAGTTACATACATTCTTATTTGGTGAGTCATTCGCAGAGGCACATAATGCTACTGCTGACGTGGAGGCTACTACACGCTGTTTCTTAGAATTGATCAAGCATGGTACATTCTCTACTCAGGAGTTACAACAGGACGAGGAGTACATCGTGCGTTATAGAGAGGCTAATCCTGAACCATTTAAACTTATTGGTCTTAAGCATATCAACTTAAAAAAGGCGTCTGAAGAAATCCGCAAACGTTTAGCTAAGCTTGATGGAGGTGCTTCTGAGGAGGTATCTGATCACGAGAAGGAGTTGCTAGATCAGGCTAAGTTCGCTCACTTACACGTGCATACTCAATTCTCTATATTACAGTCTACTATCGCTATTAATAATCTAGTGAAGAAGGCTGGTGACTGTGATATGTCTGCTGTAGCGATGACAGATCACGGTAATATGATGGGGGCATTCCACTTCGTGATGGCTGTGAATAACCATAACAAGGGAATAGAAGCTAAGAATAAAGAACGTGCTGAGAATGGTGAAGAGCCACTGCAGACACTTACACCTATCGTAGGATGTGAGTTTTTTATCTGTGAGAATCACACTGATAAATCAAAAAAAGACAATGGATATCAAGTAGTATTACTTGCTAAAAATAAACATGGGTATCACAACTTAGCTAAGATGGCTTCTATCGCTTATACAGACGGGTTCTACTATGTGCCTCGTATTGATAAGAAGGTGGTGGAGCAGTATAAGGAGGATATCATGGTACTGACTGGTAACTTATATGGTGAGGTGCCAGGAAAGATATTAAACGTAGGAGAGCGCCAAGCTGAAGAAGCCTTAGTGTGGTGGAAAGAGCAGTTCGGTGAGGACTTATACGTAGAGTTAATGCGACATAATCAGGAGGATGAGAATCGCGTAAACAAGGCATTAATAGAGCTAGCACGTAAGCATAATGTGAAGCTAATAGCGACTAATAATGCGTATTATTTAGATAAAAAGGATGCGAATGCACACGACATTTTGTTATGTGTGAAGGATGGTGAGAAACAGTCTACACCTATCGGTAGAGGTAGGGGATATAGATACGGACTGCCTAATCAGGAGTACTACTTTAAGTCTACTGATGAGATGAAAGAGCTGTTCGAGGACTTACCTGATGCGATATATAATATACAGGAGATAGTAGATAAGGTAGAGCCATTCGTGCTGCACCGAGATGTATTGCTTCCTAAGTTTGATATTCCTGAAGAGTTCCAAGATGCTCGAGATTTAGAAGGTGATGGAACCGGGAAAAGAGGAGAGAATAACTTCTTAAAATTCCTTACTTATAAAGGAGCTGAGGCTAGATACCCTGAGGTTACAGATGATATACGTGAACGTCTAGACTTTGAGCTAGCAACTATCGAGAGAACTGGATATCCGGGTTACTTCTTGATTGTACAAGACTTTATCGCGGCAGCTCGAGAGATGGGGGTATCAGTAGGGCCTGGACGTGGATCTGCTGCAGGGTCTGCAGTAGCATATTGTCTTGGGATTACGAATCTAGATCCGATCGAGTATGATTTGCTTTTTGAGCGTTTTCTTAACCCTGACCGTGTATCGATGCCCGATATTGATATTGACTTCGATGATGAAGGACGAGGTCGGGTGATGGAATATGTAATCAATAAGTATGGGGCTAATCAGGTGGCTCAGATTATTACTTATGGTAAGATGGCGACTAAGTCGGCTATTAGAGATACGGCTAGGGTGTTAGACTTACCGCTATTTGAGGCGGATAGGATAGCTAAGCTTATCCCTGGTATGATGCCGTCTAAGTGGAATCTAAATCGATTCTTAACGGAGGATGAGAATGCTGTAAAAGCAGTGCTTCGCTCTGAGGAATTTGATAAAGTAAAAGAATTAATCGCACTAGCACAAGATGGTTCGCTAGCTGCAGAAACGATACAACAGGCGAAGATACTAGAGGGGTCTATGCGTAATACAGGTATTCATGCCTGTGGGGTAATCATTACTCCAGATGATATTACGAAGTTCGTACCAGTAACACTAGCTAAGGATTCAGACTTATATGTGACCCAGTTTGACAACTCGGTAGCTGAGAGTGCTGGTCTGCTGAAGATGGACTTCTTAGGGTTAAAAACGTTGACCCTGATTAAGGATACTATTAAGTTAGTGAAGTACCGTACAGGTATTGATATAGATCCAGATAAGATTCCTATCGACGATGTAAAGACGTATGAATTGTTCCAGAGAGGTGAGACGATAGGGGTGTTTCAGTACGAGTCTGCTGGTATGCAGAAGTATATGCGTGAGCTGAAACCAACGGTATTCGCCGATCTGATAGCGATGAATGCACTGTATCGTCCAGGGCCGTTAGAGTATATTCCTTCGTTTATTCGCCGTAAGAATGGTGAGGAGCCTATCGTATATGACTTAGATGCCTGTGAGGAGTACTTACAGGAGACTTATGGTATTACGGTATATCAGGAGCAGGTAATGCTTTTGTCACAGAAGTTGGCTGGCTTTACTAAAGGTGAGGCCGATGTACTGCGTAAGGCGATGGGTAAAAAGCAAAAGGATGTACTGGATAAGATGAAGCCAAAGTTCGTAGAACAGGCTTCTGCTAAGGGACATGATGAGACTACATTAGAGAAGATCTGGAAAGACTGGGAAGCTTTTGCTTCGTATGCGTTTAACAAGTCTCACTCGACGTGTTATGCGTGGATCGCATACCAGACTGCTTATCTAAAGGCTCACTATCCTGCAGAATATATGGCTGCTGTACTGTCTAATAATATGAATGATATCAAGCAGGTTACATTCTTTATGGAGGAGTGTAAGCGTATGGGACTTCAGGTAT
This sequence comes from Myroides marinus, assembly GCF_900109075.1. Taxonomy (GTDB): domain Bacteria; phylum Bacteroidota; class Bacteroidia; order Flavobacteriales; family Flavobacteriaceae; genus Flavobacterium; species Flavobacterium marinum_A. The sequence goes on along the minus strand of NZ_FNYS01000002.1, from coordinate 23,780 downwards.
TGGGACCAGATGTGAATGAGTCATTCTATAAATTTACAGTAAACGATAACTATGAGATTCGCTTCGGTATGGGAGCTATCAAAGGTGTAGGGCAAGGTGCTGTAAATACTATCGTAGAGAATAGAAAGGATGGATTGTACACTTCTGTATTTGATTTAGCGAAGCGTATTGATTTGAGATCTGCAAATAAGAAGGCATTTGAGAATTTGGCTTTAGCTGGAGGTTTTGATTGTTTTAAAAATACGCATAGAGCACAGTATTTTCATATGGATCCTAGTGATAATGGGGTGTTCTTAGAAAAGGCTATACGCTATGGAGCGAAGTCTCAAGAGAATGATAATTCATCTCAGTTTAGCTTGTTCGGAGAGAGTAGTGAGGTGCAAATAGCAGAGCCGTTATTGCCTATCTGTGAGGAATGGAGTACGATGGAGAAGCTAGCAAAAGAGAAAGAGGTAGTAGGTATTTATATTTCAGGACATCCATTAGATGACTTTAAATTTGAAATGAGATATTTCTGTAATGTGAAGGTAGAGGAACTAGTGGATTTAACACCGTTCACAGGGCGTAATCTGATGTTCGGAGGTATGATTAGTGATGTGCAGTTCCGTACTTCGGCTAAGGGGAAGGATTGGGCTATGTTTAGAGTAGAGGGATATGATGAGAGCTTTGAGTTCCGTATGTTTAATGAAGAGTTCTTGAAGTTTAGACATTTCTTACTAAATAATACTTTTGTGTATGTGAAGATACTCGTGAAAGAGGGTTGGGTGAATAAGGATACAGGGGAGAAGAGTGAACCTCGTATACAGTTTATAGAAATGAAGCTATTACACGAAGTGATACCTACTTTCGCTAAGAAGCTGACAGTGGTTATGAATGTAAAAGATGTTGCTTCTAGACAGGCGGAGTTGATTAAGGATGCGTTTAGTCGTTATCAAGGAGATAGCTTTGTCAACTTTGAATTGTTAGAGATAGAACGTATAGTAAAAGAAACTACTACGAGTATGCCTAGACTGCGAGTAGATGAGGATGACGAGGAGACTGGAGGGGATAACTTCGAGATGGATGAAGCGATAGCTGTAGATGTACCTGAGTTTAGAGTTGTCAATAGAGTAGAGTTTTCTAGCCGTAATAGTAGGGTGAATATCACTGCTGAACTATTAGAGGAATTAGAAGCGTTACAAGTAGATTTTAAATTAAACTAGTAAAAGTGATACTTTTTGATAATGGATTAATAGATAAAAATAATTCCATGTATATAATAAAGTATAATAATTTTATTAAGTTTGTTGATATAATATAAAAAGCAAAGAATAATGGCATTAGAAATAACAGATGCTACTTTCGAGGAAGTAGTATTAAAATCAGACAAACCCGTAGTGGTTGACTTTTGGGCAGTATGGTGTGGACCTTGTAAAATGTTAGGGCCAGTAATCGAAGAGATCAGCTCAGAGTATGAAGGTAAAGCAGTAGTAGGTAAGGTAGATGTTGATGCTAACCAAGAATTCGCTGCTAAATTTGGAATTAGAAACATTCCTACAGTATTAGTGTTCAAAGATGGAGAAGTAGTACAACGTCAAGTTGGTGTTGCTCCTAAGAAGACTTATGTAGACTTCATCGAAGGATTATTATAATCCACGAGATATATAGTATTAAGGAAGACTCTCAGTAATGAGGGTCTTTTTTTGTTTATATCTATACTATATTAATGAAGCGTCCCAATAGTTGTGACCATAATAGACTATAAGTAGGCATTAGTGATCATAAAAACCATAGTTGGGAATAAAGAATGTGTGAGTAAGTAATTTTGTTTTCGAATTATAGTTCATACGTTCTTTGACATATTGTAGTTAAATCCACGTTTAATAGTAGTCTGATACTGCTGGTAAATTATACTATATAGCTCTTTTATTTTCTTTAATACTGTACTGTAGTATGGTTTTTTTATAAATGTAGAGCTATTTTGGAAGTAATTTAGCTATTCGTCTCTTGTTGAATTGGGGTTAAATTAGGAGAGAAAGATGGTGGGAACCTCTTTAAAGTTATTTTTTTGGAGTGAAGTTAGGCTTCATTCGTCGTTTTTTAGTTCAAAAAAAGGTATTGTTTTTATGTTATGACGTTCTTTTGGTCATAAAAATTGTAAGGATTCTATCTTTTTTCGGATTGTGTATAGGTCTTTTTTGAGTTAAAACTGTTTTTTATGAAGTGAAGTTGGGAAATAAATGACAGGTTTTACTTAATATTGACTGATGAGAAGCCTAAATTTTGCTGGGATTAACGGTGTTTTTATGCATTTAGTAAGGCAATGCAAGAGAAGGGATAAAAAAAATGAAAAAAAGTTTAAGTTTTATGTTGTTGATTTTCAGTTTTATCAAAAAACGAGTAGATAAAAGTTTGATTTTTTTTAAATGAAGGTTTGGAACTTTTGAAAATGGTTGTATATTTGCATCGCATTAAAGCAATAACGACGAAGGTTTGGTAGTTCAGTTGGTTAGAATACATGCCTGTCACGCATGGGGTCGCGGGTTCGAGTCCCGTCCAGACCGCCAGTTAAAAGGAGCCTCTCACAACGTGGGACGGCTTTTTTTGCCCTCTACTTTTTCGTGGTAGAGTTGGAAAATTTAGTTGTGTTGTTAAGTGCGAAAGCACTAAAGGTTTAGTAGTTAGACCAATGAAAAGCTTTCCTAGTGCGGGAGAGCTTTTTTTAATCAACTATTGAGTTTTAAAGTAACACATAGAAAGCATAGAATATTGGTTTGGTAGTTCAGTTGGTTAGAATACATGCCTGTCACGCATGGGGTCGCGGGTTCGAGTCCCGTCCAGACCGCCAATAAAAAAGAGCCTCTCATGAAGTTGGGAGGTTTTTTTTGGCCTCTAAAAGTTTATTGATAGAGGTACTAAAATTTAGTTGTGTTGTTAAGTGCGAAAGCACTAAAGGTTTAGTAGTTAGACCAATGAAAAGCTTTCCTAGTGCGGGAGAGCTTTTTTATTTTTATCTATATTGTTCTCTTCTCTGATATTTAAAGTATCGGAGAATCATCTGTAGAATTCCATTTTTAATATAGTCATCTTCAACAAATACATAGTCCATATAGATATATCCAGATATAGGAGTCTTAACGTAAGGTGTACATGGTGTGAAACCACATGCCTTGTAAGTAGAATTAGGACCTTCTAGGGATTTATGTGTAGTCAAGTATAGTGTGCGATAACCTGTATGCTTAGCAAAGCTTTTGGCCTGTAGACAAAGTTGCATACCTATACCTAAACCTTGGAAGTTAGGTCTAATGAATAAATTTCCTAGTTCGCAGTTGTAATCTGTCAATCTTGTAATTGTAATACAACCTGCAATTTGATTATTTGCTTTAGCAACGTATAATGTACCTCTAGGGGCTGTGTAGAGCATGCTAATCTCTTCATTTTGATTATGAATATTTATATCTGTACCTAGTGCTCTTCTGTGCTCTGTAAGCAATAATTCGATTTCAGATGTTATAGTATGTATCTGCGTAATCTCTATGTGCATGATGTGTTAATAATAAGTGTACACAAGGTATAAAAAAAGGACTACCATAATGATAGTCCTTTATATTATTTAGCTTAACTCTTTCTTGTATATAATCATACGTTGTCCTAAGGCTCTCTATTTGTTATTACCAATCTTAGTTGTTGGACTGACAGTGGAGAGTAATGAATGTTTAGTGGATCAGAGCGGCTATTTGTCCAGCAATTGACCTCGTATTGACTAATCAATGTCCTATAAAACAGTTTTTGGACTATGTATGCACAGTTGCTTGTTTTAGTTTGTTTTATACACTGTAAGGTTCTTAGCTGTAAAGTATGCTGGAGTATTAACTCCCCATTGGCCTTTATCAGATGAATCGATATAGAATACAAGGTGTTTTACTTTACCTAGTTTCTCTAGGTTTACTTTTTGCCAATTCATATTTACATTACCTTTTTCTTTTCTATAATCAATAAGGTAGTGCTCAATAGGAGCAGTTGTAACTGTGTTGTTCTCATCTAGTCCATAGATAATAACTTTAAAGAAGTCTCCTTTCTCGAATTTTTTAGCAAATTGGTCTCCTCTTTCGGTAGAGTGATATGTATAAGGGCTAAGAGCTAATTCTATAGACTGAGGAGTTGTAGAGTCGGTTAAAGTAGCTACTGTGTTAGCCCCGTCAAGCTTTATAGGATCTCCAATCTTTAGTCCATTAGGCAAACCTTGTGTATTTGCAACTAAGAAAGGTGCACTATTGTCAGCCATAGTACCATACATATAAGTAGGGAACTTGTCTTTATGGTCTGTCTTATCTGTGCTGTTAGATACTGTGAATCCGTTCCAATATTTGCTTTCTCCAAAAGTGTTTACAGTATGTTTAAAAATAAATGAAGTAACAGCTAGAGGTGTATTTTCTGTAAAAGTTTCTTTCCAAATTTTCCCATCTTTAGTATCTAATGTCAATGGAACTGATGATAAATCAAGAGTAGTTCTTTCTTGGTAGATAGTACTGTTGTCATCACTAGAACAACTAGTGAATGTAGTAGCAGTAAGTAGTGTAAGCCCTAGTACGAATGAGGTGCTTAATCTTAAGAATTGTTTTTTCATAGTAATTGTCAGAATTAGTGAAAAAAGACAGCATTATAGCTGTCTTTTAATGTTTAGTTTTTATCTATTTTGTCTACTGTTAGACCATCCATACAGAAATAAACTGCGGTATTAGGACCATAGTCACCTGCATCCGTTGTTTCCATTTGGAATACTAAATAACTAACTTCTCCTAATGATGATAAGTCTACTTTATTCCAGTCTTTAGACATTATTAGTTTATCTCCTCTAAAGTCTGCTAAATAATGTGTTACTGGCTTAGGATTGATTTTATTATTCTTATCAACTCCATAGATCATAACTTTAAAGTAATCTCCTTTTTCAAATTTTCTTGCAAATGAATCACCTGTTAGATTTCCATAATATGGCCAAGGGTGATTAGAGATGTTTATATCGACAGCTTTGTAACTGTCTTTTCCATTACCAATCTTTATCCAGTTAGAGTATTGTTTTTCATTAAATGTGCCAGCTGTCGCTTGCCAATCTTTCATGTAGTATGACCAGTATCCTATAATAAAAGGGCTACCTTCTCCTTTTAGTCCACCTTTAGCCATTGAGCCCCATTGATTTTCTATAAAACCAGCAGAACCATCTTGATTATAGTTTTTATCGTCGTTTACATTTGATACAGTAAAACCATCCCAAGTAGCAGGATATTCAGATGTGTGAGAGAAAGTAAATATTTGATGTTGTAGTAAGACTTTATCAGTGTATGTTTTACTCCATATCTTTCCTCCTTGTGCATTAAGACCATCAGTTAAGTTGAAAGTTGATAAATCTAATGTTACATAGTTGTAGTTATAGCTCTTACTAACGATTACGTTATAAGTATAGTATCTATATGAACTACCATTTTGTTCTGATAGTACTAGGTTATATGTACCAGGTGTATTAAATGTATATTTTAATACTTGTTGTGTAGAAAGTACTTGTTGAGTAGCATTATTAATCCATCTATAAGAAGCTCCATTATTGTTTAGTTTTGGATCAATAGTAACTTCGTCAAAAGTAACAGACTCTACGTTACCACTAAATGTAGGTATTGAATATGGAACATTATCATCATTAGAACAGCTTGTGAAAACAGTAGCTGTTAATAAGGTAAGCCCTAAAAATAGTATAGAGCTAAATTTTAAAAGGTGTTTTTTCATAATATATTGGTGTTAATTAAGTTGCGTTATCTGGTAGGAACTTTGAATTTAGCTTTGTGTAGGTCTATTACTCCAGATACTTCTGTAGATGTTTCTCCTAACCATCCAGCCTCTTGATCCATAGCTGTATAAACTTTGATAAAATCAACTCCTGGTAGTTGTACAGATTTACCATTTTTATCTACTGCCCAGTTAATATCTATAGCAGCATCTATGTGACTATTAACTTGATTGTCAACATAACCATATTCGTATTCTGGAAGTATCCAATATGTTCCATTACCACTAGTATCAGTTGCATTATTTGGTAATTTGGCTCCTTTAAACGTTAATGAAGTTTCTTTTATCCAAAGAGGATAGTAGCTTTGGTCATGGAATCTGTTTTTAGGTTTGTAACCCTTATCTCCTTGATTATTTTTGTATTCAATGTAATTGTCGAAATCACCTTTTTTAGCATCTAGATCAGCAGAAGGTTTGTAGAATGTCATTTCATAGTTGTGAATAGTTTTAGCGTTACTATATTCACTTCCTTTAATTTCGTACCATTCATCTTCGTCAGGTTTTCCGTTTTTGTTTTTATCATGAGCGACCATGATAATACCTGGTTCAGAACTGTTTTTGAAAGCATTACCTAATACAATAAAATCTCTTCTACCGTCTACGTTTTTAATTGTTTGATCGAATCCCATAACGATGTATCCTCCAAAACCTCCTAAAGAAACCATTGATAGTTTATTACCAGAGATAGCTTTTAAAGCTTTTTGGTTCATTATTTCTTGCGTATCACCCTCTTCGTATTTAGGTAGCTCATTAACGAATTGACCTGGTGCTGGTCGAAAATCTAGTACTTTAGTAACATCACTATAAGTATAAGAAATCGAGTCAACAAGTTCTTCTGCTGCTGGAGAATCGTCACTAGAACAGCTATAAAAAGTAATAGCCGAAAGACATAGAGTAGCTAATAAGCTTAACCTTAATTTGGTTGTTTTCATATTTAGTTATTGGTTTATTTTTTAATAAATGCTATATGGGCAGGAATATTACCGCCTGTAGTTTTCCACTTTAGTATTCCTTCTGGAGAGTAGCAATAGACAAAACCTGTTCCGACATAATCTTGAGCATCTGTCATAAAGATTTCTTTAGTTTCAGGATTTACAGCAATACCGTAAGGTATTTGGATCTGTTTATCTGTACCGTCTTTAATAATATTATTAGTAATGATTTGCTTAGTTAATGTGTTTAGTATACCGTAGCTTACTGTGTTACCACCTGTATTGTGTTTAAATGAAGTAGCGTAGTAATATATCTTATCGTCATCCATTGTCATATTAGAGACTGGTATGTCTAGCTTTTGTTTTACTTTATCAGTATTAGAATCTATCACATATAGATTAGGTTCAGTATTATAATAATCACCTCTAGATGATACATATATGTCACCTGCTTTATCTATCTGCATACGGTGTAAGTTAATAGCTACATCAATCTTCTTGGTTTCTGTAAATGATGGTATGTCTATCACAGAAACTGTAGTATCATAGTTAGGTACACGGTAACCTCCAGAGTTAGCCACATAAAGTTTATTACCTTTAATAACCATTTCTTCAGGTTGATAACCCACAGTTACTCTTCTTGTAACTTCTAGGGATAATGTGTCAATCTCTGCTACGAATCCACGTTCTGCATTAGGGTTTATTTCTACCTTACCTGAGTAAGAACTAACATAAGCTTTACCATCTTTAAATGCGAGGTAGCGACAGTTAGGTACGTGTATTTGTTTAATATGTTTGCCAGTCTGCACATCGAATACTTCTACGAAGTTAGATACATTGATTGTCGCATAGACTTTTGTTCCATATATCTTGATATCATTTCCTACATCCCCTAGTTCTTTTGTAATATGAGGATTGCGTTCAGAAAACACATCTCTGGTATAAAGACCTGTTTGGTATTCGAACATATCAATAGAAGCTCTATTCATTCCCATATTACCTTCGTTTAGTAGGTAGAAACCACTAAATCGCTCGGTAGGAACTGGTATAGATACTTGTGAACTATCGGATAAGAATATCATTTCATCCTTACGACAACTGTTTAGTGTCAATAAGGCTATAAGTATAAAGAGTATATTATTTAGTCTCATATGTCAAAGCTTAAGGTAAAACGGAAGTTGCGTCCAGGCATAGGGAAGTTGCTTACTACTTCATAGTATTGGTTAGCGATATTATTAGCTTCTACGCTAACTCTAAACTTGTACTGTTGCCATTTAAAGTTTTTAAGCAATGACACATCATGTGTATACCAAGGCTGAATCTCATTGCGTTTAATATTGTTCTTATTACCATTATAACGCTCGCCTACGTAGATGAAACTGTAGTTAAGAGACCAATCTTTATAATCAAGACTTACAATAGAAGATCCTGAGTGCCATGGAGCATATGGTATCTGATCTCCATAATAGGAAGGTTTACCATATAGTGTTTCACTTTTATCTTTAGCAATAGTGTGTTCATAAGTTAGGTTAACACCTAATTTTAAATCATCAAGTAGATTAACTGTTGTACCTAAGTTAGTCTCTATACCATAGTTTTCTACCTTACCTAAGTTCGTCATCATCCATCTCATCATACTAGATGTAGGAGTAGCTATAATCTTATCAGTAATATTAGCATAGTATGACTCTACAGATAAGTGTACTTCATCGATTAGTGAATTACTGAACTGCTTGTTATAGGTAAAACCTAAGTTGACTTGTCTAGAAGCCTCAGGTTTTAGATTTGCAGTTCCTAATTGTGTATAGTATAGATCGTTGAAAGTAGGTAGTCTATAGATGTACTTATAAAATGAGTGAATGATAAAGTTCTCGTTATCCCAAGGCTTATAGCTTAAGAACACAGAAGGAGCCCAAAACTGTCTATCAGGAGCTTCATAATTATAGCGAACTTTCTCTTTAGTGAATGTACCCAAGATATTAGCTTGTGCCTTTACTTTCCCAAGATTAACAGATGTAGCAAGAGAAGTTAAGAATGTATAACGTTCAGGATAAGAGAACAAAGTACCCTGTCCTTTACGAGTTGCGTTTAGTTTGTTGTACTGAAGGTCAGTAGCTAGTGATACATCCCATATATCAGTAATCTTATATAGATGTGCAGCTGATATGTAATACTCTTGTTGGTAATAAGTATTGTCAAACTGAGGATTGTAAGTCACCTCCTCTCCTTCGAAGGCAACTGTCTTACGAGATAAGTAATGCATCTGATCATACGCATATTTACCTTTCAGTTGGAACTGGTATTTGTCAGAAACAAATCTAGTCCACTCTCCTTGAGCCATAAAGTTCTTGTCACTTTGACGTTCATTTATGTTCTCTGTTTCTAGTGTGATATCACTCTTCTTAATTACAGCTCCTGGTAATCCTCTATCAGATTGATAGTAGTATAGATTCGCTTGCCAAGTATCTTTGTCTGTTTTACCAAACCAAGTATTCTCTATACGATATGCTTCGATATCACTATTTTGTCTGTGGCCTATAGTATCATAAGCTACAGAGCCATCTATATTATGGCGTTTTTGTCTAAACTTATAATCCCCATTAGAGTACATATATTCAGCACTTATAGAAGTACTGACATTATCTGAGACTTTAATATCTGTACGTACAGAAGGATTGACTAATTGTATAGAACCTGCTTTATATTTTGCAGATACATTGATGTCTTTACCTTCTTCGAAGATTGGTTTCTTAGTTTGTAAATAAACAGTAGATGCAGAAGCAAACTCTTTTGCAGATTGGAATATAGCACTTCGTTGTCCGTTGTATAGTTTTACTGTTTCTATATTGTCTAAGGAGAACTTACCTAAGTCTACGATACCGTTTTGAGCATTACCTACCTGTACACCATTATAGAATACACCTACGTGATGCGTACCCATATTACGGACGTCCACGGTCTTAAGCCCACCCATACCACCGTAATCCTTTATCTTAACTCCTGCGAAGTATCTTAGTGCATCTGCAACACTATAACTATTTAAGCGTTGAAGTTTAGCGCCGTCTAAAGTTTGAACAGGGATTAGGTCTTTAAATACTTCTTTCTGTATCACTATCTCTTTAAGAGAGGTAATGCTATCTTTATGCGTCTGAGCATGGATAGTACTAGATGTAATACATAACAGCGTGGTTAGCGCTAGTAATTTTGTCTTTGTCATAATAGTTTTTGGCTAGTTGTTTTGACTTCTTGAAGAGCATAAACGTGCCAATAAGCATTGATAACAATGACTTTTGTGTAGAACGTTTAATGCTTCATACCCCGAAAACATCAAAACTTATTTTAGAATGGCAGGTATTCTGACTTACTCCTAACGAATATCCTTCCCATCAATATGACAGTGGATAACTAGATTCGTTATTGTTTTATGAGCTTACAGCAGCGGGTCTGTTTAGGATTCACACCTAATTCCCTCTTCGTATCAATATGATAACCAGTCTGGTTACAAATATATAAAAAAAGGTTAATGGAAAGTATTTATTCTATTAACGGTAATTTATTATAGAATCTTTAAAAATTATAGTAAAACGGAAGGTGAGATTGATAAGTTTTCAATGCTTGTTTGTTCATTTCTACTTCTAAATTTGGATAAACTCTCATTCCTCTTTTGCCCTCTTTTAGGTTAGAAGAGATTATTTGAAGTTCTACTAATACTGATTTTGGGTAAACAAAACAACCACTACCAGTACCAATTACGAAGTAGTCAAAGTTATCATCAATGTGGTAAGGAGTTGTGATATTATCCTCATTACGTTTCCATATAGCTACGAACAAACCTATTTTCTTAGGAGTAACTTTCGCCTCTCTAAATACAATTTTAGCACTACCAAGGGCGAAAGTACATGCATAGTACTCATTCTTCTCTATACTCCATGTGATATCAGTGATTGCTGTAAGCTCATCATTTTTAAGAGCTTTATTTAGTAGCGGTATATAATTATGAGGTATCATAACGAGAATTATTTTAGTAAAAAGAACAATACATTAACTCGATGTAAAAGTACATATATTGAATAGTACTAAACAAATATCTGTTCAGTTTACCAATTCTTAAAGCATCTATAAGGCCAAATAAAAAGTCCTCCATGAGTTGGAGGACTTCATACGAACGCTATAAATAACTATTCTTTAATTTTTTTATATACAAAAGTTTCTGTGATTACACTATCATCTACAGTCTTCTTGCTAGATGTCGGATAATTGTCACTATTGTATTCATATTGGATATTACCTTCTTCTCTAAGCCCTAATTTATATGTGCTGATGTTATTTACAGGAGCATAGTAGTATATGATGTCAGTTGCCATAGTTCTGTTTAGATCTAGCTGTATATTGATAGGTATATTTCTAAACGGGTTTTTATAACTATCATAAGTATAAGACTCTGATACATTAGGATTGTTGTTAGTAGACACACCAGCTAGATTACCTTCATTATCATATCTAAAATGAGTTTTTCGTTGTACAGAACTAGACGGCGTCAAAGCTTCATTTATCTGTTTTTTCTCATTGTGTAAGAATGTTACCTCATAACTATCAGTTTTGTTTGAGAGCTTAGTCATCTGTTGTTTGTGGTCGTATTCAAACACTAATACTGTACTTTTTCTATCTTGATCATTTACTTTTTGTACACTGACTAACTGCTTATTATTGTTGTAAGTGTAATTATAAGTCGTAGTACTAACCTTTTTAGAGGTATTGCCTTCTAGAGACTCATATTTAAGAATGTGCTTCTCTACTTTGTTGTCCTTATCATATGTAAAGTTGGCAGTGTAGATATTCATACCGTTTTTAAAAGTCTCTTTAACTACATAGGAACTCAAAACAGTTCTTTCTTTAATTTTTTCGGTGGTAGGTGTACTAGAATCTGAACTACAACTTATTGTGGTGAAAGCTGCTAAAGTCCATAATAGAATAGGTATAACTTTTTTCATAATGTATATGGTTGTTAATTATGCAAAAATAACACAAATATTTATTGTAATTGAATTTATATGTGGTTATTATGTGTTATTTTATCATTAATGTCTTTTATTGTTTATTTTTTTGATAAAAGTAATGTATTGTTTAAAAATGATAATAAATACAAGAGAGAGACTGTTTATTTTATATGTCTATATAGTTGATAATCTGTTTTTAAAGCAAATTTTTTTAGTAAAAGGTATTGTATAATTTATTTAAATATTCTACGTTTGTAGAACAGCATCTACAAATAACTTATCTATGAGACATATATCAGTATTAATTGCACTAATTTTAATTACTTTATTTTCCTCGTGTAAGGTCAATCAAAAAGTAAATGGAGAGAAGGTAGGTAAGTGGGTATATAAGACTACTATTAACGAGAAGACAGATATACATAAAGGAAGATATAAGAAAGACGGTTTTCAGAAGGGAACTTGGAGGTATAAGTATGATGGCAAGTTGTATAAGAAAGAAGAGTTTAAAGATTCAACAGCTGTTGTAACGTATTATCACCCTAATCGCAAGGTTGCTTCTATAGGCAATATTATATTTGTTAAAGAGAAGAAAGGATTACATTATTACTACGTAGGATCTTGGTTTATATATAATCCTAAAGGAACCCTAATCGAAGTAAAGCATTATTCAAAAGGAGTATTAGAACATCACACAATAGTTAGACAATGATAAAACTACCACAGACAGAAGAACAATTAATGGAATACATCTGGGAGATGCAACAAGCATTTACTAAAGATCTAATGGATAAGTACCCAGAACCAAAACCCGCACAGACTACTCTAGCTACCTTGTTAAAGCGATTGACAGATAAGAAATTCATTAGTTATAAGTTATATGGTAATTCTAGAGAATACTATCCTTTAGTACAAAAAGAAGACTACTTCGAGAAGCATATTAATAATATCGTAGAGAACTTCTTTGATAATTCCGCTTTGCGTTTTGCCTCTTTTTTTACTCGAAAGAGTAAGATGAGTAAGAAGGAACTAGAGGAACTAAAAAAAATAGTGGACGAACAGCTCAAAAAACAATAAACTATGCTACTATACCTAACCAAACTAACACTCATTCTAGCAGTAGCTTTGACCACCTATAAGCTGTTGCTAGAAGATACTATGGCACATCGTTTTAAGAGATATTATCTATTAGCATCACTTGTTTTGGCTATTGTATTCCCTGTTTTTACTATTTCGACTACAGTCAAGATCAACTCTATTAATCAGACTTTAGTTGAGCTTAGTGAAGTTGTTATAAAACCTCATACAGAGATAAAGTCATCATCATTCGACTGGAGTATTGTGCTCATCACGATTTATAGCATTGGTATATTGATTACTCTAATTCGTTTGATTAGCGAAGTATATAAGATTGAGAGATTAAAGAGCAGAGGAACAGTTATAGAGTTTGAAGAGATGAAAATAGTACTGCTAACACATCTAAGCAATGCCTTTTCTTTCAGACAACACATTTATCTGCCTATAACAGAAGAGTTGACTCTATCTAATAAAATCCTTATTCACGAGAGAGCTCACGTAGAACAACGCCATACATTAGACATCTTATTTATCGAGATATTAAAGGTTGTCTTTTGGTTTCATCCCTTGTTTTATTATTACAAGACCTGTATCGCCCTTAATCATGAATTCTTAGCAGATAGTAAAAGTATTGCATCTAAAGAGGAAGCAAATGCATATTTAGAGTTATTATTAAATCAAACCTATAAGCAGAGTGAGTTAAACATTACTAGCTCCTTTAATTTTAACCTGACTAAGAAGCGCTTTGTGATGATCACTAAAGAGAATAAACCAGTTTATAATATTAGTGCAGCTCTTTTGTCAAGTACTTTGTTTGTAGCTATAGGAGTATCGACTATTAATACACAGGCAGCTACACTATCAGTTACTACAGATAAGAGCGAAGTATATGTAGCTACAGATATACATGCTAGATATGAAGGAGGTATGTCACAGTTTACACAAGATTTCATTAGTCGCTTCGAGTTACCAAAATCAGCAGTTTTGGATAATCAATCGATGGTTATTGTACAGTTTACTGTTCAGACAGATGGTTCTTTAGACAACATTCAGGTATTAAGAGACCCTTTAGAAGTAGGGGCACAAGTAATCTCTATCTTAGAAACTTTACCTAAGTGGACTCCTGCAAAGCATAAAGGAGAAGTAGTGGCTTCTACATTTACGTTACCTATCAAATTTAAAACAGCTAACCATGATACACCTTAATATTGGCCAATATCAAAGGCTAAAAAATAGTGTTATAACGCTACTTTTTTTATTTATTGGAATTAATAAGACAATCGCTCAAGAAGGTGTTTTCTCAGATTACAACAACTTTCTTGTGATTAGACCTGTTGAACTACTTGATAAGACCACTATACTCACACAGGATATCAAATCTGTAGATACTAGTCTAAAAGGAGCTGAGTATATAAACAAACAACCCTTGTTTTGGAACTATCTCTTAGTTAATTATACAGAGCCAGAACATTATAAGTCATTAGAACATATTAATGATACTGTAGCACTACAGCAAGCTTATATTCCATTAGTAACTATAGATGCGAGCTTTGCCCCTTTAGTGACTGATTATGTTGATAAAGTAGTTGTAAAGACTGTAGTTAGAGATACCGTTTCTATGAATGAAATAGTAAATATAGCAGTTAAGTTTTTTAGTATTACTAGGATTACGGAGAAGGGCGAGTATGTAGGGAAGATATGTGTTGGAGTAAATGATATCAAAAATACAGAGACTAAACGCAAACCCTATATAGAAGCATTTACTTTTAACGCTATCTGGAAGAATCGTAATAATAAACAGTATAATTTACACCCATATTTTATCGATGCTATAACTAAGATTTATGCACTTAATTTAGGAGTTAATAATGAAGATAGACTTCTGCGTGCACAGGGAGCGCTTTTTATACAGATGCTCCAGTCTGATCAACTTATTAAATTACTAGAAGATGAGTACAATTCAGATAAAGATATTCTCCCGTTTATATTAAAACCTAGATCATCATAAACTATTACAGCCTAATAAGGCTGTTTTTTTATACCTACATGAATTGATAATTTGTACTTTTAACCCATATTATACAGAGATTCTTTAAGTTCAATAAGAGGACAATGTATAACTTAGGTTTAACCAAAATAGGAACGTATGAATACAAGATTTTTTACTCTCGTAGCACTATTATTAGTCGCATCCATCAGCTATGCACAGGACAAAACAGTTATACCTAAACACACTCTTAAGCCAGCTACTGTATGTGCTAGGAGCAATATAGACACACTAGAGTTCACCCATAATAAAGAGTTTCGACCAGCACAGTGTAGGATAGAAGCACATCAGTTATCAGTTGCACTAACTAAGCACTTTTACCAAGCTTTTCCCGAAAGAGCACTAAAGGATGATATCAATGTAGTTTTTGAATTACAGATAGAAGCAGATGGTACAGTATCTAGTGTGAGTATACTTCGCAGTCAGTTGAAGTCAGAGGAGAATGATAAGTTAAGAGAGCTTGTATCTACAGTTACATCTGATAATTGGATACCAGCTAGTTATAAAGGGAATAAGATAAGTTCATCACATACATTACCTGTTATTTTATTAGTTAAGGTCAATGATATTTAATGTCAATGTTTAATGATATTTTTTTTAGTGAATTATAAGTAATAATTTGGAATTCTTATTATAAAAAACACACTACAAATGCCTATCACAACTAGAACTAAACTATTAATATCTGCTTTAACGCTATCTTCTTTTCTTCTTGGAGAAGTAGAGGTTGTGGCTAAAGAAAGTACTAATAATATTGAGCAACAACAAGCTGTAAATAAAACACCTGCTAAGTACCCTGGGCACTTTATGAATGACTTTGTCAAAGGGTTTTATAAACAGTTTAAAAACACAAATTCTGAAGAATCAGAACTTACTTTCACCATTAACTTTACTGTTACAGATTCTGGAGTTATAGAGAATATTACTATGCCAGGTATTAGTGATCCTAATATCATAGATGAGAGTACTACTCTAGTTAAGTCGTTAAAGAAATGGAGGCCTGCTACAGAAGAGGGTAAGGCTGTAGCTGCTCGTTATTCAGTTCCTTTTTATATCAATCTATCAGATGTTAAGTCAGGCAATGCTAAGCCTGTTTATTATGCTAAGAAAGAAGATAGTCTTTTTCAACAAGCATCTTATCCATCAGGAGTACAAGGTTTCTGGAAAGAGTTTTATCAAAAACACGGACCTATGGATACTGCTAATTTCCTTGGTGATAGAGTGAAGTTTGCTATTACTGTAACTATTGAAAAAGATGGTACATTAACTAATCCGGAGATAAAAGGGATAGAATCTAAAAAGCATCAAGAAGCATTTGTTAAAGACTTTATGGATGTTATAAGTAGACTAAAAAATTGGTATCCTGCTATGTATGATGGTAAGCCTGTAAGAAGTAAAATTACTATTCCATTCGTATTTAAGGTTAGCGTATTAGAAGAAGGATAATATAAAAAGGGAGCTATGCTCTCTTTTTTTGTATCTTAAACCAATGAAAAAAGAAAGTAAATGAAAACTGTATTATTAAGATCATTCGTTGCTCTACTGTTCTTCACATTAGGAGCACAAAGTACCTTTGCACAAAAGAGAAGTAAGAAAGCTAAAAAAGAACAAGTAACTACTGTTCAGAAGAAAGATACTGTAGCTATTTATGCTGGAGATTTTAAGGAAGACTTCTTAAGAGTATTCTTTAAGGAGAGCGGTAAGATAGTTTATAGTGGTACAGAGTTTAAGTTTGTTCTTAGTCTAATACTTACTGATACAGGAGTAGTAGAGGATGTGATAGTCTTAGGAGTTGATAATACCAATGTAAAAGAGAGAATGAAAACTATCGCTAAGAATCTGGGTAAGTGGACACCTGAAGTAAAAGCAGGACAAGATATAAGATCACAAGTGACTGTTCCATTTGCTATTAAGGAGAGCGAGTTTATTATGAATCCAGCAGAGTTAGATAGGCTATTAGCAGAAAGTAAAGAAAGGAGTAAAGAATCTGTTTATTCTAATGTTGATACTAAAGCGACCTATCCAGATGGGATGAGTGTTTTTGTACAGCAGTTTGTAGAACTCTTTACGCCTCCTATTTTTGAAGGAGATAAGCTTAGGTTTGCTATTACTTTTATAGTAGAGAAAGATGGTACAGTTACAGATATAAAGTTGTATGGTATATCTAGTCCTAATCAAGCAGAACTTTTAAAAGAAATAACAAAGGCCTTTGTTAGTATGAAGAAGTGGATACCTGCTATTAAAGATGGTAAGCCAGTGCGAAGTCAGTTTACACTTCCTCTGACATTACAGAATGCATCAACTGAGTAAAATAAAAAAACCTCACTATAGTATTTATAGTGAGGTTTTTTTATAAAGTTATCTCATATAAGACGTGTTCTAATAGAGGGTGATCAGCAGGTACTAGAGGGTGATTGAAGTTTTTGACATACGTCATACCTATTTTCTGCATCACGTTAGCCGAACGCAGATTGCTTGTTGTTGTGAAGGAGTAAATCTTATCTAGTCCCAATGTTTCTTTTCCAAATGCTAGACAAGCTGTAGCAGCCTCAGTCGCATATCCTTTACCCCAAAACTGTGGTAACATACGCCATCCTATTTCTACTCCAGGAGCGAAGTCCACATCGAAGGTAATGTCTAATAATCCAACAAAACCGATAAAGCTACCACTGCTTTTTTCTTCTACAGCGAAGAACCCATATCCATTTTGATCTATTTTATTCTTAATACGGTTATAAGCTTCAGTTGACTCTTCAGGAGTTAGTTTCTTTAAGAAGAACTCCATTACCTGCTCATCTTGATTCATCGCTATAAAGGCAGTTAAGTCACTGTCTTTATATTGGCGTATGATTAGTCTATCTGTCTCTATAAATGTTTTCATGAAAGTGTTTAAAGTACAAAAATATAAAAAATGAATAACTTAGTTTAATAAGCAAAGGTCAGGTACAATAAAAAAGGATATATGTTGTATTTGTTGTTGTTTTTTAGTTAATATTGTTTTAAATATTGTTTGTATTATTTCTTTTTAACTTTTTATCATGAGTAAGTGTTTTTTGTTTGTTTTGATTATTATATCTTTTGTTGGATGTAAAAGGGAGAAGGATTCTTTTGAAAATATTGAAGAAGTATATACTCCTAGTGTTATTAAAGTGGAGGGCGTTGAAGATGAAATAATTTTTGAAGAAGAGTCATATAGTTTAAAGGCTTTTTTTAATGTTTATCCCGAGCCTATTGGATTTATTCATTTGGATGATATCACTGTAGTTTCAAAGGTAAGCAGTGATACTCTAAATATTAGTTATCAATATCCTACGACGCTCTATAGAGATTTAGTATATGCAAAAAAAATAGATGATCATGAAGTGTATTATCATGATAGTGTTATTTTGGCAGCTTCTTTTTTAAAAGAAGTAGTGAGGTTACAGTATTTATTAGATGCTGTACCTCTTGTTGTGCGTGAAGAATCTTCTTATTATATAAGAAATACTAATAAGCAAGTTAATAATAAGGTTATTCCTATCAAAGCAGATAAAAGAAAGTATGATTTAGAATCTTATTACTTTCCAGAACATGATAAATTGGTAGATATAAAAGGAGCAGTTGCATTTATAAGGCTTTTTGAACGCTTTATTCAGTATAGAAATAGCAAAGAAATTGATTGGTATGCTTTTTTTAGTAATAACAAAAAACTTTTTTATTCAATACTTCCTGATGAACGTTTCGAAGAGGTTTATTTTAGTCTTAGAAGATTAGAATATAGTTATGAAGAACTTTCTAATAATAGTGAAGTAGTATCAGAATTATATTATTCTCTGATGGTTGATGAGTATAGTATGTTGTATCCAACATACAAAGATTTAAATATTGTGAACCCACAGAATGTCTTTAATGATGATACTATGATCCCATTGAAGATAGGAGGTAGAGCTCTGAGAAAACCTAAAGAGATTGTTAAGGAGTCTCTAGATTTAGAATTTATGAATTGTCATGTTAATGACTATGATTATTTTTTAAAACGAAGTCATCCTGAGTGGTATTATACTTTTTGGATACGTAGAGCAATAGAGGGGCATGATAATGAAATTTATAGAATAATACTTGAAATAATTAGTGATTACGAGACTGATGAACTAAAAGCTTTGTGGAATAAAAAATTAAATGAAATAACTAATTAATACCTTCTATTTCCTCTTTAAGTTTTTTTGTTAGGCTGTTGTACACCAATTCGTATGAGTGATCTATCAGATCCTTCAGTAGAGCCCATTGTACCCCACCACCTAATTGCACAGAGTTCCAGTGTTTTTTGCTCATGTGATACCCTGGAGTTATTTCATTGTAGTCAGCGCGCAACTCTTCTGCACGCTCAGGATCACACTTTAGATTGATGAAGCAGTTACCCTGTTCCCACTTCGTAAGGTTGAGTAGTAAGTATATCTTTCCACCCACTTTAAAAGTTAGTGTCTCCTCGTCAAAAGGGAAATCCTCTACTGTACCTTTTTTGTTCAGACAGTAGTCATATATTACATGTACATCCATTGTTATAGTGGTTTTTTAGCTAGGTTAATTAACTCTTTTCGCGTTAGCGTATCATATACTAGATCATAAGATAAGTCTATCCATTCTATAAGTTGACTTGGAGAGAATGCACCTCTTAAGTATACGGTATTCCAATGTTTTTTATTCATTGTATATCCATAAGTAATATCCTCGTATTCCTCACGCAACTCTTGTGCAAGTTCCGGAGGGCACTTAAGAATGATATTTCTATTTCCTTCTTCCCAAAAGTGGATAGCTATCATCGCAAATATCTTACCGCCAACCTGAAAGGTCATTAAGTTCTCATCGAATGGGAATCCACTCGTTGCATAAGGCTTAGAAGAACAATACTCGTATAATTCATCTAACTCCATAACCTAAAGTATTTTGTATAACACAGGTTTGCTCGGACTGGCATCATTCACAAAAGAAGCCAACTGTATATTCACGAAATACCAACCGTCCTCTACCTCATTTGGGATATAAACCATCTCTGTGATAGTAGCATCTAATCTAGCATCATTATTTAGATGACGTGTATCTTTTACATTCCAGAACGCCTTATGAGCTAATAGTTTTCCTTCATCTTGCTCTCTATCCACACTAGGTAGATCGATAAGTAAGTGATCTACTCCCTGTTCTTTAAAGAAAGAAGCAGTCTTATCACATAAATAAGGAGGATTAGTATGAGAGTATTTCTGATGTGTTTTAGCTAGCTCATTAGGTAGCGTACGTATAACTACAGCTTTTTGGTTATTCTCTACCCATACATGCTTTACCTGATCTAAAGTGATGACATAATCCCCATTGTCTTGTAGTTGTGGAGCGATAGTGATTAGTTGAGCGAAGAAGAAATATGTCTTCAGGCTATCATTCACACTATAGAAGTCATAAGTGATATGCCCTAAGCACTCCGTATGTGTACCATGAGCATGAGGATTAAATGCGACATTATTAAAGTTAGTCGACGATTGTCCCTCACTTACTTTACCTATCCAGTCATGCATTACTACAGGTGCTATCTCAGGTTTATCTAAATACCATGCGATAGGATTATCTTCTGTATTGACTAGTGGAATAGATATATCTATCGGTTTCATTAGATCGATGTGATAATCTGTTCCTGAATAGGTTATCGTTGCCTTCATTGTTTTATTTCAAATCTAAGTAAAATAAATCAGAAGCTATACCATCACTTAAGAATTTTCCTTTATCCGTTATTGTCAGTATATAACTCTCTTTCTTCATCAGTCTCTCTTCTATAAACGAAGAAGATAATCGAACTAAGTAATCGTAATATACCTCACCGAATTCTCTCTTCACTCGATTTAGGTCAACACCCCAGATCGTTCTAAGTCCAGTCATGATATACTCATTATAACGATCAGTTAAGCTTAGCTCCTCTATTTCTAAAGGAAGTTTATCCTCAGCGATGTCCTTTATGTACAAGCTATTATTAGCGATATTCCAACTTCTGTGTACTCCGTCAAAGCTGTGAGCAGAAGGGCCTATACCTAAATACTTTTTACCTAACCAATAAGCCGAATTGTTTTTTGAGTAATACCCTGGCTTAGCGAAGTTAGACAGTTCGTAGTGTATATATCCATTTGCTCTCAATGTCTCTATTAACAACATAAAATGTTGGTGAGCCACCTCTTCTTCAGGGCTAGGGATAACTCCTTTCTTAATCAATTTATTCAGAGCAGTTCGCTCTTCTACTGTTAGTGCATAACAAGAAATATGTGGAATGCCTAAATCTAAGATGCGTTGTACATTGGATAACCAACGCTCGTTACTCATATTTGGAATACCGTATATCAAGTCTATCGAAATATTGTCAAACAGAGTAGTAGCAATCTCCAGACACTGTATAGCCTCTGTCGAATTATGAGCTCTATTCATCATCTTTAAGTCTGCCTCTTCGAATGATTGAATACCAATGCTCAACCTATTTACTCTAGACTCAGCCAGCTTATGTAGGGTAGCACTGTCTAGATCATCAGGATTAGCCTCTAGTGTAATCTCTGGAGCGTCTATTACCTCAAACAGATCATATACAGACTGAATCATAGCATTAATCTCATCTACCTCTAAGATACTCGGAGTACCTCCACCGAAGTAGATAGTTTCTATAATCTCACCCTCTAATTCATCCTTGCGTAAGAACAGTTCACGTTTAATGCTATCTAGCATATCTTCCTTCTTCTTTAGCGAAGTGGAGAAATGAAAGTCACAGTAGTGACACGCCTGCTTACAGAACGGAATATGTATATATATACCAGCCATTATTTCTTTACTCTATCTTGATTTTGTTTGATGAATGCATCCCATCCGCTATAACTCTTACCGATTACTGTCTTACCACTGTTAAAGTGGTGACATACCGCAGCAGCCAGACCATCAGTACTATCTAGATTCTTAGGTAATTCTTTAAGTCCTGGTAACAATTGCTGAAGCATTTTAGCTACCTGTTCTTTACTCGCATTACCACTACCAGTGATAGCCATCTTTATCTTTTTAGGTTCATACTCCGTAACAGGAATATCACGAGATAATGCAGCTGCCATAGCCACACCTTGAGCACGACCTAACTTTAGCATAGACTGTGGGTTTTTACCTAAGAAAGGTGCCTCGATAGCAATCTCATCAGGGTGAAAAGTCTCTATCAGTTCGATAGTACGGTCAAAGATCAACCTTAGACGAGTATATCGATCCTCATATTTAGCCAATAGCAATTCATTAAGCTGAAGGAACTCCATCTTTTTATTCACCACCTTTATTACTCCAAATCCCATAACGGTAGTACCTGGGTCTATGCCTAATATAATCTTTTCTATTGTCAAAATGTTTATGCTTTAATTAATGGTTTACAGTTAATTGTAAACAAATACCGTTGTCGCAGATTTGTAATCTGTGACTATTATCTATATTGTGTGACACGCATAATAATGTGTTTCTACATTATACTATGGACAACATATCCACATCAGTACGGGCGTAATATATATCCACGATAATTATACGTTGTGGTAGACGTAAAGTATTACGTCTCTACATTATACTGCGGATAACATATTGTTAGTTAACGTCAACCGTTAGCCGTTAGCCGTTAACCGTCAACCGTCAACCGTCAACCGTCAACAAAGTTAAGAGTTCTTGATTTAAAGTACACCTTAGTTATTGCGAATCGTTATCGCATATTTACAATCCGAGTACATGAATATATTAACTAACTCTATAGTAATTAGTAATTAAAAATTAGCAATTAATTATTTACTTTGCACCGATGAAGATTCTATCAGACAAAACTAAGCAATATCTCGTACTTCTAATTAAAATATTAGTTGTAAGTGCCGCTTTTTACTATATATATAATCAGCTTTCTAACGATGAGACCTTAGACTTTCATATTCTTAGTGAAGTAGTTAGCAAGCCAGAGAACTACCTAGCCATCTTTGCACTGATGTGTCTGACCTTCTCTAACCGTTTCGTCGAAATACTTAAATGGCAAAACCTATCTTCCTTAATTAAACCCGTATCTGTAGGACAAGCTGCAAAGCAAGTACTAAGTGCACTAACACTTGGGATATTCACCCCAAATGGAATAGGGGAGTACGCAGGTAAAGCGCTTTATTTTGAAAAGAAAGACGCCCCTCGTGTTATCTTCTTGAATATGGTGTGTAATGGAGTACAAGTCATCTATGCTATCGTGTTTGGACTAATCGGACTGAGTATCTTAAACCAGTTTCACGAGATTATCCCGAATACTTACTTATACATCGTTTATGGGATTATAGCAGTAGTGTTTACGTTATTATTTTCAATAAGAAACTTCGCTATCAAAGGCTATTCCATACAGACTATAGTCAATCTGCTGAATGAAATACCAAAGAAGAAACACCGTAAGAACCTATTTTTAGCACTGCTTAGATATGCCTCATTTACACATCAATACGTGATATTATACTACCTATTCGGAGTAGATATCCCTTATTTTGAACTACTATGTGCCGTATCAGCGATCTATCTAATGGCTTCTTCGTTACCCAACTTTCAGTTCTTAGAGTTTGCTGTTAAAGGAAGTATAGCGATGTTTATTTTCACAGCTCTAGATGTTAATCAATGGGTAGTCGCGTTAGTAGCAACACTTATTTGGTTACTAAATATCGTATTGCCAATCAGTATTGGAAGTTACTTCGTATTGACATTTAAAGTGAAAAGAAACGAGGAATAATTGTCAATTGTCAATGAGGAATGAGGAATGAAGAATGAGGAATGAGGAATGAGGAATTGAGCTATTTTATTCTAATGTTGTTTGAGGTAAAGTATAATGTTCGCTGCGCAAAGTCTCCCGACTTTGAGCTATTTTATTCTAAT
>NZ_FNYS01000043.1 GCF_900109075.1 Myroides marinus | reverse complement strand
ACTTAAAGATACAATAAAACCAAGGGATTACCTTGGTTTACATGCTATTTTTTCACTTCTATAAGCCCCAGTTTTGGGTGCGAAACTTCAGTTATGGTAAACTAGATCCTAAAGATACTACTGCAAAAGATGTTCTTTATTCAGTAATAAAAGATCCTTCAACAGGAAAAGAAACTAGAACAGTTATTGATTTAACAAATACAATCAAGGAGATTCTTAAAGAGACTAACAATGATCTTATTAAAGAGCTTAAAAGTGCTGTAGCATATGATATTACTAAAGAAGTAGCAGTGACTAATATTAAGTCTGACGGAAAAGAAGTTAGCGTTTTCTCTGCTGTAGCTGATGTAAATGCAAATGATGCAGAAGTAAAAGGTGTTAATTTACCTGATTCTTTATGGCAAAAAACATTTAAAGTATTTGATGTTAAGTTATATGATGCTTCTGGTAATTTATTAACAGTTAATGTTAGTGAGTTTGCAATTGGTAAAACAGACTTTAATTTTGCTTTAGGTAGTGGTGAGATTTATTCTACTCTTCCTGCTGGAAAATATAAAGTTGTAGTTTACTTTACAAATTAAGATTGATAACTTAGAGTAGTAAAAGTTATAAATAAAAGCCCTTAGACATTGTCTAAGGGCTTTTTCGTATATAAAAGATTATTGGAAAATAGATTATAGTAGTGCAATAAAAAAACGCTTTAGAAATACTCTAAAGCGTTTTTTTGTTATTTAACCTTCTTTTGGTAGTTACCAATAGGTGTCTTATATTTTTTATATTCAAAGTTAACAGTTCCATTACCAACTTCTTTCGGAACCTCAAAATGTACTTCTGTAGGTGTTACCTTAAAGATATAAGCTTCAATATTCTCATTTGACTCTTCTGGCTTAGGTGCTCTAGGTGCGATGACAGCATTTGAGCTCTTAGTAGGTAACGCTTTTACAAAGGTAATTTTATATTCAGAACTTTTAGCTTCATCAAACCCTTTACCTGTTAATAACATTCTTGTTCCTGGTGCTTGAGCATTAAAGTCTACTTGATTTAAAGTCTCTGGATATCCTTCTGGTTTGATGTCTTTAGAACCTCCATCATCACTAGAGCAACTAACAACACTAAATGTTGCTGTAGCTAGAAATAATAAAATTAGTTTTTTCATAAATTGATTAGTTATAGTTTATGGCTCTAATGTAGTTTATTTTTTAATATTAAGAAATTATTGTGAATTATTTTTTAAATCATTAATGATGGACTTTAATCCAATGGATGCTTTTTCTGCTATAATGTTTATTTTACAAGGAGTTTGATTAATTATTGCTGGATTAGTATCAATATAATAAGCAAGAGCATTTGGTTTTGCATAATGGATTAATGAAGCGGCAGGGTATACTTGCATAGAAGTTCCTATTATAATGATAATATCAGCTTTTTTGACATAAGATACAGCATTTTCTAACTCAGGAACCATTTCTCCAAACCAAACGATATGTGGTCTGAGTTTATGACCTAGATCGTTGGTGTCTGTACTGTGTAAATCTTTTGACCAAAGGTATATGAGTTTACTGTTTTGTACACTCCTTACCTTAAGTAGTTCACCATGTAGATGAATAATATGTGACGAACCTGCGCGTTCATGTAGATCGTCTACATTTTGTGTTACGATAGTAGTGTTGTAGTGTTGTTCTAATTCAGCTAGTAGTAGGTGTGCTTCATTTGGCTCACAAGTTAATAGTTGACGTCTTCTTTGATTGTAGAAATCAAGTACTAGTTCTTTGTTTTTTTTCCAACCTTCTGGTGAAGCTACTTCCATAACATCATGTCCTTCCCACAAACCTCCTGCATCTCTGAAGGTTTGTATACCGCTCTCAGCACTCATTCCTGCTCCCGAAAGTACTACTAATCTTTTTTCCATAATATTGTTACCTTTGCGTTTGTATTAATCCTATATGATAAAGAGATGTTTTATTGTCTTTATCAAGGTTCTTAAAAATAATTATAATAATGGATATTTCAAATAAGCTATTTCAAGACGTAGAATATTTAGAATACTTAGAATCATTTTTGACAGAGAATAGAGTAGAACGCTTTAAAGAGGTTTTAAATAACCGTACAAAGCATTTTACTATAGTAGCGGAAGATGTGTATCAATTACATAATACAAGTGCTGTAATGAGAAGCTGTGAGGTTTTTGGGGTACAAGACCTTTGTGTTATTGAGCAAAAGTTTGGTAAACGAATAGATAAAGAGATTGCTTTAGGAGCAGAGAAGTGGGTAGATATACATAGATATAGTAATATACCTTCTGCTTTAGATGATATTAGAAGTAAAGGATATCAGATAGTTGCAACTACTCCACATGTAGAGGCTAATCATTTAGAAGATTTTGATATCACCAAACCTTCTGCAATCTTCTTTGGGACGGAAAAGAACGGTTTATCACCAGAAATTATCGAGCAAGCCGATGCTTACATTAAAATACCAATGGTTGGTTTTACAGAGAGTCTAAATATTTCTGTATCTGCAGCAATTATCATTCAAAATCTAACTACTAGAGTAAGAAATTCTAATATCGATTGGAGACTATCAGATGCTCAATTATTAGAAAAAAGAATTGATTGGGCTAGAAAGTCAATTAAGGATATTGATTTCGTAACAGAACGCTATCTAGAAGCAAAGAATATGACTGAGTAATAAATTACTATATAAAACAAAAATCCCTCTACTACAGAGGGATTTTTTGTTTTATATATAGTAAAAATATTAAGCAACTGGAGTGCTCTTTTTACGTAGTTTCATATTGATAAATTCTACTGCTAGAGAGAATGCGATAGCAAAGTATAAATAACCTTTAGGTACTGCTCCAATCTCTTGTCCTGCTAAAACAGCATGAGAAATATGCATACTTTCTGTTGTAAGCATAAATCCAATAAGGATTAAGAATGATAAAGCTAGAATCTGAATAGAAGGATTTTTGTTTACAAAGTTTCCTACAGGAATTGCAAATAACATCATAACTCCTACTGATACAATAACTGCAGCTATCATAATGTATAATGCACCATTAAGACCATTAGTCATACCTACAGCTGTAAGGATACTATCTACAGAGAAAATAATATCAATCATTAAGATTTGCATAATAATATTGCTAAATGATTTAGTTGCTATTTTCTTAGCATTTGGCGCTTCATCTATAGGATGGTGATCGTGTACATGTGCCACTTTCTCATGTATTTCTTTTGTAGATTTATAGATAAGAAAGATACCTCCACCAAGAAGTATTAAAGCTTGTCCATTAAAGTCAGCGCTAAACCAACTCCAGTTAATGCTGAACAATGGTTTTTTCATAGCAATAAGCCATGTAACACCGAATAATAAACCAATACGCATAAACATAGCTAAGAATAGACCAATCTTAGTTGCTTTTTTACGTTGTTCTTCAGGTAGTTTACCTGTTACGATAGAGATGAAAATAACGTTGTCGATTCCTAGTACAATCTCTAAGAATGTCAGTGTTATAAATGCTACAATAGCATCAGCAGTTAAAAATACTTCCATAGTATTTGTGTGTGGATTAAATTATAAATCAGCAATTTTTTTAATTGTTCCTCTTTCTCTTCGTGCATCTCCCACGTATCCATATTCGAAAGTACATTCATCTCCATTAGTAGTGACTATTTTGATACTAACTGGTTTTTTGTCTGCCATTGTTTTAGGGTTTAATTTCTCTAACACAAATTCACAGTCATTAACCCATCGAATAGCAGCACTATCAGTTTTTCCTTCGAATGTTTCTATTTCTAAGTTTTCTGTTCTAACAAAAGTTGATACCTTTTTTTCTCCATTTATTTCAGCTACAAATTCAAACTTACCAGTTTTAAAGTTTGCACAGTTTCTCTCCTGATTATAGCAAGAGATTAATAAAAAGAATAAAGGTAAAAAGTATAGTAATTTAGTTTTCATAATATTATTTTCCAAATAGTGATTTAATAATTGTTTGTAGTCCTTTAAAGAATAACAGCATAGATGTTAAACAAATTAGACAACCTAGTCCAAATATAGGATAGAAAAAAGGATGTCCTTGATTCTTTAAAGAGCTATGTAGAACAATAGGTCCTAAGAACATAAGAGGTAAAGTAATCATAAGATACTTAACTCCTTTATTAAGCAATTTTCTATCTATTTGTGGTTCTTGTTCCATTATATATTTGTTTTATAATATTCAATTGCTGTACGAACGTTTTGATGTTCTTTTAATAATTGTGCAGCAATAGAATATTCTATTTGTAATTCATCTATTATCATTTGTATTCCTCTTTCCTGAAGTTTAGCATTGGTCATTTTCATATCGACCATTTTATTGCCTTTTACTCTTCCTATCTGAATCATACTACTTGTTGATATCATGTTTAATACCAATTTCTGTGCTGTACCAGCTTTCATACGAGAGCTTCCTGTAACAAACTCAGGTCCTACTACAACTTCGATAGGATAATCCGCTACTTTAGCTAACGGACTTTCTAGATTGCACGTAATACAGCTAGTTGTAATCTTATTTGCTTGACATTTCTCTAAGGCCTTAATTACATACGGAGTAGTACCAGAAGCAGCTATACCAATAACAATATCTTTATCAGATATATTGTGTTGTAGTAAATCTTCCCATCCTTGTAGTGGATTGTCTTCTGCATTTTCTACTGCATGTCTAATAGCATAATCTCCACCAGCTATAATTCCTATAACTAAATCAGGGGATACACCATAGGTAGGAGGGCACTCAGATGCGTCTAGTATACCTAGTCGACCAGATGTACCTGCGCCAATATAGAATAATCTACCACCGTTATTTAATTTGGAAACAACTTGTACAACTGTAGCTTCTATTTGAGGAATAGCTTTTTGTACTGCTAAGGGAACAGATATATCTTCTTGGTTAATATTAGTCAAAAGCTCGTTGATAGACATTTTGTCTAAATCATTATACTTAGAAGATTGTTCTGTTATTTTTATAAAACTCACTTTGATAGTTCTTAAAAATGGATGCTAGCAAAAGTACACAAAATACTTTACTAACCTTGTATAATATAAGGGGTGAACTTTATAATTTTATGTCAAAATAAGCTGGTAGAATCTAGTTTGATTGATATAAAAAATACATTATCCATAAATAGATTATAGGTTAAGCATCTCTTTGTTAAGGAATAATAAGTTTTTTTATAAACTAGGTTTTAAACTCATAAAAGAATATTGTGAAATAATTTTATGAGTTGTAATAAATGAGTTACTTTTGTGCCAAGCAAACTGCCTTATCGCTACTTTCAGTAATGAAAATAGAGGAAAGTCTGGACACCATAGGGAAGCATAATGGGTAACGCCCATCCTTGGCTTGCCAAGAGGACAAGTGCAACAGAAAGTATGTACAGGTAATGCTGTAGTGAAACCAGGTAAACTCTATGCGGTGAAATGTCATGTATATTTAGCGTTCGAGGGTGCCCGCCCGATGCTTTAGGGGTAGGCAGATAGAGCTATCGAGTAATTGATAGCCGGGATAAATGATAAGGGAGTACTTTTAGTACTTACAGAATCCGGCTTATAGGTTTGCTTATTTTTTATCACTTTATAGTGTAAAGAAAAAAGGACTGCTATATTGGACTGACCCCAAAAAGTTGGACTAAGTTATGCAATGTTTTTAATATAATGAGCTCGATATTCTATCGGGCTCATTCCATTTAAGTTAATCCTTATTCTATCGTTATTGTAATATTTAATATAGTCTTTGATCTCTTTACTCAATTCTACTATCGAAGTATATTTCTTCAGGTAAAATAGTTCTGACTTTAGCACTCCAAAGAAATTTTCTATAATAGCATTATCTAGACAATTCCCTTTTCTAGACATACTTTGAATAATGTTATTAGCTTTGAGTTTGTGTTGATATTTTTGTAGTCTATATTGCCATCCTTGATCAGAATGAAGTATAGTGTGGATATGTGCTCTATTCTCTTTTTTCCTTTTTTTAAATGCTTTATCAAGCATGTCAATAGTCTGTTTATAATTGGGTGAAGTAGATAAATTATAACTAATAATCTCTCCATTAAATAAGTCTATAATTGGAGATAAATATAATTTATTTCCTTTTACATTAAATTCTGTCACATCAGTAGCCCACTTTTGATGAGGCTCTGTAGCTTTAAAATTTCGTTGAAGTATATTCTCTGCTTCTTTACCAACATCTCCTCTAAAAGACCTGTATTTCTTAACTCGGATTATGCTTTTAAGATTTGATTTCTTCATTATCTTAGCGATAGTTTTAAAGTTTACAGGTATTCCTAACTCTTTTCTAAGAGCTAATGTGATACGTCTGTATCCATACAATCCTTTGTGTTTATTGTAGATATCAACTACATGTTTGACTAAATTCACATGTTTATCCAAAAAAGAAACACTCTTTATATGGTAATAATAACAACTACGAGCTAGCCCTGCTAAGTGTAGTAGGTGTTTTAAATTATGATCGCGCCTTAGCTCCGTAACTATTACGGCTTTTTCTTTTTGGCTTGCTTGCTTTGAGCCAAGGCTTCTAACTTTTTTAGATAAGCAATTTCTGCACGTAAATATTCATTTTCAATTTTCAATTTTTCTAAATCAGTCATTGAGCTTTTTATCCCAGGAATAGCGCTTTTCTTTGTCATTGAGGTAATTTTTTTGTTTTTCTTTAAATGTACACCCCGATTATCTTCTAAACCCTTAAATCCTTTGCTTTTAAATTTGGCTATCCATTGGAATAAGACAGAAGGATTTGAAATTCTATATCTCACACAGGTGTCTGTCAAAGATAAACCACTATTTTGATGCTCCTGAATAATATGAACTTTTTCTTCTATAGTGAATTTGTTTTTGGAGATTCCTCGTAATCCTTGTTCTCCATAAGCTTCATATAGTTTAAGCCAAAAGTAAAGGTTAAACTCACTAATTTTTTCTGATCCTGAAAGTCCACACATACTGTCTTTCCCTTCCAAAATAATAGTTACTAAACGTAACTTAAACTCGAAATTGTATTTCTGTTTTCTACTCATAAAAAATGCCCCAAAAAGTGTCTAACTTTTTGGGGCATGTCTA
>NZ_FNYS01000014.1 GCF_900109075.1 Myroides marinus | reverse complement strand
GAATGCTATTAAAATACAGATATACTGTGTTTTGATAGTAAATTTACTCATATCTGTGATTAAGAAAAAGCTTACAAGAAGTTGGGCTTTCTCAAATTTGGTAAGTTTTTGTAAGATCCATCTGTTTAACTATATTAAACTATTACATTTCTTAGAAAATCCTGAACAAGATTGGATTATTGAGGTTCAAAAGATAAAACAACTCTCTTTGTTCTGAGAGCCTATTTCTAGGTTTAGTATGAAATTAAAAGTATATAAAACTGATTATCAATATAATATGATTGAAAATTCTATTGATAATAAGTTTTATCGGACACTAATGTAAGCGAATGTAAATCCACATTTTGATTGAGCTCTTAATGATTTTGTGTTTTCTTCATAAAAGCCACACCATAAGTCGGTTATCTTTAGATCTACGAATGCGTGTCTGATTAAGGTGTGTAATGCCTCAGGGATGTATCCTTTTCCCCAATGTGGTACACCTACCCAATAAGCTACTTCTGCCTCGTGTTTTGATATGTCGAAGTTGCTGTTCTCTCCGATTAAAAGTCCAATACACCCTATGGCCTCGTTAGTATCTTTAAGTGCTACAGCATATACTTCAGGATGTGCGAATTCGTTTAGGATTACAGATCTACTTTCTTCTATATTTTTATGAGCAGGCCATCCTGCAGGAGGACCTACGTTTTCGTCTTTAGCGTATAGATATAAGCTCTCTGTGTCTGATTCTTCCCATGGGCGTAAAATCAATCTTTCTGTTATTAATTTCATCATTGTTTCATTTTATGTATTTCAGATTAAGTCACCCGAGATACTGTTAATAATTCTGAGACAAAAGTACAAGGGGATGCTGAGGTGGACTGTATAATAATTTGAGGTAAAAATGTAATTTTGAAAACTATATGCTATTTTTGTTAGTAGTTTTAGTTATGTATATGTAATTATTAAAAGTAACTTTATGGAGTTAGTAGATAAGATTTCTTTAAAAATAGGGGTAGATTACGGTTTGAGTACAGTTGATACATTAGGTACTTATCCCTTGCAGCTTGCTTATTTGTCTTTCTTTTTTGTTGAGTCAGGAGAGGGAAGAGTGAGTATAGATTTTAAAGAGTACGCATTGAGTAGAGGTAGTTTTATAGTAGTAGGAGAAGATAATATTGTGAGTTTTAAGGATTGTAGCGATACTTTCTCAATGCAATGTTACTTGATTAGACGTGACTTAGCGAGTGATATAGCTTATGTATTGCCTAACGAATTATTTAGTTATTTACATTACTATCCTAAACAGCAGTTTAGAGGAGAAGATATGGTGATCTATCAGATGTGGCAATCTTTAAATATGCACTTAATGAAGCATACTATTACATATACTAAACGTATTCTGTGTAATCAGTTTCAAAGTTTGTTCTTGACTTTATCAGAGCATGTTAATTATAATGATTTAGTAATAGAGAAGCACTATAGTCGTCAAGAGGAACTCTGCTGGAAGTTCTGGGATTTGATTAGTAAGCATGCTAAAGCACATAGAGATGTAGCATTCTACGCTGGTGAGTTGTTTGTTACTCCTTATTATTTATCTCAAGTTACTCAACAGTTCTTAAACTACAGCCCTAAAGAACTTATTAATAGACAGGTGATATTAGAGATCAAACACTATTTAGTAAATACAGAATTAAGTATTAGTCAGATAGCGGAAGTTCTCCACTTCGATGATCCATCTTATATGGGAAGGTTCTTTAAACGTGAGGTAGGAATTAACCCATTAGAGTTTAGAAGAAAGAGATAGTTCTAATTAAGTAAAGAGATCAGGAGAAATAATTGCTTTTGTTTTTTCTTTTTTGAGATGTTTTTCATGTTATTAAGGGAGAGTTTAAACGTGTTTTTTTATAAAAAAGGTTCTTTTTAGCCTTTTTGGTGCCTCATTTTTAGAAAAAGTATATCGCTTTTTTTATTCACATTTCGTGTATTTTTGTTTTTAATAGATTGATAATCAATGGTTAATGTTTTGTTGTCCTTGTAATTTGATAAAATTACAATGGGCTCTAAAGCCACTGTTTATAAGTGTTCGTGCCAATTCCTTTTACAGTTCTTCTAGGATTCTCCGTATTTGCTTTACATAAGAGGCATTTTATAGAAGAAGCTTAAAAGTATCTTAGAAGTATCGTAGGAGAAAGTGATTGCTGTACTAGTTGTTTTTTTTCTTTAGGAAAGGGAAGGGTATTTTCCGTTGTAGTTATTTAACCAATGAGTAGGAGGGATGTTTATCAAATATGTGTTAATTATTTTACTACTTGTATTGTTTTGAGAAGAGTTATAGTTGATGCTAAAAGAATAGAGTTATGTATGAAAAGTTTGGATTTCAATATAATTAGATGTATTTAGAAGAGGATAACACTATAAATAAGGTGGTGTTAATTAGAATGTTTTTAAATAACGATGATAATTTTATATGCACGCATAGTAAATTATCAAAAATAAATTCTTATTTTCGTTCGGTAAGTAAATGTGAAACACAAAAAACGATATAAAAATGAAAATATTAGTTTGCATCAG
The DNA here is from genome assembly GCF_900109075.1 of Myroides marinus. Lineage (GTDB taxonomy): Bacteria > Bacteroidota > Bacteroidia > Flavobacteriales > Flavobacteriaceae > Flavobacterium > Flavobacterium marinum_A. The sequence goes on along the minus strand of NZ_FNYS01000014.1, from coordinate 87,616 downwards.
TCATGTGCCTGATACTACTTCAAAAATTAACTTCACTAATGGAGATACAGCGTTTGATACAAATGGAGTACAGTTTGTAATCAACCCTAATGATGAGTATTCTTTAACTAGAGCTATCTGGTTTAAAGAGAAACAAGGAGCTACAGTAACTGTAGTGAATGTAGGTGGAGCTGATACAGAAGCTACATTACGTAAAGCGTTAGCTATCGGTGCTGATGAAGCTATCCGTGTTAATGCTGATCCTGCTGATGGTATGTATGTAGCTAAACAATTAGCTGAAGTAGTAAAGAACGGAGGATTTGATTTAGTATTAGCTGGTAAAGAATCATTAGATTACAATGGTGGAATGGTACCAGGTATGCTAGCTGCATTCTTAGGATATGATTTTATCAACTCTTGTGAGGGATTAGAAATAGAGGGAACTTCAGTTAAAGCTATTCGTCAAATCGACGGAGGTAAAGAGACTATCTCAGGAAAATTACCTATCGTTATCGGTGGACAAAAAGGATTAGTAGATGAGAAAGATTTACGTATTCCTAATATGCGTGGAATTATGTCTGCTAGAACTAAAGCATTAGCTGTAGTAGAGCCAGTAGGAGCAGAAGTAACTACTAAAGATGTGAAATTTGAAAAACCAGCTGCAAAATCAGCTTGTAAAATGATTTCGCCAGATAACATTGATGAATTAATCAGCTTGTTACACAACGAGGCTAAAGTTATCTAATTTCACTTATTTGTAAACCTTTAATAAAAGAAGAATTATGTCAGTTTTAATATATGCTGAATCAGCAGAAGGAAAATTTAAGAAAGTAGCATTAGAATTAGCTTCTTATGCTAAGAAAGTAGCAGAGTCATTAGGAACAACAGTGACTGCTGTGACAGTAAACGCTTCAGATGTAAGCGAATTAGGAAAATACGGAGTAGATAAAGTATTAAAAGTAACGAATGATAAATTAGCTACTTTTAACGCTAAAGCATATGCAGATGTTATCAAACAAGCTGCTCAAAAAGAAGGTTCTAAAGTAGTGGTATTATCATCTACTACAGATAGTTTATACGCTGCTCCTATCGTAGCTGTAGCTTTAAATGCTGGATTCGCTACTAACGTGGTAGCATTGCCAGAGAGCACTTCTCCTTTCGTAGTGAAAAGAAACTCATTCTCAACTAAAGCATTCTCTCATACAGAATTAACTACTGATGTGAAAGTTATCGCATTAGCTAAAAACTCTTTTGGATTAGTAGAGGCTACTGGAGCTGCTGCTGCTGAAGACTTCGCTCCATCATTAAACGATGCTGACTTTAGTCTAAAAGTAGAAGGAGTAGAGAAAGTATCTGGTAAAGTAACGATCGCTGATGCTGATGTAGTAGTGTCAGGTGGACGTGGATTAAAAGGACCAGAGAACTGGAAAATGATCGAAGACTTAGCAGAGGTATTAGGTGGAGCATTAGCTTGTTCTAAGCCTGTATCTGACCTAGGATGGAGATCTCATGAAGAGCACGTAGGACAAACTGGAAAGCCTGTAGCTGCTAACTTATACATCGCTGTAGGTATCTCTGGAGCTATCCAACATATCGCAGGAGTTAACTCTTCTAAAGTAAAAGTAGCTATTAATACAGATGCTGAAGCTCCATTCTTTAAAGTAGCTGATTATGGTATCGTAGGAGACGCATTCCAAGTAGTACCTCAGTTAGTAGAGAAATTAAAAGAGTTCAAAGCTAAGAACGCATAAGCATTTAAAAGCTTTTAAATAATAAGGCAACTAAGACAAGATTTATTATCTTTGTTTTAGTTGCTTTTTTTGTATAAAAAATAATTATGAGTTTGATAAAATTAACGGTAAGTGGAATCTCTTATAGCCATACACAGAATGGGGCTTATGCACTTATATTAGAAGAGGAAGTAGGGAGCAGAAAGTTGCCGATAGTAATAGGAGCTTTTGAAGCACAGTCTATTGCGATAGCGATAGAAGATGATATCAGACCGCCTAGACCTTTGACACATGACTTATTTAAGTCTTTAGCAGATAGATACAGTATCGTGATTAAAGAGGTTATTATCAATAGATTATTAGACGGGATTTTTTATTCTAGCCTTGTATGTGAGAGAGATGGGATAGAAGAGGTAATAGATGCACGTACATCTGATGCTATAGCTTTAGCTATTCGATTTTATGCACCGATATACACGTATAAAGATATAATGGATAGAGCAGGAATTATCTTAAATGCTGAGGCCGAAGAAGAGGAACCTCAAGAAGAAGAAGATAATAGCAACCCGTATTCTGGTAATGATATTGCTTCTCAAGTAGAGCAGTTCTTAGAAGAAGAGGCTAAAGCTAATGACTTTTCTAGTTACTCGAAGGGTGAATTGGAAAAAATGCTTAATGAGGCTTTAATTAATGAAGATTATGAGAAGGCAGCTCTTTTAAGAGATGAATTAAATAAACGATAACAGCTATATATAACACACAACAATGAAACAATATTTAGATTTAGTACAACAGGTATTAGATAAAGGAACTCAAAAAGGAGATAGAACAGGGACTGGAACTAAGAGTATATTCGGACATCAAATGCGCTTTGATCTATCAGAGGGATTTCCTCTAGTGACTACTAAAAAAGTGCATTTAAAATCTATTATATACGAATTGTTGTGGTTCTTAAATGGAGATACTAATATTAAGTATCTAAGTGAGAATGGTGTACGTATATGGGATGAGTGGGCTGATGAGAATGGAGACTTAGGACCTGTATATGGATATCAATGGAGAAACTGGAATGGGGAAGGTATAGATCAGATTAAAGAGGTTATAGATACACTTAAGAATAATCCAGATAGCCGCCGTATAATGGTCTCTGCTTGGAATCCTAGTGTGATGCCTGATACATCTGTTTCTTTTGCAGAGAATGTAGCTAATGGAAAGGCAGCTTTACCTCCATGTCACTCGTTCTTTCAGTTTTATGTAGCAGATGGCAAGTTGTCTTGTCAGTTATATCAGAGAAGTGCAGATGTGTTTTTAGGAGTGCCGTTTAATATTGCTTCTTATGCTTTATTAACTATGATGGTAGCTCAGGTATGTGACTTAGAGGTAGGAGACTTTATCCATACATTCGGAGATGTACACATCTATAATAACCATATAGAGCAGGTAACACTACAATTGAGTAGAGAACCTAAACCACTGCCTAAAATGGTATTGAATAAAGAGGTAAAAGATATATTTAGTTTTACATACGAAGACTTTACACTAGAGGGCTATGATCCGCACCCAGCGATAAAAGGTCAAGTATCTGTATAGGTCTTTAACTAAAAAATGTTGCTTATGAGAAGAGATGAATCATACGAAATGTACGATTATGCACGCCAAAAAATAAAACAAAAGAAGATGTTATTCTTCCATTTTGTGGTGTTTGTTTTGGGGAGTATATTACTTTTTTGTTTTAATGGATTAGTACAAGATCAAAATGCGGTGGGATATACTAAGTGGTGGCCTTATGCTGTTAGCGCATGGGCACTGTTCATATTCTTACACGCGGTAAATGTATTAATCGTAGATCGTTTTATGGGAAAACGTTGGGAAGAACACCAAATAAAACGATTAGTAGAAATGCAAGAAAAACGTATTAAAGAATTAAGAGCTAAAGTAGAGAAGGATTATCCGCTAGTAGATACTAAGAGAGATTTAGGACATACTACGCCTGCTGTAGATACTACTACGGCACCTACTACTACGGCTAATCCAACAATAGAAATAGATAAACAATAATATATGTTGACATTAATAGCTGCGGCAGCAGAGAATAATGCATTAGGTAAGGATAATGAGCTGCTATGGCATCTACCAGATGACTTTAAGCACTTTAAAGATTTGACTTCTCATCACTTTATCATTATGGGAAGAAAGACTTTTGAGTCGTTTCCAAAACCTTTGCCTAATCGTACACATATCATTATTACTAGACAGGAAGAGTATGATGCACCAGCATCGTGTATCGTAGTGAATAGTTTAGAAAAAGCTCTAGATTTAGTAACAGAACAAGAGGAATCATTTATCATAGGAGGAGGAGAGATTTATCACTTGGCACTTCCTTTTGCAGATAAGATAGAGTTGACTCGTGTTCATACTACTGTAGAGGCAGATGCATTCTTTCCTACCTTTGATGTGAAGGAGTGGGAGTTAGTCAGAGAAGAATTTCACGATAAAGATGCTAGACATCAGTATCCTTTTACTTTTTTGACATATATTAAAAAATAATAAAATGTAGCTATGAAAAGAATATTATCTCTTTTAGCGTTTTCAGTGTTGAGTATTACTACTTATGCTCAGGATACGCTAAGATTAAAGTTTCAAAATAATGAGCACCTTACTAAAGAACAAGTGTTCTTAGGGAAAGATATTTTTGATAATACTTATGTCAAGGAAGGTGATATTTTTAAGAAGAATACGAAGTATAGTGGGGTACAATACAGAAGTAAAGAGCTAGATTCTCTAACCTCGATAGATATTACTAATCCACTAGAATTAATGCTTTTCTATAAAGAGAAGAAAGCATTGGTTATCGTTAATAAAGAGTTAGCTGAACGCAGTGTCGTACAGTTAGGGGTTAAGTTTCCTTCTATGGATATTAGTTATGCTTATGGTAGTACTAAGAGAAACTATTGGTTGGTTAATGAACGCAATAAGTCTGTTAATTTATATAATAGCGTTACTTATGAGTTATACCGCACATTTAGTATTCCTGAAGGAGCTAAGGTTAAACAGTATGTGGCATTGCCTAATTTGTTCTTTTGGATAGATACAGATAATGTTATTCATGGTCATAATTTAGCTGGAAGTAAGGTTTTGACATATAAACTGGAATCTGGTTATGATTTAATACAAATTTTAGATCAAGATAAATTACTTTATACGAATAAAAATGTATTGTATTTTGTTGATTTAAAAGCAAATAAAACCTCTGTTATAGATGCTAAAGAAAAAAGCATTTCAGGCTTCTTTTATAGCAATCAAAAATTGAGTATTTTTGACGGACAGAAATTAAATAATTACTTTATAAAATTACCGTAATGCATATAGCTATTGCTGGAAATATAGGCGCGGGTAAAACTACGCTTACAAATTTGTTGGCCAAACACTATAATTGGGAACCACACTATGAAGATGTAGTAGATAATCCTTATTTGGATGACTTCTATCATCAGATGGATAGATGGTCTTTTAATCTACAAGTGTATTTTTTAAATAGCCGTTTTCGTCAGGTTTTACAAATTAGACAAAGTGGAAAAACGATTATCCAGGATCGTACTATCTATGAAGATGCTCACATCTTCGCGCCAAACTTACACGCAATGGGCTTAATGTCTAATCGTGATTTTCAAAACTACTCTTCTCTATTTGAGTTAATGCAAGAGTTAGTAGGAGCTCCTGATTTACTAATCTATTTGAGAAGTTCTGTGCCTAACTTAGTAGGACAAATCCAAAAGAGAGGAAGAGATTATGAAAACTCTATTTCTATTGAGTATTTAAATAAACTTAATGAAAGATACGAAGAGTGGATTAAGGGATATGACAAAGGTAGATTGTTAATTATCGATGTAGATCACCTTGACTTCGTAGATAATCCTGAAGACTTAGGAAATGTGATTAATAAGATAGATGCAGAGATTAATGGACTGTTCTAATTATTAGTTTTACAAAATATAAATATCCCCCTATTGAAGAATAACTTCGATAGGGGGATATTTATTTTATAAAGGTACGTTACAGGTCTTCTTAATAGTCTGAATAACGAAAGAACTCTTGATATTAGAGATGATCTCTAGTTTTGATATCTTGTGTACGACGAATTGTTGATAGTCCTGTACATCGTTCACTAGGAGCTTTAATAAGAAGTCAAAATCTCCAGCAATATAAGAGGCTTCTAAAACTTCGTCTAAGCCTTTTACATATTCTTCAAATTGTTCAAATAGGCTTTCTTGGTGTCTTATTAGTATTACTTGACAGTATACGATTAGTTTTTTACCTAATAAATCAGGGTTTAGCTGTGCTGAATATCCCTGAATGACTCCTGTAGCTTCTAATTTTTTTATTCGTTCGTGTACAGGTGTTAGCGATAGATTTACTTTCTCTGCTAGCTGTTTTGTAGATTGTTTACCATCTAATTGTAGTTCAATAAGTAATTTTCTATCTACTTCATCTATATGCTGCATAGTTATTTTTTCTGTTAGGGATTAAAATGATAGAACAAAAGTATTGTTTTTTTCTTTGGTTGTACTTTTGAGTAGTAAAATTATCCTTAATTAATACTTAGTTATAGAAAAAATATTTATGTATATATCTTTGCACTGTTACATCAAATAAAAAAAGTAAAGTGAAAATAACACAAAAAATAGTAATCCCTTTCTTAAGACAATCTGGTATGCTTGTTCTTGCTAAAAACTTCTCTATGTGTATGGAGGAGATGTGCGTACCTAAATGTGAAGTAAAGCTTTATTAGTTTTTGTGTTTTTTTAAAACAGGAAAAGGAGGCTTTGGTAGAGCCTCCTTTTTTTTTGTATCGTTTTTTTAAGCAGCAAAAAAACGATATTGAAATGTGCGCTGCTAAAAGTAATAAAATTTTTAGTATAAAATGGGAAGTATTAGATTACGGCTACTTGTAAGTAGCTTATTACTGCTATGCAATATAGCAGTAGCACAACAAATCAAGGTAACTGGGGTGGTAAACGAAGTCGATGGAGCATCACTTCCTGGAGTATCAGTTATCGTGAAGAACTCTACAAAAGGAGTACAAACAGATTTAGATGGGAAGTATGTAATAGAAGTGAGTGAAGGAGATATACTTGCTTTTGAATACGTAGGTTTTAAATCTCAATCTATCAAAGTTGGTAAACAACACATTATAAATATCAACCTACAGAGTGAGTCAGAGAGCTTAGATGATATCGTTATCGTAGCGTATGGAGCTCAAAAGCAGAAAGCTGTAGTAGGAGCTATCAGTCAAGTAAAAAGCGATGTACTAGATAAGCAAGTCGCTACATCTGTAGTCTCTGCATTACAAGGGACTGTCTCTGGGGTAAATATTATCAACTCTAGTTCTCAACCAGGAGAAAGCCCTACTATTAGAGTACGAGGTATAGGATCGATTAATGCATCTGCAGATCCATTGATTATCTTAGATGGTGCTCCATATTCAGGAAACCTTAATGCAATAAGTGCTGATCAAATAGAAGCAATTAATGTGTTAAAAGATGCTTCTTCAACAGCGTTATACGGATCGAGAGGGGCTAATGGAGTTATTCTTATTAAAACAAAGATGGGAAAGCGCAATGCTGCACCTGATGTAAATATTAAATTAAGTTCTGGTGTTGCCTTTGACGCTGTAAAAACACATGAAGTGCTAGACACTAAGGGATATACACAGTACCTATGGGAAGGTAGAAAAAATAACTATCAATATGTATTAGGACAAGATGAGGTAACTGCACGTAAGAATGCTTCTGATGGATTGGTAAGTTATTTTGGCTATAATCCTTTTGGGACAAATCAACCTGTAGATTACAATGGTAATTGGACAGTAAAAAATCCTCTGTTATGGGAGACGGATTGGAAGAAAGAGCTTCAACGCAATCAGGCATTCAGAAATGAGTACAACTTTAATATTGCAGGAGGTGGAGATAAAACTACGTATTTCTTATCTGCTAACTATCTGAATCAAGATGGTATGATTAAGACCTCTAACTTTGAACGTACAACTGTTCGTTTAAATATAGAAAGTCAAGTGACAGATTGGTTACAAGTAGGAGCAAACACAGCTTATTCAAGTTCTAATCAGAACTTTCCTACACAGAGTGGTACCAATCTATATAGTCCAATGAATTGGATATATGCTATGCCTAGTGTGTATCCTGTGTATAAAAGAGACTTAAATGGACAGGTAGTATATGATGCAGAGGGAGGTGCTATATATGATTATGGTAATGCATCTAGCAAGGATATTAATAGTGTACGCCCAATCATGAGTGGGGAGAATGCAGCAGGTATTCTGTTTAATAATAGTACTATTAATAGAAGAGCTAATACAAGCTGGAACGGATTCGCTAAGCTTGATTTAGCAGAGGGGCTTTATTTTAGAACGAACTTATCTTATGAAAAATATGACTATGATGTAAAAGAGTATAACAACTCACAATATGGACAAGCATCAAGTGTAAAAGGTCGCGTAAGTAGAGTAAAAGACACGTCTGAAACATTAAACTTTATCAATACGCTTCACTATGATAAGGCATTTGGAGAACATCATATAGCAGCAGATGGAATCTTTGAAGCATATAGTTTTAAAAAGGACTTTCTAAATACTTCTACAACTGGATTTTTACCAGGAAATACCGAGATAGGAAGTGGAACATCTTTAGAAGGTATAGGTGGTTATGCAGTAGAAGATAGATTGACAAGTTATTTAGGACGATTAAGCTATGACTATAAAAACAAATATTTTATAGAAGGATCTTTTAGAAGAGATGCAAGTACACGCTTTGACAAATCGGTAAGAAAAGGAAACTTCTACTCTGTTGGTGGTTCTTGGATTGTGTCTTCTGAAAATTTCTTAGTGGATAGCAAATACATTGACTTATTAAAGCTTAGAGCATCTTATGGTGAACTAGGAAATAATAATCTAAAGGATAAGTATTTTCCGTATTTAAGATTGTTTGAAACAGGTTATAATCAATTAGATAATCCTGGTGTAATATTAGGAGATTTAGCTGATCCATTATTGACTTGGGAGAAAACAGCTTCATTTAACGTTGGAGTAGATTTTAGTTTGTTTAATAATAGAATAGAAGGTTCTGTTGACTATTATAAAAAACGATCTATAGACTTGTTATTTGCAGTGCCAAAAGCCCCATCTACAGGAAACTTAGAGATCTTATCTAATGCTGGTACAATAGAAAATTATGGATTAGAAGTTAGCTTGACATCACATAATGTTCGTACAAAAGATTGGAAATGGGATACTTCATTAAACTTTTCTATAGATAGAAATAAGATAACATCATTGACGCAAGATAGTTTTATCAGTGGATTAAATAGATGGGAAGAAGGGCGTTCACTATATGATTTTTATTTAAGAGAATGGGCTGGTGTGGATCCTAATGATGGTTATGGAATGTGTTATAAGGATGTAGTGGATGGCAATGGTCAAGTGATAGGAAAAGAAACAACTAAAGATTATAACGAAGCTACACGCTACTATAATAAGTCAGCTTTACCTAAGTTAGTAGGAGGGTTTAATACTACGTTAGCTTATAAGAACTTTGATTTTAGTGCATTCTTTAACTTTAGCTTAGGTGGATACATTTATGATAATGACTATGCAGGTCTAATGAACGGAATGTCTACAGGATATCAGAGTTCTCCTGATATCGCTAATCGTTGGCAAAAACCTGGAGATATTACTAATATTCCTGTCATTATTAATTCAACAAATAACTTTGCTGCTACGTCAACTCGTTTCTTATACAAGAATAATTATTTAAGGTTAAAAGCCTTGACTCTAGGATATACACTACCAATAGAAAGTTTAGGTAAGTTAAAATTAAAACAGGCTAGAGTGTATGTACAAGGTGAGAACTTATTGACGTTCCAATCGCATAAAGGAATAGATCCAGAGCAAGCGATAAATGGTGTGACTAATTATAGAGTACCATTATCAGCTACATTATCAGTTGGATTAAATATTAATTTCTAAAAAGTAAAGAAGTGATAAAATCAATTATAAAAGGTATTGCATTAGTGCTATTAGTTAGTACAGCTGTGAGTTGTTCATCTGATTTCTTAGATGACCCAAAACCAAAAGACAGTATCTCTCCTGAAATAGTGTTCGGAAGTACAGAAGGAGCTACTTCATTTCTATCAGGGATATTGAGATTACAGAGAAGTACTTTAATTAACGATGAGGCCTCAGGTCTACACAGTATACTGTTTGCTAGAAGTGTAAAAGGTGGTGACTTAATACAAAAACAAATATGGTTTGGAGCTGATTATGATTACTTGGTATATCTAAGTACAGGTACTCGATCAAAGTTTTCGTGGAGATTGCCTTATAAGATCATCGATCAAGTAAACAACTTTATTAAAGGAGTAGAAGAGAGTGAGAAGATTAGTAAAGAGGATAAAGATGCTTTATTAGGACAGGCTTTAGCATTGAGAGGGTATTATTATTTTCAATTAGCCATAGAGTTTGGAGATGCTTATCAGTCTAATCAGAATATAGCTTTTCCTCCGATTTATATAAAACCAACTTCTTCTCCTAATCCATTCTCAACGAAAGAAGAGTTCTTTAATAGAATAGTGACTGACTTAGAAGAGGCTTCTTCTAAATTAGGAAATAATAGAATTAATAAATCGTATATCAACAAGCAAGTGGCTCAAGCCTTTTTAGCTCAAGTATATCAATATATGGGTAAATGGGATTTAGCTAAGAAAAATGCAAATGAGGCGTATGGTGGAAATGTACTAAAAGTATTAAATGCAGAGGAGTATACTAAAGGTTTTGACTCTATGGGTGCAACAGAATGGTTATGGGCTTTACCTCAGAGTGCTGATCAGTCAGTGTATTATAAGTCACATCCACATGCAATGATGGATCATGTGGCGGTAGCATATCATGGGACGTTTATCAATGATGACTTTGTGAAACACTTTAGCAAAACAGATGTGCGTAATTTGTTCAGTAATTTCTATGAAAAACCAACAGGAGACTGGCAAGAATATGTGACAGCTAAGTTTAAGTTTACTTTTGAGGCAGACTTACCTGTGATTAGATATCCTGAGTTAGTATTGATAGAGGCAGAGGCAGAGTACCATTTAGGAAATGAAGGAAAGTCAAAAGAGCTTGTAGATGCAATACGTCAAAATAGAGATACTCAAGCAAAGGCTACAAATGTAAATGGGACATCATTATTAGAAGTGATTTTGTTAGAAAGAAGAAAAGAATTATATGGTGAGTGTGGTGTAGAATGGTTTGATGCCAAAAGATTATTGAGAGGTATAACTCGAACTGGTAATCACAGAACAAGAGTATCTCTTCCTGCACAAGATAAACGTTTCCAACTAGTAATTCCTCAGGAAGAATTAGATGCAAGAAAGTAAATTACTTTACCATTTTTAGGTAATTCGTTTGTTGTTTTTAGTTAGCGAAAAGAGGCTGTCATCACTGACAGCCTCTTTTATTTTGGTATAAAAAACACCTCTTGATGAGGTGTTTGATTTTATTGTGTAATCTCTCTAAAGAGACTTTCTAGATTCTTGTTTTTAACTTGTAGAGATAGAGTTTTTAGTCCATTCTCTTGAGCGAAGTCATATACAGTAGGTCTATAGTCTTGATCTATAGGGAATACTAATTCCCACTGTGTATCGTGTATGTGATTAGCACGGATAAGATTAGATATTCTGTTGATAAATTGTATCTCTATCTTAAAGTCAAACTCTACAGCTATAACCTGTTCGTTCTGATTTTCTAACATAGTAGATAACATCTGATCTGCTACTATTTGTCCTTTTTTGATAATGATTACTCGGTCACATATAGCCTCTACTTCTTGCATAATATGAGTTGAAAGAAATACTGTCTTGTCTTTACCTATGTTTTTGATTAGTTCTCTAATCTCGACTAATTGGTTTGGATCAAGACCTGTAGTAGGTTCATCTAAGATTAGTACTTCAGGATCGTGAAGTAGAGCAGTAGCTAATCCTACACGTTGTCTATATCCTTTAGATAGTTCACCTATTCGCTTATGAGCTTCAGGTGTTAGTCCTGTAAGGTTGATTACTTCATTTATTCTACTTTTAGCTACTTTATAGATGTCAGCGTTAAACTGTAGGTATTCTCTCACATACATTTCTAAGTAAAGAGGATTGTGTTCTGGAAGGTATCCTATAGAACGCTGTACATTTCGCTGTTCTGTCTCTACATTAAAGTCATTGACATAAGCTTGTCCTTCATCGCTGTGGATATAGGTAGTCAATATCTTCATCAGTGTAGATTTACCTGCTCCATTAGGTCCTAAGAAACCTGCTATCTGGCCTTTAGGAATAGAGAAACTTATACTGTCTAAGGCTTTTTGTTCGCCGTAAAACTTGCTTATATTTTTAACCTGTAGTGACATTATTGCGATTTTATATTAGTAACAAAAGTATATATTTAATGTGAAAATCCGAAAGAAACACTGAAGACAATAATACCTATTACTATCAATGTAATGAATACATACAGCCAATCTTTCTCTAAGAAGAACGACAAAAGGGATAGAAATATTCTAAGGATAGGTGTCAAAAATAAAAGAAGTATTCCTAAGAAGATGATAGACTCCCCATTTCCTTGGCTTACACCTGCTAAAATATTTTGTACAACAGTAATAATATTGTCATCTTTTTCGATGAAATTAGTGAAGTGTACTTCTTCATTAGATCTAGTAAATAGTAATATAATACCTCCCAAACCTGCTACAGATAGAGCAGTCCATACTCCATATCGAAGTACATTTCCTATTATAGATTGTAAGTCTGTATCTGAAAATTTAGTTGTTCCCATAGTTTATATATTACCCATTACTCCGTTATAAATCATATTAATCGCTAAAGCTAAGATTAAGAAAGCGAAGAATACTTTTAGTTTTTTAGGATTAGCTTTTAGTAAAACTTTAGCTCCTACCATAGCTCCTACTAATACACCTATAATAACAGGCATACAGATAGAGGGTTCTATATATCCTTTTTGAATATAGATAACAGAACTGGCAATAGCTGTAACTCCCATCATAAAGTTACTCGTAGTAGTAGATACTTTAAATGGTATTTTCATGATAGAGTCCATAGCGATTACTTTAAATGCACCTGAACCAATACCAAGTAATCCAGACATCATCCCAGCTAACCCCATCATGCTAAAACCACCTATGATATTTTTCATTCCATATTTTACAGTAGTTCCTTGTGGAGTAGGGTATGTACTAACTAGCTTTAAGTTGTGAGCTAGTTTACTTGACTCTTCTGGTGTTACTAAATGGTCTTCTTTTTTTCGAAGTGAATTGATAGAAGAGAAAGTTAATGTTAGTCCAAAGATAATTGCCAGCACAGAAGTATTAGCGTTAGTTGATATAATAGCTCCGATTACAGCTCCTGCAGTAGTTGCTATCTCTAAGAACATTCCTAAACGCATATTAGTTATTCCTTCTTTTACATAAGCAGATGCAGATCCCGAAGAGGTTGCTATAACGGCTACTAGGGCTGTACCAATAGCGTAATGCATATCTACACCTAGAAAGACAGATAACAAAGGAATGATTATTATACCGCCTCCTAGTCCAGAAAGTGAACCAACGAAGCCAGCTGCAAATGCTCCTAGGAACATAATCAGTGTGAAAGTTAATAAGGTCATTATTTATATTATTTTATGCTTAAGTGGTTAAAAGTAAAGAATTATCAAATAAATATCGAATAAATAGGGTGTTTTCTGATTTAAAAGAATTATATTAGAGTCTTTTTTTGACAGTTTTGGCCAGACGTGGCATAACTGTTGTAAAAACTCAATTATATGTAAATACAAATTAATAATTAACCAATGGAAAAACTAAACATTAACAAGGATTGGTTGTCTTTATTCCAAGGACAGAATCCTGCTATAATTGCAGGGCCTTGTAGTGCGGAAACGCCAGAGCAAGTCATGAGAATCGCTAAGTCACTGCCAAAAGAAGTTAAAGTCTATCGCGCTGGGATTTGGAAACCTCGTACTCGTCCAGGAGGATTCGAAGGTGTGGGTGCCATTGGATTGAAATGGTTACAACAAGTAAAAGCTGAAACAGGAATGTTATTAGCTACTGAAGTTGCAACCGCAGAACACGTACAATTGTGCTTAGAGCACGATATTGACATCTTATGGATTGGAGCACGTACTGCTGTTAATCCTTTTGCTGTTCAAGAAATTGCAGATGTACTTAGAGGTACTGACAAAGTTGTTTTGTTAAAGAATCCAGTGAATCCGGACTTATCTTTATGGATGGGAGGAGTAGAGCGCCTAGCAGAGGCGGGTATTACTAAATTAGGAGTAATTCACAGAGGGTTTAGTACTTATGAGAAAACTAAGTATCGCAATATCCCTGAGTGGCAAATACCTATTGATTTAAAATTACACTTACCTAATATTCCTATTTTCTGTGATCCATCACATATCACAGGTAATAGAGATAAAATATTAGGAGTGTCTCAACAAGCATTAGACCTTAACTATGAAGGATTAATGATTGAGACACACTGTGATCCTGATAATGCATGGAGTGATGCAGCTCAACAAGTTACACCTGATCAGTTAGGAGATATTATCTCTAAATTAAGAGTGAGAAATGTAACTGATGAGACTGAAGAATTCTTACAACAAATACAAGCTCACCGTATCCAAATCGATGATATGGATAGTAAGTTACTTGATTTGTTGAGAAAACGTATGGCTATTTCTGATGCAATTGGTACGTTGAAGAAAGAGAAGAACGTAGCTGTATTCCAACAAGATCGTTGGTTGAAAATTCTTGAGAAAATGCAAGAAGAAGGTAAACACATCGGTTTTACGGAGGAGTTTATCACTGCTATTTATACTGCTATTCACCAAGAGAGTATTCATAGACAAGATAAGATTATCAACAAATAGTTGTTGCTAAACAAGATTTTAAAAAGGGCTTTTACATTAGTAAGAGCCCTTTTTTTATATCTATGGTGTTCTACGACTTGATGAGGTTAAGGAAGAATTGTCTTTATTCCTGTTTAAGGAACATATTTTTTGAAGTATATTTGCCGTATGAATGGTATAGTTTACAAATCAACAGGTAGTTGGTACTCAGTGAAAGGTGAAGACGGTGTGTTTTATGACTGTCGTATTAAAGGTAAGTTTAGGATTAAAGGAATTAAAAGCACTAATCCAATTGCCGTAGGTGACCATGTTCGCTTTGAACTAGAGACTACAAACGATGTTACGACGGGGGTTATCAACGATATCAAACCTCGTAAGAACTATATTGTCCGTAAATCTGTAAACTTATCTAAGCAGGTACATATTCTTGCTTCTAATATTGATACGTTATTCTTAATCGTAACAATAGACAATCCTGTAACTACAACAAGTTTTATTGATCGTTTTTTAGTAACTGCTGAAGCGTATGGTATTAAGACTGTATTGGTGTTTAATAAGATAGATACTTACTCAGAAGATGCCTTAGATGAACAGTTGTATATGCAGTATATCTATTCTCAGATAGGTTATGAATGTCTTAGAGTTTCAGCTGTAACAGGTAAGGGATTAGATGCTATTAAGGAGAGAATGATAGGTAAAGTATCTACATTCACTGGACATTCCGGTGTAGGAAAGTCAACACTTATTAATGCAATTGAACCTGGATTACACTTAAAAACAGCTCAGATTTCAGAACAACATCAACAAGGACAACATACTACGACTTTCGCAGAAATGTTTGACCTTTCATTTGATGCACAAATTATAGATACTCCAGGAGTACGTGGTTTTGGAGTTGTGGATATGGAACCTACAGAAGTAGGTGATTATTTTCCAGAATTCTTTGCTTTAAAAGACCAGTGTAAATTTAATAACTGTCTGCATAGAGAAGAGCCTTACTGCGCTGTAAAGAACGCTTTAGACAGAGATGAGCTAGCTTGGTCTAGGTATAAAAGTTATATTCAGATACTTGACGGAGAAGAAGAACATTATCGAACAGATATATATAAAGATGGAAAGAACCAAGACGAATAGTCTTGGTTTTTTTATTTATACAGTTGTGTTTTTTATTTGATAAGTATATTTTTTTAAGCTTTTTTTAACGTAATTTGTATCAAATAACCTATCTAACACAACACCATAATGAACAAGTATTTGTTTGTATATTTTTTTCTGTGCGTATCTGTTTTTGCACAGGAGAATTATAATGTATCACGCATCGACGATAGCTTCAAGAAAAATGCGTATACAGTAGTCAATGAAGATATAACGGAGGTCAATATCTTAGCTATTGATAAATATGTCAGCAAGACAAAAAGAGTAGTAACTGTATTATCTGAAAAGGGATTAAGTCATTTAGACTTTAGTGAATACTACGGTAAGGGAAATAAGATTAAACAGATCCAAGTTAGTCAGTACGATGCTCAAGGCAAATTATTAAAGGTATTTAAACAGAAGGATTTTAAGGACTATTCACTTAGTCAAGGGATGACTATTACAGATTCTAGATTATTGTCTTTTGAGTTTAATCCTGTTCAGTATCCTGTAGTTTTTGTTTATGAGAGCGAGGTAGAATCTCGTAATACAGCTTTTTTACCTAAATGGTATCCTATACAATATTTTGGAGAATCTACTCTTCTTTCCTCTTTTAGTATTATTAATACCAGTGGAATACCTAGTTCTACTATTCTTTATAACCCTGATTTTACTGATATCACTAAGACAGAAGAAGGAAATAAAGTTACATATACCTTAAAAGATTTTACAGCACTAGATGACGAGAGTTATACTCCTGATGCTAGAAGTCTAGTACCTAACGTAATTGTGACATTAAGTAAAGTTTCTTTAGAAGGTGTGAAGGGAGAGTTCACTACTTGGGAGCAATTAGGAGCGTGGTACTACACTAATTTACTTCAAGGAACAGAAACATTAAATCCAACAACACAAAATAAAGTCAAAGAACTTACTGCAGGTTTAGATGATGATCTAGATAAAGCGAGAGTACTATATGAGTTTATGCAGAGTCATACACGATATATTAGTGTTCAGCTTGGAATAGGTGGATGGAAGCCGATGCTTGCAAATGATGTGAGTAAATTGAACTATGGAGATTGTAAGGGACTTAGCAATTATTATAGAGCTCTTTTAAAAGTAGCTGGTATACAAAGTTATCCTGTAGTGGTTTATGGTTCTTCTTCTCCAATCGATATTAGGGAAGAATCTGTTTGTTTACAAGGGAATCACATGATTCTAGCTATTCCTCTAAAAACTGGAGGATATCAATGGGTAGAGTGTACTAACAACCAACAACCTTTTGGATTTATAGCAGGCTTTACAGATAATAGAAAAGTATTAGTTATTAAAGAAAATGGAAGTGAGATTGTTGAGACCAAAACATATAGTCAAGAAGAAAGTACTCAGATAAGTACTAGTAAATATACTTTATTAGCTAATGGAGACATAAAAGCTTCTATTGAAATATTATCTAAAGGAACTCAATTTGACAATAGATCGCATCTTTATTATTCAAATACAAAAGACAGAGAGAAATATTATAAACGCCTGTTTTCATCGTTCAATATTGAGCAATTTAATGAGTTAAATATTGCTATTGATAGTAAAGCTATTGTTCTAGATGAGAAATTTGCTTTTGATGCGACTAAATATGCTACAAAACTAGGTAATAGACTAGTGTTTTCTATTAATAACTGGAATGCTAGTAGTGTTAATATGAGTAATAGCAAGAATAGAAAACAACCTCTGTATATTAATTCTTCATGGAAAGATATAGACACTGTTGAGGTAACGTTACCAGCTGGATATACAGTAGATAATTTACCAGAGAATGTTACACTATCTAGTAAGTATGGAGAGTATAAGTCTAGTTATGAAGTGCGTGATAATAAGATTTATTATACCAGAATGCATACTGCTAATAAAGGATTATATACAGTAGCAGACTATGAGTTATTTAAACAACATAGAGAAGCTATCCAAAAGTATGATCAAGTAAAAATAGTATTGAAAGTTAACCCATAAGTAATATGAAAAGAGTTTTACAAATAATGATGTGTAGTTTCTTCTTTATTGGAATCTACAATATACAAGCTCAAAATTTTCTTGGAAAAGTGACTGTAGAAGAGCTTCAAGAGTCACAGGATCGACTAGAGCCTGAAGCAGAAGCTGCTGTACTACGCGAATCAGGAAAAGTGTATTTTGAGTATATTCCTAGCGTTGGTTTTAAGATGATAAAGGAAGTGAGTAGAAAGCTTAAAATTTATAAGAAAGATGGATTAGGACTAGCTGACTTTCAAGTAGCATACTATGTAGGTAGTAATGTCACAGAATCTGTTAGAATTAACGATGTAAATACATATAATTTAGTAGATGGTAAAGTTCAGCGTACTAAGATAAAGTCTAATGGAGTATTTGATGAGAAGCTTGACGAGAATTGGAAAAGCAAGAAAGTAGTTGTTCCTGATGTCAAAGAAGGTTCTATTGTAGAGTATAGTTATACTGTTACGAGTGATTATTTCAGTTATATACCAGTGTGGTACTTCCAACGCAATATACCTATCCATGCATCTACTTATGAAGTGCAGTTGCCAGAGTATTTTATTTATACATCAAGGATCATAGGTGATGCTAAAGTAGATACTAAGAAAGAAACAGATAAGAAGAAATTATATCTAACAGCCAATCGATCTAATGATGCAGCAGCATTAGACTTCAAACAAACAACAGATTATTATAGTGTGACAGATGTCAAATCTTTGAAGTCTGAACCTTATGTGGATAATATGGATAATTATCGTTCATGTGTTAAACACGACTTGTCTATTATACGTTATCCTAACCAAAAACCTGAGGTAATATCTCTTAGTGAAGCTGATTTAGTGAAGTCTATTTATACTAATCAGTCTTTCTCTGGACAGTTTGGATTAGATAAACAACTAAGTAAATTAGTAGATATCAATGAGTATAAAGACTTAGACAATAAAGCAAAAGCAGAAAAAGCTTTAGCTAAGACTAAAGAGCTTATCTCTTGGAATGAAAGAGGAGGGTACTATGCTGAAGATGTAAAGAAAGCATTGACTCAAAAAACAGGAACTTATGCAGATGTAAACTTCGTATTGCTTAATCTATTGAGATATGTAGGGGTAGAAGCGTATCCTGTATTAGTTAGTTCTGTAAGTAATGGTATCAGTATTTCATTACAAAAGACTTCTTATAATCGAGTGATTGTTGCTGCTGTTATTAATGATAAAATGACTTATTTAGATGCCACAGAGAAGTATGGTAGCTTAAATATTATTCGTACTTCTAATCTAAATTGGAAGGGATTATTAATTAAAGATCAAGATAAGTTTCAAGAAGTAGAGATGACCCCTGACTTTTATTCTGTAATGAATGAGAATTATACGTTGTCTTTAGATACTGAAGGAAAAGCTATCGGTAGAGGAACACAGCAGTATAGAGATTATGCAGCACTGTGGATGCGAGATGAAATAGATGGGAAGAATGAAGAGGCTATTATTAAATTACTAGAGAAGGATTTAGATAATATAGAGATTCTAAATTTGGCTGTCTTAGAAAAACAAAATGGAGCACAACCACTAACCTTGAAGTTTAGTATGGCTAAGAAGGATCAGGGAACAATTATAGGAAATGAATTGTTTGTCAATCCGACTACTTTATTTTCATATAAGACTAATCCTTTTACTAGTGTAGAGCGCAAGCTACCTATACGTTTTACTTATCCACTTATTTACCTGTACAAAGTGGCTATTGTAATACCACAAGGTTATGAGGTAGACTATTTACCAGAATCAAAGGTAATAAAGGATGATGATATTGAATTAGAGTTTGATTATAAGATGCAGAAGGAGGGGAATAATTTAATATGTACTATTAAAATTGCAAGAGGACATTATATTGCGGTTAATGACTATCCTAAAGTGAGAAACTTTTATATAAAGATGCTTGAGAAATTAGAAGATCAGATTATTCTTAAAAAGAAATAAGTAAAGAGAACCAAGATGAATAGTCTTGGTTTTTTTATGTCTATATATAAAGTTCGGTTTTAATAACAATCTTTTGTGAGAACGGCATTTGCTATATTGTATAATTGTGGTAAATTTTGACACTTAAATACTACCACAAAATACGAGACTATGAACAGACTTTTTACAATTATATTAAGTGTATTTCTTTTGCTATTAACTCCTATTTACGCACAGGATTTTCTAGGTAAAGTAAAGGTTGAGGAATTAGCCGAATTAAGCAATACTTCTTTCCCTAAAGCTAAAGCTGTAGTACTAAATGAAGAAACTATCATAGAGTTCGAATACAGTATGGACTATGGTTTTAGAGTGAATGAAATAGTTCATCGAAAAGTTAAGCTATATGATGTAGCAGCTAAAGAGCAATTAAAATTTGTAGTTGCTTACGCATCTAAAGGATATTCTAGAGAGGATGTAGTGATCGAAGTATCTAATATTTATCGTTTAATAAATGGGCAAATAGTAAAAGAGAAATCAAAAAAAGAAAGCCTAATTGATACTGATAAAGGTAACTGGAGAGAGAAAGGCGTGTCTTATAACGATGCTAAGGCAGGAGATATTATAGAATATTCGTATACTAAATCGACTAACTATATTGATGAGTTACCAGAGTGGTATATTCAGAGTGATATACCTAAAGAAAAGACGAGTTATAGAGTGACAGTACCTGAATATTTTTTATACAGTATTATTCAGAAGGGAAGAATAAAACCAACGGATAAAGAAGCTAATGCACGTATTAGTTTTAGAGGAATGAATGGAGGTTTTGGCCGTACAGAAGTAAATGCTATTCAGAAAGAGTTTACAGCACAATTAGTACCAGCCTATGAAGTAGAACCTTATATGAGTAATCCAAGTAACTATATTTCTACAGTTCGATTTGATTTACAACAAGTCCAAATGCCTTATAGTTCTCCTGAGAAAATAATGCAAACAGAAAAGGAATATTTTGTAGACTTACTTAAGAGTAGAGGTTTTGGTAAAGAGTTAAAACAAGATAAGTTTCTTAAAAAAGAGTTGAACATTGAAGAGTACAAAGGACTAACTCAAGAACAAAGAGTAAATAAGGTGCTGAGTATTGTACAGAATAGAGTTAAGTGGAATAATGAATATAGTATCTACATCAATAATGGTATAAAACCAACGTATTATAAAGGTGATGGTAATAGTGCAGATATTAATCTATTATTAGTAGCAATGTTACGAAATGTAGAGGTAAAGGCTAATCCCGTGTTATTAAGCACAAGAAGTAATGGAGAAAAGATAGTATGGCAACGCAACTATTATAACCATGTAATAGCAGCAGTAGAGTTAGATAACCAAATTTATTTATTAGATGCTACTAATCCATATACAGCATTAAATATATTACCTCCAGAAGATTTAAACGGTGAAGGAAGTATCTTATATGATAACGGAATAGTGAGTAACGTTAATTTAATGCCACGATTTGTATCTGCTTTAAATAAAAAAATAACAATGACTCCTAATGCTTCTGGTACAATCAATGGACAGATAATAGAAAATCACAATAACTATGAGGCTCTAAACTTCCGAAACATGTATGATGGAAGTGAATGGCGATTAGGCAAATGGTTTGAAAGCCAAAATTATGGTGTAACTGTAAATGAATCTAAGGTATATGACTCTAAAGACAATATTAAAGATGTACGTGTAGTATATGCTTATACAAGAGCTAATGGTGCTATCGTATTTAATAATAAGATATTTGTTAAGCCATTTCAGTTTTATCCTCTGCTAGAGAATCCATTTAAACAAGAAGAGCGTCAGACTCCAATCTACATTGGTTACCCAGAGTTAGATAATTATCAAGTTGCAATTAATATACCTGATGGATATAAAGTAAGCGAATTACCACAAGGATTTACTAAGAAAAGTATACAGTCTGGGATAGAGTTACAAACTAAATTTGAACTAAAAGACAACCAAGTATTGTGTACATTAATATTTGTAAAGGGTAAAGGTGTGATAGATCCGAAGGAATATCAAGAGGTCAAAGCAATCTTTAATGACTTAATAAATCAGCTACAAGTACAGGTAGAACTTGAAAAGAAATAAGTGAACAATTAGAAGTAACTGAAACAAATAGAGAAGTATAGAAGAGCAAGGAGTATACCTGAGCAAACTATTATACTAAGTAGAAATAGAAAAGGCGGTCTTTACAGATCGCCTTTTCCCGTTAGTAAGAAGTAAGTATTGATTAAATCTCTAGTGAGATAATCTCAAGTTATGAAACTGTCTGGTAACAGTTGGGTATCTTTCTATAACAAAGTCCTTAAATAAGACCACTTGTTATATCAAGTATTCTGCAAAGGTAGGATTATTTTGGCGTTACTAAAAATACTCCGTAGCTAGATGTTGTAAACATTGATTTGGCTACTTTAATTAAATCATCAGGAGTGATGCTATTCAGTATCGTTTCATAATCATTGAAGTCTTTTAGAGAACTGAAGTTTAACTGAGTCTCTCTTAATTTATCTACCCATCGGAATGTACTTGTTTCTGTTAGGTGTAGTTTTTTATTGTTTAAGATAGTTCGTTTCATTTGCCCTAATTCATTCTCACTAATGCGTTGAGTCTGAATTGAGTTAATCACCTCCATTGCCAGTTGTTCTAATTTCTCTACATCAGATAAAGTTGCAGAAAAGAATAGACTCACTGAAGTACGAGGATTAGGATATATCTCTACTTCTAATGCAGAAGAAGGAGAGTATACCAGCCCTTCTTTCTCTCTTGATAAGGTTAAGAACTGGTTGTTAAACATTTCTCGGACAATATGAGCCATCATACTTTCTTTTAAGACTGGCTGTATTGTACCATTAAAGACAATCGTTGCATCAGTTCTTTCTACATCAGAACTGCTTAGAGTAACTCGCTTAACCTCTTTTAAAGGCGATTTAAGAGAGTTTCTGTTTTCTTGTGATACTTTATTAGTATGACCTTCTAATGATCCGAAATACCTTAATGCTTTCGTTTTTATCTCTTCTGCATTAAAGTTTCCTGCTATTAGTACATATACTTCGTTCAGATTAGCAAAGGATTGATTGTATAGACTAAAGAAGTTATCTAGATTTACTTTTTGCCAATCCTCAGCTGTAGTAAGTTCTTCACTACTTAGAGGAGCCCCTTTTTTATAAGCTTCTATTTGATGTTCTATCTGTATAGAAGGATTGCTAAGTAGAGATGATGGAGTAGTGGTTGTATCTATAGCCGCTATACTTTCTTCTACATATTCTTTAAAGTCTTGTTTAGGTTTGATATAGTCATATAGCTTTCTATATGTCCATTCGAACAGGTCTCTAGTATTTCCTTTTCTCGATGAGGTATTGATGATACTAGCATCATTATTTATACTCACTAGAGTAGAGATTTCTCTATCAGCACCTACACTCATATATCCATCATGAGTTAGCCCGTGTATCCATGAAGAATCAATAAAGTAGCTAGCATCTTGATAATACTTGCGTTCATCAGTAGATATTTGGCTCAAACCATTTCGGGTAAACATTGTTAGGATATAGTTGTCATCAGTAGCTTTAGTCGGTTTGATACCAATGCGAAGCCCGTTAGAGAGTGTTAGCTCTGTGATATCTAGGTTATCATAATGTTGTTCTGCTGTGATTGTTCCCGTATTTTCAGAATGAATAGGAGGCATAGCCTTCCAATGAAAAGACCCTTTAGGTCTGTGATGGCTTTTCTTTTTCTTCGCCTTTTTGAATACAAGCGTTTTAGTTGCTCCCTCAGACCACTGTTGGTCTAATTCTTCAGCAGACTCTATAGAAAATAAACGATCATTAGCAGTTAATAAGTATAGGTTCTCCTTACTTGTATCCCAGATAGCAGTATGTTTTTGGTTTATATCTTCACGTGTAATTTCAGGGAGTACTTCTTCTAATAATCGATGTCTATCTACAGAAGAGATATAGTGACTATTTACCACTACCTGATCTACGTAAGCATTCGTTACATAAGTGATATCCTCATCCGTGGTAGGAGTAGAGTGATTAAGTAAGTGCTGTTTGAATCTAGTTAATTCTTCATTATGTATTCCCTTTACAGTCATTGTATTTAATACACTAGCTGTTAAATTAATACCACTGTATAGCTCTTCTTTAGTCTTCGCCTTAAGCTCTAACGCATTCTCATTTTTATTTGGTAGATACCATAAGCTATGCGCAGTAGTTTGGCTCTTAGCTTGACTAAGTTTGTGATTTAACCACAGCTTATACACCTGTTCTATCACTTGTTGTTTATAATCAGCCTTGTTAGCTAAGAAAGGAGCATCACTAAATCTAATAATCTCCAATTTATTAGCAGTAGCATTACTGTCTTTTTGAACTTCAAGTCTATCAGCATAAGTTGGGCTAAATGTATTTTCGCTCTGTGTGCGAGTTAGGTTTGATTGTCCTTTAAATGCACCAAAGTGTTTCTTTATTTGCTCAACTGCTTCTGTTGTATTTACATTTCCTACGATGATGATAGTCGCTAAAGTAGGATTATACCATCGTTGATAGAATGCTTTAAGCTTGATAGGATCTAGATTCAGTATATCTGACTCAGTGGCTATAGGTAACCTATTAGCATGTGGTGTATTTTCTAGTTTTTTACGATTAAATAAGGGCTCTGTCCCGAAGTCTTTAATTTCTTGGATAACTATTCTTCTCTCTTTCTCTATCCCTTCCTTGTTTAGATGTGACTTACCTAAGAAGTTACCTAAGATATTTATAGCTAAGTCTTGCTGTCTGATATCTAGTAAAGAGAGATCATATACAGTGCGCTCATACGTAGTATAGGCATTGATATCTCTACCGAACTGATAGCCTAATCGCTGTAGTGTATCGATAGCTTGTCTACCTGGGAAGTCATCATTACCATTAAATATCATGTGCTCTAAGAAGTGTGCAAATCCCTTCTCATCATCTCGCTCTTGTAGTGACCCTACATTTAAGACTAATCTGTATTCTGTCTTTTGTTGAGGTATAGGGTGTATGATATAGTTAAGACCATTATCTAAGGTACCATAGATAGCTTTATCGGCTTTAGGTAAATCAGAAAAAGTACTCTGCCCAACTGCAAGCAGAGGACAAAGTACTGAAGCAAAGAAATATAGTATTTGAGTACGTTTCATTATTTTAATTTGTATTCTACATTGAATAAGATGTAATCTCCAGCATTAGCATGAGAGATTATAAATTGGAAGTTTAGTTTGTTATCAGCTAGTTTAGCTGTTGTTTCTTTCCAGGCACCCTCTCCATTATTATCAAAGTCATCATGTGTAATATTAGTTTGGTTAATATACATACTAGGATCTACTGAGCCTCCCATTTCTATGTTTTCTATAGCTAATGGATTTCCTTCATCTATTAGTTTCTGTAATCTATCCCAAGCACTGTATTTAAATTGAAAATGAATAGTGTTAATGTCATCTCCCCATTCATTTTTATCATAGTGAATATAGGTGATTTGTCTACTGCTTAAATCAATTTTAATATCGTCAAGTTCTACTTCAAATATCTCTTTTGTGGTAGAGCTTAGATTTATAAGAGACATGATCTTTTGAGCACTAGGATATTGAGTCCAATATTCTAAATCGTCTATTGTTTCAAGTCTAAATAATTGATATAGATAACTTTCTATACCCATAGGATTAGAAGTCATCTTAAGTATTGGTGTATCAGGAGTAGATTTGTCACTTAGAGTAATACTAGTATAACCTTTTATAACAGAAGTGTATGCTTTATACATTGTCTGTAGATTAGAATCTCCTGGGAAGTTGATTGTAGTTTCTACTTCTATCTCTCCCATTAGTGGATATAAGTCTAGTCCTTTTCGTTTGTATCCGTCTAGTAGTTCTATCTGTTTATCTGTTAGTTCTTGTGTTTTTTTGATTGGAGTTACATAGAAGTTGTAGTCTTTATCTAGAGGTAGTGTACTAGAGTTCTTTATTATTTTAAGTGTTACTTTGTGCTCACTGTCTAGTAATTGTCTAGAAGTACTCTTTATTTTAAGTACTCCTTTTTTTTCACCAGCTTTAAATGTGATAACTGGGTTTTCGATGACTACGATAGGCTGTAGATTGACGATATGGTTTTCTAAAGCAAATTCTAAGGTGATATCTTCTGTAACTCTATTTACGAGATACACATTGACTAGTAATTCATCAGTACCATTGTCCTGCATAAAAGCAGCATTGTCATTTAAGAGTACTATTTTATTTTCCCCTGTATAACCTTGTAAATCATCCCCTTTTGTACAACTAATTATTAATGTACTTAAAAGAGTTATAAAGAATAGTAAATGTGTTTTGATGTTCAGTGTCATTATTCTACAGTTTGCCACCCTTCATTCTGAGTGATATTAGTGTTGTATCTTATTTCGCTATTCGGAATAGGCCAAGTCCATCTATAATCAGAAGATTCTATAGTGCTTAGTTTTTTATTAGAATCAGGTAGATATCTTGTTATAGAAGTGTTCCATCTTTTTAGATCAAAGAAGTTAATGTGTTCACCTATGAATTCTTTTTGTTTTTCTGCTCTGAATATAAGCCTTAGCGATTGTTGTGTTTGGTTCTCATTTATCAAATCGCTCTGTACAGAAGTTAAAAACTCATTTAAACGTTCAGTAGCTTCTTTTAGTTTATTCTGTTCGACAAGACTCTCTATTAAGATGAAGTGTGTTTCTGTATTTCGTGCCAAAACTATTTTTCTCTGTTCTTTATCAGCATAGTTTATTTTGTATTTTCCTAGTAGAGCTCTTGGTTGATTAGCCCCACCCTGTCCTTTCATCTCATAAAAGATTTGAGATACACTATGTCGGATATCTGATTCTGTGTATTTATTTAAGAAGTTTATTTGCATAATATCTCCATTCGCTCCAGAATCTACTAAGTAATTATTTGGATTTTTATTGAAGTCATATGCCCAATAAATCTGATTGGTTGGAGTATTGTTTTTATTAGTCCATATAGCACTGTATTCTTCCTTAGACGTTGGCAGAGGACTAGCCTTAGATAGTATAGCTTTAGCAAGTGCTTCTGATTTATCATACTGCTTAGTGTATAAAGCTATTTTGGCTTCTAATTGTAGCATTGTATTTAGCGTGATAAAATACACTTGTTGACTTTGATAATTCTTTGTTAACTCTATGGCTTGTGTAAGCATAGAGTTGATGTATTCTATAGATTCGATTTGAGTTAGCCTACTATTGTTTTCTATGTTAAGATTGTCTTTTTTTAGCACCCCTAGTGATTCTGGCGTATAACGTGGACTATACAATTGTAATAGTTCAAAATAACTAAATGCCTTTAGTGCTAAAGCATTTCCTTTAACATAGTTCCAGTCATTCCCTTTGTCTTGGATATTTTGTTCAGTGTTAATGATTACATTTAAGTGTGCTATAGTATTATAGTAACTATCCCATAATGACTGTGCTTGAACTTTTAATGTTCGCTCCTCCCAATTGTAGTATAACTTATCATCACTATTATATTCAATAAGATAAGTAGGCTGTAGATCTTCACTTAAGACAGTGAAGGTTTTAGTATCTATAGGTAGTGTACGATATGCTTGAGCCAATACAGACATCGCCTTTTGTGTTGTATTGATTACATTATCTCCTGTTATTTCTTGTTCGTTTTTTATGTCTAAAGAACAGGCTGTGAGCGAGAGTATTGTTAGTCCAGTTATTATATATTTTATCATCAGAATGTAGCGTTAAGTGAGAATGTAAGTATAGGTTGTATAACATCTTTAAGACTGCCCTTATCTTTTTCAAATCGGTGAGTATAGATATTATCAGCTTGTATATTTACTTGTAGAGATTTGAAGTATTTATTAATAAAGCTGTTATTCGTAATACTATAACCCAGTTGTATATAATTTAGCTTGATATAATCGGTTTTGTATATTTTTCTAGACGAAGGTTGTGCGTTAATAGTGCGTATTGCTTCAGGCATATTCTTCATTGGGTATGTTTTGTTTTCGTCCCCTACCTCAAACCACATATTGTCTAACTGCCCTGCTAAGGCATTCTGATTAGCACTAGCAAGATCTCGGACATACATACCACTCTGTATTGCTTTACCACCTAATCCATAGTTTATATTTACAGCTAATGACCAATTTTTATATGATATATAGTTATTAAAGAAACCAGCATAAGGAGCTATTGTATTTCCATAGTTTCTGTAGTAGGAAGTTTGTAGAGCATCCTTAACTATTATAACATTGCCATAGCTATCAACATATTCTGGCAAGCCTGTAATAGGATTAATTCCATTATCCTGAATACCATAGATGATACCTAGTGATTTTCCTACCTCATATTGTGGAGTTTTAGCATCTTCACTTGTATAGATTCGATCTGTGCCATATAATGCTTTTACCATATTGTTGTTATAAGATAAAGATGCAGCTGTATTCCATCTAAAGTCATTTAATCTTATTATATCACCACTCAATACGAATTCAACCCCCTTGTTTTGTAACTCACCGATATTCTTAGTAAATACATTAAAACCGTTACTAGTAGCTATAGGAGATGACATAATAGACTGCTTAGTAATATTGTTGTAAAGGTTAATCAGCAAGTTAAATCTAGCTACAAAGCCTAAGTCCATGCTTATATTAGTACTATAAGTCTGTTGAGGTTTTAAGTCTTTGTTTGGCAAGGCTCTTAGTTGTAATAATCTGTATTCACCATAGAAGTCATTGGTATTAGCAAAAGTTATGTTTATTGCACTAGGTGTGATACCTTCCATACTTGCAGTATATCCTATAGAACCTTTAAATTTTAAGGAAGTTAGAATACCTTGTTTTTTAAAGAAATCGTACTCACTTACTGTCCAACCTAATCCCATTGACCAAGCATTATTCCATCTTTGGTTACTAGGAAGTTGAGAAGAGCCATCTCGTTTAATACTTGCATAGAAATCATAAGTATTGTCATAATTATATCCCATCGCAGTACCAAATCCTAGTTGTGCATTTTTAATTTTATCACCTCCCACACGTGGTGCGTACTCACTTATTAAACCATTGTTGATTCCAGATAAACTATTTACATCATCAGATATACCATAGCCACTTGCTGTAATATTTTTCAGTTGTGTGGTGTAGTAGTCCATATTTAAACCGAAAAAGATATTGTGATCTCCAAATTGTTTTTGGTAGTTTGCACGGATATTAGAAGAGAAGTCAAATATTTTATTATCACCTTCGCTTATATAACCTTTTGCGTTATTAGGTATGTCTTTTTGACTATATGCAGTAGATAGTATTCTTTTATTTTTTTCGGCAATACTATAGTCTCCACCAATAACTCCTGAAAGACTTAACTCTGGTAATATATCCCAATGCATTACTATAGAAGAACTAAAACGCTTAGTGGTAGTCTTTTCTTTGTATTGATTGATTAAATCACTGTAAGCTCTATTACCAACTTGGCTAAAGAGATTCTTAGATTCTTTTGTTTCGTATGGATTAAGTGAGAATGCTAAAGAGGTAGGATCATTACCCATACCGTTCTCTGTATTAGCAGTAGAGATACCAAAACTGTTGTTTAGGGATAGTCTAAAGTTATGCGCTATATTATAGTCTAAGTTAGCACGTGCTGTCAATTGGTTAATGTCATTACCAGGTATACGCCCTCCTTGTTTACTATAGTTAAGCGAATAGAAATAAGTGTTCTTTTCCGTTCCTCCACGAACCCCTAGATTGTAAGATTGAAAGTGGTTGGGTTTGATTAATTCTTTAAACCAATCTGTATTGATTTGTTTTAAAGAGTCTAGTACTCTTGCACCTTTGGCTAATTCTTGTTCTAGTAGAGGACTATTAGCATACATTTTATTGATATACTTAGCAGAATTAGTATAGCCTGGCGAACCAGTTCTTTCAATGCGTTCTTCGAAGGCAAGCTTCTCTGTTGTACCCATCATACGTGCAGGGCGTTCTCCTCTAAAGGTAATTCCTTGTTTCATGGAGTAACTAAATACAGGTTTGCCATCAAACCCTCTTTTAGAAGTTAACTCTATCACCCCATTAGCAGCCTTAATTCCATATAGAGCTGTCGCAGGTGCGTCTTTAAGTACTTTGATTGTACTAAAATCATTTGGATTAAGCGTCATGAAGGTCTCTGTAGAGATAATGATACCATCCATTACAAAGAGAGGCTCATTGGCTGAACCTTTATAATTAAAAGAAGAGTTTCCTCTTAGTCTTATTTCTGGTTTTTGACCTAGTTCACCAGAGTAGTTCACGGTAAGTCCGGCTACTTGTCCTTGTAATAGTTTAGCCATATCTAATTCAGAGCGTTGGCTAAGCTGAGTCATGTCTATCGTAGTAACAGAACCAGTTGTGTTACGAATATCGATATCATTAATGTTGGTTGACTTGCGTATGACTACCTCGTCTAACTGTTTTATATTGGAAAGTAAGTAGATTGTTTGAGTCCCTTTTTTTAATTTCATCTCTAAGTTCTCATATCCGTAGTGACTTATGATAACAGAAGAATGGTATAATTCAGGAATAGCAAATTCTCCTTTCTCATTGGTAAAGAAAGTATCACCAGATGCTAATACTGTGATAACGGCAGTATCTAGGCCTTTTTTGGTTTCTAAATCTAAGATCTTACCTGTGAAGACAGGCTCTTGTGCATAAACTCCAAGTGCACAAAATAAACTGATTACAAGGGATGTAATAGCTCGTGGTGGAGTAAGTAACATAATGGCTTGTTGTAATTAAGACTAATTCTAAATTGTTGTGCAAAATTACTTAGTTTTTTTACTTATCAAAATGTTAATCCATTTTATTTAGATTTGATATAGATTATTTATTGACGAATTGTGAAGTTATAATAGTTGTTTATTATTTCTTTTTAAGGGTGTTATTTTGTTTTATTTAGTTGTAATACAGTATTTTGTTTTTAGTTTTCACTGTATTTTATGTCTTAAATGTAAATGTTTCTTATTTAGAATTACTTTCTTTTGTAGGGGAGTGGAGGTAGTGTATAAGGAAGAGGTTTGTTCTTAATTAATGGCCTTTATTTAGAATCTAGTATGATTTCAGTATGTCAAGAGGTAGTGCTCTGTTCTGAATGTGTACTTAATAAGAGGATCATCAGTGGGCTGTGACTCCGTTGTTTTTATCATTTTAACGGACTCACTACGGACTCATAATGGAGTAACAACGGAGTCAGTTTAAACGAAATAAGAAGGGCTGTCTTACATTCGTAAGACAGCCCTTCTTGTTATATTTATTGACTAAGTATTATTTCTTAGTAGAGATTGTGTTTTTATAGATTTTACCACCTTTCATGATCATGATAAAGCTTTTCTCAGGATTAGCGATTAGCGATAAATCTTTTAATGGATTACCATCTACTAGTAGTAAGTCAGCATAAGCTTGTTCTTCTACTACTCCTAGTTTACCTGGATATGGGCTACGCAATCCAGAAAGTTGTAGTAACTCAGCATTGTCTTGAGTCACCATCTTTAAAATTTCTGCATTAGTAAACCATTTTTGTAAACGCAGAATGTAAGTATTCTGATCTTTGTTTAATTCAGGTTCGAATAAGAAGTCTGTACCCCAAGCTAACTTAACTCCTAGCTTTTTAGCTAGTGGCCATACTTTATCTTGTCCTTCTAATACAGGTTTGCGCTTCTCTTTGCGTTGAGCATCCATATTATCATTATTGTCCATTAGGTTCTGTAAACTCAACCAAATGTTTTTCTCTGCCATTATTTTTAGCGTTTCTTCATCTAGCATTTGTCCATGTTCGATAGATTTAACACCAGCTTCGATAGCGCGTTGTACAGCTCTAGGAGTGTAGGCGTGTACCATAACATACGTACCCCAATCTTCTGCTGCATCTACAGCTGCCTTGATTTCATCAAAAGTGTATTGAGTCACATCGATAGGATCATAAGCAGAAGAAGTACCTCCACCTGCCATCACTTTGATTTGGCTAGCACCAAAGCGCAAGTTTTCTCTAGTTGCTGTTAGTACTTCATCACGTCCATCAGCGATAAAAGTAGCTCCCATCTCTTCTGCACGAGAAGGCTTACCAAAGAAACGACGTGAGCGTTCATTAGGTGTTCTAAAGTCTCCATGACCTGCAGTTTGGCTAATCGTAGCGCCAGAAGGCCAAATACGTGGACCTGCTACCTTGTCTGCATCTACAGCAGCCTTAAGTGGGAATATAGGACCTCCAGCATCTCTTACACTTGTAAAACCACGCATAAGCATGCTATTTGCTCCTACAGCTACATTTTGCATTAAGCTTTCAGGAGTAGCAGTAGGAGACATCATTTGTTCCATACTTAATGCTCCGAATACCATATGTACGTGTACATCTATAAGTCCTGGCATTAGTGTTTTACCATTACCATTTATTTTGGTCACATCACTTCCTTTTACAGATATTGCAGAAGGACTGATCTTTTCGATAGTCTGACCTGATACTAACACATTCATTGGTGTTGTAAGGGCAGCAGTCTTGTGATCTAATATTCTAACATTCTCAATAAGAACTTGTTTTGTCTGAGCAAAAGCAACTGTTGAGCTAGCAAGAAATAGAGCTAATAATGATTTAAACTTCATAAATTATATAAATTATGGGTTGTTTTTACAAAAAAAATAAGTTGCCTCTAAGTTATTATAAAAGTAGGTTTCTGCCTAACATTATTTGATGTTGTTGTTGGAATTGCAGGACTTGTATGAGAAAATGATAAATAGTATGCTTTATTGTTTTGGGGTATCATAGAAATAATTCTATTTAATGTAAGGTAGAACTTTAGAAAGTTTTTAAGTTTGTAAGTATTAGCATAAACAATATAGAACAAAAGAAATGAGAGTAGTAATCCAACGTGTGACTAAAGCTTCTGTAACGGTAGAGGGTAATGTAATCGGTAAGATAGGACAGGGACTGTTAGTCTTAGTAGGAGTAGAGGATGTAGATACAGTACAAGATATAGAGTGGTTGTCAGGAAAAATAGTGAATCTACGTATCTTCGAAGATGAGAATGGAGTGATGAATAAGTCTGTGAAAGAAGTGGAAGGAGAGGTGTTGCTAGTAAGTCAGTTTACCTTACACGCGTCTACTAAGAAAGGAAATCGTCCATCTTATATAAAAGCATCTAAACCTGATTTTGCTATTCCGATGTATGAGAAGTTTATCAAGCAGTTAGAACAAGATTTAGATAAGTCTATTCAGACAGGAGAATTCGGAGCAGATATGAAGGTAGAGCTTCTAAATGATGGACCAGTAACAATAGTAATAGATAGTCAAAATAAAGAGTAATGAATAATTTAGTAAAATTTAGTTTATTCACAGTTATCTATGTGATCATGACTTGGTTCTTAACAGAAGAGGTAGGTTGTGCTTTCTCAGGAGATCAACAATGTTTAGTAAGCTTCGTAGGGAAGTATGTTGTCTTTATGATATTAATGTTCGTTTATGATAAATGGATAAAAGGTAGAATTTTTAAAACAAAATAATTAAGAGATATGAATATTCAGGATGCACAGTTAGCAGTAGATAATTGGATTAAAGAACATGGAGTTCGCTATTTTAACGAACTGACTAATATGGCTCAACTTACAGAAGAGGTAGGTGAGGTAGCTCGTATTATCGCTAGACGATACGGAGAGCAATCTGAGAAAGAGAGTGATAAAAATAAAGATTTGGGAGAAGAATTAGCTGATGTAGTATTCGTAGTAATGTGCTTAGCTAATCAGACAGGTGTGAACTTACAAGAAGCATTTGACAAAAAAATGGACTTGAAGACTAAGAGAGATCACGACCGTCACCATAATAATGAAAAATTAAAATAAGAATACGTGAATATTAAGCTGTTAAAAAGTAAAATAGAGAATGACAAGACACTTGTCATCTCTGGTAGTAAATCTGAGAGCAATAGATTATTGATCTTACAAGAATTGTTTTCGTCATTGACAATAGATAATGTGTCTGACTCTGACGATGTATGTGCTATGCAACGTGCATTAGCCTCAATAGAGAATGTGGTGGATATACATCACGCAGGAACTACTATGCGATTTTTGACAGCTTATTATTCGCTGTGTAGTACTCGTGAACTTGTATTGACTGGAAGTAGTCGAATGCAAGAGCGTCCTATCGGTATCTTAGTAGAGGCGCTTAGACAACTAGGAGCTGATATTGAGTATGACAAAAAAGAAGGTTACCCTCCTCTTCGCATCAAAGGTAAAATAGTAGAAGGAGGTAAAGTTGAATTGCCTGCTGATGTGAGTAGTCAGTATATCACTGCACTATTATTAGTAGGAACAAAACTAAAGAAAGGAATAGAGTTACATCTAGTAGGTAATATTACTTCTCGTCCTTATATAGAGATGACACTACAACTACTAAAACAATTAGGAGTGGAGAGTACATTCGAAGGGAATATCATTAGTGTAAAACCATTAGTGAAAGTGAATACAGAGCAGTTTACAGTAGAATCAGACTGGTCTTCGGCTTCTTATTTTTATTCTTTTGTCGCATTGTCACCTATTGGGACAACTATTAAACTAAAGAGTTATAAACAAGATAGTTTACAGGGAGATAGTTATGTGAACGAACTGTATACTACATTAGGTGTTGAAACTACTTATTTAGCTGATTATACGCTAGAACTGAAAAAAGTGAGAGAAACGGCTCCTGTATTTAAAGCTGATCTTATAGAAACACCTGACTTGGCACAGACTATTGCAGTAACTTGTTTTGGTTTAGGGATTAAGTGTGAGATGACTGGGCTACATACTTTAAAAATTAAAGAGACAGACCGCTTAGTAGCTCTTCAGAATGAATTGACTAAACTAGGAGGGAAGGTAGAGATAACAGATAAATCTATGGTAATATATCCAACTGAAGGAATGAACGAGGGGGTAGAGATAAGTACTTATCAAGATCACAGAATGGCTATGGCTTTCGCTCCATTAGTATTAAAAGGAGATATAGAAATATCTGAGGCAGAAGTGGTAACTAAGTCATTTATAAACTACTGGGATTGTCTAGCTCAGATAGGTGTAAATATGGCTAAAAAATAGGGTCATAAAATTAAATATGGCTAAATACTTGACAACCCCTACTCTGAGGTTGTATATTTGTACTCAATTTGGACATCTATACACTTAGATGTCTGGATGTAGTTTAGTATTATTTTCTAACAAAACACATATTCAATGAAGTTATCAAACTTTAATTTTGATTTGCCTGAAGAATTATTGGCAGAGTTTCCAGCAGAGAACAGAGATGAGGCACGCCTAATGGTAGTAGATCGTAAAACTGGGACAATAGAGCACAAGTTATTCAAGGATTTAATTGATTATTTTGACGAAGGAGATGTGATGGTGTTAAACAACACTAAAGTATTCCCAGCTCGTCTATACGGTAATAAAGAGAAAACAGGTGCAAGAATTGAAGTATTCTTATTACGTGAGTTAAATGCTGAACAACGTCTATGGGATGTATTAGTAGATCCTGCTCGTAAAATACGTATCGGAAATAAATTATACTTCGGAGATGATGATTCATTAGTAGCTGAGGTAATCGATAATACAACATCTAGAGGAAGAACTTTACGTTTCTTATACGATGGATCTTATGAAGAGTTTAGATTTAAATTACAAGAGTTAGGAGAAACACCTATACCTAAGTATATTAACCGTGAGGTAGTGCCAGAAGATGCTGAGCGTTACCAAACTATCTATGCTACTGAAGAAGGAGCTGTAGCTGCACCAACAGCTGGATTACACTTCTCTAAGCACTTATTAAAACGTTTAGAGATTAAAGGAGTAGAGTTTGCTAATGTGACATTACACATTGGTTTAGGTACTTTTAACCCAGTAGAGGTAGAGGATTTATCTAAGCATAAGATGGATTCTGAAGAGATGTTCGTTAACCAAGAGGCTTGTGATATCGTAAATGCTGCTAAAGAAAGAAAGAACAGAGTATGTGCTATCGGTACTACAAGTATGCGTGCATTAGAAAGTTCTGTTTCTTCTAGTCAGACATTAAACCCATTTGTAGGATGGACGAATAAATTTATATTCCCTCCTTATGACTTTAGTATTGCAGACTGTATGGTAACTAACTTCCATATGCCTAAGTCTACATTATTAATGATGATCTCTGCATTCTGTGGACATGACTTAATGATGAAAGCTTATAAAGAAGCTGTAGAGGAAAAATATAAATTCTACTCTTATGGAGATGCAATGTTGATCCTATAATTAGGACAATTAAATAATGATAATAGAAAGCCTTTGAGATTCTCAAAGGCTTTTTTTATCTAGTGTATTTAGTTGTTTAATGAATTGATTGATATCTAATTGGAATTGCTTGCTGTACTTGCCAAAATAGATGCTTATGCTGGGATGTTCTTCTATAGTACATGCTATGGCATTACAGATGGTTTCATTGCCTAGTATAGCTCCAAATTTTCCATTGCCTCCTATAGTGAACGTTAGTTTAGTAATACAATCTCCGTTAGGTCTAGCTATGAACCAATAGTCAGTAGGGGTCTGTAGGTTATATTCTGTGAGAAGTTTCCATTTAGAAGCTTCTAGTTTTAATTTTAATAATTCAAGATGTGATTGACTCATATTATTTCAATTTATTGGTTAGATTTTTATAGAACCTTTGTGAGCTTATTTGTTTTAAAAGGGGTAAATTTACAGTTAATACGTAATAAAATACTCTACATATAATGACTTTTGAGAATACACTTGCTTATGCAAAGAGCCTAGATGAAAAAGACCCTCTAGCAAAGTACAGAGAAGAGTTTAACTTTCCTCAGGTAAACGGAAAACAGGTTATTTACTTTACAGGTAATTCACTGGGACTACAACCTAAGAGAGCTGTAGAGTATGTAAATGAAGTAATGCAGGACTGGGGAGCGTTAGCTGTAGAAGGTCACTTCTATGCAGAGAAACCTTGGTGGGATTATCACGAGAGATTAAGTGAACCATTGAGCGGATTAGTTGGAGCATTACCATCTGAGGTTACAGTGATGAACACATTGACGGTAAACCTTCACTTGCTTATGATGACGTTCTATCGTCCAACTGCTGAAAAATATAAGATTATCTGTGAAGAAAAAGCTTTTCCTAGTGATCAATATATGATACAATCTCAAGTAAGATTACATGGATTAGATCCTAAAGAAGCTATAGTAGAATTAAAAAAACGACCAGGAGAACACAATTTTAGATATGAAGATATTATAGCTAAGATAGATGAGGTAGGTGATGAGGCAGCTCTAGTATTAATAGGAGGACTTAATTATTATACAGGACAGGTGTTCGATATGCAGGCAATTACTGCACATGCACATCAGTATGGTGCTAAAGTAGGATGGGACTTAGCTCATGCAGCAGGTAATGTAGAACTTAAACTTCACGAATGGAATGTTGACTTCGCAGCGTGGTGTAGTTATAAGTATATGAATGCTGGACCTGGTAGTGCATCAGGTTGTTTTGTACACGAACGATATCATACCGATAAAGAATTAGTTCGCTTAGCAGGATGGTGGGGACATAATAAAGAAAGACGATTCTTAATGGAACGCAAGTTCGATGCTATAGAGAGTGCTCATGGATGGCAGATAAGTAATCCTTCAATACTTAGTTTGGCTCCTTACTTAGCTTCTATAGAGATGTTCGCAGAGGTAGGAATGGAGAAATTGATAACTAAAAGAGATCAAATAACAGCTTATCTAGAATATGTAATGGAAGATGTGGCTAGGGCTGTTAATGCTAATTATGAGATAATTACTCCTAAGGCAGGGAAGGAAAGAGGTAGTCAGTTATCTGTATTTCTTCATGGTAAAGGAAAAGATTTGTTTTCGTACTTAATGGATGAAGGGGTGATAGTAGACTGGAGAGAGCCAAATGTAGTGCGTATAGCTCCAGTGCCATTCTATACTTCGTATGAAGATATCTTTAGATTTGGAGAGATATTAAAAAAAGCAGATAGCTTATTTCATAGTCAAGAAGAATAGTTAGTTTAGGTCATCTAACTATCTAGTTAGAAGTGTGAGGTATAAAGTAATAAACGTTAATTGATATAATTTAATTTCACTGATTTGTCTATCGTGTAAATTGGATTACATTTGCAAAAAATCAAAATAAGATGTCAACTAAACAAAATAAGATAGATAATTTCGATCCATCTCAACCTGGGTTAGCAGATGCAACTATATATGGATTACCATTTACAGCAGAAGAAAGTGAGATAATCGTAGTGCCTGCACCATGGGAGGTAACAGTAAGTTATGGAGCTGGTGCTTCTGAAGGACCAGAAGCAATCTTAGAAGCTTCTTACCAAGTAGACTTATTACACCAACAATATCCTGATTTATGGAAATTGGGAATTTATATCGATGAGGCACCAGAACATTGGGCTACAGATAGTGCTAAGTATAAAGAAATGGCTCAGCCTATCATCGAAGCTTTAGAAAATGGTGAGACTATCGCAGACTTACCAGAGTTACAAAAAGACTTAGATACAATCAATGCTGTATGTGATAAGTTTCACAAAGAAGTAGAAGAAAAAGTATCTTCGTGGATGGCAAAAGGTAAGAAAGTGGTATTACTAGGAGGAGATCACAGTACTCCACTAGGATATTACAATGCTTTAGCTAAACATCACGATGCTTTTGGTATTTTACACTTTGATGCTCATATGGATTTAAGAGATGCGTATGAAGGGTTTACTTATTCTCATGCGTCTATTATGTTTAATACATTAAAGTTACCTCAAGTAAAAACAATTGTACAGGTAGGTATTCGTGACTTCTGTGAACAAGAAGTTGCTACAGTAATGGAATCTAATGGTCGAGTATTAGTTCACACTGATGCAGACTTGAAGAAAGATGAGTTCGAAGGAATGAGCTGGAAAGATAAATGTGATCACATTATAGCTTCATTACCAGAGAAGGTGGCGATTAGCTTTGATATTGATGCATTATTAGCTTGGTATTGTCCTAATACAGGAACACCAGTACCAGGAGGATTGACTTACGAACAAGCAACATATATGATTACTCGTTTATCAGAGTCTAATAAATTAATCATAGGTATGGACTTAGTGGAAGTAGCACCAGGGGAAGATGATTGGGATGGAAATGTAGGAGCTAGATTATTATTCCATATGTGTGGAGCTTTTGCTAAATCACAAGGGTTAGCAGTAGGGCAAAAGATAGAGTTTAAGAAATAAGAAAAAAATAAAGAGTCTTTAAGACTCTTTATTTTTTATACGGTTATCAATAAAAAAGTAGTTATACACTGAAAGTATTGTGGCGGCGAGTAATAATGTAGTAACTAAAAAGTGATCTACATTAAAAATAATGTGTAGTAGATACCACGCTGTTAAGAGAAGTATCACTAAAATCCATAGTAAATCTTTCATTTCGGGTATGCTTTTGTTGTTACTTAAAAGTACATATTATAATGATCTTAAAGTTTAAGAATTCAAATGAAATAATATGTAAAGTGTTAAAGTTTAAATAGTTATTATAATGGTTAAAGATATTGCTGTAGTTGGGAGTGGTTTAGTAGGTGTGGTATTAGCTATTAGTTTAAAGAAAAAAGGATATAATGTCACTGTATATGATAAAAGTGAAGATATAAGAGATATAGATTTTAGTGGTCGATCTATTAATCTAGCATTATCAGATAGGGGTTGGAAGATATTAAAAGAACTAAAGATAGATGATGAAGTAAGAGAATTAGGAATACCTATGTCTGCTCGTGCTATACATACTATAGATGGGACTGTAAAATATCAACAGTATAGTATTAAAGGAGATTCTATCTGGGCAATCTCTCGTGGAGGATTGAATAAAGATCTTATCTCTATAGCTGAACGCGAAGGAGTTCTTTTTAAGTTTGATACTCCTATATGGGATGTCAATCTTAAAAAAGGTATCTTATATACAGCTGAACGAGAAAGTGATCAATGGCAAGAAATTAAGGTGGATCTTATCTTCGGTACTGATGGAGCGTACTCTCGAGTACGTGGTAAAATGCAGAAGCAAAGTAGATTTGAATATCAACAATCTTATTTACATTTAGGATATAAAGAACTTCGAATTGAAGCATTGCCTAATGGAGAGCATAAGTTGCCTAAGAATTCTTTTCATATTTGGCCTAGAAAGGACTTTATGTTTATTGCTCTAGCAAATGTTGATGGTTCTTTTACTTGTACATTATTTATGCCTTATGAAGGAGAAGTGTCTTTTGAGAATATTGTGAGTGATGAAGAAATAAGAAATTTCTTTACTACTTATTTTAAAGATGTAGATCATTTAGTTCCAAATTACTTAGAACAGTATAAAGAAAACCCAGTTAATTCATTAGTTACAATGAAGTGTTTCCCTTGGGTGTATGCAGATAAAGTAGCATTGATAGGTGATGCTGCACATGCTGTGGTGCCTTTTTATGGACAAGGATTAAATGCAGGGCTAGAAGATGTTTATGTGTTAAATCAAATAGTAGGAGGAGAGAAGAATGGCGATTGGCTAACTATATTTAAAGAGTATCAAGAACAACGCAAACCAAATGGCGATGCTATAGCGGAGTTGTCTTATAGAAACTTTAAAGAGATGAGTGAGGATACGGCTAACGATATGTTCTTGTTAAGAAAAAAGATTGAAGCAAAGTTTGCAGAGAAATATCCTGATCTGTGGTTACCATTATATGATCGAGTGACCTTTAGTACAGAAAGCTACGTGTCTGCCTTAGCAGAAGGAGATAGACAGGCGCGTATTATGGATGAGATAATGAATATACGTAATATCAATGATAAATGGGATAGTGATGAAGTGATGAATAAAATAAAATCACTCCTATAATATATAAGTAAAAGAGGCTGTACATTATGTACAGCCTCTTTTATTATTTGTGTTTTCCTTTAGTGTTGCCTCCAGAAAATATTTTGTTTAAGATTCCAAACGCTCCTCTTATAAATGTAGCACTAGTAACTACCTTTATAATTCCCTTCGTAACATCACTACTTCCTTGTTGAGATTTAGATGATGTAGATGGTTTAGTTGAGTTAGTGTTAGTTTGTTTTTTGTTTTCTTCTTCTTGTTTGATAGCTTCGAGTTTTGCAGTTAGCATTTCGTAAGCACTTTCTCTGTCAAAGTATTCATTGTATTTTTTAGTTAATAATGATTTATTAACTAATTCGTCTATTTCACTATTAGATAAGATATCCATTCTACTTGCTGGTGCTCTCATTGTACATACAGCTAATGGAGTTGGTATTCCCTTTTCGTTTAATACTGTCACAAGAGCTTCTCCTGTACCCATAGATGTGATGATTTCATCTGTTTTATAGAATTCCGTGGTAGGGAAGTTTTCAGAAGCAGTTTTAATTGCCTTTCTGTCTTTTTCAGTAAAAGCACGTAAAGCGTGTTGTATCTTTAAACCTAACTGGGCTAGTACGCCATTTGGAATATCTGTTGGATTTTGTGTGATAAAATAAATTCCAATCCCTTTAGAACGAATTAATTTGACGATTGTTTCTATCTGATTAAGGAGAGTTTTGCTCGCTTCATTGAAGATTAAGTGTGCTTCATCTATAAAAATAACTAATTCAGGCTGCCCACTGTCACCTTGTTCTGGCATTTGAGAATATACTTGAGCAAGTAGATTCAACATAAATGTAGAGAATAGTTTAGGTTTATCTTGTATATCTGTAAGACGTAGAATGTTTACATAACCATAACCTTTATCGTCTACTCGCATAAGATCTGAGATATCGAAAGAAGGCTCTGCAAAGAATATGTCTGCCCCTTGTTGTTCTAATTCGATTATTTTTCTGATAATTGCTCCAGTAGAAGCTGCTGAAATACGACCATATTCTGCTTCTATTTCGTCTTTTCCTTCATTAGTCAAGTACTGTAATGTCTTTTTGAAGTCTTTTAAATCTAATAAAGGAAGCTGTTTATCATCACAATATTTAAATATTAATGAGACAATTCCAGCTTGTGTTTCGTTTAAATCTAGTATTCTACTGAATAAAATAGGTCCAAATTCTGTAACAGTTGCTCTTAGTCTAACACCGTTCTGTTGAGAAATTGATAAAAGCTCAACAGGGAAATTATCTGGAGTAAAAGGTAGATTCATCTTAGAATGACGTTCCTTTATGAAGTCATTCTCAGTACCTTTTTGTGCAATTCCACTAAAATCTCCCTTGATGTCCATCATCAATACTGGGATTCCTTTAGCAGATAATTGTTCCGATAGAACTTGTATTGTTTTAGTTTTACCTGTCCCTGTAGCAC
Source organism: Myroides marinus (assembly GCF_900109075.1). Classification (GTDB taxonomy): domain Bacteria; phylum Bacteroidota; class Bacteroidia; order Flavobacteriales; family Flavobacteriaceae; genus Flavobacterium; species Flavobacterium marinum_A. The sequence continues at coordinate 45,448 of NZ_FNYS01000014.1, read as the reverse complement.
CTGCTATAAGTCCGTGTCTATTAATGGTTTTGAGTGATATATTGACAAAGTGATTAGCTAGAATCTCACCTTCTAATTTGGCTGCTCCAATGGTGATATAATCTCCTTTGAAGGTATAGCCATCTAAGAATTGAGAGCTGAAGTTTTCTTTATTCATAGTCTTAATGCTTTTAAAAAAGTGATTTTATTATTAACAAATATAATCTATTCAGAAATTATATAATGTATAAAGTTGAAATGTTAAAATTAAAGGGAATGTAAAAAATGGAGTAGTTTATTCCATTTAGAGTTGTTATCTTTACCTTAGCTTAACATTTTCTTTTAATACGAGGATGTTAAATTTCTTTAGTGTTAAATGATTGTATGCAGGTTGAAAAAAATCATTATAAATTTTTTTATTTGATCTAAAAACATAAATTTGCGACTCTCATTAGTTAATAAAGAGAAAATAAGTAATAAGTAATAATTGAAAAAAAAAGAATTAAATTTTTAAAAAGATGACAAACGTATCAAACGAATCAGTTGAGAAAAAAGGATCTGGCTCAAGCGCAAGCAGAGTAATTGCATCATTAGCAGTAGTATTTTGTATTTTATTTGGATACATTATTTGGAAGTTTGTAATGGGAGCTCCATCAAACTTTGAAAACGGAGATCCAGATGGACACCCACTACCAGGAAACTTTATGGGGATGGTTTATAAAGGAGGAATTGTTGTAGCTGCGTTAATTGGTTTATTAACAATGACTATTGTTTTCTCAATCGAGAGATTCTTTGTAATTTCTAAAGCTTCAGGAAAAGGAAACGTAAGCAAGTTCGTTCAAGATATCCAAGTAAGCATCAACGCTGGGAAAATTAGCGAAGCAATGGAAGCATGTGACGCTCAACAAGGTTCAGTAGCTAACGTAGTAAAAGCTGGGTTAGTTAAATATGAGCAAATGAAAAAAGAAGGTTTTGATAGCGAAGAAGCTACAGAAGCTATTCAAAAAGAAATCGAAGAGGCTACTACATTAGAGATGCCAATGTTAGAAAGAAATATGATCGTATTAGCTACGTTAGTATCTATCGGTACGTTAGTAGGATTATTAGGAACAGTAACAGGTATGATTAAAGCGTTCTCTGCTTTAGCAACTTCTGGTACTCCTGACTCAGCTGCATTAGCAACTGGTATTTCTGAAGCGTTAGTTTGTACTGCTACAGGTATTGGTACTTCTACATTAGCTATTGTTATGTATAACTCATTTACAACTAAAATTGATAGATTAACTTATTCAATTGACGAAGCTGGTTTTGCTATTACTCAATCTTACAGAAGATTCAGAGGTTTAGTAAAATAATTAGAATAAGTAAATAATATAAATACTAAGCCTGTATGACAATATAGATGAATACAGGTTTAGTTTAAAATACACTATCAATGGCAAAAGGTAAAATGAAAAAGAAAAGTATGAGAGTGGATATGACCGCGATGTGTGACGTGTCGTTCCTACTTTTAACTTTCTTCGTATTGACTTCTACTGCTAAAATGCCAGAACCATTACCTGTTGATACTCCATCATCGACTGTACAGACTAAATTACCAGAGGTGAATTTAGCTACTGTAACTGTAGGAGGTGAAGAAGGAGCAGAAAAGGTTTTCTTTGGAGTTTTAGGAAAAGAAGATCGTATCGCAACTCTTGTGAAAATGGGAGAGCGTTACAATATAGAATTTAATGATGAAGAGAAAATGACTTTTTCATACTTAGAAGGTGTTGGTACACCGATGAAAGATTTGAAAAGTTTCTTGAATCTTCCGCCAGACGTTAGAAATAAAGTTAGTGCATCTCAGCCTGGTATCCCTACAGCAGAGGAGAATAACCAATTGAAAGATTGGGTTCAAACTGCTCGTATTGTAGCTAAGGATATGAACAATAAGGTTCTAGAAGTTGCTATCAAAGCTGATGCTACAGTTCCTTATCCAAAGGTGAAGGAAGTAATGAACATTATGCAAGAGCAACGTCTTAACAAGTTCTACTTGGTAACAGGTCTAAGAAATGAAGATTTTTAATCATTAAACAAACTGTAAATGGCTGAATTAAATACAGGTGGAGGCGACGGAAAAGGTAAAAAGGTAAGAAGTAAAAAACAAAATGCCGGAGTAGATTTAACTGCGATGGTGGATTTAGCTTTCTTATTGATTACTTTCTTCATGTTGACTACATCAATGAATAAACCGCAGTCTATGAACTTAGCGATGCCAGACAAGTCTGATGATGCTGAGAAAAAAGAAGACTCTAAGACTCCAGTAGATGAGAATCGTACGATGACTGTTCTATTGGGTGCGGATAATAAAGTGAAATGGTACATGGGGATGCCTCAACAACCATTAGATGGACCGAATGATAGTTCTTACGGTCAAAATGGAATAAGAAAAGTTATTTTAGAAAATTCTAAGAAAGCTTTAGCTTATTCTCAAGATGTTGAGAAAGGATTAATTGTTATCATTAAAGCTAGTGAGAACGCTAATTACCGTAACTTAGTAGATATTCTTGACGAAATGGCAATTACAGGTACTAAAACCTATGCTATCGTTGATATCTCTGATGCGGATTTAGATATGTTAGGTGAGAAAAAATAGTTAACGTCTAAAAAAATTAAAAGAAATGTCAAAATTAAATATCTTTAAAAAAGATTGGATTGATATTGTTTTCGAAGGACGTAACAAATCTTACGGAGCTTATCAATTAAGATCTGAGAATCCTAAAGTAACGACTATAGCATTAATTGCAGGTATAGTAGTTTTTGGTTTAGGAATCGCATCGCCTATGATTATTAGATGGGCAGAAGGTACTTTAGGTATAACAAAAGTTGATAAATTAGATGTTCCAATCGAGGTTATTGATGTTGAAATGCCAGAGTTACCTGAAGAATTACCTCCTCCTCCACCAGAGGAAGAGTTACCACCACCTCCACCACCAGTAGAGGAAGCGAAAAGTGTTAATGACACTAAAAAATTCGTAGAACCTGAAGTGGCTAAGAAAGAGGATGTGAAAGAAGAAATCGCTAAGCAAGATGACTTTAAGGATGCAGATCCTGGAGTAAAAGATGCTAAAGGTGATAAAGATAAAGGTGAAATCAAAACTGGAGAAGGAACTGGAAAAGCTGATAAAGGTGATCCAAAACCTGAAGTAACTGGTGATGGTGAAGATACGAATAAAGTATTCGTAGCTGTACAAGTTAAAGCTGAATACCCTGGAGGTATGGGAGCTTTCAACAAACAGTTCATCAGCCGATTCAGAACACCAGATATCGATTCTGGAGTTAAAAGAATTCAAGTTATCGTTCAGTTTATTGTTGAGAAAGATGGTTCTTTAACTGATATTAAAGTTGCTCGTGACCCAGGTTACGGTGCTGGTAAAGAAGCAGTACGTGTACTGAACTCTATGCCAAAATGGAAACCAGCTATTCAAAATAATAAAGCTGTAAGATCTCAATTTACATTACCAATTACTATTCAAGTACAATAGGTATGTTTAAAAATAAATTTCAACAGAAATCGCTAGTACAGCGATTTCTGTTTGTTTTCGGACTATGCTTCTTTTTACTTTATTTAGGATTAGGTTGCATGTTTTTGTTTTGGGACTCAATGCCAATTGCACTAGAGTATACACATAGAATGCTTTTCGGAGGACTTCTTATTGTGTATGGTATATTTAGATTTATAAGATTGTGGAATCAGGATTGATTCTTTTATATAAGCCGCTTTTAGCGGCTTTTATTTTTTGTTCAAATCTTAACAATGTTAGTTGTTTGTTTTTTTCTATCTTTATGGAATAACAAATATTTAGTTTTAGTAGTAAATAAATGATAAGAAAAGGTTTTAAGGTATTTAGCTATGTTTTAGCTTTTACTGCTCTGTCAAGTACTTTTATAGGATGTAATAAAAAGGGCAATACTGTGGCAGAGAATTCAGTAGTAGATCCTAGTGAGCTTGAGGAATCTCCTGTGTCTGGTTATACAAAAATATTAGTAGATGAGTCTATTTATCCGATAGCTGAAGATGTTAATACTGTATTTATGTACGAGTATAATCGTGTGAAGGTTGATTTATTAAAGTTATCAGAAGCTGAAGTTTTGAACCAATTGTTGAATGATTCTATTCGTATAGCTATAATGTCTAGAGAATTAAACGCTGATGAGATTGAACGTTTTAAGGGACGTGTAGTTCCAAAAATGACTCATTTTGCTACTGATGCTATTGTTTTTGTAACTAACAAGACATATAATGATAGTGTTATAGATTATGATTTAGTATTAAAAAATTTACAATCTAAATCAGCTAACGCAAGTGATAAAACTATATTAGTGTTTGATGATATCAATTCTAGCATTGTTCGCTCATTTAAGGAAAAGGCTAAAGTAGAGAAGTTTCCTACTGAGTATGCTTATTACGCTGGTGATACAGAAAAGGCTTTAGAGTATGTTAGTAAGAATCCTAATGCCATAGGTATTATTGGTTTGAATTGGTTGACACAACCTAGTGAGAGAATAAGTAAGGTGATTGACGAAGTAAAAGTGTTAGGTGTTAAGAATTATACTGATGGTAAATTCTATAAAGCTTCTCAAAATAATATAGCAGAAGGAGCTTATCCTCTTACTCGTAAGTTATATGTTGTAGATAATCAAGGGAAATCAGGTTTAGGCGTTGGTTTTGCTTCTTTTATAGCGGGATATAAAGGACAACGTATCATACTTAAATCTAGTTTAGTTCCTTTTAAAATACCTCCACGAGAATTAAATGTGAGAGACGAAATCTAAAAAATGTAAATAACCAAAATATATCTGAATATGAATAATCGAAATCTAAAGTCGTTACTGGCTATAGCTTTAATTAGTGCAAGTGCTTTCGCACAAGATTTAGAAAGTGCTAAAAAAGCTATACAGGATGAACAATATGATAAAGCAAAGGCTATATTAAAGTCTTTAGTGGAAAGCAAACCTACTGATGGTAAGAATTACTATTATCTAGGTGATGTTTTATTACTTGAAGAAGAAGTAGAATCTGCTAAAGCTTATTTTGAAAAAGGTATAGCGGTTAAGAATAAAGGTTTTTTAAGTTTTATTGGTTTAGGACAAATAGCATTAGATGAAAACAATGTTACTTTAGCAAAAGAGAACTTTGACAAGGCTTTAAAAAGCATTCGTAAGAAGGATTATGATGAACAATTATTAGTTGCATCTGCTTATTTAAATTCAGCTAATAAGCAACCTAAAGAAGCTGTTGCTATTGCTAAAGCTGTTATTGATGCTGATTATACTAATGCAACTGCTTATAATGTTTTAGGTAAAGCTTATTTAGCAGAAGATAATTTTAATGAAGCTTTTTCTGCTTTTAGAAATGCTATTTCTTATGATGATAGTTTATTAGACGCTAAATTGCAACTTGCTATTATCACAAAAAGAGGACGTGGATTTGCTGATGCAATTAAAGCTTGTGAAGAGATTTTAGCTGTAAATCCAAAATATGCTCCTGCTTTAAGAGAGATAGCAGATAGTTACTATTTATGGAGTACACGTGATAGTAAAAATAAAGAATCTCATATTTCTAAAGCAAATGAGTACTTCCAAAAGTATATTACAGCTTCTGATAATTCAGTAGAAGCTAGAGTGAAATATGCTGACTTCTTATTAGTAACTGGAGATTATACTAAGTTAGAGAAACTATCATCTGAGTTAATTAAGGAGGCAGGGATAAGTAATAAAATCAATCGTTATTTAGGGTATGCTGCATATCATAATTCTAATTATGCTGTTGCAGTACAAGGGCTAGAAAGTTATTTGACTAAAGCAAAGAAAACGATTGGTAGAGATCATTTGTATTTAGGATTGAGTTACCTAAATACTGCAAATGACAACAATGGGTCTTATGCTAAAGGTATAGACCAGTTAAAAAAAGCTATAAAAGTAGAACCTGCAGTAGCTGAAGATTTCCATTCTATCGGACTTGATTGGTCTAAAAAAGGGAAGATAAAAGAGGCTATTGATATCTTTAGTATTGCTGCTGAGATTAAGGATCAACCAAATTATGTATATGACAATTACTATGCTGCTTATTGTTATTACTTGTTAGGAAGAGATGATGAAAGTGGAAATAATGAATCTGTCTTAAATCAATCTGATAAATACTTTGATATCGCAATAAAAGCTGATCCTAAGTTAGCAGAGGCTTATTTCTTTAAAGCTAGAGCTAATCGACTATTAAAAGGAGATGAAGCATATAAACGTATGTATGAAGCATATAAAGGGTATATTAATACTTTAACTGCTGAGAGCACTCTTAATAAAGCAGAGAACAAAGATAGAGTTGTAGAAGCTTATACATCTATAGCTACATATCATGCAAATAAAGGTGAAAATAGTGACGCAATTACTTTCTTTAATAAAGTGTTAGAATTAGAACCTCAAAATGAGTTTGCTAAGAATACAATTAAAGCTTTACAGAAATAAGAATATCTTTATTATTAATAAACTTAAAACTCATCTAGTGATAGATGAGTTTTTTTGTTTATTGTAGATTAAAAGCTATTATGACTTATCTTTGCATACTTAATGTAAAAGTAAAATGACTAAAGATTACGATAAAGTGGCATTGGATGAAGGTAGAATATTGCCTTTAATGGAAGAGTTTTATACAATTCAAGGAGAAGGATATTATTCAGGACATGCCGCTTATTTTATTAGATTAGGAGGATGTGATGTTGGATGTCATTGGTGTGATGTAAAAGAAAGTTGGGATGCAGAATTACACCCTTTGACTGATGTTCATAATATTGTAGCACGTGCAAAGGCTGAAGCTAATTTAGCTGTGATTACAGGAGGAGAACCTTTAATGTATAATCTAGATTACATCACTTCAGAGTTAAAGAAGGCTGGCCTACAAACAAATATTGAAACTTCGGGAGCTTATGAGCTATCTGGTGATTTTGATTGGATCTGTTTATCTCCGAAGAAGAATAAATTACCAACTCAGAGTGTATATGATGCAGCAGATGAATTGAAAGTTGTTATTTATAATAAACATGACTTTATCTTTGCAGAGGAACAAGCTGCTAGAGTTAATGATAATGCTTTATTATTATTGCAAGTGGAATGGAGTAAACGTGCAGAGATGAATCCTTTAATCGTAGAGTATGTAAAGAAAAATCCACAGTGGAAAATATCAGTACAAACTCATAAATATTTGGATATTCCTTAAATAGCCTTTAAATTTACAAATACGTAAAAAATATAAACTATGAAAAAAATAGTACTTGCTTTTGCAATGATGTTAGTATGTCAGTTTTCTTTCGCACAGGATGCTTTTAAAAACGACACTAAAAAGTATATGAACTTAAGTGGACAAATGAAAACTTTTGAACTATTAACGGGAGAGTTAGTATCAAATGTTGAAGAAAGTAAACGTCCTGACTTTGAGAAAGAATTAAAAGCGAGTATGTTAGTACTTATCGATAAAATGGCTGATATGTACATGACTGAGTTTACTCATGATGATGTTAAAAAACTTATTCAGTTTTATGAATCACCTATTGGAAAGAAATTAAGTGATAAGAGTGAGGTTCTTTTCGAAAAAGGACAAAAGGTAGGAGAAGAGTGGTCTGTAGGATTACAAGGTCTTATGATGAAATATATGCAAGAGTAATTGCACATTACTATATTAAAAAAAGCTTCACTAATCTAGTGAAGCTTTTTTGTTTTATTATATCAATGTTAGTTTAGCTAAGTAGTCACAGTTTTCTCCTTCGATAATTAAATCACAATTTAATCCATTAGAATGTGCTGCATTCTGTAGAGTATTATAATCTAGATACAACCATTCTAGAGGCTCATCCTCTTCACCTTTATAAGCAACAGTGAATGTTAGCTCTCCGTAATAGTCTTTGTTTTCCATTGGTATCCACTTACCACCATCCTCATCTTCGTCAAACATATATATTAAGTCAGAACTATCTATTAGTATTTGTCCATCTGGATTAAGTAGAGACTTTAAATGTTGCAAGTATTTAGTAGTATTTACTAAACGACCAAAAATACCAGTTCCGTTCATTAGTAGAAGAATTGTATCAAACTTTTCATCTTTTATGTCAAGTAGATTTAAGACTTCAGCATTTTTAATACCTCTTAGTTTACAAGCTTCAATAGAACTAGGAGATATATCTATTGCTTTTACGTGACAACCTTTTTCTTGTAAGTAGTAAGTATGAGCTCCTGCACCACATCCAACATCAAGTATATTTCCCTTAGCTAGATTAAGTGCTTTTTGTTCGATTTTAGGCATTTCTTTATAAGATCTGAATAGATATGCTATATCCATTTCTTCAGCCTCAGAAATATCGGTTTCTGTAATTACGTTTTGAGGATTATTATTTGTTTGAAAATCTAGTATAGCTTTTCCTAATAAGTCTTTCATTATTTAGTCTTTCATTAAAATTTAAAGAAGAGTTGTTGTAATTTTGTACCCAAAAGCATACTAGATGGATAAAATATTATCACAACTTCCTAAGTTGGCCAAAGATAAGCATAATGAAAATAAAAAGTATTTTGATAAACTAAAAAAGAAAGCTCCTAAAGATTTAGATTATCAGATGCAAGATATACACGATAGTGTATTTAAGAGAACAGATTGCTTAAGTTGTGCAAATTGTTGTAAGACCACAGGGCCTTTATTTACTAATGCAGATATAGAGAGAATAGCAAAGCATCTAAAAATGAAACCCCAACAATTTATAGATAAATATCTACATATTGATGAGGATCGTGATTATGTTTTACAGAGTCTTCCTTGTACATTTCTAGATCATGAAAATTACTGTATGATTTACGATGTACGTCCAAAAGCATGTCGTGAATATCCACATACAGATCGCAAGAAGTTTAATCAAATATCAAATCTTACGCTTAAGAATGTAGCTATTTGTCCTGCTGCTTATGAAGTAGTAGAAGAAATGAAGAAAAGGATAATTATAAAGTAATAAAGTATTAGATGAAGAAGTGCTCTTCTTCTAATGCTTTTAGATTTTCATCTGTAACTTCTTCTACATTATCGTAGAAATACTCTATTAGATCTAGTATTTTATTTTTTAATTTTTCAAAGAATGCTACTGCGTTTTCTAAGTAACCTTTAATAGCATTAAACAGATCAAGAATTCTATCAACAAAGTTGATAAGTCGCTCTCCAAAGTCCATAGTCTTTCTTTTTTTATTTTAGATTAAACCAAATATAACAAAATAAAATACTGAATTATCTTAAAGGTATTAGAAAATTTAATGATTTAAACATAAAAGAGTTTTGTTAACTCAACCATGTTTTTAAATCAAGAATATGATTTTTACTCACGAGAATTGGAGAGTCATCTTCAGGAGTAGGTATTAGTTTTAATTCTATTTTTTGACTATTGTGTTTAATAATATCAGACACTGATTTTATATTTATAATGTACTTTCTATTAACCTTAAAGAAAGTTTTTGTGTCTAGTTTACTAATAATATCCTTAATTGTATCATCGTAGATATATGAATTGTTGTCAAAAGTGTGTAGAAATAAATGCTTTCCAGACGCAACGAAATAAGCTATTTGTTCTTTTTCAATAGATTTTAATTTATGGCCATTATTAACCAAGAAGCGATCTTTACTTGCATCATCACCTTCATTCTCTATTTTAGCTAGGCTATTTAGAGTAGGTATTATTTCGTAGTGCTTATTAATTTCTTTAAACTTTAGTAAAGCATCTTCTAGCTCTTCACTGGTAAAAGGTTTAAGGATATAATCAATAGTAAATTGTTTAAATACCTGTATAGCATAAGAATCGTATGCTGTAGTAAATATGATAGGAGATTTGATCTCTATATGCTCAAAAATTTCCAAACTTTTACCATCGCCTAAGTGAATGTCCATAAAGATTAGATCTACTTTATTGCTCAAAAAGAAGGCTGTAGCTTCTCTTACAGAAGATAGTATTACTATGTCTTCTATAGGTATGTGTTCTTGCTTTAAAAGCAGTGCTTTTAAGTAATTTGATGCTAAAGTCTCGTCTTCTACTATGGCAACTTTCATGTGGTGGTAAGTTTCCACAAAAGTATAAAATATTATTGAATGTAGTATTTTGACTATAAGAGGCTATAAAGTCAGAACTTCAGATATTAAAAAAGCCACTCATGACGAGTGGCTTTTTTGAATATATGAGTCTGGCGAAGACTATAGATTTGGGTTGTTTTCTCTTGCTTCTTGTGGGAATGGCAACGTGTATCTCAAATCATTTTCAGATAGAGTAAACGTTTCATTACCAAATTTGTGTACAATTTGTTTTTGATGTAAACGTCTTAAGTCATACCATCTGTGACCTTCTAAGGCAAACTCTTTATTTCTTTCATCAAGGATAAAAGAGATGAATCCTTTTTGATCCAGACCAGAAAGCTTCTGTTTAACTTTCACAGCAGCTTCCGGTTTGTATCTGCTAACTATCAATTTTTCTATTGTACTCTTAGCTTCGGCAAGTCTATTTAAGTGACCTAATGCTTCAGCTTTGATTATATATAATTCTGAAGTACGGAAAGAAGATTTCATTTCACCAGTACCTGTTTTTTTACTGATATAACCTTCACGTACTTTTTCAAATGAAGTGGCAAAACGCAAATCATTTTCTCGATCATAAATATTATACAATTCATCAGAAACTAAAGCTGTCGTTTGAAGACTGTAATCTAACCCTTCTTCTAAAGCTAAAATAGATTCGACAGATTTAAAACTAGCTACTGATGTTTTTATATCCGTGTTTATATCTTGTAATTCACTTTTATATGTTAATGCCTTATCTACGCTTACTAAAGCTGCCTCGTAGTCTTTTTGGTATAGGTTAACTTTAGCTTCTAGAGCATAGATTGCAGCCAATGTGAATCGGTAATTTTTACCCTCCTCATAGATTGTTACTTTCAGGTGCTTTTTAGCGTTGTCAATATCAGAATGTATTTGAGCATAAACTTCAGCCATTGTTGACCTAGGTTTTTGGTTCTCGATATCAATCTCGTTTTGTAATACGATAGCTAAATCTGTAGTCGCTGTATTCTTATCATAAGGCTTAACATATAGGTTAGTTAAATCAAAATATGCTAATGCTCTTAATCCATAAGCTTCACCTAAGAGTTGTTCTTTTTGATCTCCAGGCTGCATCGTTTGAGAACCACTAATAATTGTCTGACTTGCGTAGAATATAGATTCATAGAATTGAAGATAACCATAGCTTTTAGCATCTTTACCAGGATTGACATCCTGATAAGTATAAGTATCTTTTACACCTAAGAAGTTTGTTGATTCTTCGTCGATTATAATTCTTACTTCATCAGTTCTGAAGTTTGTAAGAGATTTATGTCTAGGATATTTATTATAGGCAGAAGACATTACATTTCTAAAATCTTCTACTGTTTTTGGGATAATCTTTCCTTGAGGTTCTATGTCTAGGAAGTCATCACAACTAACTGCTGATAATCCTAAGAAAAGACCGCTAAGTATTAATATAATTTTTTTCATGATTAATCAAGTTTAGAAGGTAACATTTAATCCTAGAGTAAATGACTTTTGGATTGGTTGAGTATAGATGTTTCCATAAGTTTCTGGATCAAAGTAACCATCGTAATTTGTTCCAAATACAAATAAGTTACGTCCTTCAACTGTAAAACGAACGTTGTCTATTCTCATTTTTTTCAATAGATCCTTAGGAAGTGTATATCCTAAACGAATACTACTAATACGGATATAACTAATTTCTTTAGTCCAGATATCTAGACTTTTATAAGCATTTCCATTTCCAAAATCTGCACCATCAAACCATTTAGCTAACATCCAATTGTCATTGTCAGTATAGTTCCCATTATTGTCATTTGCAATAATACCAGGTAATGTACCATTAGGATTTGTTGGAGACCAGACATCTAATATCTCAGTTGTATAGTTCTTACCTGGGTCTATTTTAGCTGCATTATATGAAGGTGTTTTTTGTACTGTTTGCTTTAAGTTAAAAGCAGCAGAAACAGTGATGTCAAAGTTTTTGATTCTTACTGTATTAATAAGACCTCCAGTAAATTTAGGATCTTTATCTCCAGCATAAGTATATAAGTCTCTATATTCTTCATTTGTTAATGTAGAGTTTACCATATATCCTGGCATAAAGTCAGCCATAGGATCATATAGTTTGAAGAACTCTTTACCAGTTACTTTAGCTCCATCTTTCCAGAACAACAAATTACCTTTCTCATCTAGACCAGCTGTTTTGATAACAAAGGCAGAGTTAACAGGTAACCCTTCTCTAGAAGGTAGTCTTTCATTATCAAAGATTTGAATCTTATCTACTTTACTTTTGTTACGAGCAAAGTTAAATGTAGTCGTCCAAGAGAAATCAGGTTTAGAGATATTTCTAGTTGTAATAGCAATTTCGTATCCTTTATTCGTTACTTGAGCCCAGTTCATATTTGTAAATTCAAATCCTGTCTCTAATGGTAACTTTCTTAAACCGATTAAGTCTGTACTCTTTCTGTTATAAGCATCTACAGCAATAGAGATTTTATTGTTGAATAATCCTAAATCAAAACCAACGTTTGTATTAGTTGTTTTCTCCCAGCGCAATGTTCCATTAGGTGCACCTAAGATCTGAATGTTTGATTCAGGGTAACCAGGTAGAATAGTAACACTGTTGTATTCGCCTACTAAGAAAGGAGAAGTAGTTCTATCTATATTTCCTTGTAGTCCATAAGAAGCACGTAAACGTAGATTACTTACGAAGTCTAAATTCTCCATAAACTTCTCTCTTGTCACATCCCATGATCCAGACACAGCCCATAGTGGTACATATCTGTATTTAGGATCTACACCAAATAAGTTTGAACCATCAGCACGTACACTTCCGAATACAGTATATTTTCTATTGAATGTATAAGAAGCAGTTGCAAAGAAAGATGCATAAGCATTTTCATTTACAGTCTTTCTGTATTGTTCGTATATTTTATTATTAACAGCAGTACTTCCGTTAGGGAAGATAAGAGGCTTAGTTGTTAATGTATGCTCATCATAACCAAAACCTTTTGATTTTATAATTGTTTGATCAGTTTTTCTAATCTCCATACCTGCCATCACATCTACTTCATGCATATCGTTAAAGATAGCATTGTAAGTAAGTTGTGTTTTCCAGTTGTATTGGAACATATCGTCATTAAAATTCTCAATGATTCCTCCATCAGGTAAGAAATATTTATACTGTTTAGAAGCACTGTCCCAGTATCTAGTTCCTTCTCTAAATTTACGTGTAGAGTAAGTCTCTTTACCTAAGAATTTTTCAGTATCACTTTTGTCTAATTGAAGACCTAATTGAGATGTTAACTTTAAATCATTTAACACTTGGTATTCTAAGTCAAATACAGCTTTAAACGATTTATTTACTAATTCATACCTAGTATTTGCTCTTTCTTCAGCAAAGTTAAAAGGGACATACACATCACCAAAACCACTAATATCTTTATCATACATATAGCTACCATCCGCATTGTATGGGGCTAAATAAGGGTTCGCATTTCTAGAGTAATTCACTGGACTAGAATCCGAATCAGCGATGAAGTTTTTCTTTGTAGAATGAGTCCCAAATAAAGCAACACCTACTTTAAGTTTATCACTTACTTGGTAGTTGTCTTTTAATGTAATGTTGAAACGTTCAAAACCGGTCCCAATAGTTGTACCTTCTTCATTAAAGTATCCTAACGAGAAATAATAATCATTTACATCGTTACCGCCTGATAAACTTAATCCATATTGTTGGTTAAATGTTGGGCGGTAAACTTCTTTACCCCAGTCTGTATTTGTTTTTCTAAGGTTATTAATAGAAGCTTGAGTAGCTGAAGATAAAGCTCCAAAACCACCATTTCTATAAGTATCTAGTTCGTTTGTACCGTTTAGGATACGCATTACTTCACCTTGGTTAGATCTGTCGTTAAAGATATCAGATCTACCTGCCAACATTAATTCTAAATCAACTTTTTGGTCAGAGTTCATTAAGTTTAACTTCTTAAAATCTGGTCTTTCATTGATAAAAGTGTTAGCAGTAAAGTTCACCTTCATATTTCCTTTCTTCCCTTTTTTAGTAGTAATCAAGATTACTCCATTAGCCGCTCTTGCACCATAAATAGCAGTAGCAGAAGCATCTTTAAGGATTGTAATATCTTGAATATCGTCAGGGTTTAATCCAGCGATAGAGAAGTTTTGTAATTGATCGATATTAGCTTTATCATTAAAGTTAGGAACATCGTTTCCTTCTAATGGCATACCATCAAGTACCCATAATGGATCTTGAGGACCGTTAAGAGAAGCAGTACCACGTATTCTAATTTTAGCAGGAGCACCAGGAGCACCAGTTTGGTTTACTACAGCCATACCAGCTACTTGCCCAGCTAACATTTGGTCAACGCTTGCTACACCATTTTGATTAATTTCAGCCATACTTACTTGCGCCACAGAAGACGTAAGCTTTCTTTTTTCGATAGTTTGATATCCAGTAATAACCACTTCGTTTAAGATATCAGTATCAGTACCTAGAGTCACTACATAATGACCTTTAGCACCTAAGGTAATAAGTTTAGACTCATACCCGATAAAGCTGATACGAATACTCTTTGTGTCTTGTGGTACTTCTAAGGTAAAGTTACCGTCAAAGTCAGTCATAGTACCTATACTAGTACTTTCTACGATACCTGCTTGAGTAGTTGCATTAGACACAGTTTGTGTCTCTACAATTACTGAGGCACCAGGTAATCCTAGCTTGTCCGTGCTATCTTGGACTAGACCAGTGATCACTCTTTTCTCTTGCGCGAAAGCAAGAGAAATAGTAAGGAGTGAGAAAAGGAGAAAAAGTTTTTTCATGTTTCCTTTAAAATAATTGGGGGTTAGTTTATCATTATAGATTTAAAGCTTCGTTGATTCTATTAATTAGATCTAAGTAATGTGCACGCGTAGCTTTATCTCCGCTATTTTTCTTTTTATTAAGTGTGTTCTTAATGTTCATTAACTCACCTTTTTTGTAAGAAGTAACCTCTGATACCCTCTTCATAACAGTATAGTTAATGTTTCTCAGTTTGTTCTCTTCCTCAATGTGATTACACAGAGTAGGGAACTGTAGAGAATGAGCTGTCAATAATCCTTTTTTGCTTGTTTTCTCAAATAGTTTGTTTACATCGATGATTAGAGCATCCACATAATTCTTTTGAGTCATACGCTCTAGGATAGATAAATTCTTTCCTTTTTTTGTGGGTGCAAAAATCTCACTATTAAGCATTGAAAACAAATCATTTATGGTAAAGTTTTTCTCTTTTCCTAATTGAACTTGTTGTACTTCGTTCTCTAACAGGCGTAACAGACGCTCATCCATTAGTGTGTAGTATAACGTTGAGTATTGTAGTTCTCTAGCTAATGAGTAAGGTGAATATTCGAATGGACCTACAGGAGAATCTTTTAAGCTGTATGTATTCTCAATTACCTCATTAAAGAATAACCATGTAGGTATCTGTAGAGCATTCTTTGCTAAATATTCTACAGCTCTTTTTTGAGTTTCGAAAGGAACAGGCTCGTATGCTTTTTTGTTGTTTCCGTATACTGCATGGTTTAAATAAACCCCTCCGATATTGTTTAATACATGTTGATTATACATTTGCCACTGTCCTATAGCGCCCATGTATAATTTACCAGCTTCGTAGTAATCTTCTCCTTTGTCGTAAGTCCAAGGAATAATATTTTCTACAACTATTTTTAAATTTTTAAGTCCGTATTCACTTGCTTTCATAGCATCGTCTCCTAAATCTTCTGATTGAGAACGAGGATCCACGATATTAAGCGAGCTTTGTTGCTCTCCGTAGAAGTACATAGGATCATCTTGATGATCTTCTATCATTGTACGAAGTGCTTTTTTCTCTTCCTCTTGGTTAGGATACCAACGGTAACCCCACTCGATAGCATACTTATCGTATAGACCAATCTGAGGAGTGATAGCCGTCACACCATCTTCAGGTTGTGCTACATAGTTATAACGAGCATAATCCATAATAGATGGAGCAGTACCTCCCATTTTATCAGTAAACTCTTTAGAACGCAAAGAATCAACTGGGAAAGCGAATGAAGAACCCATATTGTGTTTAAGACCAAATGTATGTCCTACTTCGTGAGATGATACGAAACGGATAGCCTCACCCATATGCTCATCACTAAATTTATTAGCTCTAGCTTTAGGATCGATAGGTCCGGTTTGTATACGCATCCAGCTGTGTACAGATGTCATTACATTATGCCACCAGATAATATCAGACTCGATAATCTCTCCACTACGAGGGTCTATTACAGATGGTCCCATAGCGTTAGACTTAGGAGATGCAGCATACGTAATCACAGAGTAGCGTACGTCATCTATATCAAAGTCTTTATCGTCTTCAGTAGGCTCTTTAGCGATAATAGCATTTTTAAAACCTGCTTTTTCGAATGCCACTTGCCAATCGTGTACCCCTGCTATAATCTTAGCTCTCCATTGGGGTGGAGTAGCAGGGTCTACATAGTATACGATTGGTTTTTTAGGCTCTACTAATTCGCCTCTTAAGTATTTCTCTATATCTTCTTCTTTTGGTTCCATACGCCACTTCGTGATGAACTCTTCTTCTTTCATCTTGTGTTGCGCATCACTGAAGAACCAATGTTTTTCTGTAAAGTATCCTACTCTCTTATCAGCTATACGCGGTTGCATAGGCTTCTCTGATAGCAATACGATATTACTCGTTATTCCTAAAGAAACAGGCATATCACCTGAACCTTCATTTACGCTAGTAGTTAATAAAGATTTTACTACAATATTTTCAGGAAATGTTTTAACTCCTTCTATATAAGATAGATTAGTCTTCACAGATGTAGGTAGGCCAAGACCATTTAATACATCATTAAAGCTTTTTTGATTTCCGTCAAATACTTTATTAACTTTAATTACTGTAGCAGTTGAGTCTGGACTTTGAGCCTCAATATCGAATACCTCTAGTACAGATTCTATAAAGTTAGTTTTAACCGATTTAGTTATTGCATCCTCAGCAGGAGAAGAGACTCTTGGGGTGATCGTCTTTACCCATACTTTTTTTGCAATAGTATCTTTGTGAAATGTGATTAGTTTATTCTCATAGTTCATACCAGTGTTCGCACCAGCATCATTAACTTCTAATGGAACTTGAGATAGCTTATTAACAATTAAGAATTGACGGTTAAGTAAACTGTCAGGAATTTCAAAATAGATATCAGTCTTAACTTGAATAGTATTGAACATACCTTTAGTATAAGTACCTTTTTTGATTAAGTCTGCGTAATTATTTTTTTTGCTATCTGTAGAATCTTTTTCTGTGGTAACTGTTTTTTCAGTTTTTGGGGTAGTTTTTTTCTTAGCAGCATAGGTTGGTGGTACCTGTGCAAGGCAGTAAGAAAATATTAAAGCACTGATACTTAGTTTAACCGTGTTTTTATCCATTGTTATGTTAAGTTATTATTAAGTCAGTATAAAACTAGTTGACTTAACTCTATGCTTCAAATTTTTGGGAGTGAGTGGATGGAATAGAGGAGTGAATGGATAATTTTAACATTTGATCAATGGCAAAATACAAATATATTTACCTTCATCACAAAATGTCATAAATCCAATTGTGTTATAATAGTTATAAATTGAGTCTAAGTATTTTACGCCAAAATGCTCGCTTTCTATTTCTGACTTTTTAGGCTGGTAATTATTGCTGATAATTACGTTTTCATCGGTTATATCTATGCTGATAGATAGAGGATGTTCTATAGTTGCAATATTGTGTTTTAGTGCGTTTTCTACACAAATCTGTAGCCCTAAGAAAGGGATTTTTTTAACGCTTTTTTCTGATCTTTTATCATTTAATTCAAAGTGTAATTCTTGTGTAAAACGAGTTTTTTGTAGAGCGATATATTTATTTATAAACTCTACCTCATTGTCTATATTAACAATATTTTCTTCAGGAGGTGTTATTAAGTAACGGTAAGTTTTACTTAAATTTAATGTAAACTTCTGTGCCGTTTGAGGTTCTAAGTCAATAAGCATATACAGAGAATTTAGCGAATTAAATAAGAAATGCGGATTGATCTGATTCTTTAATTGTTGCAATTGAATCAACGCTTTTTCTTTAATAATCTTTTCATTTTCTACAGCTAATAATTCCTTCTCTTGATAAGCTTTTTTATTAGCGATATTAAATATGTAAAATAAAGACACTAATAGTGTAACTGTTGTAATAAAGATCAAGATAGTATTGCGTCTAATCGGCTTGATATTATCATCTACATTAAACTTAGGAAAGTTCACAGTGATATATCCCGAGAAATTCTCAGACTTAAATGGACTAATAAAGCGGAATACTTCTAGGTTTAGATATTCTGAATTTACTATAGGCGGATTAGCAGCATCTGTAATATTAATTGTGTCTTTTGCAGAAAAGTTACTTAGTTCAAACACATTTTTTCCCATTAAACTGTTTTCAGGGTGATAAATACACAATCCATCTTTAGTAAAGATATACGCATAGTTAGGCGTAGTTACATCTATATTAGTTAGATACTTATGGTATAAGGCCATATCTACTACTATCCCATAGATTAATCGTTCATTATTAGGTAGAGAGATACTGTGATACATTAACCAGTACTGAAAACCATTATGTTCGATAAAGGTGTTTTTTTTAGAGTGCAGAGGATTAGCTAGTACTGTTTTTGTAAATATGTTTTCAGTATCGTGTTGTTTATCCTTACCAATATATGTCTCAAGTATTTCGTTATTAGCATTTACTTTGAAATACCAATTAAGTGATACTACACCATCTAAATTATACATGTCATTAAGTACTTCATACTTAATAGATAGTTGATCCAGAGGCGTATTTTTAGTAATATATTCTAGAGAATAGAGATGGTTATCTATTTTAGCAAATTCTTGTTCTAATGAGCGTAGTTTTTGATAAAAGTTTTTAGAGGTAATATACTTATAAGTATCCTCGTTACTCTTGTTAATGGAAGAACTCAATACGTATATAGCACCTATAGTTATAAGGAGCATTGCTATCCCTATAGCCATAAATGTCTTACGTGATATAGATATTGAGTTCTTCTGAGCCACTATGTTTTTATTGTATTAGTTATTATAGATTAGGTAAGCCTGGCGAGTAACTTTAAACTTATCTAAACCAGCTTGCCATGTTTTACGGATTTCATCTTCAGTTTTTCCTGCTACTATTTGAGACTTTAAGGCATCTGTACCCGCTAGTTTAATGAAGAAATTATTGAAGAATTTCTCTTTATTTGTTGAGCTTTTATAAGCTTTTAATAACCATTTAAGCTCTAGTCTAGTTACCTTATTCTCTTTAGATAAGTTCTCCCCATAACATAATTTGCCATTGTTCATAGGATCTTTAGCTCCTGCATTCGGTTTAGGAGTGAATTGATAAGGCATATTCGTTAAGAATGGTGAACCATATATTTGGAACTGTAAGTCAGTACCTCTACCAGAACTAACATTAGTTCCCTCAAAGAAGCATAGACTAGCGTATAAATTTATCGCTTGGTCATTAGGTAAGTTAGGAGAAGGAGATACAGGTAGAGAGTAACTCATCGATCTAGTATAGTTCTCACATGAGATTACAGATAGATCGCATTTAATACCATTTGCTAACCATTTCTCACCATTGATCATTTTAGCATATTCTCCTATAGTCATGCCGTGCATAGCAGGGATAGGGTGCATCCCTACGAAACTCTTATTCTTCATCTCTAAAGTAGGACCGTCTACAATATCGATATTCGGATTAGGTCTATCTAATACGATAACGGGAATATTCTGTTCTGCACAGGCTTCCATTAAGTAATGTAGAGAAGAGATATAAGTATAAAATCTGGCTCCTACATCTTGTAAGTCAAATACCATAATATCGATACCTTTTAATTGCTCTGCAGAAGGCTTCTTGTTATTGCCATATAGAGAGATGATAGGTAACCCTGTTTTAGTATCCTTACCATCTTTAATTAATTCTCCTGCATCAGCAGTACCTCTAAATCCGTGTTCTGGAGCATATATTTTCTTTACTGCTACTTTATTAGCTAATAAGAAATCAACAGTAGAGGTATAGGTACCATCAGCGTTGATTACTACCCCAGTCTGATTAGTTAATACACCTACATTCTTACCTTTTATAAGGTTGTGATATTCTGATATACGTTCAGCACCTACTTTTATATTTGACTCTATTTTATGTTTTAAAGGAGCATTTTTTGCAAAGCTTTTTAAATTTACCCCTAATGCGAATAGACATACTAAGAATAATAATGTATTTTTGAACATTGAATTTGATACCATATTTACTTTGAAATTAGAATATTTTATAACCAAACGCCTAGTTACTACTAAGAACTATAAAAGTAGTGTATCTGCACCAATTATTAAAATTGCAATAACTGCTATTGCACTAGGTATGATAATGATGCTTATTTCGGTAGCCACAGGACTTGGTTTGAAATACAAAATTAGAGATAAAATTTCAGCTTTTAGTGGTCACATCGTAATTACTAATTACGATAGCAATATTACCGACATCACTATTAAGCCTATTGATGCTAGTACTGTAGAGTCAGCAGATATAAAAGAAATTCAGGGTATAAAACATATACAGAAGTACGCTTCTAAAGCTGGAATTATAAGAACAGAGACTAGCTTTGAAGGTATAGTGTATAAAGGAGTAGACTCGCTTTATGATTTAAATGAGATTAAGGATTACCTGGTAGAAGGTAGATTACCAAAGCAGATACAAGGTATGAGTAACGAGGTACTACTATCAAAGTATATGGCTGATCGTATGCACTTTAAAGTAGGAGACAAAGTAACTACATACTTTATGAAAGAATGGGGAAATAAGATACCTAACGTTCGTCAGTTTGAAGTAGTAGGAATATATAATTCGGCACTACAACAGTTTGATGCTAATATTGTGATAGGAGATATCAAGCATGTACAGCGTCTAAATAGATGGCAATCTAATGAAGTAGGTGGCTTCGAAGTAGTGCTAAACGATTTCGATGAGATACAACAGAAAGGACAAGAACTATATATGAAGCTTCCGTCTACTGTAGATAGCAAGACTATTGTAGATAAGTACAGCAATATCTTTAGTTGGATAGATATGTTTGATTTTAATATCATGATTATTATTGTCATTATGGTTGTAGTAGCGTCTATTAATATGATTGTGGCATTATTAGTACTAATATTAGAGCGTACACAGATGATAGGTATTCTTAAAGCTATGGGTGCTAATAACTGGAGTATACGCAAGATATTTTTATACAATGCTACTTATCTAATCATAAAAGGGCTGCTATATGGTAATGCTATAGGGTTAGGGCTATTATATGCACAGAAGTACTTCGGATTTATTAAGCTAGATTCATCTTCATATTATGTGAGAGAAGCACCAGTTTTGATACGTTTTACAGATGTATTATTATTAAATGTAGGTGTGGTAGTTATCGCGTTTTTAGTACTTCTGATACCGTCTTATCTGATATCTAAGATAAGCCCAGTTAAGGCTATCCGATATGATTAAAGAGCAGTAAGTACTGTATTAATATATAAGAGATAAATGACCTCTAATGTTTCACTTCGTGATGCATTAGAGGTCATTTTTGTTTGGGGTATGTCCATAGTGAGTCCATAATGAGTCCATACTGACTCCATTGTTTAAGGGTAAATCAATAGAGTCACTATAGATTTATTATTCTAGAATACTAGATTTACTCTAAGCGAATCCCTACGGATATAAGGATCATATTAATATAAGTATAGGTGGATTTTTTTTAAGAATATAATTTATATAATATTTGATTATTTAAATTTATTTTGATTTATAAATGTTAATTTTGATTAAAATTTTATTTATTGTGGTGTTTTTTTAATTGCTACGCATGGATATAGAGAGTAGTCTGAAGAGTGATACTGCTAAAAAGGTGTTTGTAATAGTGATAGTTATTTTCGCTATCTGCGTATATAAGTTTATCTATCTAGACTATATCACTAAAAATGAAGCTAAGAGTATTGTGTATAATGAATATATACAGGTGGAAGCCGAGATTATTGGTAGTGAGAGAACTGGGCGTAGAGGTAGAAATATAACATGGATACTAAAGTATAAAGATATTAATGGTACTGCATATAAAGGAAAACAGAGAATGGATACCTTCTTTAGTAAAAGCTTAGGAGAAAAGCTTATTATTTACTACAATCCAAGTAATCCAAATGAGTTCGTATCAGAAAAGGAATATAAAGAAGCTATGAATTAATAAAAGAAAGTTTATGAGTGGAATCATTGATATGATTAAAAAGTTTTTTGTTGGGTCAGAAGAGGAGATGGCTGAAATAAAAAGTAAAATGAAATTCTTGTTAGGGCAATCTCTGAATAGACAGGACGTAGATGAATATGCAATAGTGTATGGAAAGACAAGTAAAAATGCTAATTACATTGTGAGTTCTACCACAACATATTATAGCTATATAGTTGCTTTTAATAAAGGTACAGGAGAAATTATAGTAGTATCTACAGATTACAAGTTGAGTAGTTATGGTGATCCTATATTTATCACTAACGATAGTTTAAAAAAAGCAAAATTAACTATGATGGGAGTAGTATTCTCTTTTGATTTTAAGGATAAGGCTTCTTTAGAATTTGAAGTACCAGAGATTAATACTAAAATGGTTAATATGGGAGGTGGGTATGAATTAGCTATTTCTCAGAGAGAAGAAGCAAAAGCATTCAAACAGTTCTTTAAAAATAAATATAACTGTTAGTTTATAACGAGTATGTATTAAGTAGAAATGGTTGTTGTGTAGAGTATAATTTTTGTATTATATTTTATAAAACATACCTTTGCGCACTAGTAAAAATTAAAATAAATATTATTATGAAAAAGATGTTTTTAGGAGTTGTATTGGCTCTAACTATGTTCTCTTGTGGAGGAAATGTAGATGTTAACGGAAAAATTGTTGATACTTACGAAAAATTTAGCGTAGAAGCTGAAAAGTTAATGAACGAGATTGACAAGGGGTCTGTAGAAGATAAAATGAAAGTATTAGATCGATTAGAGGTATTAGCAGATAGCTGTTCTACTGTAACTAAAGATTTAAAAGAAAGCAAAGAAGCTACTGGATTTAAAAATGCAGTTATTGATGTATATTCGTCTATGAAAGCAGATGTAATTCCTACTTTTAAAGAGTTAGTACAGATAGATGAGACTGATGAGTCTGACGCTAATATCGATAAGTACAATAAAATAATCGATAAAGTAAATGCTGCAAATCAAAAAATAGATGGTCTTGAGAATAAAGCTATCCAAGAACAACGTGATTTTGCTAATGCTGTTAATATGAAGTTACAATAGTAACAACACATATAAAATTATAAAAAGCGATACTAAAACAGTTTAGTATCGCTTTTTTGTTTGTGTTTATTATGGATTCTATAGGGTAGTATGCCACTTTTTTAGTTCTTCTAATATAGGTAGTAATCTAATCCCTTTATCTGTTAGACTATACTCTACACGTGGTGGTATCTCTGGGAATACTTCTCTCATTAGTATACCGTCGTTTTCTAATTCTCTTAATACCGTAGTCAGTGTCCCTTGTGCTATATTATCTAAATCTTTCTTAAGTATTCCAAATCGCTTAGGACAATTAGAAGCAATGGTTTGTATAATTGAGGTTTTCCATTTACCTGATATAGTCTTTAGTGCAAACTGGACGGGGCAGTTATTTTCAAAATCATTGATTTTTTTTTCTACTGTATTTAGTTCATTATCAATATTAGTATTGTTTTTCATACTTAGTCTATATTATTTACCTACTTGACTGTAAGTTATATATCATTCATTTTTGCAAAGATAATTATAAAAAATAGTAAGTAATAGATGCAAAATATATCAACAGTTAAAAAGAAAATAATGCTCTTGCTCATTTCTATGTCTATCTTCTTAAGTGTGTTAGATTTGTTTATAGTCAATGTAGCAATTCCTAAGATTAGAACAGCTATGCAAGCCAGTGTGGCAGATATACAGTTTATCATTGTGTATTATGTGATAGGCTATGGGGCTTTTCTTATTACCTCAGGAAAGATAGGTGTGAAATATGGGCATAAAAAGATCTTTGTGCTTTCGATGTTTAGCTTTGGGGTCTTTTCTCTATTATGCGGTATAGCTTGGGACGTACATTCTCTGAATGTTTTTAGATTGTTTCAGGGAATTAGTGGGGCATTTATGATTCCACAGGGAGTGACTTTATTATCTAGTATATATGTAGATGAGCAGGAGAGACGTAAGGCGTACTCTATATATGGGGCTATAGCAGGAATATCTTCTGTATTAGGGCAGATATTAGGAGGAGTGTTACCAGATTTGGATTACAGTTTTGGAGCGTGGAGATTGATATTCTTAATTAATGTGCCTATTGCATTCGTAGTGGGTATTATATCATGGGGTGTCTTAGTAGAGATAGAACGTAAACGTGAATTGAAGATACAACCTCTATCTCAGTTGGTGATGATTATCTTATTAGTTGTACTTATGTATAGCTTAGTGACTGGAGCAGATTATGGTTGGACTACTATATTATTTGCATTATTAGTAGGTGCTGTATTAGGTATTGCTCTATTCTTAGTTGTTCAATACAAGAACTATAAACAAGAGATAGGTACTCTTATAGACTTTAAGCCTTTTACGTATAAAGCCTTTGCAGTAGCCTTGATAGCCTTGGTGTTTTATTCGTTAGTACAGGATTCTTATTTCTTTATTTATGCTAATCACTTTCAATTAAAGTTGCATTATACAGCTACTGAGACAGGAATCTTATTTGCTTTTCAGGGAGTGGGATATGTCATTGCTTCTTTTCTTTCATTAAAATTCTTATCTAAGTATCAAGAGCGTTTTATGCTTTTTGGGTTGATGATGATGGTAGTGGGATTAGCATTACATTATTGGTTGTTGAGTCAAGAGCAAGTTGTGTTTTATGAGGTAGCTATACTTCTTTTTGAGTATGGAGTTGGGTGTGGTATTATCTTACCATCTATGTTTACTTACGCTCTGAGTACATTGCCTAGTGATATTACTTCGACTGCCTCTAGTTTATACCTAACCTTACAGCAGCTGAGTATAGCATTAGGTGTTAGTATCGTAGGTCAGTCATATTTTAGTAGTACAGCAGGGCATTTTAATTCTACGGTATTAATGATTGTTTTATTAGTACTAACTGGGGTAGTATTCTTTATAACCTATAAAAGGCGACTTAATGACTAAGTCGCCTTTTGGCTTTATTTGTTGTATTCGAATAGTTGACTGATGGTTTTACCTATTTCTTCTCCTAGTTGTTTGCTCACTAAGTATAGAGCTCCATCTATACCAGCTGTAATACCAGCAGTAGTTAATACATTGCCTTGATCTACATAACGCACACCAGTAATGACTTTGGCTGTAGGTATAGCCTGCTGTAATGCCTCTATAGCCATAAAGTGTGTAGTAATGTCTAAATGGTCAAATAGATGTGTATTACTCAGTAGTAAACTACCAGTACATACTGTGAACAGCATAGCGCCTGCACTGTGCTGAGCTATAATCCACTTCGTGTAAGTATTCTGAAAAGATTCATCTTGTAGATAGTTCATCACAATATCAGGGTTAGCACCCGGCAGTACTATAATATCGGGTGTAGGACAGTTTGCAAAGCTATATTGTGGTAAGATATGTGTAGTATCGCTCTCTGTCTTTACTATATCTTTAGTGGCTGCTACTAAGTAGTGATTATAAGTGTTAGGGTGTAATATATTAGCCTTTACGAATACATCTAATGGACCATTTAGGTCTAGTACTTCTACTTGATTAAAGATGATAAAGGCTACGTTAAGGGGACGGTTTGTTGTTGTCATATTATTTTGTTGATTTATTTCAGTTAAGTGAATAGTGTCACTGTCGAAGTATTACTTCGATGCTATTATTGTACGGTTATGAACTGTAGAAGGGGTGCGTTTAGCTGTCTATAGTGCTAGATCTAAATGATGCTCTATAATGCATTGGAGTAGCAGTGACTAGCCTAATAAATGTCTTTCTAAAAACATTATCAGATGCATAGCCTACCATAGTGGCTATTTCGGTTATAGTATAATCTGATGACTCTAATAATCGTTTGGCATTCTCTATGCGTACACAATCATTAAAGATACCAGGAGTCATACCCGACTCTTTTTTAAAGACTCTCGCGAAGTTTCGCTCACTCATATTAGCCATCTCTGCTAGTTCTATGATAGATACTGCCTGTTGAGCGAGGCGATCAGTGATGTATTGTTTTACTTTCTTGACTAGGGGAGTAAGTTCTATATCAGAAGGGACTAGTGTACTGTAGAGTTCTTGAGTGTTAATTCTCTTTAGGTTTACCACTAGATAACGGGATACATCTGAAGCTAGTGTGTGTCCACTATCCTCCTCTACTAAAGCTAAAGCTAGGTCTATACCAGAGGTAATGCCCCCAGAGGTATAAGTATTATTATCCTTAATATAAAAGTGATCATAAGTTACCTCTATAGAAGGATAGCTCTCTTTTAGCTGTTGTGCAAACTGCCAGTGTGTTGTCGCTTTTTTATTGTGGAGCAATCCTGTTTTGGCTAATAAGAACGCTCCTATACAGACTGAGCCTATACGCGATAGATGAGGTTGTATTCTCTTTATCCAATGCAGTACAGTTGTATCATACTCACTGTCTAGATCTGCTTTAGACCCTGCTATAAGTAAAGTATCTATAGCGATATCTTTATCATATATAGTATAGTCACAGTTGACTGATATACCGGAACTAGTCATCACTTTCTTATCTGTAGTACCTGATATCAGATATATCTGATAGTGGATAGGTGCTGTGGCTGCGGTAAGAGTTATGAGCTGATTAGCTGTATTAAATACATCACTCGGCCCTGCGAAGTCTAATAACTGCGCTTGTGGTAATAGTAAAAAACCGATATGATGTATTTTGATATTCATTTTGTTTCCTTGTTTGTTGTAGTACAAAGATAAAAAGCATTTCTGAGGCGTAAATGACATATAACATGCTTTTTCTGCCAAATGTGTATTTCGTTATTTAGAGTGTAATATGGTTTAATTTAGATTGATTAATCTAATAAGGTTGTGGTATTAAGAAGGAGATAGTTTGTTTTAGAAGTTTTAGGTATGTGATTTGTATACTTTTGAGTGAAGTTAATATGATAAAAAGTAACTGTATTGGTATGTTTTATAAGAATACGCTAATAGATTTAAGTGAAAAGTATTTTAAAAGCTATTTGTACTGATTCTTAAATAGATATATAGAATTAATTTGAAACAAGTCTAAATAAGTTGTTTTGTATATGTTTTGTTGACTACTTTTGGCATCCGCATAATTAAGATACTCAATGACACGTATATATCAGATTATTCAAGTTCTTTTAGTTACTTTAACAATCTTGTTTAGTTCTAATACAATTGCACAATCTCCAAGTTTGCAGTTAAAGTTTGTATTAGTTGATTCAAATAATAAATCTATTAATGACGCTACTATTCAGGTAACGGGTACAAAAGATTCTCAATTAAAGGTTAGTGATGAGAAAGGGATAGTTACGTTTGATCTAAAAGCAGATAACTATACTGTTGAGGTATTTCATATTGGATATATAGGACAACAGAGAAAGATTAATTTACTAGAGAGTCAGTCAGTTTCGATGACTTTGGTTCCGACTACTAATATATTAGAAGAGATG
Organism: Myroides marinus; assembly: GCF_900109075.1. Classification (GTDB taxonomy): domain Bacteria; phylum Bacteroidota; class Bacteroidia; order Flavobacteriales; family Flavobacteriaceae; genus Flavobacterium; species Flavobacterium marinum_A. The sequence continues at coordinate 17,542 of NZ_FNYS01000014.1, read as the reverse complement.
GTTATCACTGCTACTGAGAGTAAGGGACTTACTTCTACATCTGTGATTAACCGTCAAGCTATGGAGCATCTACAACCTTCTAGCTTCGCGGATCTTATGGAGTTATTGCCAGGAGGACAAGCTAAGGATCCTGTATTAACAGGTGTCAATCCTGCCCTAATAAGAGAGACAGGGAAAGGAGGCTATGACACGAGCTCTTTAGGAGTGCAATTTATGGTAGATGGGAACATTATTAATTCTAATGCTGATATGCAAGTATCTTCTTCTAGTACAGGGGGTAAAGTGAAAACCTCTAGTATAGGTGTAGATATGCGTGGTATCTCTACTAATGATATAGAAAGTGTAGAAGTAGTACGTGGTATTCCAGGTGCTTCATATGGTGACTTGACTTCGGGACTGATTAAGATTAATAGAAAGATAGGGTATACTCCACTACAAGCTCGTTTTAAAGTTGATGGTTTTAGTAAACTGTATTATGTAGGTAAAGGGATAGATACTAAAACTGGCTGGAAGCTAAATAGTAGTATAGATTTCTTAGATGCTAAGAACGAACCGCGCGATATCTATGAAAATTATAAGAGAATTTCTGCTTCTCTAAGATCAGAAAAAACATTTATGATAGGTGGATATGATCTTAATTGGAAAGCAAATGTAGATTATAATGGAACTATTGATAACGATAAGTTTGACCCTGATACGGGGGTACAAAATATAGATAACTTTAAGAGTAGTAAACAGAACTTTAGTTTAGGTAATAATTTGAAGCTTGATTTTGGTAAAGAATCATTGTTCAAAAATGTGACTTTAAATACTTATTTATCACAAGGAATAGAGGATATTAAAGGAACTGTTTTTGTTCAACAGAGTGGTCGTAATGCGATACCTACAGGAAATGAAACGGGTATTAGTGAAGGTGTATTTCTTCCTGCGTCTTATATTTCAGAATATAAGACAGAAGGTCGTCCTTTAAATATAAATGCAAAATTGCAAACAGAGCTTAGCTTTAGTGCTTTTGATATAAAGCATAATATCGAAGCAGGAGTAGAGTTTAGATATTCTAAAAATAATGGTAACGGAGAAATGTATGATCCTTTAAAACCACCTACTCTTGGATTTACTAGACGACCAAGACCTTTTAATGAAGTACCTGCTTCTCAATTATTGTCGACATATATAGGAGATCGTATGGAATATGATTTAGGGAATCACCATTTACAATTATACGCAGGTCTTCGTTTGTCAAAGATGTTAGGGATAGACAAAGAGTTTAGTATCAGTGATAGGGTATTTGCAGAACCTCGTGTTAATTTTCAATGGGGACTTCCTCAGATAAAATTAGGTCAAGACTACTTAAAGACAGATATTACAGTAGGGTATGGAGAGTTGTATAAACAACCTACCTTATCATTACTATACCCACAAGATAGATATTTTGATATGTTACAAGTGAGTTATTTTGATCCACAAACCAATAACTCTTACGCTCAGTTTTATACTTATAGAATGTCTTTAGAGAACTATAATCTAATAGGTGCTAAGAACTCAAAAAGAGAAGTAAGAGTAGACTTCGAATATAAAAGACATAAATTCTTTGTAACTTATTTTGATGAGAAGATGAATACAGGGTTTAGAGATATGACTCAATTTATGGGATTTGAATATCAGAGATATGAGTCTAAGGATGTTGTTTGGAACAATGAATTAGGAAGACCAGATTTAGATAATACACCATCAAGTCAGAAGAAAATAATGTCTCAATATTCTCATACTGAAAATGGAAGTAACACCTTTAAAGAAGGAATAGAGTTTGGTTATTCTTCTCCTCGTTTTGAAAGTATTAATACGCGTTTTACATTAAATGGAGCATGGTTTAAAACTACTTATTCTAATAGCGCTCCTATTTTACATAGACCTGGAGTTTCTGTTAATGGGCAAGACTATATGTATGCAGGGATTTACGCTGATGATAACGGATACAGAAAGTCTTCTTTAGTATATAACTTAATTGTAGATACTTATTTGCCTAGTTTGGATATGAATATCTCAGCTTCTTTACAAGGAGATATATTTAGAAGGGACTTAAACTTAAACCGTGTAGCAGAGCCTTTTGCATATATAGGAATTGATAATGTGGTTCATCCTTATACAGATGAGAGTGCTAAAGATCCAATGTTACAGCATTTGATTAGACCTGTGTCTAAAACGGATGGAATGGAAGAAAGAAAGCCATTTACATTTAATGCTAACTTCAAGATATCAAAGAGAATTTATAAATCAGTGAAAGCTTCTATGTTTGTCAATAGATTATTTACACATTATCAATCATATACTTATAATGGAGTAAAGGTAAATAGAAAGGATGCTAATGGCCCTTATTTTGGAATGGAGATAAACTTTAATATTTAAGAATATGAAATATAGACATATATTTTTAGTTGGATTGATGCTAACGATGGGAGTATCTGTTAGTTCTTGTTTGACAGATGATAATGCTATGAGCTATACTCAGAAGTCAACGACGACAATGACATTTAAAGCAGATGGTATTAAAGAGTTTAAAGAATTATCTGTTGAATTTACTGAGGTGAATACGGGGATGGTCACTAGTGAAAAAGTGACAGGTACGCCTTACTTTTCAGTTGCATTGCCAATAGGTTCGTATAGAATGTCTGCTGAAGGTGTTGGTATTCTTGAAGATGGAGAAGAGGTACTACTAGGTGGAAAAAATGATATGTTAGATGTAACAGATAATGTTGTAAATCTTAATATTCAGCTAACTGTTAAGCAGTTTAATGAAGACTTCATATTTGAAGAATTATTCTATACAGGTATTCAAACTTTAGAAGGAAAGGCATATCAAGTAGGTAAATACTTTAAGTTAGTTAATAATACAGATAAAGTATTGTATGCTGATGGACTACTATTAGCCCAGTCTGAATATTTGACAACTCAGGATAATAAAGAAACTCCATATATATTAGATGAAGCATTCGTTACTAAATCAGTAATGATGTTACCAGGTAGTGGAAATGATTATCCTGTAGAACCAGGCGATTTTATTGTAATTGCTGATAATGCTCAGAATCATAACCTGGCAAATGTACCAGGACCAGACTTAACAAAAGCTAACTTTGAGTTTCCAATTACAGAAAACCCAAAAATGGTTCAACCTGATAATCCAAATGTTCCAAATGCTAAGGTGATTTATACTTCTCTTACTTATAGTATGTTTTTGCCTCACGATAGAGGATACACAGGATATGTGATAGCACGTTTCCCAGAAGGAGAGACTGTGGAAAGTTGGTTAGCAGGATATAAGTTTGATTATAGCTACCTAACAGGGACAGGAAAAGAGAATAAATTCAGTAGATATACGATACCTAATAAATGGATCTTAGATGGGGTGAATAATAGTATGCCAGATAAGTTCGCTCGTTTAGTAATGGGAGAAGCTCTAGATAGTGGATTCTCTTACTGCACACTTTCAGAGGGAGATAAAGAGCGATATGGTAAATCTATTAGAAGAAAGGAATTGGGGAAAAATGAACAAGGTAGACCTGTATTTAAGGATACTAATAATTCTTCTGCAGACTTTATTCCAAGATCTAGAATGTCTTTATTAGAGGGTATAAATCATAAATAAATTAGGCATTGAAGAATCAATATAGAAATATAGTTGGAGTCATAAGTTTACTGTTTTGTACAGTAGCTAATGCACAAGATAAAGCTGTGCCTAGTCTCTATGAGAGTAGATTAGCTCAACGGGATATGGGAATAGTATTTGGACAAGAGTTTTATGCTAATCGTGCTTATATGATGAAGTATAGTGAGCAGTCTTTCTCTGAGTTAAGTGCTAACTATCAGTCAGAGCGAAAAGATGCTTATTTACTTCAAGATGGAGATGGGTTAGATGCATTTAAAGTGAACACATCGTCTTATCAACGCCTTAAAGGGAATAAGATAATATGGGGTAGTGCATCCTATACTACTCAAAAACAGAAAAACATGAAGTGGAATGAGAATATGGATAGACATATTCTAGGACCATATGTAGTAGGGGATTCTGTTGGTGGAACGATGAAACAAGATATCTACCAATTCACTGGTGGTATAGCCAAACAGCTAGATAGATGGACAGTAGGAGGAGAAGTTAGTTATATCGCTAAAAGTGGATATAGAGAGATAGACCCTAGACCTAAAAATACGACATCAGATCTTAATATACACTTAGGAGTGAGCTATAATCTGTATAGAGATTATGAATTAGGAGTCTATGCGAAATGGAATAAGTATACACAGAACAGTAGTCTTCAGTTTGTAAATTTACTTGGAAAGCCTATTGCTTATCATTTGACTGGATTGGGGGCTTATAATTATTACTTTAGCTCTGCTGTTAATATGACGACAATTTATGAAGGCACAGGATATGATGTAGGAGGAACGATAGCAAAGAATGGAGGGAAAGACTTTTTAGTCCAAGCTTCTTTTGGACAGTTTAGTGTATTAAAAGGTTTTAGCAGTAATCCGTCAAAGGATATGTCTGAGCTTAAAACGAAGAAATATACAGTAGGAGCTATTAAGTATGTAGATATAAATGAACACCGATTAGGAGCTAAAGTAAATTATCTATTAACTGAATCTAGAGGAACAGAATACTTTTATTCTAAAGTAGGGAAGCTAGAACAAAAGATAGCAGAGAAACAGTTGTACAAGTTTGTTCGTAGTGATATTTATACTTCTTTATTCTATCAATATAGTACAGAGGTAAGCCGCTTAATCGTTTCACCATCATTTACAATAGAGCAGACTGATGAGAAGAGGAGAGATACATTTGCTAAGCAACGTTTTACTTATTTACACTATGGCGTTGAGGTAGATTATATGCGACAAATTAATCAAACAAGTGCCATAACAGTAAGCCCATATCTTAGAGTACGCAATCTAAAAGAAAGTACTGTGAATAATATAGAGTCTTATAAAAGCCCAGCTATGACCGAATGGACATTACATGACTTAGCTGTTAAGAGTTCTAATTACCAGAGTTATGGTGCCACGGCTAGATATGATGTGAAGTTTAACAATATACCAGCTATGTTTGCTCAAGTTCAGTATGAACAGACTAGATATAATATAAACAAAACAAATAGTTATATAGGAATATCCTTAGGTGTTACTTTCTAAATGACTATTAACTAACAATAAATGAACAATGAAAAAGGTAATTATTTTATTATCTGGAGTAGTAGCTTTTGGGTTATTCAGCTTTAGCCCTAAGTTTACTGGATTCTTAGGAAGCGACAATCCTGAGTATCAAAAAATAATTGATAGTTATAAACAACCTATTTCCCAATGGCCTGCTCCTACTATAGAAGAAGGAGTAGAGTGGAGTGAAATGGCAAGTATTCAACGCGACAATGATTATTTCACAGATCAAGCTAAACCAGATGTATTATTAGGTAGAATGTTATTCTTTGATCCGAAGTTATCAAAGTCTAATCAGATATCTTGTAGCTCTTGTCATGATCCTGAGATGGGATGGACAGACCGTAGAATGGTAGGTTTAGGCCATGATCATCTAAAAGGTGCTCGTAATACACCGTCGCTATATAATACTGCTGAGCGTACTTCTTATTTTTGGGATGGACGAGCTAATAGCTTAGAAGAACAAGCTTCGGGGCCATTATCAGCTCATAACGAGATGGCGATGGATGTAGTGGAGTTGCCTGCCAAACTGAATAAAGTGGAAGGATATAAGCCTTATTTCGAAAAAGCTTTTGGAGATAATAAGATTACTTATGAGCGTATAGTTGGTGCGATAGCTGCTTTCCAAAAGACTATAAAGAGTCAGCCTAGTCGCTTTGATGCTTTTATAGATGGTAAGTATAAAGCTCTTAATGATCAAGAGATTTATGGAATGCATTTATTTAGAACTAAAGCAGGATGTATGAACTGTCATAATGGTAAATACTTGACTGATGAATCATTTCATAATATTGGATTGACTTATTATAAGAGAAAGTTCGAAGATCTAGGTAGATACGAAGTGACTAAAGATCCTAACGATGTAGGTAAGTTTAAGACTCCTGGATTGAGAGATTTATTAAATACTAGACCTTGGATGCACAATGGTTTATTTGATGATTTAGAAGGAATAGTGAATATGTATAACAGTGGTATGCATATGATAGACCCTACACCTGAACAGAAAGCTAAGGATCCTATGTATCCAGTTACAGATCCATTGATGAAACCATTAGAGTTGACTAAAGAAGAAACTAAAGCTATAGTTGCTTTTTTAGAGTCTCTTTCAGGTAGTAAGTTTAAGATGAGAAGACCTGAGTTTCCTACGAAATAATATATGAATGACTATTTAGAAATAAGTAGTCATTTTTTTTTATGAATTGTGTATTATGACAGTTAGGCAAAGTACATTTGTTGAAATTAAATGAAATAGATTGATCAATGATATTTTGATAATTTATTTACTTGTTTCTTCATTTTAAAAATGTAAATATTGTTCTTATAGGGTGAACTTCACAGTTCGCCCTTTTTCATTTGATTTCGTAAGGTTTCCTTGAGCTAAAAGTCGTAAATTAGGAGTTCATCTAAAATATGTAGTGTCATGGCTTTAAAGATTTATCCAGAGTACCCTCTTGATGAACTCGAGCAATTAGTTATAAATGGGAACAAAGTACCTTTTGGAGAGTTTCTAGTTTATGGAGATATAGTCGAATCATTGATAAAAAGTCCACATGATTGGTATGTGTGGTATAGCATGAAGTTACCTTTTCATGATAATTCTATGATAAAACGTGCTAAAGCAGATGCAGAGATTGATTTTATTATTGCATCTAAGTTTGGTATTATTGTTCTTGAAGTAAAAGGAGGGAATATATTTGTTGATCAAGGGCGGTTCTGTTTTAAAGATGGTAAACGCAAAAAATGGTTAAACCAAAATCCTTTTGAACAAGTTAAAGGGTATAAATATACGTTGATGAACAAGGTATTTCCTAGTTTTAAACATGTCCTATTTTGTGAGGCTGTTGCCTTTCCTACTACTAAGATTGCTATAGAAAATACCATTTATGATAAGAACTTAATATTTAGTGAATATACTAGACGTAATAAGTATAAGAACATTGAGAAATTCTTATTGCATATCTATGAGTATTCTAGACAGAAATTAGAAAGAACTCACCCTATTAAATTTACAGAACTAACTAAGGGGGAGTTAGAGAATATTGTTAATACGTTTAGTCCTATGATTCAGGATACTAATGTATTTCAGTCTCGTGATTCTTTAGAATGGTTAAAGGAGCGCAATCTTGAGATTCTATATTCGTTATCTGAGAACCCTAGATTGATGATAGAAGGAGCTCCAGGTACAGGAAAAACTACTATGGCAATGGCATATGGTGAAATGCAAGTAGGGAGACAGGGTATTTATCTATGTTGGAACTCATTGTTATGTGCTTATAATGAACAAAGATTTAAGGCAAACCATGTCCGAATAGACTGTCTTACATTTACTCAGTTCGTTATGAAGTATCTACCAGATGTTACTGAGCGTGATTTACTATATATCGAACCACAGAAGTTTGCTGATTATATACGTGAGACTATAACTTATTTAGAAGAACAAAACAAGCTTCCTAATTATGATTATATGATAATAGACGAAGCACAGGATTTATTTGATAGAAATCTACATTTAATGATGCATAAGCTATGTGGTGATCACAATGGTATGAAACAAGGTAATATTATGCTGCTATATGATTTAGACCAAAGCTTTTCTCTGTTTGGTAGAGATGTATCTGATTATGCTTATTTCTTGAAGGAATATTTTACTCATTTTAAATTACACAAAGTAAGACGCAGTGCACAGAAATCTCAGATACGTCAAATAGCAGAACACATCCAAATACATCCAGAAGATTGGGAAGATGTGACAACTCATAAGAATGAATATGATGAGATCGAATTGCGTTCATTCCATGATCAACTTGAGATTAAACAAGCAATGCAAGATATAATAGCTAGTATACATGATCCTAAGTCTTCTTTGAATGCTGAGGATGTTATAGTGTTGGTTCAGAGTAAGGTATGGCAAAGACGTAATAACGTAGCTGATCTTATTCTAGAATTAGGAATGGAAGAGTTAACGGTTGATAATTTAACTCTAAAACCAACAAAACTACAGTATACTACAGCTGTAAAGTTTAAAGGATTGGAACGTAAGAATGTTATCTTAATCGTAGATAAACCTAATAAACTTACCCCTTATGAATGGTATGTAGGATGTACACGTGCAATTGAGAATTTAAGTATTTGGCAATTGCATACTTATCAAGAGCATGAAGGCTAGTGCTGATTGTATTATTTTTGTTGAATATTTAAAATAACTTAGAGTATGAGTGTAGCTGATCTGCTAAGAAAAAAGCGAGAACAATTAGAGCAAAAGAATAAAGAAGAAGGGCAGAACTTTTTGAGTGACTATGCAAAGAAAGAGAATGTGGTATTACTTCCATCAGGTATAGCTTACGAAATATTAGTAAATGGTGAAGGAGTAAAAATAGCTTTGTCTGATAAAATTGAATGTCACTATCACGGCACAAATATTCACGGGGAAGTGTTTGATAGTTCTGTGGATCGTGGTACACCTGCTATTTTTAATTTGAGTAAGCTGATTTTAGCCTATCAACAGGTACTTCCGCTATTGTCTATAGGAACCAAGTTTAAGATGGTAACACCTCCTGAGTACGCATATAGAGATGAACATATCAGTAAAACGATAGGACCTTATAGTACACTTATCTTCGAAGTTGAATTACTAAGTGTAAAATAAAAAAGAGCCCTTATCACTTGTGGTAAGGGCTCTTAACAATAAAAAAGATTTAGGGCTACTATTTTTTCTCCATTTTTCTTGAAGATAAGCAAGTGTTTTCTTGCAGTATTCTGCAAATAAGATTTTTTATTATGCTTATTAGCTGTTTTATGTTCTACTGTAAAATTAATACATATACTTGATTCTGTTATTAAACAATTCAAACAGTTTTAAGTTAATATGGTTAATTTTTTCTATATTCATTAGGGGTTACCCTAGTGTATCTTTTAAAGAAACTAGAAAAGTATGTAGGATATTCAAAACCTAAACAATACCCTATCTCAGCTACACTCCAATTAGTTGATTTTAATAATTTTTGTGATTCTATTAATATCCTTTCTTGAATACAATCTGTAGTACACTTACCAACTGTTTTTTTAAGTGTATGATTAAGGTGATTAACGTGTACATTAAGTAACTCCGCAAAATCACCAGGTGTTTTTAACTTAATTACAGTATTAGTTTTGGTAATAGGAAATTGCTTCTCTAATATTTCTAGAAACCTTGCACACAATCTTTGTGGTGCATTTACACTTTGATCAACAGTATATGAGGCGCTTAACTTGTTGCTTTGGTGTATTATAATTTCAATGTAGTTGCGTAGTAACTCATATTTTTGAGCATACTTTTGATTGCTTTCTTCTGTCATTCTCTTAAATACATAAGAGATAAACTCATCTTGTTGAGGGGTTAAAAGATAAATAGGATTCTCGTGTAAGTGAGAGAGAATACTCTTTAATAAGTTGCTTTTATACCCTAAAAAGTTGTTGTTAAATAAACAGTAGTAACCTTCAGGTTTCTCAGATACTGGTTCAAATGTATAGTGAGATACTGGATTTGAGAAGAATAGTGATGGTCCTTCTAGTTCTACTATCTTTGTTCCGTCAAAAAACTTACTTTTAGTTTTTAGATAAGATAGTTTGTAATAGTTTCTCTTATTATATGGAGAAACATTCTTTGCATTATCATCTTGAGAGAAGATTATAAAATCCTCTTTCGGTGAATTCTTCAATTCAATAATCTTTGTTTGAATTGGAAGTTTGGATGCTGTGCTTGTCATAATGTAGGTGATTTGTGTACACTAGTTTCTTATTTTGGGGATAGAAAAAACGGTATACTAGTTATATCAAGTTGTGTTTTTCATTCGGCTATTTATGGTATTAAATTTTGTTAATTTTTTGTTGCTTTTTATGTTATTGTAAAAGTATAAATATGAAATGTATTGAAGTTGTGTAAAAAGTCTTTTTTATAGTCTTTTTTACTTAAATAGGTCTATTTGTGATATTGATTGTGTTGTAATATTGGTTTTTATTTAATTTTTTTAACAAAAAGTATTTTATTATTTCCATACTTTTTACACAAAAAATGAAATAAATTATAAATATGATATCTGTTATTTACTATATGTATTGATAATTTGATATTCTTTGTATTATTGACAATAAGTTTCAGTTGGTGCTGTTTGAATTTATTTATTTTACAGATAGTAGATTGATTATTAGTCTTAATGGAGTTTAAGTTTGTATACTTTATTTGTCAATACTATTCTTAATTTTTTCTTAATTAATTTCTCGGTAAAAAATGTATTGTTCTTTTATAGATTGACTTTTTTAATACATAAATAGCTAAAAGTATTGTGATATGAGATGAAGTATGATCTAATTAGACTTACATACTTAGTTTAAAATTGTTGTAGTTTTTGATAAGGCTTTACTTAAATTAAAAATAACTTTATCGATAATGATTATAAACAAGATTGTTCATTATCATTATAATTGTCTTAGTTTTGTAGCTAATAAGAATGAATATTATGAGTAAAACCAATCCCCAAACAACTAAATGCCCAGCAGAAGAAGTTCTTAAGACTTTAGGAGGTAAGTGGAAAGTCCATATTCTTCATCTTACCATAGACGGGCCTAAAAGGTTTAGTGATTATATGCGTTTGATAGATGGTACTAATAAGCAATCTCTATCAGTAGCATTAAAAGAGTTAGAGGAAGATAGTTTTTTAATAAAACGTATAGTAAATGAGAAACCTCTTCATATAGAGTATACTCTGACAGAACGTGCAAAAGTTGTTATACCTGTATTGGATAATCTGCATAAGACATTAACAGCTTAAGCTGCATTAGTGCTATGTTTTTTTAGAGTTTTATTTTTTAAGATATACTATTAGCGTTTAGAGATAACCTTTCTTTGATAGTTGTAGATTAGTAGGAAAATAATATTTGATCTTAGTTTAAGGGATACTATGTCCTCGATTTTATTTTTTCTTGATTTATCAGTAAATTGTTTGATTATCAATTTTTTAAGTTCTTATTTAGGTGTTAAATTGTCTTTTTGAGGATCTTTGTAATAGATACTTTTTATAGCGTTACTTGTATTGATTTCTTCTTTTTTTTTAATTTTTTGTTAAGAATAGCAGTGTTTTTTCTCGCTTTTTTAATTATATCTAAAGTTGTTGCTTTAATTAGATATTATATCTTTTATCGTGTTAAAATTAGTGGTTTTATGTTGTAAAATATTGAAGTAGATGCTTCTAAGCCGGGTATTATTTTATATATTGTGCTGCTCTAAGAGTTTGAGATGTTGTAGAAATGGTCATACTGACTCATTATTTATATAAAAATATCCTTTCTTTTTAGTTTAAAAATAATAGAATTATAAATACCTAAAAACTAATAAATGAGTAAGAAGTCCATTTTTGATGCGATTACCATCGGCTTTGCACTATTTGCAATGTTCTTTGGAGCTGGAAATATTATTTTACCACCCATTATCGGGTTATTTACTGAGGGATCTTGGACATCAGCCGTCTCAGGTTTTTCGATAACAGCTATTTTAGCACCGTTTTTAGGTATAGTTGCAGTCTTAATTTCAGGAGATGAATTTACGGATTTAGGAAAACGTATTAATAGTACTTTAGGATGGGTACTAGCTACTGCTATTATTTTGAGTATTGGTCCATTTGTAGCTATTCCTCGTACAGCAGCTACAACCTATGAGATTGGAGTATTGGCTATTTGGCCAGATTTTAGTGCTACTATATCTTCTATTGTGTTTTTTGGAATTACACTCGTGTTATCTATCTCTCCTTCTAGAGTAGTTGATATTATTGGTAAGTATTTGACACCTTTATTGCTTGTATTATTAGTGACCATGGTTGTTATTGGTATTGCTAATCCTATAGATACTTCCGGATTAGTAAATACTACTTATAAAGATCCTTTTCGACTTGGTTTTTCAGAAGGCTATCAAACGATGGATGTACTAGCTTCTGTTATTTATGCTGGTATTATTATTTCTGCAGTGAAAGCAGCTGGATATGTTAGTCTAAAAGAGAAGACAAAAGTTACTTATATGGCGGGTGGAGTTGCTATTTCGTGTTTGTTGTTTATATATGGAGGGTTAGTTTATTTAGGAGCTACTTCTGGATACGAAATGACAGATAATATTAAACGTACTGATTTGTTATTACATATTTCACATGGATTACTTGGATCGTATGGAACTATAGCTCTTTCACTTTGTATAGCATTAGCATGTTTAACTACTGCAATAGCTCTAGTATGTGCTACTGGTACTTTCTTTTCACAGTTGACCAAAGGAAAACTAGGATATAAGACTATTGTGATAATTACATGTATATCTTCAGGAATTTTGGCTGTAAAAGGGGTAGATAATATTATTGATTATGCCGCTCCTTTCTTAGGTATTATTTATCCTATTACATTGACGTTAATTATTTATATGGTTGCATTTGGAAAAAGAGTAAAGAGAAGAGCTCCTTTTGTTGCTGCTATTGCTACTACTACGATAATTGCACTTATTCAATTTAGTTCTTTTATATCATTTAAGTATGATTTTATTAGCTATTCAGAATCATCTGCAAGTTTTATCAAATCATTGCCTTTAAATGATTATGACGTACCTTGGTTAATACCATCTGCTCTTGCGTTCTTTATCGTTTATTTATTTGATAAGTTATTTTTTAAACAACAGGTCGTTATTGACTAATTGATATAATACAAAAAAAGCCATCACTAAGATGGCTTTTTTTATTGCTTTAGATTTACTTTTTGTCCTTGTATAGGGAAGATGAAGTTTACTTGATATAAGTTATTGTCAGCTAGCTCTTTTTTTATAGTCTCTATTGCTGTTCCACTTGGTTTTAAATGGGTAACTATAATATTTAAATCTTTTAATTTATCTACCCCTACATAAGCAGCTAGATTTCCTAACTCTTCATTTAATAGTTTTGGCGTTAAGTGACCATATAGTTTGTCTTCAGCTTGACTATTTGGAAAAGAAACTTCAATTAATATTGTTTTTAAGTTCTTATTGATAATTAAAGGAGAGATGTACTCCCAAATATAATTTAGTTTTGTTGTTTTTTCTACTCGATCAGCTCCCGTATCTCCGAAATATAGTACATATTCGTCATTATTCTTTACAAGTATAGCAGAGCTCAACTGTGGATTTACATGACTTAACTCAAAAACTTCTGCAGATAGACTAGTGTTTTCTATTGAGAAGGATTGTGAAGGTTTTACTCTTGTATACTTGTATTTGCCTATAATTGGTTTTTCTCCTTCATTAGCGAAGTTTGACCATGAAGCATTAGTAAAGTAGTTGTTTTTAAAAATGTCAATTACAAAAGGTAAAGCATATATCGGTTTTGAAGAGTCTTCTGGAGAATTAATAATTAAACCAGATAAGTGATCTAGATGGCCATGAGATATAAAGTACCCTTTAATGTACTCTTTAAGTACAGTACTATTATCTACATTAAATGTTTTTTCAGCTATAGCTTTATTTATCCCACTATGTAGTGTTCCTGCATCTAATGCTAAATAGCTATTTGAGTTTTCTACTCCTATTAAATAAGAAGATAAGTTGCTTTCATCTCCACCGCCATATATTCCTAATGGAATAATTTCTAACTTTTGCGAAAAACTTAATGCGCTACTAAATAGTAAAAAGCTTAGTATAATTTTTTTCATTGTATCATTTATGTTTTGTACAAAGGTAGTTTAGCTATTTGGAAAGTTCCAATAGTACTACAGAATAATTATATTAATATCCCATTGATTATGCCTTTTACTCTTTAATGACATTCATTACTCGACTAACTTGATCAGATTTGTGTAATGTAAGTCTCACGATACTGTCTTCTTGAGCTATCAAATCATGTGGAATACTTGGGTCTAGTGTAATGATATTGCCTTCTTTTAAGTTATGTGGTTTTCCTTCTACACCGAATTTGATTAATCCTCTTACTATTTCGACAACTATAGGAAAAGAGGTTTTATGTTCTTTCATTTCTTGTCCTTTTCTAAAGACTATTCTAATTTCTTTTGTGAAGTCATTGTCTACAATTATTTTAATAGCAGGTTTTTTATCACCATATTCTATGTTTTCTAGTAAGTTATCAATTTGTATCATAGTTATTTTGATTAAAGAATTATATGTATAAATATACGATATATATTAGTTTATTTGTTGGTTATTAATCTGTTATGTTTGATTTGTGTTAATTTTATAGTTAAGGACTAAATAGGGTATGTATATTAATGTTATCTTGTGTTATACTAACAATTTTAAAGATAAGATGAGTAATCATACACCATATTCATTCCTTGATTTGGCTATTATAGGAGAAGACAAATCAACAACAGATACATTGTACAATGTTTTAAAAGTAGCCCAACATGCCGAACAGAGAGGGTTTAGTAGACTATGGCTTGCAGAACATCACAATATGCCTCACATAGCATCATCTGCAACATCTGTACTTATTGGTTATATAGCTGGCGGTACTAGTTCTATTAGAGTAGGATCTGGTGGAATCATGTTGCCTAATCATCCGCCTTTAGTGATAGCTGAACAGTTTGGAACACTAGAAGCATTATATCCAAACAGGATAGATTTAGGTCTTGGCCGTGCTCCAGGAACTGATCAAGCTACTGCTTTAGCATTACGTCGAAATGATTTTAATGCGGCTAATTATTTTCCACAACAGATTGAAGAGTTAAAAAGATTTTTTCAAGTTAATGAAGGAGCTAAGGTAAGGTCTTTTCCTGGAGAAGGGTGCGATATCCCAATGTGGATTTTAGGATCGAGTACAGATAGTGCTTATTTAGCCGCAGAGTTAGGATTGCCTTATGCTTTTGCTAGTCATTTTGCTCCTGATCATTTGTTACAAGCTGCTAATATTTATAGAAAAAATTTTGTCCCTTCGAGTCAATTGGACAAACCTTATTTTATGCCATGTGTTAATGTTATCGTAGCTGATACCAATGAGCAAGCAGATATTTTAGCAACTTCGTTTTATAAAATGTTTCTTGGAATTATACGTAATGATCGTAAGCCTCTCCAGAAGCCTTGTGAATCTATGGAAGGTAATTGGACAGATTATGAAGAGTATGTTGTGCGCCAAAAAACTTTCTTTTCGTATATAGGGGATAAAGAAAAGGTTACTATTGAATTACGTGAGTTGTTTAATGCAGTAGAAATTGATGAAATTATGATTACTACTCCAGTTTATGAATTATCCGATAGGCTTAAAAGTATTGAACTGTTCTCTGAGTTAATACAAGATATGTAAAAACATAGATAAGAATAGGTAGAAAGGAAATTTAAATTTATGACGATTGTTTAACAATTCCTTTTATTTATAAATTTGCTTAAATTTAAGTATTAATAAAAAAGGAAATAAAAGGTATGAAAAAAATTGTGGCATTAATGGGAATCTTCGCATTGATATTGACGTCATGTGATAATCAGTCTAAAGTTAAAGAAGTAAAAGTTGGTACTACTGCGAGTATTGAGGTACCTGTATCTCTTTCTGATGCAAAAAATCTTAATGATGCAGCTGTTTTTCAAATGGAGAATGGGCCTCAAGAGTTATATGTTATTGTAATCGAAAGTGAAAAAGCTGAATATCTAGACCTAGTTAAAGAAAGTACTGGTATAATGGCTGAAGCTTTTACACCTGACCTTAAAGGATATTCAGAATTAGTGAGTAGTTCTATATTAAGTAATGCCGATTTAGAAGCAGATGAAGAGTTAAAACAAGTTACTACAAATGGGCTTTCTACTTATGTAGGTACTTATCAAGGAATGTATGAAGGAGTTAAAGTTTATCATAAGTTAGCTTGTGTTGAAGGAAAAGATAAGTATTATCAAGTATTAACTTGGTCTTTAGCAGATAAAAAAGAAGCTAATCTTCCAGCTATGACAAAGATGATAAGTTCATTTAAAGAAATATAACACATATATAATAGATCGCTATATAGCGTATATAAAGGATATAAAGGATTATAAAAGATAGATTATTGTATTAAAATCAATAGGTAAAATATAATAATCATATAAAAAACCTCAGTATTAAATACTGAGGTTTTTTTATATGCAATTGCTAGAGAAAGATTGTTCTATGATAGGTCTAAGATGGTTTTAGGATTCTCTTATAAAACGGCTTTTGTTTAGAGCAAATAGGGGGAATTGTAGAAGAATTGTAAAAGGATTTATCACGAACGCTTGCTGTTACTGGGATTAGAAGTGTGTTTTAGAAAGTAAGTGATTAATGTAGTTTGTTTGTAAGTGTTTGATTTATAGTTTCTTTAATTTAATTTATCTCAATTTGAGAACAAAAAAAGTGAACTACTTTTTTACTTTTAGAGCGCTAAAAGTGTGATAATAGGATATTTAAATTAGAAATACCTTTTAAATAGTGTTTTTAAAAGGTATAAATGGACATATAAAGCGTTAAAGAGCAAAAAATGATAACTAGAAAAGGGGATAACCTTTAAAAATAGCTATTTGCACAATATATACTATATAATATAGAGTAGGGGAGTATAACTACTCAATAAGAGTATATCTGTACTATATATAATAGAGTAGTGTAGATACTGTATATGTAAGTAAAGGCTCTTTATATGGCATTAAAGCTAGAAATATTCCCTATCACCAATAGTAAAACAAGAAAAGTGATAATTCTTCAAAAAAACTTTCATCTCTAAAACATCGTATAATAGGTAGTTATGGAATACTTTGAAAAAACCTTTAAAAAAAGACTAGCTAAAGTTTGCGAGTAAGGAAAAAGGTACTACTTTTGCATCCGCATTAGAGAAGTAATAACGACTCTAGAGGCAGACGATTATAAACAAATAGTGAAGCAAGAATTACTAAAAAATAAGCTTTGAAAAATTTATAAAAATAAATTTGGATAAGATAAAAATAAGATAGTATCTTTGCAGTCCGCTTCAGTAAAAACGCGGGATTAGCGAAAAAAAGAAAAATAGAATTTTTCAAAAAAAGTTTTGCTAGTTTAGAAAAGTTTTTTACTTTTGCACTCGCTTTGAAAAACAAGTGAGAATAGAATAAGAAGACTACGTTCATAAACATATTGGATTGACAGCATACAAATAAGAGAGTAAGGCAAATCGCAAGATTTGGGATTATACTTTTTTAATTTACGAAATTAAAAATATACGATGAAGAGTTTGATCCTGGCTCAGGATGAACGCTAGCGGCAGGCCTAACACATGCAAGTCGAGGGGTAGGAAGAGCTTGCTTTTCTGAGACCGGCGCACGGGTGAGTAACGCGTATGCAATCTACCTTATACAGGGGAATAGCCCAGAGAAATT
>NZ_FNYS01000015.1 GCF_900109075.1 Myroides marinus | reverse complement strand
GCTGATATATTGTTTCAACAATATCCTGTCTTAAAACAAGCTTACAGTTTATCTCAACAACTTAGAACTATCTATAATTCTACGACAGTAAAAGAAGTGGGATACACAAAACTTGCTCGTTGGTACAACGATGTTCAAAACACTGGATTAAAACAATTCAGTACTGTTATCAATACTATACAGGTTAATTACAAAACAATACTTAACTATTTTGATAATAGAAGTACGAATGCTTCTGCTGAATCATTTAATGCAAAAATAAAAGCTTTCAGAGCGCAATTTAGAGGCGTCAGAAATATTGATTTCGGATCAAAGTTAAAAGTTGGGGAGGAAATAGTAAAATAATATCTTTGTCTTATGATGGATAGCACAGAAATACTAAAACTAATCTTACCTGCTTACTTAGTAGAGCACTTCAATATTACTAAAATAGAAGAGTTAGAAACAAAACTACATATCTACTTTGAAGAAAAGAATAATTATGGGAATCAATGTCCTGAAAGACAACTAATTTCCAAAGGCTTTCATAGTATGATTACCATTGAAGACTTTCCATTACGAGGTAAATCAGTTAAACTACATGTACAACGTCGTCGTTGGACAGATAAACAAACAGGAGAAATTATATCACGTGATTGGAATATCATCGCAGAGGGAACACGAATGACTACTGAGTTTTCGGAGTTTTTAAAAAAAATTAGCCGATACTAAAATACTTAGCTGTAAAGCTATTGGTGAATTATTCGGTGTTAAAGGAGAGAAATTTCAACGTCAGTACAAACATAAGACTAGTGGTTTCAAACAATGGAATCAACATGAGCATGCACAAGATTGGCTACTCTACCCTCAAAATATAACTAGCCAACTATCCATAGATGAAGTTTGTCTATCCATGGGAGAATTGTATACTATACTGACCTCTAAAGCAGGTAAAGGTAAGAAGAGAACCATTGTAGCGATAGTTAAAGGAACAAAGTCAGATACTGTAATAAAGCATCTATCTAAACTCCCTAAAAAGCTTAGAGATAAAGTTACTGAGATTACCTTAGATATGGCCGGATCAATGAAACAAATCGCTAAGAAATGCTTCTGTAAAGCAGTACAAGTCATCGATCGTTTTCATGTTCAAAAGCTAGTAAGTGATGCCTTACAAGATATTAGAATAAAATATAGATGGGTAGAACTTGATAATGAGAACACTGCTATTTTAAAGGCTAAAAAAGAAGGTTATATGTATAATCCTGAAATACTTTCTAATGGAGATACTAGGAAGCAACTTTTAGCCCGTTCACGTTCGCTACTTTATAAAAATCAAATTAATTGGACACCAGACCAACAAGAAAGAGCTAAGATATTATTTGAATTATACCCTGAGATTAAACAAGCATATTTACTAGCTAATAATCTCAGAAACATATATAATTTAAAAATAGATAAAGAAATAGCGATGACTAAGCTTGCCCATTGGTTTAATGACATTGAAAAGGCTTCAATCAAATACTTTAATACGGTTTTAAAGACTTTTAATGTACACTATAACGAAATCATTAATTACTTTAATAATAGAAGTACAAATGCTTCTGCCGAATCGTTTAATGCAAAAATTAAATACTTCCGTATGATGTATAGAGGGGTTAGAGATAAGAAGTTTTTTCTTTTTAGATTAACTAAACTTTTTGCCTAGTCCCCAACTTTGGTCACTGATCCTTGATTTCTTCCTATACAGATTAGCTAAACTTTATGCGTAAACACAAATTTTGAGACTGATCCCTTTTGAGACTGATCCATAAAGATGAGTATGAATGGTAATCAATAAAAAAGGGAGGAAAATAAAAAAAGGAACCACTAAAAGTGATTCCTTTTGTCGGGGTGGCAGGATTCGAACCTGCGACCTCCTGCTCCCAAAGCAGGCGCGATGACCGGGCTACGCTACACCCCGATTGGGTCATCTAATATTTTTTAATCTAAGTTTGGGACTCGAACCCTGGCATCGGTTACCCGATGACAGATTAGCAATCTGCTCCGTTACCACTCCGGCACCTCTCCGTTGCTAAGAGAATTACTTCCCTATTGCGAGTGCAAACATACTACGAGTTTTTGTTTTGTGCAAATTTTGAAACCATAAAATAACTCTATTTTTCAATCATTTTTAACAATTACCACATATCGTATTATAAATGAGATAAATACCCTTGAATATTTTTTTTAACTTTTTTAAAAAAAAAGCACAACTACTCTCCATATTCTTCTCACCCCCTATGAATACTAGTATTTCTCCTACTTATAAAACACGATTACTGCTATAAAGTCACATATGTTTTATACTAACAGACTACAAATATTCCTTTTCAACCATTGCAAATACAGTCCCATATTTTAATTGGTGGACAATTCTTGGACAATAAGCAGTATATACTAGACTAGAGCTATCGTTTCTCCATCCATTGTTGAGATATTCACCATGTACTGTCCTATATCCGAAATATCTGAATAATACAACACCTCTTTTAAATAAGCCTTATTATCAAGATAGCATCTTGACTTAAAATCTTTCTAACACTTAACAACTTATTTTAAAACAGAAATAGTCACGGATTAAAAAAATGTGTATATTTGTTTTTCGTCTTTTACTTTTCGCGGTATCAGACATCGTATAGATAGTATTATTTAAACAATATAAAACTATACACGCTAACTAATTCAATTAATCATTTAAGTCAGGTAAGTCTCTTACCTGACTTTTTTGTTTTAGATTATAGATATTCTTGTTAGAGGAATTAGTACTTTTGTTTTTCAGTACCAATATTTGAAGTATAAATGGGAGATTTAAAGGCACACTGGGAAACTGTTTACAAAACAAAAACACCTAATCAAGTAAGCTGGACACAAGAGAAACCAATCAATTCTCTTAATCTTATAGAGAGTTGTAAGCTGTCCAAAGAAGCTAAGATTATTGATATAGGAGGAGGCGATAGCAATTTAGTTGATTACTTATTAGAGCAGGGCTACAGTGACATCACTGTACTAGATATATCTAAAGAAGCATTAGAACGCGCTAAAACAAGATTAGGAGATAAGGCTATACAGGTTAAATGGATTGAAAGTAATATACTGGACTTCCACCCTACTGAGCAGTATGATCTATGGCATGATAGAGCAGTATTTCATTTCTTAAAAGAAGGAGAAACTCGTCAATATACTGATCTAGTAGCTAAGGCTATAAATGGAGATTTAGTAATAGCTACATTCTCAAAACAAGGCCCTCTAAAATGTAGTGGATTAGATATCATTCAGTACAATGCTGAAGATCTAGAAGGGATATTTAAAGATTCGTTCTCTGTACAAGAGAGTTTCTATGAAGATCACATCACTCCTTTTAACACCACACAAAACTTTGTGTACTGTCATTTTAAAAAGAATAAATAATATATAGATATGGGATATAGTAGAGATATCAATTTTTCTTCAGACAGATTATCTTACCTAGTGGTAAATGATAGCTATAAAGAAGATATTTTTAATGCATTAACACCTACAGTTGCTAAGTTTTTACCTTTTATACCAACAGGTAAAATCGAAGACACTCAAGGATTTATTGATTACAGTCTAGATGTTTTAGACAAAGGAACAGATATCACACTAATCGCGGTAGATAAAGACACTAAAGAATTTATCGGATGTTGTGGTATCCACGATATTAACCCAGAGTCTATATCTTTAGGTATCTGGTTAAAAGAAGCAGCTTTTGGTAAAGGATATGGTCAAGAGTTAATCAAAGCACTAGAATCTTATGTAAACGAGAACTTAGATGTTGATTACCTAATCTACAATGTAGAGAAAGACAATCACGGAAGCATTAAGATTGCTGAGAAATTAGGATATATCTACCACAGTGATTTCGTAAGAAACATCAGTGAGCAGAAGATTCTTAATATGCTTCAGTACCGCAAAGACAATAAAAAGAAGTAATAAACTAAAGTTCAAAGGACCTAGTGTTCTTTGAACTTTTTTACAATACATTATGCATTACACAATAACAGAATTAGAACAGATTGACTTTAATACTATTCCTTGGGAGTTTTTAGTACATTATAACGGCCGTGCAGATGACCTTGCCCCTTTATTAACTCAGGCTATAGGCAGTGATATTAGAGAGAGTCGTTATGCCTTATTTTCTATAGCAAATAATATAGAACATCAAGGAGGAGTGATTACTACTACCCCTATCATACTTGTTCGCTTATTTCAGTTATTAAAAGAAACACCGCATAATCAAGATATGCTTCTTCGCATTATCCTAAAAGTAGCAAAAGCAATAGGGTTTCAGTGGGAGCTATTTAGAGATAGTAATGAGTTTGATAACATTCCTCCTATCCAAGAGCTTTACAGCACTCAATCTTCTTTCTTATGGCCTGAGTTTGAAACTAGAGAACAAGATGCTATTATTTGGGCAGCTACAGATATGCAAAAGGTATTTGACTACGCTTGGTTTTACACTAAGGAGGTATTGTGTACTTACCAATCTGTTTTAGAAGCGTTAACTGCTCGCGATGAGATAGAACAAGGGCTTATCTACGACATACTTACTGTAGTTAAAATGGTAAAAGACCAAAAACGAAACATTATTGATATCAATAAGACTTGGGAGAGCGACCATCTAAAATACACCATAGTAGAAGACGTTTTCTTAGGTTCTTTTTTAGAGAACTTAACACCAGAGATAACAAAGTACTTAAGCTTTGATGCTAATGGCAATCAACCTCTTTTAAAAGAGTACATCAGACGTTCTCGTATAGAAATAGCTAATGGTACAGCCTTAGTATTAGTCATACTTGATAAAGCTACTAATGAATTTATGGGAAGCTGTGGCCTGAGTGATATCAATGAAGATTCTGTAGAAATAGGCCTTTGGTTAAAAGCTAGTGCTCAAGGTAAAGGGTATGGTACAGAAGTAACTCAAAAACTAATAGACATCACTAAACAAGAGGTTAATACTAAATCGATTCTTTATGCTGTAGAAAAGGGCAATGACGCAAGTGTGATAATTCCTGCTAAGTTTGGTTTTACACATACGTATGATTTTATTATAGAGCCTAGTCCTCTTAAAAACAGAATGAGAGAAATGCAACTCTTCTCACTAACGCTAGCTTAAAAACAATGAATAGAACATTACCAATTATCTATCCAATTAATAGGTTTAAATTAGTTTTATATCTATTAGGAGCCTTGCTTTTAGTAGCAGCTGGAATACTTGTCTTCTATAATTGTTTAAACCATCAAGGGAGATACTTCATGGGATCTATAGAGCTAACATATATTCTAGCAGTACTGTGTATTGTATTTTTCGGATATGCTTCTATACTGTTTTGCTCTAAACTATTTAGCAATAAACCAGGTATTGTCATAGATGAAAAAGGAATAGTGGAGAACGCTACATCTGTCGTGAATGGTATAATCCCTTGGAAGGATATTACTTCTGTAGCACTGTATAAAATGCAAAGTAATAAGTTTGTATTAATCTATGTGCACAATCCTGAAGAATACATTGAAAGACAAAAGAATATCATCAAAAAGAAGTCCATGCAAGCCAATTTAAAAACGCATGGTACATCTATATTTATCAACACCAATATGCTAAAGATAACAGATGTAGAATTAGCTCTAGTTATTAAAGAACAATTAGCAATCAGACAAAACTAAACTCTACATTATGTCTAGACCTACCAATAAAACAGACTTATTAGCACTTTCTAGCAACTTATATGATAAACTAGTATCAACTATAGAGTCTATGGATAAAACTCGTTTAAACGAAGATTTCTCCTCTCTATCGCTTAATAAGAATGTAAGGGACGTACTAATGCATTTACATGAGTGGCATATCATGTTTCTTGCTTGGTATGAAGTAGGAATGGCTGGAGGCAAGCCTATAATGCCTACTGTAGGGTATTCTTGGAAAACTACACCTGAACTCAATATTGCTATTAATCAAAAACACCAAAATATCTCAGCTCTAAAAAGTATTGATAAATTCAAAGAATCTCACTTAAAGGTCATACAGATTATAAAACAACACAGTGATGAAGAACTATTCGAAAAGAAGAGATATACTTGGACAGGAAGTACTTCACTAGGTGCTTACCTAATATCAGCCACCTCTAGTCATTATGATTGGGCATTAAAGTTCCTAAAGAAGAATAGCATTAAATAACTACCCTATTTATAAATTAGCACAAAAACACATAAACTTCTTTGCTTTGTTTTGATAAGCTGCAGATTTGCTAGCATAGTTCACCTCTATCACTTCTGCAATTAATTGAACATCCACTTTGTACTTCTTTGCCAAGAGCATTAGTATATCCATAGCAAAAGCTTCTGTGGCTACCTTAGAATCATTAGAAAGCCATAACATCGACACATCTACTAATTGGCGTTCTTGTTTAGCGGTTAGTGTGAGTTTCTTACTTTTAGCCACTAGCCAACATATACGGCTTAGCAGTCGCTTACTAGATTCATTTGTAGCCTCACCTACTCTATCTAAATAGTTTTGCAAATAAGGTTTTATTCTAGTAATGTCCTTGTCTAAAACATCTTGTAGCAAGATACAGGCATTGACATAAATAGGATCTTTTACCTCAAAGCTGTATTTCATCAAAAACTTTAATACCTCGTCTTCTGTTCCTATTAAGTTTAGGGTATTCAGTCTACTTTTAACGTGGACGTCAGTAGCTAATACATATTGATAAAGTTCTTTTGAGGTCATTTTATTTGCTTTAGATTGAAATACGAATGTATAAAAAAAGCCCATGCAATAGCATGGGCTCTTATATTTTTACTTCTATATAGTATTAAACTAATACAGGAAGAATATGCTCCCAGTTTAACTGTTTTGCATAATCAACTGGTGTTTTACCTTCATTATTAGGTTCATTCTTATTAGCTCCTTTAGCTAATAATACCTCAACGCTAGTTAAGTTTCCACCTATAACCTCTTTGTGTAAGAATGTATATCCAGCTTCATCCTTATTCGTTAATTCATCTGGATTCTCATCTAAGAACTTCTCTAAGCTCTCTTTCATACTCTTACTCATAGGGTGTTCTATGATGTTCTCTGGGTGCTCATCTTGTTCAAATACATAATTAACGTGGTTAAAATCTCCAAAGTCAAGTCCCCAAGCAGCATCGTGCTCTGCTCTTTCTTCTTCTGTCATTACAGAACGCATAGCCTGTACTGTATATCCACCATATGTTTTACCTTGACTGATGAACATCCAGTCACTGATTTGGTCTAAAGTAACACCGATTTGTTCTCCTTCTTCGATATTTGTAAGAACATTTGGTTGGTTTAATAACTCACCGTAGATAACATCTCCATCGAAGTCCACATCACCTATCCACATATGCTCTACTACAGGCTCATCCTCTCCTTCTACTTCTTGTGTAAAAGCAACTTTCACACTTGCCATATCTAATCCTGGTACTATTCTTCTATATTCCCAAGTTAACTCTCTCCAAAAGTATTTGAATGAATCTTGAGCTTTCTTATATGCCTCAACTAAAATAGGATCATCTCCTTTTGCGTAAAAAATCGGGTTCTCTTTTTCCATAATAAGTGTTTTTTATATAGACAGGCTTTTGTGCCTATCTTATTTTATAAAGTAATCTAGTATTACTACGTATGCAAAAATACTTATCTCTGTGATTTATTCAAGTCTCTGAACTGAATAAACACAAGTATTAACACATATTTAATCCTCTGTATTTTACTTCGAAATATACTTAGGATCTATATAATCGGTAAGCCACACCCCATTAGCAGATTGATAGAACGCTATACCATCGGCATACATCTTACCAGCTAAAATTGTAAGTACAACTACCCTACCATGACGAGAACCAACATTAATAGCTGTCTCTTTATCTTGGCTTAAGTGTACATGTTGTCTACTCATTTTCTTAACTCCTTCTGCTTCTATACTATTTAAGAAACGATCAGCAGTTCCATGGTATAAGAACATCGGTGGCTCTACCGCTGTAAACTCTAAATCTACAGCTATAGAATGGCCTTGATTAGCTCTAATCTTAGTTTGATCCTCATTAAACGAATACCTCTTTTTATTGTTCGTCTCTACGATTTCATCTAACTCTTTACGAGTAAAAGATACCCTATGCTTAGCGCATTTACTAATTAGTTCTTCTACATTAGCCCAACCATTATCATCTAATGTAATCCCTATTTTACTTGGCTCGTGTCTAAGTACTAAACTTAAAAACTTACCTATATGTTTCTTTCTTGTTTCTTCCATTTTTAATTTAAATCTTCAATCTCCATCCCTAACTCACCTAATCGATGTTTAAGATTAGTAACGATATAATTATCCTCACTGCTTTCCTTATACTTCTGATATACTTCTTTATACACAGGTAGTAATTGCTCATCTAATACAGTACTTAACGCTTGTAGTGTATTTAAGACTACACGTTCATTACTATCTCTAAGGCCATTGATAAACGAAGATACATATTGTTGCTTATTGTTAAGTTGACCTAAAGTATAGATTGCTTGCCCTCTATTCTCAGCATTATCAGAAGCAAGTCCTACAGTTAATAACGGTCCAAAATCACTTGTAGCACTTACTAATACATAACTGTAAAAACGATATGTTTCTGCATCCATTACTTCTTTATTTTTAGCTTTTAATAAGGGTAACCAATACGCCTTATCCTTACCATACCAATGAATCATCTGTAATACGTGAAGTAAATCAGTATTCGCTTGTTCCTCTAAGAAAGGAATAGCTTTATCAAAAGCATTTTTAGATAAAATAGTAAGTAAACTTTTCTTTACTAATTCTGTAGCCTTAGGTATCTCTTGAATAATTTCCTCAATAAGTTGGCTTGTAAGCTCTTTTTTCTTTAGTAAACCTTCTAAGAAAGTTAATTGTTGAGCCTCTTGAGAAGTATGTTTATATGACTCCCATAAAGACTCACTACTACCTCCGATTGAATAGCCAAACCAGCCTGCATTATCAGACACTAAATCTCCTGATATAATCTCGTCTAACCAGCGCTCATACCAATCTAAAAAACTATCTTCATGAGCAAAGATAGGTTGATAATCCTCATTTAGATAAACGATACGTCCTTTGTATTCTCCTGTAAGTATTAGACAGGTCGTGATTGCACAGCCCTGAGTACCTATAGGAAGTAATCCTCCGAATAGATTACCCATTCGCTCATAATAGACCTCATCAGATATCCCCTCTTCTCTAGTACTCTCCGATAATGCTATCCATTGCTCTTCTGTCATATCTGATCTTAGTAAACAAGGGTAAGACGTAAAACGCTCTACATCCTCTACACCTAGATCATCTAACCCTTCGCCTACAGGATAAATACCATAATAAGGCCCTGCTGCACTATTTGCATAAGCTTCCTCACTAGTATTAGCATTTCCTATTTGGGTTAAGAAAGCCACGTAAGCCTCAGGTAAGTTAATATTATATGTTTGTTCGAAGTCTTTTATTTCTTGCTCACTAACTATTTTTCCTATTGTATATTCATGCGAATCTGCACCAAATACATTATAGTCCTTGTCATACTCTTTGATAGTAGCTAGCTTGTCTTTTATTCTATTGATTTGTGTATTCATAACTTTCTTTTGTACTTCTACAAAGAAACTACTTTTAAACAATAATGTTACTCCCTATAAAAAGGCATATTCTACAGAACTACATTTCTTTTAGCTCTTTTTTATAAATACTAAAATTCTCAAAATCATAACAAACAAACACAACTTCTTTAATCCCATTATTTGTTTGTAAAAAGGACTCTACAGTTCGAATTGCTACTTTAGCCGCTAACTCTTTGGGATAGCCATATATACCTGTACTGATATTAGGAAATGCAATAGTCTCACAATTGTGTTTTACAGCTAATAACAAACTGTTGTTATAACAGCTCTCAAGTAATTGCTCTTCATTCTTACTTCCTCCATTCCACACAGGCCCCACAGTATGTATCACATACTTAACAGGTAATCTCCCAGCAGTAGTAATTACAGCTTCCCCAGTAGCACAACTACCTTGTTTGGCTCTTATCATTCTACACTCTGCTAAGATATCTTCTCCTCCTGCTCTGTGAATAGCTCCATCTACACCACCGCCTCCTAACAAAGAACTATTCGCTGCATTTACTATCACATCTACTGTGATCTGTGTGATATCACCTTGTATGATTTTCATTCTCTCTTCCATAATCACTTATTTTTATAAAATCTTTAGAAAAAATCTCTAAATCACTACCATCAAAATCTGGTATGAAGTACTGGAATATAGGGTAATAAGCATTGTGCATCCCACTGTGTTCCTTTACCTTCTTTTTATTTTTCATAATAAAACCATCGTAAAAGCGATTCTTATCCTCTCCCAATACTTGTATCACAGCGATATCTAGATAAGGATGCTTTCTACTGAAGCGTTCTATCATATTATCATACTCATAGATTTCATCTACTCCATTAATCCCATTGATCATTGTATCAATATCCCTATAGACAATTAAAAACTGTTTTTGATGACAGACTACATTAACAATATTGCTTAAAGGAAATAATTTACTTACCTCTTGGTTAAAAGCATTCTCATTACAATCTACTAATGGCACTATGATATAAGACATTTCCATATACAACTTGGTTTTAAAGTTATCTTTATCCAAGTTACTATATATAATACACTATATTGTAACCAAATTCTTAAGTAATTATAACTAAAACATTAATATTACAACACTAAGATAATAATTTAAACTTTTTAACCCTAATTATATAGATTTTTACATATAAGCAAAACTATTCAAACATATTACCAATATCCTATAATCGCTTCTTTATCTAAAAAGATAGAAACACTATCTAGTTCTTTATTAATAATCACCAGACAATCATATTGCTTTAGATTATAATTATTTTCATTAATTGTCACTGTATTATCTCCTAGAGCAAAAACAAATACATGTCCTGATTGTGTGTTTACAGTATCTAAGCTCAACCGTACAGTCTCATTCTTTATAGAGTGATTTAGCATTAGGTTAAAGTCTTTACCAAATGAATAAGAAGTTATGTCATCTGAAGATTCAAATGAGAAAAGGACCTGATTATCATAGCATTCTTCTTTTCCATTTTTATATAAACGAATATCCCCTTCTAACATAGCTAAATACCTCTTATACCCCGTAAATTGGGTAAAATCTGATGGTATAGCCTCTATGGTAGCGCTGCTAATTCTAAACAGAAAATCTCTATCTGCATACTTAGCTTTACTCGGGTATATAATATATTCATTTGTCTTACCACCAGCCCACTGACTAGTAAGTACTTCTTCTTTTCTTATTAATCTAATATCCATAAATATCTTACTATCTATTGTGGAAGAAAGCGAACATCTTTTTCATGCTTCTTATCTATTACTAATATCAGACAAGGGTGTATCGTATAGCTTCTATCCTCTTGCTCCTGTTTGATCGAATATATCAACTCTAGATTATCCCCTTGAGTGTTTAACTTCTCTATCTTAAAAGATGTTTCTTTCTCAGTCGGTTGTCCTATTAGAGCTAAGACAAATGACTTCTTAAAATCAATAATTGTTGGTTCTCCATCTTTACCCATCGTTCTAGCTACTCCGAAAAACTTATCGAAGTGATCCTGAGAAGTAATGCGAAGGCTCTCTACCTTCTCATTCTTCACTGTATTTAAGACAAAGAAACCTTTAGCTTCTATATAAGGCACATCTTCACTAATAGTATTATCCGCTAACTCTATATTTTCTTTTACCTCTGTTTTAGTACTATTGCCTGTATTACAACTGCCCAACATAATCATTAGAGCAGCTAACATCCATATATTTTTTTTCATTCTGTTCTTTTATATAAATAACTATTACACAATACTTTTATTGCTAATACACTAAACTTTAACAACCTAAAATCAACTTATTTCTCTTTTTAATCAAATAACAATCTCGCATAAATACAAATTACAAATAGAAAATAGCTTAATAAAACAAACCTTTTATGACATATATCGTCATTATTCAAAGATATTACTATATTTATCATTAACTAACAACCTACATTATTATAACCTATGAGAAGAAAGACCTTTTTTGCAGGAGCTATTTTAGCAACTGCTTTTACATTTGTTGCGCTTACAGCGTGTAACAGCGATGACAATAATCAAAACATCGACAACAGTAAAGAATACGTATCCGAAAAGGACTATACGTTAGACAAACTTGATGAGGCTAGCTCTATCAAGATCATGACTTATAATATGCCTTATCTAAATGGCAAAAATCAGAGTGCTACTGCACTGATTATGTATCCTAAAACACCTAAACCTAAAGATGGGTATCGAATCGTAATATGGGCTCATGGTACTGTAGGTGTAGGTGATGCCTGCGCTCCTAGTAACAACGTATTAGGAGATAACTTTAAAGTAACAGCTAAAGCACTACTAGCTCAAGGTTATGTAATCATAGCTCCTGACTATGAAGGATTAGGTACTCCTGGTATACATCCGTATCTACACCTTAAGAGTGAATCACTATCTGCTATACATGCGATTAAAGCTGTAAAAGAGAAATATGCAAAAGACTTTAATGGTGATTGGATGTCTGCTGGACAGTCTCAAGGTGGGCAAGCATCATTAGGTATTGCAGAATATGCTAATACAGATAACACGTATAAAGGAGCAGTAGCTGGCGCACCTGCCTCTAGTCTAGGTAAGATTATCCTAGAAGTAGCGCCTAAAGCTTTGGCTGGTATCGAAGCCCAAGAGAATGCTAGTCCTGTTCCAATTCCTTTAGAGAAGAGAAGCTCTGTTACTTCTTATGCTACTTTATTAGCTTACGCAGCATTAGCAGGTGTGGGAATTAAAGCAGAGAAGCCTTCTTATGATTACACCTCTATCTTTGAAGACAGAGCGAAGGGATTTGCTAAACTAGCAGAGGGAAGCACTGGGGACAACGGAGACTGCCTAGATGGAGTACGCCAAGCATTCATGGCTGATATTATCAAGTTTATGAACGAAGATTCAAAAAACAAGGTAATGCAGTACCCTGGTCTAAATGCAGAGAAGTTTAAGAATGACCCTGTAATCGCTCAATTCTTAAAAGATAGTCAACCAGGTACTAAGAAGATAGACAAGCCTATCTTAGTAATCCAAGGTAAAGCGGATACGAATGTACCTGCTGTAGTAACAGAGGCAATGGTAAAAGGACTTAAAGATCTAGGCTCTCCTACTGTAGATATCATCTTAGTAGATGGTGCTGGACATACTCAAGCTATCGTATGGAAAAATGACGAACTAGTGAAGTTTATCAATAAATATATGCCTGCTCAATAATAGGCAATACAAAAGAGGTCATTAGCTAATTACTAATGACCTCTTTTTTTATATACTTATTAATTTCTAAATCTCGTGTTGTAATACGAAAGCTTTATTATAAGTCTCCTTACGCTGTTTTCTAGGATAGAACACTAATCCAATCTTACCATCTGTAATAGGATTAATACCTGATAATACTAAATCGTTATTATCAATAGACAATACCTCTTTAGTCAATAGGTTTTGGTATCCTTTCTTATTCTTGTTATAGAATAATTCGACTAATTCATCATTTTTAATCACTAACCATCCGTTTCCAAACTCTGTAGTAAACTGTACTGCATTAGTATCATCACTTACTCGTTGTGGATGCCAAGTACCGAAGAACTCATCACCAATATTAAATAGATCTCCATACATTCCTTCTCCATCTGCGTCTATCTCTACAATACCTATCTCTCCATTTTCTTCACATAATAAGTAAGACTTCTCTTCAAAAGATAAAGTCAATGCCTCGTGTACAAATGGGAAGTCAAACTCTAATAATCTTCTTCTTACCTCTTCTCCATTCTCATCTATTTGACGGTGAAGCCATCCATCTTCTACTTCTGTAATAATGTGTATCTCACCATTTTTTACACAAATCTTATTGGCTTTCGGGAAAGGTATTTCTACTTTCTTTTCACTTACTAATACACCATCTTTAAACTCTATCACGTTCATGACATCTGCCGCTTGTTCGCTCCAGATATCTACGTTATAGAATATACTATGATTAGTTGTACATCCTACAAAACGTCCATCAAATGACTTACTTCCTTTAAAACCTTTTGCACTTTTATCAAACACAGCATAAGAAGTCATCTCTTCTTCTTCTCCATTTACTAATGAGACAAAGTTCTCTTTAGTAGGGCTTAAAAATAAAGTAGGCAATACTCCTCTAGTCTCTTTCTCTTCTTTTGTATTTCCTTCTTTATCAATGATAGTGTACACTAATTCATACGAATTAGTATCCCCTTCATTCGAATAAATATAATTTGCGACTAACAATCCCTCTTTACTCCAGCAGCTTCCTTTTACACTTAATGCATTAGGTACTTCTATTGTAGATATTAATCCAAAAGATGTTTTTTCGTTCATAAGATTTTATACGTTTAATTCTTTGCAAAGGTAGCAAAAAAGAAAGCGGATAAATTATTATCCGCTTTCTTTATTTTATACTAAACATAGCTCCTTCTTTTGAGAAGCTATTCTATCTAATTATACCAGTACATCGCCAATCTCTGCTGCCATCTTCTTAAACATAGCACTGGCAAAAGGGCATAATGGTAATACCTTTAAACCTTTTTCTCTTACATAAGGTATTACTCCTTCAAGCAAGATAGCCTTACCTACACCTTTACCTCCAAATGCAGGATCTACATCTGTATGATCTATGATAATCTTATCTGCACCTGCTACTGAGTAGGTCATCTCTCCAGCGCGTTGTCCATCTATATAGGCTACGAACGAGCCTTTAGTTTCTTGAGCTTGATGTTTTATTTCCATAACTTTATTTTTATAGTTTATTGCTGTTATATTGCTAGTTCCGTATTGATTGTCACTTTACCTGTTAAGACTTTGTGTACAGGACATTTATCTGCTATAATATACAACCTCTTAGCCATATCTGCATCTAATGAAGCGCCTTCGAAATGTACTTTTCTATTAAAAGTAGTTTTAGTACCTGAAGCATCTCTAGTCATATCCACTTCTACCACTATCTTCTCCGCTGTCCATTGCTTTCTATCCATATACATTCTTAGAGTAGCTGCAGTACAACTAGCTAGTGAAGTAGCTAATATCTCGAATGGGTTAAATCCCTTATTTTGTCCTCCTAGATCAGTAGGTTCATCTGTGATTAACACATTATCACCTGCTGTTACTTCTGTATAATATAATTGAGTTCCTAAAACGGCTTTTACACTTACCTCCATATCTTATTTAGTTTTGTTTTTAAATGATTTCATTCCATCCGGGAATGGTACATAACTATCACTGTCTCCTTCTATTAATGGGAATACATCATAGTTCTGATCGATCCAGTCTTGCTTAGCTTTCTCTAGTTTAGCTGGGTCATGAGACACGAAATTCCACAGGATATAACGCTCTTCTGGAAGTGGATTCCCTCCGAAAATATACACTGTTGTATTAGGCATAATCTCAAATTCACATAGCGTACTATCGTTAGAGATTAAGATATTCTTAGATTCATACTCATGCTCTCCGCTCTTCACACTTCCTTCTAAGATATACATTGCTGCCTCTCCGAATAAGCCACTACCGATATTAATCTTCTTTTGTTCTTCTGATTTTATCTCTATATAATACAGTGGACTATACACTGGTACTGGTGACTTTCTACCTAATGCTTCACCAGCTATTAGCTTATAAGACACACCGTCTTCCTCCCAGCTAGGTAAATCTTTTGCCTCTATGTGTACGAATGATGGTTCTATCTCTTCTAACTCTTTTGGTAGTGCTATCCAGATCTGTAGCCCGTGTAAGATAGCCTCTGGATTAGTCTGACGTATATCCTCAGGCATACGCTCAGAGTGCACTACTCCCCTACCTGCTGTCATCCAGTTTACTGCTCCAGGTGTGATGCGCTCTAGACTACCTATGCTATCTCGGTGCATAATTGCTCCCTCGAATAGATAAGTCAGGGTAGATAAGCCTATATGAGGGTGTGGGTCCACATCTAAGTTATCGTGTTCTGCTACTGATATAGGTCCCATATGGTCTATGAAAGTAAAAGGCCCTACTGTACGTTTCTGTCTGAATGGCAACAATCTACCTACTAGAAAATTACCTATACTCGCAGCACGTTCCTCTATTACTAAATCTACGTTTGACATAATATATTTCTTATTGATTAATACTTATTTGTTCTAGTGTAAAAGTATAGAAGATAATACCATCTCGAGTTAACATAGATTAAGAACTCTACTAATACATAAGATATCACTCTAAATATACAAAAACCTAATAATAACCAATGTTAAGAAAACTGTTAAGCCTATATTATACAACAGACTAACCAAGAAGAGCTAGTTGTAAAAAAAATAACACTACAGTATGATTTTAAAAAAAAACATAGTGAATTATCTTGTAAGATTGGGTGAATGCAGAATCAAGATTAATCATTATACTAAGCATATATCTCCACCTAAAGGCATAAAAAAAGCATAAGTATGGAAGAACTTATGCTTTTATAAACAAAACCTAAATAATAAAAATTTATTACTTGTTTGATGCTAATAAAATCTGTTAACATCTCTCTCAAAAAAAAATAACTATGAATATAATACTACGCTTATTCTAAATACAAATGCCGTGCCAAAACATATAATCTAATAAATTTTCTCTTAATAAATTATAGTATAACAACATCTACCCTTAATAAAATAAGTAGTTTATATGTAATATTATATATTAGTCCCATTGATTCTTAGAAGATACAGCTAGGTTACCTCCACCTGTAAAGAATAATCCTACAGCTACTAAAGCATAAATACCTAATAACTCTACCTTCCATCCTCCATTGTCATTTAAACTAAAAATGTCTGCACTCTGTACTAATAACATAGCTGTAAGACAGTTAATCGCAAATACTAAACTAGCTAATCTAGTTCTATATCCGATTAATAGTAATAAAGGTGCTATTACCTCTCCTACATATACTCCATACCCGAAGAATGCAGGAAGTCCTTTATCCACTAATACACTCTGTATAAAAGAAATACCGTTAAACAACTTGCCGATTCCGTATAACAACATTGGAGCCCCAATACTAATACGCGTAATTAATAAACCGATGTCTTGATTCTTGTTCATATTTGATTTGTTTTTAAAGATTTACTTTAGCGAATACACCATAGTTCTCTAGATGTTTCCACGAATTATTAAACTGTTCTAAATTAACTGCTACCCCAAAGCTGTACTGTTCATACTTCACTCCCAATCTGATGTGTTGAAAACCTCGAGTGTATTCCTCTGTATTGACATTTCCTACTGCTGATACTCTAAACAATCCCTTTACTTTATCTGTTATTTGAGGACTGTACTCAAACAAAAGTGATTGTTCTAAAGTAAAACCGGCTTGATAGGTAGTCCCTACAGAATATGAGAATAATATATCCTTACCTGTAACTTGATATTGTAAAAGCATACTAGCGAACTTTCCAGGATTCTTAATCCCTACTGAAGTATTTAAGCTAAAATGTTTAGAGAATTGATAAGCTAGCGTGTTGCGCATAAATAAGATATTGTGCTTATCATTATCATACTCTGTATCAAATAAGATAAGATTCTGAAGTTTGACCTTATCGCTGATTTGATAATTAAAAGTATGTGTATAAAAGTAAGAACGGTTACCTACCATTCCCTCTGGTGTATATGAAAACTTCTGTGCCAAAACTGTTTGACCAAAAAGCATTAAAATCATTGTATAAAAAAAAGCTAATCTCATTTGTCTCTATCCTTATTTTGTATGAGACAAATGTATTAGCTAGCCTTAACCTGGTTCTTAAGATAACTTAAGAAATACTTTACAGGTGTTTTTTCTTTAAATAACTTAGAAATTCTGGAGTCACTCCTAAGTATGATGCCACAATATACTGGGGTACTCGTTGCTCTATATCTCTGTAATCCTTAATAAACTTTTGATAACGAATATATACTTCAGCACTTAAGTTCTCTATCATTCTCTCCTGTAGAGCAACATAAGCATTCTGTATCTTAATTCTAAAGAAAGTAGATACTTCAGGTACTTCTCTGTACAACTTCTCTAGATTAGACTGACTGATCTGTAAGATTACAGCAGATTCTATAGCCTGTATATACATCTGCGAATCTTTTTGAGTTAAAAAACTATACAAATCATTGATCCACCAATTCTCTATTCCTATCTGAAGTGTATGTTCCTGACTATTCTCATCAAGGTAATAACTCCTAGCACTACCTTCTGCTATAAATCGCATATGTCTAGAAGGCTGCCCAGGCGTTAATAAAAATTCCTTTCGCTTTAACTTCACTATTTCTACTACCTCTAATATTTTATCTATATCAGATGTGGTTAACTCTATAGTTTCTCTTAAGTGTTCAATAAAAGTTTTAAAATATTGTTCTGCCATATTTATTATCTTTAAAGTCTCTTTAGACCTTCCTTCTTCGTTTGTTTATTCCTATTCTTCTCTCGCTCTAGATTACATATTACTTCATACTGAATAAGTCCATAGTGAGTCCATGATGAGTCCATAGTGAGTCCATTATTTTAAATAAAACAATGGACTCACTATGGATATATAACTCAGTCAATTTAGACTTACCCCTAACTTCATTACTCTAAGTATCAATAATTAGTCCAATCATTAGCATTACAACTAAAAATAGACTCTATCTCTTAGAAAGCACAAAGAAAAGCTTTTCACTATGAATCGACAAACAACACAACTTAAGAGGGACTTATCTAAGATGACACCTTTTTGAGGAGTTAAATATAACCTCATCTTCTAATATTGATGAAACAATTCAAACATTTAAACCAAATACTATCACAATACAAATAATAAGGTTTTTAAATCCAAAACTCTTTCCTACTTTTAATCTGTACCAAATATATATCGTGTTTATGAATTCAATTAGATGAATGCAATAATAACACAATTAACTACTTTTTTATTACTATAAAAGGGACTTTCAACACCTAGTGAAAGTCCCTTTTTAATTTGTATTTTACGATATGTATTTTTGCTTTCTTCTTAAGAAGCTGCTACTACTTTTAATCCAATAATAGAACCAATCAATGTAGCGATAAAGAACATTCTCCAGAATGTAGCAGGATCTTTAAAAACAAATATTCCTACTAATACTGTACCTACTGCTCCTATTCCTGTCCATACAGCGTATGCTGTTCCTAATGGTAATGATTGAGTTGCTTTAACTAAGGCAGCCATACTACAAACTAATGCTATCAAAAATGCAGCATACCATCCGATAGCTTCTCCTCCAGAGGCTTCTTTTGCTTTACCTAAACAGAATGTAAATGCAACTTCGAATAACCCTCCTATAATTAATATAATCCAGTTCATCTTTGCTTTTAAATTTTAAGGGTGCAAAGGTGATTAATAAAATCATTTTATTTTTTATCAAATGAAAACAAAAATCTCATTTCTTTTTTGTAAAGACACTTTGTATTATTAAACTTATCTATCAATAACACATGAATTAGCAAAAGCTAGTATACACTTATTAAGACTAGCATACAATTTATCCGATAAAGCCAAATAAGTACTCTCTTGTTCTTTAGTCTCAAAAGAAACAACATCATTCCACGATCCCATACCACCAAATACATATGACCTATCTGCTGCCTCCATCAAAGCTAATGCTTCAGGAGTATAACCCCCATCTACTATCATATCTTTTAGGTAAGTAGACACAGAGGGCTTAGCATTATCTAATACTGTCTTAGCTCCTGCAAATATACTTTGCCATCCACTTTCTTTTATTTCACTACAAAACGATACTAACTCTGATAAAATCAATTTTAACTCTTCTGCCTGAGTATCTACAGTATATACTTCTGTCAATAGTTCTGTAATAGGTGCTTTCTTATAAGTCACAGTCCATATTCTATCAGAGCCTAATTTACGCTGATGTTCATCTACTTGCCACTTACTATACCAGAACTCTGACTTACCATCTAATACTGTCTCTACCATCCAGATACCTGCTCCCCCTACAAAACCTGCGGACATACGCTCTGGCATATTCAGATTAGGAACTGATTTATAATGCAACTTGACTTGCTGAACACCTCTATATTTTAAAGATAAGAACCAATCTATAGGAGCTTGGGTTGTATATTGAGTTTCATTGCCCTCCACTGGTATGTGAAACAACACCTTATTACAATACATAGATATCTTTTCTCCTTGATTAGATATCTCAGGTAACTGATCATTAAGATATGCGTTAGAATAGCTCACTATACTAACCATCTGAAGTATGGATACATTCATAATTGTAAATTATTGGTCTAATTTAGATAAAAACTCATTTATAAGCCAAGAAATAACAAGAATAATCTTCTCTATATGTTGTAATTTTCATAAAAACAGTGTGTTAAAGATCATTTCTATTTTCGCTAAAAACAGTACCTTTCCGGAATAGTTTAGCACTTAGTAAAACACAGTATGCCTAGTCCAGTAAAAATACCTTATCAAAGCTTTATAAAGATTGATAGAAACTCTTCTACAGCAATTTATATGCAAATAGCTAATCAATTTAGCAATGCAATACAACGCAACTTCATACCTGAAGGAACCAAATTGCCAGGTACGCGTACTATCGCTAGTCTACTAGAAGTAAATAGAAATACTGTAGTGGCTGCCTTCGAAGAGATAGCTACACAAGGATGGATAGAGATGCAGGCAAACAAGGGATGCTTTGTGCTTAATAAAAAGTCATTTAATCATAAAAGAACTAATGCTTCTAATTACAAAGCTTTAGAGCAATATCCTACTAAACCTGGATATACATTTCACTCTAGTAACTTATTAGACTCTCCTCTTGAAATCAGCAATTGTGATCACGTTTTTACAGATGGCACTACAGATAGTAGAATTATCCAGATAGATCAGTTATCATCATTTTACAGCGCGAACCTAAAGAGAAAGAGCAATAGAAAGAAACTACTTAGCAATACTCATCAAGACAATACTTCCTTTAGAAAGAATATGGCTAACTACCTCAACCTATCTAGAGGACTACACGTAAGTAGTAAAAATGTCTTGATAACTAGAAGCACAGAGATGAGCATCTACATCGCCTGTAGAGTCCTACTGAGTCCTAAAGATAAAGTTATTGTGGCGAACCTTAGTTACTACTCTAGTAATATGGCATTTCAGGAAGCTGGAGCTCAGATATTAACTGTATCTATAGACGAGGATGGTATAGATGTAAATGAAGTAGAACAACTGTGCAAAACACAACAAATAAGAATGCTCTACCTCACTCCTCATCACCACTATCCTACCACAGTAACACTGAGTGCTCAGCGCAGAGTACAACTACTTAATCTAGCTAATAAATACGGCTTTATCATACTAGAGGATGATTATGACTATGACTTTCATTATGACAAGAGTTCGGTATTACCACTAGCCAGTGTAGATACCGAAGGAATGGTAGTATATATAGGTTCTTTTGGTAAGTCGTTAGCCCCTAGTTTTGAGAATGGTTTTATAGTGGCTCCTGAAAATGTTCTGTTAGAGATGCAAAAATACTTGCGATTACTGGACCCTCGTGGAGATATGGTAATGGAGCAAGTGTTAAACGAACTAATAGAAGAAGGTGAAATATTTAGATATTTAAAGAAAGCCTCTAAGGTCTATAAAGAACGACGTGATACATTCGCTCAATTAATAACGCAATTCTTAGGAGATCAAGTAACCTTTAAACTTCCTGCTGGAGGATTAGCTATATGGATAGAATGGAAGGTTCCTATTAACTTAATGCAGCTACACAAAGAATGTGAAAAGAATAATCTATTCTTACCAAAAACTATTCTTTATCAAGATAGAACACTAACAGGGATGAGACTTGGCTTTGGTCATCTAAGCAGAGAAGAAATGGAAATAAACTTAGAAATACTATATCGCTCAATACTAACGCTATCAACAATAGATAAAACAAAAGGCAGTAACCAATAACCTCTCTCACAAATACAACTATAACATTATTTAGCTATATTTGTTTATCATTTACAATATTTGAATACAAAATATGAAAACATTTAAGACTTGTACTTATATTATTCTATGTACACTAGCTTTAGTTAGCTGTAAAAAAGAAGAAAGCTTTAATCTCCCAGAAATGACGGAGCAAGAAAAGACTCATGCTCAAACTATAGAAGGTGCTTGGACCGAATTCACTCCTTTTAATGAGCTAAAACCAAAGAGTTTTATCTTAGATGCAAATGGAGAAGCTAAGTCTACTAACATGATTAATAATGAGTATAAGAAGTGGTGGGTATCTAATAATAATTTATGCATCTTATCTCAAACAATCGATAGTAAGAATGATACCTTAGTATTTGGGTTAAAGGCACTAAGTCATGATGTTATGGTATTAGAACAAAACAATAGTGAATACACTTACAAGAGAGAGACTATAAAGTAGTCACTTCATAAATATAAAAAAGAGGCGGGATAGATTTAAATCTATCCCGCCTCTTTTTTATGACCTTATATAAGTATAGGTATCTTGTGCAGATAAGCTAACTGAAAGACCTTATCCTCTGAAGAATCACTAGTGATAAATCCTTTGTATTTAGGGGAACTCATCTCTTTATAAATCCTCTTTGCCTGTCCTACTAATCCCTCTCTCTTTAAGTAGTTATTAAAGCC
Organism: Myroides marinus; assembly: GCF_900109075.1. Taxonomy (GTDB): domain Bacteria; phylum Bacteroidota; class Bacteroidia; order Flavobacteriales; family Flavobacteriaceae; genus Flavobacterium; species Flavobacterium marinum_A. The sequence goes on along the minus strand of NZ_FNYS01000015.1, from coordinate 60,836 downwards.
CTGAGTACTCTCTTCTCTAGTTGCAAAACAACACATAAAGTCTATAGGGTAAGCAAAGTTTTTAGCTTGCATATAGTCATTTAGCCTCCATCCATTTTCGACAACATGTGCTATTAGTAACTGTCTATCTGTGAAAAAATTATAAATAGGATTAGCATATAAACTGAGCAACTGCTTTAAGTGTTCTTTAAACTCTTGTTCATTCTTCTGATTGATCTCCCAAGTAAACTTCTTTGGTTGTTCTGGAATAACATCTTGAATATTTGCCATAAACACGGTATCTGTAGCTAAATCCTTACTCCTATACTGTTTTAATCTCCACTCTTTTAGTTCTTCTGACAATACCGTTAGCATACAGTCAATAGTCATACTCTGCTTGACATCACTCTGTATGATATGAAACTTTAGCAAGAGTTCAAAACCATTAGTAGGTACTTTATACTTGAGTACTAAACCCTTCTGAGAAGATATAAAACCTCGTTGGACATAAACCTGTCCAATCTCATTTACCATATTTAAAACCGTTTGCTTTCCTATCATATAGATACACAGCTTAATAGTTTTATTACTCTCTTACTAACTCAATACAGTCTGCAGAGTCGTCTTTTTCTTCGAGATTTAACTTGTATATTAAAGCCTCTAGCTTTCTATAGAAATTAAAATAGGATGCAAACAACAGGGTACAAACTAAAATAAGTACATTAATAGCAATACCTATGTTTAACACAATACTAGCATCTACAAAATAGGCTATTCGATATTGAAACACTCTTAAAAGTACAATCAACAAGAAATTAACCCAAATCAATAATAACCATAATGGTTTATATCTTTTAAGTGAAACCTGAGTATGAACCTTAACGTAATTAACAGCGCTCAAACTCATCTTATTAAACAATCTATAAGGCATAATAAGATTAAACAAAGGTGCTATCCATCCTAATACTGCCCAATATTTATGATCTGTAAGTCTATTGTCTAAAGTCTGCATATTGGAATATGCTCTATATAACCAAACCATAAGAATGGCTACAAAGAAAAGACCTGCTACAATATTTGTAATAGAAACAATAAATATTATCGTTTCAAACCTTACTAAATCTCTATTGATATAATGAATGCCATCTGCTACATTACTATAGATAATTTGCTGAATTATTAAACAATTTAAACTAGCGATAGAAGCTATAATTAACATATTAATAGCTACCGCTAATACATTTCCTCTACTAACATTAGACAACAACATACAACGTCTTGTTTATTACTTATCTCCAAAGTTCTTGGCTCTGAATCTTGATTTCTTTTACTCTATTCTTTTCTTTATCTCCTATCTTATTCTCACACACTACCCAGTACATCAGTTTTCTTTTACTGTTTGGGTTAGTATACACACAGCTTAATAGTGGAGACTCTGGATTATTACCCTTACCATTTTTGTAACTCATCGGTGTAGTACAATATGGCATTAGATCTTCTATAGTAGTATTATATAGATAGTCCTTATCCTTATATGTTACCTTACCTGAAGGATCTTTAGTATACTCACTACTTATCAAAAACTGTAAGGTATAGAATAACTTATCTCCTTGCTTTAGTTTCTCAACAGAATAGCGAGGTTCATCAGCTGTCTTATATGGAATATAATAAAGTGTATCTCCTTCGAAGTCATCATAAATACTATAGTCCATCGCTCCTTCTTTCATCTCTTTAGGTGCGATAGCTAATGTTTTTAATATCTCTCTTACTTGGTTATTATCTACATTTTCTGCTGTTACTAATTCCATTAGTTTACCAACCTTTTGACTAAAGGTCATTTCTTGAGCATTCATAGTACATAGACTAAAGAATGCTACTATAGCGAATATCTTTTTATACATAACTAAATATTTGAATTCTCTAATTTATGACAATTGAAAACGAACACAAAATACTAATAGGTAAATTTATCTATATACGCTTGTCTTTTCTCAGGAGTAATACCTAATCCTGTTGTGATATAGTTATCCATAGTACCATACTTAGACTCTATTCCTTTAAACATAGCTTCTATATAAATTGCCTTAATCCATGAGAAGTTCTCTATCACTTGATAGTTGATCTTAGGAAACAGTACTTTACCTGCCTTGGCTAATTTCATTCTATTCGTTATGTCTTCTACTCTATAATTATTAGACAACATATACTCTGAGATAATAGTCTCTCTATCTACCTTAAGAATACTCAAAACTAAGGCTCCTATCATCCCTGTTCTATCTTTCCCAGCAGAACAGTGAAACAGTACTGCGTCATTAGACTCAAATAATTGGTCTACTATCCCCTTTACTAACTGTGGATTCTCTAGCATATATAGTTTATAGAACTCCATCACTAAACTATCAGACTGCACTGGTGTCACCTTACCTTTTAAGACCTCTTTCTTTGTCTTAGAGAACATATCCTCTGAATCATCGTACACTTGTACATTGGTATATCCTACTCCAGCTGGTATTCTATCTGGTTTTTTAGACAATTCCTTATCTGTACGAAGGTCTATAACAGTCTTAATGTTTAATTCGTTAAACTTGTTATATTCCTTATTCTTAAGCTTAGATAGATGACCACTTCTAAAGAAGTGCCCCCATACTATTTGTTTTCCTTCCTGGTTCTTAATACCTCCCATATCACGGAAGTTGTGAACTTTCTTAAACTCTATATGCCTATTAGATAAATAGGTAGTGTCTTTTGTCTCTACTACTTTGTAGATTTCTCTACTCTGAGTTGGAACGAATAGTTTCTCAGCCTTGACTACCGTCTGGTCATTTAAGACTAATTTATCTTCTGCAGGTAACTGCACTGTATATCCTTTTTTCTCTTCTACTATATTCTTTCCTTTATCTAAATCTGAGAAAGCAACAGGCTGATATGTCTTATAAGAACACCCTGTCAATAATACAGAAGTAAGAATATATAGCAATATATGTGGTTGGCGCATAGTATAAAATCTTTGGTTACTAACAAAAATAGGTATAATTATCTAGAATGTCAGTTTCTCAATTGCCTTTGAGGGCTATATACAAAAAAGCCTCCTAGCTATCATAAAATAGCAGGAGGCTTGGGGAGTAATATAAAATAACTATTATGAATTCATATGTTTACTAACATCGAAGTTTAGTCCTTGTGCGATTCTCATTCCTAATTCCATATTCGCTCTAAACCAGTGGCATAATTGTCTTCCGATGATCTCATCTCGTTTAGGCCCATCCACTCCACTCATCGCAGCTACGATATTAGCTACCGTATTTGTTTTTTCTTCAGGAGTCATGATTTCATATAACTTACCTGGTTGGCTAAAGTGATCATTCTCACCTTCTCCATTTCTATCATATCGATCAGCTACAAGACTATTCAAATCATACGCTGGTTCTTTATAACTTTGATCTACTACAATGTCATCAAAGCTATTTGGGAAATAGTTAGGTGCATCTTCTCCATTGCCATCTACTCTCATATACCCATCTCTTTGGTATGTATTAGTCATAAATGGGCAACGGTTTACAGGTATTTGCTCATAATTAGCTCCTAATCTGTATCGTTGAGCATCTGGGTAAGACAGTAAACGTCCTTGTAACATCTTATCTGGTGAGAACCCAATACCATCTACGATATGCGCTGGAGCAAAAGCTGCTTGTTCTACATCTTGGAAGTAGTTACGTGGGCTTCTGTTTAATTCCATTGTACCTACATCGATAAGAGGGTACTCAGCGTGTGGCCATACTTTAGTCACATCAAACGGATTTACTACAGCTGCTCTAGCTTGCTCTTCAGTCATTACCTGAATCTTAAGATTCCATTTAGGGAAATCTCCACTAGCAATATGCTCATTCAAATCTCTTTGAGCATAATCCATATCCTTAGCTCTCATCTCATCTGCCTCAGGTCCTGTAAGATTCTTAATTCCTTGAGCTGTTTTAAAGTGGAACTTCACATATACTCTTTCATTCTCACTATTAATCATAGAGAATGTATGACTTCCGTATCCGTTCATATGTCTATATCCATAAGGAGTACCTCTATCTGACATCAATATTAATACTTGGTGTAAACTCTCTGGGTTTAATGACCAGAAGTCCCAAACCATAGTAGCTGACTTTAAGTTAGTCATAGGGTGTCTTTTCTGAGTATGGATAAAGTCAGGGAACTTCTTAGCATCTTTAATAAAGAATACTGGAGTATTATTACCTACTAAGTCCCAGTTACCATCCTCTGTATAGAATTTAACTGCAAAACCACGTGGGTCACGCTCAGAATCCGCAGATCCTTTCTCTCCTCCTACAGTAGAGAAACGAACAAATACCTCTGTTTGTTTACCTACTTCACTAAATAGTTTTGCTTTTGTATATTTAGTAATATCATTAGTTACAGTAAAAGTACCATAAGCTCCTGCTCCTTTTGCGTGTACGATACGCTCTGGAATACGCTCTCTATTAAAATGAGCAAGCTTTTCGTGTAAGATATAATCCTCTAATAGTACTGGACCTCTAGCTCCTGCTGTTAGTGAATCTTCATGATCTACATATGGTCTTCCTGATGCTGTTGTTAGTTTTTTATCGTTCATAACTTTATCGTTTATTGTATTTGTTTCATTTTTCTTTTACAAATGTAGCCTTATAACACACTGATAACTAATATTAAGCATACTATAAAACAATACAACTATAAATAAAATTGATTGTTATTAAAAAATCAATAATAAAAACAAATACATATATTAATTACTTCAGTTACTCCTATACAAACTTTAAGCCACTATTCAACCAAAACTCAGTATCTACAATACTTAAACACTTTACAACCTAGCTATGAATGAGTTACTAATAATTAAAATTTTAATAAAATTATATTAATAAATACTGTAACTTTCTCTCCCAGAACCAGTGTTTAACAAGCCCAAAAAGATTAGAAAATTATAGTTTACAATGAATACAACTGAGTTTAACTTTGTTAAGTATGATACTATTCATACACCTCAGATAGAGGTATTACTTAAAGAAGTAGAACAGTTAGATAGTAATCCACAATACTTAAAGTTTGACAAAATCAAAACAAAGTACTGGCCTCATATATATCAAGCATTTCCTAATACACAATTCTTTGTATTTTGTGACAATTCCTTAGCTGCAGTAATTAACTGTGTTCCTTTGCATTTAACTAAAGGTGAGCTTAATAATCTATCTGATGACGGTTGGAGATGGGCATTAGAAAAAGCTTTTACAGACAGAGATAGAGGGAATAATCCTAATGCTATGTGCTGCCTTTCTATCAAAACTAGTAGGGAGTTTAATCAACAAGAGCTATTTCAATTTATTATCAAACATTTAAAAAATAGTGCTAGTATTACTCATTATCCTGTAATCTTATGCCCTGTAAGACCTAAGATGAAACAATACTATCCATTACAAGACATAAACAACTATGCCCAATGGATTAACAATTATGGCTTGCCTTATGATTCCAATATAAGAATGCACGTTAAAAATGGTGCTGTAATAAAAAAAACATGTAATAAATCACTTCAAATAGAAGGAACAGTGAGTCAATGGGAAATGTGGACAGGCTTTACCTTTCAGACAACAGGCGAATATACTTTAAACCGAGCTTTATCTACACTAAAAGTCAATGTAGAATTAAACAAAGCATATTATAATGATCCGCATATATGGATGCTATACAATGTTTAACTCCCTTCTTAATAAATAGTTTTACTTAAAAAACTAGTAATAGCACCTACCTCTATAAATGAAAAAGGTATGGTTTTTCCATCAGTATGAAATCTAAATTAGAAGAATATCAAAGGATATTACAGTTCCTACCCCCTCTTTACTATCTATTGCCAATTTAGAGTTTATAGCATGGAGTCTATCTCCCATATTCTTAAGTCCCAATCCTTTTTTGATTGTTTTTACATCAAAGCCTTTTCCGTTATCATGTATTACAATTGTAAAAGTAGTTTCTGAGACATACACTAATTCTAAAACACAAGCACTTGCTTCTGCATACTTTTGTACATTCTGAAATGCTTCTTGGAGAATTCGATATATATTAACCTTAACACGATGCGAAAGTATCTCTAAATCTAATTTTGTGTCAATAAAACAACTAAAATAAGTATTCTTACTTCTGTTTTGCAACATTACAAGCTCTTCTATTAATTGCTTAAAATCACTAACTAAAAACTTATCCTCATTAAGTAAAGCCTGCGAGCTATGTCTTATAAAGGTCTCCACCTCCTGTACTTCATTTGCTAACATATCTTTAGCAGATTGTAAACCTTCCTCTTCTAATTGTTGTAGTGAAAAACGCGTAACAAAAAGCTTATTCAATACTCCATCGTGAAGCTCTTTTGCGAACTTCTTACGCTCTATTTCTTGTACAGCATTTACTTTATTCTGTATGTGAATAATAGAGTCATAATATTTCTCAGTATCCTTTTGGTACATCTGTACCATATTAATCTCTTTAGCTTTATTTCTAAATACAATAAAGATTAATACCCCTAGTAATACTAATACAACAGTAGTACTTACTGTAACAATAATGAAGTACTGATTTTTTAAAAGTTCAATAGATGTAACAAGGCTATCTGATTCATACTTTAACTTAGCGAAGCTACTTCGTACAGTATTATTAGAGTGATTAATACGCTCATTCACTTCCTTATAGGAATAAAAATTAGCATTAATATTCTCCTTGTCATAAATAAGTAGTAACTCTAATGCCTTTTTCTGTGTTAATAGGTCATTATATTTTCTAGCAGAGACTAAAGCCTTATCTACATACTGCCTTGCTTTAGTAATATCCCCTGTTCTAAAGAAATACTCTGCATATAAGATATAATCTAAATTAAGTGAATACTCATTCCCTAAACGTTTATCTACTTCTAACAACTTAGTAATATATCCTAGTGCTTCTTTATACTTCTCTGTTCTTAATTTGACTCTAACTTTTTTATTTAACAACAAAGGTAAAAACAGCCCTTTATCCTCCTCTTTTAAAAAGTTTACATCTATTAAGGCTGTATTAGTGATAACATCTGCGATATCATATTCATGCTTAGAAATATATGCTCTAGCTAGGTAATTTTTAATAGCTAACTTATTTAAAGCTATCTGATAATCATTATACTGGTCTTTAATTTCTACATTATCTAAAAGGAAATTAGCTTGATTAAAACATTCTATTGCCTTATCATACTCTTCTAATCCCAACTTTACCATACCCATCACATGTATTTGAGCATATGAAGTATAAACACTTATATTTTTATTATTTAGAGTAATTGCATCGTCTAAATATAACTCTGCTTCTTGGAAAATACCTCTATCACAAAGTAGTATTGATAAAGACAAATAAGTTCGCTGAAGATGTTCTTTATTCTTTATGCCTCTATAGTATAATGCAGATTTGTTGTAGTAGTAATAACTACTATCTTGTGCTAAGTTATATTGAAAAAACTCTCCTAAAGCAAAACTAGAACTAGCTACCGAAACACTATCATCTAAAAACAAGGCTTCAGAATAATTCTTAATCAAATTATTCTTTTCTCTCTTCGCTTTTATAAAGCGAAATAAGTCTTCCCCTTCTTCACTATGATTACTAAAAGTTAATAGATACTTCGTTAGACGACTATTTTCACTTCTATAAAGAGAGTCACTAAGAACAAAGCTATTAGATCCAACAGCCATCTTCTCAGTCATTGTAACTAACTGATTTCCTACTTTATTAGTACAACTAACAAAGAAGATTATCATTAAAATATAGAAGACAATTTTATTAAACACGATAATAGATACTCTATTAAAAAAACAGTGCTAAAGATATAATAATATAAGTTTTAAAAAACAGATGTCTCTTCTTTTTATTAACACTTCTCTTTTTAGATTGATAAGATTAGTCTATATCAGCTCCTAAAGCTTGTTTAAAAGCCTTTAAAACACGTTCTCTAGCGAACTTATGCTCTACTATAGGCTGTACATAATCAAGTTCTCTCCATTCAGGCACCCATTTGTCCAAATAAACAAAATCCTTATCAAACTTCTTTACCTGTTCAGTTGGATTAAACACTCTAAAATAGGGTGCTGCATCACATCCACAACCTGCTACCCACTGCCAGTTGCCATTGTTAGATGCTAAGTCATAATCCAATAATTGTTGTGCAAAATATACTTCTCCCCATCGCCAATCTATAAGCAAGTGCTTTGTCAAGAAACTTGCTGTAATCATACGAACTCTATTGTGCATAAATCCAGTCTCATTCAGTTCTCTCATACCAGCATCTACGATAGGATATCCAGTCTGTCCATTACACCACGCTTTAAACTCTTCTTCATTATTGCGATACTGTACAGCTTCATACTTTGATTTAAAACAGTGATTTTCTACCTGTGGATATAAGTATAAGATCTGACTAAAGAACTCTCTCCAAATCAACTCTGATAACCATACCGCATTCTCCTTCAGTGCTATCTTAACACATTGCCTAACCGAAATAGTCCCAAAGCGTAGTGCAACACCTAACTTACTCGTTCCATCTATACCTGGATAATCTCTATATTTATCATAATTAGATATGATTGGTAGATCTACATATGGAGGTATAATACCACTAACACCATGAGTATACCCTAATGATTCTAAAGTAGGAATAGCACAATTAATAGAGTAAAATAACTCACTCGCTAACTTTACTGAATAGTCATATAAATGCTGATTGGTAAGTTGCTCTCTCCACTTTTTAGCATAAGGAGTATATACCTGATATGGTGTACCATCTTGTTTTAAGATATCCCCTCCTCTAAAGATGACTTGGTCTTTAAATAAATAAAAAGGAATAGAATAAGTCCCAAGATAATCACCTACCTGCTGATCCCTTTTTATTGCCTTCGGTTCATAGTCTTCATTGGCATAAATAGCTTTGATATCATACTCTTTGGCTAACTCACTAAAAACCTCTAATACAGTGCTGTGAAAACACATTACTCCTGTACCTAATGATTTTAATTGATTGTCTATACCAGCAACAGCATCGTGAATATAGGTAAGGCGTTTATCTAATGGATTAGGGAATTGCTTCAATACTTCTTTGTCAAAAATAAAGATAGGCAACACTTTATATTCACTTTGCAAAGCGTGATATAATCCTACGTTATCACATAAACGCAGATCTCTTCTAAACCAAAAAACAACAATCTCTTCTCTATGTTTCATTACACCAATATTAACTAACTACAAAAAAAAATGAGTTAAGTATTCCTTTATTCCCGAAAGATATAAAAGAATACTTAACTCACTAAATCAAATATAAAGTACTTATTAAAAAGCGCCTATTAAGCTCATCCAGCTAGTACCTATTACTAAATAAACAAACAGTAATAATAGTCCTATGATTAAACCATAGGTCCACCAAGACTTAAGCTCTACATATCCACTTCCGAAGAATACTGGAGCAGGTCCGTGTCCATAATGTGTTAATGTTCCGTAGATAGATCCCATAAATCCAAGCATCATCGCTAACAATACAGGAGGTACTCCTAATGATATACCAACTCCTAATAGAGCGGCATACATAGCTGCTACGTGAGCAGTTGCACTAGCGAATATATAGTGACTCAAGAAGTAAACAATAACAATAACTGGGAAGGCATAATGCCAATCCATATTGCCCATTTTACCTTTTACCAAGTCGCTAAACCATCCGATGAATCCTAACTTATTTAATGAACTAGCCATCATTACTAATACAGCAAACCATACGATTGTATCCCACGCTCCTTTTTCTGCCTTCACGTCATCCCAAGTTAACACTGAAGTTAACAATAAAATAGACAATCCTATAAAAGCAGTAGTAGTAGCATCAATACTAAATAAATCTCCTGTAATCCACAGTCCTAATAAGATAACAAACGTCACTAACATTAAAATCTCAGGAACAGATAACTTACCCATTTCTTTTAATTTCTCTGCAGCTACCTTTGGTGCATCACCAGTCTTTTTTAATTCTGGCGGAAAGATCTTATATAAAACTATAGGTGTAATAATAAATGCGATTAACCCAGGAACTAAACCAGCTGCTGCCCAAGACATCCAACTAATATTAATCCCCATATCAGCAGCAAACTTCTGACACATAGGATTACTTGCTGTACCAGTCAAGAACATAGAAGATGCTATCAAGTTCATATAATAACAATTCAATGTCAAAAAAGAACCTAACTTTCTATGCGTTTCTGGTTTAGCAGCATCAGAGCCAAAGCTAGTAGCCATAGACTTCATAATCGGATAGATAATACCTCCTCCTCTAGCTGTATTACTAGGGATAGCAGGAGCTAATACTAAATCAGCTAATCCTAATCCATAAGCTAGTCCTAATGTACTTTTTCCGAAAGCTCTGATAAACAGAAAAGCTATTCGGTTTCCTAATCCTGTCTTGATAAATCCTCTAGCGATAAAGAACGAAATACCTATCAACCAAATTACTTTATCCCCAAAACCACTCAAACTTAATGCAATGGATTGGCCAGGATTACCTGGAGCTAATAATTGGAAGAATGCCGTTAACGCTACTGCTAACATACACATTGTTCCCATCGGAGCCGCTTTTAGAATAATCCCTAAAATAGTACTCACAAAAATGGCAAATAAATGCCATGCCTCTACTGTTACGCCCTCTGGTATTGGACAAAACCATAATGCTGCGCCAACTACTACCGTAATGGCTAAGTTTTTAAGATTAATTTCCTTTATCATCTATTGTTGTTTGTTATGAGTTTTGCTTAGTACCTACACTGCAGCTGTATAAAAGCTAGATTAGAATTATACGTTGAAGTGTTCTGTATATTCTTCTTATAGTTATCTATCTGCATACCTATTTGTATTCTAGCTCCATAGTTCTTTAAGAACTCTAAACTAAACATAGGTACTAGTGTTTGGCGGGCATTTGAGTTTAGCTTTGACTCCGCATCTAAATATTCATAACGACAAGAAAATTCTACTGCTTGGAAGTGTTTTTTACCAATCTCATATCTGACATTCGGTACGACATAGAAACTTCTCATTAGATAGTTATCTAAACTTCCTAAGCGTTCTTCTGGTTTTAACTTAAAGAAGGCATCGTGATTATTACCTTGTTTTGCCTCTGTTTGGAAATCTAAACACCAGCGATCTCCAAGTGGAAACTTAGCTGCTGCTTCTATTCCGACAGCATACACATTTTCTTTTTGTACCTCACCGATACCACCACTAAATCCTACGTTAAAGTCGTGTTTCTTATCAATGTTAAACAACACTCTACTTGAGTAATGTTTACCATCATCACTATCTGTCTTATTTTTACCATTACCATTAGTTACAGAAAAACCGTAACTCATCGGAACATTACCTAAATCTACACTACCTGTAATAGCAGCCCCAACTTGGAAACTCATCCAACCGTTGTTACCAAATAAGTAATATGAATTAGAATAATCTATAGACTTCACAATATCCACAGGATAAGTCTCTTCTAATCCGAATAAAGGTCTAAACTGTCCAACTGTAATCTGGAAGTATCGATTAACAGTATACTTAGCATACGCATTCTCTAATACCTTAGTCTTAGGATCAGACTTAAAGTCAGCAAAGTTTACTAAGGTATTTACCTCTAAATTCTCAGTAATCTTTACATTCATAGATACACGCATTCTCTTGATATCAAAAGAGCTATTAGAATAACTAGTCTTCTCTGGTGTAGTAGCATGGTGTAATCCGTCTATATCAACACCTTTTTTAAAGTTCTCTAGATATCTAGTCTGAAATACCCCTCCTACTTTAAACTTAGGATACTTCTGTGGTTCAGGATGTAGTATTATCTTTTCTTCAAAGACTACTACAGTATCATTCTCTACCTCTTGTGCAAAAGAAATAAAGGAGCAGAACAAGCCTGCCCCTATTAATAATTTTGTTTTTAAGCTATGAAATAATGTAAGAGTGCTCATAGGCTTATCTTTTTATTTTTTAAATTTTAAAAAACTTGCTCTGTTGTACTCGTAGTTCATACGAGCGATGTTTAGTACAGAAATACCCTGTGGACATTCTACCTCACATGCTTCTGTATTAGAACAGTGTCCGAAGTCCTCAGCATCCATCTGGGCGATCATCTTCAAAGCTCTTTCTTTTCTCTCCTCTTGAGATTGAGGTAAGATAGCTAATTGAGTGATCTTAGCAGAAGTAAATAAAGCCGCACTACCATTCTTACACGTAGCTACACATGCTCCACATCCGATACAAGCTGCAGAGTCAAACGCAGCCTCAGCTGTCTCATGACTCACAGGTATAGTATTAGCCTCTGGAGCTTGTCCTGTATTTACTGATACATATCCTCCAGCAGATATAATACGGTCAAACGCGCTTCTATCTACTTTTAAATCTTTCTTCACAGGAAAACCTTTAGCTCTAAAAGGCTCTATCAGTACAGTCTCCCCATCTTTAAACTCACGCATGTGTAACTGACATGTAGTAGTGTTCTCTAGTGGTCCGTGTGCGTTACCATTGATAACTACACCACACTGTCCACAGATCCCCTCTCTACAGTCATGATCAAACTCTACAGGTTCTTCTTTATTTACAATTAACTGTTCGTTTAATGTATCCAACATCTCTAAAAAAGACATATGTGGATTTACATTCTCTAACGTATAGTTTACAAGTTGACCTTGTGCTTTACGATTTTTTTGTCTCCAAATTTTTAAATGCAGTTTCATAGACTTTTTTATTATTTATAACTACGGATAGTTGGTTGTACGAATTCGAATTTTAACTCCTCTTTATTTAAGATAGGTTCTTTGTCTAATGACCCTGGCCATTCCCATGCAGAGATATACTGGAACTCATTATCATTACGCTCTGCTTCTCCTTCTTCAGTCTGGAACTCCTCTCTAAAGTGTGCTCCACAAGACTCATTTCTAGTTAAGGCATCATAGCACATTAACACTCCTATCTCTAGATAATCTGCTACACGTCCTGCTTTTTCTAATTCAGCATTCATTGTATCATTTTCTCCAGGAACATAAACGTTTTTATAAAACTCGTCTCTTAGCTTTTTAATCTCTTCGATTGCAAAAGTTAATCCTTCAGCTGTTCTAGCTAAACCACAGTAATCGTATAATAACTTACCAAGTTTTTTGTGATAGTAGTCAACTGACTTATCCCCTTTTATATTTAATAATTGGTCTATTTTATCTTGATTCTCTTTGATCACTTTATCAAACTCTGGGTGATCTGTAGAGATCTTACCTACTCTAATCTGATCTGCTAAATAGTTAGCAATTGTATATGGAGCGATAAAGTATCCATCCACAGAAGCCTGAAGTAATGAATTAGCTCCTAATCTATTAGCCCCATGATCCGCAAAGTTAGCTTCACCTAATGCAAACAATCCAGGTATAGTAGTCATTAATTCATAATCTACCCATAGCCCTCCCATAGAGAAGTGAGCTGCAGGAGATATTTTCATTGGTTCCTTATATGCGTTGATACCCGTAATTTTCTCATACATACGGAATAAGTTACCATACTTCTCAGCGATTTTTGGTTGTCCTTGTTCCTTAATAGCTTTAGAGAAATCTAGGTATACAGCATTCTTAAGAGGTCCTACACCATGCCCAGCATCGATACGCTCTTTAGCAGCACGTGATGAAATATCACGTGGAGCTAAGTTACCGAATGCAGGATAGCGACGCTCTAAGTAGTAATCTCTTTCTTCTTCTGGAATATCATTAGCCTCTCTAGTATCATCTGCTTTTTTAGGTACCCATATACGTCCATCGTTACGCAGTGATTCAGACATTAATGTCAATTTAGATTGGTAATCACCTGACTGAGGTAATGAAGTAGGGTGTATCTGAGTCCAGCTAGGAGATGCAAAATAAGCTCCTTTTTTATGGGCTCTCCAGATAGCAGATCCATTACATCCCATCGCTAAAGTAGATAAGTAATAAATTTTACCAAATCCTCCAGTAGCTAATACTACAGCATGAGCAGAGTGTTTCTCTATTTCTCCTGTCTCTAAGTTACGCACTACTACCCCTCTAGCTTTACCATCGATAGTAACGATATCTAACATCTCATGAGAGGAGAATAACTGTACCGTTTTTTTATCTACCTGACGCATTAACGCTTGGTAAGTACCTAGTAATAACTGTTGTCCCGTTTGACCTCTTGCATAAAAGGTTCTACTTACCTGAACCCCACCGAATGATCTATTATTTAAATATCCTCCATATTCTCTACCAAAAGGAACCCCTTGAGCAACAGCTTGGTCAATTAGGTTAAGAGAACACTCTGCTAAACGATATACGTTAGCTTCACGAGCTCTAAAGTCTCCCCCTTTTAATGTATCTACGAACATACGGTACACGCTGTCACCGTCGTTTTTATAATTCTTAGCAGCATTTACCCCTCCTTGTGCAGCTACAGAGTGCGCACGACGTGGAGTATCTTGAAAACAGAACGCTTTCACATTATAGCCCATCTCTCCTAATGACGCAGCTAATGAACTTCCTGCTAATCCTGTACCTACTACTATTACGTCTAATTTCTTTCTGTTAGCAGGGTTTACCAGACGAGCAGTTTTTTTATAATTAAACCATTTTTCTTCTAACGGTCCTTGAGGTATTTTTGCATCTAATTTCATAGCTAGTTATTAAGATTAGTGATGTAAATAAAAATTGGCATTGCTGCAAAACCTGCACAGATAATAACAGAATAAGCAACACCTACTATATTAACCCAACGTACAAACTTTGGGTGGAATAAACCTAGTGTTCTAACGCCACTAGTAATCCCGTGTACTAAGTGATAACAAAGTGCTATCATAGCGATTACATAAACCACTACTAACCAAAGCTCTTGGAATGCAGCTACTACTACTGCGTATAAATCCTTGTTCCCATTAGCATCTAAACCAATTTGACCAAACTTATATACATACCAGAAGTTTTGGAAGTGTAGTACAATGAAGATAAGAACTACCGTTCCTAGTACTCCCATGTTTCTGCTATACCATTTACTAGCTCTACCTCTATTGTCTTTTTTATAAGTACCTCCAGAAGCTTTGTTCTTAGAAGTAATGATTAAAGCATAGATAGCATGCCCTATGATAGAAGCATATAAAACATACGAAACCATTTTTACTAATGGGTTTCCTGTTAAGAAATGCGAATACGCATTAAAGCTTAATCTTGCGTGTTCTGGCTCCATAAATAACTGCATATTTCCTAGACAGTGAATCAATAGGAAAAAACACAGAAATAGTCCTGTCGCGGCCATTACAATCTTACGTGAGAGTGTGTTCATCTTTGTACTTTATTTTAATAGTTAATGAATCTTTGTTTTTTGTAACTAATGTCTTTCATCAGTAGGTTAAAATTATTCATTTAGTACTTTTTCAAAACTGACATATATCAGTCATATTCTGTTTTTGAAGACTAAAACAACACATTAACGAACATTGATAAAATATTATAACTCAAACAAACTGTACTTAAAATTATCAAATATTTTTAACATAAATAGAATTATAAAAAAAAGAAACTTCTAAAATAAAATATAGAATCATTATAAATAGTTACTGATCTTTAATACCGAATGACTTATCGCTACTACTAGCCTTTAAACATTCTTATAAACAAACTCTAAATTGTAATAATTCTAAATATCTTTCTTTATAAAACCTCCTGTTTTACACTGTATCAATAACCCAAAAACTGTTCCGTTTATGCCAAAACAAACTACTTTATAAAGAAGAGTTGTTATTTATAACCATTTTTAATTTTACAACACAAGCAAGTATAAAATCACTATTTTTATAACTCCTACTAAATACTACCTCCTAAACCTAAAATCAGCGATAGAGTAAACTATACAGCTCTGAACTTATAAAAGAGCACACTGTAGTATAGCTTAAGAAAAAGTGATAGAGATATAAAGTAGAATTAGCTCATAGTATTGGGCTAATGCGGAATCTGGGTTAAACCCTATTTACAAATCCATATTCTGTAGCTTGTCCTTGATTGGAGAATGCAAGAACAATACTAGGTCTATTGTTCGACAAAACACTTCTCTCGTCCACTAATCTCCTAGGATTGTCCTAGAATAGTCCAACAATCAGCATCCTGTACTTATGAATAATGAGTTGAGAGAAATAGTAGATTAATAGTATTACCCTATAATTTATCTACATGGTCTCTTCAAAAAGGTAAGAAAATCTACTCCTAAGAATATTTACTAAATTCCGTAAGATATAAAACAAACATAGGCCACTAACTTGCGTTAGTGGCCTATGTTATTATCTATTTATTATATTGAGTATATTACTTCAGATATTTCACTAAGTACTTAGGTACATCCTCATATCCTTGTCTGAAATAAAAGCGGTGTGCATCTACTCTTCTACTGTGACTGTGCAATTCGATTCGGTCGCATCCTCTGCCTTTAGCTAGAGCGGTAACATGTTCCTCTACTAACTTACCAACACCCTTACTTCTGATATTCTGATCAACAGCAAAATAGCTAATACGTGCAAAATCTCCTTCTAGAGCAATCTGTGGAATAAAATGAACTGATATAAATGCAATAACTTGCCCTTCATCCTCTACTACTAATAATTGCTCTTTATCACAGGCGTTCATTTCTTCTATTCTCTTAGGCAAGAAGCCTAGTGTATTGGGATACCCCATTTGTTCTAATAAGTCTGCAACTACAGAAGCATCGTTGACTTGCATTGTTCTTATATTCATAATTACTTAGGTTTACACTAAAGTAATTACTTTCTAAAAAAAGGCAATGCATTATCTCTTATTCTTCACTCTTATCTCCGTATTCTCTCTTGCCAGACATACTCGCTCCTGCATCCTTGTTCAGTTTAGTAAAGACAAAACTAGATAATACAGTGATCAGTCCCATCACTAAGAAAGTGTATCTAAAGACTGTTATCTGGTCTGAAGATACTGCTACAGTACTGTTTTGGAACATCATCAATACCATCGCTGATAATGAGATACCTAAACTAACAGCTAGTTGCTGTGTCACAGATAACAGACTATTACCCTCACTAGAAGTCTCTTGGTCTAGATCAGCTAGAGAGATCGTATTCATAGAAGTAAACTGTATAGCATTAAAAGCTCCGTTACCAATCATCAATATAATGATTATCCAATAAGGAGTATTCGGTGTGATAAAGAAGAAACAGCTTATTAGTAGTCCTGTTAATATAGTATTTGTAATTAAAGTACTTCTATATCCAAATCGTCTTACGATAGGTACTACGAAGTTACGAGATACTAGATTAGACAATGCCTGAGGAATCATCATCATACCAGCATACATCGCAGAATATCCATATCCTACCTGTAGCAATAAGGGTATCATCAGTGGCATACCTCCTATCCCGAATCGAGTCACTAGGTTACCGATAAGTCCTAGGCGAAGAGTCGTGATCTTAAATAAATCAAGTTTGATTAGTGGGTCTTTAGCTCTTCTAGCATAATATACATATGCGACTCCCATTAATACAGCTAATAAACATAACATAATTAGTTGTATAGTAGATATGGTAGGGCTATTCCATTTCTCTATCACTAGTGTAAGCATAGTCAATCCTCCACTAAAAAGTATCCAACCTAATAAATCAAAACGACCTACTTTATTCGTAAAATTTGGCATGATAGATTTAGCAACCAGTACTGCTATAAGTCCCACAGGTACATTAATTAAGAATATCCAGTGCCAAGATAACTTCTCTACCAAAAAACCTCCTACTGCTGGCCCAAGCATCGGTCCTATCAATCCTGGAATAGTAATAAAGTTAATTACTTTTAATAGTTGATCTTTAGGATATGCATAGATTAAGGTTAGTCTAGCTACAGGTACCATCATCGCTCCACCTATGGCTTGAAATATACGAGCTAAGACTAATTGGTCTAAGGTGTTGGATATAGAACAGAATACAGAACCTAAAGAGAATAATCCTACAGCGAGAATAAATATTCGCTTAGTACCAAATCGGTCTGCTAACCATCCGCTTAGAGGGATTAATAGTGCTACTGTTAAGGTATAAGATACGATGACACTCTGCATCTCTAATGGAGATTCGCCAAGACTCTTAGCGATGGATGGTAATCCTGTGTTTAAGATAGTGGCATCTAAAGCTTGCATAAAGATAGCTAGTGCTCCTAGCCATGGCAAGTATTTACGGGTTCTTTCGTCTTTTATTACTCCTGCTTGCATTGTATTCTAAATCATTTAGTAATTAATAATTCCTTTTTCACACTGCAAAATTAGGCTATCTAACCTCATTTAATCCAGGATTTAGATAGATATTTCTTATTAACAAAAAGAGGGAAAATATTGGATAAAAGGAGGAAATATCAATTGTATAATTCAGAATATACTAATTTGACAATATAGAATTTTATGACCTCTATTCTTACTAGATAGATAATTCAAGCATCATTATCGTCTTATTTTTCGATAGAGAACACCTATAATGATTGATAAAAATCTTCTATAAAGTCAAAAACACAAAAAATAATGCAACTACTTATGACTAATCACCCAATTATTTATGATTTCTCTACCATGAGAAGTAATAAAGGACTCTGGGTGAAACTGTACTCCCTTAATATCGTATTCTTTATGTCGGATAGACATAATCACTTCATCTTCACTAACTGCTAAAACTTCTAATACTTCTGGGATATTATCAATAGACAGTGCCCATGAGTGATAAAGTCCTACTGTAATAGAAACTGTAATATCTAAGAACAACTGATCTTCTTTTAGAAGAGTTAACTGAGTAGATTGCCCGTGATAAACAGATGGTAAATTTACTAGTGTAGCTCCAAAATATTGACCGATAGTCTGGTGACCTAGGCATACTCCTAATATAGGTTTAATCCCCTTATATCGATCTAAAATGCTAAATAAGATAGGATAACTAGTAGGTACATCAGGTCCAGGAGACAATACTAACATATCATAAGTATCTAAAGTGTCTAATACTACCTCATCATGTGAAATCACTGTTATATCACAGTGTTCGTTCTCGTCAAATAACTGAACAAGATTGTAAGTAAACGAGTCGTGATTATCGATTATAACAATTTGTTTGATTTCACTCATAAACTATTTTGTACTTTTGAATTCTTAAATTAGATACGCTTAAATATGGTGCTCAAAGATACGACTATCTCTCTTATGAACTCACTAGGGACACAGAGAATTCCTTTCCTTTTCATTATTAGTTACGATGGAAAAGACTGTATCGTAGAGCCACTAAACAAGATCAAAACAGACGAGATCAAATATAACTTTAACGGAGTGAGTAATCAACTCACTCAACCTAGTCCTAGCGTACTTCAGATAGAGGCTCATCCGCTTAGTTTTGAACAGTATCAAAAGAAGTTTGATATCGTTAAACACGAACTACAAATAGGTAATACCTACTTAACAAATCTAACAGTAGAAACTCCTCTTACTACTGATAATACTTTAGAAGAGATCTATAACACAGCGAAGGCTAAGTATAAATTATGGGTTAAAGGGCAATTCACTTGTTTCTCCCCTGAGATCTTTGTACAGATTAAAGACAATGCCATTTACTCTTATCCAATGAAAGGAACTATCAAAGCGGATATTCCCAATGCTAGTGAGATCTTGCTAAACGATAAAAAAGAAACTGCAGAACATTATACGATAGTTGATTTAATACGCAATGACTTAAACATCGTGTCAAAGAAAGTAAGAGTAAACCGATTTAGATATTTAGATAAATTAGAAACCTCTAAAGGACCTATCTTACAGATGAGTTCTGAGATTGCTGGTGAACTAACTCCTGAATGGCATAATGAAATAGGAACTATATTTCATAAATTATTACCTGCTGGCTCTATTACTGGTTCGCCTAAAGAGAGTACTATGCGAATCATAAACGAATCAGAACAATACAATCGTAAGTACTATACAGGTATCTGTGGAATCTATGATGGCAATAGCATCGATAGTGCTGTGATGATACGCTATATAGAACAACAAGGAAATCAATATGTCTATAAAAGTGGTGGTGGTATAACTTCTTCGAGTACAGCATCTTCGGAATACGAAGAATTACTTCAAAAAATATACATCCCTAGTTGATAAAACCTAACTATAACACAGTTTAACTGGTTAAAATGTATTTTTATCATTTTGAAGGTGATAAATACTTCTTTCTAATAATAGTTAAAAAACAACTCTACTGAGAGAATACAAATTATCTAATTAGTAGAATACCTTAATTTTTATTGCATTTTAGTTAATTAAAATGACTCAAAACAAGGGTTTTACCTATTCACAATTCGCTTTTTTATTTTTATATACATCTTAATTCTGTAAATTACCACTACCAAAAACTAATTTAATAAAGAATGAAAGATTTGTATAAACAAATCGGTGAATTACTCATCGATCAGGATTACGATGCCTTACATGATCTAAAAATCGAAAAGCCTGAGTACTTTAACTGGGTACAAGAAGTGTATGAAGATATACACGTAAAAGAGACACCTGAGAAAACTGCATTATTATGGACAGATGGAGAGGTGACTCATCACTACACATTCCAAACACTACACGATAGGTATAATCAATTAATCAACTTTCTGCGTACTAAAGGGATTAAGAAAGATGATGTAATACTAACGCAGATGATGCTACAACGCATTAACTGGGTTACGCATTTAGCTACTATTAAAGCTGGATATAGATTATCTCCTGCTGCTAGTATACTAGGAGTAAAAGACTTAGTATACAGATTCGAAAAGATAATGCCAAAGGTAATCTTAGCAGATAGCGATAACGTAGAGAAGATAGACCAAGCAGAAAAAGAATCAGGTATAACAATACCTGTAAAGATTATAGTAGATGGCCAAAGAGAGGGCTGGTATCCACTAACAGTATTAGATGAACAAAGCAAGGAAACTAAGGGAGAAATGACAAAGCCTGATGATACACTGTTTATGTTCTTTACCTCTGGTACTACAGGAATGCCTAAAATCGTATGCCATACACAACTGAGTCAACCTTTAGGACACTTAACAACTACCTCATGGATAGGGTTGACACGCAATGATATTCACTATAATATCTCTCAACCAGGTTGGGCTAAGTTTGCATGGAGTAGTTTATTTGCTCCTTGGAATGTAGGTGCTACCATCTTTGCTTATGCTACTAAAGAACGCTTTAATGCTGCTAAGACATTAGAGATGATAGAAAAACACGAGGTAACTTCTCTATGCGCTCCTCCTACTGTACTACGTTTCTTTATTCAAGAAGACTTAAAGAAGTACAACTTTAGTCTAAAGAAATGTGTAGCTGCTGGTGAACCTCTTAATCCTGAGATTATAGAAGAATGGAAAGAAGGGACAGGTTTAGTGGTTAGAGATGGGTTTGGTCAAACCGAAAGTACATGTATGATCGCTAACTATCCAAATGCAAAACTAAAATATGGTTCTATGGGTAAACCTACTTTCTTATACGACATTGTTATCGCTGATGATGAAGGGCAAGAAGTAGCTACGAATGAAGAAGGAAATATCTGTGTAAGAACAGGTACTGGGCAACTAAACGGTATATTTAAAGAATACTTATACGACAAGGTAAAACAAGCTGAAGTATTTAAACATGGGCTTTACTACACAGGTGATAAAGCATATAAAGATGAAGATGGTTATATTTGGTTTATCGGTAGAGATGATGATGTTATTAAAGCATCTGACTATCGCATTGGCCCATTTGAGGTAGAGAGTGTATTACTAGAACATGATGCTGTGGTAGAATCTGCTGTAGTTGCGAGTCCACATGCTGTAAAAGGATTTGAAGTGAAAGCATTCATTATCCTAAACGACCATTCTAAAGCATCTGTTGAATTAGCAAATGAGTTATTTAAGTATTCTCGTGAGCATTTAGCTCCATACAAAATGCCTAGAAAAATAGAGTTCGTCACTGAACTACCAAAGACTATTAGTGGTAAGATTAAGCGTGTAGAACTTAGAGCACTACAGGCTGAAAGAATAGCTAAAAAACAAGAAGTCGCATTAGAATTCGACTATGTAAAATAAGAAAAGGGCTGTCAGATATTCTGACAGCCCTTTCTAATTATCAAATATAAAAACTTACTATTCTAATGTAAAGCTTATAGATACGTTAGATACTACCTCTAACTCTCCTAATGCTAATGTTTGATCATTCATATCTCCTGCAGCAGCTTTCATCATATACATCGGTCTAACGATGATAGGTGTAGAAGCACTACTATCTGATACTAAGATAGCTTTACCTACTTTTTGTCCTAATGCACTAGCATAGTCAGTAGCTTTTTGTTTAGCTTCTTTTACTGCTAATGTACGAGCTTCTGCCTCATACATCGCTGTTTTAGAAGATTGGAAGTCTACTCCATCGATTCTATTAACTCCAGACTCTGTAAGTCCTATCATTAATTTCTCATACTTAGATACATCAGTTAATGTAATAGATAAAGTCTGAGATGCTGAGAAGTAATCTTTCTTCTCTTCATAGTCTCTAGATTTATAAAGGCTTACACGTTGAGTTTGTAAATCTTTATCTTCTATCTTCATTGACTTCACATATTTAATAATAGCTGCAATAGCTTTATCATTTGCTTTTTTTGCATCAGCTGCCTCTTCTGCTCTGTTCTCTACCCCTACTCTGATAACTACTTTATCTGGTGTTACATTTACCTTACCAACTCCGTTTACTTGGATTTGAGGAGTAACTACACCATTGTTATTTTGAGCTACGATTGCTGTTGTTGTCATTAATAATGACGCGAACATAATTGACATTTTTTTCATGATTGACTTTCTTTTTGCTTTTCTTATATACAAATGTATCTAAAAAACTTTCTTATCAAAGTTCCCGTCTCTTAAATAAATGTCAAATATCGTCTATCCTATTTTGTTCTTCTTATACATCACAACTAGTATAATAACTGGAATTAATAAGATAGCTATTAACCTATACTCTAATTGTACTAAAATTGGGAACTTCAAGATAATAAGTAGTAAACCAGCTAATGCTCCTCCAATGTGAGCAGAATGCCCTATGCTATCATTATTCTTTTGCAATCCATATAACGAATACAATAAATATCCTACAGCAAATAAATAAGCTGGTATAGGAATAATGAAGTATAGACCTAATACCATATCAGGGTTAAGCATAATAGATGCATATAATACCCCCATAATAGCACCAGAGGCTCCTACTGCTCTATAAAAAGGTACGTGCTTATAAAACTGATAAGTCAATACATTACCTACTAATAAACTAACTAGGTATATAACTAGAAAATAGAATACGCCTACAACTGAAACAATAGTATCTGCAAAGAAATACAAGGTCATCATATTAAAAATAAAGTGCATCCAATCTACATGTAAAAAACCTGCTGTAAGAAAACGGTATTTCTCTCCTTTATTGATTTGATTAATACTAAAACAATACTTATTAAAAAAGTTAAAATCATTTAACCCTTGATAAGTAACTAAACCATTTATCACTAGTAATACTAAGGTTACCATTGAAATATTATCCATAAAAAACATTTTGCTAAAAATAAGAATTGTTCAGCACACAGCTATTAAATTTGTGTTAGATTATCGTATTAGTCTATCTTTGCACAAAACAGAACCAATGAATTTCATTATATATATAATTGTTTACCCTATAATTTGGCTGATATCTAAGATGCCTTTTCCTTTGTTTTATTTTATGTCTGACGTATTTTATTTCTTATTATACAGAGTAGTTGGATATAGAAAGAAAACGGTTAGGGAAAACATCCGCTTAACAATGCCTGAATTATCAGAATCAGAACTAAAAAAAGTAGAAAAAGAATCATTCAGACATCTATGTGATATCTTTTTAGAAATGGTAAAGACATTTACTATCTCTGAAGCAGAACTAAAAAAACGTTTTACTTTCACTAATCTTGACACTGTACTAGAAGTAGAAAAGCAAGGAAAAAGTGTTATGCTATTTTGTGCTCATTACGCTAACTGGGAGTGGATTATTATATTAGATAAATTCATAAAATTTCAAGGATATGCTGTTTACAAAAAGATAAACAACCCTTACTTTGATGCATTGATAAAAAGAATACGTTCTAGATTTGATACAGTACTTGTAGAAATGAAAGAGACAATTCGTGTTATTAGACAGAATGAAATTAATAAGAACCATGGAGTATATGCTTTTATCAGTGACCAATCCCCAATGGTAAGTCAAGCTAACTGCTGGCAAAACTTTATGGGAATAGAAGTACCTGTATATACTGGTGGTGAAGCTCTATGTAAAAAGTTTGATATGGTACCAATGTACTTAAATGTTGAATATGTAAAAAGAGGGCATTATAAAACAACCTTTGTTCCTCTACTAAAAGAAGGAGAACAGCTAAAGGATATCCCTAACTATGAAATCACACAACGATTTTTAGTAGAGGTAGAAAAGCAGATTAGAAAAGCTCCTGCCTATTACTTCTGGACGCATAAAAGATGGAAACACAGAGGGAACAAACCAGCGAATATTAAATAAATCTCTATATCTAAAATCCTTTCAAAACAATGAAAGGATTTTTTTTACAACCTATTAAAAATAATTATACATTAGCACTACTGTAATCATCAAAATTTTATGAGATATATAAAAAAATTAATAAGAATAATCTTAATTACTTTACTTACATTTCTTTTTAGTATAGCATTCTATTTTATTGCCGCTCGTGGATTATCAAGTATCACAGTTAATAAAGAACAGAAAAACACTAAAGATATGACTATGTATATCTCTACTAATGGAATGCATACTGATTATGTCTTCCCAATAGAATCTGATCTTATCAACTGGAGCGATGAAATAAAATTCACAGACACGAAAAGCCAACGTGAAGATTATAAATATGTAGCTATAGGATGGGGAGACAAAGGTTTTTTCTTAGATGTAGAAGATTGGGATAGCGTAAAACCAAATATTGCACTTAACGCTGCCTTTGGATTAGGTACCACTGCTATACACACTACATTCATACACGATATAAAAATAGATGAAAGCATAAGAGAAATATCTATAACTAAAGAGCAATATAAAGCTCTAATTGATTATGTAAATGCTTCTTTTAAAAGAGATGCAAATGGTCAGATCATTAATATCCCTACTGATAAAGTATATGGAATGAATGACTCATTCTATGAAGCAACAGGAAGTTATAGCTTCCTTCACACTTGTAATAGCTGGGCTAACACAGGATTTAAAAAAGCAAAGATGAGAGCCTGTCTATGGACTCCGTTTCAAGAAGGAATATTCAGAAAGTATGAAATGGGATATATACCTGAACCTGTGTTCTAAAAAATTAGTCTATTACAAACCAAATAATAGATAGAAACAGATACCTAAATGAGGTTTTCCGTAAATAAATAGAAAATATCCTCATTACTTTTGTCATGCGCTATGTAAGATGCCTTATTCTATATAAGGTTCAATTAATACTTATAATTACAAATAAAGGGAACCAATTGGTTCCCTTTATTATTTATATATTCTTTCGTTATTACAATCCTGCGATAACTTTTAGTTCGTCTATCATACGAAGTGCTAATCCATCAGCCTCTTCTTGAGTTCCTGCTTCAGTATAAATACGAATAATAGGCTCTGTATTAGATTTTCTTAGATGTACCCATGACGTTGGGAAGTCAATCTTCACTCCATCCACTGTTGAGATTTCTTGGTTACTGTAATTCTCAGCTATTTGCTCTAAGATCATATCTACATTTAACTTAGGAGTAAGCTCTATCTTATTTTTACTCATATAGTATTGAGGATAAGAAGCTCTTAATTCTGCTACAGTCATATCTAAATTAGATAAATGAGTCAAGAATAATGCAACTCCAACAATAGAATCACGTCCGTAGTGAGTCTCTGGATAGATAATACCTCCATTACCTTCTCCACCGATAATTGCATTGGTAGCTTTCATCATCTCTACTACATTTACTTCTCCTACTGCAGAAGCGTTATATGTACCTCCGTGCTTCTGCGTGATATCTCTTAATGCACGAGAAGATGATAAGTTAGATACTGTATTACCAGGTGTTTTACTTAATACATAATCAGCTACTGCTACTAATGTATACTCCTCACCAAACATCTCTCCATCATTTGAAATAAAAGCAAGACGGTCAACATCTGGATCTACTACAACACCGAAGTCAGCATTCTCTTTCTTCACTAACTCACAGATATCTCCTAAGTGCTCCTTAAGAGGTTCTGGGTTATGAGGGAAGTGTCCATTTGGCTCACAGTATAGTTCTACTACTTCTACTCCTAATTTTCTTAATAAAGCAGGTATAATAATACCTCCTGAAGAGTTAACTGCATCTACTACTACTTTAAACTTGCGTTTTTTAATAGCTTCTACATCTACTAACTTTAAGTTTAATATCTCATCTATATGAATATCCATATAGTTGTCTTTATGCTCTATAGTACCTAAACTATCTACATCAGCAAAATCAAATGCGTCTTTCTCTGCTAATTCTAAAATGATTTGCCCTTCAGCTCCACTTAAGAATTCTCCTTTGCTATTTAAAAGTTTTAAAGCATTCCATTGTTTTGGATTGTGAGAAGCAGTTAAGATAATACCACCATCTGCTTTCTCTAATGGCACAGCTACTTCTACAGTAGGAGTAGTTGATAGCCCTAAGTTAATAACATCAATTCCTAATCCTATTAATGTATTCACTACTAAATTATGAATCATCGGTCCAGAAATACGTGCATCTCTACCAATAACTACTTTTAAGTTTTCTTTTTGAGTGTTATTTTTAAGGAATGTTCCATAAGCAGAAGCGAACTTTACCGCATCTATTGGAGTAAGGTTATCGCCTACTTTACCTCCTATTGTACCACGTATACCAGATATAGATTTTATCAATGTCATAATTACTTATTTTTTTATTACCACAAAGATATATAATTCTATAAGGTTCTATCTGAACTATTTTGTAAAATACTGTATTTTTATAGGCAAAATGAGACTATGAACTTCCTAGCACATATTTTCCTTTCTGGAGATGATGCATTACTTAAGATTGGTAATTTCGTTGCAGATAGCATAAGAGGAAAAGACTACTTAAATTATCCTACTAAAATACAACAAGGAGTTATCCTCCACCGAGAAATAGATACCTATACAGACTCTCACCAACTGTGGAGAGAAAGCAAGAAACTAATTGTACCTCAATACAGACATTACGCTGCTGTGCTTATAGATATGTACTATGATCACTTCCTTGCTAAGAATTGGGATAATTATTGTGATACCCCATTAGAAGAATATACAGATCAATTTTACGAATCACTTCAAGCTAATTTCGATATTTTACCTCCTAGAGTGCAAAACTTCCTACACATTATGTTAGAAGAAAACTGGTTAGTAAAATACCGCAGTATTGATGGATTGAAATACATCTTAACTCAAATGGACAGGCGTTCTAAAGGCATTTCTAAAATGACTAATGGCACTACTGAACTTCTACTGTATTACGATACATTTGAAGTTCAATTTACCGCTTTCTTTGAAGAATTACGAAATCACTTAATACTTTTCAAACAAACTGATCGTTACTTATTAAAGTAAGAGTTATCTTTAGTTTTTATAAAAACAAATTTAGCTAACTCTTGTATAAGGCTTGCCTTTTACACTATTTTTGCAATATGAAAATTAGAAATCCAAAGAAATTAAAGTATTACGCTAATCAAGTGTTTAAATACTCGGAAGGGATATTGTTCTTTCTGAAGTCCATCTTGACTAATCGTCAATTCTTATATCTTTCTTGTGTCTTAGTGGGTGCATCTGCAGCTATTGCTGTGACAATTCTTAAATACTTTGCTCACAATGTATTTAAGCTAGCTACTTATATAGATAATATATCTCACTTACCTTATATGAATAGTATCTTACCTATTATAGGTATCTTACTAACAGTATTCGTAGTTCGCAAATTCTTAAATGGATCTATAGAGAAAGGAACATACCAGATTATGATAGCTGTTGCTAAAAAATCAGGTATTATGCCTCGCAAACAAATGTATTCTCAGATTATCACAAGTTCCCTTACAGTAGGTATGGGAGGTTCTCTAGGACTAGAGTCGCCTATTGCTATTACTGGTGCAGCATTTGGATCTAATTATGCTCAGAATTACAAGCTTAATTATAAAGATAGAATACTCTTACTAGGATGTGGAGTTGCAGCAGGAGTATCTGCAGCATTTAATGCGCCTATAGCAGGGGTTCTGTTCGCTATTGAAATTATCTTGGTAGATGTTTCCGTATCAGCTTTTATTCCTATTATGATTTCTGCTGCTACTGGTACAATTGTAACCAACCTAATCATCAAAGAAGACATTCTTCTGTCGTTTAAGAATCAATTAGTCTTTGATACAGGTAATACAGTCTATTATATCTTACTAGGTATATTATCAGGATTCTTCTGTGTATATCACGCTAGGATGTTTAGAAAAACAGAACACTATATATCTTCAATGCGCTTTGGAGCATATAAGAAAGCATTGATAGGAGCTTCTATGTTAGCTGTATTAATATTTCTATTCCCAACTTTATTCGGTGAAGGATATGAGAGTATCAAGATCTTAACAAGTGATAAACCTCAAGCAATATTACAGAACACTTTATTAGCAGACTTTTCTAGCAGTCAGTGGGTCTTACTTCTATTTGTAGCAGGAGCAGCTTTAGTCAAGACTTATGCTGTGGGTCTAACCATGGGAAGTGGTGGTAATGGAGGTAACTTTGCTCCTTCCTTATTTGTGGGTTCATATTTGGGCTTCTCATTAGCTAAGCTATTACAAATCTTAGGGATAAAAGAAATCCCAGTACAAAACTTCACTGTAGTAGGTATGGCTGCTGTGATTAGTGGTTTATTTCACGCTCCGTTAACAGGTATCTTCTTGATTGCAGAGATTACAGGAGGCTATGGATTAATGGTTCCATTACTTATTGTTTCGTCTATTAGTTTTGCTATTTCAAAGCAAATGGAGAAATATTCTATGGACATAAAGTCTATTGCAACTACAGGAATGGTGTTTACATCAGATAAAGATTCTAATATTCTAAATACAATTATAGGAGAAGACTATATTAAAGATGATATAAAGACATTGACTATGCAACATACAACAGCTGCTGTAGTAGATATTTTTGCCAATACAAAACAGTCTTTTATCCCTATAGTTGATCATGATGGCAAAATAGAAGGTATAATAAAACTAGACAGTGTACGTCCAGTTATATTTAGTGGATTTCAAACAAAGTTTACTCCTATTAAAGACTTAGTAGAATCACCTATAATAGTTTCTAAAAATGACTCTACAAAGATTATCCTGCAAACATTAGAGACAAATCACTTAGAATATGTTCTAGTACAAGATCAAAAGAAATATATAGGATATATCACAAAAGCAGAACTTATGGAAGCCTATAGAAAGAACTTAAAGTCCCTTCTATTAGAATAATACAAACTTAAAAACACATTAATTAGTACCATAAAAAAAGGTTCCTCGAATGAGGAACCTTCTTTATTTTGTATGTATTTTACTTTGTTTCACAAATTTTGAAATAGAACAACAAAACAACAAAACCAAATCCCTTTTTAAGTAGCCAGCTCAAAAGAAATTAAAATAAAAAATCTATTTCAGAAACAAAACATATAACTGATTGAATTACTTCGCCTTTGTAATTCTTAAACAAAGATAGAACAATTTTGTAGAGTTGAAAATCCAAATACGCGTTTTTAACAACTAGTATCCCAAATAGATACTTTGCCATAACTAGCCTAATATTGATCCCTATCTAAATATCACTAATTATAACATCAAATATTTGTTAAACAAGCTACAACCTTTCTAATACAATTCTTACATTTACATTACAAAACCCTTTTACAATCAATATAACAAGAGGTTTTTAGAAATAAATAAACATTAAAAGCTACTTATTTCTATAATTTACCTGTGCAACATTCATTGTACTTTTTCAAAATTATATATCTAATAGCTTTAACCCAAATTACACAAATTCATGCAAATTGATTTCGTTAGAGAACTTCTAACACAAAACGAAAGCTCGCAATCTTTTCTAGACAAGCAAAGAATAGAGAACTTTACAGATACCCTATTTCATTTCCTTTTTCAATTAGAGGATAAAAAGTACTTATCTGAAGAGTCTATCAACATTCGCCTAGCTACACTAAGAATAGAGTTACTTTCAATTGTTTTTAATATAAACAATAATGTAGAGAAATCTCAAAAGATAGCTGATGACTTTTTTAATGCATTGCCTGAAATTTTCTTCACTCTAAAATCAGATGCACAAGCTATTTTAGACAATGATCCAGCAGCTACTTGTTTACAAGAAGTTTATATCGCTTATCCAGGTTTTTACGCAATTGCAATATACCGTTTCGCACACCAACTACATACACAAGAAGTCATCCTACTTCCTCGTATTTGGACTGAGCATGCTCATAGTAAAACAGGTATAGATATACACCCTGCGGCGACTATTGGTTCCCATTTTTGTATTGATCATGGTACTGGTATTGTTGTTGGAGAAACATGTGTTATAGGGCAAAATGTAAAAATATACCAAGGAGTAACACTAGGTGCTATCTCGGTATCAAAAGATAAAGCAAACACTAGAAGACACCCTTATATTGAAGATAATGTTATTATCTATTCTGGAGCAACTATATTAGGTGGAGATACAACTATAGGTCATGATACTGTCATCGGAGGTAACGTATGGTTAACAAAAAGCGTTAAACCTAATTCTATTATCTACAGTAAAAGTAAGAGTTATTCTAAAGATCAAGAAGGATATCCTGAACCAATCAATTTTATAATTTAATACAACTAAAAAAATCAATAGCAATGAAAATTAATAATATCCTTGAGGCAATTGGTAATACGCCTCATATCAAAATCAATAAGTTATTTCCTAACGACATTAATGTTTGGATTAAACTAGAGAAACAAAATCCTGGAGGAAGTTTAAAAGATCGTATTGCATTAGCAATGATCGAAGATGCTGAAGCTAAAGGATTAATTAATAAAGATACAGTAATCATAGAACCTACCTCTGGTAACACAGGTGTAGGACTAGCTATGGCTTGTGCCGTTAAAGGGTATAAACTAATCTTAGTAATGCCTGAGTCAATGAGTATTGAGAGAAGAAAACTTATGGCTGCTTATGGTGCTAAGTTTGTTCTTACTCCAAAAGAGTTAGGTACATCAGGTTCTGTATCAAAAGCAGTTGAATTAGCAGAGCAAATGGACAATGCTTGGGTACCTCAACAATTTAGCAACTTTGCTAACCCAGAGATTCACCGCAAAACTACAGCTCAAGAGATCCTTAAAGACTTCCCTGAAGGTATAGATTACTTTATCACAGGTGTAGGTACTGGAGGGCATATCACAGGTGTAGCTGAAGTATTAAAAGAGAAATTCCCTAATATGAAGGTATATGCTGTAGAACCAGAGAACTCTCCTGTATTAAGCGGAGGTAAGCCTGGTCCTCACCCACTACAAGGAATCGGTGCTGGTTTTGTGCCTAAGGTGGTTAACACAGATATCTTTGATGGAATTATCACTATTGGTAAAGAAGAAGCTTATGAGTACACAAATAGAATCGCTAGTGAAGAAGGAATCTTAGCTGGTATTTCTACAGGGACTTCATTAGCAGCTATCGCTAAAAAACTACCTGATATGGAAAAAGGAGCTACTGTACTAACGTTCAACTACGATACAGGTGAAAGATACTGGTCAGTTAGTGAATTGTTTGATGAAAAAGCAGCTGAATTAAAATAAGAATTACGAAAAGGTGTTTTGAGTTCAAAACACCTTTTTTATTTCCCATCTCCTAATCTAGAGTTTATTACACATACACACCATTTTAGCCACTTCTCAATAGATTAATACCACCCTAATACAGATAAATATCGTACTTTTGTAGGCATAACAGAAAATATAAAACACATGCTTAAGAGATCTTTTCTAATTGCAGGATTAGCTTTTACAGCTTTAACTGCATGTAAGTCAGTTCCACAAAGTGCAACTTCTACACAAGAGAATGTATTAAATAACATCGAGGTAAATGGTAAGTTATACGCTGCTGTATTCCAACAAAACGCAGCTGAATATCAAGCTTTATGCGCACAAGCTTTCAATATTGCTACTTTACAACTAGATCGTATCCTTACAGAACAACACAATAAGCCTCTTGCTATCGTTACAGATATTGATGAGACATTCTTAGACAACTCTCCTTATGCTGTACAAATGGCTAGAGAAGGCAAATCTTATGACCAAGCTACTTGGACAGAGTGGACATCTAAAGGGGAAGCTATTCCTTTATTAGGAAGCTTAGAGTTCTTTAACTATGCTAAATCTAAAGGTGTTGAAGTATTCTATATCACAAATAGAAATCAAAATGACAAGCCAGGTACTATGAAAAACTTGGTTAAGTACAACTATCCTTATGCTGATGAAGCACACGTTATCGTGAGAACTGCTGAATCAAGTAAAGAAGCTAGACGTCAAAAACTAAGTGAAACACATGAAATCGTAATGTTATTAGGAGATAACTTATCTGACTTCTCTACTGCTTTTGATAAAAAAACTCAAGAAGAGCGTTCTCAAAACGTAAAATCTAATCAAGAGCTTTTTGGTAAGAAATTCATTGTATTACCTAATACAGGATACGGAGATTGGGAAGCGGCATTATTCCAATACAGAAAAGACCTTACAAAAGAAGATAAAGACAAAATCTACAACAAAAGCGTAAAAGGTTTTAAATAAAAACTCGATAACAAATAACTAACAACTTAATATACAATGAAGAAATTAATGGCTTTAGTACTTTTCGTAGGTACTACTCTATCATTCACAGCTTGTTCTAGCGATGATAATGCTCCTGTTCGTGTGAACAATGAATATGAAGGTACCTGGGTTACAGATAGTTTATTCTACCAAATGGGAAATTTTAAAGGTAAACACAAATTTTCAGAATTCCCTGCTGATGGAGTAGAAGAAGGAGAGCAAGTTACTAAAGAGATTTTAACTCTTGCAACAACATCTGCTACTCTTCAAGAGTTTCAAAAAAACGGTAATAAATTACCAGAAGCTTCAGGAACAATTGAGGATAAAAAAACAATCGTTTTAAAAGGATCAAAAGTATATGAACCTAGAAAAATAATTGGTGTTACTAAAACTAAATTATCATTAGAATATAAAATTGAGATGCGTGGTGCAGAACTACCAGTAACAGTAACATATATCAGAAAATAATTTCTTTACACTAAATACACAAAGCTCCATAATGTTAATTATGGGGCTTTTTTATTTGAATTAATTCAATTAGTTCTTATTTTTTATATATTCACGACCTATAACTAACTTAAATAAACTAATGAAGAGATTATTATCAATTGCGACCTTATTAATAGCTATGATTTTCACAAGCTGTAGTAGTGATAGTTCAATTACAGTTAAAACTTACTTTGGTAAATGGGAAGCTGACACTGTAACCTTCACAGATGGAACTACTAAAAAATACGTTGAATTAGGAACATTCGAAAGAAATGAAACACTAGAAGTCTTTACTGATCAACATGAATCAGCAAAGCTAGAACAATACTACACTGATTCTCTTAAGCCATTAGTTCAACTTGGCTCTGTAAATGATGATTACATTGTTTTAGAAAAGCTACAAGACAAGAGAAGGATTCAAAGAGTAGAACAAAAGACCCTGCACCTAGTAACTCAATTAATGATTGATAACAAACTACAAACAGTTCAAGTCAATTACATAAGAATTGGAGATCCTAGAGATGAAGAACCTAAAAAATAAAATATACTCAACCTGCTTTTGAAGCAGGTTTTTTTTTGCACATTCAGCAATAAAATGTCAACATACCCTTTTCTACTAAATAATATACGGTAAATACAGTATTCTTTTGATTTTTATGTATATTGAACTCCATTAATTAACTAAAACACATTTATGGAGGCAAGTATAAAACCTAAACCCAAGAAAATCACCTTATTTCAATCATTAATCCCAATGGTTATTCTAATAGCCCTTTTAGGAATTAATGTATTTGTTTATGGCAGTGCAGCTCTAAAGGGCTCTAATCAATTTGTTCTACTTATTGGAGGACTTATAGCCATTGGGGTAGGTTTATACAATAAAGTTGACTACGAAGATATTATCAAAAAGATTACTAAGAATGTAAGAGAGACTACTAGAGCTATTTACATCTTATTGCTTGTAGGAGCTCTTTCAGGTACTTGGTTACTTAGTGGTATTATTCCTACTATGATCTATTATGGATTACAGATACTAGAGCCACATATTTTCTTACCTGCTACTGTGATTATCTGTTCGATTATCTCTTTAGCTACAGGTAGTTCATGGACTACATCAGCTACAGTAGGTATTGCCTTAGTAGGTATTGGTAATGCAATGGGAATAGACCTAGCGCTTATCGGTGGAGCTGTTATCTCAGGAGCATACTTTGGAGACAAATTATCTCCGCTATCAGACACTACTAACCTAGCTTCGGCTATGGCAGGAACAGACTTATTTACTCATATTAAATATATGATGTATACAACTATTCCTACCTACATACTTACACTGATTATATTTATCATTATAAGTTTTAATCTAGACGTTCCTGATACTATTGATATGTCAGCTACACTATCAGCTATCAAAAGTACTTTTAATATTACACCGTGGTTATTCTTAGTACCCGTTATTGTAATTGGAGCTATCCTAAAGAAGATCAAACCTATCTTAGCCTTATTACTAGGTACATTATTAGGAGCTGTATTTGCCTTATTCTTCCAACCAGACATTGTAGCCTTTGTAGGAGAAGGAACTACTTTAACACCTGTTACAGCTTATAGAGGTATCATGAATGCCATTACTACAGATATTGCTATCTTATCCCCTATGGAGAGCTTAAATAGCTTATTTGAGGCTGGAGGAATGAAGAGTATGTTAAACACAGTATGGCTTATTATTTGTGCAATGTTCTTTGGTGGAGCGATGGAAGCTATTGGAGCTTTAAAGAAAATTACAGAAACTCTACTTGGCATTGCTAAATCTATATTTGGATTATTTGCAAGCACTATGGCAAGTTGTGTAGTAGTAAACTTAACGGCTTCAGAGCAGTATTTATCTTTAGTTATTCCAGGTAAGATGTTCTCTAAAGCTTATAAAGAAAGAGGATTAGCTCCTGAGAACTTAAGTAGAACGTTAGAAGACTCAGGTACAGTTACATCTGTACTAATCCCTTGGAATACTTGTGGAGCATATCACTCAGGAGTATTAGGTATTGACACAATGACGTATGCACCATACGCATTCTTTAATATCATCTCTCCTTTTGTATCTCTTACTTACGTAATATTAAATATCAAAATCAGAAAATTAGTTGATGCAGTAAAAGCATAACTCTAAATATAACCTCTAAAAAGGGCTATTTCATCAAATGAAACAGCCCTTTTTTTATCCCAGAATACGCGATAGCTCTATTAACGAGGATTAATTATACAAAACAGCTCTGAATTTATGAAAAAAGCATACTATAGTATGTTTTTAGAAAAAATGAAAGAGATCTAAAGTAGAATTAATACATAGTATAGAGCGAATGCGGAATCTGGGTTTATCCCACATTCCGCATTAGAAAAAGATGTATATTTATTAAGTGTAATTCCTAACGCGTAGCGTTAGAAAATTTAAGCCTATGAATTTTGATCTATCCTTTACCAACAAAGAGATTACACCATGGGGTGGAATGGTCTTTTTAAAGCAAATGTTAGATAAAATAGACTTTAAATCTCAGATTAATTCCTGTGAAAGTCTTCCTTGTCAAAATTCTAATAGGGCACATGATGTTGATGTGATTTTAGAGTCTTTTATGACTAGTGTTTGGTGTGGTGCAAATCGTTTTTTACACACAGAAGTAACTAGACATGATAAAGCTCTTGGTAAAATCTTTAACTGGCGAACTTCACCAGGTCAAGATGCGTATAAACGTTATTTCTCCAAGTTTGATGCTAGTAGTAACATTGAAACTGCTAAGCACTTCTTTGAGTGGTTTTTTAAAAACATCAACTTAAATTACTTTACCTTGGATATTGACTCTACTGTCATAACTCGCTATGGAGAACAGCAACAAGGAGCTAAAAGAGGATATAATCCCAGTAAACGCGGACGTAGATCTCATCATCCTATTATAGCCTTTGTAAATGATATTCGCATGGTAGCCAACTTTTGGTTGCGAAGTGGAGATACAAGTTCTGCCAATAACTTTATTAGCTTCCTAGAGGATACTTTATCTGTTTTTGGAAATAAGAAAGTAGGCTTAATACGGTTAGATAGTGGTTTTTTTCAAAAGGATATTTTAGATCATTTAGAGTCTAAACCTATGAACTACATCATTGCTGCTAAGTTTACTCATCCAGTACAAAGATTAGTAGATAGCCAAACCTCTTGGCTAAATGTCGATGAAGGTATCCAAATAAATGATACCTTCTACCAAGCTAAGAATTGGGAAAAACCTAGAAGAGTTATTATTGTAAGACAAAAAATAAGTAAACGCCCACAAGCGCCTGGAAAAACATTAAGTCTGTTTCCAGAAGATGAAATACACAGAAATTACAGGTACTCCGCTTATGTTACAAATTTGGAATGTGGTGCTTATGACGTATGGAAAAACTATCGAGCAAGAGGTGATGCAGAGAATAGAATCAAAGAGCTAAAACAAGATTTTGGAGCAGAATCATTTAATCTAAAAGACTTCTATGCTACCGAAGCTGCCTTGATCTTTGTAATGATTGCTTACAATCTAATGGCTCTTTTTAGAATGTTTGTTTTACAAGAGAAAACACAAAAATCACTTTCTACATTAAGATATAGAACCTTTGCTATTGGAGCTTATTTTGAAAAAACAAATGACACAATCAAGCTTAAAATAGCATTGGTCAAGAAGCGACGAAAATGGTTCGTAGGTTTATGGGATTACCCTTTAGACCTACCTTTAAATATACCTAATGCGTAATCCGGGTTTATTATACATCTTTCCCATTCTTAGGTCTTATATACAATCCAAAAAAGTATAGAGAGCATAATAATACAGACACAATAAAAGCAAAACAAAAACGGCTATCTCATCTACTGAAATAGCCGTTTTTTATTATTATATCTACTTTACCTGTTTCCAGTTCTCCAAATATATTATCTAGAATAGTTAGGTGCAGATTTAGTAATCGTAATATTGTGAGGGTGACTCTCTCCGATACCTGAAGCAGTTAACTGAACGAATCTAGCTACTTCTTGTAACGTAGGGATATCTTTAGCACCACAGTAACCCATACCTGCTCTAAGACCTCCTACGAACTGTAACATACTTTCGTTAAGTTCTCCTTTATAAGGTACTCTACCTTCAATACCTTCTGGTACAAGTTTTTTCACATCATCTTCTACATCTTGGAAGTAACGATCTTTAGAACCTTGTTTCATAGCTGCTACAGATCCCATTCCGCGGTAAGCTTTGAATTTTCTACCTTCGAAGATAATAGTTTCACCTGGAGACTCTTTAGTACCTGCTAGCATAGAACCTAACATAACACAGTCTGCTCCTGCTCCTACAGCCTTAGGAATATCTCCTGTATAACGAAGACCACCGTCACCGATAACTGGTACACCTGTTCCTTTTAAAGCTGCAGCTACTTCCATAATAGCTGAGAATTGAGGGAACCCAACACCTGCTACTACACGTGTAGTACAGATAGATCCAGGTCCGATACCTACTTTTACAGCATCAGCTCCATTCTCTACTAAAAATAACGCAGCCTCAGGAGTAGCGATATTACCTACTACTACATCGATTTCAGGGAAAGCAGCTTTTACCGCTTTTAACACCCCTACTACACCTTGAGAGTGTCCATGAGCCGTATCGATAATTAAAGCATCTACACCAGCCTGAACTAATAAACTAGCTCTATCTACAGCATCAGCAGTTACTCCTAGAGCAGCTGCAACACGTAGTCTACCGAACTTATCTTTATTAGCATTTGGTTTTAAAGTAAGCTTAGTGATATCTCTAAAAGTGATTAAACCTACTAATTTATTATCAGCATTTACTACTGGTAATTTCTCGATTTTGTTTGCTTGAAGAATTTCTTCTGCTTGACCTAAAGTAGTACCTTCAGCAGCAGTTACTAGATTATCTTTAGTCATTACCTCAGTGATAGCACGTTCGTTTTGTTTTTCAAAACGCATATCTCTATTAGTAATAATACCTTTAAGAAGTCCTTGTTCATCTACGATTGGAATACCACCGATTCCAAATTCAGCCATTGCTTTTTTAGCATCACCTACAGTAGCTGTTAGAGGAAGAGTTACAGGGTCTATGATCATTCCAGACTCTGCTCTTTTTACTTTTCTAACTTCTTTTGCTTGCTCTTCTGCAGTCATGTTCTTGTGAATCACTCCGATTCCTCCCTCACGAGCCATAGCAATAGCCATTTCACTTTCCGTAACAGTATCCATTGCAGCAGATACGATAGGAACGTTTAAGGTAATGTTTCTTGAAAATTTTGTTTTTAAACTTACTTCTCTTGGAAGTATTTCTGAATAGTTTGGTACTAGCAATACATCATCGTAAGTAAGTCCTTGACCGATGATTTTAGTTGTGTGTGCTTTCATGTGCAATGTCGTTGAATTGCACGCAAATTTACTATTTTTCCACTAAATAAAAAACTTTAGTGGAAAAAATTAAATATTTTCAATGCTTCGTTATATGAACTCTCAAAAGACATCGCACTTAAATTCGTATCTACCTTATTAGCTGTAAAGTAACTTAACATCTTTTCTGTAGGCATATTTCCTGTCAAATCATCTTTTGCCATCGGGCATCCTCCATATCCTTTAATAGCCCCATCATATCTCAGACATCCTGCCTTATAAGCAGCGTCAATCTTCTCAAACCAACTATCAGGAGTAGTGTGTAAATGTGCACCAAACTCTATCTCTGGATAAGCAGGAATAAGATTGCTAAACAAGTAATCTATCACCTCTGGTGTAGAACTACCTACTGTATCTGACAGCGAAAGTATCTTCACTCCCATCTTAGCTAATCGTTCAGTCCACTCTCCTACGATATCTACATCCCATGGATCTCCATACGGATTACCGAATCCCATAGATAGATAAGCTACCACCTCTTTATCAGCTTTAGTCGCTATATTTAATATCTCATCTAAAGTAACGATAGACTCCGCAATAGTCTTATGCGTATTACGCATCTGGAAGTTCTCAGATATAGAAAAAGGGAATCCTAAATATCTAATCTCTTTATGCTCAGCAGCCTGCTCTGCACCTCTAGTGTTAGCGATAATAGCCAGTAACTTACTCTCTGTCTTACTCAAATCAAGTTGACTTAACAGCTCTGCTGTATCCTGCATCTGAGGAATAGCTTTAGGAGATACGAAGCTACCAAAATCTATGGTATCAAACCCCACTCTTAAAAGCGACTGTATATACTGTGCTTTTTTTTCTGTTGGGATAAACATCTTGATGCCTTGCATAGCATCACGAGGACATTCTATAATTTTAACTGCTGGTTTCATATAAATTCAAATATAACAGAAAACACACAATTTTACAATGCGATTTTCTTTATTTTATTTTCTTCCATTCCACTAAATCAATTCTACTGATTTACTGTAACATAGAATTATACAAACGTAAAAAAGGTTCTAAAGACCACGTCCTTAGAACCTTTTTTTATTCTTTATTTCTCTTAGCTAACTAGAAGATATACTCCTAACCCACTAAAAACGATAATCTGCAACCATTTTAAAAACAAATTGACAGATTTATTATCTCTCATATAATTAGTCAGCTTAGCAGCCACACTACAGATGATAAAGAATATCACTACTGCCTCTGCTATAAACACGCTTCCTAATACGAATACTTGTTTCTGAACACTACCTGCAGCCTCTGTAATAAAACCAGGAAACAAGGCTAAGAAGAACATCATTACTTTAGGATTCATCACATTCATCAATAGTCCTTTTCGCACAAATCCCATAAAAGTCTTATCATTCTTACCCGAAGTAGATTCATCTATCACGATTACATTCTCCTCTTGAAATACTTTATAAGACAACCAAAATAGGTATAGAGCTCCAAATAACTTAACTCCTTTAAACAGCAACTCTGACTGAGTAATCAAGGCAGATACCCCAAAGGCGAATAGTGATAAGTGGAATAACAATCCTCCCATCTGTCCTACTACTATTGCATATCCATATTTGCGCCCTCTAGTAATACTCTGTGACACCACATATAAAATATCTGGCCCTGGAGTGATAATCAATAAAAAACAAGTTATAAAAAAAGTATATAATACTTCTGTTGACATAATTAATTCTAGTATTTAGATAATAAGGCTTTATTAATCTTTTTGATCAAGCCTGGGCCTTCATATATAAAGCCTGTATAAAGTTGTATTAAACTCGCACCAGCCTCTAATTTTTCTATCGCATCCTCCGCTGAGTGTATACCACCAACACCTATGATAGGGAACGATTTATTACTCTTCTCAGATAAGAATCTAATCACCTCAGTACTGCGTTTCGTTAATGGTTTTCCACTAAGTCCACCTGTCTCTTTTTGGTTGATTGATTTCAGATTACTGCGATCTATCGTAGTATTAGTAGCGATTACACCTGCTATTTTAGTCTCCTCCACTATCTCGATAATATCTAATAATTGCTCATCTGTCAAGTCTGGAGCTATCTTAAGCAAAATAGGCTTAGGAGCTTCTTTCTGATTATTTTTTACCTGTAGCGCATTAAGTAATGCCATTAAAGGTTCTTTGTCTTGTAATGCTCGAAGATTAGGAGTATTAGGAGAACTCACATTCACCACGAAGTAATCTACATAAGGAAATAGTGCTTCAAAACAGATTTCATAATCATCAGTAGCGTTCTCATTAGGAGTCACCTTATTCTTACCAATGTTTCCTCCGATAAGAGTTCCCTTATTCTTCTTAAGGCGCTCTATTGCTTCCTCAATACCTCCATTATTAAACCCCATTCTATTGATAAGACCGTTATCCTCTTTAAGTCTGAATAATCTTTTCTTATCATTACCAGGTTGTCCTTTTGGGGTTAATGTACCGATTTCGATAAACCCGAATCCAAAGTTTTCTAACTCACTATATAACTTAGCATCCTTATCCAACCCTGCAGCTAATCCTACTGGATTTTTAAACTTTAGTCCAAAGACTTCTCTTTCTAATCGAGGATCATTTACTTGACAGTTGGCGCGAATAAGTGCGGATACGCCAGGGATACTATTAACGAACTTAAGAGCTCCGAAAGTAAAATGGTGTACTTTCTCTGGGTCAAACCTAAAAAGTATAGGCTTAATAATGCTTTTATACATGCTAAATTACTTTGTGTTGTTGTGTGTGTAAATTTGGTGCAAAGGTAGTGTTTTGCCTCTTGATTTCACAACAGTATTTTTAAGGTTTTTAGTATTATTACAAACTCTATAATAAAACACATAAATTACTATAAACAAAAGACTTAATCTGTTTGATTAATGTTACTAATCCTATAATTATACCACTTTAGAATCAACACATTCTTGAATAATGTAACTACAGTATCCTTCCCTAATTCTTTTTACTTCAAAAAAAGACAACTCATTTTTTCTAAAAATCCACTTACTTCTCTCAAAAACTCCCTTATTCTAAACAACTTTCAACCTATTTTTTTCAAAAAAGCCTTGTTTACCTCTTATTTTGAGACAAAAAATAAAAAAACAACCTTAACTTTTTTATTTACAAAACATTATAAACAACTTAATTACAGCTAATTACCAAAACAAACACTAATCTTACTGAATATCACTCCCCTTCTAAGTGCTTATAAACAGTGACTTCAATGAAGATTCTTGGACAATTCATGGACAATACTCCGAGATTAGTTGAGTAGAAAGGCATTTTGTCGAACAATTGTCCTTTTATTGATATCTTATTGTCCTATAAACTAGTTTGAGCAGCGCATCTGTTTGTTCTGATTAAATAACACTAAAAAACCGAAGGATTTAGCAGAACATAAGTATGCGTTAAATATATCTTCCTTAACGTTTTCTTTATATTAACCTAGTACTATGGTAATTCACGCGAGATATCTCCTAAAATTAGTACAGTATATTATGGGTAACACACCACTTATTTAAACCCAGTATAAACAAACCTTTACTTCCCTTTGTTTTTGAGATGTTTTGTAAATTGTAGCGTAATAAAAGAGATTAATATTATGTTACCATTACAATATCAAAAGTTTCAAAATGAACTAGCTAATCACATCGATATCAATAGGATTATCACCAATCCGATACAGTTATTAGCGTATGGTACTGATGCAAGTTTTTATACCTTAGTTCCTAAAATAGTTGTTCAAGTACACAATCACGAAGAGGCAGTAGCTACATTGCAGACTGCAACTAGGCACAATATAGCAGTGACGTACCGAGCAGCAGGAACAAGTCTATCTGGGCAAGCAGTAACTGACTCTGTGTTAATGGTAGCTACACATAAGTGGAAAAACTATGAAATCTTAAACAATGGGCTTCAAGCAAAGTTCCAACCTGGTATTATCGGTGGTAGAGCGAATATTATATTGGCTCCCTATGGACGTAAGATAGGTCCTGATCCAGGCTCTATTAATGCGGCTATGATAGGTGGTATCGCCGCTAATAATGCAAGTGGAATGTGCTGTGGTACTTCGCAAAACTCTTATAATACTATCGCTGATATCAAAATCGTGTTATACGATGGAACAGTATTAGATACATCAAATGAGGAAAGTAAAAAAGAGTTTGCAAATAAGCACCCTGAAATTATTAAAGAAATAGAACGTCTAAGAGATGTTATTCACACAGATCAAACACTTTACGATAGAATAGAACGCAAGTTTAAAATCAAAAACACAACTGGATATAGCTTAAACGCTTTTATAGATTACCACGATCCTTACGAAATCATCAAACACATCATGATAGGATCTGAAGGTACACTGGCGTTTATCTCAGATATTACCTATAATACAGTAATTAACTACAAGCGTAAAGCCTGTACGCTAATGATATTCGAAACGATAGAACAGGCATGTCAGGCAGTTCCTTTTTTAAAGAAAAGTCCTGTGGCAGCAGTAGAGCTATTGGATAGAAACAGTATCAAGTCTATAGAGGATGAGCCTTTAGCTCCAGAATACTTTAAGACCTTACCAGATACAGCATGTATCTTATTAGTAGAAGCACAGGCGGAGAATGAAGAAGAAATGTCTACTAAGCAACAACAGATAAGAGAGGCTGTTGCTTCTACACCTACTTATAAGCCGTTTGAATTTACTTCAGAACCTCAACAATATGCCTTTAACTGGAAAGCCCGAAATGGGTTACTACCAACTACAGGAGCGCTAAGAAAAACAGGTACTACGTGTATCATCGAAGACGTTGCTTTCCCTGTAGAGAAATTAGCAGATGCATGTATCGCAATGAAAGCTCTGTTTGCAGAATTAAAGTATGATGATGCAGTTTTGTTTGGTCATGCTTTAGAAGGTAATTTACACTTAGTATTCTCTCAAGACTTTTCT
This sequence comes from Myroides marinus, assembly GCF_900109075.1. GTDB lineage: Bacteria > Bacteroidota > Bacteroidia > Flavobacteriales > Flavobacteriaceae > Flavobacterium > Flavobacterium marinum_A. The sequence goes on along the minus strand of NZ_FNYS01000015.1, from coordinate 16,946 downwards.
ACACAACAGGAGATTGACAGATATGCTCGATTGATGGATGGCTTAGTAGAGTTGGTTGTAGATAGATTTGACGGTTCGCTAAAAGCAGAGCACGGTACAGGTCGTAATATGGCTCCTTTTGTGGAAAAAGAATGGGGTAAACAGGCTTATAATATTATGCTTAAAGTCAAAACTATCTTTGATCCGCATAACTTAGTTAACCCAGGAGTGATTATCAATGCTAACCCTCATGTTCACTTAGAAAACTTTAAGGCATCGCCTGCCACTAATGAGATTGTAGATAAATGTATAGAATGTGGGTTCTGTGAATCACACTGTGTATCAGAAGGATTAACACTTTCGCCAAGACAGCGTATCGTAGTAGGTCGAGAAATAGCACGCTTAAAAGCGTTGGGACAAAATACAGAAGAATTAGAGAACTTAGTCAACAGTGCACATTACTACTCTGATGAGACTTGTGCTACTGATGGGCTTTGTGCTTTAGCATGCCCTGTGAAGATAGATACGGGTAAATATATTAAAGATATCCGTCATAGCGCTATCACTGAGAAGGATAGAAAGAACGCAGAATACTTCGTCGAAAATATGGAGCGAGTGACATCTATGGGACGTACTGCTCTTAATACGGTTGGAGTGTTCCAAAATATCCTTGGCAACAAGATTATGACGACTATGTCAAGCGGTATGCGCAAAATATCAGGTAATAAAATACCTCAATGGAATGTAGCAATGCCTAAGGGCAATAAACATAAAATAACGGACTTAGTCATCAATGCTGGACAAGAGAGAAAAGTAGTGTACTTCCCTTCTTGTATTAATAGAACAATGGGTAAATCAAATGATTATCCTAAATCAGATATTGACTTAACGGCTAAAACAGTAGAACTACTTAAACGTGCTGGATTTACAATCATCTATCCTGAGAATGTAAATAATATGTGCTGTGGAATGCCATTTAGCAGTAAAGGTTTAAAAGAAGAAGGGCATACTAAATCTTCTGAATTAGAGCTTGCTTTACTAAAAGCTACTGAAGATGGTAAGTACCCGGTCTTATTTGATATGAGCCCTTGCTTCTATACCTTTCACGAAGCTCATCAAGGAGGTAAACTAAAGATGTATGACCCTATAGAGTTTATGTTAGACTTTGTGATGCCTTTGTTACCTGTTAAGAATCCACGAAAAGAAATTAGTGTATTCCCTGTTTGTTCGGTTAAAAAAGTTGGCTTAGAAGGGAAATTATTAGAATTGACTAAACTATGTGCCGAAAAAGTTAATTATATAGATAGTAACTGTTGTGGTTTTGCTGGAGATAGAGGATTCACTTTCCCAGAGTTAAACAAACATGGAAATAGACATCTGAAAGAACAGATACCTACTGGTACTAAGGATGCTTTCTCTACTAGTCGTACTTGCGAAATAGGGCTGACGGAATATGGAGGAGTAAACTTTAAGTCTATCTTCTATCTGATAGATGAAGTAACTAAGTAATTATGGGATTTGTTTTTTCGTGATTTTGTGATTTCGTTTTTTTGTAATGACAGGACATGATATTCAGGATAGGGCGTAAAGTGTTACACCCCTATCATTGTGTACTAAGAAAACACACAGAAACAATCAATATCCGTAAAGATTGTCATCTCGACGAAGGAGAGATCGCACTCGTAACTCCATACTGTATATCCATATAGGATGCGACCTTTCCTGACGTCAAGGTGACAATAACCATAGAAGTTGTTGGTGGATCTGTATTGCGTGACACGGATAATAATCCGTCTCTACATTGATATACTAAATCAAAGATAACGTAGAATGTATTCTGTGCTTTTATATTTTAAAAAACAGACATGATATACTGGATAGGGCGTAAAGTATTACGCCCCTACTATTGTGTACTAAGAAGGCATGATATACGGAATTGCATTATGTGTCTATCTTTTTTCCTTTCTCATTCACTCCTTATTCTCTGTGTTCTTTTTTTAGTTAGATTTGTTTCTAATGAGAGATAGAATTACTCTCTGTATTAAAAAACAACAACCAAAAAGCAATATGTTACAAATAGATTTATCTGTATTTCCTGTACTAGAGACGGAAAGACTTATCCTTAGACGTTTAGATATAAATGATGCGCCCACAGTATTTACACTGCGCTCTAGCCCTGAAATAATGAAATACATACCTGTGCCTTTAACTCAATCACTAGAAGAGGCAGAAACCTATATTCAATCTATCGATAAGAGGATGGAGGAAAAAGAATGTGTCAATTGGGCAATCACCTTAAAAGAAAACAATGTGATGATCGGTAATATTGGTTTCTATCGCATGAAACTAGAGCATTACAGATCAGAAGCTGGATACAGTACATTGCCAGAGTTTAATGGTAAGGGTTATGTGACAGAGGCTCTTCAGGCTATTGTCAATTATGGGTTCTCTACTATGAAGCTACACTCTATAGAAGCATTAGTAGATCCAGATAACATTGGGTCTATTAAGGTATTAGAGAAGTGTGGTTTTGAAAAAGAAGGACACTTAAAAGAGAACTGGTTCTTTAATGGAAAGTTCTTGGATACTGTTATTTATTCAAAGCTGAATAAGGGAGTTTAATAGACAATCTGTTTTCAATTCACAGAAAACAAAATAACAAAAAGCAGAAAGCATGCTTGATATAAACTTTATCCCATTTCCGGAGCTAGAGACAGAGCGATTAGTATTAAAACGCATTACTCTTATGGAGGCTAGTACAATGTATACTCTACGCTCTAATGTTACTGCTATGCAATATATTCCTAGGCCTCTGATGCAAACGCTAGACGATGCAAAAAAACACATACAGGCAGTAGATGATAAAATAAACCTCAATGAATGTATTAACTGGGGAATCTATTTAAAAGAGAGTGGTCAAATGATTGGTACTATTGGTTATCCGCATTTTCAGTTAGATCACTTTAGATCAGAAATAGGTTATATGATTTTGCCTGAATACAATGGAAAAGGATATATGACAGAGGCGCTTACTAAAGCAGTAGATTATGGTTTCTCAACTATAAAATTACACTCTATAGAGGCATTAGTAAATCCTGAGAATGTAGGTTCTAGAAGGGTATTAGAAAAATGTGGATTTGTAAAAGAAGGCCACTTAAAAGAAAACTTCTTCTTTAATGGGATATTCTTAGATACTGTTATTTATTCAAAACTGAATAAGTGAATCTATTTACTACTCACAAAATCACAGAAAATAAAAAACATAAGGCTATCTCAATGAGATAGCCTTATTATGTTATTACAATTCTTAATCTACTAATCTATTGTATGCGGTACTGATATGTTTACTGATATCTGATGCTATTAAACTATGTGGATGTATAGTTTCTATAGCACAGTCACCTGCTAATCCGTGTAAATACACTCCTATAATAGCTGCTTCCTTACTCGTATATCCTTGTCCTACTAACGATGTGATCATACCTGTTAGCGTATCTCCTGCTCCCGCAGTAGCCATTCCCCAGTTACCTGATGAATTAAAATATACAGTTTCGTCAGGAGCAATAGTTATTGTATGAGCTCCTTTTAATACAAATACAATATTGTGTTTCTTAGCTAATGCTTTTACTTTACTTATTTTATCAAAGTCATTATCCCACTCTCCTATTAATCTCTTTAACTCTTTCTCATGAGGAGTTAGGATACTCTCTGCAGGTACTTTATCTAAGCATTTATGCTCACTTATAATATTAAGGGCATCAGCATCTATTACTAACTTTTTGTCTTTGTTCTCTTTTAAGAAGGTGATTAAGGCAGTAGCTGTTTCTTTATGCAGGCCTATACCACAGCCTATTCCTACAGCATTATAATGCTCTAAAGAAGGATATGTAGTAATATGATTCTCATTGTCACCAGTAGCACACATCACCTCTGGTACTACAGTTTGCATAATAGTATATCCACAGTTAGGCACATAAGCCGTCACTACACCACTACCTGTGTACATAGCGGACTTAGCAGCTAGTGTCATAGCTCCTATCATACCTTTACTTCCGCCTATTAATAATACGCGCCCAAAGTCATCTTTAGAACTAAACTTAGTTCCTGATTTTACAAGTCCCTTTACTTTCTCTTGTTCTACGTAATAGCTATCCGACTTCGTATTTTCAATACATTCAATATCTGATCCGATATCAAGTATCTCTAATTCCTTTACATAGTCTTTAGCATCAGACAATAACAGCGCTGTCTTAGGTAACTGGAATGTATAGACGATATCTGCTTTAAATACGATAGCGTCTTTAGGAGTACTTACATCTGCCAATAATCCAGAAGGGATGTCTATAGATATACGTTCTAAGCAAGGTGTCTCATTCAGAAAATCAAATATGGGACGCCATTCTTCTTCTAATGGATCGTGTAGTCCTATACCAAATAAAGCATCGACAATGACGTCGTCTTTCTTTACCTTTAATTTACTCTTAGTAGTAAATTTCTCTACATTGATATCTCTATCTTCTAATAGATCTTGGTTTTGTGCATTGTCAGGGCTGTATTTCTTGGTTTGCACTAAGAATACTTTCACCATTGCACCTCCTTCTTTTAGCAATCTAGCTAACGTTAATCCATCCCCTCCATTATTTCCTATTCCGCAAAAAATAACAAACGAGGTTTGATACAACTTATGTCTTGTCTGTAATCTCTCAAAGACTTTTGTTGTCGCTCTCTCCATTAATTTAAATGAAGAGATATACTGATTGGATACTGTTTCTTTATCCAATGCTTGCATTTGTGCAGTGGTGAAAATTTTCATATCGTTATTTATAGTTATTCATCACGAGTAAAGGTAGCAAATACAAGTATTGAAAAACATAGTATAAGCCCATGACTGACTGAATTATATAACTGCGAAAGAACATACTAATTCGCACTTTGACTAATACTAATTATATAAAATAAGTATCAAAAAAAGGATTATTAACTATAATTCTCATCAAAACAGAAACAACAAAATACGCATTATGCCAACTTGCTACTTACTTTTGTATAATTATCTAAGATTAATAAGTCTATTATTACATCTGGATGTCTAGGTATAAATTTATTATCTTTGAGTTTTAATAAGAGATCATATTATGAAACTATATATAAAAAACATGGTGTGTGAAAGATGTAAGATGGCAGTAGACAACCTACTATCAGAAGCAAAATACACTCCTGTCAAAATAGAACTAGGTGAAGTCGAAATAAAAGAAGGATTAACTTCTGCACAACTTAAAGAAGTAGAGAGCAAACTTCAGAAAATAGGTTTTGAACTACTAGACAACCAAAAGAGTAAAACAGTAGACAAAATAAAAACAATATTAATAGAACTAGTACAGAAAGATAACGCTAATCTACAAGTTCCTTTATCTGCTTATATCGCTGATAAAATGCAAATGGATTACCACGCACTTAGTCTTTTATTTTCTCAATTAGAATCCACTACAATAGAACAGTACTTTATTCAATTAAAGATAGAAAAGGTAAAAGAGCTACTAGTGTATGATGAACTAAGTCTAAAGGAGATTACTTATCAACTAAACTACAGTAGTGTAGCACACTTAAGTAAACAGTTTAAGAAAGTAACCGGACTTACTCCTACTCACTTTAAAACTACAGGAGCAGAAAGACGCAAAGTGATAGATAAAATATAACAACAAAAAAGACGAACCTCACAGTTCGTCTTTTATTATTTATAGGCTATTACAATTTGCGTTCTAAAGCTTCTTTAGCATGGCTAAACCACTCGTCTTTAAGAATACTAAACACAGCAGTATCACGACGTCTTCCTGTATTGATTATAATCTCACTTCTCAATACTCCTTCTAACGTACATCCAATACTTTTTACAGCAGCTTTACTTCTTTCATTAGTATTGTCTACTCTAAACTCTATTCGTTCCATTCCCATTACTTCAAAGGCATATTGAAACAATAAATATTTAGCGTGTTTATTTACACCTGTTCCTTGGGTTTCTTTAGCATACCAGGTATATCCTAACCAAAGTGTCTTATTCTTCTGATCAATATTATAGAATCTCGTAGATCCTACATACTTTTCGGTTTGCTTGTCAAATACAATAAAAGGATATGATTTACCAATAGCTCTATCTGCTAAAGCTGTTTCTATATATGCTTTCATTCCATCAGCTCCCTCTAATCCTACAGTAGCATACTTCCAAATATCAGGTTGAGAAATAGCATAATCAACTAAATCCTCATAGTTATAAGCTTCTAAGGGTTTAAGAATGATCTTGTCATCCATTAAAACGACATCCTGCATGACCTATCCTTTTTTCTCTTTAGAAATCTCCTTCACTAAAACATATTTAATAGAAGGTGCATCTGCAGCAAGATTAGATACTTCTTCTCTCTTTACCTCAATCTTATATTCATACCCTTCTTGGTAATCAAAGCCTTCTATATCTTGATACATTAACTCCCATGGAGCATCTTCTTCTTCTTTTACCATCAGACATTTCTTAGGAGCAGCACCAACACACTCATCTAATGTAGAGGCTACATACAATACCTTAACACTATTGATATCTTCGGCGTGCTCTCCTACTTGAGGGATTTCTGTTTGTTCTGTTTCTGTAGTATTAGTTTCATCTGTTTTTGCATCTTTACAAGAAATAAATATACCTACCGATAAAGCCATTAATAAAATTACTCTTCTCATTACTTATAGTTTTTCATCTGTGGTAAAAATAAGTATTTAATCCTCAAAACACCGTTTTTATAAGAGCAATTAAAATATCGGATATAAAAAAAGCTTGCCACTAAGCGTAGGCAAGCTCTAATATTTCTTCATTTAATAAGGATAAATCCGCTTTGAGTTCTGGTTTATCTATTAAAAATTCATTTACCCAGTTTATCAATTGTTCTACATCATAAGGCAATAATGTATGCATCGCTTTATTTAATTCTTTACAAAACAACACTGAATCGAAGCTGACATTTTTTAGAACATGTATATTGTGTTCAAACATCATTCGTTTATTCATAACTACTTTTTTTTCTTTTTCTATGAACAAACATACACACTTTGTGTTAAAATAAAAAACAAATACGCAGAGTTAACCTTAAAATAAAATTAATCACACAAAATTAATAACCGAATAACAAATAATTAACCTTCGAAATCATATAAACATACATTATATGTAATATAAACTTCAATAAATAACTCATTTTACTTGATAAACAATAAATCTGACGGATTAAGATCTTTTTAAACACTGTAGAAGCTCCACTTCTACTACAGCTTATAAGCGACTAACATTTCTCGTTTTCCTGGAGGTCCTTCTACCTTCTCAGTAGTAAAACCTACTTCTTTCATCGCTATTTTAATTGGTCCTCTACAAGCATAAGTAACCAATACACCAGTTGTATCTAAAGCATCATATACTTTCTTAAAAATTTCGACAGACCATAAATCAGGTTGAAACTGATAACCAAAGACATCAAAGTAAACAACGTCAAAAAAACATTGGTTGACAACTGCTTCTTCAAAGGTACTGTGAATCTTATGTAAGGTAAAATTAGGTGTAATTTCGTTTAGCTCATTCCAACTACATTGATGCATCTGTTTAAAAAGTAGTTCATCTTCTTTAGTACTATATAGTGCACTAAAATCTAGTGCACTACTCTCCTGCTCTGTAACAGGAAAAGCTTCTATACTGTGATACTCTACTTTCTTACCTTGCTTTCGAGCTTCTACTAGGGTTAAAAAAGCATTTAAACCTGTACCAAAGCCCATTTCTAGAACTTTGATTACAGGTTTATTTATCTTGTCAAATCCTCTCTCGATGTATACATGTCTAGCTTCTTGAATAGCTCCGTGGATAGAGTGATAGGTTTCTCCCCACTCTTCCATTTCTATAGATGTGGAACCATCTGAAGTAGTAATTACTTTTCTTTTCACTTAATTAAAAGTTTTTTAATTCTAGGTATTGGGCCACCACATTTCTTCTGATGACACTCTAAGCAAGAATTAATTAAATTATTAAACTGTTCTTTTTTATCACCTTCTACGTTCTCATATAAGATCTTTTCTAATCTTAAGTATTCCTCTGCTTGATAAGTAAAAAACAAATCCATATCACTAGGATCAGTCATTTTAGCCGTTAATATCTCCTTATGCTTCTCAGGCCACGCACCAAAGTCAGTTTTCCCCTCTTCTATTTGTGCTTTTAAAAAAAGTCCTTTAGCGTGCATTTCCTCCATTAAAGATGCTAATGGAGACATTTCATACATCTTAAATGATGTAGTATCTTTAACTATTGCTTCTACTTCTACATCTTTAGTATCTATCTCCTTTTTACAAGAGAATAAAGTAAGTAATGCAAACAGAATAAGACTTAATGATAATCCTCTACTACTCACGTCTATTGTTTATCTTTATTGATAGCAATACCATCTGCTGTAAATGCGTAGGTAATCTTAGGTTCTGTAATAGCAGCAATCTCTTCTTCTGATTTACCAGCATCTTTAGCATAGTGCTTTAACTCATCTACTGATACAACAGAAACAAATGCTTTACCATCTACTACTACTTCATGACCTGCTGCATTCATAGGCGCAAAGAAACCATAGTTAGTAAAACGCACAAAGCCTTTTTTCTCTCCAGGTAACTCCACATTCATCCAACAACCTTTCTTCTGGCAAACCTCATTAATAGTTGTCTCGAACTGTACTTTAATAGTATCTCCTTCCTTTAGATTTTGATACTTCTCTAACATAGCTTCTTTAGACAATACATCCTTCATCACTATACTATCTCCGAAATAGTCATAACTCTTTACAAGTTCAACTACTGCTGTTTCTTCTTTTTTCTCTTGGTCTTTACATCCCATAAAAACTAAAGCAACTACACTTAAACAAGCGACAATTCTATTCATGATAAAATTAAGTTTATATAATCCTCCAAAAATAAGTCAAAAAAATACATCAAAAACAAATACTTTATCTGAACATCTTTCACTGATTATTATAAATTCAGCAAAAAATTTTGATTAAACAATATTTATCACTCCATTTTAGATAAAGTTCAACAAGAAACTATTTTAAAGGACTTTTTTTGATAATTTTGTAATGTGTTGCTTTTTTAATACATTGCAAGCATAAGTAACAAACAGACAATAAAAAAAACATTATAAGAAATGAGTTTAGAATCAAACAACGGTATTTCTATTCAAAAAGTAGAAACATCAAAAATTGCATCAGTTGACTTCGAAAATCTGAAGTTTGGATCAGTATTTACTGACCATATGCTAGTATGCCATTACAAAGATGGTAAATGGGGACAAGTAGAGATTAAACCTTACGGGCCAATGTCTTTCGCTCCATCTACAAATGTTTTCCACTATGGACAAGCAATCTTTGAAGGAATGAAAGCATATAAAGATGCAAACGAAGACGTATGGTTATTCCGTCCACGTGAAAACTGGGCTCGTTTTAATAAATCAGCTGAGCGTATGGCTATGCCACACATCGATGAAGAAAGATTCGTAGATGGATTAAAAGCGCTTATTAACTTAGATAGAGACTGGGTTAAGCAAGGTGAAGGAAATGCATTATATATTCGTCCATTTATGATCGGAACTCACGAAGGTGTAGTAGCTGGACCATCTAGCGAATTTATGTTCTGCATCATTTGTTCTCCTGCTCGTACTTACTACTCAGGAAAAGTAAAAGTACAAATTGCTGAGCACTATAGCCGTGCAGCTAATGGAGGTGTAGGATACACTAAATGTTCTGGTAACTACGCTGGACAATTCTACCCAACTAAATTAGCTCAAGAAGCAGGATACCAACAAGTAATCTGGACTGATGATGCTACACATACTAAATTAGAAGAAGCTGGTACAATGAACGTATTCTTCAGAATTGGAGATACTCTAATCACTGCTCCTACTAGTGAAAGAATCTTAGATGGTGTAACTAGAAAAAGTTTATTAGACATCGCAAAAAGCAAAGGAATTAACGTAGAAGTAAAATCTATCGTAGTTCAAGACTTAATCGATGCACACGCTAAAGGAGAATTAAAAGAAATCTTCGGAGCTGGTACTGCTGTAACAGTAGGTCAAATCGAAGGATTTGCTTTCCAAGAAAAATACTACCAATTACCTGAAGTATCGGATGATAACTCATTCGCAATCCAATTAAAAACTGGTCTTCAAGGTATCCAACAAAAGAAAATTGAAGATACTTTTGGGTGGACTGAAAAAATCTAATATCGATTTATTTAAATCATATTGCAAAACGGCAGAATTCCTGCCGTTTTTTTTGTTTAATATACAAGTCTTTTGACTATTTTTGCTAAAAAATAATTATGTTTACACCTGGACAAATGCAGTTTGCTCTATTTTTTATCATTGCCTTTACAATCGTAATGGTGGTAATGTATAGAAAAGATTTAAAATTACACCGAATCTATTATAAAAACAGAATATGGGTTCTTGTTGTTTTCTTAGCATTTATAGGTTCTCTATTTGTATTAAAAAACCTTTTAAAGTAAAGTAATATTGCTCTAAGTTGTTGTTATGAAAATTGTACAGTATTTCCTTCTTTTATTCCTACTAGCACTAGTCTCTCTTTTTGTGTTCATTCTAACACAGAGTCCTGAATATAAAATAGAGCGCAAATTCTCTGTAGATGCTCCTAAAGAGCTTGTCTATAATTATATCAATGATTTAGATAACTGGACAGACTGGATGAAGTCTTCTAAAGAGAATAATGGGACATATAATATAGAACTTGAAAACTTAGGTACTTACAGTATCAGACCTGAATATAGCCATCCTTATGATAGTTTATCTCAAGATATCTTAAATGACAATAAGATTTCGAATATCATCTGGAGACTAAAAGGAAATCAGAATAAAACTAATATTACGTTTACCTTTAGCGGTACTCTAGATTTTAAAACTAAGTTTATCACTTTCTTTAAAGGAACTCCAAATCAAGTAGCTACAAATAGTTTAGATAAAAACATAGACGCTTTTATTGTCTACTTTATCAAACAATATAAAGAATATGAAGTCAAATTAGATGCTGTTAAAACAACGCCTTCTATGCAATACCTTTATTTAGAAACTTCTTCTTCTATAGGTATGCTTAATGAAGATCTTAAGACTTTAAATAATGAATTATCTAAGTTCTGTGAAACTAACCAAATAGAAATAGCTGGCGATCCTTTCCTAATCTTAGATAATAATAGAACTCAGGATATTTTTAAATACAAGTTTGCATTACCTATTAAAGGGCATATCTTCTTAAATGAGGAAGAGAAGTACAAAATAGACACTTTGGCTAAACAAAGTTATTTTGAATCAACTCTTAGTGGTTACTACACTTTCTTACCAGATGCGTTACGCAAAACTAGAAGTGAAATCAACAATAGAGAATTAAATGTGATAGCTGACCAACCTATAATATTACTACTAAAAAATTCAGTAATAGACTCTAGATTAGCAGCTGAATGGGAAACAGTGATTAAAATACCTGTAGAGCAACAAATAATCCCTGTTACTACTCCTGTATATACTCCAACACATAGTAATACAGCTAGTGGTACTATAAATTCCAACACTTCAACAGAAAATACAACAACAGAAGAGCCTATAGCTCCTGCGTTGTAAATAAAAGAAAGAGGCTTGCATTTAATTAATGCAAGCCTCTTTTTTATTATTTTAATTCTGGATTATCTGCTATTATCTGTTTAGCTCTTTCTAAATCCTCAGGAGTATCAATTCCAATACCTAAATGCTTTGTTTCAGCCATTTTAATTCGTTTTCCATACTCTAAGTATCTCAACTGTTCTAACTTCTCTGAAGCTTCTAAAAACTTCATTGGCAAAGTCGTAAATTCCAGTAGAGCTTGTTTTCTAAAAGCATATACTCCTATGTGTTGATAGTACTGTACTTTCGCTTCTTTATCTCTAGGATATGGTATCACCGAACGAGAGAAATACAATGCTGTATTTGTCTCATCTACCACTACCTTTACATTATTAGGATTCTCTATTACTTCCCATTCATTGATAGGAGTCATCAAAGAGGCTAAATCTACTTGTTTCTCTACATCTGATTTAAAGATACTAATTAACTTTTCTAGGTTTTCTTTACTCACAAAAGGTTCATCTCCTTGAACATTAATAACAATATCAGCCTCAATATCACGTACTGCTTCTGCTATACGATCACTCCCACTCTCATGCTCTTTTACACTCATCACAGCTTTACCTCCATGGCTAACAATTTCATTATAAATTAGCTCTGAGTCAGTAGCTACAAATACATCAGCAAAAAGCCCTGTAGCTAGTGTACCTTCATATGTACGACGAATAATAGTCTTGCCTGCTAAATCTTCCATAAGTTTCGCTGGGAAACGCGTAGAAGCGTATCTAGCTGGAATTACTGCTATAACTTTCATATCTCTTTATTATTTATATTCAAATATAATATCTCTACTTAATAATTCTATTGTTTCTAGTAAGTTTTACTCTTGAAGAAAATACTCGTCCTGAAAACCTATCAGATACAGTTTATCTTTAGCACGAGTCATCGCTGTATAAAGCCACTTTACGTAATCTTCTGTTATTCCATCAGGTAAATAAGGTTGTTCTATAAACACAGTCTCCCACTGCCCACCTTGTGATTTATGACATGTGATAGCATAAGAGAACTTGACTTGTAGTGCATTAAAATACTCATTCTCTTTTAACTTCTGCATCTTTCGATATTTAGTTATTTCATCTTCATAATCTAGTAGCACTTCATTGTATAACTTATTCATCTGATCATATGATAAAGCTGGAGATTCACTAGTTAAAGTATCTAAGAATATCATGGTATCAAAGGGAGCCATATCAGGATAATCAATCATTCTGATTCGAACTGAAGCAAATCTAAAACCATATAATTCTATTGTTCTATATATCTGAAGAACCTCTACAATATCACCATTAGCGATAAAATCTGTAACTGTAGAATCCTTTAACCAGAAGTAATTATTCTTTACTACCATTAGTAAATCTCCTGCAGAGATCTCACTGTCCTTATCTAATATACGAGCTCTGATTTGCTGATTGTAAGCATTAGCTCTTTTATTAGAACGAACAATAAACGTTGTTTCCTCTGGTCCGCTATTAGAATATGATGAATATATAGCATCCTGTATATCATAACCATCTACTAAACGAACAATGTCTTTAAAACCACTTAACTGAAACTGGAAAGTATCTGCAAAGTAAGAACCTATAGCTAAACGCAATTCAGTAGCGTTATACAAAATACCTGAATCTACTTCTTGTCGCATTACTTCATCTAACTCAATATGTTGAATATCCATATTGTAATTAAAGCGAAGCTGATCTATATCCAATGCAGGACTAATAGTCATATTCACTGGTGGCAACTGTGCTGTATCTCCTATCAGAATAAGCTTACAGTTAAAACCAGAATATACGTAATACACTAGGTCATCCAATAAGGAGCCATGTGGGTACATAGAAGTATCTCCAGCACTAGCATCTCCTATCATAGAGGCCTCATCAACAATGAATATGGTATTTCTATTTCTGTTATGACGCATGGTGTACTGAAACGTACCTCCCGCTTTACTAGGTTTAGGGTAATAAATATTCTTGTGTATCGTAAATGCTGATCGATTAGAATAATTACTAATCACTTTAGCTGCACGACCAGTAGGTGCAAGCATCACAGAAAACTTATTAATACTCCTTAGTTCATTTACTACAGTCGACAATAAAGTCGTTTTACCAGTACCCGCATATCCCTTTAAAACAAATAATTCATCTGGATTGTCATTCGTAACAAAATCAGCTATCTTCTGCAGGAAAATATCTTGTTTTAGCGTTAATTCATAAGGGAATTTTTGACGGAGTAGTTTATAAAACTGTTGACCTATCATAGTATTGTTGACTTATATTTTATATTACTCTCCAAAGATACTAAGCTTTTTAGCCCTTGACTAGAAGAATGCAATAAAAAAGTGTAATTTTGCATACTATCAAACAATTATATCTCATATTTTAAACACACGATGTCAAAGAATTATCACAAACTTTTAATACAAGTTTCGCTAAAGAAATTCTCATTTGCTATAAAAGATAAATTAGCGCATGAGATTACTCACTTTGCATCAGAAGCAATTTCTCTAACCAAACCTATAGATGAACAGTTAGATAAGTTTTTTCAAAAACACATTGAGTTAAATGATAAATATGATGAAGTAGTTGTATTACATGACAACTCTCTAAATACCTTTATCCCTAGAGAATTATTTAGTGAAGAATCTATGGGTAGTTATCTACAATACACTACTAAAGTATTCTCTACAGATTATTTTGCCTATGATGAATTAGAGACAAGTAAAATAAACAATGTCTATGTTCCGTATGTAAATATCAACAACTATCTAATTGATAAATTTGGTACTTTTACATATCACAATATCAATACACTACTAGTAGAAAACTTGCTTAAAAAATCTATTCAAAACCCGAATAAAGAAGCGTATGCTTTTCTACAAAAAGATCACTTTGAACTAATTATAGTTCAAAATGGAGAATTAATCTTCTTTAATTCATTCCAATATCAAACACCACAAGATTTTATCTATTATATCTTGTTTACCTATGAACAATTAGTTCTAAACCCAGACTTTGTACCTTTACATTTACTAGGTAGAATTGATGAAAATGATACTTATTTTGAGCAAGCATATACTTACATTAGAGAAGTAGACATTGTACAAAACAAGTTCTTTATAAGCGGTGATTTATTATTACATCACCAAGTACCAAAACAATATTACATTTTATTCCATTCATGAGAATTATATCAGGAAAACTAAAAGGAAGACGTATATCACCTCCTAAAAACTTACCAGTTCGTCCAACAACGGATATGAGTAAAGAATCTTTATTCAATATTTTAAACAATCACTTCAACTTTAGTGAACTTACAATATTAGATCTTTTCTCTGGTACAGGAAATATTAGCTATGAATTTGCATCTAGAGGTGCAGAATCAATAGTAAGTGTTGATGGTGATATGGGATGTGTGAACTTCATTAAAAAGACAGCGAAAGAACTAGATTTAAATATCATTCCTTTAAAATCAGATGTGTTTAAGTTTATAGAAAAACACCAATCTTCTTACGACATTGTCTTTGCTGATCCTCCATATGATTTCACACAAGAGCAATTTGAAAAAATCCTTAAAGACATTTTTGCAAATGGTTTAGTAGATGAACAAGGAATGGTAGTAATAGAGCATTCTAAATTTACTAAAATGGATCATCTAGAACATTTTTCTTTTGAGAAAAACTACGGAGGTTCTGTATTTACATTCTTTGAATACGAACTAGAAGAAAGTGATGAAGATGAGGATGACGAGGATAATTAAGATCTAAACATAAAAAAATAGACATGCCCCAAAAAGTTAGACACTTTTTGGGGCATTTTTTATGAGTAGAAAACAGAAATACAATTTCGAGTTTAAGTTACGTTTAGTAACTATTATTTTGGAAGGGAAAGACAGTATGTGTGGACTTTCAGGATCAGAAAAAATTAGTGAGTTTAACCTTTACTTTTGGCTTAAACTATATGAAGCTTATGGAGAACAAGGATTACGAGGAATCTCCAAAAACAAATTCACTATAGAAGAAAAAGTTCATATTATTCAGGAGCATCAAAATAGTGGTTTATCTTTGACAGACACCTGTGTGAGATATAGAATTTCAAATCCTTCTGTCTTATTCCAATGGATAGCCAAATTTAAAAGCAAAGGATTTAAGGGTTTAGAAGATAATCGGGGTGTACATTTAAAGAAAAACAAAAAAATTACCTCAATGACAAAGAAAAGCGCTATTCCTGGGATAAAAAGCTCAATGACTGATTTAGAAAAATTGAAAATTGAAAATGAATATTTACGTGCAGAAATTGCTTATCTAAAAAAGTTAGAAGCCTTGGCTCAAAGCAAGCAAGCCAAAAAGAAAAAGCCGTAATAGTTACGGAGCTAAGGCGCGATCATAATTTAAAACACCTACTACACTTAGCAGGGCTAGCTCGTAGTTGTTATTATTACCATATAAAGAGTGTTTCTTTTTTGGATAAACATGTGAATTTAGTCAAACATGTAGTTGATATCTACAATAAACACAAAGGATTGTATGGATACAGACGTATCACATTAGCTCTTAGAAAAGAGTTAGGAATACCTGTAAACTTTAAAACTATCGCTAAGATAATGAAGAAATCAAATCTTAAAAGCATAATCCGAGTTAAGAAATACAGGTCTTTTAGAGGAGATGTTGGTAAAGAAGCAGAGAATATACTTCAACGAAATTTTAAAGCTACAGAGCCTCATCAAAAGTGGGCTACTGATGTGACAGAATTTAATGTAAAAGGAAATAAATTATATTTATCTCCAATTATAGACTTATTTAATGGAGAGATTATTAGTTATAATTTATCTACTTCACCCAATTATAAACAGACTATTGACATGCTTGATAAAGCATTTAAAAAAAGGAAAAAAGAGAATAGAGCACATATCCACACTATACTTCATTCTGATCAAGGATGGCAATATAGACTACAAAAATATCAACACAAACTCAAAGCTAATAACATTATTCAAAGTATGTCTAGAAAAGGGAATTGTCTAGATAATGCTATTATAGAAAATTTCTTTGGAGTGCTAAAGTCAGAACTATTTTACCTGAAGAAATATACTTCGATAGTAGAATTGAGTAAAGAGATCAAAGACTATATTAAATATTACAATAACGATAGAATAAGGATTAACTTAAATGGAATGAGCCCGATAGAATATCGAGCTCATTATATTAAAAACATTGCATAACTTAGTCCAACTTTTTGGGGTCAGTCCA
>NZ_FNYS01000018.1 GCF_900109075.1 Myroides marinus | reverse complement strand
GATAATTCAATTGAATTAATAGGTGGAGTAGGAGCAGTATTAGCTGATACAGAATTAAAAGTAAAAGCAGGGGGTATTGCTGATACACATTTAGCTGTAGGTGCAGTTACAGAAACTAAGATTTTAGATTCAGCTGTAACTACATTAAAGATTAAAGATGAGGCAGTGACTCTTGGTAAGTTAGCTAAAGGGGAAGAAGCAGATTTAGTGTTAACTACAGGAGCTGGAGGTGTACCTACTTGGACTAAGAAAGATCTAATAGCGACTAAGAAAGATTTAACTACTGACGGAGTTATCGTTATAGGAGATGCTTCTTCTACAGTAACTTCTTTAGTGGGTGCTGTAATGCAACCAACAACATTAAGTCTTAAGAATAATAGTGTAGTAGTAGATAAATTAGCTATTATCTCTGGTAAGAATCAACACATAGTAACGGATGAGACAGGTAAACCAAAATGGGAATCTAAAGCGGTTAATGTAACTAGTACAGCAACATTATTAAATGAGGCTATAGATGGTAAAAAAGTATATTCAATTACCATACCTACAGCTGCAGTGATAGCACCTACTACTAATACAGGACTTACTTATAATTCAGAAATGACTGTGCCAATAGCAGCTGATTTTGACTATTTATTGAGTGTACACATTTTTGATAAAAACAAAAAATTGGTAATGAGTTCTGTAACAGATGGAACTGCAACAGGTGGAAAATTAACATTCAGATTTGGAGGAAATGGAATGTATTTGACACTTCCTGTAGCTGCTGATTATAGAGTAGTCTTAAAGTATGCGTCTAAAGATAGTTATGTGAATTAAGAATTAAAGATATAGTATATTACTTAAACCCCCTTATAGGATCAATCCTATAAGGGGGTTTTTATATGTAAAATATGGTGATGTAAATTTTTTAAATAGAGTATATAGAATAGGTATCAAATGTATTACTGTAGTTATGGAATAAAGAATAGGAGATAAAGAGTATTTATTAATTAAAAAGAAGAGTAATGTTGAATTGTAATTGCACTAAATATTGAAGATGTCAGCATTTTGTATAAAGAATTAGAGGGGATAGAGATTATATACTTTCAGTCTTTCTTAATGCTATTGTAGTTAGTGTGTCAGTAAGTGAGGTATTAACTTCGATAGACAGTGTTTAGAAGGAAATCTTATAGTTATTAAATTTTAAGAAAAAATAAAAATTATCAAATAAATTACGGAAAACCTATATAAAGTGTAATGGATTTATATTTTATTGTTAATATAGGATTGTTATTGAGTAATTATTGTTAATTGTTGTTGATATGTTGGTTAACTTATGTAAAAATAAGATTTTATTGAATATTGTATTGTTAATAATTGATTACTTTTATAGTAAAATATAATAAACAGATATGAAAAAAAGGGTAATTACTATTGGAGTTTTAATGATGAGTGGTTTGGCTTTTTCTCAAGTAGGTATTGGGACAAAAGCTCCTCATCGTTCTGCATTATTAGAATTAAAGGCAGGTGCAGGAGAATATAGAGGGATGTTAATACCTCGTATTCCTTTAAAGGATTCTAAAGATGTATCACAGATAAATAAAGGAGATGTAGCAGAGAGTTTATTAGTTTTTAATACAACAGATGGCAATGGATTAACTCCAGGTTTTTACTATTGGAAAGGGAAAGAATGGTTGCGACTATTAAATAATCAAGATGCAATTGATAATCTTGATAATTTTCCGAAGAATGAGGTAATGGGAAAAGAGGGGGATCAACTTGTACTAAGAGATACAAGAGGCCATGCTGTAAAAACTCCAATTCAAGATTTAAATATTGTTACCACTATCAAAGAGATAGAAAGTGGAAAATAAGAATATATTAATGAGGCTAGAGAAAAGAGTTATATAGACGTAACAGGTAGTGTTATTGAGAATATTACAGAAATACTAATAAATGAAGAGGTTACTAAAGAAATCTATGAGAAAATAGCAGCTGATGGTAAAGCAGCAACTCCAAAGGATAGCTCTATTCAAATAGACAATGGCGGACAAGCTGTATTGAATCCAATGCAAATTTCTGTAGCTAAAGGTGGAATTACAACTGATAAAGTAGCTCCAGGTGCTAATGGCACTTTCTTAATCACCAATGATAAGGGAGAAGTAAAGTGGGTGAGTGCAACTGATGAATCAATCAAAGAGATTTTGACTTTAAATCAAGCTATCACTTTACTACAAGACAATAAGAATGGAACACTTACTTACTTTAATGAAGCGTGCTTTGATAAAGACGGTAAGTTTATAGAAGGATCACTAGGGAGTACTTTTGATTCTAATACGTTGCGTATAGTAGCTACTGCTGAGGGTAAGTATCAATTCTATGATGGAAGGAGTAAGGATACACCTGTGGAGACAATAGACGTAGCAGGTACTGTAGTAGAGAATATCAACGAGATATTAAAAGAGAATACAGTTGTCAATGAAATCTACGAGAAAATAGCAGCCGAAGGAAAAGAGGCAACAGGAATAGGTGCCATTGCTATAGTAGGCGGCGAACATGCAGTGCTAAATCCAATGCAAATATCTATTACAAACAAGGGGATTACACCAAGCAAATTACAACCAGGTACAGATAATTATTTGATGATTACAAAAAATGGAGAAGCTCAATGGGTAGCTGCTTCAGACGATATTATCAAAGAGGTTGTAGATAGCAACGAAACAGTAACTGTATTAAAAGTTAATCAAGCAGAGGGAACATTCGTTTATTACAACGAAGATGCCTTTTTAGAAGATGGTAGTTTAGACGAAACAAAAGGAATTCCTTTTGATGCAAATACATTGAGAATAAAAGAGAAAGAAGGACCAAAAGGAAAAGGGATTTATGACTTTTACGATGGTAAAACTTCTCTTGCCAAACCTTTGATGACTATTAGTACTCGCGCAAATGCTATTGTGTTTGAAAATAAATCAAACGCTATTCCAGGCGAAAATGTACAAGATGTTATCGATAATATCATCAAAAAAATAGAAGTAGCACAAGGTAAACCTGCTGCCCTAAAGGGGAATGGTATCTTGGTAAATGGACTACAAGAAGTGGGAGATGCTGTGTTAAAAGAAATGACTTTAACTATAGCAGACGAGGCTGTTGAAACAAGCAAAATAAAGAACGAAGCTGTTACTTCTCACAAACTTAAAAATGCAGCAGTAACAGAAGAGAAGATTAAACCAGGACAAAATAGTCAAATCTTAGTGACTAAGGCTGGAAAAGCAACATGGGTGCCAGCATCAGATGATATCATTAAAGAAGTAGTAACTGCTCAAGAAAAGGTGACAATCTTAAAAGATGGGGGTAATGGTACGTTTACTTATTATAACGAGAATGCAGTAGATAAGGATGGTAATATTATAGGAGCAGGAGTTACGTTTAATGCAAATACGCTTGAGATTGTAAAAAATGCAGAGGGTAAATACGAGTTTTATGATGGAACAAGTAAAACAGATCCTATTGGTGTTATAGATGTAGAAGCAAGTGTAATAGAGAATATTACAGAGATATTACTAAGTGCAGAAGTAAAGAAAGAAATATATGAAAGTGTAGCCGCTCAAGGAAAAGCAATTACTTCTAATGATGGATCACTAAAAATTCCTGCTAATAATAAAGCAGGCTTAGAGGCGCTAAATATAGAAATTGCCAACGAAGGGGTAACAGAAGCGAAAATAAAACCAGGTACAGATAAATATCTATTGGCAACCAAAGAAGGTAGGGTAGAGTGGGTACCTGCGTCAGATGATATTATTAAAGAAATAGTAACTACACAAGAAAAGGTTACCATCTTAAAAGATGAAGGTAACGGTACACTTACGTATTATAATGAGAATGCAGTAGATAAGGATGGCAATATTATAGGAGGGGGAGTTATTTTTGACTCTAATACCTTACGTATAGAATCAACTGCTGACGGGAAGTATGAGTTTTACGATGGTAGAAGCAAAAATACTCCTGTAGCAACAATTGATGTTGCTGGTACAGTGGTAGAAAATATCAATGAAATCTTAAAAGAGAATACAGTAGTTAATGAGATTTATGAAAAAATAGCAGCCGAAGGAAAAGCAGTAACTTCTCCAGATCAGTCTATTACAGTAGGTGGAGACGGAGATAAAGCTGTATTGAATAAATTAGAACTTTCTATTACTAATAAAGGAGTTACACCTGCTAAAATACAACCAGGAACTAAAGGACAACTTTTAGTAACAAACAAGAATGGCGAGGTAGCATGGATGAGTACTTCAGATGCTGATATTAAAGAGATTCTTTCTTTAAATCAGGCAGTAACAGAGTTAATAGACCATAAAGATGGTACGTTTACGTATTTTAATGAGGCTGATTATGATGCCAATGGCAATCGCAAGCCAACAGCTACCGGAACAAAGTTTAGCGCAAATACATTAGAAGTAAAAGAGGTAAAAGATGTGCAAGGTAAAGGAACAGGAGTATATGAGTTTTACGATGGAACAAAAGTTACAACTTCTTTGCCTATTGCAACAATAGATGTAGCAGGTACCGTAATTGAAAATATTACTGAAATACTGAATACACAAGAGGTAAAGAATGAAATCTTAGAACAAGTGGCTGCTAATGGTCAAAAAATGAGCAGTTCAGATAGTTCAATTGCAATAACAGGTGGTGATAAAGCAGCATTGAAAGCAGTGACTATTAACATTCAAACAGATGGAGTTAAAACTGATCATATTCAAGATCAAGCAGTAACAGTGGCTAAAATTAACACTAAAGATGCAGCAAAAGGAGATGTGCTAACAGTCGATAGCAAAGGCAAAGCATCTTTCCAAAAGCCTACAGAATCTGTAAGACCTGCTATGCAAGGAGATTTAGAGGGAGATGGAGTAATTAAATTGGTTGACGAAAATGGAAATGAAGCAGGTGCAGGAGAGAATGTGTTATTCGGAAATGCACAAAAGAAAGTAATACTTTCTGTTAACGAAGGAGGAATAGCAGCGGGACATTTAGGAATGGGTGCTATTACTACTGCTAAGATAAAAGACCAATCAGTTACTGCAGATAAATTAGTAGCTGATGGAGACACAGAAAAAGGCTTTGTAGCAACAGTAAATGCAGATGGCAGTGTAAGCTACCAAGCATTAACACCAGGTGCCATTACAAGCAAAGGTAGTATTATTGCAACTAATGGAATTACAGCATCTGATAATGGAACAGGAAAAGTATTAGCAGATGTTACCTTAGGTTTAGCAGATGGAAAAGTATCACCAGCTAAACTTACACCAAGTACTACAGACAAGTATTTATTAGCTACTAAAGATGGTAAAGCACAATGGGTACCTGCTACAGATGCTATTATTGATGATGCTGTAAAGGAAAATGAGACAATTACAATTTTACAAGATTTAGGTAATGGCAAATTTGTTTACAAAAATGAAGCTGATATTAAGAACGGTACAGCAGGAGTTACGTTTGATGCTAATACATTAACGATAAATGAAAAGTTAGATACCAATGGTAAAGGAACTGGGGTATTTGAGTTTTTTGATGGAACAAGCGATACAGTGCCTATTGCAACTATAGATGTAGCTGGTACAGTAATAGAGAATATCAACGAAATATTAAAAGATAATACTGTAGTTAATGAAATCTACGAGAAAATAGCAGCCGATGGTAAAGCAATTACTTCTACTGATGGTTCGTTAGCTATTCCGGCAAATAATAAAGCAGGTTTAGAGGGGTTGAATATGGGAATTGCTCCAAGTGGAGTAAAAACAACTCATATTGATGATAAACAAGTAACAGCTGCTAAATTAGTGGCTGATGGTACTTTAGCAGGACATGTAGCAACAGTTAATACCGATGGAACAGTAAGTTATAAGTCATTAACAAGCACAGAGGTTGCAACTAATGCGGCTTCGTTAAAAACGGATGGTATTATTCAAGTAGGGGGAGCTTCTGAACAAGCGGGAACTTTATTTAAAGAAGCTACACTGAGTATTGTAAATAAAGGAATTACGACAGCGAAGTTAGCTGATGGTGCAGTTACTAATGATCAAATAGCAGTAGGAGCTGTAACAGTAGATAAGATATCTGCAGAAAATGAGCCTCCTAAGCGAGTGATGGTTATTGATGAGAATGGAGTGGTTAAATGGGGAGAGTTAGATGATATTGTAACAGATGCAGCAGGTAACTTAACTTCATCAGATAATATTATTGCTATTAAGGGAACAAGTGGCCCTGTAAACGAATACGGACAAAATGCTCTATTCAAAGATGTAGTACTTAGTATCAATGATAATAGTATTACTAATCAAAAGATAAAAGACCAAACAATTGAAATAGGTAAATTAAGTAATATAGGATCTCAACCTGGAATGGTTATGGTTACTGATGCTAATGGAGGGTTTACGTATGTTGATAGAGAGAGTATTGTACAGGCAGCAGAAGATTTGACATTAGGTGCTGGATTAGAATTTACAACAGGCAATGGTCAGTCAGCGGTATTAGCAGATACAGGAATAAAGATTAAAGACAAAGGAATTACAACTACTCAATTAGCGGATGGTGCTGTAAAAATAGAACAAATGTCTTCTACAATAGGGGCTGTAAATGCTGCCGAAAACAGCGTGTTAACTGCCAAAGGTGATGGAACAGTAGAGTACAAAAAATTAAATAGCACAGCCTTCGAAGGGACAGAAGCAAACTTATTATCAGATGGATCGTTATCTATTCCTTTAGGTAATAAAGCTGTACTAAAAGAAACAACAATAGGTATTCTTGAAGGTGGGGTAGTAACTAAACATATTGCACCAAATGCGGTAACAACAGCTCAAATAGCAAATGAAAGCGTAACGGTAGAAAAAATAAAAGCAGGTAGTGCAAAACAGCTTTTGATTACCAATGAAAATGGAGAAGCAGAGTGGGTAGACGCTTCGGATAGCATTATTAATGAGATTGTTGTTGCAAACGAAAGAATTACACTATTAACAGATTTAGGTAATGGTAAGTTTACTTACTATAATGAAGAAGATGTTGATGAACATGGTAATGTTAAACCAGGAGCTGCAGGAATTACCTTTGATGCGAATACATTAACCATTACTGAAATAAAAGATGGCAATGGCAAAGGAACTGGCGTATTTGAGTTCCATGATAAATCAGATAAAGGATTAATAGGAACCATTAATGTAGCAGAATCAGTAATAAATAGTATTACAGAAATCTTAAACGACAATAGCGTACAAAACGATATTTATGAGTCTGTGGTAGCTAATGGAAAAGCGGTTACAACAGATACAGCAATCAAGGTAACGGGTGGAGATAAAGCAGTGTTGACTCCAATGAATATCTCGTTGAATGACGGAGGGGTAACTACTAAAAAGATTACTTCAGAATTGGAGGGAGTAAATGCTTTAGATGGTACTGTACTTACAGCGGATGGACAAGGGAATGTTTTATTCAAAAAGTTAGATGAGGTAGCTGCTACACAAGGAAAAGCAATTACTTCTACTTCTTTAACTATACCGACAAATAAAGCAGCTCTTCAAGGTTTGAATATTGAAGTTGCAAAAGGCGGAATTAAGAAAGACCATATTGCAGCTAATGCAGTTACCGAAGATAAAATAGGAACAACAAAAGGAGCTGGTTTAGTGTTGACTTCTAATGCTAATGGTGGAGCAGAGTTTAAAACCTTAGGTCAGGTGATTGGAACTTCTGGAAAACCAATGCTTGGAAATGATGGAATTGCAGTAGTTGGTGGAGATAATGCCGCTTTAGCTGATGTTACAATTAGTATCGAAAACGAGGGAGTTACAGAGGCTAAGTTGGCAAATAGTGCGGTATCTACTGATAAGATTCAAGATCAAACGATAACAGCTGCTAAGATTATTGGAGAAAAAGGAAGACAAGTTTTAGCTACAGATGAAAGCGGTACAGTAAAATGGATGGATGCAGGCGATAGCGTATTAAGTGTTATTGTTAATGCAAACGAATCGTTGACTGTGTTGCGTGATGATAAGAATGGGAAATTTACTTACTTCAATGAGAAAGAGGTAGACAATCAAGGAAATATCAAACAAGGAGCTCAGGGAACTACTTTTGATGCGAATACACTAAAGATAATAAAAAATGCAGAAGGTAAGTACGAGTTTTTCGATAAGTCTCAGGATACCCCTATTGCTACTATAGATGTAGAAGCAAGTGTAATAGAGAATATTACAGAAATCTTAAAAGAAACTACAGTTACAGAACAAATATTCGAATCAGTAGCCGCACAAGGAAAAGCGGTTACTGCAGAAGATAGTTCTATAAAAGTAACCAATGGAGATACAGCAGTATTAAATGCTATGAAGCTTTCTGTTGCTAATGAAGGAATTACTACTGCTAAGATGAAACCAGGAGCTATTGGTCAGCTTTTAGTGACCAATAAAGAAGGAAAAGTAGAGTGGGTAGATGCTACAGATGAGGTATTAGAAGAAGTAGTTGCCAAACAAGAAACAGTTACTCTGTTGAGAGATAATGATAACGGTACGTTTACTTATTTCAATGAAAAAGCAATTGATAAAAACGGTAATATTATTGATGAGAATGACGGAGTACTTTTTGATGCCAATACCTTAGAAATCAGAGTTAACGCCGAAGGAGCGTATGAATTCTACGACAAAAAGAACGAGAAACCGATAGGTGTGATAGATGTGAAAGGTAAAGTAGTAGAAAATATTACTGAAATCTTAAACGAAAACACGGTAACAGAGCAAATCTATGAGTCTATTGCAGCTAATGGAAAACAAGTATTAACGGATGATTCTATTGAGGTAATAAATGGAGATCAAGCTGTTTTAAACGAAATGACAATTGGTTTAAAGAATGGTGGAGTTACCAAAGATAAAGTAGCCAAAGGAGCAATTACAGAAGATAAATTATTTGCAGGTATAGACAAAGCAAGTTATGTTCCAGTAGTACAAGCCGATGGTACAGTAAAATACCAACCAATGGCAGCTGTGGTTACAGGAGAAATGCTTACAGTAGATAACTCGTTAACAGCGTCAGGAAATACGTCAAAAGCATTGTTACAAGCCTTAGAGTTAAAGGTAAGTGAATCAGGTATTGGTACAACACATATTCAAGATCTTGCAGTAACTGCCGATAAAATTAGATCAGGTGTAGGTACACAAAAGGGTGCTGTATTAACAGCTGATGGGTCAGGTAAGGCAGCCTTCCAAACAACTACAGAAACAGTGTCTCCAGTAATGAAAGGAGATTTGGAAGGTGATGAGTCAATTGCAGTTGCAGGTGGAGAGAATGTATTGTTTGGAGATGAAACTAAGAAAACATCTTTGTCTATTAAAAAAGGTGGAATTAAAGGAATACATATTGCAGGTAATACAGTTACAGGAATCAATATTGCAGAAAACACCATTACAGCTAATAAATTAACCGCTGGTGCAGGTGAGCAATACAGAGTAGCAGTGGCAGATAAGGATGGAAAAGTAAGTTACCAAACGATTGCTGCAGACACAATGATTAAGAGTGCAGGGACTATTAATGTTACAGATGGAGTGTCTGTAGTTAATGGAGCTGCAGCAGTATTGAGAGATGTTACTTTAGGACTTAAAGATAATTCTATCTTAGCAAGTAAGTTAGATGCTGCGGGGGCGCCTGTTGGTGCAGTAGCAACTGTAGGAGCTAATGGTAAAACAGTTAGTTACCAACCAATACAAGCAAACCAGTTGGGAAGCAAAGGAGATATTACTACAGATAATGTAATTGTTGCTTC
Organism: Myroides marinus; assembly: GCF_900109075.1. Lineage (GTDB taxonomy): Bacteria > Bacteroidota > Bacteroidia > Flavobacteriales > Flavobacteriaceae > Flavobacterium > Flavobacterium marinum_A. The sequence continues at coordinate 63,323 of NZ_FNYS01000018.1, read as the reverse complement.
TGACAGTGGTAAAGGAAAAGTATTAGAAACGGTTAAGTTGAGTATTAAAGACAAGGGAATTAATACAGCTCAATTGGCAGATGGTGCAGTAAAGAATGCAATATTAGCAGAAGGTTCAGTAACCGTAGAAAAAATATCAGCAGCAGGAGTAAATGCTGCAAGTGTTTTAGTAACTAAGGCAGACGGTACAGTAGAATGGGGTGAATTGGGAGATATTGTTACAGATACTGCCGGTAATTTGACAACTGATAATATCATTAAAATGTCAACGGATGGACAAAATACCCTATTAAAAGATGTTCATTTAAGTGTAGAGAACAACAGTATTACAAAAGATAAATTGAGTTCTAAAGAGAATGGTGTACCTGCAGGAAAAGATAAAATATTAGTATCTAATGATGCTGGTGGTTTTGATTTAGTAGACCAAACAGCTGTACAAGTAGGAGGAAAAGATTTAGCATTAGGTAGTGCTCTTCAATTTACAAAAGGCGATGGATTAAATGCTGTATTAGTAGAAACAACAATTGATGTAGCAGCAGGAGGGGTTGACAATACTAAGCTGAAAGATGGAGCTGTAACCGTAGAAAAGATGTCTTCGGGGGCTGCATTAGCAAATACAGTACTAACTTCTAAAGGAGATGGAAAAGTAAGCTTTGAAGCGTTAAGCGAAACAGCGTTTAATGGAAAAGGAGCTAACTTACTAACAGACTCTTCTATTAAAGTTACAGCTAATAATCAAGCCTTGTTAAAAGAAGCACATATTAGCCTTGCCGAAGGAGGAGTAGAGACAAAGCACTTAAAAGATCAGGCGGTAACTGTTGATAAAATTAATGCAGAAACAGCAGCAAAAGGAACAGTATTAATGGCTGGTGAAGATGGTGTAGCACGCTTCCAACCGATAGAGCAATTAGCAGAAACACAAGGTAAAGCTATTGCGTCTGTAGATGGTACTTTAAATATTCCGACAAACAAAGCAGGATTAGAAAGATTGGAGATTGGTATTGCAAGTGGTGGAGTAAAGAATGCACATATTGCAGATCAACAAGTAACAGTAAATAAAATTGGAGCACCAGACACAACAGATGGTTACGTATTAACTGCTGATGGACAAGGAGGAACAGAGTTTAGAAGCATTCAAGAATCTGTTTTAGAAGTTGGAAAAGAATTAGTAGCAGGTACAGGAATTGTTATTAGTGGTGGAGGTGCGGCACATGCTTTATTGGATGATGCTATCGTGGGTATTAAACATGGTGGAGTATCTGAACTTGAATTAGCAGACAGTGCTGTAACAACAATTAAAATAGCAAATAAGAATGTTACTGTAGCTAAATTGGCATCTAAAGATGATAAAGGTATAACACCATCAGGACAAGTATTAACTGCTGATGGAAAAGGAGGAGTGATCTTTAAAGAAGTAGCAACACAAAGCGTAACCAAAGGAGAGTTAAAAGGTAGTACTGTGGTTAGTGTTTCTGATGGAAAAGATGCTGTATTAAAAGAGGTGACTTTAGATATTAATGCTGGTTCTATTAATACAGCTCATTTGGCTGATAATGCTGTTAATAGTGAAAAGTTGGTTGCTAAAAGTATTTTAGAAAAACACTTTGCAGATGGTTCTGTGAGTTCAAGAGCTTTAGCTACAGGTGCTGTTAAAGATAAAGAAATTGCAGATAATGCAGTTTTAACATCTAAGATTAAAGACTTAGCTATTACAACAGAAAAAATAGCTAATGATGCTGTTGATTTTAAACAATTAAAAGCAGGATCTGTTAGAGGAACGGTTATTCAAGATAAAGCGGTAACAGTAGCAAAAATAGCAGCAGGTACAGCTACAACAGGACATGTGTTAACGGTAGAATCAGGAGGTACAGTAGCGTTTAAAGCACCTACGGGAAGTAGTGTTGCGAAAAAGAATATTACAAAATCTTCGACGATAGAAGCTACAAAAGGAGCTACAGGCTCTGTAATGGAAGAAGTACAATTGGGAATTGTTAGTGGAAGTATTACAGGGAATCATATTATGTATAATACTGTAGAGTATAAAAATATGGCAAGTAATGCTATCGATAATGCCCAACTAAGAGCAGGGGCTGTTTATGGTAGAGCAGTTAGTGATCAAGGAATCTCAGCAGAAAAGATAGATTCAAACAATGCCGAAGAAGGTTTCGTATTAACCGCTGATGGTAACGGTGGAGCTACGTTTGAAAAAGCAAAAGGAGGAGGAGCAGGATTCTTCTATGCCCCATCATTTGTGGTGGATGTAACATTGGATACAAAAGGAAATACTGTAAATGTGTATAATATGTATAATATGTATAGCAATCAGTATTCAAACCCAATTTCTTCTCGTGCAGGCGCTAAATTGAATGTATATCCAGCAAGTGATTTAGATTTCTTTGTAGTGTATTACGATAAAGCTGTTTTCGAAAATGTAAGCATTAGCGCTACAGGGGTATTAAAATACGATGTAAAAAGAAATGCAGAAGTTACAGAAGCAACTTATTTTAATGTGGTCATGCAATTGCAATAATATTGTCTGATTATAGAAAACCTCCTTTATTGGTCTATGTAATAAAGGAGGAATTAAATCATTTTATACTAAAACGATGAAAAACAAAATAATTATACTACTTCTTGCTATACTAACTGCTCAAGTTTCTTTTGGACAAGTAAAAACGTATAAAGGAAGGATGTTTCCCTATTATATCGATTTTGAGAATACCTCTAAGTCAAGTCGTATTACAGAGTCTATTGGAAGTGGTGCTCCAACGGGGAGTAAGCGCTATACAGATGAAGGAATACTCTTGACAGATGATACTAAAAATACCATAAGTGGATTCTATTTTAATGATTTGATCATTAAAAAGAACTATATTTTTGAATTTGAATTTGAATATGCTGCTTTTGGTGGTACTCCTGCTAATGGGGAATATGGTGAAGGACTGACGATGTTTTTATTTGATAAGGATGCAAATTTTAATTTAGGAAGTGGTGGCACAGGATTAGGGTATGTGTACAATAACGGAAGTACTAAACAAGCGGGATTAAGTGGTGCTTATCTTGGGATAGGGTTTGACAATAGTGGAGATTTTAAATTAAGAGGAACTTCGTCAAGCACTAAAAGAGAAGGAGTTTATAATGTACCGTTTAAACACGATAGTAGTTTTATTACCTTTCGTGGAGGACAGCACAAGAACGATAGATATAAAGGTTATCCTGTTCTTTATTCGCGATCAACAGATGGTTGGATGAATAAATCAGATGTTATTGAAGCGAAGTTGAATTCAACAACAGGAGATTATGAAACAGATTATGCTTCTGGTGTAGGAAATGTTCGAACTGACTATGGTCAATACATTAGATATAATGGGATTAGAATGTCTGTTTATCCGGAAGATAGTGGGAATGAAGGTTGGAGTATCAGCGCCTCATTAAGAGATTTTGGAGATTTATATTATACCATTGGATCCATAAGAATCCGTAATAATACTAAGACAAGAGATGAAAATGGATCAGTTTACAATTTTGAATCTCTTGCTCCAGAAGCCATGCGATTGGGGTTTACTGCAACTACTGGGCAAGCAACCCAAAAACACATGATAAGAGGATTTGGAGTTCAGTTAAATTATACACCTGAAACCATAGATAAAGTAATCACTTTGTGTTTAGCAGAGAATGATAATACAGAAGGAGTTACATTAAAAGATCCTTTTAAAGGAGCTGTTTTTTATACAGGAACTTGGGGAGATATGGCACAAGGAGATACATTTCGACACATAGATTTAGATTCTATTCTTTTGGAAGACGAAGAAGGAAGACCCGTAGATTATGTAAGAGAAGATTATGATTATGGCAATTTTAGTTTAATTTATGATGAACCAGGAGTAGGAGAATGGGATTTTTATAGAGGGCAGTCTAATGCTACTTTATTCTTTACTCCTGAAAATAAAAAAATGAAAGAAGGAGAATATAGTATTTATATCTCTGCCAAGAGTGAAGATACAGGGAAAGGAGGCCCTTTCTCTGATGAAGCATATCGCAGTAGACTAACCAAAATAACGGTAAAAGCCAAATATTGTAAATCAGTGGTAAACCCAAGTTTACCAATTCGAGTGAAAGTGGAACCGGAAGATGATTAATAAGGTAATTACGAGGTAATAAAAATATAATAAATAGAAGGAGGCTTTAAGCTTCCTTTTTTTATGCATAAAGTAAGTTGATTTGAGATATTGAAGTGGTGAATAGTGTTTTTTTTATTAATAATTGTACTACTCTCTGTTATTCTTTTCACATATCATAAAGAAAATGCAATAAGTGAATAATATGCTTATTTTGCATTAAAAAGTGTTTGTTATTGGTTCTTATTATAATTAATATAAATAATGATTTAAAATATGAAGAATAATTTAATTGTTTTTTGTGGTATGGTTTTTGTTTTCACTCTAAAAGATTAATGATTAAAGAGATTTTCTTAAGGTAAACTGAAAAAATGTGAATTGTTTAATTCAATGAGTTAGTGTTTACGTTTTAAAAAGCATTAAATAGACTCAGTGCTTTTATAGAAGTTAATCTTAAGCAATTATTTTTAGTGTAATGATGAAAATATCAACTTAAAGATTATTGAAAATTACACGAGAAATAAGTTGTTAAAAAGACTTTTTAAGTCTATTTCAACTAAACTATAATAAATCTAGTTTTTTAAATGATTTTTTCTAAAAAAATAGTTTATTATGTTTTTTATGGTGACATAAAATGACTTAGGATATTATCATTAATTAAGTAAATTTATAATGGGATATAACTAAAAAGATATGAAAAAAAGAGTAATTACTATTGGGGTTTTAATGATGAGCGGGTTAGCTTTTTCTCAAGTAGGTATTGGGGTAAAGTCGCCACATCGTTCTGCATTATTAGAGTTAAAAGCTGATGATAAAGATTATAGAGGATTATTGATACCTCGTATTCCTTTAAAAGGCTTAAGAGATAAATCTAATATTAACAATGGGGATGTTGCTGAAAGCTTATTAGTGTATAATACAAATACTGGAAAAGACATAACTCCTGGTTTTTACTATTGGAATGGTAATGAATGGGGAAGATTAATAAATACTCAAGATATTATTGATAATTCAGATCATTTTCCTAGAAATAAGGTTATGTCTGTAGATGGAGAGGAGCTAGTATTAGAAGATACTAAAGGTCACATAGTACGTACTAATAGAAAAGAATTAAATATAATTACAACTATTACAGCTAAAGAAGGTGGGAAGTATGTTTATACTAATGAGGATGGAGTAGAAGAAACTATCAATGTAACAGGAAGTGTGATTAATAATATTGAAGAAATATTAGGGGATACACATGTTAAACAAGAAATATATAATGTAGTAGCTGGTGAAGGTAAAGCAATAACTCCTTCTGACCAATCTATTGTTTTAGCTGGAAGTAGTGATAAAGCTGTCTTAAATGAAATGCAAATTGCTGTTGCTCCTAAAGGAATTACAACGGATAAGATTAAACCAGAAGGTAATAAACAGATCTTAATTACTAATGCAGAAGGTAAAGTAGTTTGGGTAGATGCTACTGATGAGGTGATTAAAGAAGCGGTAAAGAATAACGAGACAGTTACTTTACTAGTAGATGGACAAGATGGTACATTTACTTACTACAATGAAAAGGGAATTGACGAAAACGGAAAAGAAATAAAAGGTAAAGGAACTTCTTTTGACGCTAATACATTAAAAATCGTTGAGAAAAAAGACGAAAAAGGAGTATATGTATTCTATGATGGAAAGACATCTTTAGGTAATCCGTAAATGACAATAAGCACTCGTGCAGGTTCAATTATTTTTGACAATAGTTCTACAATAATTCAAGGAGATAATGTACAAGAGGTAATCGAGAACATTATTGAGAAGATAGAGACTGCTTATGGATCAACAGCATCTTTAAAGGGTGATGGAATCCTAATTAATGGTCAAGAGGAATTAGCAGAGTCAGTGTTAAAAGAAATGCTTTTAACTATAGCTGATGGCGCAGTAACTCCAGAGAAAATTAAAGCAGGAGGTAATAAACAGATTTTAATTACCAATGCAAAAGGAGAAGTAGTCTGGGTAGATGCTACTGATGAGGTAATTAAAGAAGCAGTAAAGAATAATGAGACTGTAACTATATTAGAAGAAAATCACAACGGTACATTTACTTATTATAACGAAAAAGCAATCGATAGTAAAACTGGACTTCCTATAGAAAATAAGGGAGTAACTTTTGACGCTAATACTTTAAGAATAAAAGAGAAGGAGGGAGCTAAAGAAAAAGGTATCTATGTGTTCTATGATGGAATGACTTCTTTTGAAAACCCTTTAATGGAAATAAGCACTCGTGCTAACTCAATTCATTTTGATAATAGTGATAATTCTGTAGTAGAAGGAGATAACGTTCAAGAGGTAATCGAAAATATCATTAAGAAGATAGAGATAGCTCAAGGTAAACCTGCAGATATCAAAGGAGAGGGGATTTTGATTAATGGAGACCCTACATTAGCAGGAGCTGTATTAAAAGAGATGCTTTTAACTATAGGAAATGGTGCAATTACTGAGGAGAAAATAGCTGATGGAGCAGTTACTACTTATAAATTAAGAGACAGATCAGTAACTCCAGTTAAGATTGAACCAGGGGTAAATAAGTACCTCCTTGTTACTAAAAATAATGTGGCTACTTGGGTTCCTGCTTCTGATCAAGTAATTGTAGATGTTGTAAAACAAAACGAAACTGTTACTGTATTAGATACAAATGCTAATGATGGTACGTTTACTTACTATAACGAAAAAGGTATTGATAAAGATGGAAATGTAATCACAGGAAAAGGAGTACATTTTGATGCAAATACATTGACCATTACTGATGATGGTAAAGGAAAATATGTATTCCGTGATGGAAAGACTAAAACAGGAACTGCTTTAGCTGAGATTGATATTTTAGGGACAGTAATTAATAATATTAATGAGATCTTAGAAAATCAAAATGTAAAAGAGCAAATCTTTGAAGTAGTTGCTGCTCAAGGAAAAAAATTAGAGAAAGGTGATAACTCTATTCTTGTTGATGCAGGAGGAGAAAAAGCAGTATTAGTAAATACAAAAATATCTGTAGCTCCTAAGGGAGTTACAGAAGATAAGATAGCTCCAGGAAAAGATAAATACATCTTAGTAACTAAAGGCGATAAGGTAAAATGGGTAGATGCTACTGATGAGGTAATTAAAGAAGCTGTTAAAGCTAATGAAACAGTAACTATTTTAGACACAAGCGCTAATAATGGTACATTTATTTACTACAATGAAAAAGCTATCGATAAAAATGGAAATGTAATTGTAGGAGAAGGAGTTCCTTTTAATGCAAATACCTTAGTAATTACACAGAAAGATCCAGGAAAAGGAGTTTATACTTTTTATGATGGAGTGACTTCTATAGATGCTCCATTGATGAATATAGATGTTGTGACAGATGTAATTAATAATATTGGTGCAATTGTAGAGAATGAAAATGTTATCAATGTTATTTATGATAAAGTTGCTGCAAAAGGTAAGGCAGCAACACCAGGAGATGACTCTATTGTTATTACAGGTGGAGATAAAGCAGTTTTAAGCGAAATGCAGGTTGCTGTAGCTCCAAAAGGAATTACTACTGATAAAATAGCTCCCGGAGAGAAGAAAGGACAACTTTTAGTAACGAATGGAAAAGGAGAAGTTCAGTGGATAGATGCTACGGATGATATTATCAAAGAAATCTTAAACAGCAAACAAGATATTACTTATATAGAAGACTCAGGTAAAGGTACATTTACATACTACAACGAAGCTTGTTTTGATAAAGATGGAAAACGTATAGAAAGTGTTCCTGGAGTTACTTTTGATGCAAATACTTTAAGAATAGAAGAAGAAGTAGTAGATAAAAAAGGAACAGGTGTATTTAAATTCTATGATAAATCACAAGATGATGCTATTGGAACTATTGATGTAAAAGCGAGTGTAATTAATAATATTGATGAGATATTAGGGGATACACACGTACAAAATAGTATTTATACTACAGTAGCTAATAAAGGAAAAGAAATTACTAGTAAGAAAGGATCTTTATCTATAGAAGCAGGGAATAAAGCTGTATTGGAAGAGATTGATATTGATATCAATACAGATGGAGTTAAGAATAATCATATTGAAGCACTTGCAGTAACAGCTGATAAAATTGGTTCAGGGGGTGCAGTGAAAGGATCAATACTTACATCAGATGGATTGGAAGGTACATCATTTAAAACATCAACAGAGGCTATATCGCCAGCAATGCAAGGTGACTTGCAAGGAGAGTCTGGAGTTATTAAAATTATAGGTAAAGATGGTAAAGAAGGAGCTGGTGAGAATGTTTTATTTGGAAACAAAGAAGTAATAGTTACCATTAATGAAGGAGGAGTTACAGGAACCCATATTGGCTATAAAACAATTGATGGTGAAAATGTAAAAGATCAAACTATTAATGCTGTTAAATTAAGTTCTGACGCAGCAAAATTAGGTACTGTGGCAACCTCAAATGGAGATGGTACAGTTAGTTATTTGCCAATTACATCAAGTAGTATTAGTGACAAAGGAAATATTTCAACAGATAATATTGTTTCTGTAGATAATGGAACAGGAAAAGTATTAGCTGATGTAAAACTTGGAATTAACGAAAAGTCAGTTACTGCAACTAAGTTAAGTGCAGAAGGAGCAACTCCAGGAACTGTAGCAACTGCAAACGCAGATGGTACTGTTACTTATCAGAATGTAAATACTTCAAATATTGCAGATAAAGCAGCTTTAACTACTGATGGTATTATTGAGATAACGAATGGAGATGGTACTGCATCAGTTCTAAAAGCTTTAGATTTAAAAATTAAGGATAAAGGTCTTAATACAGCGCAGTTGGCAGATGGTGCAGTGACTAATGATCAAATAGCAGCAGGAGCTGTAACAGTAGATAAGATATCTGCAGCAAATGAGCCTCCTAAGCGAGTGATGGTTATTGACGAGAATGGAGTGGTTAAATGGGGAGAGTTAGACGATATTGTAACAGATGCAGCAGGTAACTTAACTTCATCAGATAATATTATTGCGATTAAAGGAACAAGTGGTCCTGTAGCTGAATACGGACAAAATGCTTTATTCAAAGATGTGGTACTTAGTATTAATGATAATAGTATTACCAATCAAAAGATAAAAGATCAAACAATTGAGATAGGTAAATTAAGTAATATAGGATCTCAACCTGGAATGGTTATGGTTACTAATGCTAATGGAGGATTTACGTATGTTAATAGAGAGAGTATTGTACAAGCAGGAGAAGACTTGACTTTAGGCGCTGGATTAGAATTTACAGGAGGTAATGGTAAGTCATCAGTATTGGCAGATACAGGAATAAAGATTAAAGATAAAGGAATCACTACTACTCAATTAGCAGATGGTGCTGTAAAAGTAGAGCAAATGTCTTCTTTGGTAGGTGTTGTCAATGCAGATGTAAATACAGTATTAACTGCAGATGGGAATGGTAATGTTGAGTACAAAAAGATAAACGATGCTGTTTTTGAAGGTGCAGGTGTAGACCTTAAATCCGACAAATCATTAAAGATACCTGCAAATAATAAAGCAGTTTTAAATGACTTAACAATTGGTATTGCTGAGTCAGGAGTAGAAACGAAGCATATTAATAACGGAGCGGTAATCGCTGCTAAGATTGGTTCAGAAACAAGTGCAAAAGGTACAGTATTAGCTGCTGATGGAGCAGGGAATGCAGTATTCCAAAGTTTAGAAACAATTGCTACTACACAAGGAAAATCTATTATTTCAGAAGAGAAATCTTTAAAAATTGCTGGAAATAAAGCTGCTTTACAAAATTTAAGTATTGATGTTGCTGATAAAGGAATTAAAAGCAAATATATAAATGATCAAGCAGTAACAGTTGATAAGATAGGATCAGAAGATGTAGGAGCTGGTTTAGTATTAACGTCTGATGCAAAAGGTGGAGCAGCGTTTAAATCATTAGGAGATGTATTAGGCGAAGGTGGTAAAACAATCTCAGGAGCAGCTGCTATCTCTGTAGAAGGTGGTGATAAAGCAGCTTTAAAAGATGTTACGATTGATATTACAAATCTTGGTATAACTAAAGAAAAGTTAGCTGACAATTCAGTTGTAACAACTAAGATCATGAATAAAGCTGTTACACTTGGAAAAATAGATCCAGGAAAGAATAATACACTTTTAGGAACAGATAAGGGAGGAATAGTTAGATGGATGGATAGTAATGATGAGACCATCAAAGTTATTTTCAATGCTAACGAAAAGGTTACTCTTTTAAAGGATAATGAGGATGGAACATTTACTTACTACAACGAAAAAGAGGTAAATAGTAAGGGAGAACCTTTAACAGATGCTAAAGGAATAACATTTGATGCGAATACAGTTACTATAAAAAGTTCTACTAAAGGTGTTTATGAGTTTCATGATAAATCAAAAAAATCTTTAATTGGAATAATAGATACACGTGCTACATCAATCGTTTTTGAAGGTGATATTAAGAATGAATATAATAGTGTTGAAGAAGCTATTATTGATTTGATTGCCAAAATAGAGAAAATCGAAAATATAGATATAGAAAAAGCTGCTTTATCAGGAGAAGGTATCTTAGTTAATGGCAATGTAAGCGTAGCAGATGGAGTACTTAAACCAATGACATTGAGTATTGCTGATGAAGCTGTAACTCCACAAAAAATAAAAGGAGGAGCTGCTAAACAATTATTGATTACTAACGAAGGGAATAAAGCGCAGTGGGTAGATGGTTCAAGTGATATCATCAAAGAAATCGTTCAAGGGAATGAAAAAATAACACTTTTAGAGCCTAAAGATAATGGTACGTTTATCTATTACAACGAAAGTGATATTGATAAAGACGGAAATAAAGTAGGTAATGGAGTATTGTTTAATGCTAATACGTTAACTATTGAGAATCCTGTTGATGGGAAGTATGTTTTCTATGATAAGTATAGTACAGATCCTTTAGCAACAATTGATATTAAAGAAACAGTGATTAAGAATATTAAAGAGTTACTCGAAGAGGTTAATGTTCAAGAACAAATCTTTAATATCGTAGCAAATCAAGGTAAAAAAGTATTAGGAGATTCTGCAATTGAAGTAATAGGTGGAGAGAAAGCTGTTTTAGAGAAAATGTCTATTTCTTTAAAGAATGAAGGAGTAACATCAGTTAAAGTAGCTCCTGGAGCGATTACAGAAGATAAATTATTTGCAGGAGCTGATAAAGCAGATTACGTGCCAATTGTACAAGCCGATGGTACAGTAAAATACCAACCTATGACTATGGTAGTTACAGGGCAAATGCTTAGTGTAGATAATTCATTAGAAGTTACTGGTGATGCTTCAAAAGCCTTGTTACAGGAGTTAGGACTACAAGTAAAAGCAGATGGTATTGCAACATCTCATATTCAAAATCTTGCAGTTACAGCAGACAAGATTAATTCTGATGGAGCTAATAAAGGAGCTGTATTAATGGCTGATGGTTCAGGTAATGCTAAGTTCACTGATACTAGTAAAGTTATTAGTTCTGCTATGCAAGGTGATATAGCAAGTGATGATTCACTTATTGTTGTTGGAGGAGAGAATGTTCTTTTTGGAGATAAAGATAAAAAGGTTACTCTTAAGATTAATGAAGGAGGAGTTAAGGGAACACATATTGCAGCAGAAACTATTAAGAATGGCAATATAGCTAATAACACTATTGAAGCAGGTAAATTAACTGCTGGAGTTGGTGTAGCTAATCGTGTGGCTTTAGCTGATGATAACGGTGTGGTAACTTATACGCCACTTTCTACACAGTTATTAGCTAATAAAGGAAAAATTAATGTAACTGATGGAATTACAGTCTCTGATAATGGAGTAGATAAAGTATTAGCAGATGTTACGTTAGGAATTCAAGATATTTCGATTACAGCAACCAAACTACATGGAGGAAATGCACCAGAAGGAGCTGTTGCTACTGTAGGATCTAATGGACAGACGGTAACTTATCAATTGCCAACTTTTGATCACTTTGCTAACAAAGGAACAATAACAACAGATAACATTGTAACTGTAGTAGGAGGTAATGAATCTGTATTGTCTGATGTTACATTAGGTATTAAAGATAAAGGTATTGATACCAAACAATTAGCTGATAACGCAGTTAAGAATGCTCAGATAGATCAATTAGCAGTTACAGCTGATAAAATCTCATCTAAAGATGTCGGAGAAAAAAGAGTAATGATTAGCCAGAAAGATGGTACAGTAAAATGGGGTGAGCTTGGTGATATCGTTACGAATACTGCGGGTAATTTAACAACAGATAATATTATCGAGTTAGTACAAGGTACAGGAGTTAATACATTATTAGCTGATGCTCAGATTGGTATTAAAGACAACAGTATCACAAAAGATAAGTTAAATTCAAAAGGTACAGAGAGAGATTATCTTTTAGTAACTGATGGTAATGGAGGATTTGATTATGTGAAGAAAGAAGCTGTAGAAGCAGGAGGAGAAGATCTTACATTAGGAACAGCTTTAATTTTCGCAGAAGGAGATGGACTAAATACAGTATTAGCTAAGGCTAAAATAGATGTTGCAGATGGAGGTATTAATACAACTAAATTAGCAGATGGAGCTGTTAATACGTCTAAGATGACTTCAAAAGTTGGAACTACTAATGCTGCTAATAATACTATACTTACAGCAAATGGTGATGGAACAGTAGAATATAAGAAAGTAAATGAAGCTGTATTTGAAGGGAAAGCCTCTAATTTAGTAGTAGATAGTTCTATTAAGTTAACGGGTGGTACAGCTGCTGTGTTAAGTGCAACAAGTATAGAAATTGCTGACTCAGGTGTAGATAATAAACACATCAAAGTAAATGCTGTTACTAATGATAAGATTAGTTCTAAAGTAGCAGGAAAAGATGCAGGTGATGGAACATTATTGACTGCGGATGGTAAAGGAAATACTGCCTTTAAAGGATTATCTGATATTGCAAAAACACAAGGTAAGGAAGTAAAGTCGGCTGATGGTTCACTGACTATGACTTCTGGAAATAGAGCTGCATTGCAGGACTTAAGTATTTCTGTGAAAGAATCAGGAATTAAAAACAAGCATATTGCAGCTAGAGAAGTAACAGCAGATAAGATAGGAGCTAATGTTAGTGGTGGTTTAGTTTTAACTGCTAATGGACAAGGTGGAGCTGAGTTTAAAAGTGTAACTGATGCCTTAGCAGGTTCAGGAAAAGACATCGCTGAAGGAGCAGGTATTGCAATTGAAGGAGGAAAAAATGCAACTTTACAAGATGTAACTATTAGTGTAGCCGATAAAGGAATTAATAATGAAAAAATAGCTGATGGAGCTGTTGATGCAAGAGCAATTGCAAGTAAAGCTGTAGGTACAACAGAGATAGCTGATTATGCTGTTACAGCGAAGCAGATTGCTAGTAAAGCAGTTGGAACAGGAGAGTTAGCAGATAATGCTGTAACGAAAGAAAAAATAGGGACTAATGCTGTAGTTGATGGAAAAATAGCAAATGATGCAGTAGGATATAACCAAATTAAAAATAGTGCTATTCATACTAATGTTATTAAAGCAAAAGCTATTACAAAAGATAAAATTGCAGATGAGGCTGTTGATACAGCTCAATTAATGGATTGGGCAGTAACGGAAGAAAAAATATATTCAGGAGAAATAAAAAAAGGCTTAGTACTAACCTCAGATGGAAGTAAAGGAGCCTATTGGGCTGAAGCAGAAAAAGGAAATACTTCTACAGGAAACTTTACAAGTGAAGATACAAGTCTGTTTGATATTAAAAATGGAAATGACGCTCTATTGAAATCGGTTAGTATTAATATTAAAAATAGTGGTATTAAAACGAAACATATTGCAGATAAAGCAGTAGGTACAGCTGAATTAGCAGACACAGCAGTTACAACTGCTAAAATTGATAATGGAGCTGTTACAACAGTAAAAATTGCAGACAAAGCTGTTGGAACAGATGAATTAGCAGATAAAGCTGTTACAGCAGCTAAAATTGACAATCAAGCTGTTGGTACAGGGGAGTTAAAGGATAAAGGAGTTACTCAAGCCAAAATAGCAAATAATGCTGTAGGCACAGAACAATTAAAAGATTGGGCAGTAACGGATGATAAAGTTTACTCAGGAAATATTAAAAAAGGATTAGTATTAACTTCTGATGGAAGTAAAGGAGCTTATTGGTCTGAAGTAGAAAGTGGAAACACTTCTGTAGGAGATATTGATCCAAGTTCAACAATTAAAGCTATTAATGGCAATGGAGCAGTATTAAAAGATGTAAAGTTAGAAGTAATTAATAAATCTATTGATACAGAACATTTGGCTGATAAAGCAGTAGTTGATGGAAAAATAGCGACAAATGCAGTAGGATATGATCAGATAAAGAGAAATTCAGTACATGGTGTTGTTATTCAAGACCAAGGTGTTGATAGTAGTAAAATAGACTCTGATGATGCAGATGAAGGTTATGTACTTACAGCTGATGGTAGAGGTGGAGCTTCGTTCCAACCTGCTAAAGGAGGAGGAGGTAGTGATAAAGCAAGTATGCCAAAATTCTTTTATTTACCTGCTGTATATGTAGAAGTAATATCAGGAACATCAAGTAATCTTAATTTATACAATGTTTATAAAGATCAATTTAGCGAACCAATGGTATCAAGTGCTGGGTCTAATGGAGGTAATCTACCTGTTTTAGATTATGATGAACTATATTATCACGTTACATACTATGATAAAGATGTATTTTCTAATGTAAGTATCAATGTGTATGGTGATATGTTCTATACAATTAAAAAAGATGTTAAACCAACAGGAAGAACATTTTTTAATATTGTTTTAGAGGTTAAAAAATAATTAGAATTCAAAGAAGGCATATTGCCTTCTTTGAGCTTAATAATTAGAGTATGAAGAAATATTATTATTTATTGATAGCTTGTTTAGGTCTATTGACTGTGCAAGCACAGAATACTAAAAGCAATACTTATAATCTTCCTTTGACAGGAACATCAAAACCTCCAGGAATTGTAGAAGAATGGGATAAAGGAGGAAGTGCTCCTACAGGTAGTGAACGTTATACCGAAGAAGGAATTGTATTAAGTCATGATAGGGTAGGATACAGTGGTTTTGCTATTGATGATTTAGAGATTGATTTAAGAGAGGGAGCTGTAGTAGAGTTTGAGTATGCGATGAGTACTATTTATGGAACAGGGTATGCTCCTGGTGGAGGAATGTCTTTTTTTGTATTTGATGCTAAAGAGAAGTTTCAATTAGGATATGGTAGAAGTGCTTTAGGATATGCCTATAATGAGTCAAACTCTACAGCAAGATTAAAAGGATTAGCAGGAGGGTATTTAGGTATTGGTTTTGACCTTAGTGGAGGGTTTAAAGGAACTGGAGCCATGATACAATATGAAATGCGTGCTGGTATCTCAGATGCAAGATATTCAGCCGCAGGCGTTACTCCAAATGTATTTGGAAACTACTATAGTGATCATATTACTTTAAGAGGAGCTATACAAGGAATGCAAGGATTTAATGGTAACCCTGTACTTTATTCTCAATATCAAGGCTATTATAATCCATCTAATGATATAGCAACAGCAACGTTAAACTACAATACAGGTGAGTATGATTTTGAACGCAGACGCAATGGAGCAGGGTTTGATATAACAAATGGCGGATCATCAAAAGCTCCTGTTTTTCAAAAGATTATTGTTGAGTTAATTCCTGATAATGAAGAAGGGATGTACGTAACTGTAAAGGCAAAAGATGGAGGAAATGAAATAATGTTAATTGATAACTTCTATTATAAGCATTCGTTTAATACATATAGAGTAGATGGACGTGACAGTAATGGTGTAATAGAAACATTATATAATTTTAAAACAACTATTCCTCAAAAGGTTAAAATAGGTTTTGTTGGATTGTCTATTGATTTTGCACAGCAAAAAACAATTATTAGAAATGTTAAGGTATATCCACCTGGACAAAATCAACCAGAATTAAATGACGTAGTAGCTGATATGTGTGTGAGTGAAACTGGTAATAGTAGTGGAGGAGTAATTGATGTAGATGTATTACGTAATACAGGTTATGATGTCGGTTGGGGCAGTTTTATGTTTGTAGATGAGGAAGGAGATAAATTAAGCGGTGATGATAGAGTATATGAAAACTCAACAGGTAAATGGGAGTTTTCAAGTCGTAATGAAGAAATAACATTTACCGTAAAAGACGGATGGTTTGAACCAGGTGATGAAGCCGATATTTATTATTCTATTGAATTGGATGGTGTAAGATCTAAACCAGCTTTATTTAGAATAAAAGGAATAGCGTGTGGAGCAGTGGTTAATCCACATATTAGATCAAAAGCTGGAGAAAAATAAATAATAGACATGTACAAATGGATATAGAAAGGAGAGCAATACGCTCTCCTTTTTTTATTGTAAGTGAATTGGTATATAAAGAATATAGGAGTAGTAAACGTGTTTTTAGGAGCAGTTTTTAAGTCTAAAGTATTAAAAGAGGTATAGAAGCAATACCCAATGAAAAACAGTTGGTTTTAGGCGATAAGAAAAATGTGAAAAACACAGAGAATCTCGCAAAAAAAATAACAAGAATTATCTCTGAGAAAGCAGTTTTGAATCATAGAATTATCAAATCTGTAAAAGTGCATTTTAGAGGCCAAATAGCTTAAAAAAGTGTGTTTTGTCGCATTGATTTTTTTGTCTTGTAATTTATATTTGTGTACTTTTTATTTGTTAATGTATGGGTAATTTTGAATTAAATCCATTTTATGAGTTAATAATAGACGATTTAGTAAATCGTAAATACTCAGTTGTAGATTGTTTTTTCTCAGAAGAAGAAATCAATCTTTTAAGAGCAAACTTGCTTTTAAAACAGGATTTACACAGCTTTAAAAAAGCTGCAATAGGACAGGCTGATAACGAGCAAATAGTAGAAGAAATTAGAGGAGATTCTATTCTTTGGCTAGATGAAAAACAACCTGATGAGGTAGAGAGAATGTACTTTAATAAAGTAAATCACTTTTTAGAATACGTAAACAGAACTTGCTACTTAGGAATACAAGAAGGAGAGTTTCACTATGCGTGTTATCCAGAAGGGACATATTACAAGCGTCACTTAGATGTATTTCACACAGATAATAGAAGAACGCTTTCAGTAGTTTTATATTTAAATGATCAAGATTGGACTCCAGCTTATGGAGGAGAGCTAGCTCTTTATCTGAAAGACGAGAATGGCAATGAACGCGAAGAAGTAGTATACGCTTTACCAGGACGTCTAGTAGTGTTTGATAGCAAAAGCATAGAACACGAAGTGAAGATGGTTAATCATACGAGATACAGTATCACAGGATGGTTAAAAACAAGATAATAAAAAAGCCTTTATGGTTTGCATAAAGGCTTTTTTAGATTATTCAGCAGCTGTTTCTATTTCAGCATTTTGTTTCTTTTCATGTTTGTCTCTAACTAACTTCCACGCATATAGCGTTGTGATAGGAACTATAATCCAGAATAAATCGATAATTAGAATATCTGTGTAGTGGTTTGCCCAGCTTACCCAGATCCAGTTACCTGTCATTACTCCATTGAATATCGGAATAGTAATACCTATGATACTACCTATTAATAAACAATCTCTATTGATCTTATAGATATTTCTTCTAAAACATAATAGTACCGTTACTGCTAGCCAAGTCCAGAAATAGAAGGTATATATAAATCCTTGCCCTCCAGAAGGATTAAGTTTTACTGCTATAAATGATAATGCAGTCACAGGGTACATAGATAGACAGATAGCCATATAAATATTAGCTAACCAGAAGTTAAACTTGCGTTTGTGTTCAGGTACATTCTTTTTATCTCTAGCTACTAACCAGATAAGAACTCCAGAGATGATTACCACACATCCAGCTATACCTACTAAGAAATAAACGATACGAGTAGCGTATCCTCCAAAAGAACCAAAGTGTAATAGATAAACTAGATTAGCGAAAGTATATGTATATCCAGGATCTACATTCGGGTTGTTTATTTCTTCTACTTCACCAGTATAGATGTGGTATTTAATTTCTCCACGGCTGTTCAGCTGTTTGCTATTCTCTGCTCTACCGCTGATAGACACTGCCATACTTTCATCACCATAGTTTATGATAGAAACATTTGAGATTACGGGATTGTCCCATCTCTTGACAGTTTGATCTATATAATAGTTTAAATCTATTTTTTGGTCAATAGGTTTGTGTTGATACACAATTTCTTTTGCCCCTTTATCAAGACTAACATCATTATTAAACTTATCAGCATCTCCACCATATCCTAGAGCCATTATCGTAGCACCTATGATACGGTAGTTTAATAAGAAATAAGCACCAGTGATAGCAAAGATTAATTGAAAAGGGAAAGTGATCACTCCTAAAGCAGTGTGAAGGTCTGTCCATACAGTCTTTAGTTTTTCCCAAGGTCTAAATACATAGAAATTAGAAACTATCTTTTGCCAATGTACTAGTAATCCTGTAATCAACGCAAAGATGTAAATAAATGCAA
This sequence comes from Myroides marinus, assembly GCF_900109075.1. Taxonomy (GTDB): domain Bacteria; phylum Bacteroidota; class Bacteroidia; order Flavobacteriales; family Flavobacteriaceae; genus Flavobacterium; species Flavobacterium marinum_A. The sequence continues at coordinate 44,623 of NZ_FNYS01000018.1, read as the reverse complement.
CTAATCCAGCTACAAAGTATCCAAATGGAGAGATGTGGATATTTACCAAACCATTTAATTGTGCTAAGAAGTGTAGTCTATATAAGAACTCACCTAATGAGTAAGTCTCTTCATACGTATAGTTCTCTTTAGTGGCAGTATCATATATACCGAAGTTGCGTTCTTTTGCCTTTGGCAATAGAGTATCTTGTGATGTAGACACATTGTAACCGATAATTCTACTGTGGTCGATAAATCGCAATGATACGTTTCTACCTTGTAATCCATATTGAGTATCTATGGAATCTAAAAGTGTATTGTAGTTTACAGAAACAGCAGTAAACTTTTGTTGAGGTCTATTATTTTGCCAGTTGTCTATCTCAGTCTTAAAGAAAGAAAATGAACCTGCAAAGAAGATAATATAAAGTAATACAGTAATAATAATCCCACTTATCGTATGTAAGTGAAAGTACTTATTGTAGTTTTTAATATTCATAATGGTTGTGTGTGTAGTATTAGGTATGTAGTGGAGCTATTAAATAAGGCAAGTAAAACAGGACACTAAGCCCGATATAAGTCAGCCATATTTTATAGCCATTACCTATGACAAAAGCTAGGATAAAAAGGATAGTCCATAATAAATATCCTGTAATATACATTGTCGCATAGATAGGTGGAGAGTCAAAGAAGTACATTAATAACATATGAAATGTTATACTTACAAAAAAACCTCCAACTAATCCTGCAGTGATTTTTAAAAAGCGTTGCCAAACCGAAGTTTCTAAGTGTTTTTTATTTGCGGGCATAATTAAAATATTACAAATTCTAAAATAAACCCTAAGGCTACTACACTGATAACGTGTTTCGCTTTAAATGGAATCATAGGATATAGTGTTAATATCGCAGGACCTATAAACATTAGGTAAATAAAGAAAGTAAAACTTCCCACTCCTAATCCATCATATATACTTTCAGCAATTAGTGTAATAACTAATAGAGAGTATGCAATGATTTTAGAAAGCTTGGTATTGGATCTTATCCAAGTAGTCAATGAACATTTCTTCTCATACTTTACTTTTTGTGAAGTATTATAAAGCATAAAGAATGCGAAAGCAATGATCGAAAATAGTACAGTTTGCATCTTATTTAGATTGAATAAAAACAAAGGTATAATATTTTATTGTTTTCAATAACAAAATTTTAAAAGATTTTTACTACCTGTTATTAAGGATGTGATATTTTGTAATGATATTATTTATCAGATTGTTAAGAATTATTTGAAAACAAAAAATGAGCTAGTATAAAAAATACATAGCTCATTTTTAAGAAAATATTGTGCGAGGTTAACTAGTTTTCATCTAAACTACTTTGTTTTTATAACCCCAGAAGTATATAAATCTAATGTCTGTTGTAATATTTCTAACAGTACTTCTATAGGCAAATCTTCAGTAGCATCTAGAGACAGAGTTTTCATACGTTTACGACTACCCATTTCTAGTAGAGGATGATCTACTAATAGACCTTCGACTATTAGAAGATAAGGAGACTTAGGAGCTTTAGTTAGTGCCAGAAAGCAGAACATACGATTTTTATAGCTAAAACAAGGAGTTCCCCACTTAATAGATTCAGTGATATGCTCATCTAACGATAAGATAATACCTCTCAATGCCTGTAAGCAACTGCGATTAGGCTCTTCTTGTCTTAAATAGTAATGTTCTGTCTCTTTCATAATTGTTATTTTATAGCTACATATATACTTACTTCAGCATCATGTGGATTATTAGCTTTCTCGTCATATACCTCAAAGTCAGCTGTGTATTTTCTGTCCCAATTCTCACTCCAGATTTTTTCCCATTCATTGATGATTAACCCTTGTGTTAGGTCTCCCTTCACTGTTATTTTTTGATACTTGTCTGCCTCAAAAGTCTGCCCTACCATTCCTTTAGGTATCACAGATAAGTCCGCTACTTCACAACCAATAATAGTGGTATATGGCATCGTATGATCCCCCTCATAGTTAGTGTATAAAGAGTAGACAGCCGTACATACCTTATTGGGAATTTGATTAAGAACATCTTCTTTAAAGAATCTATCCCATAGCATAGGAATGTCATTAGCTGCTTGATTCTGCTCATTAGTAGTACGAACGGCAATACCGATTAGGTGAAACTGGTTTACTGTAATTGTAGTCATCTTGATTTGTTTATTGATTATACCACAAAGTTAATTGCACCTTATGACAGAGGTGTGTCAGGGGTAGCCTCATTCGGATAATATTTTTCTCTACACGCCTTTAGATATTGTTCCATAGTTATCTGATGAGGCTCGAATACCTGCATCGTATCTCTTAATTTTTGAATACAGTCTAGACGGAAGGCTCTAAAGTCTTGTCTTAATCGGCAGTAAGCAATCAGTATCCAATTGTCTTGAGTAGTGTAGATAGCGAATGGTTCTATATCGCGTTGACTTTGTTGATTGTCTAAAGAGAGATAGTCAATAGCTAATACCTGATGGTTAACTATAGCAGACTGTATCTGTATCAGATAGTCACTGGTCTGTGTCTTATCAGGATTGTCCCTCACGATAATGCGTTGAGACAGTAGATCAGCCTTGTCTTTTTGTGTATAGCGAAGTACAGCCTTTAGCTTGAGTATAGCATTTTGATATTGCTTGATTAGCGAAGTGTCTTTGTTTTTTAAGATAAGCTGCTCAGCAGTGATCAGAGCATTAGCTTCCTCTTGTGTAAACATCACAGGAGGTAGAGCATAGCCCTCTACTAAGGAGTATCCTTTTCCCTCTTCAGTGAATATAGGAATTCCCGATTGTTCTAAAGTTCTGATATCTCTATATACTGTGCGTATGCTCACATTGTGTTTTTCTGCTATTTCAGTAGCAGTCACGATACGCTTAGATTGTAACTGAGTAACTATAGCAGTTAATCTATTTAGACGTGGCTTACTTTCAGACATATTGATATAGAGGTTAAAGAGAATTATTTGACAAAGATACATTCTTGTCACTTGCTTTGCGTTAATGGAGATAAGTATATTTACAACTTCTAAATATTCGCACTATGGCTCAACCAGTAGGACTTCTATCTAAAATAAAAATAGCAGATACTAATTATAAAGCATTCTTTAAGACTAAAGCTATCACAGTGATTAGTGAAGAAATGTATGACTGTGTTCACTATAATTATCAAGACCATTATTTTTATCAATACAACAAAAAGAAAGAAGAATTACTGTGTTTAGCATTCTATAACCACGGTAATAGAGAAACGCTAACAGATAACTTTTATCAAAGTATAAAAGAGGTAGCCTCATTAGCCATAGACCACAGTTTTATTGCTTTGACCTTAGATGCGTTTAATTGGACTGAGGTAGATACTTACGAAGTTTTAGAAGAAAATGTTTGGAATATCAAGCAAATAACGAAAGAAGAATTAGCTACAGTACAGTCTATTGCACTGAGTTGTTCAGAGCAGTTTGACCAACCTTTTGTAGAGAAATTATTCAACTCTAAAATAGTGGATAGCAATGTAGTGAAGAAAGTTAGTACACTACAAGAGAAACACAGATTAGCCAACCTAACCACCTTCGCTAAAGAGGCTACCCCTCTGCGACCTATTCATCTTTTTGGCAATTATTATTACAATGGTAAAGCCGTGTTTAGTTGTAAGTCAGGCGGGCATATATACACAGATATAGACTTAGCCACTTTTAAGCCTACAGTATATGGAGCAGCAGATGCAGAGCACGTATTGTTTCACGATAAGTGCATCAAGACTAATCCTAAGAAATTTAAACGAGTAGCCAAATATGAGACCGTTTTTTACCTTTCAGCAGAAGGAGTATTAGACAATAAGGGAATATTGATAGCTGGTAGTGATGCTACCACATTTAAACTAAAAGAAGATTTCTTAGCAGAAGATAGTGTCAACCTATATTTCTATGGGCACATTATACCTAAGACCTCATTTAATAGTTATCGCATAGAGCAATACCCGTATCAGACCGAAATATTGATTACAGATACAACAGTTTATTATAATTCTCATAAGTTAGATATAGATGGGCAAACCTTTAGTTATAAAGTGCGATTAGAGAAACTATCTTATGGGTTTTCAGGATTTATAGGGGAAGATAAAGAAGGACTATTTGCTTATTTAATAGAGGAAAACAACGGAAGTATTATCCGCTTAAAAGACTTATCACAAGACGAATTAACGCAATCTATTCATGAGAAATATGGTGATAAGTATAGGAGAATGGATGAGGAGGAACGCATCTATTTACAGAAATCCAGTGCAGCCTATCAAGAAGAGTTTATTAAGAAACAACATACTCCATGGGTATTCTACCAAATACAGGAGATTAGAGATTACGCCAAGATTGTTTGGCAAAAATATCAAGAGAGTAAGGATATAAAGGAGCTTAAACCGTTTTGGAGTTTGTATGAAACTACAGAATCTTACTTTTGGATAGAGGCAGAGGTATATAACTATGTAACTCTATTTTATTGTGCGGAGCAGAAGAAAACAGAAGCCTTAGAAGCCATCCGAAAGGCTATTATTTATGGGGTATTTGATATAGATGAATTCTTTAATCATCCAGGATTAGCTCTGATTAATAAAGAAGAATACTTCTTAGAACTCAGAGAGTATGCACAACAGCACAAACCAGTTGGTTATAAAATACCAATGCAGATAGAGACTTTAGAGAAAATATTAGCGTTGCCACAAGAGATGTACACTACTGGAACATTACTGTGGAAGTATCACTTATATGACAATACAGAAATAAATGAGGCAATAAGACAAGATCCAGAGTTAACCGACTATTGGACACGTTATATAGAGTTGAACCAACAGTTATTTGATCGTTTTTTTAAGCGTAAGAATATTATTGATATGGACTTTAGTCCATATGAAGACTATAGTTTTATGCCAATAGAAGCACCGATACAGATGCTTAATTATTATATGCAAATGGGAGATGTGATGTCAAGTAGCATAGTTTATTCTATTGATCAATTAGTAGCTTCTATGAATAAGATTAGACAGAGAATTAATATCTTAGAAGGAGAACAACATGCATACTATAAGGAGTTATACAACAACAATGTAGTCGTACAAATCACAGAACAGTATTTATAAATAAGAATGACCTATATCCTTAGTAGTGATATAGGTCATTTTTGTTTTTTAAAGAAGCTCGTACTTACCAGCGTTGCTAAGTATTTGTTGTACATCTTCTCTAGAGACGTTAGGAGTCTTAACCTCTATGCTATGCGTGTCTAAAGTTACTGTAGCCTCTATAGCAGGGTGTTTCTTTAGTTCTTCTTCTATTTTACCTACACAGCTTGTGCATCCCATTCCTTTTATTTGATATACTGTTGCCATTGTTTTATCATTTATAATTTGTATTACAAATGTAGGCTAGCAACTCTTTTTAGCTGTTATACGATTTTAAGTAGTTGTTATATAATTTGTTATTTCCATTTTTTCACAGAATTAATACTTATAAAAAAGTAGTATTCATTTTTTTGTTTTTCGCGCCATTACAGGTTATTTGATGGCTAAAAATACACAGTCTTACACCAGTTTTTTCTAAAAAAGAGCTTTTTAGACCTCTTTTGATCATATTTTTAAAAATAGTGAACTACTTTTTTTAAATCCAATATTTTGTAAAACTTTGATTTTTAATCAGTTAACTGTTTTTGTTGTTTTTTTATAAAATTAGAAGGCCTTATAAAGCCACTAAACATAGGCACTCATGCTTGATTGTTGGACAATTCATGGACAATAACTCGAGTTTAGTTGAGTAGAGAGGCTGTTTGTTAAACAATTGACCTTGTATTGATGTATCATTGTCTTTGTATCTAATATCAGATTGCAATTAGAAATCCCTTAAGAAGATATCAAGGGTAGTTTTAGTATTTGGTAGGATAATAAAGAGAGAATTTTACACTTAAGAGAATAGTAGGTAGAGGGATAGATTATTACAAAAAAAAATGAGATACAGTACTGACTAGTCAGATTGTATCTCATAATCTATATCTTCTATGAAGTTATAATAACGTACGGAGTACGGTATATTAATAAAACGTATTACTATAGTAATGCGACTTTAGTAGGGTAATATAATTCAGTATTACTGTATTTTACTAAAAGCGTCTTCACACTGAAGTACCATAGTGTCTATAATAGGAAGGTTGGTATCAAGTGAGTTAAACACTAAAGGCAATTCTGTACAACCTAAGATAACACCATCTACACTGTTGTAGTCTTCCATTAATTGGATGAAGAATGTCTTCATTTCATCTGTTATACTTCCTGTAGCTAATGTAGATTGAAAAGCACCTATTTTGGCTATTTCTTCTTGATTAGGAATAATCACTTCTATACCAGCCTGCTGTAGTGGAGATTTGAAATAATCATCTTCCATCGTAAATGGAGTTCCTAATAGAAGTACTTTCTTCATATTGTTTTTTAGAATATGAGTTTTAGTCAATTCTATACTATGCGACATAGGGATATTAGTTAGAAACTCGTGTTTGATTTGATCATAAGCCTTGTGCAGTGTATTGTTAGCGATAAGAAAGCAGTCAGGCTGTAACATTAATAAGTTCTCTACTTCGTCTTTTAGAATGTTAGGTATTTCATCCCATTGATTAGCATATCTCGATTTGATATGATGGTAATCGATGCTGTATAAGATAATTGGGCAAGAGTGATAACCACCCCATTTCTCATTAGCCATTTTATTTAGTAACGTATAGTATAGCGCAGTCGATGGGTAAGCTGTACCCCCTAATATTCCAATTCTTTTCATGAGTTTAGATAGTTTGTTTTGAAGATCTAAATTTAGGTAAATCTATCTTATGTATTAAAGTAAATTACAGTATATAGACCATATTATTTCGTTATTTTTGTTGTTTATACACCTCTTATTATAAACTCAAAAAGGATATGTTTGACTTTAGACTAAAAGTATTTTATACCGTAGCGAAGCGAGGTAGCTTTACTAAGGCAGCTAAAGAGCTATTAATCTCACAGCCAGCAGTGACTAAACATATCCAAGAGATAGAGTCTACTTATGAGACTAAACTCTTTGTAAGAGATGGGATGAAGATACACCTGACAGAAGCAGGAGAGTTGCTGTACACTTATGCCGAGGAGATATTCTCTATCTACCGTAATTTAGAGTTTGATATACACGCTTTAAATGCTAAGATGGACGGTAGCTTAAGAGTAGGAGCGAGTACAACTATCTCTCAGTATGTGTTACCCCCGTTATTAGCTGAGTTCAAAAAGAAAGTGAGTGATCTACATTTAGACGTGGTATCTGATAACACAAATACTATCGAGAATTTATTGCTTAATAAGACGATAGATGTTGGGCTGGTAGAAGGGTATTCTAAAAATCCTCAGATTAAATATACTGATTTTATCAAGGATGAGATTGTATTGGTGTGTAGTAGTAATAATCCATTAGCCAAAAAAGGAATTGTCAAACCACAAGAGTTAAGAGAATTGTCTTTCTTATTAAGAGAAACAGGTTCAGGTACTCTTGATGTAGTAGATACTACATTAAGAGAGAGTGGTATAACTTTAAGTGATTTGACTAACGAGATGAACTTCTCCAGTACAGAGAGTATTAAGATGTATTTAATGCACTCTAATAGTGTGGCGTTTCTCTCTGTGCACGCGATATTAAAAGAGCTTAGATATAACGAGCTATGCGTAGTAGATATCGAAGGTATAGATATCAGTAGAACCTTCTCTCTAATACAGCGTCAAGGACAAGAAAGTGCGTTAGTAGAGCTATTCATACGATTTGTTAGAACGCATAACTTAAAGTTATAGGTTATAACAATTATGTATTTTCTTTTTGTGTCTGCATAAGAGAAATTTGTATCTGTAAATAATGATACAAATGACAACAGAAAACAATACTCGTGATTCAATAGGTAAAGTACTCTTAGTAGGGTTAGCTTTACTTAGTTTATTCCCTTTTATATCTTCAGCAGTAGCTTTAGTAATAGGGATAGTATATGCACAGATATTCGAAAATCCATATGCAAAGGAAACAAAGAAAGCAACAGGTCTTTTATTAAAGCTTGCAGTTATCGGTCTTGGTTTTGGTATGAATGTCTATAGTGCTATATCAGCAGGTAAGGATGGTTTTATCCTTACTGTATTCTCCATCTTCTTGACGTTAGGATTGGGCTTCTTATTAGGTAAGTTATTAAAGATAGATAAGAAAATTTCATATTTAGTATCTTCAGGTACTGCTATTTGTGGAGGTAGTGCTATAGCAGCAGTGTCTCCTGTGATAAAGGCAGATGAGAAGCAGATATCAGTAGCTTTAGGAATTGTGTTTATTCTGAACTCTTTAGCACTTATTATATTTCCTCCTATCGGGCATGCTTTAGGATTGAGCCAAGTAGATTTTGGGTTGTGGTCAGCTATTGCGATCCATGATACAAGTTCTGTAGTAGGAGCGGCAGCTAAGTATGGAGATCAGGCATTAGAAGTTGCTACTACAGTGAAGTTGGCGCGTGCTTTATGGGTAATACCAGTAGCGTTCTTATCTATGGCTTTCTTTAAAACAAAAGGAGGAAAAGTAAAATTACCATACTTCATCGGTTTATTCGTACTAGCGATGTTAGCTAACTCATATATCCCAGCAGTTCAAACAGTAGGTCCTTACATCGTAGAAGCATCTAAAGCAGCATTGACCTTAACATTATTCTTAATAGGGACATCACTTTCTTATAAAACGGTGAAGTCAGTTGGTTTTAAACCTTTATTAGAAGGAGTAGGACTGTGGATATTCATTTCCATTACATCACTACTATACATTATGTATGTGAATTAAAATAGATAGGAAACAACAATAAACAAGAAAAGGCTTATTATAAATAAGTCTTTTTTTGTATGTGATAATTACTGTGAAGAAAAAAGAAGGTGTTAGTTGGTCTATATAATTCATATTTTTGTAATAGAACTATACATCTCTTAAGAATGAATGACAACGATAATGATATAAAGCGACTATCTCGACTTACAGCTATACTTATTCAACTGCAAACCAAACGACTTTTGACAGCAAGAGCATTAGCGGATAAGTTTGGGATGAGTATCCGTACGATTTACAGAGATATAAAGACATTAGAACAAGCGGGTGTTCCTATCATTACTGAAGAGGGAAAAGGGTATAGACTAATGGAAGGGTATAGGGTACCACCTCTAATGTTTACAGAAGCACAAGCCAATGCGTTAATTACAGCAGAACAATTGGTTCTTAAAAATAAGGACACCTCGTTTATTAGAGATTATTGTGAAGCAATTGACAAGATAAAAGCGGTCTTAAGATATAATGTACAAGATAATGCTAATTTACTTTCAGAGAGAACACGCTTTGATCAAAATAATTACTTGGAAAGAAATAGTAATAGTTTATCTGATATACAGTTTGCGTTGACTAATTTTCGTATTGTAAAGATTGAATATACAAATGAAAAAGATCAAACTACAATCAGAAACATTGAACCCTTTGCGTTGCTAAACACTGAAAACTGGTTATTGGTTGCTTACTGTCAGTTAAGGCAAGAATTTCGTTTCTTCCGCTTAGATAGAATTAAGAAATTAGAAATATTAACTGAAGAGTTTGAACCTCATAAAATGACTTTGCAAGAGTATTTTGAAAGATATCATTAATATTTTTTAACCCTTGCCATAGGGTTGTCGCAAGGTGGGAATAAGTTTGCATCGTTAAGTAATCTTTAAAAGAATCGATATGATAAACGAAATGTATGTAAGTAATTTTCCTCAGCCTATTATTGTGCAAGTCAATGGTGTGGAATTAGAAGTATTTGAAGCAGGTAAACAGAATGTTGGAAACCCTATAGTACTTTGTCATGGTTTTCCAGAACATGCTTTTTCTTGGCGTTATCAGGTTCAGTCTCTTGTAGATGCTGGCTATCATGTTATTATTCCGAATCAGAGAGGATATGGTAACTCATCTCAGCCAACTGAAATAACTCAGTATGATATTATACATTTGACAGGTGATTTAGTAGCTCTACTGGATCATTTTGGATATGAAGATGCTGTATTTGTAGGTCACGATTGGGGAGCAAATGTTGTTTGGCATCTGGCATTATTACATCCTAAAAGGGTAAATAAAATTATAAACTTAGCCTTGCCTTATCAGGAACGTGGTGAAATACCATGGCTTGATTTGATGGAAGCAATTTTTGGAGAAGATTTTTATTTTGTTCACTTCAATCGACAAATAGGAGTTGCAGATGATATAATGAATAAAAATACAACTCGTTTCCTTCATAATATATTTCGTAAGAATGTACCACTTACACCACCAGAACCAGGTATGTTGATGATAAATCTTGCACAAAAAGAAAATTCTTTAGGAGAACCTTTAATGCAAGAAAGTGAATTATCTGTCTTTATTACTGCCTTTGAAGCATCAGGTTTTACAGGAAGTATCAATTGGTATAGAAATATGGATAGAAACTGGCATATAATGGCTGATATTATTCCAATTATTAATCACCCTACTCTTATGATATATGGTTTGAAGGATACAATTCCTGAGAATGAAAATCTGAAGAATATCGCCCCAAATTTGGATGTTATTAGATTAGATTGTGGACATTGGATTCAGCAAGAAAAACCAGAAGAAACTACCCAAGCAATTTTACAATGGTTAAGACAACAGAATGATTAAAGAAGAGGAAACATATTACCCTCAAAGTATAGAGGATTGGAGACAATGGTTAGAAGAGAATCATCAGATTAAACAGTTTGTATGGCTTGTTTATTATACTAAACAGTCAGAAGTTCCTTCTATTAGTTGGCGAGAAGCTGTAGATGAAGCACTTTGTTTTGGTTGGATAGATAGTACTAAGAAAAAGGTTGATGATACTTCATATATACAATATTTTAGTAAACGAAAACCTAATAGTATTTGGTCTAAAGTGAACAAAGAGATAGTACAGATACTCATAGATAATAAGAGAATGACAAAAGCGGGTTTTGAAAGTGTTGAGGTTGCAAAAGAAAATGGTTCTTGGACAATCTTGGATGAAGTAGAGGCATTGATAATACCAGATGATTTAGAAATAGCATTTAGTAAGCACAATGGTACAAAAGATTATTTCTTAAGTTTGAGTAAGTCAGCAAGGAAAATAGTATTGAGTTGGATAGTCCTTGCTAAACGACAAGAAACAAGGCAAAAACGCATCAATGAGGTTGTAGAAAGTGCAAGAAATAAGGAATTACCAAAGCAGATAACATATTAAACCCAGATTCCGCATTAACCCAATACTATGAGTTAATTCTACTTTATATCTCTATCACTTTTTCTAAAACCATACTATAGTATGCTTTTTTCATAAGTTCAGAGCTATTTTGTATAATGAACTCTCGTTAATTGGTCTATTACACAATCTGGGTTAAACCTAGATTCTACATTCGTTCAATACTACAAATTAATTATACATCACTTTCTTATAAAACAGTGAAGTCAGTTGGTTTTAAACCTTTATTGGAAGGTGTAGGACTGTGGATATTCATTTCTATTAGGTCGCTATTGTACATTATATATGTGAATTAATAGGTACTAATATTTAGATTATAAAAAAAGATATATTTGGAATATGTCTTTTTTTGTTTGTTTATTGAATGTTTTTGTATTATTTAATTCTTAAATTTGGTTAAAATATAAAAATAATTACTATGAAAAAGATAATTACATTATTAGGAGTGTGCTTATTCTTAGCTGTAGGCTGTAAGGATAACAAAGAAGTAGGTGCTGAGAATGTCAACAGTATGGAACAAGCAAATATGATAATCGAATACACTAATAGTGTAGTCGATTATATGAATGATGCTAATTCTTTTATTAATTCTCGAGAAAGAGACTTTCAAAAATTAATCGAGCTGGCTGAAAGTAAAAAGATAAGATACTCTTCAGATATTCCTATTGATGCCTTATTTATGAACTTTAGAATAGGTGGTACTAAAGACAAAGATGCAAAAATGACTCAACCACCAACAGTTCTATCTACAGAAGAACAGGAGTTCTTTAAAGAGAAAGTCGCTTTTTATAAAGAGCAAAGAGACTTGTTATCTGGAACGGCAGTTACTTATATCAAGTATTTAAAAAATGAGGACTATAAAGATGATAATTGGGCAAAAGCAAAAGAGTATGCAGAGAAAATAGAGAAGGCGTATAATAATTGTATGGATACTCGTCCATTAATTTCAGCGAAAATAGATGAAGTAACAGAACGTGCAGAAGAGATTATCTTAGCAGATTCGCCTATTAAAGATGCAATTATGACTGTAAAAGCAGATCTAAAAAGTGTACAGAATTTAGTAAATACATTCTATATTCATGATGAAGAAGGAGGAAAAAAAGAGGAGTTGGACAAACTATATACAGAATTAGAAGCTAATTTAGAAAAACACAAAGGGATGTATGTAGATGAGTTAACTAAAGAAAATAGTTTAAATTCTTATGTTAATTTTTATTCTTCAGTAGTAAACAACCTAGGTGATGTTAGAAAGGTATTGAGAAAAGTTAGAGAAGGTAAAAAGTTAAATGATAGTGATTTTAGTTTTTTAACTAGAGTAAATAATAATGCAGTAAGTAGTTATAATAGATTTATCTAGTGATATAAAAAAAACGGGAAGTGATTAGCTTCCCGTTTTTGGTTTTTATTATACTTGAATAACTCCTAAGTTAAATGGTTTTTCGATAGGAGCGTGGTTAGCAGCTTCGATACCCATAGAGATCCACTTACGCGTATCTAATGGATCGATAATAGCATCTGTCCAAAGACGTGCTGCTGCATAATAAGGCGAAACTTGATTGTCGTATTTCGCTTTAATTTTATTGAATAATTCTTCTTCTTGTTGAGGTGTTAGTTCTTCTCCTTTTGCTTTTAGCGAAGAAGCTTCTATTTGTAATAATACTTTAGCTGCCTGAGCACCACCCATTACAGCTAGTTCAGCACTAGGCCAAGCAAAGATAAGACGTGGATCATAAGCTTTACCACACATAGCATAGTTACCAGCTCCATAAGAGTTACCTACTACTACAGTGAATTTAGGCACTACAGAGTTAGATACTGCATTTACCATCTTAGCACCGTCTTTAATAATACCACCGTGCTCAGATTTAGAACCTACCATAAATCCAGTAACGTCTTGTAAGAATACTAATGGTATTTTCTTTTGGTTACAGTTAGCGATAAATCGAGTAGCCTTGTCAGCCGAGTCAGAGTAAATTACTCCACCGAACTGCATTTCACCTTTTTTAGTTTTAACTACTTTTCGGTGATTTGCTACAATACCTACTGCCCATCCATCTATACGTGCATATCCAGTAATGATCGTTTGTCCATAGCCTTCTTTGTATTCTTCAAATTCAGAGTTATCAACTAGACGTTTGATAATCTCCATCATATCGTATTGTTCATTACGTGCTTTAGGAAGGATACCGTAGATATCTTCTTGAGGAAGTGCAGGCTTAACAGCCTTGATACGGTTATATCCTGCCTTGTCAAAGTCACCTATTTTATCAACGATATTCTTGATCGTATCTAAAGCGTCTTTGTCATCTTTAGCTTTATAGTCCGTGACACCTGATATTTCACAGTGTGTAGTAGCACCTCCTAATGTTTCGTTGTCAATACTTTCACCAATAGCTGCCTTTACTAAGTAACTACCAGCAAGGAATATACTTCCTGTCTTGTCTACAATAAGTGCTTCGTCACTCATAATAGGTAAGTAAGCACCACCAGCTACGCAGCTACCCATTACTGCAGCAATCTGTGTAATACCCATACTGCTCATTACAGCATTGTTTCTAAAGATACGTCCGAAGTGTTCTTTATCAGGGAAGATTTCATCTTGTAATGGAAGGTAAACACCAGCGCTGTCTACTAAGTAGATAATAGGTAGTTTATTCTCTATTGCTATTTCTTGCGCTCTTAAGTTCTTTTTTCCTGTGATAGGGAACCATGCACCTGCTTTTACAGTAGCATCATTAGCTACTACGATACATTGTTTTCCTTTGATATAACCAATCTTTACTACTACACCACCAGAAGGACAACCTCCATGTTCTGCATACATATCCTCTCCTGCGAAAGCTCCTATCTCTATACTATTAGTTTTATCATCTAATAAATAGTCGATACGCTCTCTAGCAGTCATTTTGCCTTGTTCGTGTAGTTTAGCGATTCTTTTTTCTCCACCACCTTGTTTTACTTTTACTAATTTCCTCTTTAATTCAGAAAGTAAAAGTTTATTGTGGTCTTCGTTTTTATTGAAGTTTATATCCATAGTTTGTTGGGTTGATTCTCTGTTGTTTTATATCGTTTTCGCTAAAGTACAAAATATAGTTATAATTTTTACTAGTGTTAAAAGACGGTATGCGAATTTTCAGGTATTGATGTTTTAGATCTAATCAATTTGTTATGCAATGAACAAGGTCTCTTTTGGTTAAATAGCTTATTTGTTTTCTGTTATGATAGTAATACTAGAAAGTTTAGTTTACAATAAGAATTATAGTAAAAAGAAAGGGGAAATGAAGCGTAATAGTGTAATCTATAATTTAGCAGTAATTCGTTTATAAATTGTAATTATTGGAGTCAAATATTGTCACATAGTAAGAATATTCAATGTTGCATGTATTTTAATTACATAACATTAAATTAATATAAGGAAATAGGTTTATATTTGTTATTCAATTAGTTATGTTTTTAGTGTGAAGTAATAGTATTAATAAAGGTGTAAAAATTAACGTTAAGGAAACATTGAGATAACTTAAAAGAGTTACTTTTGCCCCCGATTATTATCATTTTTAAGATGTCATTAAACAATATTTTTCAGTTTTTAGTGCCTAAGGATAAAGTGTTTTATCCATTATTTGAAAAGGCAGCAGGTAAGATTAAGAAACTTTCAGAAACTTTAAATGAGGCAGTAAATGCACCAGCTAAAGAAAGAGAAAAGTTATTAAAAGATGTAGAAGTATTAAAACAAGAAATTGAAGCAATCGCTCAAACTACTCGAGTAGAACTTGGTAAAAACTTCATCACTCCTTTTGACCGTGAAGATATTCACAACTTAATCACTGCTGTAGATGATATTGCAGACCATTTATCAGATGCTGCATCTCGTATGAGATTGTATCAAATCGATAAGGTAACTAAACCTTTGCGTAAATTAACTGAAGCTAATTTAGAAGCTTGTAGTGAAGTAGCTAAAGGTCTTTTGATCTTAAAAGACAATAAAAACTTTGCTACATTATCAGAAATCAGCAAAAATATTTCTCGTTTAGAGCGTAAAGCAGATAAAGTATTTGATAAAGCAGTTGCTGATATTTTCGAAAACGAAAGTAACGCAATTGAGATTATTAAATATAAGGAAGTAATGTCTGCATTAGAGACTGCTACAGATAGCTGTAGAGATGTAGCTAACGTATTAGAGACAATTACGGTAAAATACGCTTAATTAACTAGAAACATTATTTATGGATTTTTTCTTAGGAATGTTTACTAATCAAGCTGGTATTATGCTGATGATTATTATCGTCTTAGCATTAGGGTTTGATTACATTAACGGTTTTCACGATGCAGCGAACTCTATCGCGACTATCGTGACTACAAAGGTGTTGACACCATTCCAGGCAGTGTTATGGGCAGCAGCATTTAACTTTGCTGCGTATTTTATCTCTCTGTATATTATTGGAGAGTTTAAAATTGGTAATACCATTGCCAAATCAGTAAATGAGAACTTTATTAGTTTAGAAGTAATCTTTGCTGGATTGGTTGCAGCTATTATTTGGAACTTATTGACTTGGAAGTTAGGTATTCCTTCTTCTTCTTCACATACACTTATCGGAGGATTTATAGGAGCAGCAGTAGCTCACGCAGGTGGATTTGCACCTGGAGGAGTAGATGTTATTGTTTATTCTAAAGTTATTCCTATCTTCTTATTTATCTTCGGAGCACCATTCTTAGGGATGATACTAGCCTACTTTATAACAGTAGGTATTATGTGGATATGTCGTAATTCTAACTCACATAAATGTGATGTTTGGTTTAAGCGTTTACAGTTAGTATCATCGGCATTGTTCTCTTTAGGACATGGAGGTAACGATGCTCAGAAAGTAATGGGTATTATCGGTGCTGCTGTTATCTTCTACCACGTAAATGTTGATATGGACCCTTCTTATTTAGTAGAAGGGGTAGATACATTTAAAGTATTCGTAGAGCACTGGTGGTGGGTACCATTAGCATCATTCATATTCATCGGTTTAGGTACTTTATCTGGAGGATGGAAAATCGTTAAGACAATGGGATCTAAGATTACAAAAGTAACACCATTAGAAGGTGTAGCTGCTGAGACTGCAGGTGCTGTAGCATTATATGTAACAGAGCACTTAGGTATTCCAGTATCTACTACACATACGATTACAGGTTCTATCATCGGGGTAGGGGTTACTAAACGTATCTCTGCTGTAAGATGGGGAGTTACAATTAACCTATTATGGGCTTGGGTATTGACTATTCCAGTATCTGCTATTATAGCGATGGTGGTTTATTACTTAATCCACGCAATATTATAAGAATATTACTTTAATAAAATATATAAGCGGTACAGTGATGTACCGCTTTTTTTGTTTTTATACGAAAGGGTAGATTGTTTGATATTTTCTCAAACCATCTTAATGATTAGTAATGTTTATACGTAGGTCTATTGTTTTGATATATTGATAATAAAACAGAGTAAAAACTGTATATTATCTGTGTTTTTTATTTGATTTTTTCTTGTATTTAGGTTGTATTGGAATAACTAATAACTTAGAAGAAAAAGTTATAAAAAGCGTGTGTTAAATAATGTTAAGCTGAATTGTGAATTCAAATCTAACATTAAATTTGATACCACTTATGAGACGTATTCTATCACATATTATTTCCCTTTTTATCCTACTATCTATAGTGGGTGGGAAAGTATTGGATACAGTTAAGGTAGATTATACTCCAGCTATTTATGCTTCGACTTTAGGTGTTGATTATCCAATACATGGAGAAAATAGAGAAGTACACAAAAAGATTAAAGAGTATAAACACGACAATTCTTTTTCAAGCATTGAAACAGATAATAGCGATGATGTTAGTGTACAAGACTTTGTACTATTAGCTACATTGACTAAGGTATTTGTTTGTGCTATTTTCATTCATTTCGTTCTTTATGCATATAGAAGACGCCGCTCTTTCTATACTGCGTTGATACAATTATTTGATTATAAATATATTGTATATCGTACACTGAGAATTTGATCTTAAACTCTCTTTACCGTTAACTTATAGGTTATTGTCACTTCTTACAGACATATAGCCTGTAATGTTTTGTGCTATAACTTCAATTAGCACACTTTATCGAAATCAATTTAATTAGCAAAAGTTTATTGTATGAAAAGAGTAGCATTTATTGTTTCTCTAAGTACTGTGTTGGCATTAGTTAGCTGTAACTCGCACAAGCAGGAAAAAGAAGAAGTTAAGGATTATCCTATTACTAATCCTGTAACTATGGATACTGTGGTAGCCAAAGATTATGTATCACAAATCAGATCAATCAAGAACATTGAGGTCAGAACACAAGAGAAAGGGTATTTAGATGCTATTCTCGTGGATGAGGGACAGTTTATCTCTCAAGGGCAATTGATGTTTCGCATTAGACCGCAACTTCACAAAGCCGAGCTTGAGAAAGCTAAGGCAGAGGTAACTCAAGCACAAATAGAATTACAAAATGTAGAAACACTGACAAACAGTAATGTGGTTTCTAAAAATGAAAAAGCTGTAGCTGTGGCGCGTTTGCAAAAGGCTAAGGCTGAGATGAAGTTGGCACAGATTCACTTAAATTATACAGAGGTTAGAGCTCCTTTCTCAGGATATGTAGGACGCTTAGATAAGCGTTTAGGAAGTTTGTTAGAAGAGGGAGAATTACTAACTACCTTATCTGATAATAGCAATATGTATGCTTACTTTAATGTATCAGAGGTAGAGTACCTAAATTATGAAAGTAATCCACAGAGTAAAGGAAGTGATGAGGTTGATTTAATTATGGCTAATAATAAGATGTTGCCATATAAAGGAAAAATAGAAACTATAGAAGGAGAGTTTAACAACGAAACAGGTAATATCGCTTTTCGTGCAAAGTTTGCTAATCCAAATAAGTTGCTTAGAAATGGAGAAACGGGTAAGGTACGCATGTCTGTACCTCTTACTAATGCCTTGATTATTCCTCAAAAAGCTACTTACGAATTACAAGATAAGAAATACGTATTTGTTGTAGGGAAAGATGGTGAAATACACGCTAAGCAGATTGTAATTAATTATGAACTGCCTGATGTGTATGTGATAGACCCAGAAAGTATTTCTGCAAAAGATCAAATACTATTAGAAGGAATTCAAAAAGTAAAAGAGGGAGATCATATTAAAGGTGTTTTCAAAGAGCCTAAGAAGGTGTTGAAAGAACTGCATTTGAGTGCGAACTAATTGGTATTAAGTAATTCGTTGAATTGAGATGTTTAAAACATTTATTCGCAGACCCGTTCTGTCGATTGTTATTTCGTTGATTATAGTATTCCTTGGAGTGCTATCTCTTATAAAATTACCTGTAACACAGTATCCTTCTATTTCTCCTCCTAAAGTGAATATTACTGCAGAATACCCTGGAGCGAATGGAGAGTTAATGATTAAGTCTGTTATTATTCCTCTGGAGCGTGCACTAAATGGCGTACCTGGGATGAAGTATATGGAATCTAATGCAGGTAATGATGGTGAGGCTTCTATTCAGGTAATCTTTGAATTGGGAACTGATCCTAACTTAGCTGCTGTAAACGTTCAGAATAGAGTTTCTTCAGCTATTAATAAATTACCTCCTTTAGTGGTGCGTGAGGGAGTTAAGATTACTCGCGAGGAGTCAAATATGTTGATGTACCTAAACTTGTATAGCGATGATGCTCACGCCGATCAGAAGTTCTTATATAACTATGCAGATATCAATATTCTATCAGAACTAAAAAGGGTGCCTGGTGTAGGAGTTGCTACGATACTTGGTAATAGAGAATATGCTATGCGTATTTGGTTAAAACCAGATCGAATGACTGCTTTTCATATTTCTTCGCAAGAAATAATGGAAGCTTTACAAGAGCAAAGTATTGAGGCATCGCCTGGGCGTATAGGAGAGAGCTCTGGTAAGAGAGCAGAAGCATTTGAATACGTATTAAAATATTCGGGAAGATTTAATACAGAGGAGGAGTATGGCAATATTATTTTGCGCTCTTCTGCTGATGGAGAATTACTGAAACTAAAAGATGTCGCTGATATAGAGTTTGGTAGTACAATGTATGATATCTACTCTAACTTAAATGGTAAACCTTCTGCTGCTATTGTGATTAAACAATCTTTTGGTAGTAATGCAAGTGATGTAATTAAGAATGTGAAGAAGTTAATGACAGAACTAAATGAGGACTTTCCTAAAGGAATGCATTATGAGATTAGTTATGACGTGTCTTCATTCTTAGATGCTTCTATGGAAAAGGTTGTACATACATTAGTAGAGGCGTTTATATTGGTAGGTATTGTAGTGTTTATGTTCTTAGGAGATTGGCGTTCTACGTTAATACCAACTTTAGCAGTGCCTGTGTCATTAGTAGGAACATTTGCACTGATGAGTGTGTTTGGGATTACTCTAAACTTAATTTCACTTTTCGCTTTAGTTATGGCTATTGGGGTGGTAGTAGATGATGCTATTGTGGTGATAGAGGCTGTACACGCCAAAATGGAAGAGAAGCATCTCTCCCCGTATAAGGCGACTCAAGAGGCAATGTTAGAAATTAGTGGGGCTATTATTGCGATTACATGTGTAATGGCGGCAGTATTTGTTCCTATTGCATTTATGAGCGGGCCAGTAGGGATCTTTTATCGTCAGTTTTCTATTACAATGGCAACAGCTATTGTATTGTCTGGTGTTGTAGCATTGACTCTTACTCCAGCGCTATGTGCTATGATATTAAAGAACAATCATGCGAAAGAGAAAAAGAAAACACCTATTAATCGCTTTCTGGATGCATTTAACCGATTGTTTACAAGAGGAGCATACCGATATGAAAAGGTGCTGAATAAAACAGTGAGTAGACGTATAGTTACGTTTGGTATGTTGGGAGTGTTCTGCGCTGCTATCTATTTCTTGAATGAGAAATTACCAACAGGGTTTATTCCTAATGAAGATCAAGGAATGTTCTATGCTATCATTCAAACACCTCCTGGTGCTACCTTAGAACGTACAAATCAAATAGCATCAGAGTTGCAAAAAATTGCAGAAGGTATTGATGGAGTAAAATCGGTTTCTTCTTTAGCTGGATATGAGATATTGACAGAAGGGACAAGTGCAAATACAGGGTCGTGTTTGGTCAACTTAAAGAGCTGGGAAGAAAGAGATAAATCTGCTCAAGAAATTATAGAGGAGTTAGAAGAAAAGGCACAAGGCTTAACAGGTGCTAATATTGAGTTCTTTCAACCACCGGCTGTACCAGGATATGGAGCTGCAGGAGGTTTTGAGTTGAGACTTTTAGATAAATCTGGAAGTGGAGATTATAAACAGATGGAGAAAGTGAGTAAGGAGTTTGTAGAGGAACTGAGTAAACGACCAGAGATAAGTTCTGTATTTACATTCTATAGTGCGAGTTTTCCACAGTATTTGTTGAAAATAGACAATGATAAAGCAGAGCAAAAAGGAGTGTCTATATCAACTGCAATGGATAACTTATCTACGCTGATCGGAAGTAATTATGAGACGAGTTTTATCAAATTTGACAGACCATATAAAGTAATGGTACAGTCTTCTCCAGAGTATAGAGCTTTGCCAGAAGATGTGCTAAAGATGTTTGTGAAAAATGATAAAGGAGAGATGGTTCCTTATTCTGCTTTCTTGACTTTAGAGAAGGTATATGGACTGTCTGAATATACGAGATATAATATGTACAATGCTGCTGAAATTAGTGGTGCTCCTGCTCATGGATATAGTAGTGGTGCGGCTATTAAAGCAATACAAGAAGTAGCGAAAAAAACACTGCCTCACGGATATGGAATAGATTGGGCTGGTATTTCTAAAGATGAGGTCTCAAGAGGAAGTGAGGCAGCTGTGATATTTGCGATTTGTTTAGGGTTTGTTTACTTAATCTTGGCTGCTCAATACGAAAGTTTTATTCTTCCATTACCTGTTATTTTATCGTTACCAGCAGGTATTTTTGGAGCTTACTTTTGTTTGAGTATGCTGGGATTAGAAAACAATATCTATGCTCAAGTAGCAATGGTTATGTTGATAGGGCTTCTCGGTAAAAATGCGGTGTTGATAGTTGAGTTCGCCATCTTTAGACATCGAGAGGGACACAGTGTGTTTAAATCAGCGATAGAAGGTGCTGCATTGCGCTTTAGACCTATTCTGATGACTTCGTTTGCTTTTATCGCGGGTTTAATTCCATTGGTATTAGCAAGTGGACCTGGAGCTTTAGGAAATAGAACTATCGGAACAGCTGCAGCAGGAGGAATGCTGATAGGTACAGTTTTCGGATTAATCGTAGTTCCTGGATTGTATTACATCTTTGGTACTATAGCTGAGAAAACTAAGTTAACTCATTATGAAGAGGAATCACCAATTTATGAACACGTAGAGAAAGATGAATAAGCGAATAATATATAGAACAGGTCTTATTGCATTAGTAGGATTGAGCTTGTGGAGTTGTAAAACTCCACAAGCTGCTATAGACTTTGATAGTAAAGCAAAGTTGCCTAATGCTTATAATGAATCAAATGATACAATCAATTCAGGGATGACTCCTTGGCGTCAGTTTTTTACAGATAAAAACTTGACAGTGTTAATCGAGGAGGCGTTAAAGAATAATCAAGAATTATTGATTACTCTTCAAGAGATTGAAGTAGCTAAGAATGAAGTATTGTATAAAAAAGGGAGATTATCTCCTAAAGTAGGAGCGGGAATAGGTGCTGGAGTAGAAAAAGTAGGACGCTATACAAGCCAAGGTGCTGGGGATGCCACTACAGAAATAGAACCAGGAAAAAAGATGCCTGAGCCCTTAGGTGATTTTTCAGCAGGGATAACAGCTTCGTGGGAAATAGATATGTGGGGTAAACTACACAATGCTAAAGAAGCTGCTGTAAAGCGCTATCTGGGAACAGTAGAAGGGAAGAACTTTATACTGTCTAATCTGATAGCAGAGGTAGCAAGTAACTACTATGAACTATTAGCTTTAGATAACCAACTTGATTTAACGCTACAGTATATTGATTTGCAGAAGAAGGCTTTAGAAATTGTCAAAATCCAGAAGCAAGCTGCTCGTGGAACGGAGTTAGGAGTGAAGAAGTTTGAGGCAGAATTATTAAAAGCGCAAGGGTTAGAATTTTCTATAAAACAAGAGATTACAGAAAAGGAAAATCGCATAAATGCACTGTTGGGTAGATATCCTCAACCAATTGTAAGAGATAAAGAGAGCTTTATGGGATTAGTACCAGCTACTGTCAAAACAGGTATTCCTGCACAGTTATTATCTAATCGCCCTGATATTAAACAAGCAGAGTTAGAATTAGAAGCTGCTAAACTAGATGTTAAAGCCGCAAGAGCTGAGTTTTACCCTTCGCTTGATATATCTGCAACATTTGGATTAAATGCCTTTAAACCGTCTTATTTGACCAAATTACCTGAATCAATAATGTATTCGTTAGTTGGGGAATTGGCAGCTCCATTAATTAATAAGAGTGCTATAAAAGCAGAGTTTAATACAGCTAATGCTCATCAAGTACAAGCGCTTTATGAATATGATAAGAGAATTGTGAATGCGTATTTAGATATTGCAAATCAGATGTCTAAAATTCAAAATATGCAAAAGGTATATGAGTACAAGGATAGCGAGGCTAAGACATTGACTGCTTCTGTAGATATATCACAAGAATTGTTTAAAGCATCAAGAGCTGATTATTTAGAAGTGCTTATGACTCAAAGAGAGGCTATGGATGCTAAATTAGAACTTGTGGAGACTAAGTCTAAGCAGCTAAATGCAGTGGTGGATATCTATAAGAGTTTAGGTGGTGGATGGCAATAATGGAGAATGCTGATTTGATTTTGATAAAATCCTATTTGGCCAAAAGAGTTTAGTAAGGTCTCTTTAGTCTATAGGTGAAAAAAGGAGCTATAAGCTCCTTTTTTTTTATTCTTAATTCAGTGATAAATACACTAACGAGAGTTAGCCTATTAGAATTCTCTGAATTTACTCTTCTTCTTGTTGCCCCATCATCATTAGATATGCTTTTAAGAAGTTGTCAATTTCTCCGTTCATTACTGAATCTACATCTGTAGTTTCAAATTGTGTACGGACATCTTTAACTAATTTATAAGGATGCATCACGTAGTTTCTGATTTGCGATCCCCATTCTATTTTCTTCTTATTAGCTTCAATCTCATCTCGCATTGCTTGTTTCTTTTTAAGCTCAATTTCATATAATTGAGACTTTAAAAGTTGCATTGCTTTGGTCTTGTTGTCTAACTGAGAACGAGTTTCAGAGTTCTCAATGATGATTCCTGTAGGGTGGTGACGTAGACGTACAGCAGTTTCTACTTTATTTACGTTTTGCCCACCAGCTCCACTTGAACGCATTGTTTCCCAAGAAATGTCAGCAGGACTAATTTCAATCTCTATCGTATCATCCGCTAACGGGTATACATAGACAGATACAAATGAAGTATGGCGTTTAGCATTACTGTCAAATGGCGAGATACGAACTAGACGGTGTACACCGTTTTCTCCTTTTAAGTATCCAAATGCAAATTCTCCATCAAACTCTAAAGTAACTGTTTTTACTCCAGCAACCTCACCTGCTTGATAGTTTAGTTCTTTTACATTGACACCGTTCTTTTCTCCCCACATGATGTACATACGCATCAGCATAGCTGCCCAGTCACAACTTTCGGTACCACCAGCACCAGCAGTGATTTGAAGTACAGCACTCATGTTATCTCCTTCGTCTGAAAGCATATTTTTAAACTCTAGCTCCTCGATAATTTGCAAAGTTTTTTTATACTGCTCTACGACTTCTTCTTCAGTGTATTCACCTTCTGCATAGAACTCTAATAGAATCTTTAATTCTTCAAGATTAGCCATAGCAGATTCATAACCCTCTACCCATTTCTTTTTGGATTTGAGAGCTTTAACGATAATTTCTGCTTGTTTTGGATTATTCCAAAAATCAGGAGCAAATGTTTTTTCTTCCTCGTTAGTTATTTCGATAAGCTTCTTATCGATGTCAAAGATACCTCCTTAACGCACCAAGGCGATCAATAATATCCTTCTGTTGTTCTGTGGTTACCATAATTTTTAATACTTTTATAGCACAAAAATACTTATTCCTATCAATTTATGGAAATTAATTTAATCAGTGATACAATCACTAAGCCTACACCTGAAATGTTGAATTACATGATGAAAGCTAGGGTAGGGGATGATGTTTACAAGCAAGATGGAAGTACCAATGAATTAGAAATTGCTGTTGCTGAGTTGTTTGGGATGGAAGAAGCCCTTTTTTTTCCTTCTGGAACTATGGCTAATCAAGTAGCAATTAAGCTACATACTCAGCCTGGTGATCACTTAATCTGTGACAGAAGTTCTCATATTAATATGTTTGAAGGTGGAGGAGTTGCAGTTCACAGTGGTGTGAGTTGTGCCTTAATCGATGGAGATAGAGGACGTATAACAGCAGAACAGGTTTTAGAAAATTACAATGATCCTAATAATATTCATTTGCCATTAACGAAGTTAGTATGTATAGAGAATACAACTAACCTAGGAGGTGGTGCTTGTTATGAGTTAAACGAATTAGAACGCATACGTGAGGTGTGTAATGAAAAAGGTCTAAAGATGCACTTAGATGGAGCTAGATTGTGGAATGCTTTAGTGGCAAAATCTCAACACCCTAGTCAGTTTGGAGCGTTGTTTAATACTATATCAGTTTGTTTTTCTAAGGGCTTAGGTGCTCCAGTAGGTTCTGTTTTACTTGGATCTAAAGAAGATATTAAGAAAGCAATACGTCTTCGCAAGTTAATGGGAGGAGGAATGCGCCAAATAGGATACTTAACTTCAGCAGCTTTGTTTGCTCTTAAGAATAATGTTGGGCGTCTACAGAGAGACCACTTTAGAGCTAAACAAATAGAGATGGTTCTAAATAAAAAGATTTGGATAGATGAAGTACTACCTGTTCAAACGAATATTATAGTTTTTAAACTAAGAGATATCGCTCAAAATAGAGTGTTTATTGAGAAATTAAAACAAAAGAATATTTCTATTAGTGATATGGGCGGTGGATGGCTTCGTATGGTTACACATTTAGACTATCGCGAGGTAATGCATGAGTATGTAATGGAGGCTTTATCTAAATTGGAACTATAATTGCTTTGTTATTAGAGGTCTTTTTATTTAAGATATTTTATGTTTTAGATGTCAGAAATTGGATTACCTTTGTTTAGAATTAAATTAAATAATGGAGAAGTTAAAACAGCGTTGGGGACTTAAGTCAAATTTTCAAGTATTTATTATACTTACCGTTTTTGCTATTACTGGTTCAACGGCAGCATATATTGCAAAACCAATTCTTAGTTATTTAGGAATTACAAAAGATGTAATGCATCCTGTTTTCTTTTGGATATTATATGTTTTGATCATATTCCCAATATATAAGGTTATTTTAGTATGTGTTGGAACACTATTTGGACAACGTGAGTTTTTCTGGAACTTTGTGAAGAAGATGATGAAGAATATGGGAATGGGGTTCTTGTTTCCAAAAGAGAAAAAACAAGAGAATAATTAATTACGCATTGAAATAAATATAAAATAGGCTACCCACAGGTAGCCTATTTTTTTATCTAAAATCACAAGGGATGTTATTTTAATATTATAAAGTTTGATGTAATCCTATTCTGTTGCCTTCACTGTCTTTAAATTCTGCTACTGCAAACCCTAATTCTTTATGTATATTTATTGGGAACAAGACCTCGGCTCCTATAGATTGTGCACACTCTAGAGTTTGTTGTATATCAGTAGTGTTTAGATAGAGTAAGATTCCATTTACAGTTGGTTTGTAAATTTCTCCCTTGACTAAAGCTCCCGTAATCCCTCTGTGGGTATTATTAAAGGGAAAATAAGCCATATCTAGGTCGTCGAATACTTCTTGTTCAAAAGAAAAATTAAAGACTGTAGAATAGAATTTAATAGCTCTAACTAAATCAGTAACAGGAATTTCAAAATATACAGCTGGATTACTCATATAAGTGATATTACTTAGTTTTTATGAATGATAAAAATACAAGGTCTTTTGTGTAGATCTTCTTTTGTGTTTTTCCACTGAGCAGCTGGTTTAGTTTGTATAAACTCAGTTTCTAATGTTATATCACAAGCTACACATACTAATGTGTTAGGATTAAGTATCTGTACCATATCTTGTAACAATTGATTGTTTCTGTATGGAGTTTCTATAAATAGTTGAGATTGATTCTTTTCTTGTGATAATCTTTCTAAGGCTTTAAGTGTACTTTTCTTATCACTTTTATCAATAGGTAAGTATCCGTTAAAAGCAAAACTCTGTCCATTCATTCCAGATGCCATAACAGACAGTAGGATAGAAGATGGTCCAACTAATGGAGTTACTTTTATATTTCTTTTATGTGCTAAGTCTACAATAACGGCACCAGGATCCGCTACACCAGGACATCCTGCTTCGCTCATAACACCAACACTTTTACCTTCTAGTAAAGGTTTGATATATTCTTTGTATTCACTAGTTTCCGTGTGTTTATTAAGAGGGAATAAGATAAGTTCAGATTGTTTCTTTTCAGGGCAGATACTTTTGATAAATCTTCTAGCTGTCTTTTCGTTTTCTACGATAAAGATATCTAGCATTTCTATAGCACGCTTTACAGTCTGAGGTAAGACGTCCATAGGATTAGTAGTTTCTCCTAAAGTAATAGGGATAAGGTAAAGTGTACCTGTAGGTATAGCGTTTGTCATTTTATTTAATCTGTGATATAAAAGACAAAGGTAAAAATAAAGACTAGTACAAAAAAGAAAAGGAAGAAAATGACTTTCTTCCTTTTACTTACATATATCTAAGATTTTAAATCTTTGGCTATTACATTACAAACTTCGTCCAGTAATTGGTAAACGTGTTCAAAACCGTCTTCTCCACCAAAATAAGGATCTGGTACTTCTGCATTTTGACCAGGTGTGATTTCGTTTAAGATAAGTTTTACTTTACTTTTAGCTTCATTAGTAGGGGCTAGTTTAATTACATTGTCGTAATTAGATCTATCCATTACATAGATTCGGTCAAAAGTGTCAAAATCTTTTACTTTAAACTGTCTCGCACGTTGAGTAGTTAAATCAATATTGTATTTTTTAGCAACAGCTATTGATCGTTTATCTGGTTGACTACCTATATGCCAATCACCTGTACCCGCAGAGTCAACAAAAAAACTTTCTAATGAAAGCTTTGATTGTAATATTCCTTCTGCTAAAGGCGAACGGCAAATATTGCCTAAACAAACCATCAATACCTTTGTCATTACATACTGAATTTAATATTTATATCATCGTGGAATTTTTTGAATTCCTTATCCGTTTCTAATAAATTATCAACTGTCTTACATGCGTGTAATACTGTAGCGTGATCACGGTCACCTATTTGTGAACCAATCGTTGCTAAAGATGATTTAGTGTATTTTTTAGCAAAGAACATAGCTAGTTGTCTAGCTTGTACAATGTTTCTCTTTCTTGTCTTAGAACGAAGCGTTTCTGTATCCATTTGGAAATAATCAGAAACAATCTTCTGGATATAATCAATAGAGATTTCTCTCTTAACACTCTTCACAAACTTCTCAACAACTTGTCTTGCTAAGTCAATTGTTACTTCACGCTTATTGAATGAAGATTGAGCAATTAATGAAATGATAGCACCTTCTAACTCTCTAATATTAGAGTTAACATTTTTAGCTACATATTCGATTATTTCTTTAGGCATATTTACTCCATCGCGGAATAATATTCCTTCAACAATTTTTACTCTTGTTTCAAAGTCAGGGTGAGATATCTCTGCAGATAATCCCCATTTAAAACGAGATAAAAGACGTTGTTCGATATCTTGGATATCTACTGGTGCTTTATCAGAAGTAAGAATTACTTGTTTACCATTTTGGTGCAGGTGGTTGAAGATATGGAAAAACACATCTTGTGTACCAGACTTACCAGATAAGAATTGAATATCATCGACAATAAGTACATCTATTAATTGATAGAAGTAGATAAAGTCATTACGTGTATTCTTACGAACAGAGTCAATATATTGTTGAGTAAATACTTCAGCAGAAATATACAATACAGTTTTTTCTGGATAAAGTTCTTTAATCTCTACACCGATAGCGTGAGCTAAGTGAGTCTTTCCTAAACCTACACCTCCGAAGATAAGTAATGGGTTAAAAGAAGTTCCACCAGGCTTATTAGCTACAGCCATACCAGCAGAACGCGCCAATCTGTTTGAATCACCTTCTAAGAAGTTATCAAATGAATAATTTGAATTTAATTGTGATTCTATTTTTACGTTTCTGATTCCAGGAATTACAAAAGGGTTTTTTAATTCTGGATTTTTGTTTTGGATAGGTACATCTAACTCTTGAGGTTTTACAGGACCTCTTTGTGTACTTGGTAATTGTTCTGTATAAGGTTGTTTAGCTCCACTGGTTTTTTCCATTTGGATCTTATACAGTAATTTAGCGTCTGGTCCTAACTGTTTAGTTAGGGCAACTTTTAGGATTTTTACATAGTGTTCTTCCAACCACTCGTAAAAAAACTTACTAGGCACCTGAATATAAAGAGCATTCTCTGTAAGCTCAATAGCCTCGATAGGCATGAACCATGTCTTGAATGCTTGTTCTTGGATGTTATCCTTTATGAATTCAAGACAATTATTCCATACAGATTCTGCTGACTTAATTGTATTATCGTGCATTTTAGGTTAGAATTATAAAAACAGTTACTACTTTTGAGGAGATTTTCAAGGGGAGAAAAGCGCCTCTTATTACAGTGGCAAATATGTGAACAATTTTTGGGATAAAAAAACCTTTTTGTCATTGCAAAGTTTAAAATAATTTGTTAAGTATAAGAAAAAAAATAACTCACAAATTTTATTAGAGAGATTATGAAATATTTTGATTACAACGTTCGTGTACGTTACGCGGAGACCGATAAAATGGGGGTTGTGTACCATGGAAACTACGCGCAATACTTTGAAATTGGGCGAGTTGAGTGGCTTAGAAATTTAGGAATTTCGTATAAGAAAATGGAAGATTTAGGAGTGATGCTTCCAGTTGTTTCACTAACAATGAATTACAAAAAATCTGCCTATTATGATGATGATTTAACCATACGTACCATCTTTAAAAAGATGACTTCTGTGAAGATAGAATTTGACTACGAATTGTATAATCAGAATGGAGATTTATTAACAACAGGTAATTCAGTTTTGGTATTTGTGAATATGGAAACAGGTAGACCTATGGCTGCTCCACAATACGTTGTTGATAAAATAGCAACTATTGATTTATAATAAGGAGTTAATTTGGCTACATTATTGATAGTGATAGAAAGTTTATAGTTTCCTAAGTGAATTAAATATTGAGAAAAGAGTTCCGCTTAGGAGAGTATTACTGAAAACAAATAATTATATTTACAAAAAGATTTAATTTATGAAACCGAAATATTGGCTATTAGGTTTAGGAACCTTATTTTCTATTGGAACATTTGCACAGAAGCCACAATTAATCGATGGTAGAGTGCGTCTTTATGATGGAAAAGTGACACCTGTTACAATTAAGAATAAAAGAAGTGGTGAATTAACTAAGGCAGATAACCGTGGATACTTTATGGTAGAGGCTGCTATTGGTGATACTATTCATTTCTCAGATAAGAAACTTGCTTCTGTAAATTATATAATAGGTTCAGAGGATCTGAAGGCTAGTAGATTCAATGTATTAATGACTAAGAAAGGACAAGCTTTAGAAGAGATTGTTATTGTGCGTAAAGACTTTGGAGATGATTTCTTTGAAGGAGTTACTAATAAAGGAATGACTCGTGCTGAACGTAAGTACAAAAAGAATAATACAGTATTTGCTTCTACATCTAATTACGGAATGGGAATTAGTATTGATGCATTAGTAAATATGATTTCGGGACAGAAGAAGAAAGATAAACAAGATATTATCTACGAAAAACTTGACATGAAAGTGCAGAAGTTTTATGAAGATTACACTAGAGAAGAACTGTTACAAGATATGAAAGTACCTGAAGATAGAATAGATGCTTTCTTATACTACCTAGTGGCTCAACCTAGTTATGACAAGATAAAAGTAGAAAGAACAGAAAGCTTTCAATTGTATTTAGCTCAACAATATACAGATTTTGTAGGTTTTGTAGGACTAGATCAATAAGTCAAAATAGCATAAAAAAAGCAGTAACATTAGTTACTGCTTTTTTTATATCTTTTTATTTTGCTGTAGAATGAAATAAGAAATATCAAACAAAGCATCTTTTGTATATGCTTTTCGTCCATGAAATATAAATAACCATTCTTTCCACTGCGGCCATTGTGATTCTAATTGATAGTTAAACAAACTAGACTTTAGTAAACCATGTGTACTCTTTGGATATATCTTTATAACAGACATATTATCCTTTCTATTAGACGTATGCTCTTTATATAGCTGAGCATTAATCTCAGCAGGTACATTTAAATCATCTTCTCCCCATAATGCTAGTAATGGTCCCTGCATATTCTCTAGATCTTTACTTGCATCAGCTTTAAAATTACGGGCTATAAATAAAAATCTGTCTTTCTCTATTTCAGATTGTTGTATTAGGCTATCGTTAAAGTCGCAGAATAATTTGTTGTCCGCCTTATGTATAGAATCTACTTTTATATCTATAAGTTCTTCTGGATATCCCTCGGCTTCTAGACGTTTATGAGTATAATAGGCGCTTTGATCCATCCAATTAACTGCCCCTCCAATAATAACAGAGAAAGCAGGACGAGTAAGAATAGCTGCTTTAGGAATCACCCAACCTCCTTGAGAAAAACCCAAATAACCTATGTAATCAGGTGACACACCTTCGCGTTCCACTAGATAATTAAAAGCGTCTTTAGCCTCTATTGCTCTATCAGATATTGATTGTTTTAGCCAATTACCTTTACTATTATCTATACCCTTTTTATCCCAAGTCATAACAGCTATTCCTTGATTAAGTAGGTGATGTATTATTGGTAGATATCCCGAATTAGATGTTCTGTTTTGTGGACCATCTCCGTGAATAAATATAGCTACAGGAGTACTTTTGAGTATTCCTTTTTTAGGCATAAATAAAGTAGCAGATAACTCATCACCTTGAGAATGAAATAGTACTTCTTTTTGTTTCGTATCGGTTGTATCAAAGTCTTGACTACCTAATAAGAAAAAATAGAAGAATATAATCGTAAAGGTAACCAGGATAACTGCGATTATCTTCCAACGCATAGCTGTATATTTTTGTCAAATATAAATATGCTTTGGTCTAAAAAAGTAATAATCTAACTCAATAGTATTTTTTTTGTACTGAATCAACAGAAGAGTATATTTTTCTGTAATTATTAGTTGCTATAGGTATAGATTAGAGATGTTTATAGATAGTCCTTATCTGTTTCCTGAATAACTTTTACTTCATAGAATGGAACAAAAGCAGCTAGAGCTTGTTCATATTCGTTTTTGCGAATAGAAAGTTCTATCTCACAACTCATTTCCATTTTTTGGTTAAGTATGTTTAGATCTTTTTCTTTGATAACACGCATAACGTTGTTCATATCCTTGTATTCAAAACGAACTTTAAACTTCTTATCAATAGTCTTTTCTATGATGTCAGCTTCTTCCATTGCCATTTGAGCAGCAGCGCGATAAGCTGTGATTAATCCACCTACACCTAGCTTTATACCACCAAAGTAACGAACGACTACTATAAGTATGTCTGTAACGTCATATGATTGTATTTGTCCATAGATAGGAGCTCCAGCTGTATTACTAGGTTCTCCATCATCATTAGCACGATAATACACTTGTTCTGCACCTAGCTGAAAAGCATAACACCAATGGCGAGCATTATAGTGTTCTTTCTTAATGCGGTCTATAATTTCCTTTACTTCATCTTCATGTTGTATAGGAAATGCATAGCCAAAGAATTTACTATTTTTCTCTTTGTATAATACTTCTTCAGTTGGTTGACTTATTGTTTTATATGAATCTAATGCTTCTGCCATTATTTAGGGTATACTATTCTTAATTCGTTGTCTAAAATACGATGTTTTACTGCGTTATCAAATTCGGTTAGAACTGGAGCAGCAATACCATTACCTAGGATTGTTTCACCAGTGAATATTCTTGCCTCATCCCATAACTTAGCATCTATAAAACTCTGCAGTGTTTGAGTCCCTCCTTCAATAACAACAGACATAATATTGTGTTTGTACAATATATCTATAATTTGTTGAAGTAAGTTATCTGTAAAGTCTGCATATTCATAGACTAAGTTCTCTGTAGATACTAAGGATTGATCCGCAGTAATACAGATTGTCTTGACAGTTTCGGCCTTGATACTAAATGTATGATCTATCTTACCACTTCTATCTAAGAAGACGCGAATAGGGCTATCACCATACCAATCTCTGGTAGTCAAAGAGGGATTATCACTAAGCACTGTCTGGGTACCTACTAAAAAAGCCATTTCTTCACTTCTCCATTTGTGAACGAGTTGTTTAGAATAAGTATTTGATATCCAGAAAGGTCTGTGTGTATCTCTTGTAATAGGAGCTATAAAACCATCTTGAGACTCTGCCCATTTTAGAATAATATAGGGACGTTTCTTATTGTGAAAGGTAAAGAAGCGTTTGTTACTCTCTTGACACTCTTTTTCTAATACCTCTACAATTACCTCGACACCTGCATCGCGCATTTTTTGTATTCCTCTGCCA
Source organism: Myroides marinus (assembly GCF_900109075.1). Taxonomy (GTDB): domain Bacteria; phylum Bacteroidota; class Bacteroidia; order Flavobacteriales; family Flavobacteriaceae; genus Flavobacterium; species Flavobacterium marinum_A. The sequence goes on along the minus strand of NZ_FNYS01000018.1, from coordinate 11,434 downwards.
CATACTTTAGCGAATGGATCTACTGTACCAATAACTACTTTAGGTATTTGTTTTTCGATAACTAAATCACAACAAGGAGGAGTTTTACCAAAGTGACTACACGGCTCAAGGCTCACATATAGAGTACTTTCTTTGAGCAGTTCTTGATTTTTTACAGAAGCTATAGCATTAGGTTCTGCGTGTGGTCCTCCATAAGGAGATGTAAAACCTTCTCCTATGATACGGCCGTTATGTACTACTACAGCTCCTACAGAAGGATTAGGCATAGCAGCATAAGTTCCTTGTAAGGCTAGTTGAATACAGCGAGAAATATATAATTCGTGTCTTTCCAAAATTGATAATAATGTATCTTTGAACAAAATTACGCTAAAACATTTGTTTTAATATAATAACTATGCAGATAAAGTATTACCAAACTTGTTTTAAAGATATGCTAACTCCTATATATGATAGTATGGAGGCAGAGCAACTTTTCTTAATTGCCCTTGAAGAGATAGAGGCAAAAACAAGAATAGACTTAATGATGAATCCTAACTTAGAAACTACGAAAACAGTGGTTTGGGAATCTGTATTAGATGAATTAGTAAAGGAAAAGCCAATACAGTATATCTTTGGAAATGCTTATTTCTACGGATTGACCTTTACAGTAAATGAACATACACTAATACCTCGTTCAGAAACAGAAGAATTAGTAGAGTGGATTATCAATAGTGTAGATCAATCTAAACCTATCCGTATTCTAGATATAGGAACAGGAAGTGGATGTATAGGAATTACCTTAGCCAATGAATTACCACTGGCTAGAGTTACTTTAATGGATGTGTCTGTCGGAGCATTAGAAACTGCGAAGAATAATGCAATAAAGAATGATGTGTCTGTAGAAACGATACTCCAAGATGTATTAGCATTAGATACCCTTAAAGATAAATATGATATCATAGTATCTAATCCTCCTTATGTCCGCAATCTAGAGAAAGTAGAGATTAAAAATAATGTATTAGACTATGAGCCTCATCTGGCTTTATTTGTAGAAGATAATGACCCTTTAATCTTTTATAGAAAGATAGCACAACTAGCTAATGACAACCTACAAGAAGGAGGGATGCTATTCTATGAAATCAATCAATATCTAGGAGAAGAGACAAAAGCTCTTTTTGAATCACACTCTTTTGTAGATGTAGAATTGCGAAAAGATATGTTAGGTAATGATAGAATGATTAAAGCTATTAAGCATAATTAAGATACAAAGTAAAATATACTCAAATAACAAAAGGCTGTCCGGGGAGACAGCCTTTTAGGTAATTGGTATTAGTGAGAATTTTAGTGAGAATGGCCTCCGCCACCTTCAGTTTTGATTAAATGGCTTTGGATATAATATGCGCCAGATAATACTATTTGACTATCTTTTGGGACTTGTTGTAAGATAGTTACTTGTGTGTATCCTAGTTCTGATACACCTGTTTTTGCTTCTATTCTTTGGAAGTGATATGATTTACCACCTTCTTCTTCGTGTGCATCTTCTAGTATGAAGATAAATTCACGGCCATCTGCTTTAACTATCGCTTCATTAGGTAGAGCATCTACTGTTTTCTCTCCTATGTGAACCAATGCATTTACATATAGGCCAGGAATTAATGTTTCAGGTACTTTATCAATATTAGCGTGAACTAAAACGGTCTTAGTTCCAGGTTCAAAAGATTTGTTGATACTAAAAATAGTAGCAGTTACTTCTGACTTATCAATATTGGTAAATGTGAACGATACTTTTTGACCCACTTTGATATACGGCATATCTTTTTCGTATACTAATAAGTCTAAGTGTATTTGCGAGTTGTCTACTATGGTGAATAAAGATTGCCCTGCCATTATGTTTGTACCTATCTTAACTGGGATAGTTGCTATGTTTCCAGATATAGGAGATACAATACGTAATGATTTAGAAATAGAACTTGGGGAAGAGTTTACTAAACTCAGTCTATTGCTTAGTGATTGATATCTTGCACGCTCTATGTTTAAGTCTGATTTAGTCTTCTGAAATGTCTTTTCAGAGTTTACATTCTCAGCTCTTAGTGTTTGCTGGCGTTTAAATTCTAATTCTAGATACTCTAATGTGTTTTTAGAGATAATGTATTCTTCTTGTAGCTGAATGTATTCAGGACTATCTATAGTCGCTATAGTTTGTCCTTTCTTTACATAGTCACCTAGGTTTACATTAATATTAGTAATCGTACCACTTAAGAAAGAAGACACATCAGCTTGGCTTTGAGCAGGTAATTCAGTTGTACCATTGATACGTACTACATCACTTAAGTTTTTTTGAAGTATTTGACCTAACTGTATTTTAGATGCGCTGTATTGAGCCTCATTAAGCTCTACTTCTTTGACATTAGTGTTAGTCTCTTCTTTAGCATTAGCTTCAGTAGTTACTTTTTCCTCTTTGTTTTCAGTTTCATCCTTCTTACAACTAAACAAAAGAATACTTGTTGCAAGGGATAAAAATATAATTGACTTTTTCATTTGTTTGATATTATTGGTTGACTAGATAATGAAGTGTATTATGGCTTAAGTTATACTGTAGAATAGCATCTAGATAATTCATCTGAATTGTTAGAGCGGTCTCCACAGATTGGATGTATTCCACATAAGATATATCTCCATTATTATATGATTTCTTAGCGTGATCTTTAATAAGCGCAGCATTCTTTAAAGCATTCTCTTGATAGTAATCGATTACTTTTTCTTGAGCTTTAATAATGTCAAACTGTTGTTGTACGTTTTCTTCTAGTTGTTTGTGTAAGTACTCTTTTTGTATGGTTGCTTGCTGTACCTCATACTTCATCGCTTTAATCTTTGCATTCTGACTACCAAAGAAGATAGGAATAGAGATTCCAACAGAATAACTAGGGATACGCAAGTCCTTACCATACGTAACAGGTACGCCATTACTACCTATACTTGTACCAGAGTCAGATCTAATACTATAACCAATAGAAAAGTCAGGTAATAAGTTTGCTTTTTCTAGTTTTCTATTAGCTTCTATAGTTTCAATCTCTTTTTCAGCTAACTGTATAGTATTATTAAGGTTTAGATCAAATGAAGTATCAGCATCGTGTTTATCATATACAATAGATGGGCTAACAGGGACAAAGTCCTCTTCTAAGTTAAGAAGTGCTTTAAGTTTAGAAGTTTCGTTATCTATTAACGTCTTGTTCTGTGTAATTAAAACTCTTAATTCTTGTTCTTTAGCAGAGGCAACATTGCTTTCCATTAATGTACTTTCTCCAGTTTCGTATCTTAGCCTAGCTGACTTAGAGAAATCCTTTAATAAATCAGCTTGTTCTTTAAGCAAGACATCTTTAGATAGACCGTATAATAGGTTTTCCCAAGCTTGTTTTACAGCATAGTCTGTGACTATAACAGTACCTTGTTGTTGTAACACAGCTGTTTCATAAGATTTATTCAATGCAGATTTCTTCTTTCCATAAGTAAAAGGCGAAAAAGACTGTGTAACAGATAGGTTGATATCTGTTTTATCTTTTGAATCTAAATGCCCAAAACCTGTAGATATATCTGTCTTAGCTAGATCTAAGTAAGTACCTGTCATTTGCTTTTGTGCCTTAGTATTATACTCAGCTGCTTTAATACCTTTATTGTTTTCTACACTTAATTGTAGAGCCTCTTCTAAAGTTAGTTTTCTAACATCTTGTGCTTGCACTCCTAAACCAATTAATAATAGTAGAGTAGAAGCTATGATTGTTTTATTCTTTTTACCTATTCCCAATCCTTTTTCTTCATAGTAATAGATAATAGGTAGTACAATCAACGTTAGAATAGTAGCAGATATTAATCCACCTATTACTACCGTAGCTAGTGGTTTTTGTACCTCTGCACCGGCACTAGTACTTAATGCCATAGGTAAGAAACCTAGAGAAGCTACCATCGCTGTCAGTAGTACAGGACGCAGACGTATCTTAGTCCCTTCTATTATTCTTTCATATAAATCCATACCTTCTTTTTTTAGTTGATTAAACTGGCCGATAAGTACAATACCATTTAGTACAGCTACTCCGAAGAGAGCTATAAATCCTACCCCCGCAGAAATACTAAAAGGCATATCTCTTAGCCATAATGCAGCTACTCCACCTATAGCAGATAAAGGAATAGCAGTGAATATCATCAGTGATTGCTTAGTAGATTTAAATGTAAAATACAGCAACACAAATATTAATGCTAAAGCTACTGGTACCGCTACCATTAGACGGTTAGTTGCTTCAACTAAGTTTTCGAACTGTCCTCCATAAGTAATAAAGTATCCATCAGGCATATCTAATTTCTTATCTAGAATAGCTTGTATATCGTTTACTACGCTTTTTACATCTCGTTCGCGTACATTAAATCCAAGCACAATACGTCTTTTTCCATCCTCTCTACTGATTTGTTGAGGACCATCTTCATAATCAATATTTGCTATTTGTCCTAGTGGTATTTGTTGACCATTAGCTAGGGGAATAAACATATTTCTCAAGTTTTCAATGTCTTGTCTAGACCCACTATCTAAGCGGACTACTAGATCAAACCTTTTCTCTCCTTCATATACCACACCTGCAGTCTCTCCTGCAAAACCAGCTCTAACCACTTGACTAATCTCAGAAATAGTTAATCCATAAATAGCTAGTTTATCTTGATCATACTTAATAGATATTTGTGGTAATCCACTAACGCGCTCTAGTTTAGTACTAGCAACACCAGGAACATCATTGATAAGACCATTTATCTCATCACCTATACTAGCTAGGCGATCTAAGTCATCACCAAATACTTTAATTGCAACATCACTTCTCACACCAGTCATTAATTCGTTAAAACGCATCTGAATAGGTTGAGAGAATTCTGTAGTCACACCAGGTATCTCCTCTAGTGCATGTTCCATTTTAGAGATTAGTTCTTCTTTTGTTTTGGCAGAAGTCCACTCTTTTTTCTCTTTAAGAATAATGATCATATCCGCAGCTTCCATTGGCATCGGGTCAGTAGGAATCTCTGCGCTACCGATTTTAGAGATAACCATTTTTACCTCAGGGAAGCGTTCTTTTAATATTTGCTCTGCTTTAGTTGTTGTTTCTATCTCTTGAGATAAAGAACTTCCTGAAGAAATAATTACGTGTGTAGCTAAGTCTCCTTCATCTAGAGTAGGGATAAACTCTCCTCCCATACGCCCAAAAACAACTAGTGCAATAGCAAATAGTCCAAAAGCAATACCAAGTACTATTCTTTTTGCTTTAAAAGCTCCTTCTAATATTGGTTTGTACCAGCTATATAGTTTATCAATAATTTTATCACTAAAGTTTGGTTTCTCTTTTCCTGCCTTCTTAGATAGGAATAAGGAAGAAGCCATAGGTACATAAGTAAGCGATAAGATAAAGGCTCCTAGAATAGCAAATGATACAGTCATAGCCATCGGTCCGAACATTTTACCTTCAATACCTGTTAACGCAAGGATAGGTAAGTATACAATCAAGATAATAATCTCTCCAAAAGAAGCACTTGTTCTTATTTTAGAAGAAGCTGCATATACCTCGTCATTTATCTCATCTTGTGTCAATGTCCTATTCTTTCCTGCGTGGAGTCGATGTACGATGGCTTCTACTATAATTACAGCCCCATCGACAATTAAACCAAAGTCAATAGCTCCTAAGCTCATTAGGTTACCACTAACTCCGAACATTTTCATCATAGAGATAGCAAATAATAAGGCTAACGGAATTACAGAGGCTACGATAAGTCCTGCTCTCCAGTTACCTAATAGTAGCACTAATACGAATACTACGATTAAGGCACCCTCTATAAGGTTAGTTTGAATAGTGCTAACTGTTTTGTCAATTAGTTTTGTTCTATCTATAAATGGTTCGATAGCAACCCCTTCAGGTAAAGACTTTTCTATTTGAGTCATACGCTCCTTTACAGCCTTTACTACTTCTTGAGTATTGGCATCTTTAAGCATCATCACCATTCCGCTTACATCTTCCCCTTTTCCGTCCTTAGTTACAGCACCATATCGGATACTGCTACCGATGCGTACATCAGCTACATCTCGGATTAGTACAGGAGTACCATTATTAGTCTTAACTACAATACGCTGTATATCTTCGATACTTTTAACCATACCTACACTACGGATAAAGTAAGCGTATGGTTTCTTATCAATATAAGCACCTCCAGTATTCTCATTATTGGCTTCTAATGCATCAAATATTTCTAGTATAGAAGTATTCATACTGTTTAGAAGATCTGGTTTTACAGCTATTTCATATTGTTTTAATTGTCCTCCCAAAGTGTTTACTTCAGCTACTCCTTTTACTCCCACTAGTTGTGGCTTGATGATCCAATCTTGTATAGTACGCAGACTCATACTGTTGTATTTATCTTCATATCCCTCTTTTGGATAAACTACATATTGGTATATTTCCCCTAATCCTGTACTCACAGGAGCTAGTTCAGGAGTACCCACACCCTTAGGGATTACTTCTTCTGCTGTTTTTAGTTTTTCTGATATTTGATTACGAGCCCAGTAGATATCAGTATCTTCTGTAAATACTACAGTAATCACACTTAATCCAAATCTACTTATAGAGCGAAGCTCTGTAATATTAGGAATAGGTTTCACTGCCTGTTCTATCGGATAAGTGATAAATTGTTCTACTTCTTGTGTTGCTAATGTAGGCGAAGAAGTAATGATTTGAACTTGATTATTGGTAATATCTGGCTGAGTATCCATCGGTAAGTTCATCAGCGAGTATGTCCCAAGAGTGATTAACCCAAGAACAAATAGTCCAATGATAAACTTATTACGGATACTAAAATGTATGATCTTATCTAACATATAGTATTTGTATTAAAAGTATGTTGAGATATAAAGTAATATTAAGCTTATCTGTATATCTGAAAAGTAGAGATACAACAAGTGCTTATAGGTTATAGTCAACCTTATAAATCAACGGGTATAAATAAATGGTAGCCATTCTTCTAATGAGAATTAGAGAATGTAAATAAAAATAGTCTTATGCAACTATCTTAGGCGGTTGCCAAATAGGGTATTCCATTCTTATCACAGTTTCTTTGTGATAGATTGGTGTTTTTAGAATTACTACTGTAGGAGTAAAATCAATGATAGTAATAACATCAGCAACTGTTAAAGCAACAGCACAACAAGAACAACTACAAAGAGGTGAACATAAATCGTGTTGGTAATCTAAATCAGCTTGTTCAACAGTAGTTAAATGAGTAGATTCTATATTTTGAGAAACAAGCACACCCGCATAACTATCCGCACAAGGATAGAAGCTTATCGCTAAAAAGATTAGCGATAGAAGTAGGTTTAATATGCTTTTGAATTGTTTCATAGGACAAATATAGAATAAAAGGATGAAATGTTAAAGTACAATGTAATGATTGATTACTCTTTGCAATGCTGTTGCATTACCAGAACATCTCTTTTATCATACTAGTTATGGGACAAAGATATTGCTTTAAAGAATATATTCGCAATTTTTGAGTTGTACTATTTAGTTTAGATGTTGTTCTATTTATTCTAAAAAATACTTTTAACAAAAGTTTTCAACTAATTCATTATCAAAACTCTAAATTAGTAATAACTAAAAAAAAAGTAATTATGAGTAATCAAGTAAAGTCAAGTATTAAAACTATAAACCCTACTACAGGGAAAGAAGAAAAAGTGTATCTAGTTATGTCTGCTGAGCAAGTAGATCAAATCTTAACTAAAGCTGATAAAACCTTCAAGACTTGGGGAAAAACAACCATTAAAGAAAGAGCAGCTATTATCCATAAAGTAGCAAATGCATTTAGAACACGTAAAGAAGAGTTAGGTGCTTTAATCACTCGCGAGATGGGAAAATTGCACAAAGAAGGAATAGGAGAAGTGCTATTATGTGCTGATATATTTGACTTCTATGCAGATAATGCGGAGACATTATTAGCAGATGAGAAGATTAAAACTCCACATGGAGAAGCTTTTATTAGCAAGGAACCTATTGGTACTATCTTGAGTGTACAGCCTTGGAACTTCCCGTTCTATCAAATCACACGTTCTGCTGCACCTAATTTAATGGCAGGAAATACGATGGTGTTAAAGCATGCTTCTAATATCCCTCAATGTGCGGAGATTATGGAAGTTATCTTTAAAGAGTGTGGACTACCAGATGGTGTATACACTAATCTTTTCGTGCCAGGGGCGTCTATCGAAGCAATTATCGGTGACCCACGAGTAAAAGCTGTTGCTTTTACAGGTAGTGAACCAGCAGGGTCTAGCGTAGCTGCCGCGGCGGGTAAACATATTAAGAAAACAACCCTTGAACTGGGAGGTAGTGATGCATTTGTAGTATTAGACGATGCAGATATTAATAAAGCAGTTAAAGGTGCTGTAGAGGGTAGACTGTGGAATGCTGGTCAGGTGTGTGTATCTCCTAAGCGATTAATAGTAGATAAGAAATTAGCGAAAGCGTTTATTGATGGAGTAGTAGAGCAAGTGAAGAAAGTAAAAGTAGGTGATCCTATGCAAGACGACACTCAATTAGCTCCTCTAAGTAGTGAGAAGGCGAGAGAAGATGTCTTAAAGCAAGTTAATAAAGCAGTAGAGCAAGGTGCAAAATTGGTTTATGGAGGACATAAATTAGATAGAGATGGATGGTTTATGGAACCTACTATCCTAACAGGTATCAAGAAAGGGATGGATGCATATAGTGAAGAGATATTTGGTCCTGTATTTATGATTTATGAAGTGGAAAATGAAGCAGAAGCTATTGCATTGGCTAATGATACAGAGTACGGATTAGGAGGAAGTGTGTTTACCGAAAATAAAGAAAGAGGTATCAAAGTTGCTCGTCAGATAGCAACAGGTATGGTGTACATTAACCACGTAACAGGTATCTCACCAGAACTTCCATTCGGTGGAACTAAGAAGTCTGGATATGGAAGAGAACAAGCAAAATATGGTATCCATGAATTCGTAAACGAGAAATTAATCAGAGTAACTGATATTGATAAAGCTTATTAGTAGTAATAAGAGTTTTTAATTGTTTAAGTTGAGGATGTTCATTTATTTGGGCATCCTCTTTTTTTTTGTATTTCCATCGTCAATATCCAGTAGACGCAAAGTGTTTTTAGTTTCTTATATGTGTTGTTTAAACCATCAAAGATTACCATATACAACTAAGTAATAAGCGTAATTACATTTATCCTCTAACCATTCTATTAGTTCAGCTTTAAATCTTTCGATTGTGCCATTCATTGTAGGTAGGTTACTGATATTTTGAATTATTCGGTTGATAGCTTCTTTATTGTAATAATTGTGCCCACAGCTATCAAAAGGCTCTTCTTCACACGTATTAGCAAAGATGTTTTTTACGTAGTCAAAATCAGAAGTAGGAATAAAAGCATCATTTCGTTTGACAGTCTTGTAGTATTCTCCATTCTCTTTTTCAGGCCAGAGTATGAAACCTATCTCATTTTTTGGTTTCGGATTATTTCTTGTAGTAATAATTACTTGAAGATTATTGATTTCGTGGATTGCTTTATCTATATCATATTGGTTCTTTTGATAGTATGTCTGGGCTATAGATTTATCACAATCAGTTTGATTTACTATTTCTAAAATATTGGATTGATGAAATTCTTGTATACAAAGATCTATATCTCCATTGTGTTGTTTGAGCAGTTGAATTGCTACTGCTAAAGGAATCGCTATTTTTTCTCTTAGTATTTTTAGATTGTCAAGTGTCATTATTGAATAAATTGAACTACTAATTACAAAAGTATTGAAATCAAGTAAATAAAAAATCCCTACAAATATTTTGTTATTTCAATAACGTATCGTAATATTGCGATGTGTTAATTAAGCAATAATATGGGAATTACAAAGGCAGAGTTATTTAGCGATAAGAAGAATAGACTGGCTAATATGTTTAAGGTACTAGGGCATCCTGCTCGTGTGGCTATATTACAGTATATCATTAATCAGAAAGCCTGTATTTGTAGTGACTTAGTAGAAGAATTAGGGTTGGCTCAAGCTACTATTTCTCAACATTTAAAAGAATTGAAGAACATCGGAATTATAAAAGGTAATGTAGAAGGAAAGTCTGTGTGCTACTGTATAGATGAAGTTGTATGGAATGAGTTTGCACAAGAGTTTGGTATGTTCTTTTCACAAACTATACAAAATAACGAATGCTGTTAAGGCATTTTTTTTAAAACAACGTATCGTAATATTACGATTATTAATAAGTATAAACTGTAACAATATGAAATTATCAGAAGTAAAAAGCGCATTGACAGCTATGCAAGATGTCGTGTTTAAGTTAGAGAATGGAAGTGTAGTGCCTGCTCACTTTCATATCACAGAAGTAGGACAGATTGATAGAAATTTTATCGACTGTGGAGGAACCATTAGAAAAGATCAGAAAGTAAACTTCCAATTATGGATAGCTGATGATTATGATCATCAATTAAAGGCAGAGAAGCTTTTAAACATAATAGAGTTGTCAGAGAGATTATTAGGAATCAAAGATGGTGAAGTAGAGGTAGAGTATCAGCGCGAGACTATCGGTAAGTACAACCTTGCTTTGGACAAAGAGTCGAATGTATTTATCTTAGAGAATACAATGACAGCTTGTTTAGCAGAAGAGGCTTGTGGTTTTCCACAAAAAAGTGAGGAGGTAAATAGTGATAATACTGGTTGTTGTACTCCAGGTTCCGGATGTTGTTAAACCTAAAAAAGTAATTTTTTATGTATCCTACTCTATTTAATACTATAGAACAGTCTATAAATAAGGTATTTATATCAGAAGAACGAAAAGAGTTATTACAACCTTTAATATACTATATACAAGGAAAGGTTACTTCTAAAGAACCTGTACAATTAAACTTTATTTGCACTCATAATTCTCGTAGAAGTCATCTTGCTCAAATTTGGGCAGAAGTAGCTATTAATTACTTTAGTATTCCATCTATAATGTGTTATTCTGGGGGTACAGAAGAAACCGCATTATATCCAACAATTATATTAGTATCTGAAGTTTCGCACCCAAAACTGGGGCTTATAGAAGTGAAAAAATAGCATGTAAACCAAGGTAATCCCTTGGTTTTATTGTATCTTTAAGTTACGACACACAAAGTACAAAACATGCTACAATACGAAGATATTACTAAAGTTCAAGAAATAAAAGGAAAGTTCAAAAAGGTTTGGTTGAGTTCTGAATATTTAAATTCACATTTAAACATATTAGGCTTTAATAAGATAACAAAACAGTTTGATTGGTGTAAAAAATCGGGTTATACATTTAAGGACTTAATTTCCATACTTTTAATACTTCCCATTATCGGTATTAGTTCTGTGTTTTCTTTATCTAAGAATAAAGACGCTGAT
>NZ_FNYS01000017.1 GCF_900109075.1 Myroides marinus | reverse complement strand
TTGATAATATTGAATCTTTTGGACTTTTATCCAATAATTATCACTTTAAATATCAGGCTACTACGTGAAAGTAAATTGGTGCGAAACTTGAGTTACCATAATAAACATTACCTCCCTTAATCAAGAATGCATTAAGATAATCGTTAAATGCATCTCCACTATTGTTAATGATATCACCTAAATTATTGGTTACATCAGTAAGTACGTCAATAACTACACCAGCAGTTTCAGGCATTAATTCTTTGTAATCTTTACCTGGATTAGCTTTCTTCCATGTAGCAATTGCCTCTTCTCCAAAATAAACATACTTAAGATTGATAGGATTTCCCTTACTATCCTTTCCTGGCACTATACGAACAAAAGTATTAGTCTCAACAGCACTTAAATTATACTCTTGTTTCTTACCGTTTTCATCAACATAAACCAAGATTAGTTTTCCATCTCTTTCTTCAACAGAAACTACTCCTTTAGTTTTCTCAATTACTTCAGTAATATGCTTGATATTATCACCTTCATTAATAATCTCTTTGAAATTATTATTGACTGTTCCTACTACATCGATTGACTTACCATCAGCAGCAGTCATATCTTTTTTGTAATCTTTACCTGGATTAGCTTTTCTCCATTTAGCGATTGCTTCTTCACTGAAGTAAACATAACCAGTTATTTTCTTTGTAGTTGGATCAACTATATCAATAATATAAGTTTCAGTCTCAACAGCACTTAAATCAAACTCTTGTTTTTTACCAGTCTCGTCAACATAAACTAGAACAAGTTTTCCATTTCTCTCTTCAACAGAAACTGCTCCTTTAGTTTTTTCGATTACTTCAGTAATATGTTTGATATTATCGCCTTCGTTGATAATCTCTTTGAAGTTATTAGTAACTGCTCCAACTACATCGATTGACTTACCATCAGCAGCAGTCATATCTTTCTTGTAATCTTTACCTGGATTAGCTTTTCTCCATTTAGCAATCGCCTCTTCACTGAAGTAAACATAACCAGTTATTTTCTTTGTAGTTGGATCAACTATATCAATAATATAAGTTTCAGTTTCAATAGCACTTAAATCAAACTCTTGTTTTTTACCAGTCTCGTCAACATAAACTAGAACAAGTTTTCCATTTCTCTCCTCAACAGAAACTGCTCCTTTAGTTTTTTCAACTACTTCAGTAATAAGTTTAATATTATCTCCTTCTTTGATAATTTTTTCAAAATTTTGAGTTACTGCACCTACAACATCAATAATTACTCCACCATCAGCAGGCTTCATTAAATCCTTATAATCATCTGCTTTCTTAGGGTTTGCTTTTTGCCAAGCTGTAATAGCAGCTTCGCCAAAATAAACATAATTAAGAATCTTATCAGTTTTAGGATCTATAATAGCTTTAACAAAAGTATCAACTTCTAAAGCAGATAAGTCTATAATGTGCTCTTGACCTTCTTTATCTTTATATACTAAAACAGTTTTTCCATCAACAACCTTAACAGTAACATTTCCTTCACTATTAGTGATTATTTTTGTAATCAACTCTTTATTTCCTTCATTATTAATGATTTTTTCAAAGTTCTGACTTACAGTTCCTACTATATCAATAATAGTTCCTCCATCAGTCTCTTTCATCATGTCTTTATAACGACTAGCAATATCTTTATTAGCACTTTGCCATTTAGTAATAGCAGCTTCACTAAAGTAAACATAGTTAACTAACTTATCAGTTTTAGGATCTATAATCGCTCTAATGAAAGTATCAACCTCCATTGCTGACAAATCGATAATTACTTCCTTACCGTTCTCATCCTTATAAACTAAATATGTTTTACCATCAATCACCTTAACAGTAACATTTCCCTTTGCATTATTAATAATCTGAGTAATTAAATCACCATTATTATTAAAAATTTCTTTAAGGTTATTCGTAACAGCACCAATTATATCTAAATAGGTACCATCTGAATTTTTCATTTCAGTTTTATAACTGTTCGCTCCAGCAGGATTGGCCTTGATCCATTTGTTGATCTGTTCTTCATTAAAGTGAACATATCCCATAATAACTTCCTTACCATCTCTCGATTCTTTGATAGTACGTACAAAAGTTTCAGTCTCTAATTGACTTAAATCAATTTTAATTTCTTTAGTACCGTCATTATAGATAAGGTAAGTACGATCTCCTTCAACACTAACAGTTACATTACCTTTAATATTTTTGATAAAAGTCTCGAAAAATTCTTTCTTAGACTTAACAATCTCCTCTAAATTATTTGTAACATCACCAACGACATCCATAAAAACACCGTCTTCTTTCTTCATCTGCTTAACATAATCAGCAGCAATTGCTGGATTAGCTTTTTGCCAAGCTTTAATAGCCTCTTCACTAAAATAAAGATAACCTACAGTTTTGTTATTCTCACCTTGCACAGAGCGAATAAAAGTATTCGTTTCTGCTTTGCGAATAGCATTAGTTAGATTAATAGGAGTAGATTTAATAACACTACCATCCTTATCTTTAACTAAAGTATAAAACTCTTCCTTATCAAAGTCATACATAACAACAGAAGTTCCAGAAAACTTACCGTCTTTGTTTTCATTAACTAACTGTTCTATAAGCTTCTTTAAGTCTTCATTAGATTCGCCTTTGCTATCTTCTATCAATTTTACAACCTCACTATGAGATACTAATTTATCCCATGATAAGCCATTCCATTGATAAAACCCCGTAGCATCTCCCTTAATACCTAAAAGAGAAGTATTTGTATTATAAACTAAAAGTCCTTTTTTAAGACTCGTAGTAAATGGTGCTACAGATTTAACATCAGCTAAGGTAACTTGTGGAAACAAAACCCCTTTGTTCTTCACTTGAGACATATCTAAAGCTGTAGTAGCATCCGGAGTTTTTGTACCAATCCCTATCTGAGCATGTCCATAATAAGACATAGCAAATAAAGCAGCACATGTTATTATATATTTTTTCATAGTCTAATTTTTTTATAAGATTTACATTATCCTATTAAATCAAAATGTAATATAAAATACTGCCTACCTAAATAAAATAGGCAGTATTTATCAATATTATTATTTTACTACGTACTCGAAAATAATTTCGTAGTCACCATTTTCAATAGGAGTATACATACTTCCTAGACCAAAGCTAAAAGAAAACATCTTCTCATTCATTGGAGTAGTTATAACATCAGTAGCAGAGTCAATAACAACACTTCCACCTTTTGCTAAAACCGATACTTTTAAAAGTCTACCAAAATTAGCATCTACTGGTACAGTAGTAGCATTTCCGTCTTTATCAACTACAACTTTATTAGGCGCAATCGTTACATACTCATTACCTAATGTACCACCTTTCTTGATTATTTTAAATCCACTATCATAACCTGCGTTATCCTGAACTTTGATATTAGCAAATCCTTTATAAACTTCTTTACCTCCAATAGTAACACCAGTTGGTAAATCTATTCCCTCAGAAATCTTAACATTAGTTAACTCTTTAATCTTCTCAATTAACTTACTATCTTTCTCAATAACCTTTAAGATATCTTTAGAAATATCAATAGGTGTATCTACAAAAGTTCCATCACCTTTATCTATTTTTTCGAATAAAACTGGCCCATCAAATGGTTTTCCTGTAGCAGGGTCATTTATAACACCATAATAAACATTACCTCCCTTAGTCAAATACTCATTAACCGTTTTATTGAAAGTCTCTTTCACTTCCTTATTCTCGTTAATTGTTTTGATAATGTCAGAAGTAACATTGATAAAGTTTGGTTTAGTAGCATCCTCACCATAGTACTGATAAATTACTTCACCTTTTTTAGCAGTTGTTGGTGCTGTTTCAACTGGTTTATAATCACCAGCAGCAATTGTAGCCATATCCCCATCAGCAGCTAAACGACCAAATTTAGTTTTAGTTTCTATTAAGTTGATTGGAAAATCAATATCAGGTCCATTCTCAACAGCTTTATAAACTAACTTAACACCACCATTTCCATCAGACACAGCACGTACTACATCTTTAGCGTTTTCTAAGATCTTAGTTACTTCCTTAATAGTTTCTTTATCATTAAAGATATTCTTAGTATTATTAGTTACTACAGCACTAATATCAAGTTTAGTACCATAATCATCAGTTATCTTATCAATAGCTTCATTAGGTTTATCAGCTTTGAACTTTCTGATAGCCGCTTCACTGAAGTATACATAAGCAACTACTCTTAACTCTTCCTTCTCTACATTATTATCAGTAAACTTCACCAATTCTTTTACCTCTCTGATAAAAGTATTAGTTTCCTCATTTTTCACAAGCTCCGCAAAAGAAATTGTTTTTTTTGTATAACTTGTAATATTTCCTTTATCATCCTTAACAGGATATAAGTAAGAAAGGACACCAGTAGTATTACTCTCACCATCTTTATCTGGTTTAAAAGAAACTAAATAACTATTATCTCCAGCTGTTCCACCAGTGATATTAGTAATTTTTTCTATTTCTTTTTTCACTTCTTCCTTCACCTCTTTAACTACTGTATTTAATTGAGATTGAGAAGTAATTAATTCCCATTTTGCAGTTACTGTTGACCAATAATGGAAACCAACAGAAATAGCTTTAGTAGCATCCGCATTACCAACAGCTGTTTTGTTAAAAACAATCATTCCTCCTACTGGAGCACTGTTACCTGCAAGACCATAAGTAGCTAAGTCCTTAATCTCAATACGTGGGATCAAAACCCCTTTATCTGTTGCGTCAACTTGTAATGCTGCTGAAGGATCAACTTTCTTAGCTCCAAAACCAACACCATTTTTAACTTGAGCAAAAGCAGTAGCACTTAATACAACTGCTAATAATGTGATTATATTTTTTTTCATTTCTTTCTAATTTTTAAACGATAAGACAATAATTATGGTTGAGGAGTTGGAGCAACATATGCTTCAGTAGATATATACTCTAATACTACATCATAAGCACCAGCTTTTAAAGGAGTATACATTTTACCTGCACCAAAGTTGAATGCCAATCCTGTAGTAGCATTAACATAAGTTACATCTGTAACATTATTTAATACTAACTGTCCATCCTTTGTAAGAATTTGGATACTTTTTAAACGTTTAAAGTTATTTGGTTTTAAGTTTTCTTTAAAGTTACTGTTATAACCTAAACCTACTGATTTCTCTTCTACAGTACCAGGTAACATCGCTTTATACACATGGAAACCATCGATAACTTCACCTGTTTTACTTCCTCCGCCATCAACTACTATAGTTCCTAACTCTTTAATCTTCTCAATTAATTTATTATCTTTCTCGATAACCTTTAAGATATCTTTAGAAATATCAATTGGAGTATCTACATAAGTAGTCACACCATTCTCTGTTTTCTCTATTTTCTCAAATAAAACATTATCAGTACCTCCATTAATTTTACCATAATAAACGTTACCTCCTTGACTTAAAAATTTATTAACCGTATTATTAAAAGTATTTTTAACATCAGTATTCTCGTTGATAGTTTTAATAACATCAGCAGTAATATTGATGAAGTTAGGAGCAGTTTTATCCTCACCATAGTATTGGTAGATTACTTCACCTGCTTTTGCTTTTTGAGGAGCATCAACAACAGGTTTATAATCTGTATCTGCAATTGCATCTAGATCTTTATCAGATGCTAAACGACCAAACTTAGTTTTAGTTTCTAATAAGTTGATTGGAAAATCGATATCAGGTCCGTTCTCAACAGCTTTATAAACTAACTTAACACCATCACCACCTTTTCCATCAGGTACTGCACGTACTACATCTTTAGCGCTTTCTAAGATCTTAGTAACTTCTTTGATAGTTTCTTTATCATTAAAGATATTCTTAGTATTATTAGTTACTACAGCACTAATGTCAAGCTTAGTACCATAATCATCAGTTATCTTATCAATAGCTTCATCAGGTTTATCAGCTTTAAACTTTCTAATAGCTGCTTCACTGAAGTATACATAAGCAACAACTCTTAACTCTTCTTTTTCAACATTATTATCAGTAAACTTCACTAATTCTTTGATCTCTCTGATAAAAGTATTAGTTTCTTCACCCTTTACTAAATCAGCAAAAGAAATTGTTTTTTTCTCGTATCCAGTAATTTTTCCCGCAGTATCTTTTTTAGGATATAAATAAGAAAGAACACCTGTAGTACCATCTTTCCCATCACTATCTGGTTTAAAAGAAACTAAATAACTATTATCTCCTTCTGTTCCACCAGTAATATTTGTGATTTTTTCAATCTCCGTCTTAACATCTTCTTTAATTTCCTTAACTACAGTATTTAACTGAGACTGAGACGTAATTAATTCCCATTGAGCAGTCGCTGCTGACCAATAATGAAAACCTACACTAATAAGGTTTTTCTTTGCATCAGCTGGATCTACTTTAGCTGTGTTGTTAAAAACTAACATACCTTCAACAGCAACACCTCCAGCTAGACCATATGCTTTAAGGTCAGAAATAGTAACTCGAGGAATCAAAACCCCTTTATCTGCAGAGTCAATCTCTAACATTGCAGACTGAGCAGGTAGTGGTGTACCAATACCTACACCAGGCACAACTTGTGCATACGTAGTTGCTCCTAGAGCCAACAAAAACAGAGTAGTAATTTTCTTTTTCATGTTTAAAAATTTTATTTTAAATGTTTTTCTAATTTTTAGAACTGACACAAATCCCAATTTTGTTAATTAATTCATAATTCTAAATTATTAAAATCTACAATACCCCCTATATATTCGGAACATTATATGTTACAAATTTATAAAAAAAAGAACTTAACCAACTACAAATGTTAAAATTTAATTATACTTCGCATAAATTAACCTTTTTTAAATATAAATACATATTAAGAACCAAAAAACCTAATATCTGCAATATTTACTCAATTTAACCTAATTTATATCAGGATACAAAACAGCATAATTCAAATATTTTAAAAAAACAACTTATAAAAACACACAATATTTTTTTATTTCTATTCACAAACCGTCTTTTTATATCCTCAGCTTATATTATTAAATACGTTATCTTAAAAAGTTTATTTACCTAATAATATGTATAATTAACTATGTAAAACTCAAAATAAATTGATACCAACAAAAAAAGCCTAGCTTCTGAGATGAAGCTAGGCTTTTAATATGTTTAAGTATTCTTAAATACTATTTCTTTAAGTATTTTTTGTATTTAATAAATGAGAAAACACTTATTATAATTACAAATCCTAATGACCACCATACAATAGTAGGTGTAATTACTTTATCACCTGATGCATAAGAATGCAATCCACTTAAATAGAAGTTAACCCCGAAGTATGTCATCATAATAGAATAATAAGCCACCACACTAAATACATTGTACAACCATGTACCACGCATAGCTGGAACTAATCTAGCATGGATAACGAAAGCATATACCATAATACTTACTAGTGCCCATGTCTCCTTAGGATCCCATCCCCAGTAACGTCCCCAGCTTTCATTAGCCCATTGTCCTCCTAAGAAGTTACCAATAGTTAACAATACTAGACCTACTGTTAGAGCCATCTCATTAATGTAAGTTAACTCTTTAATATTAAGATCCATTTTTTTCTTATTCTTCTCATTAGTCATAATCATTAAAAGTAGTGTCACCACTCCTAAGATCATTCCTAGTGTAAAAGGACCATAACTACCTACAATAACTGCTACGTGGATAATCAACCAATAAGAATTCAATACAGGTTGTAAGTTACCAATGGCTGGATCCATAAAGTTTTGGTGTGCAGCCCACAATACCATACCTACCACAAATGCAGTAGACGCTATTGTTAATTCAGACTTGCGACCAAAATATAATCCGAATAAAGCTGTAGCCCATGCTACATAAATAACAGACTCATAAGCATCGCTCCACGGAGCGTGCCCTGACACATACCATCTCACTCCTAATCCTAAAGTATGAATGGCGAATAATAAAATAGTAGCCCAGCTACCCACTTTTATTAATGTCTTATTAATACGTCTAGGTTTTAATATCTCTGATACTATAAATATAAATAAGAACACAGCAGCTAACATATAGTAACTATATAGTGTCTTAAATATATCATACTTATTATATTGAATCTCAAACTGAATCTTTTTCTCAGAAGGAATTACAGTTTTACCATAAGCATTCTGGAATGTCTTAATACTTTGTAAGAACTCATCCGCTTTACTATAATCTCCAGTTTCTTTTGCTTCAAATAAAGCTGGTACATACATTCTAGGCAACACACTCTTTGTAAATGTAGAATCCATTCCAGTCATACCTGCTTCATTCAATTCTAATGGAGAAATCCATTTATCATTATCATGCCCTGGTATTGGAAAGATTGTCAACATACGAGTAGTAAAAGCATTGTTTAACAACGCCATTTTAGAATCTAAGTCTAAGTAATCTGTTTCAAACTTATTCTTAACTGCAGAGTGATTTGCATCCTCTACCACTTTTGCTAATCTATAATTACCTTGTTCGTCAAAGAAGTCAATAAATGCTGCATACTTAGCATCTTTTGGTAATTTTAGAATCTCTAATACCTTATCATTTCCTCTAGGTAACTTAACAATAGGCACATAATACCAATAGTTAGGAGCTCCTTGTATTTGTTGAGCTACTGTAAACTGTGTCATCGATAAGAAAACCTGATCAGGATTTAACCCATGAAAAGACTCTCCTTTATATACCTTTCTTAATAACTCTGAAGCAAATGTATTCACAGGTTTCATACGTCCACCGAAATCCTGAATAACTAATTCACCAAATTTAGCAGCATGCTCTTTATTCACTGCTGTCGATGTCACTAATGAATCAATCATCGCTACACTAGGACGCGTTGGATTATCATGATTATGCTGTGCAAATACTCCTACCGAAAGGAATAAAAACAATAACGAAAGTACAGAAGTTTTCTTCTCTCTAATTTTATCAAGCTTTCTTCTCAAATCACCAAATCTTGTATTCTTGTCAAACAGAATCGCTAACATACCTATATATAATAAGAAGTACCCAATATAAGTAATCCAAGTCCCCCAGAAATCGTGATTCACTGATAAAATAGTTCCCTTCTCATCTCTGTCAAACTCTGCCTGGAAGAAACGGTACCCTTTATAATCTAAAATATTATTCATATAAATACGTGCATCGAACTTCTCAGCTCCATCAAGAACAGTTACCTGACTTTCAAAAGAAGCATAACTATTCTCTGTTCCAGGATATTTCTCAGCAATAAACTTATTTAACTTAATTTGGAATGGTGTAGTATACACTTTACTACCATATAGTAATGTGAATTCTAAATCACCTAATACGAAGTGTTGTGGTTCTCCCATTCTACCTCCTTTACCCATTAGAGTTACCTCTTCTGTTTTACCTTGAGTACGTACAGTTAAAACTAAAGCATCTGTATTTCTCTTATTTTTAAAATCACCATCAGATTTTAAAACAATCTTTCCTTTAATAGGCATCTCTGGTAATACGAACTGTGTACCAGCCATATTATAAAGAGATCTGAAGTTAAGCGGAGACTTAGTTCCTGCTACCACATCTCCTTTAGCCTGTGTTGCCATTACCATATATGACCCTCCAAAAGGAGTGTCCATATAATATTGATCTCCTTCTTGTATGATGTTAATCGCTCCATCAGTAGGATTGTTAAACGCAAAAAGTACATTATGAATACTCTGAGTAGTACCAGCTTTTAGATAGTGTTCATGACGTTCTCCATCACCAGACTCTACTAATTTTAAGTACACTTCACCTTGAGCGTCTTCTACTAATGTCTCATGAGCTCCCATAATGAAGTCTTTATATTCTACTTCAAAAGGAATCTCATTGAATTTCTCTTTTATCGTAAAGTGATTATTAGTCACAGGAGAAAAAAGAATTGGTTCTTCAAAAGGCAACCTACGCATTTCACCTTGATACTCTCCATCGACTAACACAGTAAGGAATGTTTTGTCAGAATAGATTTGATCAGCAGTCTCTCCTTCTCTAATAGGCATCATTCCCTCAAAACTTATATAACGAGTAATAAATGCACCTAACATGATTAGGATAAAAGAAGCGTGTAGTAATAGTGTCGCCCACTTCTCTTTACTCCATAATCTATATCTCTTAATATTACCAATAAAGTTTATTAAAAAGATAAACATAATAAACTCAAACCATTTGGTATTATATATCCAGATACGAGCAGTAGTTGTGTTATAACGATCTTCAATGAATGTCCCTGCCGCTAACGCAATAGCGAAAACAATAAAAAGAACAGCCATTAACCGAGTCGAAGAAAAAAAAGATATTATTTTTTTATCCATGAGATGTTAATATGTTGTTTTAATAGTGCAACAAAAATAACCAAAAACGCCAGTAATTCAGTATATTTAACTTAATATTTAGTAATCAATTTGTTGCATAATTTTACATAAAATAAGTTACATTTGCGATAGTAATCTGATAGGGTATTATTGATTCTACGTCAATTCTCTCTTTGTCGTTTACTATGTTTATTTAAATTTTAAAACTATGCCAAAGATTTCAAACAAAGGGCTTCAAATGCCTGAATCACCAATTAGAAAATTGGTACCATTTGCAGAGGTTGCAAAACAAAAAGGACATCATGTATACCACTTAAACATAGGTCAACCAGATATCAAAACTCCTGCTGGAGCTTTACAAGCTGTTAAAGACGCTAACTTTGAAGTATTAGAATACAGTCACTCTGCTGGAATCGAAAGCTATAGAAAGAAACTAGCAAAGCACTATCAAGATCAAAATCTTAATGTAGATGTAGCTGATATAATCGTTACTACAGGTGGATCTGAAGCATTATTATTTGCACTAGGAAGTACTATGGATCAAGGTGACGAAATCATCATCCCAGAACCATTCTACGCTAACTATAACGGATTCTCTACTTCTAACGGAGTAAATATAGTACCTGTAATGTCTTCTATAGACAATGGATTTGCATTACCTGCTATCTCTGAATTTGAAAAGCTTATAACTCCTAAAACAAAGGCAATTCTTATCTGTAATCCAGGTAACCCTACAGGTTACTTATACTCAGAAGAAGAAATGATGCAATTAACAGAACTAGTTGTGAAACATGACTTATTCATAATTGCTGATGAAGTATATAGAGAATTTGCTTATGATGGATATAAACATATCTCTGTAATGAGTATTCCTGCATTAGCTAACCACGCTATCATGATCGACTCAGTATCTAAACGCTATAGTATGTGTGGAGCTCGTATTGGATGTATCGTATCTAAAAACAAAGATTTAATGGCTGCTGCAATGAAATTTGCTCAAGCTCGTCTATCTCCTCCTACTTTTGAACAAATAGCTGCTGAAGCTGCTCTAGATACTCCTAAATCATACTTTGATGAAGTTATCACGGAGTATAAAGAAAGAAGAGATGTATTTATCACAGCGTTACAACAAATAGAAGGAGTACAAGTAACTATGCCGCACGGATCTTTCTACTGTGTAGCTAAATTCCCTATCAAGAATGCTGATAACTTCGCTAAATGGTTATTAGAAGAGTATGACCTAAATGGAGAAACTGTAATGATTGCTCCAGCTGCAGGGTTCTATTCTACACCAGGTGTAGGATTAAACGAAGCTCGTATGGCTTATGTACTTAAAAAAGAAGACTTAATCCGATCAGCTGAAATCTTAAAACAAGCTCTTAAAGTATACCAAACTATCGAAAAATAGTAATCTATACCTTTATATATAAACCACCCAAAAAGGGTGGTTTTTTTATACACACATATTATACCCTACAATAGTATTTGATAAGACATTATTTCTTCTTTTATATACTTCATAACGCTTTACTACAATATATATCACACATAATGAGATTTTGTACTAATTAGGTATCATCTTCTCATTTTTATCTATTATTTTCTATTTCTGAATCAAAAACGCCTATTTTTGATATGTAAAATCTCTTTTTAAGGTGTGTTTTTATCTAAAAAAGGGATTTTATAGTCTTTAGAAGTCCTATTTATAAAAAAAGCACCTTACTTTTTTTATTCTCATATATTGCACAATAAAACATAGAACACTTATAACAAAATACTTACAAAAACAAAATTCTTATATACTAAAAACACTCACATGTCCTTAATCCCAGTAAAATAAGCTTCTAAGAGCAAATCCTTTTACAATTCTTCTACAATTCCTCGAAAATGCTCTATACAAGACACATTTTATAGAGCAAGCTTAAAATAAGCTTAGAAGCATCCTAGACTAAAGTCAGTTCACTATTCTTTGATATAACCAAAAGTTAGAGCATGAATACTTATTTACATGTATATGCTTCGTTAAATTGGGACAATGTTCACATCATATTATACTGAATTTACTAATATAAGGACATGATGAATCTTTATATTCATTCTTCCTTTACCTCTTTTATATACATCACAAAATCTCTTATTTTCTAGTACAAACAAAAAAGCCAGCTTACACTAGGTAAACTGGCTAATTACTAATTAATGAAAAAATTCCTACTTTATGATATATCCATAATGACAGTTAATTATCACTATGGCATATCTCCATTAATTTTTACTCAATATTTAGAATGATGAATTCACTTCTTCTATTCTCTTGGTGTTCTTGAATAGTACACGGTACTTTATTAGCACATTTATTGACTAATTGAGATTCACCATACCCTTGCCCTGTTATTCTAGAAGTATCTATGCCTTGCTGTATCATCCATGCAGCAGTAGCCTTAGCTCTTCTATCTGACAATTTCATATTATATGCATCATTACCTCTACTATCAGTATGCGAACGCACATCTATTTTTAGTTTAGGATACATATTTAACACCTCTACTACCTTCGCTAATTCTACAGCAGCATCTGGGCGTATCGTAGCTTTATCAAAGTCGAAGTAAATAGGATCTAACTTTAGCTTTTTAAATAAGTCATCGTCCTTCTCTATTTTCTCTTCTACTGGGTCTAAACCTATATTTACAGTTTTAGAAACATTAAACTCTCTTCCTAATATTGTAGACACCTCTGCTGTCAAGAACTTATCTGCACTAGCTTTAAGTCTAAACTTGTAATTACAGTCTAAAGCTTCTGTCTTATATTGCCCCTGAGCATCTGTAGTGAATGTAGCTAACTCTTTATAAGCATTGTCATAAAGAACTACTTCTGCATTAGCGATAGGCATTTTAGTTGTAGTATTATACACCTGTCCTTCTATCTGTTGTTTACAGTCTACTACTTGGAAAAAATAAATATCATCTCCTCCTATTCCTCCATCTCTATTAGAGCTGATAAATCCTTTTCTATTCTTATCATTGATATAGAATGCGAAGTCATCTGATGGACTATTAATAGGTGCTCCTACACTAGCTACTTTACCGAAAGTATTATCCACGTTGATCTTAGCCATATACACATCTAATCCTCCTAAACCAGGACGACCATCTGAAGAAAAGTATAGATAGTTATCTTTAGAAATAAACGGAAATGTCTCTCTACCTTCTGTATTAATTCTAGCGCCTAAATTCTCAGGCGTACCATAAGTTCCGTCCTCTTCTATATAAACTCTATAAATATCAGATTCGCCTATAGTACCACTTCTATCAGAAGCGAAATACAACCATTTTTCATCTGGAGATAAGGCTGGGTGTGCTGTATTAAAGTTGTTAGAGTTAAATGGTAACTCTACTGCCTCAGACCATCCTCCTTCTTCTGTTAACGTTGATTTGTATAATTTTAATAGAATATAAAATTCATCATTATGAACTTTCTTATTCTTTTTAAAGTTATTACTAGTGAAGTACATCGTCTTACCATCTTTAGTAAAGATAGCAGAAGCTACATTCACCTTAGCCTTACCTGATTTATCTAATGGCACTGGATCGCTAAAGCTTCCATCTTTTCCTATAAGTGTACTGTATAGATTAGTAAATGCCTCATTAGTCCACTTATGTACTTTACCTCCATTCTCTGTCTCTCTAGCAGAGGCAAAGACTAACTGATCTCCTAGAATACTAGATCCATAGTCTGAGTATACGCTATTAATAGGTAGTGCCCTTAGGTCATAACGCTGTATCATAGAGTTAATCTCCTTCAGGTAAGTATCTTTTTTCTCTTCAAATAAGATTCCACGACTATCACTTTTCTCTAGATGAGCAAATTCACTTAAATATTCATCAGCAAGTTTATAGTCCTCTATAGAGCGTAGTGTCTGTGCATATCTATAATAATACTCTGAAGGAAGTTTAGTACCTTCTTGTTTTGCAAAATTAAAAAGCTCTTCATACCACTTATGTGCTGTTTTAAGCTCTCCTTTAAAGTAATAAGCATCTGCCAATTTGGTTAATACATTGACACTCTTAAACCCTTTATTGATAATTTTCTCATAGATTTCAATTGCGTTGACATACTCGTAGTAGTCAAAGCTCTTGTCTGCTTTTTTCTCTTTACCTGTCTGAGCTCCTGCTGTTATAGATATTAAGAAAAAAGAGGCTATTGAGAAAAACTTAATAACCTTCTTATTCATACTTTATAGTTTTCGTTAAAAGAATCTTGGTGTATTCATACGTGTACGGTTATTGAACAAGTCAAATCTCATAAAGATCTCATGAGAACCTGAATTATAGTTCGCTAACTTAGTTGTATCTGCATCATAAGAATATCCTATAAACAAATTATCATTAACCTGGAATCCTGCTAATGCACTAACTGATGCATCCCAACGATATGAAGCTCCTACAGTAAACTTATCTACTATCAAGAAGTTAGCTGTCAAATCTAACTGTAATGGTGCTCCAGATACAGCCTTAGCCAAAAAAGCTGGTTTAAACTTCAAGCTAGGATTTAGTTCAAATACATATCCCCCCATCAAATACATATGAGCTTTCTGACGCATAGTAGTTACTTCATTGTCATCATAACGATCTGTAGTCAAAAAGTTAGGAATAGATAATCCTACATATGATTTTTCAGAAAACAAATATAGACCAGCACCTATATTTGGTGAGAATTGGTTTTCTATATTTGAAGCAGCCACAGGATCTTTACCACTATAACTGTTTAAACGAGTATAATCTACGTTTAATAGATTAGCAGTTGCCTTTAATCCAAATGCTAATTTATACTCATGGTTTAAGTCTATAGTGTATGATAGATCTACAGAGATATTATTCTCATCCATTGCTCCTATACGATCATTCATATAGTTAACTCCTAATCCTAATCTAGAATCTCCTAATGGAGTATTCACTGATAAATTAGCTGTCTTAGGTGCTCCATCTAGTCCTACCCACTGTGTACGATAATTACCAAAAATGCTTAAGTTACCTCTAGTCCCTGCATAGGCAGGGTTGATATTAGAGGCATTGTACATATATTGTGTGTATTGTGGGTCTTGTTGTGCTTGTATATTTTGAGCTCCTAATAAAGCTAACATACATACACTTATATTTCTAATTGTTGTATTAATTGTCATTCGTCAATTCTTAGTTGTTTTCTAAATGTAGATACCCAGATTTCTTAATCGTACGAGCATCACTAGCCGTTCTATACTCATAGCTAATCACGTAGTAGTAAGTACCTGTAGGTAATTTCTCTCCTGAGCTAATCGTAACACGTCCGTCTGAGTAACCTCTAAACACGTTATCATGACTGTCATAACTCGTAGTCTCATATACCTTTACCCCCCAACGGTTAAAAATTTCAACCTTGTTATTGGGAAAACGATTAATATTATCAATTAAGAAAAAGTCATTTTCACCATCTCCATTAGGGGATACTAGATTATAAATAACTACATCTCCATCTAATATCAAGTCTGTATTCACTGTACCTAAAGTAAAGAAACCATACCCTCGTACTGATGTAGGTGTAGTAACTGTTTTATTACTTACATCTACTATACCTCCTTCATCTACCCAATGCTGATCCTTAGCATCCCAACGCAGGATACGCAAGTTCTTCTCTGGAGATTGAAGTAATTCTTTAGGTGTAGTATCTTCATGCCATCCTAGACTTAATATAACATCACTCTTCACATTCGAACTGCGATCTACCA
Organism: Myroides marinus; assembly: GCF_900109075.1. Classification (GTDB taxonomy): domain Bacteria; phylum Bacteroidota; class Bacteroidia; order Flavobacteriales; family Flavobacteriaceae; genus Flavobacterium; species Flavobacterium marinum_A. Next base: position 62,514 of record NZ_FNYS01000017.1, on the reverse strand, counting down.
GCCAATACTCTCTGTTATTCACTAACTCTACTACACCTGATTTGTGCTTATGAGAGTTAAAGAAATTAGTATCGTCTAGATTATACTTTCCTATGAAAACATCTTTCTCATCTTTAGGTGCTGTAATTGTAGCATTTCGGTAATACTTCTTGTCTCCAATTGGAAACACAAATTCATTATTACCTTCTTTATCTACAGTTCCTTCTATATGACTATTATCACTAGCATTAATCGCTTTTGCATCTTTTAAGAAAGTAAATGATCCGTTAGTATTATCTACTTTAGCTATACCATCTTTAAAGTCAACTTTCCCTTGAACTACTACATCATTGATAATATTAAAGGCAATATCAGCAGTGCTGTTATTTAGTACCACATCGTTAAACTTACTGATAGAGCTACCAGTAATATTCTGCTGTTTATCACTTTTAAAAATGGTAGTTCCTTGTGTTTGTTTCCCTTTAAAATCAAAGAAAGCTCCATTATTAACAATGTCATTATATACATATAAAGTACCATTGTTCTTAAAGTCTGCCGCTTCTTTATTCTCTAAAGCATAGTGTGTAGACATTACTCCCTCAGGGCTGATATATAACCCTCCCTTGTTTACAGTCTGTGCCGTCATAGCCACAGAGCATAAACTAGAAACTACTAAGAGTGTTCTTTTCATTACCATAGTAAATCACTTTTAATAGTTAGTTATTTCACCACGAATACGATATTCATAATAGATGTAGGAGTACCTGTACCTATAACTTCATAAGTCATTTTACCATCAGCAGTAATCTCTATACCCCTAAATACTGCTGGATCATAATCTGTTACATAGTAATATAAGTCTGTAGCTTCAGGATAATGAGGAATTGTATCTGGTGCTCCTAAACTTTTTACTGAATTAGGATTCGTCATACTAAACTGCTTAACATATTCTGCATATAGATCTTTTGGCTCTGAAGGAGCTCCTAAAACTCCTGTATCAAAAGTAATCGTAGGCATATAGAAAAACTTCACTGCTTTATTATCGGTAGTAACCATCTGTTGCCATTTAGTACCATCATTATAGTAAAAACCTGGTACTACGTCTGCTACTTTAGCTGTATTATACACAGTCATTCCCTCAACATGTGCTTTAAGAGGAGCTGCATCTTTGGTTTGAGTTAATTCAACACGAGGTAATAAAAGACCTTTATCTATAGCATCTAATTCTAATACAGCACTTGTGTTTAAATCTGGAGTAGACTTACCTGCAACACCTATTTTAGTCTGTGCAAATCCAGCAGAGACAAGTAATGAGAAAGCTAAGCTTAAATATATTTTTTTCATAATTGTGAGTTTGATTTAATAAAAAGGGAAGAGCCGTTATTGTGAGTTGGCTTTAGCTCCTCCCTTTTTGAAAAGAATTATAATTGTTGTTTGTTGTTTTTTAGATTATTTCACCTCTTTACCAAGGTATTCTACTACTACCTCGTAGTCTCCTGCTGGTAAAGCTGTATAAATGTTACCTACCCCAATGTTAAAGTCAATCTTAGTATCAGTTACCACTACATCTTTAGTTGATTCTGTCACTACAACACCTGCCTTTAATATTTTAATAGAAAGTACTCCATTAATAGCGTTATCACCTGTAGCATTAGCTAAGGTAACTCCTGTAGTTCTAGCAGATTCTCCATTAGTAGAAGTACTACCTTTCACTAACATTACTTGACGACCATTATAGATATTACCTGTAAATACGATATCTCCTTCATTAGTAATATTATCTCCAAGAGCTTGTTTGATCACATCTTTATACTTATTAATGATCTCTAATAAGAAAGAAACTGGTAAATCTATTTTAACGTTCTTATTATCTACAATTTTGTAGAATGCTTCATCAGTAGAAGGGTCATTATCATGATCTCCATAATACACGTTACCTCCTTGGTTTAACACATTTGTAATAGCCTTCTTGATTTCCTCATTATTATTAATTGAAGTCAAGATATCAGCAGTCATGTTGATGAATTGCTCACCTTTATCTTCATTATTGTACTTATAGAATATCTCACCTACTTTTACATTAGCTTCTACTGGAGCTACTACAGCTGCAAAAGCTTCTAATGTGCCATCAGCTTTAGACTCTGTTCTTAAGATGTTTGTTTTAGTTTCTACAGCAGCAACAAGATCTGTTAGGTTGATAGTTTTGTACTCATTTGCTGTATTGTCCCAGTACTGTAATACCCAGTTTGGTTTAGCAGGGTCTGTACTAATGTTTTTATAGATAACATTTCCTTCTGAGAACTGGGTGATGTACTGCAAGTATTCTTCTACAGAAGTAAAAGTCATATCTTTACCTCCTACTTGAATTGTAATATTACCTTTAGTAGTTAAGATTTCTTCAATATTATTGATAACTCCACCTACTACATCTACATGGATAGCACCAGTTGGAACAGCAATCCATTTAGTCACATCTAACTCACCTCCACCTACGATATAAGCTTCTGATAAATAGTATTGTTTATTATTATAAGTTACAATAGTTGTTTTAGACTCAGTTCCTGCTACTAGATCACGTAAATTAATTGTTTCATACTTTCCAGTATTTTTATCATAGTATTGGAATACCCAGTTAGGGTTTTTATCATCTCCTAAGTTTGTATAGATAACATTACCATCAGCTGACTGAGAAATATATTGTAAGTACTCTTCTACTGTTGTAAATGTTTTACCACCTTCAGTAATAGAAGTTGTAGATTTTAAGATCTCTTGGATATTGTTTACTACTGTTCCTTTTACGTCAACAGTAATTGCCCCTTTAGCATCATTTGGAATATTATCTACTGTATTTCCTTTATCAGCTGCTAACCAATCAATAATTGTTTGTTCTGAGAAATAAACAAATCCTGTTACCTTACCATTCTCACTAATCTCTTTTACAAAAGTTTTAGTTTCTGTTCCTGCTACTAAATCACGTAAGCTAATAGTTACATATTTTCCATCAGCTTTATTGTAGTATTGGAATACCCAGTTAGGATTTTTATCATCACCTATATTTTTATAAATAACGTTACCATCAGCTGACTGAGAAATATACTGTAAGTACTCTTCTACTGTTGTAAAAGTCTTATCTCCTTCTTTTGTTGTTACTGTAATTGTAGTTGGTGCTTCTAAGATCTCTTTGAAGTTGTTTACTACAGTTCCTTTTACATCAATACTAATTGCTCCTGGTGTAGTAGCATCAAGGTTAGCTAAGATTTCTTTAATTTTAGTAGCGTCAGTTTCTCCATTTAAAGCTTTTACAATAGTACTTTCATTAAAATATACATATCCTGTAACCTTACCATTAGCATCTTTAATCTCTGTAAAGAAAGTATTTGTTTCTACACCTTGTACCATTTTAGTGATATCTATCTTCTGAGTAGTATATTTACCTCCATCATAAGTTACATAGAACATCTCCTTAGTATCAGGATTGTAAACAATAGTAGTATGCTTTTCATTAACTACTGGATTACCTTTATCATCTTTATTATCAGGATTAGATGGTAAGATATAGTTGATTACAGCTTTAAGATTCTTAACATCTCCTTCTAACTTAGTCGTAATGTTAGTAATATTATCTCCTAAATTTTTAATTACTGTATCTAACTCTTCTTTACCTACTATTCTATTCCATTTAGCTCCATCCCAGTAATAAAAACCTGTAGGCACTAAATCTTTTACTTCAGTTCTATTAAACACTAATAAACTAGTACTTTCAGCGCTTTTACCTGCCATTTGAAAGTCTTTAGTGTTCTTTAAATCAACACGCGGTATCAAGATACCTTTATTACCTGCCTTTGCTACGATATCTAATTCAGCAGAAGTAGCAGGGTCCGGCGTACCGATCCCTACTTGTGCATTTGCAAAATATACTGAACCTAATAATGCTGCTATTAATGTTATTTTTTTCATGTCTTGTTATATATAATATTGTTGTTTCTAATTATTTGATTTTGTGTGTGATGTTCAAGTTTGATTTCACAGCACAGTGTTGTATATTAACTCTTACTTCTTGTAAGTGCCCTACCTCACATCCATTTCTATATCCTTGCACATAAATGCTATGTTGGCCCTTTTGTAGTTTACTAGAAAGAATAAAGTCTTTACCATTTTTAGTTGCAATTTCTTCTGTCTTATCTTTATTAGTAAACACTTTAAATTCTGTACATCCATCATTATTCTCAATAGTGAATGTACCACCAACACAAACATCATAATACTTATCTAAGTCAATAGACTCTTTTAAAATTTGAGGATTAAGACTTACGTCAAAGATTCTAGTTTCTGACCCTAGTACTGATAGAATATTACCATAGAAGATCTTAACTCTATCAAATGGTGTATCAAAAGGTGTAACGATAATACGTCTTCTAGCCCCTTTACCTATACCTAAAAGCTTTAGTCCTAAAACGTCTCCTCCAGCTTCTAATTCAGGTCCAACTTTCTTATCTCCTAAGTATCGTTGAATCTTAAATCCTTTTAATAAATCTAAACTCAATACAGGGTTAGCAGAATCTTCTATATCTATATGTAATTCATCTCCTGGCATAGATTGCTGCTTAAACAATACCGTCAATGTAGCTGCGTTAATTACTGCTACAGATCTATTGATGTAAGCATAAGAATCTGGATCATTATCTACTGCTCTCCATGGGTTAACAAAAGGAGATAAAGATGTAGCTACTCCTAATCCAATATCCTGGATACCATGATGAATATCTAAAATCTGAGGATGTACTCCTGTAGGAATTTTTACATTATCAGCAGGTGTATAATTATTAGGAGTACAAGAATCTCCAGGTGCATTATAGTAAGCACCATAAATCTTCATACTTGCCCCCGCACCAACAGCTGCACTATAGATAATTTTCACACCATAATATGGTTGCGGTCCTTTGCTATTAGATGGAACAAAAGTGTATTCATATACGTTATCTGCACTTAGAAGTTTTAATAGACCTCCTCCAACAGATTTAATAACACCAATATCTTTTCCTTTTTTATCTAAACCTACTACAGTAATACCATCTCCAACAGCTAGTAAAGAGTATTCATTTCCAAGTTTTACACTAACAGGCGTACCTGCTGGAATCTCATTACCGTCGAAGTAAATATTCTGCCAAGTAGTACCTAGACCTAAAACACTTAATCCTAAAGTAATAGTAGAGTGTGTTGTAGGATTAGCATCTGTTGCATTCTCCTTATTACTTACTCCTCCTAATAAAGTAGTATACCATGTTGTCTTCCAGTCACCTGTGCCTTGTGCATATACACGTTGCGTAGTTGGAGGACATCCAGTATTGTCAAATACTGTTACAATAATAGTCTCTGATGCAGCACATCCGTCTTTTTCTACAATTGCTGTAAATGGATAAACTCCTGGTGCATCAAAACTTGTCGGTAAAGTAGTTATAAGGTGTCCTTGTGGATCAAACCATACGATATTTCCATCTGTACTAGACACTTTAGGGTATGTTACAGTCTCCCCTATCTTTACCATAAATTCTGCCTCACCTTCGATAGTAATAACAGGTAATGGTTTAGTAATTACTTCAAATACATCTGAAACTTTAGAAATCACGCCATCTTTAATGATAACAGCTGTATATTCACCAGGTATATCTGTTACAAGAGTCTGCTCTTTACCATAATCCACATTAGTAGATGCTCCACTATTATCAATAGCACTACCATTAAAATACCATTGGTAAGTGTTAGCTTCTTCTTTAACTTTAAGTGTAATAAAAGTACCCACACATATTTTGTTGTTTGTACTCTCAACACCATTCTCATCTACAGAAACAATAGTTGGTTTATCGATAGTATTGTCTCCTACTACCTTAATTACTGTACCTGGTGATTTTGTTCCATCAGGTTGAGTTGGATTAGTATTATCTATAGGCGGGAAAGAAGGATAGAATATTTCTTTTCCTAATTCTTGCCCTGCTTCACCTGCATAAGCAATATTCTTAATCTCGACAAGTCCAGTTAAATCCTTATCTACATCAACTGTAAATACAAAAGACGTACTTGCCCCTGGCGCTAAAGTAGCGCTGTGTTTAAATACAACTTCATCATCATTTATTACTCCTGCTACACTTGATTTATACTTAACTCCTTTAGGCATTTTATCTTTTACAATAAAATCAGCTATAGGAGTAGTCCCTTCATTACGTACATGAATAGTATACTCTACTTCTTCACCACCTTTTACAGTTTTGATAGTCGCATCATTATTTACTTTATAAGATTTCCAAGCGACTAATGTTTGGTTTGGGTTAACGGTTTTACAGATTCTAGCAACATCATATAAATGCAAACTAGCTCCTACGCTTACTCCTACTAACTCTTTTAAACCTACTGATATTCTATCATAAGCAGCTTTAGGTTTAAAAGGAAGCTCTACTATCTGATCTTTGGTTAATAAATCAAGAACATTGATACCATTAATTAATCCTTTGTCATCTCCACTGATAGCGTCTACTTCTTTATCTCCTTTATAAGCCTTAATTTCAATAGCCCCAATAAGCCCAACATTAACTTGACCTCCTTGTGTTCTAAATTTGATAGACACTTCTTCACCAGCCTTTGCATCACTATTAAAATAGATGAACTGCTTAACTGAGCCACCTATTTTTAATGTTCCTGAAGAGATCTCTGAGTAATTAGTTGTATTGTCATCGATAGCACGTTCAGGATATTTCACACCTGCACCTGATAAATCTTTAACATCAAGGGCTAAACCACTATATTCATAAGATGTAGCAAATGAAGGAACACAAGAGTTAGTATCACTTTCATAACACATACTATACACATTCATAGTATTTGGTTTAGCTAATACGCCTAGTGCACTATTAGTCTTATCTGTGATTTTGATTGATTTATAAGCTTCTGTAGGTGTAATAGCTAAATAAGTACGTCCTAGTTTATCTGTTACCACTCTAATAGTACCTGCACCTTTAGCAGTATTACTATTTACATTACTTTTTCCGTCAAGAATTACTTTATTTCCTGCATTTTTAACTTCAACTTCGAAGAAGTGATTTCCTAAAATAAGTTCATTTACTAAACCATTTACTACATTACCTAAGCTTCCACCTAATAATGCATTTAATAGTTTCTCATCAAAGTCAATACGTACATAAGATGTAGTATTAGCAGATACCTCCTTATCATATCCTAACTCGATATGACCAGAATATTTATCTCCTAAACCTAATAAAAACCCTGCTCCAGAATTCAATGTAGCATAAGCATCAAAATTATCACTGAAGATATTATCAATATCATCTACATTAGATGCACTAATTATTGTAGTAGCACATACTGGTTTTATAAATGGAGATACTGTTGTTTTCTCAGGACATGTTTTACTTATACGTTTGATATCATATAAACGGATTGATGGAGTAACCGAAACATTAAGTACAGTAACTACTCTGATATCAACTCTATCAAATACTTTTTTCGTATCAAATGACAATGTCTGTACACCACCAGACTTAAATAAATCTAATAAATTAAGACTATTAATCAATCCTTGTTGTAATGTGAAAGACTCTTGTTCTTCACCTCCTAATGAAGTAACTATTTTATATCCTCCTAATAAATCTAAAGAAAGAAGAGAGCTAGGATCTAACTGTAATCTTACTTTTAACTCATCTCCTAATTGAGAAGGTTGATTAAAATAAACAGTTTGTTTAACTAAACCTCCTACAGATAATAGACCATTACTTATTTCTGAATAATTAGATGAATTTCCACTAATAGCATGATATGGATTCTTAACCCCTGCCTTACCTAAATCAGATACACTTAAAGAAATACCTTTTTGATCATAAGAAGTAAACTGAGCTGGATAACATAAATCTGTTCCTATATCAGTACACATATTATACACTTTAAGTGTACGATTCTCTCCTGTAGGCAACAAACTACTTACACTATTTGATACAACAATGCTTTGATATGATTGACTAGGTGTTACTGCAAGATAATATCTACCTATATTATCTTGTACTAATTTAACTGCTCCATTTGCAGTTCCTTCAAATTGATTAGAACTTGAGCTTTTTAAAATTTGAGTACCTGCAGTGTTATATGCTTCTATTGTAAAAATATGATTCCCTAATATAAGACCCCCCAAATCAGCAACTAACTTACCTAAAGTCCCTCCTAAAAGAGCATTAAGCATATCTTTATCTGCATCAATACGGATATAAGATGTTTTATTAGCTGGTAATGCTGTATCATATTTCATATGAATACTACCACTTTGAGGACCTGATACTAATAGATTACCATTAAAAGCAGTTAATGTAGTGTAAGTCTCATTATTACCATCTACGGCATTAAATGGAAAATCTACATTCTTAAAGTCTTCTAATTTCGTAGCACAAGAAGCTACATCAAATGGTTGTTCTGTAGCAGGTGGAATATTGATTGAAGGATTCTTACATGTAACCCCATCAAAACGTTCTACATCATAAATACGTACAGAACTTCCTAAAACATCAAGACCAACAGGAGCTTTCATTCGCACCTCTAAGCGGTCAAATGCTTTACCTGGAGCTACCGTGATATCAACAGCCTTACCATCCTTAATTAAGTTTAAAAGATTTAAGTCTGTAATTAAACCACCTGATAAAGATTTTTGATAAACTGGTGCTGTACTTTTACCATAATAAGCTAATACCTCTACACCTCCAAGAAGATTTAAATCTAACACACCTGAGCTTCCTACAGCCAATCGAATATTAACAGAGGACTTCTCATCTGATATAGTTGGGAAATAAAATTTCTGTGACATAGAACCACCAACCTTAACACTCAATAAACTTCCTTTATTTAATGTAGAGTAAGTACTCTTATCATTATCAATAGCATAATTTAGCATTGGATCTTGAGCTGCTAAAACATCTAAATTAAGACCTGAACCGTCAAAAGATGTAAAGCTAGGTTTACCACAATCTGCTCCCTTTTCATCATATGCAAATGCATGAAACACATCTAGGTTTTTAATAACACCAAGACCTACTGCCCCTCCGGTTTTATTACGAAGTTTTATACGGTCATATTTCTTAGTTGGTGTTATAGCTAAGTAATAATAGTTATCCTTGTCTTTAACAACGTTAATAGTTCCTGTATCTGTTTTAAAAGCAAATGTACTACTACCAAATAAAACTGATTGTTGTCCCAAGCCTACAGTTATATCAAACTCTTGGTTACCTGTTAATACAGCACCTAAAACTCCTGATAAAAGCTCTCCTAAGCTTCCTCCTAATAACCCTTCTAATAATTTACCATCTGGCTGAAGTCTTACATAAGAAGTTTGATTTGCTTCTAAAGTCTTCGTAAAGACTAATTCTATATATGATGTATATGATCCTAAACCTACAGCTAGTCCAGGCGATGCTTCTAGACGAGCGTAGTTATTATCAAATTGATTTACATTCTCAGGATTGATTACTACAGGTTTTGAGCCTCCTAATAAGCCTCCATGATCTGTCTTATCATAAAGTCCTAATTTAGCGTCTACACGAGCTTGTCCAAAGGACTGCGCTAAAGGAACGAACAGGACGAGCAAAAGCAGTAACCTCTTCCATAGAGAAAAAGTAGTTTTTTGTTTCATTTGTTGTTTGTTAATTGTGTTTTTAAAATGTTCTAGTGAATAGACTCTGATTGTGAGTTTAGAGTACTAATCACATTAATTACTTTAGACAGTATAGAATTGTTATCTTAAAGAGCATCTTTTGAACAATAACAGCGGGTGTGAGTTATGCTGTTACATACTTCAAAACATCAGAAGAACCTGATGTAACACATTTAAACGATTGAATTGACTTGTGAGAGAAAACACTACCGAATAAAAGGTTCTAAACTCTTTAATCTATTACCCTAACACCATCTTGTGGCGAAGTTTTCAAAACCTAGTTTTCAAAACCTTTTATTACTATGTCTTTTTTATTCCCATACTTCCTTTTTTCATAATTGATAAAGATTAACTAACAGAGAAATTCCATAAGTAGGTATCTCTCCTTTTTTGACATTAATTGAACTACAACTTCTTGATTGGGCTAAATCTTGACTTTGTATATCAAAAGTGTATTTAGACACTGTTGAGAATATGTAGTACCCATCGACAACACAACCTTATATTCTCAAGAATACAAAGCCAAGTAATTGGCGATATCTACATATTTCAACTAACACCGTTGGTTTAAATAGCTTTTCGTTAATAAACTTTTCTACTCACTTTTAGTTCCCTTTTATGGAACTAGTGCGAGCTTATAATAATCGTTAGTAAGGGAATTTGTTTAGAGATTTACCACCAAGTCTGACTCGTTTATTTTAAAATAACTCTCCCAACACTCAACCTAACAAAGTATCGCTGGGAGAGCGTAACAGTTCTTATATTGTCCCCACAAAATTTGAAACTGTTAGTACTTATTATTCACATAAATCAGAACTATATCTCTTCACAAATTCAAAGACAAAAGTATGAAGTCACTTAAGTGTGAGGCCTATACTTAAGCATAGTTTAATTCATAAATAGATACCTAGTACTACTATTAACACTGTTAAATTGAAACAAAAAGAAGAGTTTAAAATATAGTTTCAATAAATTAAAAACATTAATTATCAATACTTTAAAATATTAAAAAAGGACTAGTCCTATATAATAATCAGCAACTATAAAATAAGAGTAAACTGTTATAAAGTTGAAGAGGTTAATGCTACTTTTTAAGCTAATACATAACAAAAGTATGCGAAACAACTCTTGCTAAAAAATGACAAAAAGTATAGGAATCACTATACACAACTTCACAAAATAAGCAAAAAAGTCTACTAAACCTCTATGTTTTGTAGGCGATAAAGTTTACAAGATTCTTTATAATATCTACATGGAAAATAAGGCAGAACAGGTTATAGATGCACTTACTAAGGTATTCTATGCTATATGAATTACTAATATCTACTTTGTAATACTTTATTAATATTTTACTAGCCTAGTCTAAACCCTATTACTACAAGAATCTAGTTTTGTAAGTCACATTTGTTAAAGAGAACTAATATGCTTATCACATTCTTTAATAATCACAATATGAGTAGTAATAAAAACATTAACTACCCTAATTTTTAACAAAGAACTATACTTTGTAATAGTACATAGTACAGCTTTTACTTCTATCTTGCTTTAACAAAGCAAAACAACAACAAAAATGAATACAGCCACACACAGAGCTCTATACCAAAGCTTTATCGCCAAAAAGCTTAACTATAGAAGTGAAATTTCACATCCTCCCAAAAGCTTAACTAGAAGCCTAACTTCTAAAATATTTAACATTTTAATAAAAGAGGATCAAGAATTTAATCTATCATTTAAACAATAAAATTGCTTTTCGTAAATAACAAAGTGTAGTATCGAATAACAATAATGACTAACTCACATCTATCATTATATTATACAAATTATACTTTGCTGTGAGCTCACATAAACTGAGTTTTCAAAATTAGTAGGTACATATTATAGTACATAAGTACAATGTTTAGGGCTAAATAACATTGACTATCCCCATATACTATAATAACAGTACTCGTTATTTATATAAAAATTACAATGGATTCGAAAAAAAAACAACAATACCTTATAATGGGTACAATACCTATTATGATTATACTTAGCTATATACCTATATATAGTTTTATAAATGCAATCTCTTTTATAAAGAATTTCTCTATCATACATACTACTACTAAGTTGTGCAGTATGACACCTGAAATAATTCATAGTATACTTATAGGAAATGCTAGTATAACAAATATTCTAAGTAGCCAACCTTCGTTAAATCTAAGTAGTATACCAGTACATCATGATATGTCTAACTATATAGAGTTATCATTTAATTCTTTTGTATCTGGGATTTTTTATGGAATGTCCTTTTTAGGTTTTGGAGCTTCTTTAGTTGTATATCAAATATTTAAAGAAAAAAAGTGGTTAAGCTATTTAGCGATACAATCATTAATATTAATCTGCTTTATATATAGTGATGTTCTAAACTTATTACATGTTGACTTAACTATAGTAGAAAGTTTTTTTAGAACAACTATTCTAGCTGGTGGTTTAATTCACATAGGTATGCTACTATCTACATACTATTCTTTTGGCGCTAAGAGATTTATGTATAAAAATGAACTAAAGATATATTCTCTTACATCTATAATCGCTATAGTTTTATACTTTTCTAGTTACTTCTATGGACAAGGACATATCTTATTCTTAGACCTTATAGTATTAGCTTTATTCATTTCTAGTCTTGCTATTAGTAAAGTTCTAAAGCGTGGAAGTAAGTACTACTTATATATACTTCTACTATTATGTCAATGTGTTTTGTATGGAATTTGTTTCACTAATATGGAAACAACCCCAACCTTAATTGAATATAAACAAGGTATGAATCACTTAAAATTATTTATAATTCTAATTATTATATTTAGCATTGTAAATAACTATATACTAATACGTAAGAACCAAAAACACAACGTTAGAAATCGTGTATTTATGTTCCAGTATGTGCTAATGCTAAAGAATTATCACAAGCTATTAGTTGATGAGAAGAATGCTCAAATAGGAAAGCAAAATGAAGTTGTTTCATTAAAAGATCACCAAGGAGACTTATCTTATTATCTAAAAAACAACTATAAGCTAACTGAACGTGAAGTAGATGTATTATACCAAATTTGGGATGGTTTGACAAATAAAGAGATTGCTCACGAGCTTAGTATTACCATAAGTACAACTAAGTACCACATTAGCAATATCTATCTAAAACTTAACGTAAGCTCTAGAGCACAAGTATTTGCCTTAAAAGATTGGTAATATCTAATTTTAATTCAATACTATTTGTTTAAAATCGGAATCATCCACTACAAACAACGGATAACAATAAGACCTGCATCACAAGTGCAGGTCCTTCTTTATTCTAAGGCATAGAGCTCAAAATTCGCATATTTTAGAATTTATTTTTTCTAAAGGAGAATATCCAAATTTTGAAGCAAAGCTATATCTCATCATGTATTTGGGTATTTATTTAAGGTGACGTTCTTTTAGTACAGCTTCTATATCACTCAATACAAAACCTTTAGCCTTCAAAAGGATTAAATAGTGATATAGTAAATCTGCTGCTTCATTTTTAAACAGTTCATCGTTATCATCTTTTGCTTCGATAACCACCTCAACTGCCTCTTCTCCTACTTTTTGAGCAACTTTATTAATTCCTCTTTTATAAAGTTGATTAGTATAAGATGATTCTATATTGTTATCTATTCGATCACTAATGATTTGTTCTAATGTATAAACAAAGCCCTTATCATCAATCTCCCCAAAACAAGAAGTAGTACCTGTATGACAAGTAGCTCCTATAGCCTCTACTGTAATTAACAGACAGTCCTTATCACAGTCTATTTTAATCTCTTTTACAAGTAGATAATTACCTGAAGTCTCCCCTTTAGTCCATAGCCTGTTCTTAGTGCGGCTGTAGAAAGTAACCTTGCCTTCTGCGATGGTTTGTTGGTATGCTTCTTCATTCATATACCCCTGCATCAATACTTGCATAGAGTCTTTATCTTGGATGATAACAGGTACCACCCCATTACCTTTATTAAAATTAATATCTAGTTTCATCTTACACTTATATTTTTGTTTCTTAGTTCTTGCTTTAATTGAGGAATACTGATTTCTCCATAGTGAAAAATACTAGCTGCTAATGCCCCTGTAGCCTTCGTCTTGGTAAATACATCAGCGAAGTGCTCTATATTCCCAGCTCCCCCAGAAGCAATCACAGGTATGTTCACTGCACTAGCTACCTCAGCAGTAATATCAAGTGCAAAGCCAGCTTTAGTACCGTCATTATTCATAGAGGTCAATAGTATCTCCCCTGCTCCTAGATTAGCTACTTGCTTTGCCCACTCTACAGTCTTTAATGCTGTCTTGATACGTCCACCTGCACTATACACCCACCATTCATCATCCTCATACTTCGTATCTATAGCTACTACAGCACACTGACTGCCTAATACTTCTGCTATCTCGCTTACTAGTTCTGGATGTTTAATAGCTGCAGAGTTTACACTCACCTTATCTGCACCTGCTCTTACTAAATCTATTGCTTGTTCTTGAGTACTAATACCCCCACCTACAGTAAAGGGAATATTAATCTGACTCGCTATCTCACTTACTAATCCTATCAGTGTCTTTCTATTTTCAACAGTTGCAGTAATATCTAAAAAGACTAACTCATCAGCTGCTTCATCTACATAACGCTTAGCTAAAGCGATAGGGTCACCCGCTCGCTGTATATCTACAAAGTTGATTCCCTTGACCACTTCTCCATTCTGTATATCCATACAGGCTATCACTCTCTTTTTCAGCATAATTCACTCAACTCTTTTAAGGTTATCTTTCCTTCATATATAGCCTTTCCAATAATCACTCCTTCACAGCCTATTTCTCTTAGCTTATACAGCTCCTCTACAGTGGTCAATCCTCCACTAGCAATAAGCTTCACTGTACTATTTACTATAATCTCTTTATACAATTCTATAGCAGGACCACTTAACATACCGTCTTTCTCAATATCCGTCACTATCGAATACTGCACCCCTTTTTGCTCATACGATTGAATAAATTCTAAGACATCTGTGTCTGCTGAGTCTAACCATCCTTGCGTCATAATCTTGCGTTGTTTACAGTCCGCTCCTAAGATTACTTTATCACTGCCATAAATCTCTAACCACTCTAAAAACAACGTTGGTTCAGTAGCAGCAATACTCCCTACAGTTACTTGCTTAGCTCCACTATTAAATGCAGTCGTAATATCAGCTGCAGTCTTTATTCCTCCACCGAAATCTATCTTTAGATTAGTCTGTGTAGCGATTTGTTCTAATGTCTTAGCATTGACGATTTGCTTTGACTTAGCTCCATCTAGATCTACTACGTGCAAATACTTTATTCCTGCATCTTCAAACTGCTTAGCTACTTCTACAGGATTAGTATTATATACTTTAGAAGTATTATAATCTCCTTTTGACAGACGTACACACTGCCCATTTATTATATCTATTGCTGGTATGATTCTCATAATTCTAAAAAGTTCTTTAATAATAATTCTCCTACTCTGCCTGATTTCTCAGGGTGAAACTGCACAGCATAGAAATTACCTTTCTGTAATGCTGCCGAAAAGGGTACTATATAGTTGTTAATCGCTATGGTACTTTCATTCAAAGTTGCATAATAACTGTGTACAAAGTAAAAGTCATCAGTCACTTTTATTTCTTTAAACAACGCTCCTTCTAGTTTACTAAAGTCATTCCATCCCATGTGTGGTACAATATCATCCGAAGGAAATAACTTAACTTCATTATCAAAGATGCCTAATCCCTCTGCATTCCCCTCTTCACTAGATGTGCAGAGTAACTGCATTCCTAGACATATTCCTAATACTGGTTGAGTAAGATCTCGAATTACCTTGTCTAATCCACGTTCAACTAAATAGGCCATCGCAGATGAAGCTTCACCTACACCAGGAAAAATCACTTTATCAGCAGATTTTAGTACTTCTACATTATCTGTGACTACAGTATCATATCCTAACCGCTGGATGGCATTCCCTACAGATTGTACATTACCCGCGTTATATTTAAGTATCGCTATCATAGTATTCCCTTTGTACTAGGTATGTTATAATTCTCTGTTTTACTCACCGCCATCTTAATCGCCTTGGCAAAGGCTTTAAAAATAGACTCTATCTTGTGGTGTTCATTATCGCCCTCTACTTTGATATTTAGATTACAACTAGCCGCATCTGAGAAAGATTTAAAGAAGTGAAAGAACATCTCAGTAGGCATATCTCCTACTTTTTCTCTTTTAAACTCGGCATCCCATACTATCCAAGCTCTACCACCAAAGTCGATAGCTACCTGAGCTAAACACTCATCCATTGGCAATAAAAAACCATATCTCTCTATTGACTTCTTACTTCCTAACGCTTTTTTAAATGCAGTACCCAAAGCGATAGCTGTATCCTCTATCGTGTGGTGCTCATCTACCTGTAAGTCACCATTCACTTCTATCTTTAATCCGATATTACCGTGTCTGTTCACTTGCTCTAACATGTGATCAAAGAAGGCCAATCCTGTGTTAATACTACACTCTTTAGCGCTATCAAGATTTACCTCTATATCTATAGTTGTCTCATTCGTTGTTCTAAACTCTCTGCCTATTCGAGGTTGTTGTTTTAAGAACTGATAGATTTCTTCCCAATCCATAGTGGATAAAGCTGCTCTATCATCTTTTTCTTCATTAATATAAATAGCCTGACTACCTAAGTTCTCAGCTAACTGTATATCTGTCTGACGATCACCTAATACATAAGAGTTAGCCAAATCATATTCTCCATAAACATACTTACCAAGCATACCTAAACCTGGCTTACGCGTTGGTTTATTCTCATACTCAAAGGAATCATCTACATAAATATCTGTAAATACTACTCCTTCATCTGCTAGTGTATTCAAGATAAAGTTCTGTACTGGCCAGAACGTCTCTTCTGGAAAAGAATTCGTACCTAACCCATCTTGATTACTGACTAATACTAATGTATAATCTAACTCTCTAGCAATCTTAGATAAACTAGAGATAGCCTTAGGTAGAAACACTAATTTCTCAAAACTGTCTATCTGAAAATCTTCAGGTTCTCTGATGATTGTTCCGTCTCTATCTATAAATAATACTTTCCTTTTCATGTTATAATGCTTTTAGTGCAGCTAATAATAGGTTATTCTCTTCAGGTAATCCTATGGATATACGCAAGGTATTAGGTACTACTTTACTTCTATTTCTAACAATGATCTGTCTACTGATTAACTCTTCGTATATCTGATTTGCATTGTCAAATTCCACTAATAGATAATTCGCTTCTGACGGGTAAATCACCTTTACTATAGAGAGATTCTTTAACTCTTTAGTTACTCTGTCTTTCTCACTTAGCAATAGTTCTATTCTTTGTTTAACCCCTTCCGTATCTCTTAAGACTTCAATAGCTTGCTGTTGATTAATAACACTCAAATTATAAGGAGACTTTACTTTGTTGAAATAATAGAGTAACTCTTCACTCATCCAAGCCATTCCTATGCGCAATCCTGCCATTCCCCATCCTTTAGATAAAGTCTGTAAGATGATTAAATTATTATACTGTGATAACTGCTCTAACCAAGAAGCCTCTGTACTAAAATCAATATATGCCTCATCTAGAATAATTATTCCTTTAAATTGTTCTAACAACTGAACAATAGTTTGTCGATCCATCAAATTACCCGTAGGATTATTAGGCGAACAGATAAACATTAGCTTAACAGATTCATCACTTAAATAAGATTCTACTAAGGTTGTATCAATCTGAAATAAGCTATCTAAAGGCAATGTGATTAACTCTACAGCATTAATATTAGCATAGACTTCATACATACCATAAGTCGGTGTAAAGACAATTGCCTTATCTCTATTGGGTTCACAGAATATGCGATATGCTAAGTCAATAGCCTCATCACTACCATTGCCTAAAAACAATTGCTCCGTACTTCCGCCTTTAATCTCACTGATTACTTGTTTTAATTCTTTTTGATAAGGATCAGGATAGCGATTAACTCTTCCAAAGGGGTTTTCATTAGCATCTAAAAATACTCCTTCATTACCTTTATACTCATCTCTAGCACTAGTATAAGGAGATAACTTAGCAATATTAGGTCTAACTAGTGCACTGATATTTGTGTTACCTCTACTCATCACTTAGCTTTTTAAGTCGAATACTAACCGCATTTTTGTGAGCAATTAACTGTTCTGCCTCTGCCATTACTTCTATCGTTTTACCTATATTCTTTAACCCTTGTTTTGTTAGTTTTTGGAACGTTATCTTCTTTACAAAACTGTCTACTGATACTCCGCTATAACTTTTAGCATACCCATTAGTAGGTAAGGTGTGATTAGTCCCACTAGCATAATCACCTGCACTCTCACAAGAATAAGCACCTAAAAACACTGAACCAGCATTCACTACTAAGTCAATATATTGTTCCGCATTATCTATATTTAAGATTAAGTGTTCAGGAGCATACTCATTGCTAAATGCAATACACTCTTCTAAAGTAGATAGCTCAATCATTAAACTATTGGTTAATGTTTGTTTGGCTAACTCCTTACGAGGCAATTGTTCTACTTGAGTTTCTAAAGCTTCTGTTACTTCTGCTATCTTCTGTTTACTTGTTGTTACAAATACAACTTGACTATCTGTACCGTGTTCTGCTTGAGACAATAAGTCTGCAGCTATATAATCCGCATCGGCCTGCTCATCTGCTATCACTAATACTTCACTAGGTCCTGCTGGCATATCTATAGCTACTCCTTGTGTTTGTACTAATTCTTTAGCTTTAGTCACATACTGGTTACCTGGTCCGAATATCTTATACACCTGTGGTACAGCCTCTGTTCCATAAGCCATCGCAGCTATGGCCTGAGCTCCACCTATCTTAAATATGGTATTTATTCCTAGATATTGAGCTGCATATAATACTACCTCATTCACCTTTCCTTGCTTATTACATGGTGTACATAGTACAATTTCTTTACACCCTGCTAATTGTGCAGGTATAGTTAGCATCAGTAAAGTAGAGAACAAAGGAGCTGTTCCTCCTGGAATGTACAGACCTACCTTCTCTATCCCTACACTCTTTCTCCAACACATAACTCCTTCTGTTGTTTCTACTCTAGCCTCTGTTGTTATTTGAGATTGGTGAAACTTCTTAATATTACTTGCAGCTACTGTTATCGCTTGTTTGATTTCTTCACTTACTTGTTTAGAAGCCTCCTGTATCTCTTCTTTACTTACGCGGAAATCTTCTAATTGCACGCCATCAAACAAAGAGGCGTAGTTCTGTATAGCTTGATCACCGCGTTCTTTTACTTGTTTTAGCACAGTACTTACACTTTCATTCAGACTCTCTGTTGTGATAGTAGGACGACTAGTTAATGCTGCCCATTCTTTTGGTGTAGGATTATATATTGTTTTCATCGTAATTTGCTTTTTAATAAATCATTTTCTCAATTGGAGCGACTAAGATTCCCTCTGCTCCTAGTGCTTTTAATTCATCTATTATTTCCCAGAACTGGTCTTCTTGGATAACAGAGTGAAGACTACTCCACCCCTGATCTGCTAAGGGTAAAATAGTTGGGCTCTTCATACCTGGTAAGATTGAAATGATTTGCTCTAGTTTGTCATTAGGCGCGTTAAGTAAAATGTATTTGCGCTCTTTAGCATTGAGTACTGACTTGATACGGAACAAAAGCTTTTCTAATAGCAATTGTTTCTCTTTGTCTAATGCCTTATTACTAATTAAGATAGCCTGACTATCTAATACTTTCTCTACTTCTTTTAAACCATTAGACATTAGTGTAGATCCACTGCTAACGATATCACATACTCCATTAGCTAAGCCAATACTAGGAGCTATCTCTACACTACCAGAAATAAACTCTATAGATGCTTTTACTCCTTTTTCTTTTAGATATTTTTCTAAGACAAATGGATATGAAGTAGCTATCTTTTTACCTTCAAAGTATTCTATTCCTTGGTAATCTACTTCTTTAGAAACTGCAAGGCTCAATCGACAACTTCCGAAACCTAAATACTCAAGTACATTCACCTCCAGATTAGCTTCTAGATAAACATTCTCTCCGATGATACCGATATCTGCTACTTGTTGTTCAACATATTTAGTCACATCATCGTCACGCAAGAACAATACTTCGATAGGAAAGTTCTTACTCTCTGCGATAAGTTTACCTCCACCATTGGGAAACTTAATGCCACATTCTTTTAATAATTCTAAGGATTTTTCGCTAAGACGTCCGCTTTTTTGGATTGCGATTTTTAATTTACTCATGATATTTTTTGATTAAAATGTTCGAGTAAATCGATAGGAAGTATCAAATAGCAATACGCATAAAAACAAAAAATCCCGTCTGATTTACTCAAACGGGATAATTAGATATTTTGGATTCAAATACACCATATCATTATCAGCTCGTAAGAGTACAAGTATAATGATGACGATGATGTAATTGACTTAAGTACATGTCTTTTTTTGTTTATTTGATAGGTCAAATGTATGTATTATTTTTATACAACAGACCAACTTTTTTAATTTATTTATTACACTTTTCAAATATCAACTTTGTAAAACCATTCACAAACCCAATGATATCAAGTGTTTTAGCTTTTTATTTTTACAAATAAAAATTAGCCATTTTTGCCATTGTTAAACTAAAATGAGCATCTACTTCCTCTGCATTTTTTATAGTTTGAGGAAAAGGAACCATATGACTATATGGGAAAGGATAGTCTAAAATATCCACTCCAATAGGCACATCTCGATAAGGCCCCTTTAGCATATTTAATGCTTCTACTGCTGGTGCTACCTCATCATTTTTAAGGTTAATAGAATAGATTTGACTCTCTAATTCTTTTAGACGTGCTTCTCTCTCTTCTTGATGATGATTATACCTCAACATGGTCTTAAACCAACTCTCTCCTGGATGCAAATCTTTATCTTGATAATGATTTAATCTAGGCTCAGCAATAAACTTGGTAGTCAACAATTGTGCAAAGACTTTCTGCATCATAATAGTTGCCTTACCATCCATAATATACTTAGATACAGGGAACATACGATCTATAGTCATTCCTCCACAGAAACACACCAATTTAGCATTATCTAATATTCCATTAGGGTTAGCCATCATCAAAATAATAGATAAAAATGAACCGATAGAGTAACCGAATAAATCAATTGAAGTCTCTTTAGATAAACTCGAAAACTTACCTTCTCTTAACTGTTTCTCCCATTGGATAAAGTCATAATACGTCTGTAAACCAGACCAAAACATACGCTGTGGATTAGCCTCCATACGCGTACTTAAAGCAGCATTGACATAACTCGTATCTGAATTCTCTTCCCAATGTGATGCTCTCTTTTGAGCTACCTCAAACATCAGTTTTCTATCTGACCACTCAAGAGGAGCTCTATCCATATGAAAACTAATAGGAAACAAAACTACAGCCTTTTTAGTGCGTTTAGCCAACTCATAAGCCCAAGGTAAATACTTATCCCACTTCTTCTCGTTAAGTCCGTGAAACATCACTATAGTGCCTGTAGAAGCTTCTTCTTCTGTAGTCTTTAATACCACAATCTTAAACCGCTTATTTTCTTCTACACTATAATCAGAGATATCTAGTAAGTGATCTGTATCTGTAACAAGTTTACAAAACTTATCTTCAAAGCTCTCATTGTGTTCATCGCAATGAAGTGTCTCCGATCCACACAATACATTAGCTGCTTGTGTAGATTCAAAGTCATACTTAAAAAACTCTATATCTAATTCTTCGCTTTTGATATAATCCTCTTCGGTATTAAAAAGCTTTTTGAGCTGATCGTGTAGTTGGTAGTAATGCATTGTCTAGTAATTGGTGGTTTAAAAATACTATGTATGCATAGTAAACGCAAAACCTCTTACTATTATTACTCAAAATATGAATTATTATTAAAAACTTTTCGTCTACACAGCCTTTGTCAATATCAGAATATCAGATTCTATACCTATATCTTATAAATAATATAATGCTACTTATTTATAAGACAATCCTGCTATACTACTAGCACTTCTAGGATCATATACAGACCACAATGTTCCCCAATCAAAGACTGCGTTCCACTGTGGATAAGGATCCTTCTTCTTATTGCCTTTCTCCCCTGAAAGTTTACGCATAAATGAGTTATTGCGTTCAAAGATTGCCATCTCTTTCTTTTCTGTCCAATCATCCCAGGTCTTAGCATCAGTATCCTCCCAAGTATTGATATGAAAGTGCTCTAATGTATCGCCATAAAAACAGATACTAATGTGTATCTGATATCCCTCCCATGAGAAAGCATCAAAACCATACCAAAAATATCCTGTCTGAACATCTCTAAAACTATTAAACTTAGCCTTGTAGTAATCTGTATTCTTTAACTCTGCTAACTGCATTCCTTTATACAACTTAGAGTTAAACTCTTCTATCACAATATTTCCATTAGTTATATCTAACATATTTGTCTCTTAGTAAGTAAAAGGCCGATAAGTTAATTACTACTTATCGGCCTAAATATTAAATAAAAAAAGCTTCTTAATTATTTGCTTTATAGTCTTCTATTTCCGCAACAGTTCTAATTAACTCTGGTCCTAAGTACTGATATCCATTTTCTTTAATCAAGAAGTTATCTTCAATACGAATACCTCCGAAATGAGCAAACTGTTTTACTTTGTCATAATTGATAAACTCAGCGTATTTCTTCTCTGCTTCCCACATCTCAATTAGTTCTGGAATAAAGTAAATACCAGGCTCTACAGTCAATACATGTCCTGCCTTTAGTTCTTTACCTAAACGAAGAGACTTAATACCAAACTGTTTGGTATTTTTAGGATCTTCAGCTGTATACCCTACATATTGTTCTCCTAAATCTTCCATATCGTGTACGTCTAATCCCATCATGTGACCAAGACCACATTGAAAGAACATTGTATGTGCATGATTAGCCACTGCATCTTGTGCGTTACCTTTCATAAAGCCAAGATCAATTAGTCCTTCAGCTAATATTTCGCATGCTTTAAGGTGAACATTTTTATACTTCACTCCTGCTTTTAATTCTGCTTTAGCTCCTTCAAAAGAGTTTAATACTACATTGTATAAATCGCGTTGTTCAGGTGTAAATGTCTTGTCTACAGGATATGTACGCGTTAAGTCAGAAGCATATCCCATAGGAGTCTCACATCCAGAGTCATTTAACAACAACTTACCAGACTGTAACGTATTCATTTTATAGTGATTGTGTAAGATACCACCGTTAATTGTAACAATAGAATTATAAGCCAACTCACAGTTATGACTTCCTGCAACATTCTGTATTGCACTTACTATCTCGTATTCTTTCACACCAGGTTTAGCCATACGCATAGCTAATAAGTGCATCTGATTAGACACCTTTAAAGCCTCTTCTATCTGTAAGATCTCTTGAGCTTCTTTAATCTCTCTCTGAGCAACGATTGCTTGAATCATTGGTACAGATGGTTTGAAGTCAACAATAGAAATATGTAATAGTTCGCTTAATAAAATCTTATTGAATGATTGGTATGGAGGTAGATAATGAATATTTCTCTTCACACTCATCGCTGTAGCAAGGTAGATAGCTAAGTCTGCATAAGCGCGAGTCTCTACTACTCCTGCTTTC
Organism: Myroides marinus; assembly: GCF_900109075.1. Lineage (GTDB taxonomy): Bacteria > Bacteroidota > Bacteroidia > Flavobacteriales > Flavobacteriaceae > Flavobacterium > Flavobacterium marinum_A. The sequence goes on along the minus strand of NZ_FNYS01000017.1, from coordinate 39,111 downwards.
TCACATTTTTCTTTTAATGTTTCTTGACGTCCCATCCATACGATAGCATCCATAGACATCTCATCTCCAAAAACGATAGTCTTGTTTTCATCTAAATCAATGATAGCTGCTAAGTGCGGTTGTTGTATCCCGAAATAGTACAAGAATGTACTATCTTGTCTAAAATGTGAAGCATTATCTGCAAAGTTAATTGGGTTTTCAATGTTTCCTAAAAACAATAAAATCCCTTTTGCTTGAATATTTTGTTGAAGAACTTCCCTTCTTCTTTTGTAAGTATCTGTACTAAACATGGCATTGTTGGTTTGATTCACCCAAGGTAACAACTTTGCCTGACATATTCTCACAAAATGAGTAGTTTTTAATTCTTGTAAATATCTATTGTAAAGAAGTCCTGTACCTTATCATAGACTTCTTGATCTAATGCTACTTCCTTTAGAAATAACACATAATTAAAGTCTAAGTGTTGACGCTTAATAGGCATTGATAACAAATGAACTACTAGTTCTTCTGCAATATATTTCTTCTGAACTTTTGTAGCTGTTTTATAAACTTCTTTTACTAATAAATCGTGATAAGTTCTACACTCAGCCTTTTTGTTGGTTATGTGTTCGAAGGTTCTATAAACAATATTCTTTATCACCTCTTCCCATACTGATTTCACTTGTACATTATTCATTGTTAACGCTAACCAATGAATATACTCATCATAAAACAAGTCAATCTTCTTACTATATGTTCTGATGCGATTCTGAAACTCTGCCATTGTCTCTAATACAGTACCATAAATCTCTAGTGCTATCGGCTTATTAATACTAACTGTCACATAGTGATTTACTGGTTCTAGAGCTATTGCCATAAGATCCATTAACTTCTTCACATTTGCTCCTTCTAAAGTCTTTCTACGACCAGCTACAGACTTAATAGTCTGTTCCATAATCTCTTTTACCTGCTCTGTGGTATACTGTTTCTCCTCTGTAGAAAAGGTAAGTAAAAACAGTTGCTCTAAAGGTTTATTCTTTTTAAACACCTCAGATAGCCATCCTGTAATAGCTTCTTTATCTATGCGAAGCATCACCTCTTCTGTTTCTGTCAACTTCTTCTTCTTTCCTTTAGAAGTGGTTTTGGCAGTCCCTTTATTCTCTTGCATAGCCAGTAATACAGCTACTTTGTGTAAACACAGTGTCTCGCCATTAGCACAATCACAAGTAAGCGCACTGATCTTAGATGCTTGAATAGATACTTGTACATCGTAGCTCTGTTCTCCATCATCTACAAAAGCAACATAATGCCCTTTGCTCTCCTGCTCTAATTCACGAACAGGTAATTGCACAGCTTTATTCTTATCTTTTGTATTTACTGATTTGATTACGTCTACTACTTTCATATTGTACTACTTTATATCAAGTACAAAGTAACTGAAAAAACCTACTAAAACTATCTATTAACAATCAATACTTTTTACCACTAAATTATATGCAACAAAAAAACAATATTCATAAATACTTCTTCACATTACACCCCTAATAAGGTACAAAAAAACAAATAAATCCCCATTTATGAAAAAATTCGTATATTACACATAACCAAAAATACTTAATTATGAACAACTTATGGAAAACTCATGAAGTCAACAATCAATTTGATGAGTTAACAGATTACAATCTATTCGCTACTGATACAGTAATGAATGAGTACCTAAAACAATACAATCTAGAAAACTATATTTCTATATTACAAAACACAGGAGCTAAACTAGGTACTAAAGAGTCATTTGAAAAAAGTACACGTTGTAATTTATTGGGACCTACATTAAAAGCTTTTGATAGAAGAGGTAATCGCATAGATCAAATAGAATTTCACACAGACTGGCACTACTTTATGTCTGAAGCAAAAAAAACAGGACTTATTTCTTTTCCTTATGAGAATAATCAAAAAGGTAGATGGGTATTTGCTGTTATGAACTTTATCCTTCAATCTCAAGTTGAGCCAGGTGCTTTGTGTCCTGCGACTATGACACAAGCTTCTATCCCTCTTATCCAAAAAGAAGAAAGATTATGGGATGAATTAAAATCCAAACTTTTAAGCAGAGAATACGATGAAAGAGATGTGCCTGTAAAAGATAAGAGATCTATCTGGATTGGCATGGGAATGACTGAAAAACAAGGAGGGTCTGACGTAAGATCTAATACTACTATTGCCAAACGCAATAATACTCTTAATACAGGTTATAAGGAATTCCTATTAACTGGTCATAAATGGTTTTTTTCAGCTCCTATGTGTGATGCTCATCTAGTTGTAGCTCAAATAGAAGACAATGGTCAACTCGCTTGTTTTTACGTTCCTCGATGGAAACCTAATGGTGATAAAAACCCAATTGAAATACAACGATTAAAAGAAAAGATTGGAAATAACAGTAACTCTAGCAGCGAAGTTGAATTCAAAGATGCTTGGGGTATTCTTATTGGTGAAGAAGGTAGAGGTATTCCTACTATTATCGAAATGGCTACTTTCACCCGTTTAAATTGTGTTTTAGGAGCTACAGCAATTATTCGACAAGCAACAATTCAAGCTTATAGTTATGCTTTAAAGAGAATGGTTTTTGGCAAAAAACTAATTGATCAACCTCTTATGAAGTCAGTACTAACAGAACTAGCATTAGAAAATGAAGCTGCTTCAATAACTTCATTGTTTCTAGCTGATAATTTTGAGAATAGTGATTCTTCAGAAACGGCTAAAGCATTTAGAAGGACTATTACTCCTGCAGCTAAATATTGGATTTGTAAAAAAAGTATAGAAGTAAGTGCTGAAGCAATGGAGGTATTCGGAGGAAATGGATATGTAAATGATGGCATTATGGCTCGTCTGTTTAAAGAAGCTCCTGTAAACTCAATCTGGGAAGGTTCAGGAAATGTGATGTGTCTAGATGTACTTCGTTCTATTAAAAAAGATCCTAATGATTTAAAATTGGTATTTGATTACTTATTAGGAATAGCTCAAAAAGATTCTGATTTAACAAATCAAATTAAAGCTCTAAAACAATGGTTACAAGACAATATTGAGACAAACTTTGAAGCAAAAGCTCGTTTATTTACAGAACAATTAATCTTAATAGTTCAAACTTGCTTATTACTTAAACATTCTCCCAAAGAAGTTTTTCAAGCTTTCTACGATACACGACTAAATAATACTAAGCAAGGTCACTTCTTAGGCTCTAATGTATTAACTCCAGAAGTAACTACTATTATTCTTAGTAGAATTATTAACCATTAATTTATAAAAATGAATCTATTAACCACCTTAAAGGTAAACGTAGGGAAATTCCCTACTAAACCTTTCCTTATATATCAAGATAAAACTTATACCTATGAAGATACATATCAAAAGATAAAACAAGTAAGCTCATTATTTTCAAAACTAGGATTAAAAAAAGGAGATACTGTTGCGGCTATGTGTTTTAATACACCAGCCTTTGTATTTACTATGTTTGCTTCTTGGGAGCTAGGTCTTATTTTTGTTCCTATTAACCATAAGCTTAAAAGTAAAGCTCTTGAATTTATATTAGAAGACAGTAAGACTAAATTATTGTTATTTGATGCTCAATTAATTGAAACCATTAATGAATTGAACTACCAATCATTAAGAATATCAACAGAAGGTGTTGTATCTGAGTATGATTGTTTTGAAGATTTATATAATGAAAATAACACAGATTTCCATCCTCAAGATTTAGAGTATAATGATATCGCACAGATTCTATATACATCAGGTACTACAGGAATGCCTAAAGGATGTATAATGCACCATGACAGTATAACTTTTGCTGCTACAATGGCTGCATTAGGGCTTAGTTTTGTACCGAGTGATATATTCTTAATGGCAATGCCTATATGGCACTCCTCTCCTTTAAATAATTGGTTTGGAGCAACATTAATAGTCGGAGGTACAATTGTATTACAACGAGAATATCATCCATTACAACTACTTGAGAATATTCAAAAAGAAAAGGTAACTACATATTTTGGTGCTCCGATTTCATTAATTATGCCTACTAAGGTACCTAGCTTTAAACAGTATGATTTATCATCTATGAGGGCTTGGATATATGGTGGCGGTCCTATTAGCCCTACTACAGCAAAAGATCTGATGGAATTATATCAGAACAATAACTTTTATCAAGTATTTGGTATGACTGAAGCTGGCCCTCTAGGAATGACTTTATATCCTAAAGAACAACTAGCTAAAGCTGGTTCATTAGGAAAAACAAGTATGCCTGGTGTTGAGATGAAACTAATTAACGAAGATGGACAAATTGCTAAAAAAGGTGAGGTTGCAGAAATCTACTTCAAAACGCCAAGTCTTATGGCTGGGTATCTTCATAAAGAAATAGAAACAAAAGAAGCATTTACAGAAGATGGTTTTTATAAAACAGGTGACTTGGTAAAAATTGATGAAGATGGTTACTTATTTATAGTGGATAGAAAAAAAGATATGATAATCACAGGAGGCGAAAATGTATTTTCTAAAGAAGTAGAAGATTGCTTGTTAGAATGTAAAGCAATTAGTGAAGTAGCTGTTATCGGACTACCTCATGAAGAATGGGGTGAAACTGTGACTGCTTTTATTATTCTAAAAGAAGGTAAAGAAGTAAATGAAAATGATTTAAGAGAACATATATCTACAAAACTAGCTAGGTTTAAAGCTCCAAAAAAATACTTTTTTGTAAAAGATTTTCCAAGAACTCCTACAGGGAAAACACAAAAGTTTATGCTTAAACAACAGTACCAAAACATAAGTTTATAATCATCATTATAAAAATAAAAGGCTTAGAGAATTACCTCTAAGCCTTTGTTTTTATATCTTTTCAATAATTTACCCATTCATGGCTACGTGATTTTCAAACTCTCCATCAATCATCTCGATAGATAGAATATGATCTCCGAAGTATTCTCCTCCTTCATAATTAAACTCTACTTCAGCATCTCCAGTAAAATACAAAGACAATAAGTTTAACTCTTCTCTAAACTGCTCCTCTGATAAACCTTCATTCTCATCGCTATAGGCATCGTATAACTCGTCTACAATAATGTCTTTTCCTTCTGCATTGTATTTCTCTAACTGAGCAACTACATTATTCACATCTTTTAGAATTTCTTCCAACTCATCATTACCATTATAGATAGAAAGATTGATTACTTCTTCTCCTAATGTGTAATCCATCTCTAATGTTTCGTCATCATACTCTGATGCCTTAAAGTCTTGTGCTGTTAATTTCATCTTTCTACTATTTATTTAATGCTTTATCTACTATACTAATTAGCTCTTCTGGAGTCATAAACTGTTGCATAAACTCCTCTAAGCTTCCCTCATTTGTGATTTCACTGAAGAACTCTTCGTGATCTGTCCCAAACACAGTAGGATTATCTTGTTTAGGATCTTCTAAGCAAATATAATAATGATCGGGAAAACCATAACTATAAAACAGCTGTATCATCGTAGGTTGTTTGGTTCCTACTACCTTTTCGATCTCACTTAAATTGACAAAGTCCTCGTCAGTAAAATCACCATTCCACTCCTCATAATCTGCAGTTCCCTCCTGATAAGGTGTAAAAGGCATTGCCGTCCAAAACATCTGCCCTCTTCCTTCTTCTGTATCTACATAATAGTATGTAATCATCTTGTCATAGAACGCTTGTCTATCTGTGTTAATCAAGTCCTGATGAGCATCTACATACTCTCCTAAACCGTAAATAGGTTCTTGATCTTCTTCATCTGCCCAAGGAGTGTCTTCTGGCTTTGGGTATAATACTGTTTTAAAACTAATAGCTGTGATATCTTCTTGTAGAGAACTTCCCTTTACACCACTTATATCTCCTCCTAAAGCATGTATTCTATCTAATATTGTCTGTTTCATCTTTTCTGATTTGCAATAATTGCCTGTTTTATATACAAATTCATACTATTTCGTGGAGCACTATATTTCATTAACTTATTTAGAATCTCACCACTTGTATAATTATCCAAAATAAACATTAATAAATCTGTCGAAAGCAGCGCCTCAGAAGGTATGCTATTTACACTTTGTCCCCCCATCATAATCCTGTCTAACAAGGTTTTTGCATCTGCTTTGTACAATTTTTTACTATATTTATTAATTAGAGCAAAGCTTGGAGTTACTTTTAATTTGTTTAGCATTTCTACATAGTCTTTTTCATAATCAAGTATCTCAAAATACTTTGCTAATTCTCTTAAATACAAAGTTGCTTTAGATAGTTTACTTTTTATATCTGTTTTAAAGGCTTCAGCTTCCTTCTTGTTTTTAAAGCTCTTTATAATAAACTTATAATCATCAATATTCAAACTCTCAGCAAACCTCTTTTTTCGCATTTCAAGCACATCCTCATTCTTACCTAACTTTTGTTTTATTTCTGTCAATATATCCTCAACACCATCATTTCTAAACATGTGTAAGTGCTTATCTATAATCAATTGACACAACTGCTCTGCATGTGGTAAATCAATATCAATAACTAATTTGATCAAGAATAGATTAAACTCTTCATCATATTGAACAGGACGAAATGCTTTATAATATTGCTTAAACACATTATTTTTATTGACTACGTTTAGTAAAAAACGACTTATTCCCTGAATAGAATCATATTCTTCTTCTTCACCTTCAGCAAATTTTTTAAGTTCTATAATCTCCAAAATATACTTATGAAGTAGTTCTTCAGGTATTGCATCACTTATTAATTTAAACAAATACCAATATGTTTCATATTCTAATCTTCCTTCTTGATACTGAAGATTCATTCTTAGCAGTGTCAATTGTTTCTCTATAGCAGCCTTATCTTTTACATTAAATAATGTATATAAGAATCGTTCAGTAAATTTCTTAGCAAACGTATTGACACGAGTACTGGTATGGTAAACAGTATGATTGAAACTAAATAATCGAAATACTACTCTTAAATAAATATCTAATGCTATAGGTTGGGTAATATTAATCGTTAAAAAGTCTTCCACAGGTGCCAAAGCTATTGTAAACAAATCAATCAATGTCTTAACCTGTTTAGCATTTGCTTCTTGTCTCTTCCTTCCCATGGTAGCTACAAGAATATCTTTCAATATTTTGTCAACCTCTTCTACTGTATAATTATTAGCTTTACTCTTACCAAATTTCAGTAAAAACTCCGTTTCTACTTCTTTGTTCTTTTTGAACAATTCTTCTAGCCACCCATATACGTCTATCTGATTAACATCATGAAGTAATGCCACGCTCTCACTCATCTTCTTTTTAGACATTGTTTTTTTTGCTACGGGCTTATCTACAACCTTCTTACCTTTTAGTTTATCTTCTAAAGTAAGAAGCATTTTTGTCTTATGAGCACATAGTTGATCTACTTGCACACCGCAGTCACAGGAAACAAAATCAACTTGCTTGCCTACTAACTTAACATGTACATCATGACTTTCATTTCCCTCATCTACATAGGCTACCCAATGTGCTTTCTTCTCTTCTTCTAACTCACGTATTACTAATTTAGAAGCAGTTGCTAAACTTGCTTTGTCAAATTGTTTTAATATCTGTGCGATTGTCATCGTTAATTTATTTATTTTCTGCTAATTCTACAATCAATTTATTTAAGCATGAACTGCTGTAACTCTTATAATCTTTATACACTTTAAAAATAGCATCCTTTGAATATTTACTTGCGATATAGTTTGCTAAATCTATATTATCCTCCTCGTCATAATGTGAGTATTGCCCAAGTCTAAATACTTTAATAAGAAACTCCGCAGGATTATAATTATATAAAATTTCTTTATATTGACATACAATAACTTGATAAGTAGAAACTATATATTCAAGCATCTTTTTAATGTTATTTTCATGACACATAATCTGATAAAATACAGTGTGTGTGTATTTTTTATATTTCATTTTATCATAAGCTTTATATCTAAATTTATTCCACTCTGTCTTTTCATGTGTGTTTTCTAAAATGTATATATAATCATCATATTTAAAATCAACCAAGAAAGACTCTTTCTTCAGTTTAACTAATTTCTCTACATCATTACGTTCTTCATAAATACTAATCAGTATTTTTCTATATTCTTGAGTACTCTCTAATTTATTATTCGTATTAATCAATAATTCACATTTATCAATAACAAAAGTAACATCTATAGGCACTAATTCCTTTAGTAAAGTAATTGTAGTTTCATTATCAAAACTATGACATATAAAATCATTGTAACACTGGTTAAACACTTTATTCTCAAGAACAACATTTAATAAAAATAAAATAACACTATAGAATGGTCCTCTATGCTTATCAAGTTTTTTAACTAATAGTATAGATTCTTCAGCACAATAATATTTTATATCGCTATCAGATAGTTTATAAATAGATTGAAGTATTAACAACAAAAAACCACATCTTTCATAGTTATTTTCATCTTTAATTTTTTTAAACAATGATGAAATACTTCTATTTACAGCATCTTTATCATTAACATTTAACAACGATAACGCATATTTTTCAATCAATTTTTCTACAAAAGTATTTAGTCGAGTACTTGTCGTTTTCACCCCTCTTTTAAGAGTTAAAACTTCTTCAATAATGCACAAATAAATATCTAAGGCTAATGGTTTAGTGATGTTAAACACTGTGAATTTTTCTATAGGTTCTATTGCTAAATTCAATAATCTAATAAATTCTTTTACTGTATTTGCATCTGCGTTTCGCTTAACTTTAAAAGAGGATGAAGCGATAGTTTTCACAATACTTACTACATCGTTTACTGTATATTCTTTACATTCAGGTGCACTAAAACTTAATATAAAATCTTGCTCTAAAACCTTATTTGACGCAAACGTTTTGATCAACCACTCATAAACAATCTCCTGATCACTTGCTCTAAGCAATATCTCACTCTCACTCACCTTCTTTTTAGACAATGTCTTTTTTGCTACGGGCTTATCTACAACCTTTTTACCTTTTAGTTTATCATCTAACATCAGAAGCATTTTTGTCTTATGAGCACATAGCTGATCTTCTTGCACACCACAGTCACAAGAAGTAAAATCAACTTGTTTGCCTAAAAACTTAACATGTACATCATAACTTTCATTACCCTCATCTACATAAGCTACCCAATGCCCCTTCTTTTCCTCTTCTAATTCACGTATTGTTAATTTGGATATAGTTGTTAAACTTGCTTTGTCAAATTGTTTTAATATCTGTGTGATTGTCATTGTTATTATTTTTCTTCTTACAAATATACTTTTATTCCCACACTCTCCACTCTGCAGAACAATATCCTGTTATCATATCTAACACCTCATCAGCTCTATCTTTGCAAATAGAAATAGACTCGTATTGCTTAGCTATACTACTAACTATTTCTTCTGCTCTATCTTGTTTTCCTCCTTTAGCTTTATACAATTTCAGGTATTCTAAAACTTCCTTCGTGAAGGTAGCTTGTTCATTGATTAAAAGAGAAAGAACATACTCCCTAAGCTCCACATCCAGCTTGACTTGCTGTATTACACTACTGAATTGTTCACTTAAATCTTTAGTATCTCGATCTAACACGTGATAATCAGCCATACCAGACATTGTAGTAGAATGCGATACCTCCAATCTGCGTATATATATCACTGGTTTTCCCTGTGCCTTCGCATAGCCAGCCTCTATACCAATTCCGATTCCTTTATCAGTCGTCTCTGCCAACAGACAACAACTCTTATCTATATCAAGTAGAGCACGCTGCATCATTTCTCTCTCCTTTGTTATATCAAAAGTGTACTGTTCAATAAACACAAAAGGAATATAATCAACTGCTTCTACTGCTTTCTTTATTGTATCAATAGCTTCTTTCAGTTCCTTTTGCATTGAGAAACTACACGAAATATATACTTGTTTCATTCTTATTCTATTTGACTTAAAATACCCGTATCTTTTATATTACCATCTCTCGCTAAAATCAATGCTTTAGATACTATCTCAGTTGTTTTTGGTTCATCGTCTGCAAATGGTAAGAACAGTGTACCTCTATCCTGTGTTAGTACAGGTTCTATATATAAATGCTTGCCAGGCATTAAATGAATCACTCCACTACCTAAGTGCAAACTATACGTTCCTTTAGTCCCTGTAATAACCACATGGCGTTCTTTATACTCAATATTACTTAGTTTTAATAGTCTTGCTGTCTCACGTACTATAGCCATGCGCATTTGTACAGTTGACATACTTGTCTCTGGATCAACCTCTCCTACATAAGCCACACTAACCACTAAATCAAGGTCTCGCATTACCTCGCTAAAAATAATAGGATTAATCTCTTTTAGAGCAAGAGCCTCCTGTGTAGATGCTTTATAAAACATGATGTGTTCTAAGGAAATATAGTCTCCATAATACCCATTAGTTCCACCTGAATAATCGATATAAAGCTCTACCTGTATATCCTGATCAAAGTACAACTTACTAAAATTAGCATAGTACTCATGCTGCCAATTTCGCGTTTTGAACAAACCTAATGTCTGTCCTTGTTTTACCTGATAACCTGCATAGCGATTAGAGCTACCATACTCAGCCTCTTCTGCTACATTAAACAAATAAAGCTCTCTAAACACCTGCTTAAAAGGCTGCTCTATTTGCTTGTCAAATAGATAAGATTGTATAGCTACCCATCGCTCACTTTGGTATAAATCATAACAGTGTGCAATACTAAACTCATCACTCGCAGCAGTATCTACTACTTCTCCATCTATAGTAGTAAACACTCTATCGATAAAGAAACCAAAAATGCCATTACACTTAAAAACTAATTTAGTCAAATGATGCTTAATAATCGGATGCTCCAATAGCTTTTGTAACTCTACGATATTAAACACATCTTGTCTAAGCATTGCTTGTTCTAAGTTCAGACGAGAGCGACTGTACTGCTCTTTTAATGCTTTCTGACGTTCTACAAGATCAACTATTAGTTCATTTTTCTTTATTTTAGCAGGAATAGCTTTAAGCTCTTTACCCACTTTGTTTAAAACTGTCAAAACTACCTTACCATTCTCTTCTACTGTCAATGAGAAATTATATTCATCTAAATTAACTTCCTTATAATCAGTCAATATAGATTGTACTTGCACACTCTCCATCGACCACTGAAAACGAATAGGGTCTTTATATCCAGCAGCTCTAGCGATATTCTCCATCGCTACATTATAAATCTTTAGATCATTCTCCTGGCGCATTGTCCCATACTTCTTAGAACCTTTTTTAAACTGCTCTAAGAGTTCATATCTATCCATTAAGTCTTCTTCTCTATTGGTCTCTGATAATGGAAATAACCCACATGCACGCACATAGTTTCTATCTCGTTTAGTGATAATCTTTGTTTTCAAATCTTTCATCGACACGCGACCTAATAGTACATCTGCATACAGATTTACACGAGTATGCCCATCTACAGCCATAAACTTAGTAGCTCCATACACTACCTGCCAACGTTCTTCTCCTAAAGTATTATAGCAGCTAAAGAACCAATCTATATCTACCACACCCTGCTCGAATTGTTCTATCTCAATATCAGTATAGCGTTGTATAGCTTTACCTAAGAACTCTTTTTCTTTTTCCTTTTGATTTTCTGCCAAATGAGCAAATAACCACCATATCGCTGATTCTAAACCATTCCAATCTAAATATTGTGCGATATACTTAATCCACTGTGGACACGCCAGTGCTATCTCTATCCACTGTCCATCAGTAAACCCTACATCTTTTGCCTTTCTATTAAACTCCTCCTGTGTATCAGTTGTTAATGGAACTGTTCTGCGAATTAACTTACTGTAAACCTGTCCAAATTCATTAAAGGAAATCTGCATACCTGGATAATAATATATACTATCTCTTGCTATTCCAGTTGTTTTAACTTTTTCCAATAAACCAAAGAAATAAGCTGCTCCATATATGACTTTAAAATCAAATACAACAGCAAAAACAGTTTGTGAAGGATTACTCCTCTCTATTACTTTATGCAAATAATATGACCTAAACTCCTCTAAAACTCCTCCTACCTTTTCAGTAATAAAACGCTTGGTAAAAGGTTCTATTTGTTTACTAAAATAAGTCTGTCTATTAGATAATTGAACTAAAAATAGTATAAACTCATCTTTAGTAATAACCTCTTGTTCATAAACATAAGCCATTAATTCAAAAGGCAACGAATAAGACGAATCATCTGATTTATTACAATTTAATTGACGCCATCGCAATAATTTAAAGTAATCCAAATACTGCTCTTCTTCTAAAAACTCTAAACTTAAAAATTCTCCATACCAAGACAGATCCGTATAATCTACCCAAGTAAAAGAATACTCTTCTCCATAAATAATAGTTTGAACTTCTAAGTCTAATACCTCTGGTGTAATGCTATTATATATTGTCTTTAAGCCTTCTAAACAGTATATTGTTTTTTCTTCAAAAGGATATTTATACAGAAGACATGTAAATATCGCTCCCATAGCATACCAATAGTTGCTATATTTCTCTACAAGTTCGTTGTAGAAATAAGGTATCTTATCTACCAATAAAGCACTTATTATATCAGGTACATCAGTTTCTGATGTCGCACAATTCAATAAAAAAAGATCAATAGGATCTAATCCACTATCTATATACCACTGCTCCCATACAGCATACAGTGGATAATCTTGGAAGTGTTGTATATCTGTCCAACCTTCCTCACTATAGCTATGCATCTTAGAGAAATGAGTACCTAAAAGCACTTTTTGCTCTTGTCCATAGTTAAAATGAGTGTATTCATATCCTTCATTTTCATGTAATAAGTGCTCTAATACATCCAGATCTTTTAGTATCAACTGTAAAGATTTAGACAATCCACAATTATTCTGAATACGCTGACTAAACAGAGAGTCTTTATTAGCAATAGGCAGCTCTACTTGAGTGATTATCTCTGCACTATATAATTCTTCATCAGTATCTGCCCCTTCCTGATCTTGACGAGCATAATCGCGAAGTAGTATTAAATACTCCTCTTCGCTTTTAGAAAAAATAGTATGTAATTTATCTAACTGAGTTAACCAATTACTTAACTGATAATGTGTTTGTTCATTCTGAGATAAAGCCAACAAACCTTCTAAAGCAGCTAATCGCTGATCTATATTTCCTTCAAACAATAACTTCTCTAAGATAGTATCGATAACTTTATCTTGTCTACGCACTAATAAACGTATAAAGTGCTGTTGTGACTTTTTAAACTTGTTCTTAAAATAAGCGATAATCTCTTGTATCTCTTCTTCTGATAAAGTCGCTACAGCTAGAAAGCGCATACAGCCAAAGGCAATAACTTCTTTTCGTTCTTTTAAATAAGCAAATGCTAACTGATTCTGTTGAGGGAAAGTATCGCGTACCTGTCCAGTGAAGTCATATCCATATCCCTGTAATCCATAATGCTCTCCATCAAATAATAACGTGTTTAGGAGTACTTCTTTAAACTCATTGCTAAAAGAAGTACGCTTATCTATAAATAGTAGTACTTTATCTGACGAAGACAACGTTAAAGACAACAAAATAGAAGCAAGTCTCTCTGAGTTTAATATATAATCTCTATAATAATCAGGGCGTACAGCACTCTTTACTACAACCTCTTTCCCTTTTAATTCTTGATATAATGTAAAGAAGCTCTGATACATCTGTTCATAATTATCAAGGTCAATAAAGTGTCTTGAAGCTCTATTATAAGAAAAATATTCATCTAATCGGCCAATGATAATAGCTATCAATTCGAGGTCTTTAGATTCTAATACTCGATTAAAAAGTATGGTTTCTACCTCATACTCATTAAAGTTACGTACAAACTCTAAAATTAACTGTTGATAATTTCTATCTGCTACCTTATACGTTACATCTACAAAACGAAAAGCCATCTCTTTATGTATCCAAAAATAACATGAAAGTAAAGCATAAAACTCCTTAGATGATAGCCTAAATAACTCTTCATCTTCTATAGTGTCATAATGACTTATAGCAAATAACATCAGTTCGCACTGACGCTTTGCCTTATCTTGTTTATTCCCTTCAAGATAGTCTCCTATCTGATAGATTAAACCTTCACTAACAGCTTCGTATCTCGTCAAATTATGCTCTAAAATAACTTGTAAGAAGTACTTTAGATTCTCTATCTGAATATGAGGTAATAGTCCTATAATATCTTCTCTAAGCCCTTCTTCTCTACCTGCATCCAATAAAATATCTCTTGCCTTCTCCCAATACTTTGATTGTTTTGACGCCATTAGCATCAATAAAAATGATGGAGTAAATCGTCCATGTTCACTATTGCCTTTACATATTTCTTCGACTACTTCTTCAATTGCTTTTTCTTCTTTATCTAAAACAACTGCCCATATATAAGGCAAGTATTTAGAATGAGAAAGATGCATATCATACACTATCTGCTCTTTGATAGATAGTTCTACAGTCATTGTCTCATAACTATAAGCATCATATACATAAACCCCTTCTATCAAACCTGATATGACATTACACTGTTTTAAGAATGTAGACTCGACATTTTTCCAAGTAGCATTCTTATCTTCATATTGTTGTCCTAATAGATAATCATCTATATGTTCTAACAGTTCACGCACCCAATATGCTGTGTATTCTCCAAAAAAATAAACCAATAAAGAATAATATTCCTTATCTCTCCACACACTTATTATATTATGCTTTAATAGCTCAGCGAAATAAGCATCGTACTTAGTAAACACTTTAGCACTATATACAGCTTTATCTGGATCATTAACTTCTCCTGTAAAATATAATCCAAACAAAGCTATATGGGGTGCTAATACACCTTCTTTATCACTATAAGCCATAGCATACAACTCTCTGTGCATTGCATCATAACTGCGATTAGGCACTTGATAATTTCTTAGAATTGAGGTAACATCTTTCATCAAAGGGGATTTTTAAAAAGTAGATTTAAGAAAGTTAAGTGGAATAAACACAAAGGAGTCATTATCATTAAGCACTATCTCTTGACTCAATGCAATAAACTCCTGCTCTCCGTAAAAAAATAGAAACAATTGGTCTTCAAAAGCTTGTAACACGCGTTGTTGTTCTTGGGCTACATCAATATCTTTATACTTCACAGGAGAACTAAAACGCAACTTTCCTGTAAAAAGGATAGTTCCTAACGCTTCCTCTATCTGTGTTAATTTATCCTCTCTACTCTGTTCCTTAAACCTCTGTAAGTATTGTTCCACTTGTTGTAACACTACAGCTTTTAGAAACTCAGCGACAGTCAATAGTTCACTATCAATTACAATTGGCAAGCTTACTGATTCAACCTCAGTACTTATTTTACTCAATTGTTTGACCTGTATATTTACTTGCTTTACAGACATAAGCTCTTTCTTTTTCAAAGAGGAAAGATAAGGTTTTTAACAAGAATAGATATAGCTCTAATCAGCTATATTCTATCGCAAAATAGTTCTTATCAAAGAAAACACTATTGCCCTTATCGGCAAAAAACAATCTAGAAAATATTTATTACCTAACTTTTTGCCGATATCGGCAAAAACAAACAATACATATTCTTTTTTATACTATTTTTGCCGATAACGGCAAGTATTAAAATATCTACTATGAACTATATATCAGTAAAAGAATTCGCGATTAAATGGAATATATCTGAAAGAACAGTACGTAACTACTGTGCTACAGAGAGAATTAATGGTGCTTTTTTAACTGGTAAGACATGGAATATACCTGCCGATGCTACTATACCTCTAAAGAATAAAAGCACTTCTACAACTAACAATCCTCTTTTGAGCATTCTCAAAGAGCAAAAAGAGATGAAGTTAAAAGGAGGGATTTATCACCGCACACAGATAGACCTTACTTATAACTCTAATAGAATTGAAGGAAGCAAGCTAACACATGATCAAACGCGATATATCTTTGAGACAAATACTATAGGAGCTACAAAAGATAGTGTCAATATTGACGATATTATAGAAACTACTAACCACTTTGGTTGTGTAGATTACATCATTGATAAAGCTAAATCTAAACTTACAGAATCTCTTATCAAAGAGCTTCACTATATGCTAAAATCAGGAACATCAGATAGTCGAAAAGATTGGTTTAATGTAGGAGAATACAAAAAACTCCCTAATGAAGTAGGGGGAAATGATACATGCCCTCCTAAAAAAGTACCTGAAAAAATGAAAGAATTACTCTTACAATACAACAATATAGAGGCTAAGACCTTTGAAGATATTATTAACTTTCATTATAACTTTGAAATTATACATCCATTTCAAGATGGTAATGGACGTGTAGGAAGACTTATCATATTCAAAGAATGTTTAGCTAACAATATTGTGCCCTTTATCATTGAGGACGATATAAAGATGTTTTATTATCGTGGTTTACAGGAATGGCCTACTATAAAGGAGTACTTATTAGATACCTGCCTTTCTGCACAAGACAATTATAAGGCATTACTTAACTATTTTGAAATACCTTTTGTACAATAAAAAAACAGACCGCAAATAGCATAGAACTACTTGCGGTCTTATAATGTATAATAAAAACTTACTTTTAAGCTTTATCAATTTTCGTTTAAAATTCGTAGATATCTAACTTCTGTGCTTCATCAAAGATAACCACAGCGTGACCACTTGGACTATCTTGTTTAGACTTTTCTACAACAGAAGGGTTAGATGGGTAGGTACCATCGGCATATACTAGAGATTTCCACTCTCCTTCAGACTTAACCATCAATACTTTCCAGTCATTCTCTGTTTTAGGTTCTACAAAAATAGATCCTTGCATCACTGTAAACTTAGTAATTAACTTATAGTTAGAGTCCAATAATAACATTGTACAACCACCAGATCCACAGAAATAAGATCCAACTAAACTTACGAATATTTCATTCTTCCCATCTCCATTTAGATCAGTAGCATATAGCTTAAACTGTCGATCTAAAGAAGGAATTACCTTTAAATCAGCCTCTGTCAAAAAAGAGTTTTTAATATAATTACTTACTCCTAAGACTACTTCTGAAGCTATAGTTTCTGTCTTAGGTTCATAGAACTCTATTACTTCTTCTACTGGTTCTATTTCTTGTATTTTCTTTTTTTCTTTACAAGAAACAAAAGCTACCGCTAATAATGCTACAATAGCAATACTTACTTTTCTCATCCTTTTTCAATTCATTTTGAACATATACAAAGGTGGTTATTTTAATCAACTTAAAAGGTTTTTTAACAACAATTTGTTGCTCTTCTCTAAATAAAAAATTGACTACATTTTTTTATTTTTTACCTCTAATACCTGTTTAAAACAAGCCTAAAATTAAGTTTTATACTCCACTTTTTTAAATATTGCCCTTATTTCACTCCTTTATAGTCCAAAAATAAAAAAAACACTATTACTTTTTTATTTTATTCAAAAAATTAAACAACTGATAACAAACATATTAAGTACAAAATAACTATTTATCCATAAAATACGTACACACTTAAAGCCAGTAAAATAGGGCTTTCATGCCACTTCCTTGGACAATTCATGGACAATACCTAGAGTTTAGTTGAGGAAAGAAAGCTTTTGCCCATGAGTTGTCCTTGTATTCTTCTTCTATTGTCCTCTATATAAACACGGAAATACCATTTGAGCATCACGCAATACCTACAAACATTTGCGCATAAAAAAAGAGAAGATTATACAATCTTCTCTCTCTACGAAAACCTTCATAAAAGCAATGGTTTCCTTATTCTTTAGTTTACGTATTCCTACTTCTTCTTAGCGATTAAACGTACTACTCTAGCCTCCCCCTGATGATAGATCCCTTCGTTTAATAATGTATCTGTCTCTTCTAATAAGAGAAAATCAAAGCCTAAGAAATCTTCTCTTAACTCTTCTAGACTATATAACATATCTATCTGATTAGGTCCGCCTACTTTGGTATTTACTCTTTGTTTTTCAAGATGCTTTTTTTCGAAAGCTTCCATAATCAACCATCCTCCAACTTTGAGATATTGACTCAGTTTTTGATGATAGGCTCGTCTGACCTCTTTTGGAAAATGAGCATATATCAATACTAAGGCATCCATAGACTCTCTCTCATAAGATAGTAACTCTATATCACTGACAATATAATCTAGTACTACCTCTTGCTGTGTAGCCAGTGATAAAGCTTTATTCTTTGCCTCTTCACTTTGGTCAAAGGCTTTTACTTTCCATCCTTGTTTGGCAGCATATACAGCATTACGCCCTTCTCCCTCAGCTGCTAGTAGCACTGTACCCTTTACTTCTATTGTCGCTAACGCTTCTTTAAAGAATGCGTTAGGTTCTACTCCATAAGCATACGTTGACTCGCTATAGCGTTTATCCCAAAACTCGCTCATCTTTATCTTCCTTTTACATTAGACACTTTAGACCAAGTACCTCCATTTATTACTTGGGTATACCCTTTATTATCCAATAGGCGCTTAGCCTGTGCACTACGCATACCACTTCTACAAAACACAACTATCTTACTGTCTTTTGGTAATTTGTGCAATTGTGATTCTAATCGATCGAGCGGTATATTCATCGCTCCTGCTACTGAACCTCCTCTAAACTCTGCTAATGTACGTACATCTACTAAGAATGCTCCTTCACTTATATATGAACTAAGCTCTCCATTCTTATCTAATCCGAATATCTTATTTATAAAGCCTAACATATCTACTAATTTTAAAAGACAAAAGTAGCCTACTGTAATCAGATATATAGTAACCCATGTTACTGAAGAAAAAAAAGGTTAGCTGTTAACTAACCTTTTTTACACGTTATTTTAAGATGGGTTTAAGTAGCTCTAAAGCTCGCTTTCCTTCTTCTTCTAATAGAATAATAGCAGGAGTCATAGAAAAATATCCTCCTCCCCAACCTACTCTTGCTTCAATAATTTGGAATCCAAATACTCTACCTGATGGAGTATAACGAACTGATAACCTAAAAGCACAGTCATCTTTCTCTGTTGGGATCTTAGCTACTGTCTCAAAGTCTAATTGATGTAAGTGCTCAGAAACCTGATTAATAAACTCTCTTCGAAAGTGAATCTCCTTATGCTTTAACCTTTCATCTGTCAATGGACACCTTACCATTAGCAAATACTTTATGGCTAACATTCCTCTTTTCTTCATTATTGTGTACAGGTCTTGATAGTACTCACTTTTCTTAGGATCTCTAGGTCCTACAATGATGTTTTTATTCTCTTCCATAGCTTTTTATTTAACATAACTTAAGTTCACACAAAATAACCTAACAATTTATATACTATAAATTTAACAATTAAATACATTATTTATAATACAATTAAAACAATACATAAAAAAGTATCCGAAAAGTATATACCTAAGATTTGGAGGTATTAAATATTTTTATACATTTGCTATACATAAGAATCTTAAGTATGAAAAAGCAACAACAATTATATAAAGGGAGCCTTAGTGCTATCATCATGAAACTACTAGATCAGAATGGTAGAATGTATGGATATGAGATCACACAAAAGGTAAAGGAAGCGACAGAAGGAGAAATGAGTCTAACTGAAGGTGCACTATACCCTGCCCTACACAAACTAGAGGCTGACGGATTCTTAGATGTAGAACTAGAACGCGTAGATGGACGTGTGAGAAAATATTATAAACTCACAGAATCTGGTGTTAAAGAGACTAACTCTAAGATGGAGGAGCTAGAAAGCTTTATCCGAAATATGCAGAACATCGTCAATCTAAAATTGACTTAACTGACTACTTCCAAAAGAAAAATATTTTGAAAACACTTACTATAGAACAACAACAATTAATTAATGCTGAAATATCAAGATTTGATATTAGATATCATAGCCTTAAAGAGGAGATAACAGATCACATCTTTTGTGAAATAGAGCACTTATATCATACTGGAAAAAGCTTTGAACTAGCATTTATCCAAACCTTTGATAAATGGCATCCTCTATTGAGTCCACGAAAAGACCTAAAATATAGAAATGTGCCTTCATTTATTTCTAATACGTGGTATAATAGAGATGATAACAGATGGAGAATTGCTGGTGCTATAACTGTACTATTACCTGTTTTAAACTTTAGTTTTTTTAAACTCAATAATTTCACCTTAACAATAACACTATTTATTTTGAGTCTTATCGGTGTATTATTTTCCTCTATTTTAATAGTAACAAAACGTAAGAGACAAACCTATAGAGACTCATTCATTAAAGTTAAAGCCCAAATATCAGGTATTATTCTAATCATATTGTCCTGTGTATTAGGTATGATCATCTATAATAGTACTAAAGAAACATTTAGTATTTTCTCACTAATTGCTTTATATCATTTTGTCAATATTACCCTACTCTTTAGTGAAAATAGAAAACAGAGAGTTAAACAAATAGCCTAAAAACAATGCTATGAAAACACTATCTACTAACCAAATACAACATATAGAAGAGTTCTTAATCTCTCAGTACCACATCAAGTATCAAGATACTCGTGATGAAGTATTAGATCATATAGCCTGTGAGATAGAAGAGCTAATGAATGAGGGAAAAGAATATGATAATGCTTTTAAAATAACCTTTAATAAATGGAATAAGGACTTAAGTCCTCATCCCTGGATTAGGTATAAGAATGTACCTAGCTTCTTAGGAAGACAATGGATCAAACGAGATATAATAAGCATCATACTGTGTATGCTAATAGGTTTAAGTATTCCCTATCTATTAAAAGAGTTTATAGAACATAACAATCTAGCTAATATATTAGGTAGCTCTATTTGTTTAGTTAGTATTCTATTAGGAGGGTTTATATGCATCAAGTATTTCAAAGTAAAAGGATATAGAATAAGTCAACTTAAGAAGGAAGTATTGGCTTGTGGAGCTATAAGTTTGTTTTATTATGTCATGTTTATAGGAGGTTTTACTTATAAGTTACTACCTCTAATTCTGATAATGTGCCTTTACCAGATATACTATATCATCGAGATACAGAAAGTTAGGCCTCTCTCTAAATTATAATACTATGAAAACACTATCTACTAACCAAATACAACATATAGAAGAGTTCTTAATCTCTCAATACAACATCAAGTATCAAGATACTCGTGATGAAGTATTAGATCATTTAGCCTGTGAGATAGAAGAGCTAATGAATGAGGGAGCTTATTTTCAAGAAGCTTTTAAAATCACCTTCTCTAAGTGGCATAGTCAACTAAAACCTTCGCTTTGGGCAATTAATAAAACACCTAAATTAGTTGTAAATCTGTTAGCAAAGAAAGATACAAAGAGTCTAATCGTTCTTTTTATTCTTTCTATACTTACTGCATTCATCATTAACTATACTATAAATGATCAGCTGTTTATATTACAAATAGCACTTATGATTATGGCTATACCTATGATAATAGCTGGATATGTAATAGGCAAAAGAAATACTTACTCAAGTTTTACAACTGATTATTATAAAGAACATTTAAAGATATTAGGAGGCTTTAGCTTCTTAGTTCTAGATGGAATGGTAGTTCTATATTACTATTACGCAAAGACGTTTGCTATTAGCTATGTAAATCTAACATTCTTAGTACTCGCTTTATTCTTAGCAAATTGGTCAATATACTTCGCTATAAAACGAAATGACCAACACAATAAAGCTACACCTACAATTCTATAAGTATGAAAACACTATCTACTAACCAAATACAAGAAATAAGAGAATTTGTCATCTCTAAGGACATTAAGTATTATGAAATAATAGAAGAGTTGACAGATCACCTAGCAAGCTCTATTGAGGAAAAAAATACCAGTTATGAAAACCTAGAGAAGTTACTTCAACTAGAATATGAAAACTTTGGTTCGTTTAAATTCTTATCAATACAAGAGGATAAAGAAAGAAGAAAATTTAGAGAATACAAAACACTGTTCTTTGATGGTGTTAAGATATTTTTCACTCTTCCTTTAATCATTACTACAATAGCGATTATACTATTAATTACATTAACTCTTAATCTATTGGGTAGTTTTAATCCTATCTTTTCAATGCTTCTTATGATGAGTCCAATTGTACTTTTCTCTTGTATCTACCTTAAAGATTTTTTAAGTAAAAAAAGAACTAAAGTTAAATTACTATTAGATAGAACATATCAATCAACAGTAACTTTTGCTTTAATTATAAGCTCAATTTATTATGGTGGGCTTAGAGAAGCAAGAAAATTATTTGAATTATCATTAGATGATTTAAAGGCTAATTTCTTTTTAGCAATAGGATATACTATAAGTATATTAAGTATCTATGTCGTTCTAAAGGTAATAAGACCTATATATACAAAAGAAAAAGAAATCATAATAAAAACAGTTATTGAGTAGTACTAAAACCTATCTAACTATGAAAACATTATCAACTGATCAAATACAGACATTACATACCTTCGTCAAGAAGCACTATGTAGAATATTATGACATCGAACTAGAACTAGTAGATCACCTGGCTAATGGTATAGAGGCTCAGTGGGTAGAAGACTCGACCATTACCTTTGAGATAGCACTGGATAGAGAATTTAAGAAGTTTGGGGTATTTGGGTTTAGTGATGTGGTAGATAATAAAATAGGTTTAGCTACTAATAGTTATTTAAAACAGATGTACAGAGTCTTATTAAGCTTCTTTACAATACCCAAAATAGTTATTTCACTTGCGATATTCTTAGTTTGTTTTGCTATTGGAGTAACTCTTCCAGAGTTAGCATTACCCCTTTTTGTTTCCACTATTATTCTGTGCTTATTATCCTTTATTGTAATAGGTTTAAAATGGAGATTTGAATTAAAAAAAATAAACAAAAAGAGTCAAAAAAAATGGTATTTAACAAAAGTGGCTACTATGGCGTTAGGTGGACCACCTTTACTTCTTATTGCTCCTTTATTCAACATAATCAGTGGTATATCAAAACGTTTAGAACCTATTGCAGGTGTGTTGTTTTTATCCTGTATATTAACCTTATTACTATTATGGACTTATATATCTCTTTTTATGTTTATACCATTTATGCGTAAAGAAATACATAACTCAATACAAAGACACCAACTAACCTAACAAACCTTACCTTACTATGATTTCATTTATTACTAAACTAGCCATCCAGCTTTATGACTTACTGATGCACCTATTCTAATACAATTATGTAAGTTTTACAGAAAAAAACTACTTTTGCAAAAAATAAATCAGACAGATGAATATCAAATTACTTGCAATCGGAAAAACAGATAGTAAACCTCTACAAACTCTTATGGATGAATACATGAAGCGTTTGTCGTTTTACATTAAGTTTGACTTGGAAGTAATTCCTGATATCAAGAATGCTAAAAATATGTCTGAAGCACAGCAAAAACAAAAGGAAGGTGAACTTATCTTATCTAAAATAGGACCTACTGATCAGTTGATCTTATTAGATGATAAAGGGAAAGAGTTTACTAGTATGGGGTTTGCTGACGAATTACAAAAGAAGATGAACTCTGGTATTAAAACCTTAGTATTCGTTATCGGAGGGCCTTATGGGTTCTCAGATGATGTGTATAAAAATGCGAAAGGGAAAATATCACTATCTAGAATGACATTTTCCCATCAGATGATTCGCTTATTTATTATCGAACAGATTTATAGAGGGTTCACTATTCTTAAGAATGAACCATATCATCACGAGTAGCCATTAGGCTACAGTGATTTAGTATACTAAATCTGTTGTTAAGAACTTGTCTTTTACTTCTTTCTCTACTAAGAAGATACGTGTCTGTAAATATACTTCAAAAGGCAAGTCTTTATTAATACCTAACTGTAGGCTATCTTTATCTTTAATAGCCTCTAGTAATTGATCTTTAGCTACAGCTTGTCCTTCTACTAAGAAGTTATTAGCATCTTTTACATAGACTACCTTCTCTAAAGAAGTTGGGCCTACAAATGCATAGTCTAGACCTTTAATAGGGAATACAGATAAATGCTTATTAAGTGTATCTGCATAACTAAAATACACACCTTTCTCATCTCTATGCATATTGTCTTCTGCGTACTTATGGTCTTTGATGCGTTTTACTTCTTGAAGAACTTCTTTTACATTAAGGTCACGTTGTATTGACACGATATAATTCGTTCCAGCTATTCTGTTAGCATCGTTTATATTTAATGCTTTACCGTCTTCTCCTGTTTCAAAGTAAATAGGTGAATGATCATCAATTCCTTCTTCTACAGTGAAAGCTGCACGGGTTAACTGCATTTCTTTTTTATTACAACTTGCTAATAGTACAATAGCAGGTATTAATAATAATACTTTTTTCATATACTCAATTGTTTTATTATTTCTCTTGTTTGTACAGCCTCTTTCACATCGTGTACTCTTAGAATATGAGCTCCTTTCTGCAGAGCAATTGTATTCAATACTGTTGTACCATTTAATGCTTCTTGAGGTGTGATATCAAATAACTTATATATCATCGACTTTCTAGATATTCCTACTAAAATAGGCAATTCAAAAGAAGAGAACAACTCCATTTTACTCATTAGTTCATAATTCTGTTCTAAGGTCTTCGCAAACCCAAAACCTGGATCTAATACAATATCGTTTATCTTGTACTCTCTTGCTTTTGCTACTCGTTCTGAGAAATATATATTCATCTCTTTAACTAAGTCTGTATACTGTGTCATAGACTGCATAGTCTGAGGGTTACCTCTCATGTGCATCATGATATAAGGTACTTGTAACTCTCCTATTGTTGGTAACATCTCAGGGTCTAAATGTCCTGCTGCGATATCATTAATAATAGACGCTCCAGCTTCTACTGTAGCTCTGGCTACACCTGCTCTAAAAGTATCAATAGACAAATGAGTCTTGGGAAACTCTTTTTGCAATAACTCTATGATAGGTACTATGCGTTCTATTTCTTCTTGTTCACTTACAAATTCTGCACTTGGTTTACTCGAATAAGCTCCTACATCTATAAAGTCTGCTCCGTCTATTATCATCTGCTCTGCATGACTCAAAAAGGCATTATCAGTCTTATACTTCCCTCCATCGAAAAAGGAATTAGGTGTAATATTCAATATTCCCATTATTTTTGGAGTACTTAAATCAATTAATTCTCCCTTACAATTTATTGTCATTGTGTAGAATGCGTTACTTTTTTATGTAGTTTTATATAATTAAAAGCATCTAAAATACTTTAGCCTCTTTCAAAGAGGAAGTATTATTAGTATTTTTGAAAAAATATTACACAAATATAATCCAAATGAATACGACTTCTACTCAATTTGACCAAGTAATTGCGATATGCAGAGATTTATATACAAATAAAATGAGAGACTATGGATGTGCTTGGCGCATACTTAGAATGACTTCATTTACAGATCAAATATATATTAAAGCACTACGCCTTAGAGGTCTTCAAGAAAACGAGGTTCGCAAAGTTGACGAAGGAGAAGTTCCTGAGTTTATTGGGATTATTAATTACTGCGTAATGGCTCTAATCAGTCTAGAGATTGGAGTATCTACTTATCCTGATTTATCTAATGAAGAAGCAACTGCTCTTTACGATAAAAAGGTAGCTGAAACAAAACAGCTAATGGAAGACAAAAACCACGATTATGGTGAGGCTTGGCGTGATATGCGTGTAAGCTCTCTTACTGATTTAATCATTCAAAAATTACTTCGCGTTAAACAAATCGAAGACAATAAAGGTAAAACTATTGTATCTGAAGGAATAGCAGCTAACTATCAAGATATGCTAAACTATTCTGTATTCGCATTGATACACTTAGATTTACCAAACCAATAAATCACCATTCTAACTCAATCAAAGTACTATGAAAATAATTGCACAATTATCTAGAATATTCGTTGGGGTACTATTTATCCTATCAGGTTTAGTAAAACTAAATGACCCTATGGGGTTCTCTTATAAACTTGAAGAATATTTTTCAGAAGCAGTTCTTAATCTTCCTTTCTTTGCTCCTTATGCAGTAGGTATAGCAGTTACGTTAGTTATTGCTGAAGTAATACTAGGGGTAACCTTGTTATTAGGATATATGAGAAAGCTTACATTGATGCTATTATTCTTAATGATTGTGTTCTTTACATTCCTTACATTTTACTCTGCTTTCTTTAATAAAGTGACAGACTGTGGATGTTTTGGAGATGCAGTACCATTGACACCTTGGGGATCTTTCACTAAAGACATTGTCTTATTGATATTGATAGTGATTATTATGAAGTACAATCAAGTAATCAAACCTATATTCCCTTCTAAAGTAAACGGTATTATCGTATTAGCTTCACTTTTACTGTGTGGTTTTATGGGATACTGGGTATTAAATCACTTACCTCTAAAAGACTTTAGAGTGTATAAAGTAGGTACTGATATCGCTAAAGGAATGGAAATACCAGAAGATGCTCCTAAGGCAGTTTATCAGATTACATTCTACTATGACGTAAATGGTGAAGAACGCAAGTTCTCTGATAAAGAGTTAACGAAACTACCTGAAGGTGCTAAATACTTACGTAGAGAAGAGAAACTAATCTCTGAAGGATACCAACCTCCTATTCACGACTTAACTATGGATAAAGATGGTTTTGATCACTTGCCTATGATGTTAACAGAGCCTAAGTTAGTAATGCTTATCTCTTATGACTTAACCCGCGCTGATGAGAAAGGACTTGAAGCTATGAAGGACTTTGCTAATAAAGCTATTGTTAAGGGATATGTAGTAGCAGGTATGACTGCTTCTAACCAAGACTTAATTGATAAAGTAGTTAAACAGTATAAACTTCCTTTTGATTACTATACTTGTGATGGTACTACTCTAAAAACTATTGAGCGTGGTAACCCTAGTATTGTAGTGATAGAAAATGGTGTTATCGTAGATAAAAAACACTGGAACGACAGAGAACAAGTTAACTTAAAATAAGCCTTATAACCCCTTGCTTAGTTATTTTTTAAAGAAACTATTATATGCTTTCTTCACTTTATTTGGTGTAGTGACTGTTGTGTTCTTTTTGTTTAATATTCTCCCTGGCGACCCTGCAAGGATGATGCTTGACCAGAACGAAAACTCAGAACAATTATTAGCTATCAAAAAGAAGTATGGCTTTGACCAACCAAAAGGAAGACAGTATTTACTATACCTAAACGACTTATCTCCTATCTCTGTACACAGTGCTACTGAAGGTGATTACAGTTATAATACAGATCAGAAATATTCAGGAGCTGTGCTATTTAGCACAAGTAATTACAGTGTAATGCTTAAAGCTCCTTACTTGCGAGAGAGCTTCCAAAAAAGTGGTAAAAAAGTGAGTACTATACTCTCAGAGACACTACCTAATACTGTGCTTTTAGCTATATTAGCTATTGGTATTGCGCTATTTATTGGAGTCTTTCTAGGGATTATATCAGCCTTGTTTAAAAATACATGGCTTGATAAGACCATCGCTATCATTAGTACTTTCGGAATGAGTATTCCTTCTTTCTTTAGTGCTATCTTATTTGCTTGGATATTCGGTTACCTATTACACAACTATACAGGGCTTCCTATGACTGGAAGTTTATACGAAGTAGATGACTTCGGAGAAGGAAGACATTTGATGCTTAAGAATGCTATTCTACCTGCTGTAGTTTTAGGTATTCGTCCACTAGCTGTAGTAATTCAGTTAATGAGAAATACACTCTTAGAAGTCTTAAATCAAGACTATATTCGTACAGCTAAAGCAAAAGGTCTTAGTACTGCTCAGATTATCTATAAGCACGCTTTAAAGAACTCATTAAATCCAGTCGTAACTGCTTTATCAGGTTGGTTTGCTTCAATGCTTGCTGGTGCTGTATTTGTGGAGTATATCTTTGGGTGGAACGGTTTGGGTAAAGAGATTGTAGATGCTTTAAATACATTAGACCTACCTGTTATTATGGGAGCTGTACTTATTATCTCTTCTTCTTTCGTAATCATTACTATTTTAGTAGATTTGATATATGCTTATTTAGATCCTAGAATCAAGTTAAATTAAACACTTATTCAACAAAACAATGAAAAAAATATTCTTAGCCTTAGCTGTATTTGCAATGACTTTTGCAGCTTGTAATAAAAAAGCCGAAACTACAACAGAAGAAGTATCTACTACACTTCCTGAAGAAGTAAACACTACTCCAGCTGTTGAAGAACAAGCTAAAGATACTACTGTTTTTGCTCAAAGAGCTTTAGAACAAGAGTTCGCAGAATTAGATGGTAAATCTATCACCCTACAACAAATCTTAGAACAACAAAAAGGAAAAGCTGTAGTAATAGATGTGTGGGCTGCTTGGTGTCCTGACTGTATCAAAGCTGTACCTACGATGAAAGAGATTAAAAAAGAGTTCTCTAATGTAGTTTTTGTAAACCTTTCTTTAGACAAAACTGAAGAAGCGTGGAAAGAAGCTATCGAAAAATACGGAATAGAAGGACTACAATACTACTCTAAAGAAGGAAAAGGAATGAAAGGTGACTTCGGTAAGTCTCTTGATCTAAACTGGATTCCTCGTTATATAGTAGTAGATAAAGAAGGGAAAATAGCATTGTACAATGCTACTGAAAAGAACTTCGACCAAATAAAAGACTTACTTAAAAAAATTCAATAATATGAGACATTCAATCGTTGCGGGTAACTGGAAAATGCATAAAACATATTCAGAAACGCACACTCTATTAGACGAGTTAATTGAAAAATTACCTTCAGGAAAAGAAGTTGAAGTAATTGTTGCTCCAACTTTTGTAAACTTAGCTAGTGCTGTAGCACATTTAGAAGGCACTAACGTGCAAGTAGCTGCTCAAAATATGCACCAAGCTGAAGGTGGAGCTTTTACAGGTGAAATATCTGCACAAATGCTTACTAGCATTGGAGTAGAAACTGTAATCATTGGACACTCTGAGAGAAGACACTTCTTCCATGAGACTGATGCTATCTTAGCTGATAAAGTAAACACTGCATTACGTCATAATATACGTGTGATCTACTGTATTGGTGAAGAACTAAAAGACAGAGAGAACAAACAGTTCTTAAACGTTATCTTTAATCAATTAAGAGACGGATTATTCCATTTAACTAAAGAACAATGGAGCAATATCGTTATCGCATACGAACCAGTATGGGCTATCGGTACAGGTATGACTGCTTCTCCTGAGCAAGCTCAAGAGATACACGCATTTATCCGTCAAGAGATTGACAGAAAATACGACAAGTCAGTAGCTGAGAATACTTCTATCCTTTATGGAGGAAGTGTTAAGCCAAGCAATGCTCAAGAGATTTTCTCTAAACCTGATGTTGACGGAGGTCTTATCGGTGGAGCTGCGCTAGTAGCTGATGACTTCGTAGCTATCGTAAATGCTGCTAACTAATAGCTAGTAATAATATTTATAAAGGGCATAAACTCTAACGAGTTTATGCCCTTTTTTCATTGTTTAAAGTGTAGATTTCGCTTTGTTTTATACGTCCATTCAAAAGTACCTATTCTTTATTTAAATAGATTCTAAATAATTATACTATATTTGTAGTCTATTAAATAACAATAAAATGACTCATACTAATGACATTATCACTTATAGCCAATCTCCTAAAGCATTTGGTGGTATTTATGTAAAAGATCACATACATACTAGTGTTAGAAAGTCTATTATAGATCACACCCATAGAGACGACTACTATGTAATTTCTATTGTAACAGATGGGGAGCTATTAATGGATTGTGAAATGGAGAAATTCATTGCTCAGCGAAACAATATACTAATCGTTAAGCCTTATCAGATACACAGTGTAAGACATATCAGTAATGATTTTAAAGGTTACTTCTTAGGTATCCAAGACTTCAGAATACCTAACGATATTAATGATTTATTATATACATTACCAGAAAGCCAACAACTACTATCTATTAGCGAAGAGGAGATGGAAATGCTAGCGACTACATTCGAATTAATGAAAAAGTATATCGCTACTGATAGCCAACACAAAACACAAATTATTAATGGTCTATTCTCTACGGCATTATATAGTATCTGTTCTCAGACCACGCATAATCAATCAGTAAAAGATTTAGGAACTCAGTCACAACCTGCTGTAATAACAAGCAATTTTAAACGCTTAATTACACATCAGACACATCTGAACCTACCTTCTTATTTTGCTAATGAGTTAAGCATTACTACAGCGCACTTAAATGATTGTGTAAAGAAAACAACAGGGCAAACAGTAAGTTACTGGTTAAAGAAATCAATATTAGATGAGGCAAAGCGTTTATTGTACTATACGAATAAACCAGTTAAAGAAATAGCCTTTAATTTAGGCTTCGAAGATCATACCTATTTCTCGCGTATGTTCAAAAAACTAACCTATCAGACTCCTCTACAATTTAGAGATACTGTAAGAGCTTAATTCTACATTACGAATTAAGCTCTTTTTATTTTAATCTATTTCTCCTTCATCACTTCCCACTACCTATTCCTCTTTAACCCAGATTGTGCGATAGACCAATTAACGAGAGTTTATTATACAAAATAGCTCTGAACTTATGAAAAAAGCATACTATAGTATGGTTTTAGAAAAAGTGATAGAGATATAAAGTAGAATTGACTCATAGTATTGGGCTAATGCGGAATCTGGGTTTAAAAGACCTACCTCTTTTTATCCAATCTTCTCCTACTAAAGTTTTACTTCTACCTCTACCTTTTTAGAGACATTTGCTTAAAACCTAAAAAAAGAAAGATATGCCAAAGATTCCAAAACTAATAGGTACAATAGTAAAAACAGCTTGGAGCAGAATGTTTATCACAGTAACTGTAACAGAAAAAGAACAATTGACTAATGAGTTACTGAGAATACGTTTTACTGGTGATTTATCAAATGCTAAGTATGAAGTAGGTCAAACCGTTTTAATGCAAATATCAGATACAGAGTACCGTAATTATACACCGAGTACATTTAATGTAGCAGAAGGTTACTTTGATGTAATCTTTCATCAAAAATCTAAAGGCCCAGCTACAGCATATTTTAAACAACTCACTATTGGAGCAAAGCTAACTACTAGTTTGCCAAGAGGATTAAATGTATATGATGAGAACACTTACTATCACTTCTTCTATGGTGATGATACCTGTATTGGTTTTTGTAAAGCACTGCAAGAGATGATGAAAAAGAACAATCACAAACTAGAAGGATTACTTGAAATAGACAAGGACGCTTTACTATACGCAAATGAACACCTACCCTATATGGAATACATACAGAAGTCTGAAGACAGAGAGATGTATCCTGCTGTAGATTACTTAGAATCTATAGACACATATCGCTGGAATAAACTAATTCACGGGCAATTCTATCTAATGGGAAATGGCAAGAGTATTCAGAAGTTTAGAAAGGCATTACGCGCTAAAGGAGTATCAGCTAATAATATAATCACTCAGCCTTTTTGGATACAAGGCAAAATGGGATTATAGACATTAAGAATGTCTTATACTATAATTTAATAAACTATCATAAGGGTTACCGTCTAGTCCTAAAAGTTGTACAAAAGCAGGCTCTGTTTTCACTCCTGCTTTTTTCAACTTTACTATTTCTTGTCTAAAAGCTTCTCCTTTATCTTTTAATATGGCATATTCTATAAGCATATGTCTATAGCCATTTTGTTCAATGACAGGTATAGCTTGTGCAAATAACTCTATAGGAAACTCAACTACATCAAAATTGACTACCACAGTGTCAATTCCACCAATTGTTACCTCAGCTAATTCAAAACCTACCTCTTTTCCAAAAGCAGTATGAACAGTGGAAACAAACTCCGCTTTATCTTTATAACAACAAGCGATATCTAAATCACTTCCTTCTATAGCTATATCTATCGGAAAGGTACCAATAAGTACGGGATCATAACGATCCAATAATTCCATTACCTTATACTGCTTTAAAACAGTAAAAATGCGTTGTTGTATCTGATTTCCATCAAGTAAATAATTTAAATTTCTAAAGTCAATATTACTCATCATATTTTTGAAAGCTTTTAACGCTTAGTGAGCACTCATCTTAGAGAACACATTAATAACCACCACCCCAGCTATAATCAATCCTAAGCCTAAGATAGCAGGTACATCAGGCTTTTGGTTATATAAAACTATAGCAATCAAAGTTACTAAAACAATTCCTACTCCAGACCATATTGCATAAGCTATGCCTACTGGAATAGTGCGCAATGTTTGACTCAGACAGTAAAAAGCAGCTGCATACATCACTACAGTCAATACACTAGGCCATAACTTAGAAAATTGCTCTGATGCTTTTAAAGCACTTGTTCCTATTACTTCACAAACGATAGCTACTGCTAAAAACATAAAATTCTTCATATATCATTTAGTTTACAGCACAAAAATAGCCCTCATTAGAGGGCTACTTTTTTGATATATGTCAAATTCGTCTGATTCTACTTAATGTCTCTTGAGAGATCCCAAGATAAGAAGCTACATTACCTAGCGGTATTCTGTTTACATCACTTCCTAAGTCTTTTAAGAGTCTGTGATATCGCTCAGTAGCAGACATCGTTTGCAGCTGAAAAGCTCTATCTTCTAATTGAAGACAATAGTCTTCTGTAGAACGTCTAGATATTAGATTAAGCTCTGGATATTCTTTAAAGAATCGAAACAATACCTGATTGGGAATAGCATGTACTACACAATCTTCCATACACTGTATAAACTCAAGAGAAGCCTTACTCTTATACATCTGATAAGTAGACCCCATTATAGTCTGCTCAAAAGCAAACCATACATCTATCTCTTGGTCATTATGCATGTAAAAACCTCGCACAAAACCTTCTTCTAAAACATAGAGACTCCCCGAAAGTTGCCCTTTCTTTAATAGATACTCTCCCTTTCTCTTATGAAATATTTGAGTATTCTTCTCCAATGCCTCTTTGCACATTGGTGATAAATACCCATATTGCTCGAATAATCTGATTAACATATTCATAGCATCCTTCTTTATAGCGTTTTTACTTCTTTACTCGAATATACCAAAAATGTGGTACATTCTCATATAAAAACGTACTAACTGCCTCAAAACCTACTTTTTCTAGTACATGTTTAGAACCTTCATTCCCGACTTCTGAAATAGCATGTATAGGCAATTCTGTCAGATGCTTCTCTGCATAGGTTAAACAAGCCTTTGCAGTTTCGGTTGCATACCCTTTACCCCAAGCATCATATATAAATCGGTATCCTAAATCTAAATACTCTTTCACACCATTCTCTCCATTTCCTATATACTTCAACCCCGTCCAACCTATAAAAGTATTAGTATCTTTCTCTATCACTGCCCAACGCCCAATACCAAAATCCTCGTATTGTTTTCTGATAAATCGAATCATATTTAGAGCTTCTTCTTTACTACCTATAGGATGTTTACCTAAAAACTCCTGTACGCGACTATCGCTATCCAAAATATACATTCCCTCTACATCTCCCTCTTCTATAGGACGAATAACCACTCTATCTGTTTCTATTATTTCTTTCATATTCACTCTTATTTAATACCTCAACTACAAATTCTACACGCTCTTCTACGGTACCTTTAGGCACTTCTACTAACGTATACCCCATTTGCTGGTACGTATTTTTCATTACTTCATAGGTCTGTATAGCTACAGCCATATCCTGTTTGCGCTCTTTGTCTTGTGTGTATATTTCTTGCCAAGGTGGAAGCATAAACACAATCTCTTGATAGCTTAACTCTTTGGAGACTTTTATATGCTGTTCACTAATAATTAGATCTTCTAAAGTCGCATAACCAATGCTATCTATAATACCTCTATCCCAAAGCACTATCTTTTCTTTAGAACAGTATTGATAATCTTGAATAGAAGTATTCAGCATCGCCTCATAAAACATTTGTTTATTCTTCCAAGGCAATACTTCACTATCTAAAACAATCTGTTCTCTCTGTATAATTGCTCTTCCTACTTCAGGAATCACTTGATACCCTCTATCTTCTAAAGCAGCTAATAAGGTGGTTTTACCACTACCGGGTCCACCTGTAAATATATAAAATGGTGGTACACTCATTTGTTTACAGTTTGATTAATAACTTGATACTTGTAACCTTAGGAAAACTGAGAAGTAATAACTGTAGTAGCACCTACACTCTTCTCTAAATGAAGTTATATAAGCAGAAACACACCGCTTATTCAGAACTACAAATTTACTAATCCTTATCAATCTCAACAAAAATAAAACTGCAAACTACTAAACAACCTCTTATTTACTCGCTACTATAGCATAGACCAATGGCACTTTATCACCAAAAGGAGCTATCTGAAACTTCTTAGGAGCTATCTCTACTACATGATTAAAACAAGAATAAGGAGAATAATTATGCTCTTCGAAAGTCTTTATTTGCAATTGATGATCTACTAAACTCTGTACCACCTCAGCAATACTATGATTCCAGCTAACACTCTTTAACTGTACATCTGCACTTCTGTCTGCATAGGTTCCACTTTCTGTCTCTACGATATCCTCCACATTAAAGTAAGAGTAATCTACCTTAGTAAAATCATAATCATACATCCATACAAAAGGGTGGAACTCTACAAAAACAAACTTACCTCCTGGTTTGACAAACTTAGAAACTACCTCAGCCCATTTATTCATATCTGGCAACCATCCAATAACCCCATAACTAGTATAGACAATATCAAACTGCTCCTCTAACACCTCTGGTAATTTATACACATCACTACAAATAAATCGAGCATTTAAGCCTAATTGCTCTGCTAATTCGCGTCCTTTTTCTACAGCTTTATCTGATAAATCTACTCCTGTAACCTCAGCTCCCATTCTTGCCAACGATAGTGTATCTTGCCCAAAATGACACTGCAAGTGCAATATTTTCTTGCCTTTAATATCACCTAACAAGTTTAATTCGATCTCATTCAGAGAAGTCTCTCCTGCTAAGAAATCTTTCATATTATAGAACTCAGAATCCACGTGTAAAGCCACCTTCTCATTCCAAGTTTTCTTATTTACTTCTATATAATCTTTTTTTGCATCCATTACCTTTTACTTATTGTTTGGTTAAAGGGTTAAAAATAATATTTTCTATTCACTCAAGATATTCAATTTGTCGGTAAACAATATTATTTAAACAGTATTCGTATAATAAGTATAGGCTATAGGTATTCTTTCTTAATAGCTTAAATCAAGTACAATAGGAAACATTTATTTTCCATTAATTTTTTCTACAGCATTATCAACAGATCTATTACTTTCAAAATACTTCGACTTTATCTCTGCAAACTTTTTGTCATCCTTAATTGTTTCCTTTAATGTATTACATAAAAATTCGTAGTTAGTAAAAGTAGTTTCTGTCTTAAGAATAGTTGCTAGCCATTTCCACATTTGCTTATCTCCAATTTCTTTTTGGACCGCTTCAAACATTAATGGTGCATAATAATAAACATATAGTTCCCTATTTAAGTAATCCTTCTGAGACTTTACTGCCCCAAAAGGAATCACCTCTTCCTTAAACTGTTGTAAATCATTAATCTTTTTAGTCATATTCTTTTGATAACTATCCTTACCTAATAACTCCTTCGTTAATTGTAAGGATAAATATTCAGCAAATCCTTCACTCATCATATCTCCCAACTCAGAATTAAACACTTTATAAGTACCAAAATAATAGTGTCCTAACTCATGTGCCATAAAGGGTCTATACCAATCCTGAATCTTAGGATTAAACAAACTCTTCAGCCCATTATCTCCCCAACCAATCGTATAAATACTAGGGTATGTTACAAACATCCAAGCATTATTCTTAGATGTAGGAGTTGTATTAATAAAAACAGTAGCTTGATCGAATGGGATATTTAACTTAGATGTATAATAACTTTTAAAGGACTCTATTAAATCACCAAACTCTTTAAGTTTACTATCATCAATATCTGGGTTTAACACATAAGTCTTATCAAACTTCGAATATTTATAATCTCCTATAAAGAGAGCTAATTCTTGTGGTACAGCACTTTTAAAACGATGAAACTTTCCTTGCACTGGTATATTTCCATTGATATAAAGCGTTGTACAATCATTGCATACTAACTCAATATCGTATCGTACCTTTTCATATGTAAAATCTTTATCAATATCATACAAAACTGGATACCATGCAGATTGATTTCCATCTACTCTAAGTGAATTTTGATTAAATGCTATATTACCTTTCCAATCTACTCTACTATAATTAGCAATAGTATCAGTAGCTACAGGAAATTTCCCCACATATCGAATTTGTAAAGATTTAGGTATAAACTTACTAGTTTTAGTATTACTTCTAAAATAATACGCTAATGATTCTCCTGTTGAAGTAGAATCTTGAAATGATTTATTAGCATAAATCAGAAAATCATTAGGCTCTTTACTTCTAAAATGCAAAGGATTCATTCCTGAATTTAGACGAATATAATAGTTCTTTATAGCAGGTATATCTGACAAAGTTAGGTCACAATCGAAGGTTCCTTCTTTTATTGAGATATTAACTTTACCTGTTATTAATGGTGCCTTCTCTTGAGCAACAGTATGAAATACTGTAAAACAAACAAATAACAATAAATAAACATTCTTCATACTATAGTTCTATGTTTTTATAATACTCCAAGATACATAAAAAAAAAGAATACGATTTTTTCATAATACACACAATACCTCAAAACACTTCTATAAATCAAAGCTCCTTATATTTTCTATTATTAAGCGTGTATCTATTTACTCTATGCTAAAGTGAAATATCTAAATCACTTCATCCTTCTAAATATCTATCGGCTATTTAAAAAGTAACAGGCATTCTCCCTTATAGGACAATACAATATCAATAAAAGGTCAATTATTCGACAAACAGCCTCTCTTGCCCACTAAATACGGCGTATTGTCCAAGAACTGTCCAGCAAACTAGTATGAATTCTTTATTTTATAAGGGATAGAGAGCATACTGCATTAGAATGTAAAATGGCCTAAAAACAAATAAAACATTAAAAATCAATTACTTAATAAAAAATTACTTTAAAAAAAGTTATTCACTTTTTTTATCTATACCCTCTAAAAGTGTTGATTTAAGCTTATTTCATAAAAAAAGTAACAATTAAGGCCTACTTTACCTCTTTAAAAAGCTCATAATTTGTCTAAAAATAAAAAAAACAGTGTACTTTTTTTGAAAAACATAAATATCTACCCCAACAAAAAAAGACTGTCGTCACAACAGTCTTCTCACTTATAAATAACCTATTCTTTATAATATTTCTTCTTCCAATACAAACTTAATCTCACCAAACCTATTAATACTGGGACTTCTACTAATGGCCCTATTACCCCCACAAAAGCCTGAGGAGAATGTATCCCAAACACAGCAATAGCAATGGCTATCGCCAACTCAAAGTTGTTCCCTGCAGCAGTAAACGATATAGCAGCATTGTGATCATAAGGCAACTTCATTCTATAATTCATAAAGAAACTAACCACAAACATCAAGGCGAAGTAAATAACTAAGGGCACTCCTACTCTTACTACTTCCATTGGTAACTCTACAATTTGTTGTCCCTTAAACGAGAACATCAAAAAGATAGTAAACAACAAAGCATATAGTGTAAATGGTGAGATAAATGGAATAAACTTGCGGTTGTACCATTCTTGCCCTTTATATTTAATTAGATATTTATGACTTAGAAAACCTGCTAAGAAAGGTATTCCTAAATAGATCAAAACACTCTGTAACACCTCTGTCATCTCTATCTTGACATCATAAGAGGCAAAACCTAACTTGGCTGGCAATACGCTGACAAATAACCATACATACACACTGTAAAACAGAATTTGAAATACACTATTTAATGCCACGAGCATAGCTGCATATTCTTTATTGCCTTTGGCCAGGTCATTCCATACTAAAACCATGGCTATGCAGCGTGCTACCCCTATTAAGATCACTCCTATCATATAGTCAGGATGCTCTCTAAGAAAGATTATCGCTAATACAAACATAAGTATAGGTCCTACTACCCAGTTGAGCAATAAAGAGGCTGACAAAGCCCTTTTGTCTTTAAACGCTTTTGGCAACAAACTATAATCAACTTTAGCTAAGGGAGGATACATCATAACGATTAACCCAATCGCTAAAGGCATATTAGTACTTCCTATAGAAACTACTTCCATAGCCTCTTGAATACCTGGATACAGATAACCAACAGTAACACCTAAGATCATCGCAATGAAAATCCAAAGCGTAAGATATCTGTCTAAAAATTTCATTCTTACTTGCATACCTCTTATTTTTTAATTTGAGACATTACATAAAACATCTCTGCGCCTATCTCTAAACTTCTATCTCTATATACCTTCATTTGTTCTTCAGTTCCATCTGATATTTTTGGATCTTCATACATAATAGGTAAACGCAGATTAGCACCTGCAATATAAGGACATCCCTCATCTGCCTGAGAACAAGTCATCACCGCAACATAATCACTTTTTGGGTTGAATGGTGAATCAAAACGTTTAGAAAAACCTATTATTGAGCGATAATTATCCTGATATTTAATTACATATATAGGATTTGCACCACTTGATATTATATCTATAATAAACCCTTGTTCTTTTAATACTAACTCAAGTTTCGCACCAATTTACTTTCACGTAGTAGCCTGATATTTAAAGTGATAATTATTGGATAAAAGTCCAAAAGATTCAATATTATCAATTATTTTAGTTGTAATATCATGAATATCAATAGACTCTACTAGTTTTTCCAAAACATCAAGTATTAAGGCTACTACAGCTAATAATCTAACGTTCAATTTGTTTTCAATATAATCTTGCTTGAGGTCTTTAAATAGACCTCCAATAGTTTCATAAGCTTCCATTCTATAACGGATACTTATGAGTAAATACTGTATAAACACAATAGTTGTTTGCGCTATCTGAATATCAAAGTTTGT
>NZ_FNYS01000047.1 GCF_900109075.1 Myroides marinus | reverse complement strand
CTGGACTTTATATGTATTCTGACAAGGCATATGTAGGAGTGTCTGTACCTAACTTTTTAACTACAGATCGTTATGATGATAATGATATCACGACTATGCGTCAAAAGATGCACTTTTATTTAATGGGAGGATATGTATTTGAATTAGGGCGTGATGTATTGTTTAAGCCAGCTGCTTTAGTAAAAGCAGTAAGCGGAGCACCATTACAAGTAGATCTAACAGCGAATTTCTTATTCTATGAGAAATTCACCCTAGGAGCAGCATACCGCTGGGACGCATCAGTTAGTGCACTGGCAGGATTCCAAGTAAATGAGAATTTATTTGTTGGCTATGCTTATGACTTTGATACCACATCACTTCGTCATTATGACTCAGGATCGCATGAGATATTCTTGAGATTTGAATTGTTTAATCGTAGAAGTACAATTAATGCGCCTCGATTCTTTT
Source organism: Myroides marinus (assembly GCF_900109075.1). Classification (GTDB taxonomy): domain Bacteria; phylum Bacteroidota; class Bacteroidia; order Flavobacteriales; family Flavobacteriaceae; genus Flavobacterium; species Flavobacterium marinum_A. Next base: position 2,273 of record NZ_FNYS01000047.1, on the reverse strand, counting down.
AAAAAGAGAATTAAGGGATTAATAAAAAAGGAAGTATGAAAAAACAGCTATTGAAAATAAGCTTATTCGGGCTGTTACTTTTAGCAGGAGTTAATACTCAAGCACAAAGAGTAGCAGAGAAGAAAGCCGATAAAGAATATCAAACTTTGGCCTATATAGATGCTATTAAGATCTATGAGCGCATAGCAGCTAAAGGATATACCAATGCAGATATGCTAAAGAAATTAGCTGATGCATATTACTTTAATGGCAAGCTAGTAGAAGCTAATAAGTGGTACACAGAATTATTTGAAGGTACTTATGAGGACAAGGGAAAGGAACCTATTGGTTCAGAGTATTATTATCGTTATGCTCAAACACTAAAGTCTGTAGAAAACTACGACAAGTCTAAGCAAATGATGCAGCAGTTTGCTAAGTTAGAAGCAAATGACTCTAGAGCCCAACTTTTTGAATCTAATAAAGACTTCTTGCAAAAGATAGAAGACAAGCAAGATCTTTATGATATCAAACCTTTAAGTATTAATACAGAATTTTCTGATTATGGAGCTACCATTTTAAATGGAGATTTAATCTTTACATCCGCTAGAAATCAAGGAGATAATAAGTCTGTTCATGAGTGGACTAATGAAAGCTTTACAGCCTTGTATAGTTCTACTATTAATCAAGATGGTAGTTTCTCAGATCCGCAACAATTTGCCAAGGAAATACGATCTAAAGTAAATGATGCCACTGCTGTATTTACTAAAGATGGAAATACAATGTATTTTACCCGTAATAACTCTAGTGAAAAGGGTAAACGCAGGAATAATAGAGATAAATCATCACTCTTAAAAATATATAAAGCCACTAAGACGGAGGATGGCTTGTGGGGACAAGTAATGGAATTGCCGTTTAATTCGGATTATTTCAATACAGCCCATCCTGCCTTAACGCCAGATGGCAAGTGGCTTTATTTTTCATCAGATAGAGAGGGAACTTTAGGTCAATCGGATATCTTTAGAGTGGCATTATACCCTACAGGTGAATACGGAAAAGTAGAAAATATAGGTAATAAAGTTAATACATCAGGAAGAGAAACATTCCCTTTTATCTCAGATGATAATTTCTTGTTTTTTGCATCGGATGGGCACCCAGGACTTGGTGGATTAGATATGTTTGTAGCCAAGATAAATGTCGATGGAAGTATTGGTCAAGTTGCCAATATGGGAACCCCAATTAATAGCCCATTCGATGATTTTGCACTCTATATAGATAGCAAATCACATAAAGGGTTTGTGAGCTCAAATAGAACAGGAGCTAGTGGAGGAGATGATATCTATTTCTTTAAAGAGAAACCTTGTAAACAAGCTTTAGAAGGAATTGTCTATGATAAGATAACAAAAGAACCACTAGTTAATGCAAGAGTAATTATATCAGATGCTTTATATACTCAAGCAGATACTATTATGACTGATGCTAAAGGATACTACTTATCACAGTATTTAGATTGTGGAGGTAAATATCGCATAAAAGCAGAGAAACAGGAGTACAACACTGTTGAAGTAATATTTGTAGTAGAGAAAGCTCAAGGAGTTAAAAGAGTGGATATAGGACTTGAAAAAACATTAGAACCTATAAAGGTAAATGATGATTTATTCAAGAAATTGAAATTAAACCCAATTTACTTTGATTTTGATAAATCTAATATACGCCCTGATGCAGCAGCCGAACTTATCAAAGTTGTAGAAGTATTAAGAGAATACCCTACAATGAAGATAGATGTACGTTCACATACAGATAGCCGTGGTAATGACGCATATAATTTAAAACTATCAGATCGCCGAGCTAAATCTACAGTAGAGTGGATGGTTGAGCAAGGAATAGATAGAAGCAGAGTTACAGGACAAGGATATGGTGAGACACAGTTACAGAATAAGTGTAGTAATGGAGTACCATGTACTATAGAAGAACATCAATTAAATAGACGTAGTGAATTTATCATTACAGAACTATAAAAATATTAATCGTTGAGTACGTTTAATACAACAACAAATCAATTTTTCGACCGATCCTTGCTGTTAGATCTAAAATAACAGTATTAGCCAGAAAGAGCCACTCATATGAGTGGCTCTTTTATTTTATTATGGTTTGTTATCCTTAGATCTCTAATTTCTAGTTTACAAAAACAGGATCACAATCTCCCAGAAAGACAAAATTTTAAATTGAATTATATATGATGATATTTGTTTTTTGTTGCGTTATGTTTTGATTGTTTTGATTTTTTTGATTTTTTT
>NZ_FNYS01000020.1:54547-68117 GCF_900109075.1 Myroides marinus | reverse complement strand
TGGTTTTTCCTGATAATCCAAGCATTGCACCAGATACTTCACGAAGTGAATTGCATTTAGCAAAACAACAAAAAAGCATACTTATTAGATGGTCTTTGGATTTAAACTTCTTTACATAATAATCAGAGTTAGTTTTCACTACTGCAGATTTGATAATCTCTGTATCTATTAAAGAAATCAGCTGTCCGAATACGGATTTACTTGAAAAATATGTACTTTTACTCATCGTATGTTTATGGTTTGCAAGACTAAACTACGATAACTTTTTAGAAGCCAGCATGCTGGCTTCTTTTTTTATGCCATATTGACAAATCTCAGGTTACATATTTTTATCGGACAACAATGTTTTTTAATACATTGTTTTTGAGTAAAAGAAAAGACAACTAGCTTAGGAAAAAGTACATCTAATATATTATGAGGAAAAATATTTATAAAGTAGGGATAGTAGCTCTATTTGGAATGTTTTCTTTTACAGGAATTGCCCAAAATTCTTATGTAAAGAAAGCAAATCAACAAATAGAAAGCATGGCTTATGCTGAGGCTATTAAGACCTATGAGAAAATGCTTTCTAAGGGCGTGAAAGGTGGTGATGAGATCTTAGCGAACCTTGCGAAAGCGTACTATGAAAACGGATTGTATTTAGAAGCAAACCATTGGTATAGTAAAGTGTATGGAGGAGTAAAAACTCCTGCAGAAATAGATGATGTAGATGCTTTTTATAGATATATTCAGACTATTAGAACAACAGGAGATTACGTATTAGCAAATGCTAAAATGGATCTTTTAGTAGAAAAAGCTCCTCAAGATGGTCGTATAAAGAAATATTTAAGTGATCCTAATTATTTAGAAGAAGTTAATACTAATAGAGACGGATATAGAGTAAAATTACTTAATAGTGTTAATACAGGAGGATCAGAGTATGGTTCTGCTTTATATAAAGGAAATATAGTTTATGCTTCTTCTTCTAATAAGAAAGGGAAACATAAGAAAGTACATGGGTGGACTAATGACCCTTATACGAAATTATATTCTGCTCCAGTTCGTATAGATGGATATGTTGGAGATGTAAAACCTTTTGCTAAGCGATTAGAAGGAGATTTTAACGAAGCTAATGCTATCTTTACGGCTGATTCTAGAGCTATGTTTTTCTCTAGTAACAACAGAACTGACAAGACAGTTCGTTACTCAGATGGTACTTTATTAGTTAATCTTTATAGAGCTTATAACTTAGGAGGAGATAAATGGGGAGATGTTGAGAAATTAAGTATCAACGTAGATAACGCAAGTACTGCGTCTCCTGCATTAAGCCCTGATCAAGATTGGTTATACTTTGCTTCAGATAGACCAGGGGGATTTGGACAATCAGATTTGTATCGCGTAAGATTGTTTAGAGATGGTACAATGGGGACACCTGAGAACCTTGGAAATAAAATTAATACTGAAGGAAGAGAGAGTTTTCCATTCGTAAGTGCTGATAACGTATTGTACTTTGCTTCAGATGGACATCCTGGTTTAGGAGGTCTTGATTTATATGGAGTTCAGATTTATGACGATGGAACATTTGGTGAAGTTGTTAACTTAGGAAACTCTATTAATAGTCCTTATGATGATTTTGCAATGTATCTTGATACTGAAGCCAAGTTTGGATTTATTACTTCTAATAGACCAAATGGAAACGGTAAGGATGACTTGTATTATGTGAGAATGAAGTTAGGTACAGAACTTAACATTGCCCAAGAGATTAGAGGTAAAGTTACTGACAAGGGAACTAAACGTCCTATCTTAGATGCATTTGTATTCTTATATGATAGTAAACACAGAATGTTAGAAGAGGTTGAAGTTGATAAACGCGGAGACTATGCATTTAAAGATGTTAAGGTTAATAGAGATTACTACGTAGCTGTTAAGGCTAATGGATATAAATCAGAAGAGGTGTCTGTAGAAGATGTTACTAGAAATGATTTAATTGAAGTTAATTTTGAGTTAGAAAGAAGTAGAGGTTTAGCTCCTACTAATAACTATTCAAATTATGATGATAGTAATTATAACAACTATAATAATTATACTGAAGGAGGAAAATCTAATACTAGAAGTCCTAGAGTAGGAGATGATTTAGGTAAATTAACTGATTTAGCTCCAATCTATTTTAATAATGATAGTTCAGTAATTAGAAGTGATGCTCAGTTAGAATTGTCTAAAGTGGCTTCAATAATGATGACTAATCCTTCATTAAAATTAGAGGTTCGTTCGTATACTTCTAGTGTAGGTCCAGATGATTACAACTTGAGATTGTCTGAACGCCGTGCAGATCAAACAGTAGATTGGTTAGTACGTCAAGGAGTGAACAGATTAAGATTAAAAGGAATTGGATATGGTGAAAGAGGAATCTTAAACAAGTGTAAAAACAATGTTCCTTGTAGTGAAAGAGAACACCAAGTAAACAGAAGAAGTGAATTTATTATCACTGATTTATAATAACTGAAAAGGTTGGACTTAAGTCCAACCTTTTTTGTTTTATATGCTTGTGTGTATTTGGTTATTTCTATTATTAAGAGAGGACAATTGAGGTAAGTTTAAACTAAAGTTGTTAACTATTTATTTAGCATAATAAATGTGTATTGTTCTGATAAAATGCGTAATTTGCAACTTGGTTTAAATTCAACTAAAGTAGAAAAAGATTTATAATGATTATACAACCTAGAACTAGAGGATTTATTTGCTTAACTTCTCATCCAGAAGGATGTGCAGAAAATGTAAAGAAGCAAATTGAGTATGTTAAGTCTAAAGGACAAATTGTAAACGGACCTAAAAAGGTATTAGTAATTGGAGCTTCTACAGGTTTTGGATTAGCTTCACGTATTTCTGCAGCTTTTGGTTCAAATGCAGCAACAATTGGTGTGTTTTTCGAGAAACCAGGTACTGAAGGTAGACCAGGTACAGCAGGATGGTATAATTCAGCTGCATTCGAAGAGCAAGCTAATGCTGCTGGTATCTATGCAAAAAGTATCAATGGTGATGCTTTTTCTGATGAAATTAAAAAAGAAACTATCGAGTTAATTAAAAAAGACCTAGGTCAAATTGACTTAGTAGTTTACAGTTTAGCTTCACCACGTAGAACTCATCCTAAAACAGGTGTGGCATACGCATCAGTATTAAAACCTATAGGACAACCTTTCACTAATAAAACTGTTGACTTCCACACAGGAGTTGTATCACAAATTAGTATTGATCCTGTAACTGAGCAAAGTGATATTGATAACACTATTGCAGTAATGGGAGGTGAAGATTGGAAGTTCTGGATTGAAGACTTAAAAGCAGCAGGTGTTTTAGCAGATGGAGCTAAGACTGTAGCTTATTCTTATATAGGACCTGAGTTAACTTATCCTATTTATAGAAATGGTACTATTGGTATGGCTAAGAATGATTTAGAAGCTACTGTACCAGTGATTAATGATATGCTTAAAGATATTAATGGTATATCTTATGTATCTGTAAATAAAGCATTAGTAACTCAATCTAGTTCTGCAATTCCTGTAGTTCCTTTATACATTTCATTATTGTATAAGGTAATGAAAGAGAAGAATATTCACGAAGGATGTATTGAACAGATGCAACGTTTATTTGCAGATCGTTTATACGGAAGTAACTTATCTTTAGATACAGAAGGACGTATCCGTGTTGACGACTGGGAAATGAGAGAAGATGTACAAGCTGAAGTAGCTAAGTTATGGGAAGATGTAACATCTGATAATATCGATGCTATTTCTGATTTAGCTGGGTATAGAAAAGACTTCTTTAACTTGTTTGGATTTGAATTTGATTCTGTTGATTATACTTTAGAATCAGATGAATTAACAACTGTAAATAGTTTGAAATAATTCTTCGGAATTACTTATAAAATAAAAGCTCCTTGAATCAAGGAGCTTTTTTATTTGCTATAAGTCAGATTTATTCAAAATGATTTAATTTTATTTGATCTAAGACCTTATTTACATTCACTTCAAGTTCATCTATATACTTGTTTAGATCCTCTTGTGTATCGAAGCTAATACTTTTATCCTCTAATACTTCTAGTGTATTAATAAGTGTTTTTATTTCTAATTGTTTGAACATAGGCAACATCTTGTGTGCAATATTACTTATCTGTTCTATATCAAATTCTTCTTTTGCATAATGTAAATCTAATAGATTCTCTTTGGTGCTATCTATAAAGATTACCAATAGGTTTTTAAGTGCATTTATATCATCTCCTATGAACTGAGTTAAAGATCTAGTATTGTATAATGCTTTAGCCTTTATAGTAATTGGTTGTTCTTTTTTAGGAGTCTCCGCAGCAGTGATTAGCTGATATTCGACATTCAGTATTTTAGAGATTAGTATTAATAGTTCGCTTAACTGTAATGGTTTTGGATGTGCAGAAGCAAATCCTGCATTTGTAAATTCTTCTAAAGTAATATCTCGTTTTCCAGATAAAGCTATTACAGGAGTATCCTTAAATTCAGACGTAGTCTTTAAATGATGAATAAGCTCAAATCCATCCATTTTAGGCATTTGTATATCACTTAGTATTATATTGTAATTATCGTTGCTTAAAACAGTGTCTATTGTAGTTGCATCAAATATCGTTGTAACCTTATTAAATAGAGGAGATAGTATTTCCTCCATTAATTGTAACTGAACCTTATCATCATCAATGACTAAGATGTTTTTAGACTTTAATTCCCTAAAGACAGTTTGTAGGTCATTAGATGCTATAACAATATTCTCTTCTTCATGAGCTTCTTGTATTGGAATAGTAAATGTAAAAGTAGAGCCTTCATTAAGCACACTTTCTACATAGATTTCACCACCAAGTAATTCTATCATTCTTTTAGAGATGTTTAGCCCAAGCCCTGTACCACCAAACTTTTTCTCAATCCCATCATGAGCTTGCTGAAACTCTTTAAATATATTGTCAGTTTGATTAGCAGCAATACCGATACCTGAATCAATTACTTGAAATTTAATAAAGTTATTCTCAGTGAATGCCTTAATCATAACTCCTCCATCTTGCGTAAATTTAATAGCATTAGTAACTAAGTTTGTCAGTACTTGTTTTATACGATGTGGATCAGATATAAAACTGTTGTTTAAAGCATCTTCTACTTCCCAAGTCAGTTCTATATTTTTATTTGTAGCATTAGGTATTAATAAAAAACAGGTATTTTCTATTAATGTTTTAGGGTTAAATGACTTCTGTTGTATACTAATCTTGTTGTTTTCTAATCTTGAGAAATCAGTTAAGTCATTGACAAGATTTGTAATATATTGAGAAGACGATTTTATATTGTGTACATACTGTTTTTGTTTGCCATCTAATGGTGTTTGATCTAGTAAGTCTGTAAATCCGATTAAACCTCCTAATGGAGTTTGTAAATCGTGAGTTACAGTAGCGAGTAGCATTGACTTACTTCTAAGCAGTACCTCATTCTCTTTGTTTAATTTTTCGAGGGTAGTTCTGTATTCCTGGGTTTGATTGATATCCCGTATAATAATCCACCCTAATATTAGTACCACTATAAGTGCTGTACCTCCTATATAAGCAATATTAGTTGAGGCTGCACTGATTCGAGATTTTGATTCATTAATTTTTTGATAAGATAAGGCCAAGATATTTTGTTCTACGTTTTGTAGAATTTCTCGAAGCTGATCTGTAATAATCTTATTTTCTTGTAACAGTCTTTGTTCTTGTAATAGCAAGTTTTTCTGTTTGTCATTAATTTTAGCTTGTGTAGTAAGTAGTATACGCTCCATAGCACTAATTAGTGAATCTGAGATACTAGGATAGTTTACTGTCGTCTTAATAGTATCAGTATTATCACCTTTAAACAGTCTAGCCCAACCACTTCTTTTTTCTTTCTCTTTACTTTGAATAACTATTGGTTGGATGTTTTTCTCTATCTCCTCACGAATGTTATATATCTCTGAGAAAGCTTCAGTATATCTGTCCTCATTGGTAAGATCTTTACGGGCCTTAATTATATTTTCAAAACTTATTTTTTTGCGTGATAATAAGTCGATTACTGAATCAAGTTTTAAAACAATAACCTGGTCCTGTACCTGTGTTTGTACAAGATTGATTTGTTTAACGATAGTATCTAGTTCTCTATAGTAAAGCTTGATGTCTTTAGGATTACCACTTAAAATAGCCGTTCTACTATATGCCTCGCTACTATATAGATTGTTGATAGCACTAGTTACTAAAAATATTTTATTGTTTTCCTCTACTACATGCTCTTCAGGAATAGTGAATTTTTTGGCTTCTTTGTATATATAAGCCCCTGAAAAAATAGCAGCTACAAACAAAGTGAAGTAGAGAAATAGAATTTTGGTTTTAATAGACTTAGGTGGCTTCATGTATTGTTATAATTTGCTGTAAAATTACAAAAGAGAGTTGAATGATTTTGTTAAATGCCATATAGTTAGATAATTTTATTTTAACTGATTTTACTAATGTTGTGTTTATTGGTGATAAATGTGTTTTTTTATTTGTATTTTAACTTTTTGTATGTATTTTTGAAATTCAAGCTTATTGCTTACTCTTAATGAATATACACTTTGTGATAAAATATATGAAAAAGAGAAAAGAAAATTCTCGAAATGTTTAATGCGTTTTTAAATTGTAAAGAGGCTGTCTGGTAAAGACAGCCTCTTTGCTTTTAGGTAGTTATACTTTTTTTGTATTAATAATTCCTTTTTTGTAATATTACTTTCTATAATCTAAAAGAATGAACACAATTAATCAATATAATAATCACAATCCTTTCCACCCCAAGCAAAGCGATGGAGAGATAATGCTTATTGCACTATTTGGAGGAATGCTTTTGTGTTTAGGAATAGTTGTTGGTTCTAATTTGCTTAATTCTTTTCTAGAAAATGACAGTTTTGATGACTATATTTTTAGATGTTCTTTTGGATCTGAAGATAAGGACTTAGAAGAAGAGAAGTTAGCTAATACGATTAATGCAACTTATATAGTTTCATTTAATGAATTAGATTATGTACCATTAGAAGAAATTCCTTTAGGATTTAACGATGAAGGACCTCATATTAAAACCTATAATCAATTACCTGCTGATATTACACAAGAAGGATTTGTAGATGGGAATATAATAGTATATGAGCCTAATGAAGTTACTGATGTTTCGGAATATGTGGAAGAGTGTAGATTGACTGGGTTTGTTATTTCAACATCAGAGGAGGATAACTTAATTCTTTGTGGAGAGGGGGGATGTATGACGACTATTAGTTTATATTCTGAGTCTGCTAAACCTTATGATGGAGAAGAAGATTTTACAACTAATCTGATGAATATACTTAATCTAGATAATTATTTAAATGCAGGAGAACAATATCGCTTCGATGTAAATTTTACTGTTAATAGTTATGGGTATTTAGTTGATATAGGTGTTGTAGGGACACAAGGTTATCTTCCATCACATGTAAAGAAGCGTATTGTCCAAAAGATTCAAACACTACCTAAGTGGAAACCTGCTACACAAAATAGTAGATCTGTTTCTATGAAATTTAAATTACCAATAGTAGTAAATGTACAATAATAAGAAAAGGCTATTAACTTGAAAGTTAATAGCCTTTTTTATTAAGATATAAGAGATTGCTTATTTAGCAATACCTCTTGAAATAACGATTTTTTGAATCTCAGAAGTACCTTCGTAGATTTGAGTAATCTTAGCATCACGCATCATTCTTTCTACGTGATATTCTCTAACATAACCATTACCTCCGTGGATTTGTACCGCTTCGATAGTAGTGTCCATTGCTGTTTTAGAAGCAAATAACTTAGCCATAGCACCAGAGATAGAGATATCTTGACCTGCATCTTTCTCAGCAGCTGCTTTAAAACATAACATTCTAGCAGCAGTGATTTGAGTAGCCATATCAGCTAATTTGAAAGCAACAGCTTGGTGGTTGATAATTTCAGTACCGAAAGCTTTACGCTCTTTAGCATATTTTAATGCTAATTCGTAAGCACCTTGAGCGATACCTAAAGCTTGAGAAGCAATACCAATACGTCCACCATTTAATACGTTCATTGCAAAAGCGAATCCAAATCCGTCTTCTCCAATTCTATTTTCTTTAGGAACCTTAACATCTGTAAACATTAATGAATGAGTATCAGATCCTCTAATTCCCATTTTTTGTTCTTTAGCCCCGATTTCGAATCCAGCCCATCCTTTTTCAACGATGAATGCATTGATTCCTTTGTGTTTTTTCTCTACATCAGTTTGAGCAATTACGATATAGTAATCAGCTGTACTACCATTAGTAATCCAGTTTTTAGTACCGTTTAGTAGATAGTGGTCTCCCATATCTATGGCAGTAGTTTTTTGTGAAGTAGCATCTGATCCAGCCTCTGGTTCTGATAAACAGAATGCTCCGATAACTTGTCCTGAAGCTAGAGGTGTTAAGTATTTTTGTTTTTGTTCTTCGCTAGCATATTTTTCTAAACCAGCACAAACTAATGAGTTATTTACTGACATAACTACCGCTGCAGAAGCATCTACTTTAGCGATTTCTTCCATAGCTAATACATAAGAAACGCTGTCTAATCCGCTTCCTCCGTATTTAGGATCTACCATCATTCCTAAAAATCCTAGTTCTCCAAGTTTTTTAACTTGTTCTGTTGGGAATTTAGAATGTTCATCTCTTTCAATTACTCCTGGTAACAATTCTGTTTGAGCAAAGTCACGAGCAGCTTGTTGAATCATCAATTGCTCTTCTGTAAATTTAAAATCCATTTATAGTTTCTTAATTTTTTAGTTGTTCTATTTTTGTAGTTCTCAAATATAGGTGTTTTATAACAATTATTCAATGAGTATTACCTAATTTTATGCTATGAAAAAATACCAATATAATATAATAGGAGTGATGTCAGGTACTTCATTAGATGGAATAGACTTGGCTTATGTGACTTTTTATTGTGAAGGTGATAAATGGAGTTTTGAAGTTCACTGTACAGATACAGTTAGTTATAGTTCACAATGGAAAGAACAATTAAAGAATGCAATAAAACTAGATAGTAAACAAATCGAAGTTTTAGACGAACGATATACTGTGCATTTAGCTACAGTAATTAATCAATTTATTAAGGACAATACATTAGATAATATTGATGCAGTATGTTCTCATGGGCATACTATATTTCATAAACCTGAGCTAGGATATACATTACAGATTGGTAATATGTCTGTGTTGGCAGATTTGTTACACCAAAAAGTAGTGTGTGATTTTAGAGTACAGGATGTTTTGTTAGGAGGACAGGGAGCACCGTTAGTCCCTATAGGCGATCGTTTGTTGTTTAGTGATTATGCTGCTTGTCTTAATTTAGGAGGTTTTGCTAATGTGTCATTTGAGAACAAATTAGGCTATCGATTAGCTTATGATATTTGCCCTGTGAACACACTGCTTAATGAACAAGTAAGTAAATTAGGTTTAGAGTATGATGATAAAGGTACTTTAGCTGCTAAAGGCCAAGTGAATGCAGGATTGTTAGCAGAGCTTAATGCATTAGACTTTTATACGTTATCAGCTCCTAAGTCATTAGGAGTAGAGTTTGTGAATACTTATGTACAACCAATTCTTAATAAGTATAGTCTACCTGTAGAAGACTTTTTAGCAACTCTAGTAGAACATATAGCTGTGCAAATAGCACAAGGAATAGGTGTGGAAGGAACAGAGAAAGTCTTAGTAACAGGAGGAGGAGCTAAGAATGATTATTTAATAGAGCGAATAAAGATGCATGCACCGAGTATTGTATTTGACAGACCTATAGATGTGATTATAGACTTTAAGGAAGCTATTGTTTTTGGGCTATTAGGCGTGTTGAAATTAAGGGATGATGTTAATGTATTAGCAAGTGTTACAGGAGCTAAGTATGATCATAGTTCAGGTAAGGTATACGACTATTTTGCAAAGAACTATTAGAGAACGATTAAAATATAAGGTATAAGTGTGTAAAATAAGGACAAAAAGTGTGTAGTCTTTAAAAACATTATACCTTTGAACACCTTTTCAGAATAGATATGATGATATAATTGTATCTTTTTTTGAGAATAGTGATATTAAACGGTATATTTTTTCGTTATTAATAAGTGGGCTTGTTGGAATCGAGTCTAATTTATTAAAAATCGCACATTGAAAATTACAAAACATTAAAAACTCAAATTATATATGTTTCATTTCTTACAAGTGGATACAACAGCAGTAGCACAAAACTTATCTAATGCTGTAGAAGCAACTCAAGGAGCTGATAAAAAAGAATTAGCACTTAGTGAAATTATTTTTAGTGGTGGACCTATAGGGCAGGCTATTATGATAATCATTTTTATCATGCTTTTTATGGCATTATACTTATACCTAGAGAGATTCTTTGCTATAAAGAAAGCTTCTACTATAGATGATAATTTTATGGCACAGATAAAGATGTTCTTATCTCAGGGTAAAGTTGATCAGGCTAAGTTATTATGTGCTAATACAGATACACCAGTAGCACACTTGATAGGTAAAGGGATATCTAGAATAGGTAAGCCTCTACAAGATATTAATATCGCTATAGAGAATGCTGGTAAACTAGAGGTGTATAAGATGGAGAAAAACATCAATCTATTAGCTACGCTTTCTGGAGCAGGGCCTATGACTGGTTTCTTAGGTACTGTAGTGGGGATGGTTATGGCATTTCACGAAATGTCAACAGCTGCATCTGCCCGTATAGATATGAGCGTATTATCAGAAGGAATTTATACAGCGATGATGACTACTGTATTTGGACTAATCGTAGGGATTGTATCTTATGTAGGATATAATCACCTAGTTAGTAAGATCGATAAGATAGTTCACCAGTTAGAAGCTAATGCAGTAGAGTTTTTAGATTTATTAAATGATCCTGCATAATGAATATTAGAGGTAGAAATAAAGTATCTGCAGAGTTTAATATGTCGTCTATGACTGACATCGTATTCTTATTGCTTATCTTTTTTATGGTAGCTATAACGACGATGACTACTACTAATGCTCTAGATTTAGTATTGCCTAACTCAGATGGTAAGTCTGACTCTGTAGAGACAGTAGCAGTAAGTGTAGATGATCAATCTAACTATTATATAAACGAGCAGAAAGTAACACCTGAAGAACTAGAGTCAGGTCTAAAGAGTAAACTAACAGGAATACCTGACCCTAATGTAGTACTGCATGTAGCTAAAGGAGTTCCTGTAGAGGACGCTGTATTTGTAATGGATATAGCATATCGCAATAGTTTTAAAATTGTATTGGCAGTAGAGCCAAAATAAGTATGAAGATATTACAATCAGAAAGTGAAAAGAAAGCATTTGCAATTACTTCTACAGTATTTGCAATACTCTTTTTATTGTTTTTCTTTTATAAAATTATTACCCCTGTACCACAAGAACAACCATTTCTTTTAGGAGGGGAGATAGCTATTAATTTTGGTAATAGTGAAGTAGGTAAAGGAGATGTACAACCTACTGAACCTATAGCAATGCAACCAGAACCAGAACAACAGGCCGCTGTAGAAACAACAACAACTGAGCCTGTGGTAACTCAAAATAAGGTAGATGTTCCTGTGGTTAAAAAAACAGAGGACAAACCTAAACCAAAAGAAGAACCTAAAAAGGAGGTCGTAAAACCTAAGCCAGATCCTAAACCAAGTCAAAGTACTACTGATGCTTTAGCTAGTCTAATCAATGGGCCTAAAACGTCTGGAGAAAAATCAGAAGGTCAAGGAAACTCTTCTAAAGGTGGTGACCAAGGAAAACTAGATGGAGATATGTACTCTAACTCTACTTATGGTAGTGGTAAAGGACAAGGTAGCGGTAATGGTACTAGCTGGGGACTAAACGGACGTGCTCTAGCTACTCGTGGTCAAGTAGTGCCTAACTGTAATGAGGTAGGTACAGTAGTAGTGGAGATAAGAGTAGATAAGAGTGGTAAGGTAGTATCTGCACAGCATACTAAAGGTACGACTAACTCTGCTAAGTGTCTTACAGATGCAGCTATTGCTACAGCTAAGACATTTAGATGGAAAGCAGATGATAACGCACCGAATATACAAGTAGGATTTATAGTAATTAATTTTAAAGTAGGACAGTAAGTCCTATTTTTTTGTAAATATGAATTATCAAGAAACATTAGAATGGATGTTTAATCAATTGCCAATGTATCAACAACAAGGGGCAGTTGCTTATAAAGCTGATTTATCTAATACTATTAAATTAGTAAATCATTTAAATAACCCACAAGATAGCTTAAAGACTATACATATAGCAGGGACTAATGGTAAAGGGTCTACATCATCTATGATTGCTTCTATCTTACAGGAGGCAGGTTATAAAGTTGGGTTATATACATCACCACATTTAAAAGACTTTAGAGAACGTATTAAAATTAATGGACAGGAGATAACAGAATCTTTTGTTGTTGATTTTATTGCTCGTAATAAACCTTTCTTTGAAGAGAACTCTTTGAGCTTTTTTGAAATGACTGTAGGTATGTGCTTTGAGTACTTTAAACAAGAAGCAGTAGATGTGGCAGTAATAGAAGTAGGAATGGGAGGGCGTTTAGATGCTACTAATATTATTACTCCATTGCTTTCTGTTATTACTAATATAGGTAAAGATCACACAGCATTCTTAGGAGATACTCTTGAGGCTATCGCTGGAGAGAAAGCAGGTATTATAAAAAGAGGTGTACCTGTAGTAATAGGAGAGTATAATGAATCTACTCAACCAGTGTTTATAGCTAAAGCAAAAGAGATGTCTGCAGATATTTATTTTGCTCAAGATACATATAAGGAGAATACTTTGGTGTCAGATCTGAAAGGAGATTATCAGAAATCTAATATCCGTACAGTAAGACAAGCGATAGAATTACTTAGAAATTCATTTGTGATTAGCGAAAAAGCAGAAGTAGAAGGGTTACTTCGCGTAGTAGAGAACACAAAATTATTAGGTAGATGGCAAGTTTTAGGTGAAAAACCGAAGGTAGTAACAGACACTGCGCATAATTCTCATGGGTTAACTATCGTGATGAATCAACTAAAACACGAAAAATACCAGAATTTACACATTGTTTTTGGTGTAGTTAATGATAAAGATTTAGATTCGATCCTTCCATTATTGCCAAAAGAGGCAAAATATTTTTTTGCAAGGCCAAATAATTTAAGAGGGCTTGATGCGGAGATTTTAGCTGCTAAAGCGAGTGAGTTTGGTTTGAATGGAGAGGTTTTTAGTTCAATACCAAATGCTTACGCTAAAGCTAAGGAGGTAGCAGGTGCTGAAGACTTGATATACATAGGGGGGAGCACTTTTGTAGTAGCAGAAATTTTATAAAAAAATATTCAAAAAAGCTTGCAAAGTAAAATCACAGTCGTATATTTGCACCCGTAATCAACAAACGATTACACGTTCTTATAAAGGAAATGGGCGATTAGCTCAGTTGGTTCAGAGCACCTCGTTTACACCGAGGGGGTCGGGGGTTCGAATCCCTCATCGCCCAC
>NZ_FNYS01000020.1:0-54122 GCF_900109075.1 Myroides marinus | reverse complement strand
GGGCGATTAGCTCAGTTGGTTCAGAGCACCTCGTTTACACCGAGGGGGTCGGGGGTTCGAATCCCTCATCGCCCACAAGATAAGCTTCACTATACAGTGAGGCTTTTTTTATACCCGTATTTTAAGGGAAACTTCTCTATTAGTAGTTTTACTATTTTTGTATTCTAATATGCTTTTATCGTATATAAGTATTTCTGTTGTAAGTATATTTATTAGCTGCTTTAAGCTGTTTTGTTAAAAGGATCTATTGCCTTATAAGATATCTCCTCTTAGTTACTAATCCTTTAGGTTGTTTAAAAAAGTATAACTGCTTTTTTGTTTTTACATCTATTATTTTGTTTTTAGATGGGATAAATCGATGCTTTTCTCGTTGTTTTTTTTAAAATAAGCCTTTATATTCATGTTATATACCTGTTTTATAAAAAAAGCAGTATCATTTTTTTATTTTATATATTTAGTTAATATATTGTAAGTTAGTTAATTAAGTGTTTTTTGACTATTTTGCTATATAGTATGAACGCTCCCTCATCCCTTATAAATACTGCTATAGAGATAGATCCTTGGACAATTCATGGACAATAAGCTGAGTTTAGTTGAGTAAGAAGGGCTTTTGTCGAAGGACTGTTCATTAATTGTCTTCTTATTGTCCTTGAAAGGGACATGAGGGGTATGAATAGATGGTCTTGGTGAATGGTGTAAGAGGTAATTTGTTGATATGTAGTGTGTTTGTTTGATTTTGTATATTTAATTAGCTGTAATAATCTTACTTTAGTATATACTAACCTTGTTATATTATGGGGGAGGTCTATTGTAAAGGAATTAGGTGTTTTGTTTTAGAGTATGGATTGAATATTTAGAATTGTATAGTTATGAGAAGGTTTTACTTAGTGATACTTGTATTTATCGGGATGTTTGCTATGCCTAGAGGATATGGGCAGACTATTAATGGGACTAGTCACTTTGCTAGTTCTGCATCAGTAGTGTATCTAAATGGAAATCCTAAAGCGTATTTAGAAGATGTGGAAGTGAGATTTTTTGCTAATTTTAAAACGAAGTACGTTCCTGTTGTATCTAAGAAATATGAAGAGTCAGATGATATAAGAGAGTTGATGCGAAATAAGTATCGCCATTTAAATAGTAATATAGTTTTTAATGGAGGAGTTGTTATAGATGTTTCTGAGTATTCTAAGAAGGAAGAGACTACTAGAGCTTGGCGTGATGATTTTACTTTTTTAGAGAACCTTTTTGTGGATCTGTTATTTGGGTTATTGTCTAATTAATTGTTGTTTATAAGATTTAGTGATTTTAAGATAAATAAGTTTAGTAAGATATGTTATTTTGTTATGAAGGTATTTAAAAGTGTTATCGTAATAGGATTAGGGTTGTTGTGTTTATTAGGATGTACTACACCTCCTAAAGATGGGTATTATAAAGCTGTATCTTTTAGTAAAGTGGATAAGACTCTTATGTGGGGGATGACTTTGGGGTATATGGAATTTATAGGAGAGACTGTACCTTATTTAAGAATCGAAAACGGAGAAGTGATAACTGATTTTCCTATAGAGCATAGAGAACCAATAGAAAGTTTTAAGACTTTTACAGGAGCCACATATGATGATGGGAGGTCTTTATTAGATAGTATTTATAAAATAGATTTAAAGAAAGATACACTTGAGATAACTTTTCATTATGCTGGAACGTCTCAGCCTACTAAAGAATTTGTTTTTAAATATTTATATATATCTAAAGAAGAGTATGATAAAGGAGTTAATAAATTATTTGCCAAACAAGAGGAAGTGAAGAATAGTTTTACTACGATGGATTTGTCTTCATTAGACTATAAACAAAAACGCCCAGCGTATTTAAAAGAATATGAGAGTATGTCAGCAATGAATAAATTGCTTAATGTAGCTAGTGATGAAGATGATCGTATGGAAATAGATTATAGACCAGAAGATTTGAGGATATTCAGAGATACTACATATAATTTCAAAAAGTTTGTAATAAAAAATAGTGATCTTATTGGTAAAACAGTTGCTAATATAGATGAATTTAAGTTTTATAGTTTTGATGTATATGTTGATGAAGAGATGAATACATTGGGAATTATGCTTGAACAGAAAGAAATGAAGAAATCAATTATCAAAGATTTGCTGAATAACCTTAAGGAAAAAAATAGCAATCTAGAGATGTCTGTTTTTGGACTTCCTGAGAAAAAGAGTGATGGAAGTTTACGTGGTCTAGCTGATATATTAGCAGTGAAGTGGTATAGTAATGATAAAGTGGTTACACTTATGATCGATAATACTTCTAATAAAATAGAAGAAGTGAGAAAAGAACAAATTATATCTCTTGTTAATGGAAAAAAAGCAAAAGGAAATATAGATGAGCTTTGGTTTTACCTAAATAAGAGAGATTTGTCTGATATAAAAGTATTTATTATGTCTTCCGATTTTGATCGTGTTATCAAGGCAAATAATATTCATAATCAACGACAAGATTTCTATGGATATCCTAATTTAAAAAGTTATGAATATGTGTGGAGGGGATATTATGATTTTGAATAGACCTTTTTATGTTTATTTAGAGAATATGGATGATTAGATATAATTATTGTACGATTATTTTTTAAAACAGTAAGACGATTTTTAGTGTGTTGTTCTTTGTATTTTAACAGTTATTTACCTGTTTTGCTAGAAAGGGTAGGTTTGTTTATGTGGTTATGTTTTTGTATTTTAGATAGTTAAATATTTTGAATGAAGTTAAATTAATTCTAAATGAAATGTTTAAATTCCTTGTATAGACTTCTTGAAATGACGAAATATAAATTATCTTTGCTTCTTTAATAAAAATAATCAAAATGACATTAAATCAGATTTTAACTCCGCAGATAGAGATGGCGATTCAACAATTATACGGTGCTACCGTAGAGAAAGTTGAGTATCAGGCGACAAGAAAAGAGTTTGAGGGTGATATTACTGTAGTTATCTTTCCTTTTTTAAGACAAATAAAAGGAAACCCGGTAGAAATTGGAACTAAAATAGGTGAGTACTTAGTAGAGAATACATCTGTAATAGAACGGTTTAATGTAGTAAAGGGTTTTTTAAATCTAGTAGTTTCAGATAGTTATTATATCGATTTCTTTAGTGCAATACGCGGTGAAGAACACTTCGGATATGTAACACCTACACCTGGTGATAAAGCAGTGTTAGTAGAATACTCTTCTCCTAATACGAATAAACCTCTTCACTTAGGACACGTTAGAAATAACTTATTGGGATATTCTGTAGCTGAAATTTTAAAGGCTTCTGGAAAAAAAGTTTACAAGACACAAATCATCAATGATAGAGGTATCCATATCTGTAAGTCAATGTTAGCTTGGCAGAAGTATAGTAATGGAGAAACTCCTGAGTCTACAGGGCTTAAAGGAGATAAATTGGTAGGAAACTACTATGTGAAGTTTGACGTAGAATACAAAAGCCAAATCAAAGAATTGATGGAGCAAGGTATGACGGAAGACGAAGCGAAGAAAGAGGCTCCAATTATCAAAGAAGCGAAGCAAATGCTTGTTGATTGGGAACACAATAAACCAGAGGTAATCGAGCTATGGAAGACGATGAACCAATGGGTATATGATGGTTTTGCGGTATCTTATAAAAACTTAGGGGTAGACTTTGATAAAGTGTACTATGAGAGCAATACTTATTTATTAGGTAAAGATGTAGTAGAACAAGGATTAGCACAAGGTGTATTCTTTAAAAAAGAGGATAACTCTGTGTGGATTGATCTTACAGAAGAAGGATTAGACGAGAAATTAGTACTTCGTGGAGATGGTACTTCTGTATATATGACTCAAGATATCGGTACAGCTATACAACGTGTGAATGATTTCGGCGATGTTGGTGGTATGGTATATACAGTAGGTAATGAGCAGGACTATCACTTTAAAGTATTATTCTTAATTCTTAAACGTCTTGGTTTTGACTGGGCAGAGAGTTTATACCACTTATCTTATGGTATGGTAGAACTTCCTTCTGGAAAAATGAAGAGTAGAGAAGGAACTGTAGTAGATGCAGATGACTTAATGCAAGAGATGACAGATACAGCTAAGTCTATATCTGAGGAATTAGGTAAACTAGAAGGATACTCTGAAGAGGAGCGTTCTCAGTTATTTACTACTATAGGATTAGGAGCTCTTAAGTACTTTATGCTTAAGGTAGATCCTCGTAAAGGAATGATGTTTAACCCTAAAGAATCAGTTGATTTCGCAGGTAATACAGGACCGTTTATCCAATATACTTATGCTCGTATTCAATCAATCTTAAGAAAAGCCGATTTTGATTATACAGCTGAGGTAAAAGGCATTACTTTAGATCCTAAAGAAAAAGAATTATTAAAATTACTAGAGGAGTTCCCTGTAGTGATTCAGGATGCTGCACGTACGCATAGCCCAGCTTTAGTGGCTAACTATGTATACGAATTAGTAAGAGAATATAACTCGTTCTACCAAACGGTATCTATCTTAGGAGAAGAAGATACAGTATTGAGAGCGTTTAGAGTACAATTGTCAGAAAAAGTAGGTATGGTGATTAAGGATGCTTTCTCTTTATTAGGGATAGCTGTACCAGACCGAATGTAATCTATTAGTATTTTTTGTGAAAGTAGAGAAATCATATATATACCAGTCACTTGCCATTATAGTAATGGCGAGTGGCTTTTTTTTGTTCTTTAAAGGGAATTTACCAGAGAAGTTATTTAGTGAAGAAGCTATAACTACTGGTAATATAGTAGTGGATAGCCTAATGCTAGAAGCAATAGGTCAAGGAGGTACTGCTGAAGTTACTAAGGATACAATTATAGAGAAGACTATAGGGGAAGGCGATGATAGAGTAATCGTGGTGCCTGAGTCTGCTGTATTGAGTACTGAAGACTCTGAATCCTTTAAAGGAATGGTATATCTAGAGAATTTCTTTGCTAGATTATATGCTCTAGAACAACAAAAAGGTGGACGTGTACGTATCGCGTACTATGGAGACTCTATGACTGATGGAGATTTAATTGTACAAGATTTACGTAAGAAGTATCAAGGTAAATACGGTGGTATGGGAGTGGGATATGTGCCTGTAATGTCTGAGTCTGCTCAGTCTAGACAGTCTGTAATCCATAAGTACTCTAACAACTTTAAGATGCTATCTTACTTAAATGTAAAGAAACCACAGAAACCATTTGGTGTATCTGGACAGGTATACTTCGTTAAAGATACAATCAAACAAAGCTGGGTTAGCTATTCTGGTGGTAAGATGCAGAATATGACAATGCTATATAATCCAACACTTTATTATGGTAGTTCTAATAATAAACGTGGAGAAGTAGTAGTTATAACTAATAAAGATACTATCGTTAGAAAGCTAAATATAAACTCAGAACTGAATAAGTTGAAATTAGCTGAAGGTAGTGTAAAAGATATTAAGGTAACTTTTAAACATGCTGATTCTATTCCTATTTATGGGTTTGACTTTAGTGGAGTAGGAGGTGTACAGGTGGATAACTTCTCTAGTAGAGGTAACTCAGGGCTTCCGCTTTCATTGTTTAAAACTAGCTTAATGCAGAAGTATCAGAATAATCTAGATTATAGTTTGATTGTTCTACATTATGGAGCTAACGTATTAAACTATGGTACATTAGATTACTCATGGTATACAAAGAAAATGGGTGCTGTAGTGCAACATTTAAAACAATGTTTTCCTAATGCTAATATATTGATTATCTCTGCTGCTGATAAATCATCTAAAGTGGATGGAGTGATGCAGACAGATAAGGCTGTAGTACCATTAGTAAAAGCTCAACGTAAGTATGCTATCGAGTCACATGCTGGATTCTTTAACCTGTATGATGATATGGGAGGTAACGGATCTATGGTGAAATGGGTAGAAGAAGGTAAGGCAAATAAAGATTATACACACTTTAATCATAAGGGAGCTACTGTAATTGCTGAAAAAGTGTTCGCTAGATTAGAGGAAGGGTATACAGAATATAAAAAGAAAAAAGGTGGGAGTGTAAGACCTGCTAATAGAACTGACTCTGTACAGCGTGCTAATAATAGTACTGTAGGAGAAAGTGCTAAACAAAAAATAGAAAATGAAAAGGAGTAAAATTGCTGTTTTTGTTGTAGGTGTTTTATTTCATATTAATTCTTTTGGTCAAACCAACTATGGAGGATCGGGTAATTATGAAGCTGATGATAGTGGATTAGTGAATAAAGAAATAATAGGAAATAAGATCTATTATACAGAACAATTAAAAGGTTTCTTTGATAAGATACAACAAGTAACTAAATCAAAGAAAGGAAAGATCAATATAGTTCATATAGGAGACTCCCATATTCAAGCTGATTTTTTTAGTGGGCGAATGAGAGTCTTGTTACAAGATAAGTTTGGTAATGGAGGATTAGGGTTTGCCTTTCCTTATAAATTAGCAAAGACTAATGGTAATGCTCTAGTTAGATATTCATCTAATGCTGAATGGAGTAGTTATAGGAATATATTTCCTGTTAAAGACGCTAATGTTGGACTGAGTGGTATAGCCTTATCTACTGTAGATAAGAATGCTGTAATAGAGCTTAGTGTACGCGATGCTAGTTATGGCTTTTCGCGCATGAAAGTGTTTACGCCTTCTAATACTAAGGACTTTAATGTAGGGACGTCAAGCAGAAAAGTGTTCTTAGAGTCTAGTGCTCCTAAAAAGATTTCACATCAAATCAAAAAAGGAGAGTCTCTGACTGGTATCGCTAATAAATACGGTACTACAGTAGGAGAAATCAAGAAGGCTAACAATATGAAAAGTACGACTATACACCCAGGAAAGAAATTAAATATTCCTAGTAACCAAAAGGTGTCTTCAGCAGTGGCAGTTGGTACAGAAATGTTTAATGAACTTTCAGGAGAGAAGAATGATGTATTTTATACTTTTGAACTAGGAGAGGAGTTAGATCGTATTTATTTCTATTCAAATAAACAGGCTGAGGCATACGATTTGAATGGGGTAGTATTAGAGAATGATAAACCAGGTATCTTATATCATACGATAGGGGTAAACGGTGCTAGGTTCTCTGACTATACAAAATACGACTTGTTCTTTAGACAGTTAAAAGGATTAGAAGCAGATTTAGTAATCGTGTCTATGGGGACTAATGAGTCTTTTGATAGAATGAATGCTAAAGACTTTCAGGCTCAAGTGAATGCTTTTTTGGCTAAGGTGAAAAGGGTAGCTCCTAATGCGAGTGTATTATTAACTACACCACCACCATCTTATTTTTCTAAAGAGAACCCGAATACTGTAGCGGCTGAGTTGTCTAATGAGTTAATCATTAACGGTATCAGTGGTAAGTATGCTATATGGGATTTATATTATAACCTAGGAGGAACGTTAGGACTTTCTTCATTGAGAGAGAACGGTTTACTATCAAAGGATTTAGTACACTATACTGTAAAAGGGTATGAATATACAGGAGACCTGTTTTATGAAGCTCTTTTAGAGGCTTATAACCAATTTGTTAAACAATAGTCTTCTTATTTAAATGAGTCTATTAAATATCGAAATACCAAGTATAACAGCTGAACAAGTTATCAGCTGGTTTACTTTTAATCCTAAAGAGCCGTTATTATTTAATTCGGCTGCGTTCTTAGGAATCTTTATAGTGTTTTATCTCTTCTATATCTTGATGAGAAAAACATTTCACGTTCGCTTGTTATATGTGACATTGTTTTCATTGTTCTTTTATTACAAGTCTAGTGGTATGTACTTTATCATTCTAATAGGATCATCGCTGATGGACTATTATTTTGCGAGTATTATTAATCACACCCATAATACAGCTAAGAAAAAACTGTTGTTGACGATTAGTATTATTGTTAACTTAGGATTGTTAGGGTACTTTAAGTATACAAACTTCTTTCTAGATGGTTTTAACTTCTTCGCTAATACTAAGCTACATTTAGATGATATTATTCTACCTGTAGGTATTTCATTCTTTACCTTCCAGTCTATAAGTTACATTATAGAGATTTATCGTAAAGAAATAGAGCCGACAAAGAATTTCTTAGACTATCTGTTCTTTATTTCGTTTTTCCCGCAGTTAGTAGCAGGGCCTATCGTACGTGCTAAGGACTTTTTGCCACAGATATATAAGAATGTATATGTGTCGAGAGAGTATGTAAATGAGGGACTATTATTAATCATAGGAGGGGTATTAAAGAAAGCTGTAATCTCTGATTATATTTCTATAAACTTTGTAGATCGTGTGTTTGATTCTCCTAATAGTTATACAGCTTTTGAGAATCTAATGGCTTCTTATGGGTATGCTATACAGATATACTGTGATTTCTCGGGATATTCAGATATGGCTATTGGTATTGCATTGTTAATGGGATATAGATTACCAGTTAACTTTAATGTACCTTATCAGTCAGAGTCTATTACAGAGTTCTGGAGAAGATGGCATATCTCACTTTCTACTTGGTTAAAGGATTTCTTATATATCTCAGTAGGAGGAAATAGAAAAGGAAGTTTCGGAGGATTCTTCTTCCCTGGATTATTCTTTGCAGGAATAGTAGGGTGGGGAGTTTATTATATGAATGAGAGTATCATTCCATTGATATTAGCTATTGCATCTATTGTTGTATTTGGACTTACTTTCCTTTTAGCTAAGGACAAGAAGAAGAATATGTACACTAACTTTAACTTATTAACGACAATGTTATTAGGTGGGTTATGGCATGGTGCAAGTTTGCGTTTTATTGTTTGGGGGGCACTTCACGGTATCGCTTTAGCAATACACAAGATTATTATGGAGTTATTCCCAAGAGCAAAAGGTGTAAAACCTAATTTCTTATGGCGTATATTCTCTATATTCTTGACGTTTAACTTTGTTACGTTTTGTTGGATATTCTTTAGAGCAAATTCATTTGATACAGCTCTAGATATTATCAATAATATCGGACAATTAGAGTTTGACTGGAATGCATGGAGTACTATAGCGATGGGGTATAAGAATGCCTTTATGTTAATCGGTATTGGGTTTGTATGGCATTATATTCCTAAGTCATGGATGGAGGTTCCTAATCAGATGTTTAATGTAGCTCCTATGTTTGTTAAAGCTGTTGTGTTAGGATTTGTATTCTGGATTGTATATGCTACAGCAACTGCAGGACCACAACCATTTATTTATTTCCAATTCTAAAGAATAGATAAGTATATATACAAAAATACCCGATTCACTGAATCGGGTATTTTTGTATTGTTACATAAGAGTTATCCTGAGTATCGGATTATTTTTGTCTTAAGTCAGCACTGTGTTTAGGAGAAAGTAATGGTTCTGCGAACTCAATTACTTTTTCTTCTTCTAAAGCTCCTAAGATTGCATATACGTTTTTGTAATCTGTCTTACTCGGAACATTGATAACGAAGTACTGGTCACTACATACTTCTATCTCTGTACCAGAGTAAAGTATTTCGTTGTATAGATCTTCTCTGTTGTATTTGTCTTTTAAGACGATAACTTGTACTGTAGTATTACCAGAAGGAGTAGCTACATGGCGATAAGTTAAACAGTCTTCTGTAGAGTCAAATTCAGCAAATACAATATCATCACATGAAAAGTCAGGACCGTAAAAAGGAATATTATCCACTTGGTATAATCCTTTTTCCTCATCTATTGTCTTTCCCCAAAAAGTCTCGACAGTATTTTCTTCTAAGACATCACTATAATATCTAACTAAGATTTGTTGATATTGCTCTTCCATTGTGTACTAGTATTTGTTTTATTTGTGTTTAATCGGTGAATAGAGAGAATTCGCTATTCGGGCTCAAAGATAAGCCAAACTAGAAAATATATGAGTAAAACAACAGTATTTGTGTGCTTAGTCTCTAAGTTTTAGTTTGAGTACTTTGTCACTGGCAGTAATGTATAGTGTTTTATAATCTTCACTAAATACACAGTCAGTAGCGATTTCTGTAAAATGTACACGAGCTATAAGTTCCATATCTTTATTAAATATCCATAGTCCATTAGGTCCAGCTGTGTATATATTACCAAATTTGTCTGTCTTTAGCCCTCTAGGTTTATCATCTATATCACTTATAAAAGGGGTGTAGTCAAAGACTTTAAATGTATCCTCATTAAGCTTTCCTTTGTTGAGTTCATATCTGTATAGATAGTCTTTTTTCTTATCAGAGTAGGTTATATATATAGCTTTATTGTCTGGAGATAAAGCTATACCTTCAGGAGATAAGTGATTTTCTAATAAGAGTTCTAGTTTATTCTTATTCGATATTCTATATAATCCATATAGAGGCTTTTTAGAAGCTTTAGATTTATTATCTGTTGCAATGGTATCAGTGAAGTAGATATTGCCTAATTTATCCTCTGTAAAGTGTAAAGGAGTGATAAGTTGGTGTTTTTGAGGATTGCTTATCCAGGTGTCAAAGTTGAACTTAGGTTCTCTAATGATGGCATTCATTTTAGCTATCTTGTCTTCTCCATAAAGCATAAGAGTTATCTCTCCAACATTGCTAAATAGGAGAGCACTAGAGTTTAGTTCGCCATTTTTAGTATTTTGACCAATGAAGTCTATATCTTCTAGATAAGTTTTAGGTTCCTTATAATGCTCTTTCCAGTAGTGAATTCGCTTGTTTGGCAAGTCTGTAAACAGTAGTAAGTTTTCGGCTTTAATCCATATTGGAGAGTCTGCGTATTTAAATCCTTGAGCGATTATTTCTACGTAGGCATTGTCCTCAAATACTAATTGAGCTATAGGGTTAATAATTTCGATTTTACCTATTCGCTTACCACTTTTAGTTTCTGTATTATTATGTTTAAGATTCTTATTCATAATAAGTTGCTTGATAGTTATAGTAAATAAATATACTAAAAAATGTTCAGGATATGATAGGATATATAGAATTTATTATAGCCCTATTTATTGTATGGATAGTATAGATTAAAATTAGAAACTATTATCTTTATAAAAATTGTAACACAAAATCTGTTACATTTACTACTGTAATACTACTAATAAGAAAAAGAAAAGATATGAACTTGTTTAGAAAATTAGCGGGTGAATTCATTGATATAATTGAATTCTTAGACCCAACACAGAATACGATAGTACACCGTTTTGAGCGTTATCAAAACGAGATTAAGAATAATGCAAAGTTAGTTGTTCGCGAAGGACAAATGGCTGTGTTTATCAATGAAGGACAATTAGCTGACGTATTTAGTCCTGGTACACATACTTTAAATACACAAAACTTACCAATACTAGCTACATTAAAAGGATGGAAGTATGGATTTAATAGTCCATTTAAGGCTGAGGTGTATTTCGTAAGTACAAAGACTTTTATCGATCAACGTTGGGGAACTAAAAACCCTATTATCTTAAATGATGACCGTTTTGGTATGATTGAAGTTAGATCGTTTGGTACGTATACTTTTAAGATTGCTGATCCAGGTAAGTTTATCAAAGAGATTGTAGGAACGTCAGGTACATTTACTACAGATCAAATTAACGATCAGTTGAGAAGTGCTATTGTTACTCGTTTTACAGATTCTATTGGTGAGGCTAATTTACCTATTGAGACATATGCTGCTAATCTGAATGAGTTGTCTAATGCGATATTCGCTTATATGAAAGACGACTTTGAGGTATATGGTATGGATGTAACGAAGTTCTTAATCGAGAACGTATCTATGCCAGAGGATATCAAAAAAGAGATCTTTGAATTAAGTAGATTAGAGCGCGTTGACTTAAATAAATTAATGCAAATGAAAGCTGCGAAAGCTATGGAAGCTGCTGCTAATAATCCATCAGGTGTAGCAGGAGCGGGAGTAGGTATGGGAGCAGGTTTTGCAATGGCTAATCAGTTTGGTCAAGCTATGGCACAAGGACAAACGTCTACTCAACAACAAGCACAGCAACCAGTAACTAATACACCTCCACCAATACCTGGTGCTGTAGTAGTAAGTTACTTTGTAGCGCTAAATGGTCAGCAAGCAGGTCCTTTTGATTTAGAAGGGTTAAAACAGATGGTTAGCAATGGACAACTGTTAAGAGATACTTTAGTGTGGAAGAACGGCATGGCTAACTGGGATAAAGCAGGAAATCAAGGTGATTTAAACGATGTATGGGGACAAACTCCTCCACCGTTACCAAATATATAGTACAATAGAGAAAGGTACTCCAGAAGGCTTTAAATCTTCTTTAGTACCTTTTTTTATATAAGTGTACAAGTTGTTTTAATGAAAGCAGGATAACTTGCAGTTTTTAAAGGGAATACAGATCTATTAATTAGTATAGAAAGTGTCGTCAGGAGAAGAAATAAAATTAAATACATCAGAGGCTACACCATGTAGTTCATGTGGTGGACCAATGTCATATAAACCAAGTGCTCAAGCTTTAGTTTGCGAGTACTGTGGTAATGTCAAAGAAATAGAGCAAGGAGAATTAGAGCTAAAAGAGCACGACTTTGTTAGCTTTATGGAGAGTTATGAGAAGGAGAGTTTTAGTACAACTAAGGTAGTGGAGTGTAGTAGTTGTCACGCTACTGCTACTGTAGATGAAAACTTAAAGTCAATGGCTTGTCCATATTGTGCTAATCCACTTGTAGAACAAGATATACATGAAGAGCGTTATATTAAACCTGAATACGTAGCTCCTTTTGCTGTGGATAGAAATCAAGTGGCAGGAATATTACAAAAGTGGATTAAAGACCTTTGGTTTGCACCAAATAAAATACAAAGAGGAATATTCTCTGCTGATAATTTAAGGGGAGTATATGTACCTTTTTGGACATATGATATGCAAACTTATACGCAGTATCGCGGAGAGCGTGGAGATGCTTATTATGTAACTGTTGGTAGTGGAGATAATAAGAGAAGAGAACGCAGAGTATCTTGGTCAAGAGTGAATGGTACAGTGTCAAACTTCTATGACGATGTATTAGTAACAGGTAGTAAAACACTTAAGATGGATTTGCTTAATTCCATTTCTACTGGATGGGATCCTAAAGCTGTACAAAAGATAAAACCTGATTATCTAAGTGGATTTATTACAGAAAAATATCAAGTTGACTTAAAAGAGGGATATGATAGAGCTCGAGATATTGTTGCTCAATATGAAAGAGAAAGCGTAAAGAGAGATATAGGAGGTGATGAGCAACGCGTACACAACATGGATACGGAGTTGTCTAATATGACATTTAAACATATTCTATTGCCTTTATACGTTAGTTCATTTGCTTATGGAAGTAAACAATATACATTCTATGTAAATGGTGTTACTGGTAGAATTACAGGAGAACGCCCTTATAGTGCGTGGAAGATCGCTTTTGCGTGTTTTATTGGTTTGGTAATACTGATATTCCTTATTTTCTTGTTTAAAGATGCTTAGTATTGAAATAAAAGAGGTAACTGGAAAGTCATGAGAAAGTTTTTAATATGGAGTATAAAGGGAGTATCTTTTTTATTACTACTGATTGTATTTGTAGTAATTGCTCGGATTGGTTATTTAGCTTATTTAGAACGTTCTATACAACCTAAAATATTATCAAATAAGGAAGAGGTTATTAATGTGATGTATGTCAACTGGGCCTGTGATTGCGCTAACTTTATTGATGTATCACTACTTCAAGAAGGAAAGGATATTGACGAAAATGATTGTATATTCATAGAGCCAAATGCAGATGAGTTAACTATAAATTCAGATACCCTATATCACAAACAGTTTGATTACTACCTAAGGCTAAAAGGTCAATATTATATCGATGAAGGTGTACCAAGTAGTTATGAACGCAAAATAGTAGAACCATTGATGGCTCCTAATAAAGCAAAGGTGTTTAGATATACAGCTTATGAGTTTATAAAAAAAGAAAAGATATAAAATAACAAAGCCTCCTATTAGGAGGCTTTGTTATAAGTGCTTGTTAATCTGTGTGTTTTGATTAAATAAGTAAAAATACTTTCATATCTTTGTATGTGTAATGTACAAGGTAGGTGACTTGTATTGTATTAAAATCAATTGTTATGAATATTACTTCTCTTAATTTAGCGGAAATGCCAAGAGTGTTTTTTTGGGATGTAGATATTGAGTCACTTGACTTAAAGCGAGATTATTTCTTTATAATATCGCGTATTTTGTCATTTACTACAGTAGAGTTTCTATGTAATAATATTGATATTATTAGAACTCAGTTTGATATGCAGATTATTCAACAGGTTTTAGAAAATACGAGTGAGATTATTAGTGAAGATATTTATAAGTTAATGTCAGAAACTTATGATATTCCAAATTATAGTCATTGTGTTAATATACCTGTTTAATATGGTTGATAAGCGAATAGTAAAAACGATAAAAGAGTTGCAAAGTCTTGGTACTTTGCAACTCTTTTTTTTGGCAGGTGGAACAAACTTAGCAATGCGATTTAATCATAGAGAAAGTGAAGATATTGACCTGTTTTGTCAAGAGAGAATAGGAGTAAAAGGCTTCAAATTAATAGAAAAAGAGGTTAAGGAGTTTTTTAAGGAAAGGGTAGTATTTACTAAGATATCATCTGAAGATAACGATGATATAGTTTTTTTAAGAGCAGTAATTCTAACCGATGGATTAAATATTAAAGTAGATATCATTCAATCACATATACTTTTATATGATATTGAGATTATTGATACTATTAGAATGGCTTCAGTTAAGGATATTGCAGTTTTTAAGATTGCAACAATATGCAATAGAAAAGCTATTAAAGATTTGTTTGATCTTGATTTTATAACAGATAAGGGGTTACCTATTGATAGAATAATGAATCTTTATTCTGAGAAAAAGACAAAGGAGAATATGGTGACTATTTTTAATTATAGGAAGGTCAATTGTCCTATAGATAACCCTGAGTTTCTATATGGTGTAATCAGCCCAATAGGAGCAAAATTACCTTATCATGAAAATCCAAATACAGTTAAAGGTGTTGAAAATAGAATTATTCTCTACGCCAAATCAAATTGGAAGATAAAAGTGAAGTCTTATATTAGAACTATTAGAAAATAACAAAGCCTCTCATTAGGAGGCTTTGTTGTATATAAGCTATTTGATTATTTAGCGTTGTTTTCTTCAATCCACTGACGTGCATTAACGAATGCTTCCATCCAAGGAGAAACTTCGTCTTTTCTTCCTTCTGGATAGTTAGCCCAGTGCCATTGGAATAATGAACGCTCAATGTGAGGCATCATTACTAAGTGGCGTCCTGTCGTATCACACATCATTGCTGTGTTGAAGTCAGAACCATTAGGGTTAGCTGGGTAAGAATCGTAAGCATATTTTGCTACGATACCGTATTTATCTTCTGTTTCAGGTAAGTTGAATTTACCTTCACCATGAGAAACCCATACTCCTAAAGTACTTCCTGCTAATGTAGAAAGCATGATAGAGTTGTTCTCTTGAATAGTTACAGAAGTAAAGATACTCTCGTGTTTTTGAGAGTCATTGTGTAGCATCTTACCGTGTACTTCGTGCTCTGGATTGATTAATTCTAATTCCATAAACAACTGACAACCGTTACAAATACCTACAGATAAAGTGTCTTTACGAGCAAAGAAGTTTTTCAATGCTGTATTTGCTTTCTCATTGTACATAAATGCACCTGCCCATCCTTTAGCAGAACCTAATACATCTGAGTTAGAGAATCCTCCTACAGCTCCAATGAATTGGATATCTTCAAGAGTTTCTCTTCCTGAGATAAGGTCTGTCATGTGAACGTCTTTTACATCAAAACCAGCTAAGAACATTGCGTTAGCAACCTCTCTTTCTGAGTTACTACCTTTCTCACGAATAATAGCAGCTTTAGGCCTTGGTTTAGAAGCATCAACTACTGGTTTTTTACCGTCAAACTGAGCTGGGAAGCTGAAGTTTAAAGGTTGTACTTTATAGTTGTTATAACGATCTGTAGCTTTGTTATTCTTTGTTTGTTTTTGGTCTAATAAGTAAGACGTCTTAGCCCAAGTATCTCTGATAGCAGGTACGCTAAATTCGAAGTGATCAGCTCCATTAGTGAACGACACTTTCTCATCCGTAGTAACAGTACCAATCTTCACAGCTTCTACTCCTTTAGCAGCTAACGCTTGTTCTAACGTAGCATCATCTTTAGCTTGAATGATAAGAGCAATGTTCTCGTTGAATAATGCTTTTACTGTATCTTTTTCGTTAAGAGCAGTTAAGTCATACTTAGCACCTAAGTTTACATCTGCAAAAGTCATTTCTAAAAGAGAAGTAACTAAACCTCCACTTCCGATATCATGTCCAGCAGCGATTTGCTCATTAGCTACTAATTCTTGTACTGCATTGAATGCATTTTTAAAGTAAGTAGCATCAGTGATAGTAGGAACCTCTTGACCAATTTTGTTTAATACTTGTGCAAAAGAAGAACCTCCTAATTTGAAGTTATCTTTAGACAAGTTGATATAATAGATAGAACCAGCGTTTTTCTTTAAAGTAGGCTCTACAATTTTAGTAATATCTGTACAGTTAGCTGCAGCAGAGATAATAACAGTACCAGGAGCGATTACTTCGTCGTTAGGGTACTTTTGCTTCATTGATAAAGAATCTTTTCCTGTAGGGATATTAATTCCTAATTCGATAGCAAAGTCAGAACAAGCTTTTACAGCTTTGTATAAACGAGCATCTTCTCCAGCATTGTTACATGCCCACATCCAGTTAGCAGATAAAGAAACGTTTTTGATTCCTTCTTTAAGAGGAGCCCAAACGATATTAGATAAAGCTTCAGCGATAGCATTTCTACTTCCTGCAGCAGGATCTACGATAGCTACGATAGGAGCGTGTCCTACTGTAGTAGCAATACCTTCTTTACCTTTATAGTCAAGTGCCATAGCACCTAAGTTGTTAAGAGGTAATTGTAATGGACCAGTACATTGCTGTTTAGCCACACGACCACCTACACAACGGTCAACTTTATTTGTTAACCAATCTTTAGAAGCAACAGCTTCTAATTGTAATAATTGGTTTAAGTATTCTTCTACTTTTGATACAGAATAATCTAAGTCAGCATATACACGGTTGATTGTTTTATCATCCATGATAGTCTTAGGAGAACTTCCGAACATATCTTCGATAGCGAAGTCCATTGGTTTAGCACCATTTGTTTTAGACTCAATAGTGAATCGGTGATCGTTAGTAATCTCACCTACAGTGTACATAGGAGCACGCTCTCTTTCTGCAATCTTAGCTAAAGTATCAATGTCTTTTTGCCCGATTACTAATCCCATTCTTTCTTGAGATTCGTTACCGATGATTTCTTTAGCAGATAGAGTAGGGTCACCTACTGGTAAGTTATCTAAGTTGATGTGTCCACCTGTTTCTTCTACTAATTCAGAAAGACAGTTTAAGTGTCCACCCGCACCGTGATCGTGAATAGATACGATAGGGTTGTGTTCAGCTTCTACCATTGCACGAATAGCATTAGCAGCACGTTTTTGCATCTCTGGGTTAGAACGTTGAATGGCGTTTAACTCAATACCAGAACCAAAAGCACCAGTATTAGCAGAAGATACCGCAGCACCACCCATACCAATTCTGTAGTTCTCACCACCTAAGATAACTACTTGGTCTCCTTCAGATGGTTTGTGTTTTAAAGCTTGGTCAAGTTTACCATATCCGATACCTCCAGCTTGCATAATTACCTTGTCAAATCCAAGTTTACGAGCGTCTTCTTCATGCTCGAAAGTAAGGATAGAACCAGTAATCAATGGTTGTCCAAATTTGTTACCAAAGTCAGAAGCACCATTAGAAGCTTTAATTAAGATATCAATAGGAGTTTGGTATAACCATGCTCTTTCGTCCATTGCTTGTTCCCAAGGACGGTTTTCTTCTAAGCGAGAGTAAGACGTCATGTAGATAGCAGTACCTGCTAATGGCAACGAACCTTGTCCACCAGCTAAACGGTCACGTATTTCTCCTCCTGATCCTGTAGCAGCACCATTAAATGGTTCTACAGTAGTAGGGAAGTTGTGTGTTTCTGCTTTTAATGAGATTACAGAGTCAAATTCAGTCTCTGCGTAGAAGTCTGGTTTGTCTGCTGATTTAGGAGCAAACTGTGTTACTTTAGGTCCTTTGACAAAAGCAACGTTATCTTTATAAGCTGAAACAATATCATTAGGATTTGTTTCAGATGTTTTTCTAATCAATTTGAATAGAGAAGTAGGTTGTTCTTCTCCATCGATGATGAAAGTACCATTGAATATCTTGTGACGGCAGTGCTCAGAGTTAACTTGAGAGAATCCGAATACTTCAGAGTCAGTTAATTTGCGTCCAAGTTTAGTTGATAATTCATTTAGGTAAGTAATCTCTTCGTCATTTAATGCTAAACCTTCTTGTTGGTTGTATTTAGCAATATCTTCAATGTAGTTAATTGCTTCTGGAGCAATATTGATTGTAAAGATGTCTTGGTGTAATGTCTCAAATTCTTGTGACAACATTGGATCAAATGTATCACAGTCTTCTGCTTTTACGAATTCCTCGATTCGGATGATACCAGCGATACCCATATTTTGAGTAATCTCTACAGCATTCGTACTCCAAGGAGTAACCATCGTAGCGCGTGGACCGACAAATTTAGCATTGATTGTTTTCTCGTTGATGTGCTTGGCATTGCCAAATAACCAATTTAACTTTTGGATATCTTCATTAGATAAGTTGTTCTCCACTTGTACAGTGTAGAACTTTCTCGAAGGGTTTTCGAAGAAATGAATCATTACGTTAAGAATATTTAGTTGTTGTTGTAATGCACAAAAATAGACTAAAAAATAAGATTTTAAAAATTATTATTTGATTTGATAAACTCTTTGTTTATAGTGTTTTAATATCTTATTTATTTCTAGAGTTTGCTTGTTTTCCGTTTTATGTTTGATACAGATTGGATTAATAGTTTATTTTTGTAAAAAAAGAGATGGCTAAACTTCCTGTTTTAATGTACCATAATGTAACAGAAGATTACACTAAGGTAGAAGGGCTAACAATACATAAAGATTTTTTAGAAGAGCAGTTTAAGTATTTAGTTTCTAAAAACTATAAAACGCATTATTTAAGTGAGTTATTAGATACTAAATCATTGAAAGGAAAGAATGTAGTTATAACATTTGATGATGTGACTGTTAATCAGTTAGCGTATGCTGTGCCTTTATTGGAGAAGTATAATTTAAAAGCAACATTCTTCATTCCTTTTGCTTATATAGGAGGTACTGATGGATGGAATGATGGAAAAGAAGCTATAATGACAGTAGAGCAATTAAAAAGCTTGCCAGATTTAGTAGAGTTAGGGCATCATTCTTATAAGCATAGAGCTTATGCTAAGTTAACTAATGAAGAAATTAAAGAGGACTTTGACGCTTGTTTTGCTATATGTGAACAACAACAATTAAGTGTATTTCCAGCAGTAGCTTATCCATATGGTAACTTTCCTAAGAAGGAACCAGCTAAATCTGTATTCTTTCAAGAGTTAGTAAAGAATAAAATTACCTATGGGCTTAGAATAGGAAATAGAGTGAATAAGTTTCCATTTAAGAATCCTTATGAAATACAAAGACTCGATATCCGAGGAAACGAGTCTATGTTTAAGTTTAAAATAAAACTACTTTTTGGTAAGTTATTTTAAGAATATATATTGTTCTAATTGGTTTAGGATATGGTTGCGTTCAAATGTTTTACTACAGTGATTGTAACCATATTCTCCAAATTTTTGACGTAAGTCTTTATCTTTTAGAAGCAAGATTTTTTCTACGGCTTGCTCTATACTGTTTTTATCTATAAGATACCCTGATTGGTTATCAATAACTAATTCTGGATTACTACTTAAGTTAAATGCAATAATAGGTTTTTTACATAGAGCAGCTTCTGCTAATACATATCCAAATCCCTCCCATAAAGAGGAAAGAAAAAAGATATCTATACGAGATAAGAAAGCTTGAATGTCTTCTTGAAAACCTTCAAAAAGAACCGTGTCCTGTGTACCTTGAGCGTTCGAGTAAGCTTTTAATTCTTCTTCAAGTTCACCAATTCCACCTATTAGAATCTTATGCTTTATATTCAACTCAGTAAGCTGTTTAGAAAGGTCTATTAGAAAGTGTTGATTTTTTTGTGGAGCCAATCTTCCTAAATTTCCTATGACTAAAGTATCTTCATCAAATTGATCATCTCTTTTAGTCTCAATAGAACTAAATTTAGCAATATCAATATGGTTATAAATTACTTTAATATCTTCTAGAGGAAATAGTTGAGCATTTTTTTCAACTATTGTTAGTTTTGTCGCTTCTGAATTAGCTAATATATCTGTTATCCAATTTTTGAAGATATAGCGATTAAGCGCTTTATTCTTAATAGGGATAGCTGATCCTCTGCGATAGATAATTCTACTAACTCCTGCTTTATGAGCAGCGTTACCAGCTATTTTTAGATCTCCAGGGTGATTGATTATCACTGTATCTATTTTGTTATCTATGAATTGTTGCTTAACCGCATTAATTTTAAAAGGATTAAGGAAGCTTAAATTAGAAGCCTTAATAGGAATAATTTTTACTTGAGGAAATTGTTTTAATTTCTCTGCAATTACTCCATCAGGGTTACAAAAAAAGAAGATGTTGTATCCTTTTTGTGCAAAATACACACTGGTTTCAAAATGCCATTTTTCTCCACCTCCCCAAGTTGCAATTGAGTTAAAAAAAGCTACGTTCATTATTCTAATATTTTTGTGTATAAATTATTCCAGTGTTTAGCTATCTGTTCATCATTAAACTTTTGAGCATACACCCTTCCTTGTTCAGCTATTTGTAATCTCGTTGTTTCATCCTTTAATAAAGTACTAATAGCATCACTTATCTGTTCTACATCATATTCATTTACATATATACTATCAGGGCCTCCTGCTTCAGGAAATACTCCAGAATTAGTAGTAATAACTGGCGTACCAGAGTACAATGCTTCAATAATAGGAATACCAAAACCTTCAAATATAGAAGGGTAAGCGAATACTGTAGCTAATTGATAAATATGGGCTAACTCTGTTAAGCTAACACCATGTAAGAAGATTACCTTATGCTCTATTTTATGCTCAGCAATGTATTGATCTATGCTTTTAGCATAGTCTGTTTTTCGACCGATTAATACTAGTTTGGTATCTAAGTCTTTTATTGCTTTTACTAAGCTTAAAGCATTTTTTCTTTCTTCTATAGTTCCTACATTCAGAACAAACTGCTCTGGAAGATTAAACTTCTCACGTGTAGTCTGTAGTTCATTAGTAGTATAATGTTCTTTAAAAGCCTGAGCGCACCCTTGATATATGACTTCTATTTTTTCTGGAGCAACTTTTAAGTAAGTAACGATATCTTGTTTGGTTTGTTCACTAATAGCGACAATAGCGTCTGCATTATCCACAGCATATTTAAACTTTTTAAAATGTGCTTTTCTATCCCATTTAGAGTATAGGTGTGGGTAACGTTCAAATATAAGATCGTGTATTGTAACTACTTTTTTTACATTAGAGGGTAATCCTACAGCTATTTCTCCAGATAGCCCGTGATAAATATCTAATTGTTTAGCAGTAGCTGTTTTAGCTATTCCATATGTTCTCCATATAAAATGAAGCTTTCTCATAAGTCCAGAGGGAGATATGATATTAAAGTTATTTTTATCAGAGAAGAAAGGTAAATCCTTCGGCTTAGGATTGTATAATATATAATCGTTATTAGGGTAATATGTTTTTAATATTCTTACTAGATCGCGACTATAGTTCCCTAAACCAGTATTATTGTGAAATAACCGTTTAGCGTCAAAACCAATTTTCATATCTTATTTTTTTCGTTGCAGTTCTATGATTTTAATATACTTTAAGAAAGTAGAATAAGCAGCCATAGAACAGATTACAAAACCATTAAATCCATCTAAGAATCCTTTCTTAATAAAGTAATTCTTAAAGAACTTCCAGAACGGGTTTATTACTATTTTGATTACAGGGATTTTTTTGTTTTTATATTTTACGAAGTTAGTAGCAGCTAATGTAGTATACCTATCATTTTTAGCATGATGTTCGCTATAGCTATCATAAGCCCAGTGAAGTAAGTCTCCCTTAAGGTGCTTAGTTTGGCTAGCTCCTTCGAATTTAATAGTCTCATGTAAATTAGTAGGACTATACCATCTCCCTTTTATTCTATTGAATAAACGAGTTTTAGTACCAGGGTACCAGTTAGAATGTTTTATCCACTGACCACAATAGTTATTTAAAATATTAAAACTATATCCTTCATATTGCTCAATATTTGGCTTGATATGAAGGATTTGTTGTTTTAGTTCATCACTTAAAGCTTCATCAGCATCTAATGATAGAATATAATCATACTGTGCTTGATCATTTGCAAAGTTTTTCTGATCAGTAAAACCAGTGAAAGGATGTTTGACAATACGAGCGTTGTATTGTTGAGCTATTTCTACTGTTTTATCAGTTGAAAAAGAGTCAATAACAACTATTTCGTCAACAACTCCTTGCATTGATTTAAGGCAGCGTTCTATATATTGTTCTTCATTAAATGCAATAATGACACCAGAGATTTTTCCCATAATAAGTTTAGATTGTTTATACAGCTACATTGTATTCTCTTAGCGCATCGTTTAGAGATGTTTTAAGATCTGTAGATGGTTTTCTCTGACCGATGATTAAAGCACAAGGTACTTGGAATTCACCAGCAGGGAATTTTTTAGTATATGAACCAGGAATCACTACAGAGCGCTCAGGTACATAACCTTTTATTTCTTTAGGAGTATCTCCTGTTACGTCTATAATTTTAGTAGAAGCAGTAAGTACAACATTAGCACCTAATACAGCCTCTTTACCTACGCGAACACCTTCTACTACGATACAACGCGATCCGATAAATGCATTGTCTTCGATGATAACTGGTGCAGCTTGTAGTGGCTCTAATACACCACCGATACCAACACCACCTGATAAGTGAACGTGTTTACCAATCTGAGCACATGATCCCACAGTAGCCCATGTGTCTACCATAGTTCCCTCATCTACATAAGCACCGATATTCACATAAGAAGGCATTAGGATAACACCAGAAGAAATATAAGCCCCATGACGAGCTACAGCATTAGGTACTACTCTGATACCTTTCTCAGCGTAGTTTTTCTTTAGAGGCATTTTATCGTGGTATTCGAATATACCAGCTTCTAAAGTTTCCATCTTTTGGATAGGGAAGTACAACACTACCGCCTTTTTTACCCATTCATTAATTTGCCATTCACTGCCTTTAGGCTCAGCCACACGCAATTTACCACTGTCAATCAGCTCTATAACTTCACGAATAGTATTTTGAGTGTTTTGATCTTGTAAAAGTGAGCGGTCATCCCACGCTTTTTCGATTACTTCTTGTAAGTGCGTCATCTGTCTTAGATTGATGTTTAGTTATATATATTTATTTAATAGCCTTGATTACAGCCATTAAGTCATTCTCTGCTAATCCATCTTCACTAGCTTTAGCATAAGCCTCTTCTGTAGACTTTACTAATGAAGTATTCCATCCTGCATCCTGTGCTAGTCTAATATCTTTTAGCATAAACTTTAAAGGAAATGCT
Source organism: Myroides marinus (assembly GCF_900109075.1). Lineage (GTDB taxonomy): Bacteria > Bacteroidota > Bacteroidia > Flavobacteriales > Flavobacteriaceae > Flavobacterium > Flavobacterium marinum_A. Next base: position 30,438 of record NZ_FNYS01000020.1, on the reverse strand, counting down.
GCAGGGTATTCTTCATTCAGGATACTAGGAGTTTTTATTTTACTCATACCAGATCCACATGCACTATCATTAATGATAGCCGTCATCATTTCTCTGTTGACTCCGTTTTCTTCAGCGAATAATACAGTTTCGGCTAGTCCCTGTACTACTACAGCCATATAATAATTGATTGCTAATTTAGCTTTACTACCACTACCTGAGTTACCTAAATAGTAATGACTTTTTCCCATTACCTCTAGGTAAGGGATGATAGCTTCATAGATAACTTTATCCCCACCTACTAAAAATAGTAAAGTACCATCTATAGCAGGCTTAACACTACCAGATACAGGAGCATCTATATAATGAGCTCCTTTAGCATGGATTAATTCGCCTAGTTTCTCTGCTAGAGTAGGCGATATAGTACTGCTATTCACAAATATCTTATCTGTTACATCTGTCTGAACAATATTTTCGAACATTTGCTCTACCACTTTATCATCAGGTAAAGTAAAAAATACGATATCAGTCTGATGAATAAAGTCTTGTAAGTTATCTATAGCCACAGCGCCTAACGCAGATAAAGGAGATACTTTAGCGATATCTCGTCTGTAAAAATTAACTGGGTATTCCGCCTTTAAAAGATTAGTTGCCATAGGTGTTCCCATATTACCAAGTCCTATCCATCCTAGTGTTTTCATCTCTTTTAAATTTGTGTGTTGAGGTATATAATTATAATAAAGCAAATATAATGATATTTTTTTTTGACCAATGAGTCTATCTCTGTCAGATTATACATTTTCTATCTATTATACGATAGGTTTTTATAATAAATAGTAGAATTATAAACTTAAAAATAATAGAATGAAAACTATATTTGCTGTATAGTATTGTCTAGATGAAAAATATAAAATGGGAAACATTAGATAGATTGAGAACAAGTTTTGAAGAATTCGAAACTCAAGAGCGCTATATCTATATTCCAGTGATTAATCTAGCCTATTATCCAGCAGAACCTTATCGCTCTAACTATTATGGTATAGGTCTTTTAGAAGAAGGAGAGATTACGTTTTACATAGATCTTACGGAATACACTATTCAGGGACCAGCTATTATCTTTGCGGATACTACATCGATTAAGCGATGGGATAAGACACGACGCTCCTATGAGATGACAACAATCCTTTTTGCGGAAGACTTTCTTCAAGATAAATTAGTAGAGAATAATGTCTTAGCTTCATTCTCAGATTTATCAAGTTTAGGAGGATGTGTTACACAGCTTAACCAAGAGGAATTTGAGAGTTTTAGAGCTATGTTTAAGGTTATAGATTTACATGCTAATTCTTCTAATTCTTATTATACAGAAGTAATACGCGGTATAGTCTACAGTATGATTAATGAAGTAGCTCATCTATACGAGAAGTATGGCAATGCTACTAAGAGTTTGCATAAGTTAGCATTAAGATTTAGAGAAGCTGTAGGAAAGTACTGTAAAGAACATAGAAGTGTACAGTACTATGCGGATTATCTACATGTACATCCTAAATACTTGAGCCAGGTTATCTCTGCTGAGACTGGGCTGACTGCCAGTGAATGGATACAAAATCAAGTGGTCTTAGAAGCAAAAATATTACTTCAGGACCAAACACTTTCTATTGGTGCCATCACTGAGATCTTACACTTTAGTGATCAGAGCACCTTTGGCAAATATTTTAAGAAATACAGCAGCATAACCCCAAGCACTTATCGTCATAATTTATAAAATACTATAGTAAAGAATTGACTGTTTATATTGTCTCTTCTTTTTGTTGTATTTGACTTTTGTATGCGGTGAGTCCATAGTGAGTCCATAATGAGTCCATAGTGACTCCATTGTTTTTAGGTAAATTAATGGAGTCACTATAGATGTATTATTGATACAATATTGATTCACTCCTAATCATTCCTAACTCCTAACATTACTATTATAAAAGAGGGGTTGAGTATTTATAAGATTAATATAAAAAGACCATATCAAGGTATTCATTGTCTAAAGAATAAATTACAATCTCTTGTTGCTACTATGTAGAACAAACTTACCTTTTGTCTAAAATCTGACTATTTAGAACGATTATAGTTAAATGTTTCAAAACCGACTTTTTGAACATCTATACCGAGTTATTGGTATTGTCTGCTACTCTTCATTAGTAGAATTTTGCCTCATGTTATTAGTGGTGTTATCACTGCGTAGTGTATCCTTATATAGGCTTAAATAGAGAGGGTTAATATAGGAGATAATACTTATTAGTATTTGAGTAAGACTCTTCTTGATTTCTAAAATCTTACCTTTTGACTAAAAAATCTCCTTTTTGTCCCTTTCTATAGCTACCAGAAGACAATACATTTGCTACCAGTAAAAATAGAAGCATTACCACTGAATAGCAATATAATTCAATATTTAATATATAGTTAGAGATGAGAAAAACATCTACTTTTTTAGGTCTTACTACAATCGCCTTATTATGGGCATGTCAAGATAAAAAACAAGGAGAAGAATGGGGGGTTGAAGGGCCTGTAGAACAATATCCTATTCTGTCTGTGAAAACAGAGAAAGCTAATTTATTTACAGATTATCCCGTAGTGTTACAAGGGATTAAGGATGTAGAAATGCGTCCAAAGATTGATGGTTTCGTAGAAGCTATCTATGTGGATGAAGGACAAACAGTAAAGAAAGGGCAAGTCTTATTCAAAATATACGCCCCTCAATATCATGAAGAGAGTATGGCCGCTTCGGCTTCTATCAAAAACGCAGAAGCAGAACTAAACAATGCTCGTATGCAAGTGGCTAAGGCTAAACCATTAGTAAAAGAGGGGATTATAAGTAATTATGAGTTAGAATCAGCTGAGTACACTCTTAGAAGTAAAGAAGCTCAATTGGCTCAAGCCAGAGCAAGTCTTAACAGTGCTCAGGCTAATGTAGGGTATACACAAGTGGTAGCTCCTTTTGATGGAGTGATAGGGCTTATCCCTTATAAAGTGGGAGCTTTAGTAAGTAGTGCATCTGCTCAACCATTAACTACTGTATCTGAGATAGGAAGTATCAATGCTTATTTCTCTATGAATGAGAAAGAGTTTATCGACTTTATGCAAAAAGGGGGAGAACAAACTCTTCAACAGCGTTTAGAAGGATTACAAGAGGTTGGTTTAATCTTAGCGAATGGAAGTGAATATAACCAAAAAGGTAAAATCAATACTGTAAGTGGACAAATAGATCCACAGACTGGTAGTGTGAATTTTAGAGCAGTATTCGCTAATCCTCAAGGGTTATTACGCAGTGGAAATAGCGCTACTATTCGTGTATATGAGGAGGTAGCAGACGCTATTTTGGTACCACAGAAAGCTACATTCGAAGTACAAGGAAAACGTTTTGTTTATGTAGCAGATGCCTCAGGAGTGGTGAAGAGTACAGAAATCAGTATTATGGATAAAGTACCTAATAGCCAATACTTCGTGGTGACAAGTGGATTAAAACGCGGAGATAAAGTGGTGAGCGAAGACATCGGAGGACTAAGAGAAGGAAGTAAGATAAAAATGTAAGAGAGAGGTATTATGCTTAGAAGATTTATAGAAAACCCTGTGTTATCTACTGTGATATCTATTATCATAGTTATACTCGGGTTGTTAGGATTATATTCATTGCCTATTACGCAGTATCCTGAGATAGCACCACCTACAGTACAGGTGACAGCTAATTATCAAGGAGCTAATGCGGAGGCTGTAATGAAGAGTGTGATTATTCCATTAGAAGAACAGATCAATGGAGTAGAAGATATGGCTTATATGAACTCAAAGGCAAGTAATGACGGTTCGGCTGTTATTACTATTACGTTTACACAAGGAGCAGATGCAGATATGGCTGCTGTAAACGTGCAAAACCGAGTGAGTCAGGCTATGAGTCAGTTGCCTGAAGAAGTTATTAAACAAGGGGTAACAACAACGAAGAGATTGAGTAGTGAGATATTTAGTTTCTTAATGTATAGTGAAGGTAATAGATATGACCAAGCGTTCTTAGAGAACTATGCTCGTATTAATCTATTACCTAAGATTAAACGTATTAATGGAGTAGGAGATGCCTCTATATATGGTGGACGTGAGTATAGTATGCGTATCTGGTTAAAACCAAATGCGATGGCTTCTTATGGATTAACACCAAGTGATATCGTACAGGCATTACAAGAACAAAACGTAGAAGCTGCTCCAGGTAAAGTAGGAGAAAACAGTAAACAGAGTTTTCAGTACGCTTTAAAATATACAGGAAGATTAGAAACTCCTGAGGAGTTCGGAGATATTATTATTAGATCTAATGGTACAGGTAAGATATTGCGTCTTAGTGATGTGGCAGAGATAGATTTAGGTGCGTATTCTTACGCAATGACTCTAACTGCTTATAAACAACATGGTACATATATAGCAGTAAACCAAACAGCAGGATCCAATGCACACGAGATTATTAAACAGTGTGAAGAGTTATTAAGAGAGGCGGAAAAAGACTTACCTGCAGGAGCGAAGTTCGAAGTATATTCTAACTCGAATGACTTCTTATTAGCATCTATTGATAAGTTGATTGCAACTTTAATCGAAGCATTTGTATTAGTGTTCATAGTTGTATTAGTGTTTTTACAAGATTGGCGATCTACTTTAATTCCAGCTATTGCTGTGCCAGTAGCTATTGTGGGTACGTTCTTTTTCTTAAACTTATTTGGGTTTTCTATTAACTTATTGACTCTTTTTGCTTTAGTACTGTCCATCGGTATTGTAGTGGATGATGCTATTATCGTAGTAGAGGCTGTACACGCTAAGCTCTATGAAGGAGCTGAGAGTGCTAAAAAAGCTACTGTAAGCGCCATGAGTGAACTTACTACTGCTATTATCTCTATTACTTTAGTGATGTCTGCGGTATTCGTACCAGTGACGTTTATTAATGGTTCAGTAGGGGTATTCTATAAAGAGTTCGGTATCACCTTAGCAGTAGCTATCTTGATTTCGGCTATTAACGCCTTGACATTAAGTCCTGCTTTATGTGCAATCATGCTTAAACCGGAGTCTGGAATACACGAAGAGAAAAGAGGTTTTGTCAATAGATTTAAGACAGCCTTTAATAGTTCTTTTGACAGAATGACTAATAGATATGTAGGTGTATTAGGTTTCTTAAATAAGAATAAGTGGTTGTCTTTAGGAAGTATAGTGGTATTTGGAGCATTGTTTGTATTCCTTACTAAGACTACACCTACGGGGTTTGTACCGAATGAAGATAGTGCTTCTATCTATGGTAACATTATTCTGGCACCATCTACTTCATTAGAAGAGACAGAGCGCATCTCTAATCAGATCGATAGTATTGCGATGAGTATTCCAGAGGTGAAGTTTACTTCTCGATTAGCAGGGATGGACTTCTTCAGTGGTAATGGTAGTTCGTACGCGGTAGAGTTTATCAAGTTAAAACACTGGAAAGATAGACCTAATCCAGAGCAAAACATACACAATGTAGTAGCTCAGTTATTTGCTAAGACAGCACATATTAAGGATGCTAATATTGTGTTTTTTGCAGCACCTACATTACAGGGATTTGGTAACAGTTCAGGTTTTGAGATACAATTACAAGATAAGACAGGTGGAGATTATAAGAAGTTTGAAGAGGTTATAGGTGGTTTCTTAGGAGCCTTAAATGAGCGTCCTGAGATTATGTATGCAACATCATCATTTAATACAAACTTCCCACAGTTTGAAGTATCTGTAAATGTAGCTAAAGCGAAAGAGGCTAATGTAAGTGTGACAGAGATATTAACTACGTTACAAGGGTACTTAGGGGGAATATATGCGACGAACTTTAATAGATTCGGTAAGCAGTATAAAGTAATGATACAAGCTGACCCTAACTTTAGAGAAAACAAAGAAGCTATAGATAGATTATATGTAAAGAATGCACAAGGGGTAATGTCTCCTATCACAGCATTTATTGACTTGAAAAAAGTATATAGTCCAGAGTTCTTGACACGTTTTAACTTGTTTAACTCTGCCTTTGTCAATGGTAGCCCTAATGCTGGGTATAGCTCAGGAGACGCTATACGTGCGATAGAGGAAGTAGCGGCTCAGAAGTTACCACAAGGTTACGGATTCGAGTATTCAGGATTGTCAAGAGAAGAGAGTGGTAGTGGTAATCAGACTGCAATAATCTTCGCTCTATCTATCTTGTTTGTATACTTCTTATTAAGCGCACAGTTTAAGAGTTATATTTTGCCATTAGCAGTATTGTTCTCATTGCCTATTGGATTGGCAGGAGCATTCATATTCGCTAAGATCTTCGGTATAGAGAATAATATATTCTTACAGATCAGTTTGATTATGTTAATTGGTTTATTGGCTAAAAACGCCATCTTGATCGTTGAGTTTGCTCTACAAAGAAGACAATCAGGACAGTCTATATCAGCCGCAGCTATTGAAGGAGCACGTATTCGATTAAGACCAATCTTGATGACTTCATTTGCTTTCATCTTTGGATTATTACCATTGATGATGGCTACAGGTGCAGGTGCATTGAGTAATAAATCGATCGGTACAGCTGCTGTAGGAGGGATGTTGATTGGAACATTGATAGGAGTGTTAGTGATACCTTCATTATTTATCCTATTCCAGTCTATACAAGAGAAGTTCACAGGAGCACCAGTTATCGAGGAAGAAGAATAAGTTTTAGTGATAAGGTTGAGGTGTAGATATACAGAGATGTTGTCTACACCTTACAAAAACGCATTGTGGATCAATGCGATAAATCAGAACAACAATGAAATGGACATATAATATATATATAGGTGTATTAGCGATAGGGATGTTGGCCTCATGTCAACCTACTAAAGACTATCACCACTTAGATATAGCTTCACAGGAGTTATATCGAGATACTAAAGAAGGGGATACCTTGAGTATCGGTATGATGCCTTGGCAATCTCTGTTTAAAGATGAACAATTGCAAAATCTTATCTCTGAGGGTATAGAGAATAACTTAGACTTAAAGATGGGGATAGAGCGTCTGCATATAGCTGAGTCTATGCTAAAACAGTCTAAGGCAGCATTCTTACCAGACTTAAATATAGGAGGAGGTGTGAAGAGATCGAGATTATCTTACCCACAGGGTTTTGGTTTTGTGAAGAATGCTACTCAATATGATGTGTTTGCGAATACTTCTTGGGAAATAGATATCTGGGGGAAATTAGCCAGTAGTAAGCGTGCAGCCTATTATAGATTACTACAATCTGAGGCTGGACAAAAAGCTGTACAAACACAGATAGTAGCACAGATAGCTGAGTATTATTATCAGTTGTTAGCTTTAGATCAACAACAAGAGATTATCGAAAAGACCATAGCGAATAGAAAAGTAGATGTAACTACTATGCAAAAGCTAAAGGAGTCTAATGTAGTGACAGGAGCCGCTGTGGTACAGAGTGAGGCTAACTACTATGATGCAGAAGCTACTCTACCAGGGGTGAAACGCCAAATTAGAGAAGTAGAGAATGCATTAAGTATTTTACTGGGGAAAACAGTAGGTACAATAGAAAGAAATAGCCTAACAGGGCAAGTATTACCTGTAGATCCTACTATAGGGATACCAGCTCATTTATTAAAGAATAGACCTGATGTGATGGCAGCAGAGTTTCAGTTAGCTGCTTACTTTGAGGATGTGAATGTTGCTAAAAGGGCGTTCTATCCTTCACTGACTATTACAGGAGGAGCGGGATTCTCAAGTTATGAGTTTAAAGATTGGTTTACTTCTACAGGATTGTTTGCTAATATAGCTGGAGGATTATTACAGCCAGTGTTTAATAAAAGATTAAACAAGACAAGGTTAGAAGTAGCTAAAGCAAGTTATCAAGAGAAGGCTTATAATTTCCAAAAAGCAATGTTAGTAGCAGGACAAGAGGTATCTGATGCACTATATGCTTATGAAATGGCTGCAGAACAGTTAACTAAAAGAGAACAACAAGTAGAGAAGTTAGCTTTAGCTGTTGATTATACCAAGAAACTGTTAGTATATCACTCTTCTACTAATTATACAGATGTATTAACATCAGAACAAGCGCACTTATATGCACAATTAGCTCAGGCGAATGACAAGCTTTTAGAATGGCAGTCAATCATTAAGCTATATAAAGCATTAGGTGGAGGTTGGAGAGAATAATTTTTTCCATTTATATATTAGCTAATCAGATGACTATAATGTTGAGGTTTGTTCATTAATCCTCTTTATTAAGCATTTGACATTGCTAACTATCAATCTATGTACTAAGACTTTACTTTTTAAACAATGATTGTTTTGCTAATTTGAAGTTGTTGCTACACCCATACCTATGTGTAGTAAGTAGAGTGTTAGTAGGTTGATGGTTAATGAGGTAATCTAACTACCTTTCGATTTTTTTACTACTTTTTAATTTGAAGCCACCCTTTTCCTGGGGTGGCTTCTTTATTTAAAATGAGACATTGTGAGCATTCTTAATTTCTCTCATCACAAATGAACTATGTGTACTTCCAATACTATCTACCATAGCTAGTTTATTAAAGACAAAATCCTGATAATGTTTCATATCATTAGCAGATACCTTTAATAAGAAATCATAATCGCCAGATATATTATAGCACTCTATTACTTCATCTATTAACATGATATCATCAACAAATTTGTTGTTTATAAAGCGTTCGTGTTGCTTTAGTTTAATATTACAGAAAACGATAAACCCTTTGTTTAGTTTTTCTGCATCTATTAAGGCAACATACTTTTTTATAAAACCTTCTTTTTCCAATCGCTTTATACGTTCAAAAACAGGTGTAGGAGATAAGTTTACCTTCTGTGCAATCTCTTTTGTAGTTAGATTAGAGTTCTCACTAAGTATTCTTAGGAGTTTTAAATCTATTTCGTCTATGTTGTGCATTAGAATAATATTTTGTTTAGAGGCATTAAATATACTTATAAAAGATATATATTCTATTTATTAATAATTGTATGGTTAAATATTCTTAATAAGTACTTTATGTTTGTTGTTATATTCTGCATATATATCTTTGGTTAGAAATAAATGAATTGTTCTTAAAATACTTCATCAAGCAAAAATAGGTTCTACTTAATTGTAGATTAAAAGGGAATCGTGTGAGAATCACGAACTGTCGCGCAACTGTAAGTAATATATAATGTTTTAGTCAAATTATGCTCACTGATATAAAATTGGGAAGGGCGATTAAAATAGTTACAAGTCAGGAGACCTGCCATTTTTGAATTGACAATGCTTTCGCGGTATAGAGCTATGGTCAGGTTTGATATTATTTGGAAGTTGTTTCTATTGTATAGAAATGACACTACCTCGTCATTGATATATCTCACCTAATCCTTATACTTAGCTATTGCATAAACGGAGAAAAAGACCTTTTTAGATTATTGATTAACCATTTAAAAAGTTTTGAAAAATGCAAACACAGGTATTGGGTTATCCGCGTATAGGTAGCCAAAGAGAGCTTAAAAAAGCAAATGAACAGTATTGGGCTGGAAAAATCAAAAAAGAAGAGTTAGAATTGGTAGCAGAAACTATTCGTTATCAAAATTGGCAGATACAAAAAAATGAAGGTATTTCACTGATTCCCTCTAATGATTTTTCTTTTTATGATCAGGTTTTAGATTGGAGTTTAACATTAGGTGCTATTCCAAAAAGATACCAACCTTTACGAACAAATGAAGGATTGTCTTTATTGGATTTATACTTTGCCATGGCAAGAGGATATCAAAAAGATGGATATGATATTACGGCTATGGAAATGACCAAATGGTTTGATACTAACTATCATTATATTGTTCCTGAGTTTTATAAAGGGCAGACATTTGAGTTAACTTCCTTAAAAGTAGTAGAAGAGTATAAAGAGGCTAAGAAATTAGGTATAAAAACTAAACCAGTAATTTTAGGATTAGTGTCTTATTTATTATTGGGAAAAGTAAAAGAAGATAGTTTTAATGTATTGAGTTTAGTAGATAATTTGCTTCCGATATATATTGAAGTAATTAAGCAATTAACTTCTGAAGGGGCAGAATACATTCAAATAGATGAACCATTCTTAGTATTAGATTTGACTGTAGAACAAAAGCAAACGATAGAGTTTTTCTATAAACACATCCAATCTTTGTTTCCTAACCTTAAAATAATTCTAGCTACTTATTTTGGAGAATTAGGGGATAATACTTCTTTGGCTGTTAGTTTACCTATAGAGGTACTGCATATTGACTTAGTGCGTGGAGAAAATGCATTAGAAAAAATACTGGATGAGGCTTCTAGTTATTTAAAGCTATCTTTAGGAATAGTAGATGGTCGTAATATTTGGAAAAATGATTATCAAAAGTCCCTTGCTTTAATCGATCAAGCTATAGCTAAAAGAGGGAAAGAAAAAATATGGATATCTACTTCTTGTTCATTATTACATTCACCTTTTGATTTAGATGGAGAAACTAAATTATCTGATGAGATTAAACAATGGTTAGCTTTTGCAAAACAAAAAATTAATGAAGTCTCAGAGTTAGCTAAGTTATCAGTAAATGTAGATAGAGAAAAAACTGTTTCTTATCAGGCTAATATTAAAGCACATAATAATAAGAGAGTATCTAAATTAATCCATAATGAGGCTGTAAAACAGAGAGTAAATAAAATAACAGAAGCTGATGCAAATAGACTAGCTCCTTTTTCTGTTCGTCAACCGTTGCAACACGCAGCATTAGAATTACCATTGTTTCCAACCACTACAATTGGATCTTTTCCACAGACTACAGAGGTAAGACAATGGCGTGCTAAATTTAAAAAGGGAGAATTAACTGCTCAAGAATATGAAGATTTATTAAAAGAAGAAACAGCGAGAGCAATTAAATGGCAAGAAGAAATAGGATTAGATGTATTAGTACATGGAGAGTTTGAAAGAAATGACATGGTAGAGTACTTTGGTGAACAATTAGAAGGGTTCACTTTTACTCAAAATGGTTGGGTACAGAGTTATGGTAGTAGATGTGTGAAACCTCCTGTTATCTATGGCGACGTGTATAGAAGTCAACCTTTGACTGTTTTTTGGTCTTCTTATGCACAATCGTTAACCGATAAACAGGTAAAAGGAATGCTAACTGGTCCAGTAACTATCCTTCAATGGTCATTTGTGAGAAATGATATTCCTCGATCAGAGACTTGTACTCAAATTGCTTTAGCTATTAGAGATGAAGTATTAGATTTAGAAAAAGAGAATATCCAAGTTATACAGATAGATGAACCTGCGATAAGAGAAGGATTACCTTTGCGTAAAGTTGAGTGGGATAGTTATTTAGAGTGGGCTGTTCGTGCATTTAGAATATCAGCTTCAGGTGTTAAAAATGAGACACAAATACATACTCATATGTGTTATTCAGAATTTAATGATATCATAGAACATATAGCAGCTATGGATGCAGATGTGATTACCATAGAGTGTTCACGTTCACAAATGGAGTTGCTAGATGCTTTTGCTGAGTTTAAGTACCCTAATGAAATAGGACCAGGAGTGTATGATATACATTCACCTCGAGTACCAACAGAAGAAGAAATGTTACATTTAATAAAGAAAGCTGAATGTTATATACCTAATAAGCAATTATGGATAAACCCTGACTGTGGTTTAAAAACACGTCATTGGGAGGAAACTGAAAAAGCACTTATAGCGATGGTTAATGTAGCTAAAGAATTAAGAAAGGAAAGTTTAATAGAGGTCGTGTAATTTATTAATATAAAAAGTCAAGGGCTGTCTTTTTGAGACAGCCCTTGACTTTTTTTTAGAAAGATAGTTTTATAATTCTATCTAGTTTCGCTTTATCTATATGTGGCGAGAACTCGTTGTATAGTTCGTGTTTAAGTAGTGATACGATAGCGAAGAAGTCTGTAGTTAGAGTTAAGTAATACTTTTCTACTCTTTCTACTGATTGATTTTCTGCTACTTTTATTTGAGTACTCTCTGTCATTAGGTTTCCTACGTGAGTTAGTATTTTATCAAATGTCTCTGCTGAGGTATGCATTTGAAGAAACCCGAACTCAAAGATAAGGTCGTGTAAGTTATTTACTTCTTTCTCTAACTTTTTGCTTGTAGCTAGATGTGGACTTAGAGATTCACGTTGTAAGATCGTATTTAACTGAGTTAAAAATTGAAAGAATACTTCTTGTTTCTTTTCAAACACGAGTAAGTGACGTTCTCTAGATTCTTCACTTTTGGTTTGCCCTTGTAGTAATAATACAGTGATAATAGCTGTAATAACTACCCCTAATAAAGTACCAAAGAATTGGGCAGGTAGAGATGATAGTTCAAAAATTTCAAACGTAATTGCTACTATAAGGAATAGTACTGTACTGGTTAAGATACCTATACGTTGCCAGTTTGTTTTGTTTTTCATAGTTTCTTTTACTTGTAATAAAACGTAATCATTTGAAGAGTAATATGGTGTGTTTGTTAATACTCTATAAAATTGATTGTTGGTATAAAGAATGAAAGTACAACTATTTTTGATATAAAGTAAGCTATAATTTGCGTTGAGCTTTTCTAAATGCAGACATACTTAACCCTTCGTGCTTTTTAAAAAACTTATTAGCATGGCTTTCATCTGTAAAATAGAACTCTTGGGCTATTTCTCCTATTCTGTAATCGCTGAATAATAATCGGTGCTTTAAAAGCTTTAATCTATATGATGTAATATACTGTTGCATTGTCTCGCCGCATTGATTAAAGAAATAAGAACCGATATAAGACGGTGCTAATCCAAATCTGTCACCTATTACTTGGGCGGTTAGTTGTTTTAGATTGTAAATATTCTGTTGGATATAAGCAACAATCTCTAGGATACGCTCATCTTTTGATTCTAATTGTTGAGGTGTATAACTAGTTAAATTACGCGTAGCAATAATCATCATAGCATTAATGTACTGTCGTTGTAAATCACAATTATATGTTTTAGGATGTTGAGTTGTTTGAACTAGACACAGTGCTAATTGTTTTACTAACTCTTTATCTTCTGAATCCGTTATAATAGAAGTAGCTAAATGAGAGGCGTAGTACAGTACACTTTCTAAATGATTAATACCATTGTACTGATTGATATATTCTGTATTTATTCTAATAACTAAGAACTCTGATAAAGAAGTAAGGTCAAAAGAGTGAGTGTCCTCAGGTGTAATAAGATAAAGATCACCTTCTTTTAAACTGTTCTTACTTTCGTTTACGATATGATATCCTTCTCCTGAGATAACAAAAACAAACTCAAAGAAGTTAAATAACCTATTCTGTAACGGACAGCAATCAACACGTTCATAGAATACTTCGAAAGGTTGGTATATGTTCTCTCTTGCCATTTATGTACTGTTTTTTGATTAAAATATACCTATTTGTAATCGGTATATCAGTTTATTTTTGTTCAAAAGTAATAAATATATGAAAGCATATGTGTTAAAAGAATTTGGAGGAGTGGATCAGCTTCAAATTCAAAATATTGATAAGCCTAAACTCGCTAGTAGTGAAGTGTTAGTAAAGGTAAAAGCATTAAGTGTTAATCCAGTAGATGCGATGACTAGAGCCGGTACGGTAGGAATGTCTAGAATAGTAGAACAGTTTAGTCCTATTATTTTAGGATGGGACTTTTCGGGTGTAATAGAAGAAGTAGGAGAGTATGTTAGAGAGTTTAAAGTAGGAGATGCTGTCTTCGGTATGGTTAATTTTCCTGGGCATGGTCAGGCTTATGCAGAGTATATTGCTGTATCGGCTAGCCATATCGCTTTAAAACCAGGTAATATTACTTATGAGGAAGCTGCCGCTTCAACATTGGCTGCATTAACAGCATGGCAGGCTTTTAATAGCTATGGTAAATTACGACCTAATGATCGTGTACTGATACATGCCGCTGCAGGTGGAGTTGGACATTATGCTGTACTAATGGCAAAGTATTTAGGTGCATATGTAATAGGTACATCATCTTCAAAAAACAAAGAGTTTGTATTGAGTCTAGGAGCAGATGAGCATATAGATTATCGCTCTGTATCATTTGAAGAAGTATTAGAGAATATTGATTTTGTATTGGATGCTATTGGTGGAGATACTTTACAAAGATCTGTGAAGGTATTAAAGGAGTTCGGTACTTTAGTTGTTTTACCTTCTGGATATACAGAAGAGGATGAAAGGGTGTTTCTAGCAAAAAAACTTCATGGGAGTTGCTTTATGAGTGTGTATTCTAGTGGTTCGGATATGAAAATCATCGCTAATCTTTTAGAAAAGGGGATTGTTAAACCCCATATTAGTCAGGTTTTTGCTTTTGAAGATATGAAAAAAGCACATTTACAGTTAGAAAGTGGCAATACAATAGGTAGGGTAGTTGTGTGTATTTCTTAAATAAAATATAATAATCAAATAATTAAAGGTATTATAATATTTAATTATAGTGTCTTTTTTGTATTTAATGTATTGGTTTAAATGCTAATATTTGTTATTTATGTTGTGATAGTTTTGTATTTATTAGTAAATAATTGTTAATTTTTTTATATTTGGTTTAACGAAAATAATATGTTTGTACTAGTTAACTAATCAAATAACCTTTCAGTATAATATGAAAAAAATTATCTTACTAATGTTTCTAGGAGCATTGTCATTCTCTTGTAGCAATGACGATGGTGGTAAGAAAGATAAACCAGCACCTAAACCTGATTATGAACCTAAGATTTTAGTACCATTCCAAGAGCGTGGCTTATGGGGATTTAGAGATCCTCAGGCTAACGTAGTAGTGGTAGTTCCTCAATATGAGGAAGTAAAGGATTTCGATAGTCATAAGATTGCACGAGTAAAGAAAACCAAACTTTGGGGATTAATCAATATGCTAGGTAAGACTGTTATTGACCCAACCTATAATAATATAGAAGACTTTAGTGGCGAGGGATATGCTACTGTGATTAAGTTAGAGAAGAGCGGTATTATCAATACTAAAGGAGAAGAGAAGGTAGAGCCTATATTTGATAAGGTATTTGGATACTATGACAAACAATATGTAAAGGTACAATCTGAAAATAAGTTTGGAATTATAGATAAAGATTGGAAGTTAGTTATTAAACCTAAATACGATTTAATAGAAGAGTCTAAGGATGAGAAGGAGGCAACTTATAAAATAGTGTTAGATGGTAAATGGGGATTGTTAAATAAAAATTGGCAAGAAGTTATATCTCCACGTTTTGACTATGATTTTAAAATATTTGAGTTTGATAAGTCAGGAGTTGCAAAACTAAAAGTCGGAGAGAAGTGGGGATTCATAGATAAGAATTATAAAGTGGTAGTAGAACCAATCTATGATGAGATTAAAGACTTCGATGAACAAAATTTTGCACGTATTAAAGTAGGTGATAAATGGGGGATATTGGGTAGAGACTACAAAGTCTTGTTAGAGCCTATATATGATGATATTACTGTATTTAATGAAGAAGGATTTGCTCGAGTACGAAAAGATAAGAAGTGGGGAGTAATCAATAAAGAATGGAAAGTAGTACTACCTACTGAATATGATAATATAGGAGAGTTACTATCATATAAAATGACTAAGTTATTTAAAGAAGGTAGAATAGGTCTAGCTGACTTAAGTTGGAAAGTAGTACTTCCTGTAAAATATGTAGACATTAATATTACAGAAGATCAAGGGACTGTTCGTATCTATGACAATATAGAAGGGTTTGGTAAGTTAGAGGGGTTATTTGATTTAACTAGTCATGTGGTGTTAGAACCTATCTACCGTAAAATAGAAAACTACGATAGAAATAACCTTGTAATTGTACAACATCCAGGTGGGATGTATAATTTATTAGACAAAAAGTTTAAGGAGAAGTTTGCAGAACCGTATTTGACTATAACGCTATTGAGTATCGAAGAAGGAGGGCATTACAAATTAGGTAGAGGAATGTATGTTGGATTAGCGGATGTGACGGCTCGTATTTTAATAGAAGCTGATAAATATTCAGATATAGCACAATTTGAAAAAGATAATAAAGCTATTGTGATGACTCCTACTTTATCTTATGGTTTAATAAATAGGGAATGGAAAGAAGTATTAGCTACTGATTATAAGAATATTTCTGCCCCAGATAGTAAGATGAATAGAATCTTAAAGGTAGATACTACTTGGTTTAATATCTATACTCAGAATGGTAAAAAGCTTGAGTCTAATTATAATCATATTATACCTGATTACACTAATGGAGTAATCTTATTAAGAAACGGAGAGGAGAAAGGCGCATTACATGGATTTGCTACAGATAATCTAAGTTATTATGAAGATGCTAAGTATAAAGAGATGTTTAATTTCTCAGGTACAGAGGTATCAGTCTTTTCTTATGATGGTTTATTTGGTTTGATGAATAAACAAGGTGTAAAAGTAATTGGAGCTACTTATGACCGTATTATTAGACATAAAGATGATGATCATACAACATTAATAAAAGGAGGCCTATATGGATTTGCCAATAGTCAAGGACTGATCAAAGTAGATGCTAGATATGAAATGCCTGATTATAATCAAGTAGTAGATGGTTTAGCAAAGGTTAGATATCAAGATCATATTACAGTAGTGAATTATGCGACTGGTGCCGAGTTATTTAAACCTGGAAGTATAGAAGATGCTGATAATTTATTCAATGGATATGCTTCTTATTTAGTAAATGGTAAATGGGGAATAGTGAATAAGTCTGGAACTGAAATAGCTAAAGCAAAATACGATAAAGTGGAACGCTTTAATAGAGAAGATAATACTGTGAGAATGACTTTAGGGTCTTATAAAGGAGTGATGAATGCAAAAGGAGTGATTATAGTAGAGGCAAATAGATATGACTACATAGGTCTATTTAAAGACGGTAGAGCTCAAGCCACAAGAGCAGGTGTAACCGTTATTTTGAATAGTGAAGGAAAAGAAATATAGCAAATTAGGTTTACAAAAAGCACTCTTTTTAGAGTGCTTTTTTTTGCTTTAGATGGTTGTATTGTTGTTCGAATTCAGAAGTATTACTATAATGAAATAATATGGCATGTAGTATTTTGTTAATGTGTTGATTGTGTTATGGTTGATTTGTTTTAAATATGGTGTTTTATTTGTTAAAGTCGATGTGTTTTATTAAATTTAGGAAAGATAAGGTCGATGATATTTTTATGTCAAAAAGTGACTTTATCACATAGTTGTTGTCTAACTAAAATCAGTTTGTTATGAAACAAAATGTTCCAGTTGCAGAAATTATGACTAAGGAGTTAATCACTCTAACGTTGTCAAATAGTCTATATGACGCTGAAAAGTTGTTTAAGAAGCATAAAATTAGGCATATTCCAATAGTTGAAGAGGATAAGCTAATAGGTGTATTGAGTTACTCGGATCTATTGAAAATTAGTTATGCTGATGTATTAGATGATGAAGATGATTTTATGGATGTGTCTTCAGTAGTATATGATATGTACTCTATTAGACAAGTAATGGCTAAAGTTGTGGTTAGTGCACTTCCTACAGCGACTATAAAAGAAGTTACTGAGATATTATCTAAGCAGAGTTTTCACTCAATACCAATTGTTGATGAAGATAATATGCTTAGAGGAATAGTAACAACAACAGATTTATTAAAATACTTCTTAAAGCAGTATTCTCAATAAAAAATAAGTAAGTGTGTATGTATAATTTTATAGATACATCTTTTAAAGTATATTAAGCAGGATTAATCGGTCGAAAAGATTTCCAAGCGAATAAAATGAGCTCTATTATAGATACTAGATGTATTTATAATCAGAGCTTTTTTTATATTTTAATATTTGAGATAAATATAGATTTGGGCATAGTATAAAAAAGGCTTAATGCATATTTTGCGAAGTTATGTTTCTGTAATTGTTATTCTGTTATAATATACGTGTGTTTGATGAGATTGTTTTGTTATTTAAGTTTTAAAAATTTATAATATATATAAATGATTAAAATTTTGATAAAAGTGTTTTTATTTTTGCTGTATTGTTGAGTATTTGTTAAGTTTGATAAAGTGATACAATAGTACTACAGATATGAAAAGAAAAACAATGTTCGACTTTGCTAGAACTATATTAGAGAATGTTAGTTTTGATCCAAAGTTGTTTTATAAAGAATTACAAAAGGCTATCCAAAATCTATTACCGTATGATTTAGAGCAATTAACTGAATGGGTAACAGGTTATGTGAAAGAGAAGCCAGAACTTGAAAAATCATTAGAATTAGTTAATGTATAATTATAGGAAGCACTTCAGTATGAGGTGCTTTTTTTTGTGCTTAAACAACATCTTAGAATTAGTTAGAGAGAATTGATCAAAAATTGCTAAGGATTTTTTAAGACAAAGAAAATAGCGTGTAATATTTAATGGAAGAAATTTAGTAAAAGAGATTGTAAGTAAATATTATTTAGTGATTATTGGTATAAAATGAGAATACAATATTAATTGCTAAAATTGTATTAAAGTCTGAGGAAAAAACGAGTAATAACTTTTTAATTGAGTATGTTTACTATGTAGTAAGATAAAAAATTACAGATATGAAAACACGTTTAATGTTTGATTTCGCTAAGACAATATTAGAAAATGTTAGCTTTGATCCTAAACTGTTTTACAAAGAACTTCACAAGGCTATTAATCAATTATTACCTTATGATGTAGAACAATTAGGGGAATGGGTGAACGGATTCGTAAAAGGAAAACCAGAATTACAAGAATCATTAAATTTAATTAACGCATAAATACAATAAGAAGCACTTCGTGAGAGGTGCTTTTTTATTTGTTTCTGTTTCTGTTTATAATAATAAAGCCCTTGTAAAAACTATAGTTACAAGGGCTTTATTATTTATAGTGTATTGTTATCTCACAATATAGTTTTTATCTGGAGTAATTAGTTCTGGTAAAGGCATATCTGATATCTCGCTTAATGAGTAAGCTATATTAGCACACATCTGATCTAAGGCTAGGTCATTCTCCTCTTCACCAAACGGTTCTGCAATCTCTGCAACTACTGCATCTAAAGCGATAAAGGTGTAAGCAACAAAAGTAACAAAGAACGGCATGGTCCAAATAATCAAATCAATAAGACCAAAAGGCAGAATAAAACAATATACATACACTGTTCTGTGTAAGATGACAAAGTAAACAAATGGAATCTTAGTATGTACGATTCGTTCACAAGCTCCCAATACAATAGATAGTTCTCCTATATTATCATCTATCTTAGACTGCATAATAGTATCTATTCGACCAGCTTTCTGTTGATCAGCAATCCACTTGGTTAATTCATTAAGTATATAAGCAGGCTTAAATTTTTTAGTAAGCATAGTTTCGTACACTTCAGGGCTAAGATATTGACGAACTGATTCGTAGTCTACCTTTTCTCTAAGTTGCTTATTTAATAAATAACAGAAGGCGATAATTAGTTTGATACCTTCTTGTTTTTCTTTTTTTGTGAATTGTGGGTTCTCTTCTATATAATTTTGGATTTGAAAAGCAAGTGAACGGGAGTGTATGACTAAACTACCCCATTGTTTTCTTCCTTCCCAAAATCGATCATAAGCAGCACTATTACAAAACCCTAAGAAGATAGCTAAGGAGATACCAACTAAAGCAAAAGCTCCTACATTAAGAGGAATAATAACATCAGGAAAGTGATAGTGAGCAAAGTAAACTATCCATGAAAAAATAAATATAGCAACTAGTGTAGGGAATATTTTTTTAAGAACAGAACCTTTCCAGATAAACAGCATCTGAAGAATATGTTTCTTGTTTCTAACGATCATAATTGTTGTTTTTATTGAAGAGAAACAAAGGTAAAGTGAAAACATAAAAAAAGCTACTTATTTAATAGATAAGTAGCTTAATATGATGTCCTCTAAAAACATCAAAACAACAATATTTTATATCTAAATACTATTCTCCTTTTAGAGATTAAGCATAAAGAATACATATAAATTACTTTATAGTATGTAGTAAATATATAAATTACTTTTGTTTTTAACAATATTTTTTAATACTTATAACCTATAATTCTATTAATGGTTTATAATAAACTAAAAATCAATATAATAAAATTTAGTTTTTTGGTAAGGAAATTGTAATAGTTTGTATTTTATAAGGGGTATGTCTCTAAATTAGTTATTTTCGCACCAAATAAATTTTAAGTTTTAAAACAAATGAGTAAAATTCAAGACAAAGTGGAAAAACCAATTACATTGTTTCAATCGCTAATACCTGTTATTATTTTAGTAGCATTATTAGCTGTGAATGTGTATGTATTCCGGGATGACGCTCTGTCTGGGACGAATCAATTCATTTTACTTATTGGAGGATCTATTGCTACATTAGTAGGGTTGTTTAACAGAGTGAGTTATGACAAAGTATTAACTCAGATTATAAACAATGTGAGAGATACTTCAAGTGCAGTATTTATTTTACTATTAGTGGGAGCTTTATCAGGGACGTGGCTATTAAGTGGAATTATTCCAACGATGATTTATTATGGTTTACAGATACTTCATCCTGCTATTTATTTACCTGCTTGTTTGATTATTACATCTATAATTTCTATTGCTACAGGAAGTTCTTGGACTACATCAGCTACTGTAGGTATTGCATTAGTAGGTATTGGTAACGCATTAGGAATGCCAATAGGTATGATAGGAGGGGCTGTAATATCAGGAGCTTACTTTGGAGATAAATTATCACCCTTATCAGATACTACTAATCTAGCACCAGTGATGGCTGGTACAGATTTGTTCACTCATATTAGATATATGTTGTTTACGACAGTACCTACTTATGTGGTTACGTTAATTATCTTTGTGATTTTAGGATTGATGTACGGTGTGAATGGAGATGTAGATACTTCAGCTACATTAAATGCTATATCAGATACCTTTAATGTTACACCTATATTATTTATAGTACCTGTGTTTGTTGTGTTTTTAATTGTTAAGAAGGTTCAACCAATCGCAGCACTATTAATAGGAACTTTACTAGGAGGGTTTTTTGCTTTAATATTCCAACCAAATATCGTAGTAGAAGTAGCAGGAGGAAATACATTTGATTTTTATACTGCTTATAAAGGTGTGATGTTAGCATTGACTACGGATATTAGAATATTATCTCCTTTAGAGAGCTTGAACGGGTTATTTGAAGCAGGAGGAATGGCAAGTATGTTAAATACTGTGTGGTTGATCTTATGTGCTATGTTCTTCGGAGGAGCAATGGAAGCTATAGGAGCTTTACAAAAAATATCACAAGCCTTATTAAATATAGCTAGTAATGTATTTGGTTTATTTGCTAGTACAGTTGCGAGTTGTTTAGCGATTAATATTATGACATCTGATCAATACTTATCTATTGTAGTACCTGGAAAGATGTTCTCTGATGCATATAAAGCTAAAGGGCTAGCACCTGAAAACTTGAGCCGTACACTAGAAGACTCTGGAACAGTGACTTCTGTGCTAATTCCATGGAATACTTGTGGAGCATATCATTCAGGAGTATTAGGTATCCCTACGATGACTTATTTACCATATGCATTCTTTAACTATCTAAGTCCATTTGTGACTTTGTTATATGCAGCATTTGATATTAAGATTAGAAAGATATTGAAGAAGGACTAATATTTCTTCTCTACCCTATATAAGGCGATGGACTCTCGATTATGAGTTCATCGCTTTTTTTGTTTAGAAATGGGGGAAGAGGGATATTAAGTAAAATTAGTAGTTAGTAATAGGTTTATTGTTGTATCTGTTATTAAGAAAATGATGAGAGGTTTTAGCAGTAAATGACTCTTGTGAATAGGAGTAAAAGGGTGTTTGAGAAATTAATTAATATTTTTATAACAAAGCGAAATTTTCTATTTCTATTTAAAATGACTATCTTTAGACATGTCTAAACTAATTAAGAGGTAATTAGACTAGCAATAGATTTTACTTATGTAAGAATAAAAAACAATAATCAACATTAATAGATTATCCCTGTTTACTGCCTTACATTTGTAAAAGAAATCAAGAAGGATTATTAACTTTAAAATAAATTATTATGTCTTTAGTAGGTAAAAAATTTCCAAACATCACAGTTGACGCAATGTCAGAAATGGGAGATGATTTAAGAATCAACATTTTCGAAGAAGCTACAAAAAACAACAAAAAAGTATTATTATTCTGGTATCCAAAAGACTTTACATTCGTATGTCCTACAGAATTACACGCTTTCCAAGCTGCTTTACCAGAGTTTGAAAAGAGAAATACTATCGTAGTTGGAGCTTCATGTGATACTAACGAAGTACACTTCGCTTGGTTAAACACAGCAAAAGACAATGGTGGTATCGAAGGAGTTACTTACCCAATCATCGCTGATACTCAAAGAAACTTATCTTCAGTATTAGGTATCTTAGATGTAGAAAACGAAGTTTACAACGAAGAATTAGATTCAGTTCAAATCGAAGGATCTAACGTAACATATAGAGCTACTTACTTAGTAGACGAGTCAGGAAAAATCTTCCACGAATCAGTTAACGATATGCCATTAGGAAGAAACGTAAACGAGTACTTAAGATTAATCGATGCATATACTCACGTACAAACTCATGGTGAAGTATGTCCAGCTAACTGGGAAGAAGGTAAAGACGCAATGAACGCAAACAGAAACGGTGTAGCTGATTACTTAAGCAAACACTAAGAACTGAATAGATTACTAACACAAAAAAATAAAAAAATGCTTTTAGAACTAGATAAAGATAATTTACAAGAGATTGTAAATTCAAATGAAAAAGTGGTTGTTCAATATGCTGCATCTTGGTGTGGTAATTGTAGAATTATGAAGCCTAAATTCAAAAAATTGGCTACAGAGAATGAGAATATGACATTTGTAATTGCAGATGCAGAGAACTTCCCTGAGTCAAGAAAATTGGCTGACGTAAGCAATTTACCAACATTCGCTACATTCGTAAATGGTAAGTTAGTAGACCAAACTCAGACTAATAAAGCTGAGGTTTTAAACGAATTAGTAAACGGAATTGTATAATTTCATAAATCATAAATAATGAAATTACCAGTTATCAGACAGTTATCTCAATTTATTGCAGATAATGACCAAGATTATATTATAGAAACTATTGAAGTATTAGAAAACCTTACAGAGGTTCCTTCTCTTAAAGATGAGGAATTAGATGTTATTGGTGAGCTTATTTCAAATATGTATGGGGCTCTAGAAGTTCAAAAGTTAGTAAAAGAAGGAGCTACCCAAAAAGAAGCATTGAATAACTTCATGCAAAGAGTTTTAGGATCAATAGATAAATAAAACAAATTAGCTATATAAAAGACCACACGTTTAGTGTGGTCTTTTTTTGTTATTAATCATTAGTAATGAGTTTTTTTAATGGATGTACAACAGTACTGTAGACTTAAAGGATAGTTAGATTAAGAACTATAAAAGTTGTATATTGATTTTTAATGAGTTGAAATTATTGAATAAATAGTTACAAGTAGAATTGAAAATCTATTTACTCAATTTGCGATTTGCTAATATATCTATCAGTATTTAGCATTATATTCTATCGAATTTTATCTATTTTTGTGTAACCTAAAAAATAAAACAATATGGCGACTGTAACATTAAAAGGTAATCCGTTCCAAACAATAGGAACTTTACCAAGTTTAAATACTAAAGCTCCTGAATTTAACTTAGTAGGAGGAAATTTAACTGATAACACTTTAGCTAGCTACAAAGGAAAAAGAGTAATTTTAAATATCTTCCCTAGTGTAGATACACCTACTTGTGCTACTTCAGTAAGACATTTTAATCAAGATGCTTCTAAATTAGAGAATACAGTAGTATTATGTATTTCTAGAGATTTACCTTTTGCACAAGGACGTTTTTGTGGTGCTGAGGGAATTGCTAATGTAGAGATGTTATCTGATTTTAGAGATGGACAATTCGGTAAAGATTATGGCGTTCTATTCACAGATGGTCCATTAAAAGGATTGTTATCTAGATCTATCGTTATAATTGACGAAGAGGGAACAGTTATCTATACAGAACAAGTAGCTGAGACAGCTGATGAACCAAATTATGAAAAAGCAATTGCTGCTTTGAAATAATAATTTAACGATGTAGACTGCCAGCATATGCTATGTGTAGGCAGTCTATATTATTGAATACTTTAGGTTAAAACAATATAGCCATATTGTCATAAAAAATAGAAATGGAAAAAGAGAGTACTACAAATAAGAAAACTACCAAAGCTAAAAGCGAACCTAAGAAGTTTGATACAACTATACATGTAAATAGTCGATTCTTAATTACTATACTATTAATTATTAGTGGTATTGCACTTACGTTGAGCTTTTTGTCTTATATGATTACAGGTATTGAAGACCAGAG
Source organism: Myroides marinus (assembly GCF_900109075.1). GTDB lineage: Bacteria > Bacteroidota > Bacteroidia > Flavobacteriales > Flavobacteriaceae > Flavobacterium > Flavobacterium marinum_A. The sequence goes on along the minus strand of NZ_FNYS01000020.1, from coordinate 5,982 downwards.
TAATTTAGAATTAATAGGAGATAGACAGATAGAAGTTTCTAACTGGTTAGGTAAAGTAGGGGCCTATTTGGCTCATTTATTTGTTTACCAAGGATTCGGTGTTGCTTCCTTTTTCTTTGCAAAGATGTTAGTTCATTCTGGTATCTATGCTTTTTTTACTATACCCGCTAGAAGAATTAAGAAAGTAATTTTTTGGGATCTTTTCTCAATGTTATTATTATCTGTATTCTTAGGATTCTTTTGGAGTAGTAACCCTCTGCTAGGAGGTACTGTAGGATATGAATTGAATTTATATTTTGTTGACTATTTAGGAACAGCAGGTATAGTATTACTATTGTTTTTCTTTGCTTTAGTTTTTGCACTATTTAGATTTAAACTATCACCAGCGGCTATTCGACAAGGGTTAGAGAATATACCTTCTTTATTTAGTAAGTTTAAAAAGAAACATATAGAGACTCCTGTAGACTTTGATAATGGAGGAAATGTTGATACAGTAGAAACACAAACTAATGTGACAGAAACTGTAGAGACTCCCGTAAATCCTGTAGTTCCAGTAAGACAAGATCCTCCTGTAAAAGAAGAAGACTTTAGTGTATATATAGCTCCTGAAGCTCCAGTAGTAGAATTAAGCACATCTCCTATCGTAGAACAGAAGGATATAAAACCGACTATATTACATAGTTCTGAACCAAGTATTAGCCCTAAGAAGGATCATATAGCTCCTGTGGTAGATAATGCACCTAAGAATGACTTTGTCATAGAGGAAGTAAAAGAAGAAGGAAGCTTAGAAGAAAACTTGGCTGCTAGATTAGTACAAGACTTTGGAGAGTTTGACCCTACACTAGACTTGTCTAATTATCAGTTCCCATCTATTGAACTATTAAAAGAGTATAGTGGATCTGGAATTACAATTAATCAAGAAGAATTAGAGGAGAATAAGAATAGAATTGTAGATACACTGCGCAACTATAAAATAGAAATTGCTCAGATTAAAGCAACAGTAGGACCTACGGTTACCTTGTATGAGATTGTACCAGAAGCAGGTATTCGTATTTCGAAGATTAAAAATTTAGAGGATGATATTGCCTTATCTCTTTCTGCATTAGGAATACGTATTATCGCTCCTATACCAGGTAGAGGTACTATTGGTATTGAAGTACCTAATAATAACCCATCTATTGTATCAATGAGAAGCGTTATTGCCTCTCCTAAGTTCCAGAGTGCTGAGATGGAATTACCAGTAGCACTTGGTAAGACAATTTCTAATGAGACTTTTGTAGTAGACTTAGCTAAGATGCCTCACTTATTGATGGCAGGGGCTACAGGACAAGGTAAATCAGTAGGGTTGAATGCATTATTGACTTCATTGTTATATAAAAAGCACCCAGCAGAAGTAAAATTTGTATTAGTCGACCCTAAGAAAGTAGAATTAACTTTATTTAATAAAATAGAAAGACATTATTTAGCTAAATTGCCAAACTCAGAAGATGCAATTATAACTGATAATACAAAAGTTATTAATACACTAAACTCTTTGTGTATAGAAATGGATAATCGATATAGCTTACTAAAAGATGCTATGGTTAGAAATATCAAGGAGTACAATGAGAAGTTTAGACAACGTAAATTGAATCCTGAAAATGGACATCATTTTTTACCTTATATCGTATTGGTAGTAGATGAGTTTGCGGATTTGATTATGACAGCAGGTAAGGAGGTAGAGACACCTATCGCACGTTTAGCTCAGCTTGCTCGTGCTATTGGTATTCACTTAATTATTGCTACTCAAAGACCATCGGTGAACGTTATTACAGGTATTATTAAAGCTAACTTCCCTGCACGTGTTGCATTTAGAGTAACATCTAAAATTGACTCACGTACTATCTTAGATCAACAAGGAGCTGATCAGTTGATAGGAAGAGGAGATATGCTATATACACAAGGAAATGATTTAGTGCGTGTACAATGTGCTTTTGTTGATACTCCTGAAGTAGAGAAATTAACAGAGTATATCGGTTCACAAAAAGCATATCCAGAAGCATATATCTTACCAGAATACGTTGGAGAAGAAGGAAGCTCGAATCTGGATATAGATATTAGTGAGAGAGATCCATTGTTTAAAGAGGCTGCAGGAATTATAGTTACTGCTCAACAAGGTTCAGCATCACTATTACAACGAAAATTAAAACTAGGATATAACCGAGCAGGTAGATTAATAGATCAATTAGAAGCGGCTGGTATAGTAGGACCTTTTGAAGGAAGTAAAGCACGTAGTGTGAATGTACCTGACTTGATAGCTTTAGATCAGTTTTTTGACAGTGAGGAAAATAACAATTAATTAGAAGTAATGAAAAAGATTATTGCATTTATAGGAATTGCATTATTTGCTATTACAGCGAATGCACAAAGTAGTGAAAGAGCTAAAAATTACTTATTAGAAGTGACTAAGAAGATTAATGGATATGAAAACATGTCTATTGAGTTCTCTTTTAATCAGAAAGATGATAAGAATAATAGTAAAAACTTCGATGGTAAAGGGAAGTTAGATTTAAAGAAAGATCTATATAACCTTACGTTTATGGGAGTTCAAAAGATATATGATGGGAAGAAAATTTATACTATCTCAGAAGAAGATGAAGAGGTAACTGTATCTAAGTACGACGCTAAAGGTGTTGATGGTATATTGCCATCACAGATGCTTACTTTCTTTAATAAAGGATATACATTCCAATGGGATATTTTGCAGAATGTAAATGGGAAGAAAATACAGTATATTAAACTGATTCCTACTGATAAGAAGTCTGTAATTAAAGAGGTGTATTTAGGAGTAGACTCTAGTACTAAAAATATTTATAATAAGATTCAAGTAAATAAAGACGGTTCTAAATCTACATTGACGGTTAATTCTTTCAAAACAAATCAGTCAATGTCGAAAAATCATTTTACCTTTACACAATCGTTGTACCCTAATTATTACATCAACAATATAGATTAGTAGATTTTAGTGAAAATACTTGACCGTTACATTTTAAAAAGTTTTATATCAACACTACTTACAGTGTTTGCTATTTTATACTTCATATTTATTCTACAAGGTGTTTGGCTATTTATTTCTGAGTTAGCAGGTAAAGACCTAGACTTATTAGTAGTTGTTAAATTCCTTTTATTTTATTCACCTAAGATGGTGCCTTTAGTATTGCCTTTATCGGTTTTATTGGCATCTATTATGACATTTGGTAGTTTTGCTGAGAACTATGAATTCGCAGCTATGAAAGCATCAGGTATATCTTTAAAGAGAGCCATGCGTCCATTGTCTATTTTTATTTTTGTACTTGCTGGTGTATCATTTTGGTTTGCTAATGATGTTATTCCTAAGGCAGAGTACAAGTTTTTAAACTTAAGAAAAGAAATTATCCAGACCAAACCTGCAATGGCTATTGCTGCTGGTCAGTTTAATGATTTAGGGCAAGTTAATATCAAAGTAGATAGTAAGACTGGTGATAAAGGTGAGTATCTAGATAATGTAACGATGCACGTTAAGTCTAATTCAGGCTATGAGAATAAGACGGTGATACGTTCTGTAAATGGAGAGTTAGAAACAGAAGAATCTTCTAGTATATTAAAGCTTCATCTTTTTGATGGAAATTATTATGATGATGTTGCTGCTAAGAATTACGAAGAACAGAAGAAGCATCCTTTTATTAAAACATATTTTACTAAGTATACAATGAATATTGACTTAAGTAGTTTTCAAAATGAAGGGAAAGATGAGGAGAAAATTACTAATACTTATGGAATGCTTAATATAAAAGAACTAAACTATACTATTGATTCTCTTCAAAAAGCATTAAATACTGAAATGACCTCTAATGCAGATAACTTGACCTTAAGATTGGGTAATTTGTTATCCGTAGATAAAAATAATGCATTAAAGACTAGCCCTGCTGATACAGACTCTATTAGTAGTATAGTAAGAGATTCTTTACAAAAAGTTGAAGCTGCAAAGTATGTTGATAAGGCTGGTAAGGATATCCTTAAAGGCTTTAGTTATGATAATCAAAGCAGAATATTACAGTCAGCTGTTGATTATACTAATAATATTAGTTTTAATGCAGAGAGTAATGATTTATCTATATTAAATCAAGTAAAGAGAATTAATGATCACTGGTTAGCATTATACGAGAAATTCGTTATTGCTTTCTCTTGTTTCTTGATGTTCTATATTGGTGCACCATTAGGAGCTATTATTAGAAAGGGAGGTATTGGACTTCCAATTGTATTTGCAGTTGGTATTTTCATTACTTATCACTTTATTAATACCTTTGGTAAAAAGATGGCACAGGAAGATGGTATTACACCATTTTTAGGAGGGTGGATTGGTTCGTTGGTATTAACTCCACTGGCAATCTATCTTACATACAAAGCAACTAAGGATAATGGAGATGTAAACTTCAGTATATCATTAGACACGTTTAAAGATTTATTCGCTTCTGTAAAGGGACGTTTTAATCGTAAAAAAGAAAAATACAACAAAAAACAACTATAATGTCACATAATCACATTCAATTAAACACTATCGAAGAAGCAATCCAAGATATTAAAGCTGGAAAAGTAATCATAGTGGTAGATGATGAGGATCGTGAAAACGAAGGTGATTTTATCGCCGCTGCAGAGATGGTAACTCCAGAGATGATTAACTTTATGGCTACTCATGGACGTGGACTTATCTGTGCTCCCCTTACAAAAGAAAGATGCCAAGAGTTAGATTTACAACCGATGGTAACGAATAATACTGTATTACACCAGACTGCTTTTACAGTATCTATCGACTTAAAAGGTCATGGATGTACTACTGGTATTTCTGTATATGACCGTGCTAAGACAATAGAATCTCTTGTAAAAGAAGAAACTACAGGAGATGATTTAGGACGTCCAGGACATATTTTCCCGCTTATAGCTAAAGAAGGTGGTGTACTAAGAAGAACTGGTCATACAGAAGCTGCTGTTGACTTAGCTAGATTAGCAGGTTTTAAACCAGCTGGTATCCTAGTAGAGATTTTAAATGAAGATGGCTCTATGGCTCGTTTACCTCAGTTAATGGACGTAGCAAAGAAATGGGATTTGAAGATTATCTCTATTGAAGCTCTTGTAGCATATCGTATGAAACACGATAGCTTAATAGAAAAGAAAGAAGACTTCGAAATAGATACTAAGTACGGACAGTTTAGACTTAGAGCATATCAACAAAATACAAATGGTCAAGTACACATCGCTTTGACTAAAGGAGATTGGAATGCTGATGAGGCTGTTTTAACACGTATTAATTCTACTATTGGTAACAATGATATCCTTGATGCACTTAGTGGTAAATTAAGTATTCGTATGGAGAATACTTTTGCTAAGATTAACAAAGGTGATAAAGGAGCTATCTTATTTATCAATCAAGAAGATCACAACGCAAGTCTATTAAATAGATTAACTGCACTTAAGAATGCTGGAGCTAAGTTAGATTTAGATACTCCTAAGTTATCAGGTGATGAGAAGGACTTCGGTATTGGAGCTCAAATCTTACATGACTTAAATATCTCTAAGATTAAGTTGATGTCTAATTCTGCTCAAGGTAAAAGAGTAGGGATGACAGGATATGGTCTAGAGATTACAGAATATATCAATTACTAGTCTTTATTGAGCTTTAAAAGTTCTAAAATAGTATAATAAGTTAACCTTGATAGTACACTGTGTATTATCAAGGTTTTTTATTTATTACTAAATCTATAGTTATTAATTGATTACATATTGATGTAAAAAAAAGTGTGTTTTTTTAGTTCTAATTGTTTGCAGAATTAAATGAAGTGACTATATTTGCACTCGCAATACGGAAGTAAAGCAGACCACTGGAGAAATGGCAGAGTGGTCGATTGCGGCAGTCTTGAAAACTGTTGACTGTAACAGGTCCGGGGGTTCGAATCCCTCTTTCTCCGC
>NZ_FNYS01000048.1 GCF_900109075.1 Myroides marinus | reverse complement strand
GTATGCACCTGAGCAAGTACATCTTGTGATATCTAATTATTCTTCTACATTATCCAGGATAAGTTTCTTGTAATTATGAGGATATAAGTCAGCGATATTCTTGTGGTTGATGGATTGAATATTTTCAAGAACATACTTTAGCCATTTATATGGATTAATGTCATGCTTTTTGCAGTTAGCAAAAAACGTATAGGCCATAGCTGCTCTTTGTGCTGCATCATGAGAACCGGCAAAGAGATAGTTTTTACGACCAATTGCTACAGGTCTGATTACATTTTCAACAAGATTATTGTCTATCTGCAAGTTTCCATTGTGTAAGTAATCACTTAGATTACTCCATCTTTTTTGAGAGTACGCAAAAGCTTTACCTATTCTACTTTGAGGTAAGGTAAGATTCATCTGAGCAATCATATATTTACCAAGCTTGTTGATGATTGGTAAACTTTCATCTAGACGAAGTTCTTTGATTTGGTCAGGAGCTAAGTTTTGTTCTTTAGCTTTTCTCTCTATAGCATATAACTTCTGTATTTCTACTAGTACATGTTGAGCTCTTGTTTTATCATTGTCTAAAGCTCTTTCAAATTCACGACGAGCATGTGCCCAACACCCCAGATGTGTAACATCTGACTTGTTTCCATAGGCTTTGTATCCACTAAACCCATCAGTTTGCAGATATCCTTTGAAGTTTTTTAATATAGGTAGTGCAGCGCTACTGGCACGAGTAGGACTGTAATTAAACATTACAAGCTTGGATATAGGTGCATGATACACCCAATAGTAGCCAAGATGAGTTTTGTCTTTCTTTTTCTCATCTAAGACTTTGATGGTGGTTTCATCAACTTGGAGATAACCTTCGTTTTTGATGTCCATCACTAGCTTTTGGTATAGTGGTTTTAAAGCATCCATACTTTGAGCTACCCAACCATCTATTGTAGAAGAAGCTATATCGATGTTTTCTCTTGAAAAGCGTTGCTTCTGTCTATAAAGAGGAAGATGATCTACATATTTATCGACCAATATTGTAGATAATAATCCCTCTGAAGGGATTCCTTTATCTATAATTCGCTCTGGAAGCTCACCAATATTAATTTGAGTGTTGTCTTTACCTTTAGTAGCGTATTTATATCGGATGTAACGCTTGATTTTAAAGTAACCTGGAACATAATCTAACACATCTGTAGTTTCTTTACCAATGCAAATCATATCAGATAAATCTCCCTCAGGATGTATTTCTATTTCTTCTACGGGTAAATGATCTGGTAGTTTAGCTCGTCCTGGATGTTTCTTTTTCTCACGAGAGTAGGTAATCTCTTGTTTGATTACTTCTTCTTGTTCCTCTAAGACTGCTTGTTCAACATCTAAAGGTAATTGAGTTTGATTGGGATCCTCAAAACGTTCTCGGCTTTGACCGAACTTCATGCGCTCAAGTAGCTTTACACGATATTCCAGTTCTGTATTTTTTTCTTCTAGTTTAGAGGTCTTTTCTTCTAAGCTAGTAGCTTTCTTCTCTAACTTAGTATTTACTTTTTCTTGTTTGGAAATAGTCTTTTGGGCTTTGGTTAAAAGTGCCAAAAGTTCTTGTTTCGATAAGTTTTCTAAGTCTATTTCCATGAAGTAAATATACATCAAAAACCTTATTTATACAAGGATTAAGGCTGTTTTATCTCATGGAAAACCGCCTTTTTTGACTACTTTTTATCACTTGTATTCCTTCAATCATAAGTACCAAATCACTCCAACTGATTTGAGTCCGATTATGAATAGGAAAAGCAAAAGTACCTTGTTCTAATCGCTTGTGATATAACACAAAACCACCTGTTTCCCAGTGTAAGAGTTTCATCTGATTACATCGACGATTGATAAAGACGTAGACACTTCCATTATGAGCGACTTGATTAAGCTCGTTTTGAACAAGACCACATAGACTATCGAAACTCTTGCGCATATCACAAGCTGATTTATACAAGTAGAATTGATGGCTACTACTCAGACTAAACATTACACAAGGTTTACTAATGAATAGAGTTCACTTAGGTCTTTCGTTTCTAAACGTAACTTCACTCCATTAGGATAGACAATCTCGTATTGTTTACCATCTGTTTTTGATGTTTTACTTATTGCTATAAAGTTACTTGAGCCTTCTTGCTCTGTTTCACCCTTAAACTTTACTACCCAATAACTAAATGTCGCTAGCTTAATTCCAACACTTTCACAATACTTTGATTGTGTCAATCCACTTGCTTGCCAATCCTCTACATGAGAGTACATAATTTCTTGTTTGCTCATCTCTTTATTATTTAAAGCAAACTTACTTCCTTACATTATATTATGAAACATGCACTTGCTCGGGTGCATAC
>NZ_FNYS01000049.1 GCF_900109075.1 Myroides marinus | reverse complement strand
AGGAAACAATTTTTCATAACACAATTGTTAAGATGGTTAAGGCAAAACCAACTTCTTTAAATATGATTAACGGAAGCTAAACAGATAACTCAATAAAATTAATTCTACATTATGTATATTGTTGCCTTATTATATTCAATTTCATGAAGTTAATATATATAGAATTATTTTTGTTGTTAGTAATCTTAGTTTAAAATTAAAGGTTGAGAATGATGATGTTTTTGATTTTAAGACTAGTGAATTAGTTAATAGAATTATTGAAGATAATCCAAAAGGAGAGAACTCAAAAGGAGAGAACTCAAAAGATGTTGTAAATTCAATACCGAAAGATAGTTTTCTTTGGTACTATATAATAAATTATTGTTGGAAAAGTAGTTTTGGAGAAGAAAAGTACAAAGAACTAGAAACGGCTTTTTTTGTTATTGATGAGTATGAAAAAAATGGTGTAAGGATTAATAACATTGTTATAAGAGGAGATAATGTTGATGAGTTTTTTGATGAAAGAATTGATAAGAAAGTTGCTATTGCAAATATAAAAGTACATGATTCAGATATGATGAATAGTGTTTTTAATAAACCTAATGTAAGAAAGGAAAGAAGACAAAGATTGTTCAACCTAATTAATGAAGCAGATAAAAATAGAGCTGATTTAATTGTGTTTCCAGAGTGTAGTATACCTTATTCATGGATAAGATTATTAGGTGAAAGAAGTCATAAACGTTATTTGGCTATTGTTGCAGGACTTGAGCATTGGGTAAATTCTAAAGGACTTGTGTTTAATTTCTTAGTTACTATTTTGCCTTTTAAGTTTGGAAACTATACAACTTCATTTGTTCGTATTAGACTTAAAAATCATTATTCTCATTTTGAAAGGCATCAGTTAACAGGATATAGGTTGCTAATTCCTAATGACATCAGTAATGTTAAACCTTCATATGATTTATTTCATTTTAGGAATGTGTATTTTTCTGTATATAATTGTTTTGAATTAGCAGACATTAATCATCGTGCTTTGTTTAAAGGAAAGGTTGACTTTATAGTAGCTTCTGAGTATAATAAAGATACAAAGTATTTTTCTGATGTTGCAGGTTCATGGGTTAGAGACATACATACGTATTTCGTCCAAGTTAATTCTTCTGATTTTGGAGATTCACGTATTAGTCAGCCTTCTAAAAGTGATTTTATGAATACAGTACATGTAAAAGGAGGTGAAAATTCAGTAACCCTTGTAGGTACCTTAAAAATAAGAAATTTGAGAAGTTTTCAGTTTAAAGAATACCATTTACAAAAGGAATGTAGTACATTATTGAAACCAACTCCACCAGATTTTGATAGGAAAGATGTAGAAGCTCGAATTAATAATATAGAGTTTAAATTTAAATAAATTAAAAAATGAATTTAAGAATACAAGAAGTTTTTAAATATCTGTTACCTGGTTTTGTTATAATAATGATACTTTTTATATGTTCATTGATTGATTTTAAGGATATTCAGTTAAATTATTTTAATGGTAAAAATGAAGGAGTATTACTCTTGTTAAGTACCTTTTTAATCTTCTTATTAGGATATTTAGTAGACCTAGTATCAAGTGATTTTGAAAAAAGATATTATCGTTGTTTTATGAAGCCATCTGAAAAGTTATTATCGCAAAAGGATAAAGAAATAAAACTTAGTTCTGCTGATAAAATTATTGAATATTTATCTGCAAAAATGCAAAAATGTTCACCTAAAGAGTTTGATAAAACAATAGCAGAGGAGTATTTTAGAAAAGCTAATCAATTAAAAGATTATAATAGTAATATTAATTCCAATTCTAAGTTGTTGGAGCATTATTATCAACAAGTTCTGAGTAGAAATTTATCTGTGAGTTTCTTGATTTCTATAGTTATTTTTGTTTTATATACTTTTATAGTTGGGAAATGTCTGTTTTTAATTGAAAATTGGATGTGTTTGGTGGGATTGATTCTTTTGTTTTCTTTTTCAGTTTATAGATGGAGCCAACACGCAATGTATTACTCTAGACAAGTGTTCTACAATAGCTGTGAAGAGGTATTAAAATAGTATTGTTATAGTTAAAAGAAAGAATACATTAGAATAAAAAACGGTTAATAACATCCTCTGTGTTATTAACCGTTTTTTATTTATAATGCCGTAGGCAACTTCTGTAAGCTATCAGCTAACTAACCTATCTCTGGCCAAGTATACCTCTTAGATAGTTATTACCCTTATCGATGGCCTCTCGTAGTTTTATTTCTTCTTCTGTTAAGATCACTTCCTCTTTTATCCATACACG
>NZ_FNYS01000052.1 GCF_900109075.1 Myroides marinus | reverse complement strand
TAACTCAAGTTTCGCACCAATTTACTTTCACGTAGTAGCCTGATATTTAAAGTGATAATTATTGGATAAAAGTCCAAAAGATTCAATATTATCAATTATTTTAGTTGTAATATCATGAATATCAATAGACTCTACTAGTTTTTCCAAAACATCAAGTATTAAGGCTACTACAGCTAATAATCTAACGTTCAATTTGTTTTCAATATAATCTTGCTTGAGGTCTTTAAATAGACCTCCAATAGTTTCATAAGCTTCCATTCTATAACGGATACTTATGAGTAAATACTGTATAAACACAATAGTTGTTTGCGCTATCTGAATATCAAAGTTTGTCGATTGAGCTTTACCAAGTCCTAAGAGCTGTTTAGCTTCTTTGAAGAATACTTCTATCGACCATCGGATACTATATATTTCTATTACTTTGACGAATTTTAATGATGTATCTGTAGTTATTAATGTATGCCATTTGCCATTAATGCCACGTCTTGAAATAAATACTTCAACATCAAGTCCTTCAATATTAGTTACATAAGAGTGATAATAATAGTTGAATTTACGGCATCTTTTTGGTTTTTTGTCTTGTTTTTTAAGCTGTGAAATCGTTTTAATCCTCGACTGAACTTCAATCTTGCTATTGTATTTATACATACCAATAATATGAGTTTTCCCACAGATACTACGTAGTTTTTTGAGTAGACTTATACTTGTAAACCAAGTGTCTGTCAAAATATAATCCACTGTTATTTTGCGCTTTATCACTCTTGAAAACATTTGTACTAATACATCTGTCTTCTTTTTGTTGAGTTCTAAATATCTTTTTGCAGCAACGGTTTTCGAGCATCGAGGAGTCTTTTTTTGAGCTTGACGTTGTTTTGCAGTTAAACCATATTTCAGTTTTGACTTTTTGCTTTCACGGTGTAAACTAAAATCTACTGGAATAAATACGCTACCATTCCAATATCCTGCTACTAAAATCTTGTATCCCAAGTAGAAACTCTTTGATACATGATTGTATATTTTTGAAACACCTTCAATTGTTTTACCTGTTTTAGCAAGGTCAGAATCATCAAAAATCAAGCATTTTGTAGCATCTTTTTCAGGTGTAAAAAGTTCTTCTTTAAGTAAATATTGCATGACAAACTGATATAAGAATGATCTCCAGTCAATGTTTTGATTCGACAATAGACGGTAGTAAGAATCTTTACCACAGTTATTTATATCAGCGTCTTTATTCTTAGATAAAGAAAACACAGAACTAATACCGATAATGGGAAGTATTAAAAGTATGGAAATTAAGTCCTTAAATGTATAACCCGATTTTTTACACCAATCAAACTGTTTTGTTATCTTATTAAAGCCTAATATGTTTAAATGTGAATTTAAATATTCAGAACTCAACCAAACCTTTTTGAACTTTCCTTTTATTTCTTGAACTTTAGTAATATCTTCGTATTGTAGCATGTTTTGTACTTTGTGTGTCGTAACTTAAAGATACAATAAAACCAAGGGATTACCTTGGTTTACATGCTATTTTTTCACTTCTATAAGCCCCAGTTTTGGGTGCGAAACTTCAG
>NZ_FNYS01000053.1 GCF_900109075.1 Myroides marinus | reverse complement strand
CATTGTTGTCCGATAAAAATATGTAACCTGAGATTTGTCAATATGGCATAAAAAAAGAAGCCAGCATGCTGGCTTCTAAAAAGTTATCGTAGTTTAGTCTTGCAAACCATAAACATACGATGAGTAAAAGTACATATTTTTCAAGTAAATCCGTATTCGGACAGCTGATTTCTTTAATAGATACAGAGATTATCAAATCTGCAGTAGTGAAAACTAACTCTGATTATTATGTAAAGAAGTTTAAATCCAAAGACCATCTAATAAGTATGCTTTTTTGTTGTTTTGCTAAATGCAATTCACTTCGTGAAGTATCTGGTGCAATGCTTGGATTATCAGGAAAAACCAAAGGATTTCAATTAGACCATATCCCCAAACGTAGCACTTTATCAGATGCTAATAAAAATAGAGAAGTGAGTTTTTTTGAAGATGTCTATAATCAACTTCTTTACAAATACACAAACACTATATCGGACAGCCGAATTAAAGATATTATCAAAAAACAAGTAAAGCTTGTCGATAGTAGTACGATAAGCCTATTTAAAGAGATATTAAGTTGTGTAGGTCGTAAATCAAAAGATGGAAAATCAAAAGGAGGTATAAAAGTTCACTCAGTAATTAATGCTGATGAAAAGGTTCCCAATATGGTGTGGTTTAGCTCTGCGGCAACACATGATCATAATTTTCTAAAGAAACTTAAATGTGATGATAATACCATTTATGTTTTTGACAAAGGATACAATGATTACAAGGCTTTTAAGCATTTTTCAGAGTACCAAACAGGTTTCGTGACAAGGTTAAAAGGCAATGCGTGTTATGATATAATAGAAGTTAATCAAATTCCTGAACATCTACATAGTGGTGTGTTACAAGACGAAATTATTGAAGTCGATGTTAAAGAAAACAACAGTACAACGAAACTTAAATTACGCAAAGTGAAGTTTTATGATAGAGAGAACAAGAGGGAATTCGAGTTTATAACTAATCTTTTCGAAATAAGAGCAGATATGATAGCTGCCTTATACAAACTTAGATGGCAAATAGAACTTGTCTTTAAACAGCTTAAGCAGAATTTTCCTTTAAAGTACTTTTTAGGAGATAATGAGAATGCTATTAAAATACAGATATACTGTGTTTTGATAGTAAATTTACTCATATCTGTGATTAAGAAAAAGCTTACAAGAAGTTGGGCTTTCTCAAATTTGGTAAGTTTTTGTAAGATCCATCTGTTTAACTATATTAAACTATTACATTTCTTAGAAAATCCTGAACAAGATTGGATTATTGAGGTTCAAAAGATAAAACAACTCTCTTTGTTCTGAGAGCCTATTTCTAGGTTTAGTATGAAATTAAAAGTATATAAAACTGATTATCAATATAATATGATTGAAAATTCTATTGATAATAAGTTTTATCGGACACTAATG
>NZ_FNYS01000054.1 GCF_900109075.1 Myroides marinus | reverse complement strand
ACCAAGAAAGAGATTTGGTTTTAAATCGCCTAATGAAGTTTTTGCAGATAAATTAGACAAAATAGCAACTGTTGCATTTATAACTTGAATTCACGTATCAACATTATTAATAACTGAAATTCTTGTTATTTCATTTTGCTAATCGATGATGCTTTTCCAAAATCAATCATGTTTATTATTATAGGTTAAATAAATTGTAGAAGAAGAAGTATGAAAAAAAGAGTACTATCTGTAGCGGCTTTACTAGTTGGTAGTTTTGCTGTAAATGCACAAGTAGGTGTAGGAACTTTAAATCCTAATAAATCTGCTGAGTTGACTATTGAATCATCTAATAGAGGATTGTTGATTCCAAGAATTGCATTAAAAAGTAGCAAGGATGTTATAACAATAACAGAATTTCCTAAGAATGGTATTAATAGTATGCTTGTATATAATACAGCTACTATTGAGAAGGATTTAAAACCGGGTTTTTATTACTGGTATATAGATAGCTGGAATCGATTAACAACTGTTAATGATATTCCTGAGGCGGTTATAAATAACTATCAACAGATTTTTAAGAATGAAAATATTAAAAATGAGATAAGTAATATTGTAAACACTACAAAGGGTAATGTAGTTTATGAAGGAGATAAACTTTATTATATCAATGATAATGGTCAAAGAGAAGAAATCCTAGAGCGATTAACAAAAATTACTTTTGACGAACCTACAGGGGACTATATCTATTATAGTGAAAAAGATGTTGATCGCAAAGGAAATATAATAGGTGAGGGAACACGTATTAAAATTAAAGAAACTGTAATTAAGAAGTTTGGAGATATTATTAATAATAAAACTGTTCAAGATTTAATTACAAATTACTTAAGTAAAACTTATGTAGGAGGAAATGTTTATTATGATGGTAATTCATTTACTTATGTAACCAAAGAAGGAGAAGTAAAGAATATCACTTTTAATGAAATAGTTAAAGCTAATGAGACAGTAACGACTTTAGTTGATAATAAAAATGGAACCTTTACTTATACAAATGAAAAGGGAGAAGTTGTTACTATAGATTTAACAAAAGGACCAAAAGGAGATAAGGGAGAAGATGGTAAATCTGCTTTAGAGATTTGGCAAGGTCTTCCTGGAAATGATGGAAAAGACGGAGAAGCGTTTATTGCGTCATTAAAAGGAGACAAAGGAGATAAAGGAGATACAGGATTTAAATCAGAGTCACAACCAGGTAA